>CAWIOR010000008.1:0-12730 GCA_963837825.1 uncultured Chloroflexia bacterium
GAGCACCTCGACGGCGGCGGTCAGCGTGGACCGGGTGGCCGCGTACAGCGCATCGACCTCCTCGCTCGCCAGCGACGACCGTTTGCGGAACGGGAGGAGTCCGCCGCGTGGAGGATCTCGTCACTGTAGGCGTTGCCGATCCCGGCCACGAACGCCTGGTTCTTGAGCAGGTTCTTCAGCTCGCCGGGATGGCGCCGGATCCGGTCCCGCGACGCCTCGAGCGTCAGGCTCGGATCGTCGGCGTCGGGTCCGAGCTCCTCGCCGAGTCCGGGTACCGCTCGGTCGACCGCGGCCGGGACGAGGTAGACCTTGCCCATCTGGGTCGGGTCCCGGTAGCGGATCTCGACGTCTCTGGCGTCCGACGGGAGCCAGCCGGCACTCCGGGTCCAGGCAGCAGCATCGGCCGGGCCCCCGTCGCGCGCGCCGAAGCCGAGGACGACGGCCGTCTTCGTGGGGAGCCTGGTCTCGGGCGCGGCCAGCTGGAACCGACCGGTCAGCATCGGATTGACGACGACTCGGTCGCGGTCGAGGTCGAGGAGCAGGAACTTGCCCCGCCGCCGGATCGTCCGGAGGCGCTGGCCGACGAGCGCCTCGAGCTCGGACGGCATGCCCCGGACGGCGAGCGGCGCGAGGGCCCGGGCCCGGACGATGGGCCGGCCGGCGAGCGCGGCATGGAAGGCCTCGGCGACGACGGTCAGGTCTGGGGACTCGGGCACGGTCCGGCGATTGTAGGCCGCGAGAACCCTGTGCTAGACTCTCCCGGCCCTCGCGGGCAGGACAGCAGAAGAGCGTGACCCCAGCGCCATCCGACACGAAGGAGCGGACCGAGGCCCAGCAAGCACCGGACCGGCTGATCGTCTCTCACGGCCTGAGTCGTCGCTCGGGCCGTTCTGATTCGTCGGGGAGCCCAAGCAGGAGAGACGATCAAGTTGACCGACCAGCAGCAGGGCGGGACCGCGCCCGAGACGGAGGCGACCGCCGCCGTCACCGAGGAGGCGCCCCAGGCAGCCGTCGCCGTCGCCGACGAGCCCGCCGAGACGACTGAGGTCGCCACCGAAGCGACCGCCGAGGCCGATCGCCGAACCGACCGCGGCCGCCACCGAGCACCCCCGTCGCCACGACCGACGCGGAGCCCGTTGAGGCCTCCGCCGCCGAGTCGGGCCGAGCCGGTGACCCGCGCCGAGGTCGCCGAGGCGGTCGTCGCCGAAGAGGTCGCCGACGTCGCCGCGGAGGCGGCCGCCGCGGAGCTGGCCGCCGAGATCGCCGATGCGCCCGCCGCCGCCGAGCCCGAGGAGGCGCCGGAGCCTGTCCGCGACCTCGGCCCCGAGCCGGCCACCATGGAGGAGCTGCTCGCCGAGCAGGACTCCGACATCAAGAGCTTCAAGCACGGCGACGTCGTCGAGGGTACGGTCGTCCGGATCGACAAGGACGAGATCCTGGTCGACATCGGGGCGAAGAGCGAAGGCGTCGTCTCCAACCGCGAGCTGTACGGCCGGAACGCCGAGACCCAGCCCGCGCTCGCCATCGGCGACACCGTCCTGGTCTACGTCCTCCAGCCCGAGTCGCAGGAGGGCCATGTCGTCCTGTCGCTCCGGCGGGCCGGCCTCGAGCGCAAGTGGCGCTCGATGCAGGAGCAGTTCGAGAGCGGCGTGATCATCGAGGCCCCGGTCATCGACCACAACAAGGGTGGCCTGATCGTCGACTGCGGGATCCGCGGCTTCGTGCCCATCAGCCAGATCGTCGACTTCCCGCGTCGGCCCCAGAACGACCAGCCACGGGACGCGGCCCAGGAGATCGCCGAGAAGCTCCAGCCGTTCGTCGGTCGGAAGCTGCGGTTGAAGATCCTCGAGGTCAACCGCAAGGCCAACCGACTCATCCTGTCCGAGAAGGTCGCCCTCTACGAGGAGCGCCGCGAGAAGCGGGACGAGTTGTTCAGCAGCCTCCAGGTCAGCCAGAAGGTCAGCGGCACCGTTCGCTCGATCGCCCCGTTCGGCGTGTTCGTCGACCTCGGCGGGATCGACGGGCTCGTCCACAAGAGCGAGCTCAGCTGGAACAAGGTCAACAACCCCGAGGCCGGCTACAAGGTCGGCGACGAGGTCGAGGCCGAGGTCATCGATATCAACCACGAGCGGGGCCGGATCAGCCTGTCGATCCGTCGCCTCCAGCCGGACCCCTGGCATTCGACCGTGGCCGACTTCAAGGTCGGGGACGTCATCGACGGGACGGTCACCAAGCTCGTCAACTTCGGGGCGTTCGTGCGCGTTCGGGACGGGCTCGAAGGCCTCATCCACATCAGCGAGCTGTCCCACCAGCGGGTGGCCCACCCGGGCGATGTCGTCCACGAGGGCCAGACGCTCAAGCTCAAGATCATCTCGCTCGACTCGGAGCGCCACCGCCTCGGGCTGAGCCTCAAGCAGGCCGAGGAGCCGCCGGCGCGGCCGGCCCCGGCCGAGCCCGGCCCGACCGGTCAGCGCCCCGAGCGGCGACCGCGCCAGGAACGTGGCTACTCGATGGCCGACGCCGTCCAGGAGCCGGAGGGTGGGATCGACAACACCCTGGCGTCCGCGTTCGCCCAGGTCCGCCAGCAGCTCGCGGCAGCCGAGGTCGAGGAGGTCGCCGAGTCGGTGGCCGAGGCCGAGGCGGTCGAGGAGGCCGAGGCCGGTGAGGCGATCGCCGAGGTCGTCGAGACGGTCGCCGCCGACGAGGCCGAGCTCGAGACCGCTGCGTCCGCCGAGATCGAGCGGCTGACCGACGCGGTCGCCGCCAACGAGGCCAACGAGGAGCCGGCCGCAGTCGCCGCGGTCGGCGTCGCCGAGTCGGTGGCCGAGGCCGAGGCGGTCGAGGAGGCCGCCGCCGGTGAGGCGATCGCCGAGGTCGTCGAGACGGTCGCGGCTGACGAGGCCGAGCTCGAGACGAAGGCGGCCGAGGCGGTCGCCGAGATCGCCGAGGAGACGATGGAGGAGAACACGGAGGGCTGACGCCTCCGCGCCCGAGGACCACGGCCCGTCGGACGACCCGGCGGGCCGTTCCGATTCCGGGCCTGCATCCGCGGCGTCGGGCGTGGCGAATCCATCATCGACCACCGCTCGTCGTCCGCCCGTCCCGGGTGGGTTGCGGGGAGAGGTGGCCGTGCTAGCATGGCGAGGGCGCCCGGGTCGGGCGCTCGAAAGAGGAACAGGCGTTCGACCGGATGGATCGCTTCGACAAGTTCACGGACCGCGCTCGCAAGGTCCTCACCCTGGCGCAGGACGAGGCCCAGCGGTTCAACCACAACTACATCGGCACCGAGCACCTCCTGCTCGGCCTCGTCCGCGAGGGCGAGGGCGTCGCCGCGCGCGTCCTCGAGAACATGAATGTCGAGCTCCCGAAGGTCCGGACCGCGGTCGAGTTCATCATCGGGCGCGGGGATCGCCCGGTCGTCGGCGAGGTCGGGCTGACGCCCCGGGCGAAGCGGGTGATCGAGCTGGCGATCGACGAGGCCCGCCGGCTCGGCCACAACTACATCGGCACCGAGCATCTCCTGCTCGGCCTCGTCCGCGAGGGCGAGGGGATCGCCGCCGGCGTCCTCGAGTCGCTCGGGGTGAACCTCGACAAGGTCCGCCACGAGGTCATCCGCGTCCTGTCCCAGAGCTCGTCCGCCGGGCCGTCGGCCCAGGAGACGAAGCGGGCGAGCAAGACGCCGACCGTCGACCAGCTCGGGATCAACCTGACCGAGCTCGCCCGGTCCGGGAAGATGGACCCGGTCATCGGCCGCGAGAAGGAGATCGAGCGGGTCATCCAGATCCTGTCCCGGCGGACGAAGAACAACCCCGCCCTCATCGGCGAGCCAGGTGTCGGCAAGACCGCGATCGCCGAGGGCCTGGCCCATCGGATCGTCAACGGCGACGTGCCCGAGACCCTCCTCAACAAGCGCGTCCTGACCCTCGACATCGGCTCGCTCGTGGCCGGCACGAAGTACCGCGGCGAGTTCGAGGAGCGGCTCAAGAAGATCATCGAGGAGCTCCGCAACACGAACGATGCGGTCCTCTTCATCGACGAGCTCCACACACTCGTCGGGGCCGGCGCCGCCGAGGGCGCGATCGACGCGGCGAACATCCTCAAGCCGCCGCTCGCCCGGGGCGAGCTCCAGTGCATCGGCGCGACCACGCTCGACGAGTACCGCAAGTACATCGAGCGCGACGCCGCGCTCGAGCGCCGCTTCCAGCCGGTCATGGTCGAGGAGCCCACGCTCGAGCAGACGATCGACATCCTGCTCGGTATCCGCGAGCGCTACGAGCAGCACCACAAGGTCACCATCACCGACGAGGCGGTCCACGCCGCGGCCGACCTGTCGATCCGCTACATCACGGACCGCCACCTGCCGGACAAGGCGATCGACCTGATCGACGAGGCGGCCAGCCGGGTCCGGCTCCGCCACGCCTCGGCTCCGCCGGCCCTGCGCGAGGCCCAGAAGGACCTCGACCGGGTGGTCAAGGAGAAGGACGCCGCGATCAACGCCCAGGAGTACGAGGAGGCGGCCGGCCTGCGCGAAGCGGAGGCGACCGCCAAGGAGCTCGTCGAGGGGCTGCGAGCCGAATGGCAGGCCCAGATCTCGAGCGACCAGCCGTCCGTCGGCGAGGAGGAGATCGCCCAGGTCGTGGCGATGTGGACCGGGATCCCGGTGACCCGGATCGCCCAGGAGGAGTCCGAGCGGCTGCTCAACATGGAGGCCGCCCTGCACGGCCGGGTGATCGGCCAGCAGGAAGCCATCGAGATCGTGTCGAAGGCGGTCCGGCGGGCCCGAGCCGGGCTCAAGGACCCGAAGCGACCGATCGGCTCGTTCATCTTCCTCGGCCCGACCGGCGTCGGCAAGACGGAGCTGGCCAAGGCGCTGGCCGAGTTCATGTTCGGCAGCGAGGACGCGCTCATCAAGATCGACATGAGCGAGTTCATGGAGCGCCACAACGTCAGCCGGCTGGTCGGCGCGCCTCCGGGCTACGTCGGCTTCGAGGAGGGTGGCCAGCTGACCGAGGCGGTCCGCCGCAAGAACTACTGCGTCGTCCTGCTCGACGAGGTCGAGAAGGCCCACCCCGAGGTGTTCAACATCCTGCTCCAGATCCTGGAGGACGGTCACCTGTCGGATGCCAAGGGCCGCCGGGTCGACTTCCGCAACAGCATCATCATCATGACCTCCAACCTCGGGGCCAAGCAGCTCCAGACCAACTCGAGCCTCGGCTTCCGGGTCAAGGGCGATTCCGATGCCTCCCGGGCCCAGCAGTCCTACGAGCTCATGCGGGACAAGGTCCAGCAGGAGCTCAAGCAGAGCTTCCGGCCGGAGTTCCTCAACCGGATCGATGCGACCGTCGTCTTCCGCAGCCTGACCGTCGAGGAGATCGCCCAGATCGTCGACCTGATGCTCGGGCGCGTGCGCGATCAGCTCCGCGCCCAGCAGATGTCGCTCGAGGTGACCCAGGCCGCCAAGGACCACATCATCAAGCTCGGCTACGACGTGGCCTACGGCGCGCGGCCGCTACGGCGGGTGATCCAGAACATGGTCGAGGACGTCCTCGCCGAGCACCTCCTCCTGGGCAAGTACGAGCCAGGCACGACGATCGTCGTCGACAAGGGCGAGGAAGCGGGTCTGGACGTCCACGCGGCCGACGAGAAGACGCCCGTCGAAGCCCACTAGCGGTCGGCCGGGCCGATGGCCAAGAGCCACAGCCGCTACGTCTGCCAAGCCTGTGGCGAGGCGTTCCTGCGCTGGGAGGGCCAGTGCCGTTCGTGCGACGCCTGGAACACCCTGGTCGAGACCGTCGTTCGTGAGCCGGCCGCCAGCGCGGGCCGGGGGGCCCTCGGCCGGGCGCTCGGGGGCCGCCAGATCCAGGCCCTCGGCAGTGTCCTGGAGCCGGACGTCCCCCGGCTGGCGATCGGGATCGGCGAGCTCGACCGGGTCCTCGGAGGCGGCCTGGTACCGGGCTCGCTCGTCCTCGTCGGGGGCGAGCCGGGCATCGGCAAGTCCACCCTCCTCCTCCAGGCGGCCGCCGGCGTCGCCGCTCGACTCGCCCCGACCGGCGGCCACGTCATGTATGCGACCGGCGAGGAATCGGCCGGCCAGATCCGTCTCCGGGCCGTGCGTCTCGGTCTCCTCGATGGCCCCGCCGCGACCGGCGTCCGGGTCGTCCCCGAGAGCGAGGTCGGGCGGGTGGTCGAGCTGGCGAGGAGCGATCGGCCCGGCCTGCTCATCGTCGACTCGATCCAGACCGCCACGGTCGACGAGCTCGAGGGCCCGGCCGGCAGCGTCGGCCAGGTCCGCGAGGCCGCGCTCCGGTTGATGGAGCTGGCCAAGGGCGACGGGATCGCCGTCGTCCTGGTCGGGCACGTCACGAAGGACGGGACGATCGCCGGGCCGAAGACGCTCGAGCATCTCGTCGACGCGGTCCTCGGCCTCGAGGGCGACCGGTCGGGCGGGCTGCGCCTCCTGCGAGCCTCGAAGAACCGCTACGGCTCGACCGAGGAGGTCGGCGTGTTCGAGATGGGGGAGCTGGGCCTTGCCGAGCTGAGCGATCCGGCGCGCGCGTTCCTCGTCGAGCACGAGCTCGCGGCGCCCGGCAGCGTGGTCGCGCCGACGCTCGAGGGGAGTCGACCCCTCCTTGTCGAGGTCCAGGCGCTGGTCGCTCCGGTCGCCTACGGCACGCCCCGCCGGACCGGCGTCGGGATCGACCCGAACCGGCTGGCCTTGCTCGTGGCCGTCCTCGGCCGGCGGGCGGGGATCGGGCTCGCCAGCCATGACGTCTACGCCAACCTGGCCGGTGGCCTCAGTCTCGAGGAGCCGGGTCTCGACCTGCCGCTCGCCCTGGCCCTGGCGTCGTCGCTTCGCGACCGGCCGGTCCGGGCTTCGACCGTGGCGATCGGCGAGGTCGGTCTGCTCGGTGAGCTGCGCAGCGTGACCGGGCTCGAGCGCCGGCTCCGCGAGGCGGCCCGGCTGGGCTTCGTCCGGGCCGTCGTCCCGCGACCGGCGAGGGGTGCCCCCTCGCCGCGCGTCGACGGGCTGGAGGTGATCGCCGTGGGCACGCTCCGCGAAGCGATCGTCGAGGCGCTCGAGACCGACGCACGCTCGCCGGCGATGCTAGGCTGACCCCCGCACCCTGGGCTGGGCGTGGACCATCGCATGATCGAACCGGGAGCGCCCCCACCACCGTGATCCGGAACATCCGTATCCTCGGCGCCGCTCTCGGCGGGATCGTCGGCCTCGCGTTGGCCACATCGCTCGGGGGCGTGTTCGACCGCGGCGGCCCGTACTACGGCTTCTTCCTGGCCGCCTGGGTCGTGGCCTGGATCGTGGTCGGCTTCGCGATCCTGCCCTACCTCACCATCGTCCCGGCCGAGTGGCTGGTCCGGAACGCCCAGGCGCTGTCGACCGCCGAGTTCGTGACCGCGGTGCTCGGCCTGTTGATCGGCCTGCTGATGGGCCTCCTCCTCGGCATCCCGCTGTCGAACCTCCCGCCGCCGCTCGGGGACTGGTTGCCGCTGGCGACCTCGCTCGGCCTCGGCCTCGGGATGGTCGGGCTGACGGTGGCCAAGCGCCAGGACCTGGTGACCGCCGCGGAGGCGCTCGGCATCTTCCGTCGACCGGAGCCGGAAGAGGGAGCCCCGCACCGCGGGGATCCGCACATCGTCGTCGACACGAGCGCGATCATCGACGGCCGGATCGCCGAGATCGCCGAGTCGGGCTTCATCTACGGCACGCTCGTGGTGCCCCGCTTCGTGCTCGACGAGCTCCAGCACATCGCCGACAGCCCCGACACCCTCCGGCGCAACCGGGGGCGACGCGGCCTCGAGATCCTGGCCCGGATGCAGAAGGATTCGCCGACGCCGGTCGAGATCCTGCCCGACGACTTCCCGGACATCAACGAGGTCGACGCCAAGCTCGTCGCCCTGGCCAAGCGCAAGAGCGGGGCGATCCTGACCAACGACTTCAACCTCAACCGGGTCGCCGAGCTGCAGGGCCTCCGGGTCCTCAACATCAACTCGCTGGCGAACGCGGTCAAGCCGGCCGTCCTGCCCGGCGAGGAGCTCCGGGTCCGGGTCATCCAGGAAGGCAAGGAAGCCGGCCAGGGCGTCGGCTTCCTCGACGACGGAACGATGATCGTCGTCGAGGGCGGCGCCCGGTTCATCGACAAGGACCTCGACGTCGCCGTGACCCGCGTCCTCCAGACGGTGGCCGGGCGGATGATCTTCGCCCAGCCGCGCCTCGATTGACCGGCCCGGCCGCAGAGCCGACCCGGCCGGGCCCGTCGTCCGCGCCGACGCGATCGTCGTCGCCGCCGGGAGCTCGCGGCGGATGGCCGGCATCGACAAGCTGATGGCCCGGATCGGGGAGCTGCCGCTCCTTGCCTGGTCACTCGGGGCGGTCGCCGCCGCGCCGGAGGTCGAGCGGATCGTCCTCGTCGTCGCCGCGGACGCCGTCGGCCCGTCCCGGGCGGCGGACTGGCTGCCGGCGAAGGTCGTGGCCGTCGTGCCCGGTGGCTCCCGCCGCCAGGACTCCGTCGCGGCCGGACTGGACGGGCTGGAGGCGCTCCCGATGGCCAGCGCCGTCGCAGCCGGCAGGGAGGCTGACGACCGGGTCGTCCTCGTCCACGACGGCGGCCGCCCCGCGGTCTCGCCCGCCCTCGTCGGAGCGGTCGCCCGGGCGGCGGCCGAGCACGGCGCGGCGATCCCGGTCGTGCCGATCGTCGAGACGGTCAAGCGACTCGACGGGGGCTGGGTCGCGGCGACCGTCGATCGGGCCGCGCTGGGGACCGCCCAGACGCCGCAGGGCGTGAGGCGCGGGCTGCTGGCGGCGGCCCTCGCCCGCTTCCCGGCCGGCGGGCCGGAGTCGTGGACCGACGAGGCCGCGCTCCTGGAGGCCTGTAGAATCCCCGTGTATGCGATCCCCGGCGAGCCGACGAACCTCAAGGTGACGACGCCCGACGACCTCGGGCGGGTCGAGCTCACCCTGCTCGGCCGGACGCCGGCGCGGATCGGCTTGGGGGACGACAGCCACCCGTTCGGGCCCGGGAGCCCCCTCGCCCTCGGCGGGATCTCGATCGACGACGCCCCCCGGCTCCACGGCCACTCCGACGGTGACGTCGCCCTCCACGCGGTGGCCGACGCCCTGCTCGGGGCGGCCGGCCTGGGCGACCTCGGGCGGATCTTCCCGGCCGGGCCGGCCACGCCGGAGGGGATCGCCAGCCGCGAGCTCGTCGGCGAGGTCGTCCGCCGTCTCGCCGCGGTCGGTCTTCGTCCCGCCTGGATCGACCTGACGATCGTGGCCGCCCGCCCGCGCCTGGGCGATCGCCTCGAGGCGATGCGAACGGCCATCGCCGCACTCGCCGGGCTCCCGGCCGACCGGGTCAACGTGAAGGCGTCGACCGGCAACCTCGCCGGGGCGAGGGTGCCGGTCGCGGGATCGCCGCCCGCGCCGTGGCGACCGTCGAGCCGGTCCGATGACCGTCCGCCTGCGCGACACGCTGACCGGGGAGCAGCGCGAGCTCGTCCCGCTCGAGCCTGGCCACGTGCGGATCTACAGCTGCGGGCCGACCGTCTACGGGCCTGCCCACATCGGCAACTTCCGGTCGTTCCTGTTCGCCGACCTGCTCGTCCGCCACCTCCGCCATCGCGGGTTCCGGGTGACCTGGGCGATGAACATCACGGACATCGACGACAAGATCATCCGCGGCGCGGCGGCCGCCGGCGAGACGACCGAGGTCCTCGCCGAGCGCTGGACCGCCCGGTTCCTGGCCGATGCGCGGACCCTCCGGATGACCGACCCGGACGTCCTGCCCCGGGCGACCCGGCACGTCGACGAGATCGTCCGGCTCGTCGCGACGCTGCTCGAGAAGGGCCACGCCTATCGGACCGACGACGGGTCGATCTTCTTCCGGATCGCCTCCTGGCCGACCTACGGCCGGCTCGCCCGACTCGACCCCGACCAGCTCCGGGTCGGCGAGCGGGTGGAGGCGGACGAGTACGGCAAGGACGACGTCCGGGACTTCGCGATCTGGAAGGGCCCGAAGCCGGGCGAGCCGTCGTGGACGACGAGCATCGGCCAAGGGCGGCCGGGTTGGCACATCGAATGCTCGGCGATGAGCATGAAGCACCTCGGCGAGAGCTTCGACATCCACACCGGTGGGGTCGACCTCATCTTCCCCCACCACGAGGACGAGATCGCCCAGAGCGAGGCGGCCACGGGCAAGGAGTTCGTCCGGACGTGGCTTCACTGCGCCCACCTCCAGATGGGCGGCGCGAAGATGGCCAAGTCGACGGGCAACATCGCCCGGGTCGATGAGCTCCTCGCGGCCGGGGTCTCGGCGCGCGCCCTGCGCTACGTCCTCATCGCCGCTCACTACCGGGCCGGGCTCAGCTACAGCGACGAGTCCCTGGCCGCCGCGACCGCGGCGGTCGATCGGCTCGACGCGGCGCTCCTCGCGCTGTCGACCTACCGCGAGGACCGGGCCGACGATCCGAGCCTGCCCGGGCTCCTCGATGCCGCGCGGGATGCGTTCGACGCCGCGCTCGACGACGACCTCAACGTCTCGCCGGCCCTGGCCGCCCTGTTCGACCTCGTGCGCGAGCTGAACCGGCGGATCGGGGCCCGGACGATGTCGACCGCGGACGCCGCGCGAGCGGCGGCGGTGCTGGCCGAGCTGGACACGGTCCTCGGGATCGGGCCCGACGAGGCCGGCGAGGTCCTGGACCCGGCGCTCCGGGGCCTCCTCGACGAGCGCGCGGCGGCCCGCGCTGCACGCGACTGGGCGGCCTCCGATCGGATCCGCGACGAGCTGGCGGCGGCCGGGGTCGTCGTCGAGGATTCGCGCGACGGCCAGCGCTGGCGCCGGGTGGGATCGACCGGTGGCTGACCCGCGACGTCCGAAGCCCGACCGCGAGGGCGGTCGTCCGGGCGACCGACGACGCCCAGGGCCGGGCGGGGCCCCGGTGGCCGGCCGGGTCCGAAGGGTCGCCGACCGGCGTTCGGCCTGCGCGGGTCCGACACCCCGCCGCCGGGCCGCACGGTGCGGGGCGGTCCAAGGCCGCGGCCCGACGATGACGGCCGGCCGATGCCGGAGGGCCCGGGTGGACCGGGACCGATCGAGGACCGCGGACGACCGGGCGGGGGCCGGCGCGACGCAGGTCGGCCGAGCCGGGGTCACCACGCCGGCCAGGCGCGTCCCACCGACCGGCGACCGACAGGTCCACGACCACCCGGGCCGCGTCCGCCCGGGGCACGTCCGCCCGGAGCCCGACCGGCGGGCCCGCCGCCCGACCGAGCGGATCGCCCCGGACCGCCGGAGGACCGCGGCCGGCGGCGGGGGTCCGGGACCGGCCCGGTCGGCCGTCCGCGTCCGCCCGAGCCGTTTCCCGCCAGACCGCCCGGCCCGCGACCGTACGGACCGCGTCCGTCAGCCACGCCACCGTACGGCGCCCGCCCGCCAGCCCCGCGACCCTATGGCGCTCGGCCGTCAGCCACGCCACCGACGCCGCCCGGCCCGCGCGTGTCCGGGCCCCGCCCGTCTGGACCGCGGCCTGGACCACCGCCCGGACCGCCGCCGGGACCGGCCGGCCCCCGCGACCACGCCGTCCCGTACCGCCCGGGCCCGCCGTTCCGCCGGCAGGGTCCGCCGCCTCGTCCGTGGGCCGAACGGCGCCCCGGCCCGCCGCCCGGGTCCGCCGTCCACGCGGGCGCCCTCACGCCGTCACTGGATCTGCTGGATGCCGAGGCCGACGAGCTGGTCGCCGGCCGACGACCCGTCGAGGAGGCGTTCGTCGCCCGCCGGGAGGCACGTCGACTGCTCGTCGTGCCCCAGCGCCGCCAGGCGCTCGAGAAGCTGGTCCTGCACGCCACGAGCCTGCGCATCCCGATCGTCGAGGTCGAAGGCGGCACGCTCACCGCGCTGGCCGGCTTCGACGGCCACCAGGGTGTCGCGCTCGTCGTCGCGCCGCGGCGCTACGTCGACGTCGACGACGTCCTGGCCCGGGCGATCGAGCGGAGCGAGCCGCCATTCGTGCTCGTCCTCGACTCGCTCGAGGACCCCCAGAACGTCGGGACGCTGCTGCGTAGCGCGGAGGCCGCCGGGGACCCACGGGGTCGTCTTCCCGACCCGGCGCCAGGCGCCGCTGACCCCGTCCGCGGTGAAGGCCTCGGCCGGGGCGGTCGAGCACCTCCTGCTGGCCCCGGTCGACGATCTCGCCGGCGCCCTGGCCGATCTCCACGTCCGCGGGCTGCGGATCGTCGGGGCCGACGCCGACGCGCCGCTGGCCGTCCGCGACGCGGACCTCAGGGGGCCGCTCGCGCTCGTCGTGGGCAGCGAGGGCCAGGGCCTGGGCCCGGCCGTCAGGCGCCGCTGCGACCTGCTCGTGCGGATCCCGATGCGTGGCGCGATCGGCTCGCTCAACGCGTCGGTCGCCGGTTCGATCCTGCTCTACGAGGCGTCGACCCAGCGCGGCGGGCCGGCCGAGGCGCAACCACCGGGTCCCGTCGTCGAAACCGAACCGGACAGCGCGACCGAGGCGATCGCCCCGCCCGAGACGGAAGCCCCGCCCGAGACGGTGCCCGACGCGGCGCCCGCTCCCCGCCCGCGGCGGGTGCGCCCCGTTCGATCCGTCGCGCCCGACGCCGCGCCCGCGGCGCCGATCGAACCCGACCGGACGTCGAGGGGCGGGCGTCGGAGAGCGGCCGTCACGCCGCCCCCGACGCCGAGGCGCTCTTGCCGGA
>CAWIOR010000009.1:0-68312 GCA_963837825.1 uncultured Chloroflexia bacterium
GCTTGGTCGGTCTTCGTCATCACTTCTTCTCCTTCTCCCCCGTACGGCTCGTCCGACTGGCTGGCGTGCCTCGCCCGGTCCGGCCCCGTACAGACCGAGAACTGGTCGATCGTTCGCGATAAGCGTTGAGCATCGCCGCCGAGGAGTCCAGCCAGGCATAGCCGGCGTCGGTGATCGTGTAGACCCGCCGAGCTGGACCGGTCGGCCCCGGCTCCCAGGTCGACTCTAGGAAGCCGTCCTTCTCCATCTGGCGGAGCGTCCGGTAGAGCGTGCTCATCGTGATCCCGAACAGGCCGAGCGCCCGCAGGTAGTCCTCGATCACGTAGCCGTGCGCCCGCTGGAGCGAGACGGCCAGCAGGACGAACGGCGCCAGGAAGTCGCGCGGCGGCCAGCCGGGCAACGGCTCGCGCTCGTCGATCGGCTCGGCCGGGCCGTCCGCTCCCGGGTTCCGGCCACGCCGGTGGGCCGCTCCGGCGGGCTCCCGGATCCGTGCGCCGAGCTCGGGCCGCGCGCGCAGCCGCAGGACCGATCGGGCGGGGAGCTCTGGCGGTGGTGGTTTCGCGGTCTGGCATGGCTGTTCGGTTCGCCTGCTCCGGCGGTGGTGACTTGACAATCGTGCGCACCTATGTGCATACTGCACCTAGAGTTGTCGCGCAAGTAGAGGCAGCCCGATCATAGGCGAAGGAGACCCCGATGTCCACCACCACCAACGAGAATGCCCGAGTCGGCGGCCGCCGCCGTCGCGGAAGCCACCCGCATCGCCGCACAGGCGGCCCGCAGCGGCACCGAGACCACCAAGGCCTCGATCGAGGCCGCGCGCTCCTACTGTCGATGAGGCGAACACGCTCGGCCGGGACCTGCTCGGCACCTGGTCGACCCAGAGCGAGGCGGCCATCAAGGCGGCGTTCGACGCACAGAATGCCGCGATCGACGCCGGCCTGGGCCTGTTCGACCTGGGCGTGAAGGGCAATCGAGCAGGCGGTCGAGCAGTTCACCGAGCTCGTCAAGCGAACCCAGCAGGCGACCCTCGAGACCTGGCAGACCACCGTCAAGGCCGCCACGAAGGCGACCGAGCCCGCCAAGCGCTGACCGGCGGCTCATGACCACCGAGGTGGCCGGCGATCGCCGGCCACCTCGTTGCTTGTCTCGGCCGAGTCGAGGAGAGGTTCTGCGATGGCTGAACTGACAGGCAAGGCCTGCCTCGTCACCGGCGGATCGCGCGGCATCGGCCGGGCGATCGCGCTCGAGCTCGGACGGCACGGCGCGTCCGTGGCGGTTGGCTACGCCAGCAACGAGGCGGCGGCAGAAGAGGTCGCCGCCGAGATCGCGACGTACGGGGGCCAGTCGTTCGCGTTCGGCTGCGACGTCCAGGATCCCGATGCCGTCGAGCCGGCGGTCGCCAGCGTCGTCGAGCGCTTCGGGAAGATCGACGTGCTCGTCAACAACGCCGGGATCACCCGCGACCGTTCGCTGGCCAAGATGTCGCAGGAGGAGTGGGACGCCGTCCTCCAGACGAACCTGACCAGCGTCTTCCACCTGACCTCGCGGGTGCTGCCGCACATGGTCAAGGCCGGTTACGGCCGGATCGTCAACATCAGCTCGGTGATCGGCCTCCATGGCAACTTCGGCCAGGCCAACTACGCCGCGGCAAAGGCGGGGATCATCGGCTTCACGAAGTCCGCGGCGCTCGAGCTGGCCCGCAAGGGCGTCACGGTCAATGCGATCGCGCCCGGCTTCATCGAGACGGAGATGATCGCGGCCATGCCGGACGAGGTCCGCGCTCGGATCCTCGAGAAGATCCCGATGGGCCGGTTCGGACGCCCGGAGGAGATCGCCCAGGCGGTCGCGTTCCTCGTCTCGAATGGCGACTACATCACCGGCCAGGTGATCGCGATCGACGGCGGGCTGTACACCTAATCGCCGGACCCGGCTGGCGCTGCCGATCGAGAACCTGAAGCACTCGAGAGCGAGGTGAGCCACGATGACTGACACGACTCATGCTGGCCGCAACGGCGGCGTCTACCTCGTCAGCGCCGCCCGGACGCCGATCGGCAAGTTCGGCGGCGCATTGGCCGACGTGCCGGCGGTCGAGCTCGGCGGCGTCGCCATCCGGGCGGCGGTCGAGCGGAGCGGCCTGCCGGCCGAGGTCCCGGTCGACGAGGTCCTCATGGGCCAGGTGCTCCAGGCCGGCGCCGGACAGGCGCCGGCGCGCCAGGCGGCCCTCCGTGGCGGGCTGCCGGTCACGACGAGCGCGACGACGATCAACCGGGTCTGCGGCTCCGCGTCTCAAGGCGATCATGCTCGGCGCGGCCGAGATCCGGGCCGGTGACGCCGAGGTGGTCGTCGCCGGCGGGATGGAGAGCATGAACGGCGCGCCGTACCTCCTGCCCCGGGCCCGCTTCGGCTATCGCCTGGGCGATGGGACGCTCGTCGACGCGACCGTGCACGACGGGCTGTGGTGCGCCGTCGAGGGGTGCCACATGGGCACCCATGCCGAGCGCGTCGCGATCTCCAACAAGGTCAGCCGCCAGGACCAGGACGAGTTCGCGCTGCGCAGCCACCAGCGCGCGGTCGCGGCGATCGACGAGGGCCGATTCGAGGCCGAGATCGCGCCGGTCACCGTGCGCGACGCCAAGGGGCGCGAGACGGTCGTCGCCGTCGACGAGGGGCCCCGCCGCGACTCGACGATCGAGGCCCTGGCCCGACTCAAGCCGGTCTTCGACCTGCCCGACGGGCGAGGACCGCGGCGACGCGACCGATCGGCACCGTCACGGCCGGCAACGCGCCCGGCATCACGGACGGCGCGGCGGCGACGGTCGTCGCCAGCGAGCGGACGGTCGAGCGATACGGCCTCAAGCCGCTCGCCAGGATCGTCGGCTACGCCCAGGCCGAGGTCGAGCCGAAGTGGCTGTTCCTCGCCCCCGTCGAGGGCGTCCGCCGGCTGCTCGATCGGATCGAGCTGCCGATCGAAGCGTTCGACCTCATCGAGATCAACGAGGCGTTCGCGGCCCAGACCCTGGCCGACGGGCGCGAGCTCGGCTTCGACTGGGACAAGGTCAACGTCAACGGCGGCGCGATCGCCCTCGGCCACCCGATCGGCGCGTCCGGAGCCCGGATCGTCGCGACCCTGCTCCACGAGCTCCAGCGGCGCGACGGGCGCTACGGCCTGGCGACCCTCTGCCTCGGCGGCGGCGGGTCCGTGGCGATGGCCTTCGAGCGCGTCTGAGCGGCGCCAGCCGGCGGGCGAGGTGATCGCTCCGGACCGCCACGGGTCATCGAGCCGCGGCCTGGTCCGATCAGGTGCCCGGCTCGAACGGGACGTAGTCGGGCCACCACATCGCGCGATCGACGGCCGCCTCGATCTCCGGATCCGAGTGGTCGCGCCCGTGCCCGTCATCCCGAGCCTGGCGGAGCACGGCGATCGCGATCGCCCGCGCGACGGCCCGCAGGCCGGCGACCGGCGGGTAGAGCGCGCCCGTCCGCAATCGGTCGGCCGACACGAGGCCGGCCAGCTCGTGGGCGGCGACGAGGAACATGTCGTCGGTCACCTCGCGCGTCTCGGCGACGATCGCGCCAAGGCCCATCCCCGGGAAGATGAAGACGTTGTTCGCCTGACCGATCACCCGCGTCCCGCCGGGGCCGACGACGTCGCGACTCGGGCCGCCGGCAGCGACGAGGCCCGTCCCCGGTCCAGGCGAGGATGTCCTCCGGCTGCGCCTCGGCGCAGGCGCCCGGGTTCGACAGCGGCAGCACGATCGGCGCCGCGGTCGTGGAGCGCCACTTCCCGGACGAGGCCTCGGAGAAGGCGCCCGAACAGGCCGTCGCGCCGATGAGGACCGTCGCCCGGTGACGCGGGCGACGGCGACCGGGTCGACCAGCTGAGACGGCCGGAGCCCGGCCTCCAGGAGCGCGGCGGGATCGACGGCGAACGGCCGCTGATCGTCCGGCAATGCCGGGCGATCGGTGTGGACCAGGCCGTGGCTGTCGAGCATGACGATGGCCGCGGCCGCGGCGCGAGGGTCCATGCCCTCGGCGACGAGCTCGCGCTGCAGGAGGGTGGCGATGCCGATGGCCGCCGCCACCCGCGCCGACGAACATGAAGCGGTCGGACGTCAGGCCCCCGCGCTCCCGGCGAGCGGCGAGCAGGCCGGCGAGGACGACCGCTCCGGTTCCCTGGATGTCGTCGTTGAAGCTCGGTTGCCGGTGCCGGTAGCGGTCGAGGACGCGCACCGCGTTGTGTTGCTTGAAGTCCTCCCATTGGACGATGGCCGCCGGGAAGACCCGGGCCACGGCCTCGACGAACGCCTCGACGACCGCGTCGTACGCCGGGCCGCGCAACCGAGGCGCCCGGTGACCGACGTAGAGCGGATCGTCCAGGAGCTCGCGGCGGTCGGTCCCGACATCGAGCGAGACGGGCAGGGTGTGAGCCGGATAGATGCCCGCGGCCGCGGTGTACAGGGCCAGCTTCCCCACCGGGATCGCCATCCCGCCGGCTCCCTGGTCGCCAAGGCCCAGGATGCGCTCGTTGTCGGTGACGACGATCAGGCGGATGTCGTCGCCGGCCGAGCGAAGGATGGCGTCGATCCGGCCGACGTCGTCAGGGGTGATCCAGACGCCGCGCGGACGCCGGATGATGTGGCTGAACTGCTGGCAGGCAAGGCCGACGGTCGGCGTGTAGACGATCGGCAGGAACTCCTCGAGGTTCTCGACGAGGAGCCGGTAGAACAGGGTCTCGTTGCGGTCCTGGAGGGCGGCCAGCCCGATGTACCGCTCGAGGTCGTCGGCCTTGCGCCGGACGTGCTCGAGCTCCAGGGCGACCTGCTCGTCGATCGTCGCCACGCCCGGCGGCAGCAGACCGTGCAGGCCGAAGGCGTCGCGCTCGCGGGCCGTGAAGGCCGTGCCCTTGTTGAGGAGAGGATGCGCCATCAGCTCGTGCCCGCGGCCGTGGAACGCGAAACGCGGCGCAACTCCGTCAAGGATGCGGCGCTCGAGCGGGCTCCATGGCGGTGGTCACCGCCGACTCCTAGTCGACGGCGCCACGACGTCGGTCACGAGCCGGCTGACCCGACGGTCTCGCAAGATCGGGCCGCCTCACCCAGCGGCCGCGTGATCGGGACCGTTGCCGCCGGCGAGCTCACCTGCTCGTTCACGTGCTGCCGGTACGGCCTCGTTCGGCGCAGGCCCCTGAGCGGCGAATCGGTACGCGGCGAGGTGGGCGTGACTGATGACCCCCACCAGTGTGCCGCCGTCGTCGACCACCGGAAGACCTGTGATAAAGGTCGAGCGGAGCAAGTGGTCGGCTTCCTCGAGGGACGATTGACCTGACGACGATCGGATCGATGTCATCACGTCCGCGACCAACAGCTGCTTGTTGCCCATGTCCATGTCCTTCAGGGCTACCGGCAATCATCCACCCGACGATGGGCAGCGACAGGGCCAAGTGGACCGAAACGGCGGCCGCAGGACGCGGGCTCGTAATGCCCTCGCTCCGCCGGTCTCATCGCAACCGGTTGGTCCGCGGACGCCTGTGATCCGTGCGTCGACGGCGCTCCCGCACCGAGGTGACGGTCACGACCGCGCAGTCAGCTGGCCACGGACTTCAGGATGCTGTACTCGCCGTTGTAGCGAACGTGCAGGCAGTTGTTGAACAGGTTGAGCATGTTGATGAAGCCGATCAGGAACGTGAGCTCGACCAGCTCCGGGTCCGTGAATTGCTCATGCAACTGCTGCGCCAGCGGTTCCGGGATGGCATTCGAATCGGCCATCGCGGCGCGGGTGTACTCGACGGCGAGGCGTTCGCGCGGTGCCAGCGAAGCGGGGTGCTCGATCACGACGAGTGGATCCTGCACGATGTCCGCGATATCGACGAGATCGCAGTGCGAGTACGTGCAGAACTGGCATTCGTTGGTCTTCGAGGCGGTGATGATGACCAGCTCCTTGACGCGCCGCTCGAGCAGTCCGCCCGGATAGACGCAGTTCCCGAAGCCCGCGAAGGCGCGCAGGATCTCCGGCCGCAGGCACATCGCCTGGATCATCTCGACCGGCGGTCGCCCCGCTCCCACAGGCCCCGGCTCTCATCGAACGACGGATCGTCCTTCACGGCCTCGAACGCGGACCGGATCTGTCCGGGGTGACGGTGACGCGCATCGGCAAGTCTCCTCAAGGGGACTGGCAGCGTAACCGCTAGTGCAGACGGCGGGCCAGCCTGCATGGTCGCCGCCGTGCCACGGCGCCAGCATCGTCCCCTCCCCAGGCTGTGCTCGGACGCACCAGTCCGGCGCCCGCCGCTTGACTCGCACCCCTAGCGTTGTGCGACAGTCGCAGGAGCGCGCGAGTCCAGCGAGGGGCACGGTGACCAGCGCAGACGACGGCGACCCGAGACCTGGCGCCTCGGGCTGAGGGGCAGGCGAGTCCCGACAGCACGTATGCCGAATTCCGGCTGCGCATCGAGCACGGCACTGCGAAGCGCTCGTACGGAGTGGTCGCGAGCGGACCCAGCGGCGAGGTCGTCGAGGCACCGTTCAAGCTCCCCTTCTCCGATCTCGAGCTCGAGAACTTCGTCCTCAAGGTTGGGGGCACGCGCAAGGGCGTCCGGAGCCTCGGATCTCCAGAGATGGAGCTGGCCAAGGAGTTCGGCGGCCGGCTGTTCAATGCGCTCTTTGATCGGCCGACGTCCGCGCGCTCTACCGCGCATCCAGCGTCGAGGCGACGAATGCCGGTCATGGTCTGCGGATCACGCTCGCGCTGACGAGCGTTCCCGAGCTGCTCCGCGTTCCGTGGGAGTACCTCTACGACCGCCCGATGTTCCCGAGCACCGACGGGCGGACACCGATCGTCCGCTACCTGGACCTGCCAAAGCCGATCAAGCCATTCCAGATCAAGCTCCCGCTCCGGATCCTCGCCATCGTCAGCGCACCGTCGACGCCGCGCCGATCGATGCCGACGAAGGAACGGTCGAAGCTCGAGGGGGCACTGGCGCCGCTCCGGAAGTCCGGCGCGGTCGCGATCGACTGGCTCGAGGAGGCGAACCTCTCGGCGCTCTACCGTCAGCTGAGCCGAAGGACCGGCCGGGGTACCACATCCTGCATTTCATCGGTCACGGTGGCTACGTCAGCGAGGCCAAGGAGGGCGTCCTCCTGTTCGAGGGCAAGGACGGTCGAAGCAAGCGAGAGACCGGCGACAAGCTCGGCGCGATCCTTCGCAGCGAAGACTCCCTTCGACTAGCCGTTCTCAATTCATGCGAGGGCGCGCGGGCGTCGCTCAACGACCCGTTCTCGAGCGTCGCGACCAGCCTGATCGAGCACGAGATCCCGGCCGTCATCGGGATGCAGTTCGAGATCACCGATCGAGCGGCGATCCTGTTCTCCGGCGAGTTCTATCGGGCACTCGCCGACGGCCGGGCCGTCGACGAATCGCTGAGCCAGGCACGCATGGCGATCTTCGCCGACAACAACGACATCGAGTGGGGCACGCCGGTCCTGTTCATGCGGGTCACCGACGGCCGGCTCTTCGATGTCCAGGCGAGTCCTGAGGTCGCTGCGCCTCCTCGCGTGGTCGGCCCCGCGGTGGAAGGTGGCCGTCGCCGCCGAGTCGGCCACGCCTTCTCCCGCGGAGGCCCGATCGGCGAACGAGGCGGAGCAGACGCGGCTCGACGCTGAGACCGCGGAACGCGAACGGGAGGCAGCGCTCTCGCAGCAGCGGCGGCCGAGGGCGGATCGCAATGCGCAGCGCGAGGCCGAGGCCGCCGCAGCCGAACGGGCGCAACGCGAGGCCGCGGCCGTCGCAGCCGAGGCCGAGCGCAGGCGGCAGGAGGCCGCCGCTGCCGAGGCCGACCGCAAGCGGCTCGAGATGCCAGCGCCGGCGTCGATTGGCATCCTCGCCGTCGGGGGCGCGGTCCTTGGAGCGGTGCTCCTCGCAGTCCTGGTCTTCCGTGTTGCTGCCGGGTCAGGGAGCGTCGATCGCGGTGTCGGTGCCGCCTGGTGGCGGGTCCGGTTCCGTCCTCGTCAGTGGGACAGGCTTCGAGCCGGGCGAGGTCGTGCTCGCTGGGCATCGAATTCGGCGAGCGCCGGGACGGTGACCGTGGCCCAGGATGGAACGTTCAGCACGTCCATCCCGGTGCCCGCCGGTGCCGAGTCGCCGATCGACGTGAGCGCCGTCGGACGCACGTCCGGTCGAACGGCAAGTCGGTCGTTAGCGCTGGCTGCGGCTGGCGGCTCCTCCCCGCCGACGGCCGACCGGCGGGCCGACCGCGACCGGTGGCGGCCCGACGCCGACTGTCACCGAGCCATCGGCCACCGCCACCAAGCCGTCGGCCAGCGTGAGCGCGGCGCCGTCGCAGGCTCCGGGGATCCTGTTCTACAGCGACGTCCAGCCCGGCTCCAGGCAAGGCGACAACGAGATCTACGTCATCGATCCGGAGAAACGCATGAAGGTCGGCCCGCCGCTCACGACCAACGTTGTCGACGACACGTTCCCGACCTGGTCGCCGGATCGGTCCCAGATCGCATTGAGCCGTAGCCAGGGTAATAGCCGCGACATCTATGTCATGAACGCCGACGGTCTCGAGTTCCCAACAGCTCGTCGAGGGTTCGACCGACGACTCGGTTCCCGGCTTGGTCGTAGGAACGGGATCGATCGCGTTCGTGCGCAGCGCCGGCGGAGGGGCGTCGTCGATCTGGGTCGTCCGCATCGGCGGTTCGCCGGAGCCGCTGGGCTCGCTGGACGCCGGTCGCTACCTCCTGATCGCCGGCCTGGTCGGCCCGACGGGACGATGCTCGCCGTGTGGGGCGATGCGATGGAAGCCGGTAACGACGACCTGTACATCCTGCACCTGGACGGAAGCCTTGGATCGGCTCACGACCGTACGGGGTCGCTGACCGGAACCCGACCTGGTCTCCTGGACTGGCGGACGATCGCCTTCGTCCGGGATCGCGGGGAGTCTGGCTCCGCGGACAACGACATCTATCTGTTCGACGTGGCGACGAGGACGGTGACGAAGCGCCTGACCGACAACAACGTCAAGGACGGCAACCCGTCTGGTCGCCCGACGGATGGTAGATCGTGTTTCTACCGTGCAGCCGGCAGCGGGTTCCACATCTGGGTGATGAACGCCGACGGCAGTGGGAAGCACGACCTGATGGAGGATCGAGACGGGCGGAACCTCGATCCGCAACTGGCGCTGACCAACGCGAGTTGGACCGGACCGAGCCTAGGCCCCGCTCCCGGCGGCCGGAGGAGCTCCCGAGCTTGCGCCGGCGTCGCCGACCTGGGTCCGGGCACAGGTACGCCTCCGCCAGCAGGATGTTGGTCTCCGCGGCCCGTTCCACCGTGCGCAGCAGGTCGGCCATGCTGGCCATCTCCTCGCGCTGCTCCCGCAGGAACCAGGCCAGGAACTGCTCGCCGACCAGGTCGCCCTCCTCGCGGGCGAGCCGGGCGAGCGCCTCGATCTGGGCGGTGACCTCCTTCTCCTGGGCCAGTGCCAGCCGGACCGGCTCGATGGGGTCGGCGAAGTCGAGCGTGGGGCTGGCACGCCGGGGATGGTGACGTGCGCCTCCGGCGTCCATGAGGTACTGGACGATCGATCATGGCGTGGGTCCGCTCCTCCACCGCCTGGCGGTAGAAGTGCTGGGCCAGCATCGGCAGGGTCTGGTCGTCGTACCAGACCGCGATGGCGATGTACTGCTGGGACGCCGAGAACTCGTTGACCAGATGGGCGTCGAGCGCGTCGATGAACCGGGACATCGGCTGACCTCCTGGGGCGGGGCGCGGCCATCGTGGGGGCTGATGGACAACGCGATGGTAGACGGCTTGGGCGCGTCGGCAAAGTCGTCGAGGTCATCGACGAGCCATACTGTCTTGCCCGGTGCGATGAGTCTCCCGGGAGGACAGGTCGACGGTCTGGAGGTGTCGTCATGGGCACGCTGATCGAGGCGGTCGGGGCACATGTTCGGGCGGCCTGTCAGCGGCCAGCATCCTTGACGGACTGATCGGGGCGGCGCTGGTTGTCGAGCCTGACGGCCTGCACCGGGGCAGCCGCGCCCGCGGCGGGTTCGTCAGGACCCGGCGCATCGCTCGCGGGGTCGCCGGCGCAGGCGAGCGCACCGCAGGCCTCGGTTGCGCAGCCCTCCAGCGCGGCCAGCCCAGCGGCCGCGCCCACCCCCGGCTCGACGGCAGCCTCCAGCGCCCAGGGCGGCAGCGCCGCGGCCGATCCGGCCAAGAAGTACGACTGCAAGAAGCTGCTCACCGACCCCGAGATCCAGCAGGCGACCGGCCTGTCGAGCGCCGCGTTCTTGAGCCAGGAGCTGTGGACCGACACCCCGGGTCTGCCCGAGGGCCAGACGTACTGCCAGTTCTTCGCCAGGCAAGGTGCGCTGTCGATTGCGCTCACCGTGGCGACGGGGCCCGCCTTCACCTTGTTCGAGGCCGCGGCAGCGGGCGCGGCGGGCCTGGACGAGCTCCCGGGGATCGGCGATCACGCCGTCTACAGCGCCACGTCTCATCTCGGCGCGGCGCGCCGCGGCGGGACCCTGGTGATCGTGAAGTTCGCCGATATGAGCGGCTCCGGCAAGGGCTTCGCCGACGTCGACACCAAGTCGGCCGCCACGAAGATCCTTGGGACGGTCATCGGCAGAGTCTGAACGTCGCCAAGTCGGAGGCCGCGTCGGGGCGCACCACGCCATACTTGACGGCGATGAGCGAACGACTGGCCATCCTCGACGGAACGCCCGTTCGGCCCCGAGGGCTACCCGGCCTGGCCGGAGATCGACGAGGCCGACGTCGAGGCGGTGAGCGCCGTGGTCCGGTCCGGCCAGTGGGGCGGCCACCCGGTGCCCGGCCCGCGGGCGAAGGCGTTCGGCGAGGGGTTCGCGGCACTCCACGGCGCTCGCCACGCGATCCTCATGATGAACGGCACGGTCACGATGGAGGTGGCCCTCAGGGCGCTCGACATCGGCTGGGGGGACGAGGTCATCGTCCCGGCGCTCACGTTCGCCGCGACGGCCTATGCCCCGATCGCCGCCGGCGCGCTGCCGGTCATCGTCGACGTCGTGCCGCGGCACCTGGGCGATCGATCCGGACGCCGTCGAGGCGGCGATCACGCCCCGGACTCGGGCGATCATCCCGGTCCACCTCGGCCAGATCATGGCCGACATGGACCGGATCATGGCGATCGCCGAGCGGCACGGACTGGCGGTCATCGAGGACAGCGCCCACAGCCACGGCAAGGCCTGGAACGGGCGAGGCGCCGGGAGCATCGGGACGTTCGGCTCGTTCAGCCACCAGAGCTCGAAGATCCTGACCGCCGGCGAGGGTGGGACGCTCCTGACCGATGACGACGACCTCGCCGAGCGGGTCATGTCGATCATCGATTGCGGCCGGGCCAAGGATCCCGAGGGACGCAACTACACGTTCGGCGGCAACTACCGCCTGAGCGAGCTCCACGCCGCCCTCCTGCTCAGCCAGCTCGCGAAGTTCGAGCGCCAGGCCGAGCGAGCGCGCGGCCAACACCCTGATCTTCGAGCGGCTGATGGCCGAGGCGGCGGTCCCGGGCGTGCGCCTCCTCGACATCGACCCGCGGAACACGAGGCGGAGCTTCTGGAAGTACATGTTCGCGATCGATCCGGAGGCTTTCGGCGGGGCCGACCACGAGCTCGTCTGCGACGCGCTCGAGGCGGAGGGCATCGGCTGCGAGGTCGGCTATCCGAGCCTCAGCCGCGACCCACTGTTCCAGCCGTCACTTTCCCGACTCCCGGTCCCGATGCAGTACCCGGAGCGGCTCGACGTCGCCGAGATGACTTCCCGGTCGCCGACCGGGCCGGCTCGCTCGAGTCGGTCTACCTCGACGAGAACGTCTTCCGGGCCGGCGCGGAAGGGGTCGAGGATGCGGTCGAGGCGATCGCCAAGGTCCAGCGGCTGGCGCCGGACCTCCGGCGGTCGATCGACTGCCGGCAGTCCGTCAAGGAGCTGACCGGGAAGACGAGCTCGGCTACGACGGCCCGTCGCTCGCCGTCGACGCGGCCGGGCCGACCGCGACGGACGACTCTGACCCGGCCGGGGCGGCGATCAGGGTCAGGTGGTCGAACGCCAGGCGGACCCGGCCCTCGCGCTGGACGAGCGCCATCCGCTGGCCGCCGCTGATGTCGGCCCGGAACTCGCGCCCGCCGACGTCGACCCGCAGCTGGGCGGTGGCGCCCTCGAAGATGACCCGATCGATCACGCCCTCGACGACGTTGTCGTGGCCCGGCAGCTCGCCCTCGTCGAGCACGACGATGTCCTCCGGCCGGATGTAGGCGAGGACGCGGTCGCCGACGGCGAACGGCTCGTGCGGCGCGGCAGCGCAGGGTGATGTCGCCGGCGGCCACGGTGAGCGCCGGTCTCGGTCGCCCTCGCCGCGCACCCGGTGACCGTCCCGGTCAGGCTGTTGTTGGCGCCGATGAACTCGGCCACGAACGCGGGTCCGGGCTGGAGGTAGATGTCGGTCTGGGTCCCGATCTGCTCGGCCCGACCCTGGTTCATGACCACGATCCGGTCGGAGATCGCGAACGCCTCGGACTGGTCGTGGGTGACGTAGATCGCCGTCTTCCTCGTCCGCCGCTGGAGGTCGAGGATCGAGTACTTGAGCGAGTCGCGCAGGTTCTTGTCGAGCGCCGAAGCGGCTCGTCGAACAGCAGGACGCGCGGGTCGGTGGCCAGGACCCGGGCCAGCGCGACGCGCTGCTGCTGGCCACCCGGACAGCTGGGCCGGCAGGCCGCTTGCCGTAGCCGGCCAGCTCGACCAGCGCGAGCATCTCATCGACCCGTGCCGCGATGGCCGGCTTCTTCGCGCCCTTGACCGACAGCCCGAACCCGACGTTGTCGGCGACCGACAGGTGCGGGAACAGCGCCGGCGTCTGGAACACGAAGCCGATGTTCCGGGCTCGCGGCGGCAGGTAGGTCACGTCCTGGTCGTCGAACAGGATGTGCGCCGCTCGGTCGGCTCGATCGAGCCCGGCGAGCATCCGCAGCGTCGTCGTCTTGCCGCAGCCGGACGGGCCGAGCAGCGTGACGAACTCCCCGTCGGCGACGTCCAGGTCGAACTCGTCGACGGCGACGGTCTGCGCCGAAGTGCTTGGTCGACGGAGGCGAGCATGACGGTCGGCTCATTCAGAGGATGTAGGTGCCCTTGAAGTGGCGGCGTGCCGAAGATCCGGAAGAACGACGATGCACCGCGGCGAACGAGATCAGCTGCATCGTCACGGCCAGCGCCGCGGTCGATCGGAGCGAGCCCGTTCGTCCGGACGAGGTTGAACACGCGCAGCGGCGCGGTCTCGAGGTCCGGCGGATGGACGAACAGCGTCACCAGGTACTCGTTGAACACGATGATGAAGCACGAGCAGGAGCCCGGCCGACACGCCCGGCCCGATGAGCGGGAACACGATCTTGCGGTAGGTCTGCCACTTGCGTCGCCCCGAGGCACTGCGGCCGCCTCCTCGAAGACGAGCGGCAGGTCCTTCATCGCCACCACGATCGGCGTCAGCATCAGCGGGAACGAGCCGACCGCCATGGCGAGCACGAGCCCCCACATCGACTCGATCGCGGTAGACGAACGTGTAGGTCAGCAGGAGCGACAGGCCGATGACCGCGCCCGGGACGTAGAGCGGGAGCTGGAGCAGCGAGAAGATCAGCCGCTTGCCGCGGACCGGGTAGCGAACGAGGGCGTAGGCGGCCGGCAGGCACGACCGCGAGATCGATGAGCAGGGTCAGGCCGGTGACCTTGAAGCTCCAGAAGAGGTTGTCGCCGAAGCTGTCGAGGGCGTCGGCGTAGTTGGCGAGGCCGGCCGTGCCGCCGCGGTCGCCAAGCGACTGGATCAGCAGCGCGATGAACGGCATGCACGAACAGGACCAGGCAGAACCAGATGTAGCCGTGGCTGACGACCGCGGTCAGCCGCCGGCGCGTTACGAGCGGGCGCCGGGCCGGCGGGCGGTACTGGTCGCGTCATTCGACGAGCGCTCCGCGCGAGTAGCGCAGCGAGAAGTAGGTCACCACGAAGGCGAGGACCATCAGCACGACGCCCATCGTCGAGGCGAGGCCGTAGTTGTTCTGGACGACGCCGCTCTGGTAGAGCGTCCAGGGCGAGCGACCGCTGCTCGTTGACCGAGCCGAGCAGCAGCGGCTCGGCGAACGCGCCGATGCTCCAGCCGAAGACCATCAGCGCACCGGCGACGACCCCGGCCCGGGTCAGCGGCAGGACGACCCGCCAGAACGTCTGCCACGGTCGCGCGCCGAGGCAAGCCGCGGCCTCCTCGAGGGTCGGATCGACGTTGCTCAGCGCCGTCCCGATGCTCATGACCATGAACGGGAACGTGAAGATGGACATCGCGAAGACGACCGCCGGCAGGCTGAACAGGAGGGCCGTGCTCGGAGATGCCGAGCGCTCGAGAGCAGCGGGTCGAGCGGACCGCCGGGCAGCAGGATGAAGCTCATCCCGAACGCGACGTAGAGCGCCCCGAACATCGGGAACACCATGAGGGCCCGGACGAGGTCCCGGTAGCGGACCCGGCGAACCAGGATGTAGGCGAACGGGAAGCCGAAGACCAGGTCCACGATCATCGCCAGCGCCGCCAGCTGGATCGTGATCGAGGAGGTTCGGCAGGTAGCGCGTCGACCATCGCCGCGTAGTTCTCGAGCGTGTACACCGGACCCGGCCGGCGACAGGAACGAGCCGCCTTCGGTGAAGCTCATCTGGACGATGAACACGAGCGGGCAGTACAGCAGCAGGAGCGGCCAGCACGGCAGCCGGCGCCAGGAACGCGGCCGTCCGAAGGCGCGACGACCGCTCCGCGCCGTCGGGCTCGGGCGAGACGGCGCCGTGACGTCGTGACCGGCTGGCCGATGGCGCCAGCCGGCTGGTCAGCGGTCATGTACGGGCCGTCTCGAGCGGACTGGGCCCCCTCGTCCGGCCGCGCGAGGCGACCGGAAGGGGGCCGCGGATCGCTCGGATCCTACTGTCCGATCTTCTGCTTGTAGTAGTCCTGGAAGACCTTCGCGCTCGCGTTGTAGGCCTTCCAGTCGATCGGCTTGAACGAGCGTCTTGATCTGGTCGAGGGTCGGGTAGTAGGTGAAGTAGTCGGCCTTGAACCAGTCGGGCACCTGGTCGACGTAGTCCGGACCGAGGAAGCCCTTCGCTGAGCTCGCTCCACTGGCCGTGGTCGATCGGCCAGGCGTTCGGGAACTGGACGTCCTTGGCTGAGGCGCCAGTTGATGAAGATCTGGGCCAGCACCGGGTGCGGCCGCCTTCTTCGGGATCCACAGATAGCCGTTCGCCGGATAGATCGTCGTCGGGACGAGCAGGGCGGCGTCCGTGATGGCCGCCGAGGTACTCGAGGCGGGCGAGGCTGTTCCAGAAGCCGACGGCGTCGACGGCGCCGGACTCGAACAGCTTCTGCAGCGTCGGCTGGTCGGTCGTGTACTTCACGACGTTCGGGCCGATGTTGGTCGACCACCCAGTCGACGACCTCCTTCATCTGGGCCGGGTCCTTGTAGTCCTTGCCCAGCTCGGCGGCGAGGCCGAGCAGGAACCCGCCGGCCGTGATGTCGCCCGGGCGCGGGCAGGGTGACCTTGCCCTTGAGGCGCGGGTCGGCCAGGTCCTTGAGCGACTTGAGCCAGGGCGCGTTCGTCTTGTTGTAGACGACGCCCGGGAAGGCGGTCGACTGGAAGGCGATCGAGGTCGGGACGTGCTGGAACGCGTCGAGGACGAGCTTCTGGTTCGGGACCAGCCCGGACGGCAGGAAGCTGTCGACCAGGCCAGCTGCGATCGCGTCGTACCAGTAGTTCTCCTCGACGGCGATGACGTCGTACGGCGCCGGGTTGCCGGCCTTGCTGCGCGGCGGCCAGCTTGGTGAGGTACTCGCTCGGCGCCTGCGTGCCGACGTAGTTCAGCTTGATGTCCTCGCCGTAGGTGTCCTTCACGTACTTCTGGAACTGCTTGACGAGCTCGGCGTTGGCCGCGTACGTCCAGTTGCCGACGATGAGGCTGCCCTCCGCCTCGATCGCCGCCTTGATCTCGTCCGGTCGGTCATGTCCTTGTTGACGATCGGAGACGTGGACCGTCGCCGCGGCGGCGCTGGCGGGCGCGCTCGCTGGGGCGCTCGCCGTCGGGGCGGTCGTCGCGGCGCGGCGTTGGTGCGGTCGTAGCTGCGCTGCTGCTGCAGGCGGCCGCGACCAGGCCGAAGATGACGATCGGGACGACAAGCCTCGATCGTCGGACCATGCTGGATCCATTCACCGGGACGTCCTCCTCCTCCTCGATGCGGACGCCGCGACGGGTTCTAGTACTGCCCCGCGTGTCCGACCGGCGAGTGCCGATCATGACGGCGCGAGACGGCCGCGCCTCACGCTCGGGCCGGCAAGGCTTAACGTAGGCTTGACGATGTCACCGACCCGCAGGATACTCTGCCGGCCGGACCAGTCAAGGGGCATTCCGACAGTCGAAGGGACCTGGGTCATACCTGACGTCGATCCTCCGCGACCCGAGGCGAGCGGGCCGATGAGCACGCGGGCGACGCTTCACGTCGGTGACCCTGCGCGACGTCGCGGGACGCTCCGGGGTGTCAATCACGACCGAGTCGCGCATCCTGCACGGGCGCGAGTCCGGCGTGCCCGATCCGGGATGAGACCGGCAGCGTGTGCTGACCGTCGGCAGCAGAGCTCGGCTACAAGCCGAACCTCCTCGGCCCGGGGCCTGCGCGGGAGCCGCAGCTCGCTGATCGGGGTGATCGCCCGCGACGTCTCGGATCCGTTCCACATCCAGGTCCTCCAGGGGGTCAACGAGGTCACGCGGTCTCGCGATTACCGCCTCTTCCTGGGTCACGTGGACTACCGGCCCGACGTGGCCCTGACGTACGGATCGATGTTCGAGCGCTCTCACGCCGACGGCATCCTGATCCTCGGCGACCTGGCCGGCGGCGACGAGGCGTTGGCGGACCTCACGTCCCAGCATCGCTTCGTCATCGGCGTGTCGGATCGGATCAAGCGATCTGTCGTTTCCGGGCGTCTACGGCGACAGCGCCAAGGGCACGATGCTGGCGCTCAACCACCTCTGGGAGCTGGGGCACCGGCGGATCGTCTGCGTCTTCGACCCCGGCACGGCGGATCAGCGCCAGCGGGCGGAGCTGTACGAGTGGTTCATGGCCGACCGGGGTCGAGGCCGCGGATCGATCGCGTCGTATCAGGACGACGCAGCCGGACCCGGAGCCGGCTACCGTCTCGGTCGCGAGCTGTTCGCCGAGCCGGACAGTGCGGACGCCCCATCGGCCATCTTCGCGACCTCCGACACCATCGCGATCGGCCTGATGCAGGCGGCCTACCAGGCCGCCGTCGTGATCCCGGACCGGCTGTCGATCGTCGGGTTCGACAACATCGACATCGCCGCCTTCACGATCCCGCCGCTCACCACGGTCAGCCAATCAGGTGTCGAGATGGGACGAACGGCGGCGACCCTGCTGCTCGACATGATCGAGCACGATCGGGCGGCCGACGAGATCGAGGACATCGTCGTGCAGCCGACGCTGGTGTCCGCGAGTCGACCGGCCGCTCAGCGAGGACGTCGGCTAGACCCATGGAAGGATCGACCGGCCGAGAGTTCCTGACCGTCTACGGACGAGGGCTCGTCGAGGAGCTGGTGAACTTCGTCCCTCGGCCGTACCTCGTCGTCACGATGGCCGATCTCTGGCCGCGGTTCGAAGGCCGATTCGACGATGGCCTGGCCGGGGTCCATCTCGTCCGGACCCTCGATCTGGACGAGCTGCTCCGAGAGATCGAGGGGCTGCCGGCGAGTGCAGCCGTGATCGGCCTCGGCGGTGGCCAGGCGATCGACGTTGCCAAGTTCTTCGCCTGGACGCGGGATCTCCGCGCTGTTCCAGGTCCCGACCGCGATGACGGTGAACGCCCCATTCGGCCATCGGGCCGGGATCCGGACCGGGGGCGGCGTCGTGCGCTACCTCGGTTGGGCGGTGCCGGAGGCCGTCTATGTCGACTTCGACGTGATCGCCTCGGCGCCTCGCCAGCTGAACCGGAGCGGGATCGGGGATGTCCTGTGCTACCACACGGCCCACTACGACTGGCGCCTGGCCCGCGACCTCGGGCGCGAGGAGGCCCCGCTGGCCGTATGACGAAGCGCTCGTCGCTGCCGCTCGCGCTGCGGCTCGACAGCGTCCTCGACCACCTTGACGACATCCGCGCCGTCAACGAGGTCGGGATCCGGACCCTGATGAACGCCCACCGCTGGGGCGGGGCGACGTTCCACGACTCGGGCTGGAACCCGCGCCACATCGAGGGTGTCGATCACTTCTTCTTCTACAACCTCGAGCGGCTTACCGGGCGCCACTTCATCCACGGCCAGCCGGTCGGCCTCGGGCATCGTCATCGGGTCGGCGCTCCAGGAGAACGAGCCTGAGCGGATGCTCCAGGCGCTCCTGCGAGCGGGCGTCGACATCCGGCCCGAGGCGATGGGCGTGACCTGGGACGACGTCGCCGAGGCGATCCGGACCCTGCCCGCCTACGTCCGATCGGCCGGACTGTGGTTCTCGGTCGTCGACGCCGTGCCCATCGACGAAGCGTTCATCGGCAGGATCCGGGAGCGGGTCGACGAGGCCTACGGGGTTGGGATCCGGAGGGGTGACGACGTGAAGCTCGGGATAAGCCTGGCGCAGGGTTGTGATCGCGAGTACCTCGGTCTCGACGCGCGCGACGGCCTGGGAACGGACGGTCGATTCCGCCCGCGAAGCCGAGGCGCTCGGCTTCGAGTCGATCTGGGTCAACGACCATTTCCAGGTCGATCCACCGTTGATCGACGCGCCGATCTTCGAGCCGTTCGTCGAGATGGCGGGCCTGGCCATGGCCACCAGCCGGGTGCGCCTCGGGCCATCTCGTCCTGGCCGCCGCCTACCGGAATGCGGCGCTCACGGCCAAGATGATCTCGACGCTCGACGTCGTCAGCGGCGGTCGGGCCGAGCTCGGGATCGGGGCCGGCTGGAAGGAGGACGAGTGGCTCGCCTACGGGTACGGGTTCCCCGAGCGCGCCCGAGCGACTGGCCATCCTGGCCGATCACCTCGAGATCATCAGCCGGATGCTGGGCCCGGGACGAGCCACCTACGAGGGCCGCCACGCCAGCGTGCACGACGCGATCCATGAACCGAAGGGGCTCCAGGTCCCGCGGATCCCGATCATCGTCGGCGGAAACGGTCCGAAGGTGACCTGGCGCCTCGCGGCGCGGTTCGCCGACGAGCTCAACCTCGACGCGCTGATGCCGGACGAGGTGGAGGCGGCTCTGCCCGTCATCGCCGAACGCTGCACCGAGATCGGGCGCGATCCCGGCGTCGCTCCGCGTCTCGGTGTACGTCTGGGGGCGACCGGCCGACGTCGCGCCGGGCAGGAGCGACGCGATCGGATGCGCGAGTTCGAGAGCCTCGGGATCGAGCCGGCTGATCCTCCAGGGTTTCGCGGCGGTCAGCCGAGCCCGGGCGTGCTCGAGTCGATGGCCGACGACGCGGCGGCCGTCGGTCTGCTCGAGACCGGGGCGGCGAAGGCCTGAGCCGCCCGGCCTGGCGCCCAGCTAGCGGGCGGTCCAACCGCCGTCGACGAGCAGGGTCGTACCGGTCATCGAGCGAGGCGGCCGGAGACGCCAGGAACACCACCGCGCCGGCGACGTCCATCGGCTCGCCGATCCGATGGAGAGCCGGCGATGCGCTCCTCGACGTCGGCGCGGAAGGCCGGGTCTGCCAGGTCGGCGTCGGTGCCCGGGGTCCGGATGAAGGTCGGCGCGACGGCATTGACCGTGATCCCGTGCGACCCCACTCGACCGCCAGGCACTTCGTGAGGTGGGCGACCGCCGCCTTCGTCATGCAGTAGACCGACTCCGTCGGAAGGGCCACGAACCCGGCCTGCGAGCTCAGGTTGATGATCCTGCCCGAGCCCTGCGCGATCATCAGCCGACCGGCAGCCTGGCTGGCGAAGAACAGGCCCTTGACGTTGACGTCGACGGTCAGGTCGAAGTCCGCCTCGTTGACGGACTCGGCCGGGGCGCTCGGCCCGAGACCCGCGTTGTTGACGAGGAGGTCGAGGCGCCCGTAGCATGGGCCACGGTCGAATCGATCGCCGCGCGGACCTGGTCGAGGTCGCGCACGTCCATGGGTAGGGCCAGCGCCCGTCGGCCCATCGCCCGGATCTCGTCGACAAGGTCGGCGCCGGTCCCGGGGTCGCGCAGGCCGAGCGCGATGTCCGCGCCCGCGTTGGCCAGCGCCAGCGAGATCGCCCGGCCGAGGCCCCGAGCGGCTCCGGTCGACGAGCGCCACCTGGCCGGTCAGCTCGAAGTTCGGAAATGCGCTCACGACGGCCTCCGTCCGCAGGCTTATCGATAACGCTTATCGCTACCATTCCGGCTGCGGGTCCGCGCAGGATAGTCGTGCGCGCCGACGAGCGTCAAGGTCGAACCGTTCGCCAGGGGACGCTACGATGATCGGTGCTCGCCTGGAGGGATCACGAATGAATCCGCCGAGACCCGACACGATTGGCGACCCGTCCGTGGTCGATCCTGGCTACCCCTACTCGGCCGAGATCGAGGCCGAGCGGGTCGCCTGGTACGAGCTGGCCGACCTCGTCCGGTCGCTCACCCCGGACGAGTGCCTCGTGCCCGGTTACTACTCCGATCCGGACTGGTCGGTGCGCGACGTCGTGGCGCACCTTGGGACCTGGCTGGCCGAGGCCGAGGTCCAGCTCGAGCGGATGCACGCCCATACCTATGAGGGCCACCACGTCGACATCGACGCGCTGAACGCCGCCTTCCTCACAGCGATGCGGGACCAGCCATGGGAGGTCGCCTCGATCCAGGCGAACGCCGGCCGAACCCGGATGCTCCAGGCCTGGGCCGAGCTGCGAGAGCCGACCGACGAGGCGGCATGGTGGATCCGGAAGTCCGCGGTCGAGCACTACGCCGAGCACCTCGACCGCCTCCGCGAGTGGGTCGACGAGCTGATCCGCCGGCGCGGCGCGGAGAACACCGTCTAGCGGCGGCGGGTCAACCCCAGCCGGTCCGGCCGCGCATCGATCCTTCAATCACGACGATGTCCGCCGCGTCGAGCAGCGCCGCGGCTCGCTCGAGGTGCTCCTCGATCGCGCCGCAACTCCGGGGTCGGGGACTCGAACGGGTCGAGTCGGACCTCCATCCGGCGGCCCGCGAAGCGCAGGCCCCAGGCGGCGACCGCCAATCCACCCCGGAGGACGAGCCCCCGGCCATCGCCGCCGGTGTAGGCCCGGTCCAGGTGCTCTGCACGGACGATGCGGTCTCGACCGTCCGGGGCGTAGCCCATCGTGTACACGTCCCACAGCGGAAGGAGGTCGACCGCCGCGCCGTCAAGCGGCTCCAGCGCCTCGAAGGCGGAGCGGTCGGCGCTCGGCAGCAGCAGGCCAGGGGCCAGCTCGTCGGTCGTCAGGCGGGCGAGCGCGGTCCGCGCCCGTTCTGGGGTCGTGCCGGCCCACCACCGGAAGTCGTCGACCCGCGCGGGGCCGAACGCTCGCAGATACTCGCCGGCGAGCCAGGCGAGCGCCTCGTCGGGGTCGAGCGTGGCGAGCGGAGCGCCGAGCCAGGCGACCGTCGAGACGTAGGCATAGGCGTTCGAGCGGATGCCGTCCGGCGCGAGCGCGAGCAGCAGCCCCTCCGAGCGGAGCGCCCGGACGAGCAGGGTCGCGGCCTGAGGATCACGGCCGACGAGCGCCTGGACGTTGGGCGTCAGCCTCGCCCGCAACCTGCTCACCGTGAACGGCTCGTCGGCGACCGCCAGGATCCCCGCCCTCACGGCCGCGTACTCGGCATCGGTCAGACCGATCCCCCGCCACATCCAGGCGAGCGGCTCGAGCGGTCGACGACAGGCCGCGAAGACCCGCTCGGCGCTGGCGGTCGGGACGAGGTGCCCGGACAACCGCATCGCCGGCAATCGGATCGCGGATCGATCGCCGTCGAACTGCCTGTAGTCCTCTTTCTTCAGGGCTTCCGCGCGCGCCGCGAGGCTGAGAATCGCGCTCGGCTGCGTCGAGTAGATGGCGATCACGTCGCGGAGAGCCGACGAGACGTCAGCGGCAGCGCCACCCAGACGCTGCCGACGGTACCGACCACGCCCGGACCCGGTCCTCGAGACTGGCCATGGCGACCAGTATCGGTCTGGCACTTGGATCGCCGGGCGGCAGCTCCCGCGCCCGGCGCGGCGATCAGACCCCGCGGCGTGGGCGCCGGGCGGCCCCGGACGGCTGGGCGTCGGACGGCTGGGCGGCGCTCGGGTCCGCGGAATCCGTCTCGACCGAGCCGGCCGGCACGCCCCCGGGCTCGCCGAGGCGGCGCACCCAGGCAGGTGCCCCCGCATCAGACGGGGCGGTCGGGCTGACCGTCCTGACGCCGGCCGCGCGGGCACCGGTCCCTCGATGGACCGATCCGTCACCCGCCAGGAAGCGGCCGTACCGCTCGGACGCATCGCGCAGGCGCTGCTCGGGCAGACGAAGATCGGGTGCGGGCGGGGCAATCCCGTCCCGGGCAGCCGGCCGAGGGCCGCGGCGGATCATCCGGGCCAGCACACCTCGAAGCGAGGGTCCGAAAGGAGTGCCGGGTCATCCTCGTCAGCCGTTCGTCCCGGTCGGAACGTCGAACCCACCGCCGTTGATCGTCACCTCGGTGCCGTCGGCCGGGATGGCCAGGCGACGGCGGTCGTGGAGGTCGTCGTGGATCTGGGCGTGCGAGCGCTCGTCGCCGGCGTGCGGGTGGGCGTGGGCGAAGCCGTGCCCGTCGGGCTTCCACGGGACTCCGTCGGCGAACAGGATGCTGAACAGGCGGACGATCTCCGGGTCGAACTGGATGCCGGCATGGCGACGGAGCTCGGCGATCGCCTGGTCGTGGTTGATCGCGCGGCGGTACGGCCGACCGGCGACCATCGCCTCGTAGGCGTCGGCGATCGCCACGATCCGCGCGCCGACCGGGATCTCCTGGCCGGACAGGCCGTGCGGATAGCCGCGGCCGTCGAACCACTCGTGGTGGTGGAGGACGATCGTCGCCGCGTCGCGCAGGGCGCCGGCCTGCTCGAGGACGACCTGGCCGATCTTGGGATGCTCGGCGACGACCCGCCACTCGGGCTCGGTCAGCTCGCCCGGCTTGGTCAGGATCTCGTCCGGGATGGCCAGCTTGCCCAGGTCGTGGAGGAGGCTCGCCGTCGGATCCGCTCGAGCTCGCCGTTCGGCAGGCCGAGGGCCCGGGCCAGGCTGACCGCCATCTCGGCGATCATCGACGACGGCTTGCCCGCCCAGGCCGGCGGGCCGTCGAGCGCCGCGGTGAGGCTCGCGGTCGCGGCGCCCATCGCCGCCCGACCGACCTCGACCGCCCGCTCGCGCGCCTGCGGGGCGATGGCCGCCCGCCGGATGAGGCTGTCGTCCTCGATCTCGTGGAAGACGTAGACCTGGTCGCGGCCGAGGGCCTTGGCGCGTGTAGAGGGCGGCGTCGGCGTCACGGACGAGCGCATCGAGCTGGAGGTGCTGGCCGAGGCCACCGGCGACGCCGGCGCACAGGGTCACGGTCAGGACGTGGCCGTCCTCGAGGCGGACCTGGCGCGAGCCGACGAGCCGGCGGAGCTTCTCGGCGCTGGAGGCGGCCGCGTCGACGTCGGTCTCGGGCAGGACGACCATGAACTCCTCGCCGCCGTAGCGCCCGACGAGGTCGACGCTGCGGACGTTGCCGTGAGGACCTCGGCGACCTCGCGCAGGACGGGGTCGCCGGCCACGTGGCCGTGCGTGTCGTTGATCCGCTTGAAGTGGTCGAGGTCGACCAGGATGATCGAGCACGGTCGCTGTAGCGGGCGGCCCGGTCGAGCTCGTCGTCGAGCCGGGCGAGCAGGGCCTGGCGGTTGAGGACGCCGGTCAGCAGGTCGATCGTCGCCAGCGTCCAGGCCTCGCCCATCCGCTCGGCGAGGCGGCCGAAGCCGGCCCGCAGGCGGGCGTCGTCGACCTGCCGGTATCGACCGTCGCGGTCAGGTCGGTGCGCGGTGGCGAGTCGATCGGTCAGCTCGAGGATCCGGCGCATCTGGCGGCGGCCGACGTGGCCGCGTAGCCGGCCGTCCCGACGAGGGCGCCGATCAGGGCGACCGCGAGGATCGCCAGGGCGAGTCCGTCGCTGCTGTGATCGTCACCTGGCCCCGGACACTCCCACAAGGTGCACGAAGGTGGACGCGACCCGTGGGCCGGGGCGCGGATTCGATCGGACTCGGGGCAATCGTCGCGGCGCGCCTCCGGACGCAGCCATAGCGCGATGGTCCCCGCCTTCAGGGGTGACCGGGTGGTACCGGCCGCGGTCCGGGGCGGTGCGCGGACGCACGTCCCGGCCAGCGGGGAGGACCGTCGTCCGGGTCCGGTGCGGGCCGGTGGGGTCCGGTGCGGTCGCGCGATGACAGCTGGCACCGGGCCGTCCGGGGCCGACGCCCGGGACCGCTGCCGGGGCGCCGGTGCGCGTCAGGCCTCCAGGCGGGCCCCGAGGTACGGCTCGCCGGTTCCGGCGTCGACGATCCGGCACGACCAGCCGTCCGCCGGCCGGCCAGGCGATCGCCCGGACCCGCGCCCGGGCCGCGGCCGCGCCGAGGTACTCGAGCCGCCAGCGTCGGGGAACCGCGTCGATCGCGGCGGCGCCGTCCGCGCCGCCGGCCGCACGCATCGCCTCCTCCGCCCAGTCGAGGTAGACGGCGTTGTTGACATGGCCCATCGGGTCCAGCTCCTGCGGCCGGACCTCGAGCTCGAGCGCGGCTGGTCGGCGATCCCGTCGGCCGGCGATCGCGCGGACCCGGATCGGGGCGAACGTCTGCTCGGGCATCGTGAACACCGCCGCGAAGATCGGCGGGATCCGGGTCGGGGCACCGTCGGCCGAGGTCAGCGCCCAGTCGACGATCAGACGCGCCGCGAGCTCGCCGGCGCTCGTCCGGAACTCGGTCCGGCGGCGGGCGATCACCTTCCGGGCGGCGACCGCCTCGGTCGTCCCGACGAGCTCCTCGCCGTAGGCCACCCGGCCGAGCACCTCCAGCTCCACGCCCCGGACCAGCCAGGCCAGGCCCCGTTCCTGGTACCAGGCCCGACCGAACCCTCGCCGATCCGAGTGGACCGCGGCCAGGTCGGCCGCGTAGCGGAGGAGGACCGACGTCCGGATGCTGCCGGCCGGGGTCGCCTCGTCGAACCGGACCCGATACGGGAGGCTCGCTCGCCGTTCGGCCTCGTTCGGCCGATCGGGCCATCAGATCGCGCCCTCGACCGGCGTCGGCCAGGTCGTCCAGCGTCTCGATCGCCACCAGCCGGGTGCCGGCCTGCGGCGCGGTCTGGCGCTCGAGGCGGACCCGGCACGAGCGCTCGGCATCGAACACGACCAGCCCGGCCACGCAGTCGCTCGTCCTCGTCGGCCGCATGGCTCCGCGCGTCGTCGAGCTGATGGAGCACGTCCGGGCCGATCCCGCGCGCGCCCCATTTGCAGTCCCACGCCTCGGCCCGCCCGGCGAGCTCGACGGTGACGTCATACGGATGGATCTCGGCCGGCACGCCGTCGAACAGGATTCGCCGCTCGCGTCGGACCGGCGGCCGCGACGGCCGATCCGCGCCGGGCCAGCAGGGCTGCGGTGAGCGCCTCGACGATCGCTCCGCGGACCTGGCTCCGGACCTGCTCGCCACGGTCGGCGACCTCAAGCGACAGGGCGAGGATTGCTTCGGCCCGGTCGCGTTGGCGCTCGTGCCGCCGCCGGTCCGAACAGGCTCGGGAACATCCTCCGCCAGGCGGCCGGATCGGTCCGCTCGCCGTTCATCACGGCTCGGGCGAGGACACGCTCGGCCCGCCCGGCATCGGCCAGCGCGGCGGCGGCGCGGGCCACGAGCGGGTCGGCCTGGATCGCCGCGTAGACCACGGCCCGTCCGTCCCTGGCGGCGTCCTGGAACCGCATCGCCGGTTCAGCCCGGCTCGCCGAGGGCGAGCAGGACGACCTGCGGGAAGGTCGACAGCCAGTCGATCGCGCGGTGCGGGTCGTCGATCGCCTCGGTCTCGGCGATCGCCTCATCGACGGCCTCGACGACGGTCGGATCGACGGGCTCGTCGGGACGCCCGGCCGCGAACTCGGCCAGCCGGGCCGCCCACGCGGCGTCGAGATCGTTGACGTAGGACCACTCGTCGTCGATCGTCTCGCCGAGGTCGGCCAGCGCGCGCTCGGCGACGATGGCACGGTCGACGAGGTCGCGGAGGACGACGGGCGGAGCCATGCGCGCCAGCCTAGCCGAAGCCGGTTCGGGACGGCCCGTCGGGAGCGGCCGAACCCGGCTGTGTCAGCCGCCGCCGACGGCGAACCCGGGCAACGGCAGCGGCGGCGGGGTCCGGCCGGCCGCCACATGGGCGCCGACGATCGCCTCCTCGAGCGAGCGCCGGCAGCGGTCGTCCCAGGCGCGGCTGTAGGCACGGCCGGCGGCGACGCCGGAGCCGGGCGGCCTCGGTCCGTCCACCCTGCCTGGCCAGCTCGTCGATCGCATCGAGGGCCACGCGGTACAGGACCGGCAGGTACTCGGCGAGCACGGGGTCCGTTCCCATCGCCTGCACGATGCGCGCGCCGAGCTCGGATGGGCATGACCGACACGTCCCGATGGTTCCGTCTGACGTTCGGGTCACCGGTTCCGGCTGCTCGGCCCGCCGGCCGACCCGCCCGTGGCACCATTGCCGACGATGACTACGACACCCCGGAGCCCCGCGCCGGCCGGCTCCGGGCTGCGCGGCACCTGGTACATCCTGCCTACGCCGTTTGACGTGGGAGGCGCGCTGGACACCGGGTCGCTCGCCCGGCTCACGGAGGCCGCGATCGACTGGGGGGTGGACGGCCTGACCGCGATGGGGGTCATGGCCGAGCCCGGCAGCCTGTCGGCCGACGAGCGTGGGGTCGCGCTCGCAACGATCTTCGACGCCGCCGCCGGACGAGTCCCGATCGCCGTCGGGTGCTCCGGCCCGACCGTCGCCCGCGCGGTCGCCCTGGCCGACCAGGCCCGGCGCCTCGGCGCAGTCGCGGCGATGGTCGCCGCGCCGACGCTCCTCCGGAACGTGGATCTCCTGCCGGACTTCTACCGGGCGGTCGGGGCCGGGGCCGGCCTTCCGCTGATCGTCCAGGACGAGCCGGCCGCAACCGGGGTGACCGTTCCGGTCAGCATCCTCGTAGGCGTGCCTGGCCGCGTCCGGCGCCCGGACCGTCAAGCTCGAGGACCCGCCGACGCCGCCGAAGATCGGCCGCCTCCTGGCCGCCGACCCGGGCCTCGCCGTCTTCGGCGGGCTCGGCGGCGCGGCGGCGCTGTGGGAGCTCGAACGGGGCGCCTGCGGGACGATGACCGGGTTCGCCTTCCCCGAAGTGCTCAGGGCGATCCGGCTGGCGCACGAGGCCGGCGACGCCGACGTCGCGGGGCGACTGTTCGATCGGTACCTGCCGCTCCTGGCGTACGAGGCCCAGCCGATCGTCGGGCTGGCGATCCGCAAGGAGGTCCTGCGCCGGCGCGGGGCGCTCGCCCACGGCGGGACGCGCGGCCTCGGCGGTCCGCTCGACGCGCCCGACGCTGGCCGGCCTCGACGCGGTCCTCGGCCGGCTCGCCATCGTCCCGTCGATCGACGCCATACCAGCCGGCGGCCTGACCGCCCGACGACGGAGGAGTGCCATGGACCTCGGGTTGGCCGGACGGACGGCGCTCGTCGGCGGTGCGTCGTCGGGACTGGGTCGCGCGTCGGCCGTGGCGCTCGCGGCCGAGGGTTGCCGCCTGGCGATCTGGTCGCGCGGGCGGGCCGGGCTCGACGCGGTGGCGCGCCGAGATCCGCGAGCAGCACGGAACCGAGGTCGTCGTCCTCGAGGGCGATGCCGGGCAGCCGGGCACGGGAGCGCGGATCGCCGCCGAGGCGCTGGCCGCGCTCGGCACGATCGACATCGTCGTGCTCAATGCCGGCGGGCCGCCGACGGTCGACCCGACCGCGACCGACGCGGCTGGCTGGCAGCAGGCCTTCCAGCTGCTGTCGATCACCCCGATCGAGCTGGCGACCGCCCTCCTGCCGGGAATGCGCGCCCGGGGCTGGGGTCGGGTCGTCGGGATCCTGTCGTCGGGCGTCCGCCAGCCCATCGCCGACCTCGTCTACTCGAATGCGGCCCGGGGCGCCCTCGCGGCCTGGCTGAAGACGACCGCCCGGGCCGTCGCCGCCGATGGGGTCACGGTCAACGGGGTCCTGCCCGGCCGGCTCCAGACGCCACGGATCGACAGCCTCGATCGCGGCCGCGCGGAGCGGACCGGCGAGTCGCTCGAGGCGGTCCGGGCGGCGCACCTGGCGTCGATCCCAGCCGGCCGCTATGGGCGGCCGGAGGAGCTGGCCGCGTACGTCGCCTATCTCTGCTCGGAGCCGGCGGGCTACCAGACCGGGACGTTCACGGCGATCGACGGCGGGCTGCTCGTCCGGGCTTCCCTGAGCCCGGTCGGAGATGCGCGCCGCTCAGAACGAGCCGGCTGCCCGGGTCAGACCGGATCGACCTCGATCGCGTCGCCGACCCGGAGCTCGCCATCGTCGAGCAGGCGGGCGCGCAACCCGGCCCTGATGGACCAGCGGGCGGAGCACCGGCTGGCCGACGAGCTCCTGCATGTGGGCGCACGGCTCGCACAGCTCGACGCCCTGGATCCGGACCGAGCCGACCCGGAACGTCCGGCCCACGAGGTCGTTGAGCCGAACGCCCCTCGTCGTCAGGTTCCGCCTCGTCGCGCCAGGCGAGAGCCGGATGCCGGTCTCGGCTGCCAGCCATTCGATCTGTTCGGCTTCGACCAGCGTGACCTCGCGGACCTCGCCATCGGTCGGGTCCTGCTGGTCGAGCGGGATCGCGTACCGATCGCCGGTCAGCCCGACGCCGGCGATCGCCTCGACCGAGTCGACCGCGCGCATCGGCCCGCCCTCGCGGTCTGCGAGGTGGATCGCCTCGAGCGTGCCCCGGTCAATCGCCTCCATGCCACCCGGACCGTATCGCGAATCGGTCGAAGCCGTCGAGTGCCTCCGACCAGGTCACCTCGACTCGGTCGACGACCGCTCCCGGCGGCCCGGCCGCAAGCTCGCGGGTGAACGCCTCGAGGACGTGCCTGGGAGCCTGGGCGACGCAGCGGACCGCACCGTCCGGCTCGTTGGCGACCCAGCCCGTGATGCCGTGCCCGGCGGCCACTCGAGCGACGAACATCCGGTAGCCGACGCCCTGGACGCAGCCCGCGTACGACGACCTCGACCCGGCTGGAGGCGCCTCGCCGGGTGTGGGTCCGGTCATGCGGCCGCGGACGCCCGCTCGTGGCCAGGCCAGGATCGCCACGTCGACCGCCAGCTCGGGGCTGACGTTGCCGGCGACGCCCTCGGCGATCCCGTCGAGCCGCTCGAGGAACGCGACGACCGATCCCGGAGCGACGCCAGCGGAGGCGGCCGACCGAGCTCTTCGAGGAGCGTCGGGTCGTGGATCATCCGCGGCCCGACCAGACCGACCACCGCCAGGTCCCGGGCGACGTCACGCCAGACGGTCAGCAGCTGACGGGCGGCCCGCCGGCGGACGGCCGGGGCAAGCCTGGCCGGGCCCGGTTCGCTCGTCGATCTGCTCCGGTGCGTCGCGCCGACCGCCCCATCCAGAGCCGCCGGCAGGGCACCGTCGAGCGCGTCGCTGAGATCGCGGGCACGCCCGAGCAGGTCGCGGCCCGCCGCCAACCGCCGGGCGCGGCCGACCGCCAGGAGGTCGAGCAGCGTTCGGGCGATCTCGTCGCGGATCGCGACGGCCTCGGGCGCCCGGGCGTACGCGACCGCGGCGCCGGGTCGTCCGCCGGCCAGGCGTGGCCAGTCGGCCCGCGGTCGGCGCGTCGGCCAGGCCGAGCTCGCCGAGGAGCGCCTCGATCTCGCGCGGCCCGGTCGGTCCCAGCCGGATCCTCGAGCAGCGCGATCGGACGGTCGGCAGGAGCAGCTCCTCGCGGTCGACGCACAGGACGATGGTCACCCCGGGCGGCGGCTCCTCGAGGGTCTTGAGCAGGGCGTTCTGGGCGTCCTCGTTCATGTGCGCCGCGCCCTCGATGATCGCCACCCGGGCGCCGCCCTCGACGGGCAGCAGGGCGAGCTCGCGCAGGAGGTCGCGGACGCCGCGCGGAGCGCGGGCCTCGCGCGAGTCGCCGATGACGACCTGGCCGCCCGGCCCCTCCGGGGCCAGCCGGTGGAGGTCGGGGTGGTTACCGGCGGCGACGAGCCGGCATGCCCGGCAGGCCCGGCAGGGCCGGGTCCGCCGCGGTCAGGGGCCGTGCACAGCAGCGCCGCCGCCAGGTCACCGGCCAGCGTCGTCTTGCCGACGGCCGGTGGGCCCACGAGCAGGACCGCGTGGGGCGCGCGGACCCGCGACCATTCGGGCGACGGCGTCGAGGGCCGCCGCCTGGCCGCGGGTCACCCAGCGCGGACCGAGCCCCGCATCGCCGGACCGCGCTCGACGTCATGACCACGGACCGACGATCCGGGCGCGCCGGCCGGCTAGGCCTCGGACGGTTCGGCCTTCTTGCGGGTCGTGCGTGCGCCGCTTGGGAGCGGCCGGCTCGGCGCCTTCGCGCCGCCGGCTCGGCCGCCTGGCCCGCCTTCGCGGCCGGCTTCCGGGTCGACGTGCGCCGCTTCGGCGCGGCCGGCTCGGACCCCCTGCGGCCGGGACGGCATCGGCCACCGGCGGCCCCGGACCCGGACTTCGCCGCGGGCTTGCGGGTCGACGTGCGCCGCTTCGGCGCGGCCGGCTCGGTCGACCTCGGGTCGCGCTGGCCGCTCGGGCTGTGCGCCGCGAGGACGTCCGGCGTGGCCGGGGCGTTGGATCGCGACCTCATCGACCGGTGACCCCGGCTCCGGTCGCCGCCGGCTCGGCAGGACGCCCGTCGGTGCGCGTGGCGAGCTGAGCGCGAAGCATCGCCTCGAGCTCGGGTGGCACCTCGCTCCACGGCTCGTCCGACCGGCCGGCGGCCGGTCGCTCGCGCTCCGGGCGGCCTCGCGATCGGGGGCCGATCGTCACGCCGTGGCTCGCGTCCGCCTCCGCCACGATTGCCGCCGCCACCGCTCCGGCCGGACACGTCCGGATAGCGGTTGATCCCGCCGCCACCGCCGCCACGGCCGTAGCGCTCGCGCTCGACCGCCGACGTTGTAGCCGCCGCCACGTCCGCCACGGCCACCCTGGCGGCCGCCGGTGCGAGCGGCCGCGCTGCCCCGGCGCTGCTCGGCGATGAGGTACTCGGGGATCGCCGGCTCGTCGTCCTCCTCGATGTCGAACGGGGTGGATTCGACCGAAGGCGTCCGGGTCTGGCCGATCTGCGAGTCCCAGACGGACCCGAAGGCTCCCGGTCGCGGGCCCTGCGGGCGAGTCGACCACGATCTCGTCCGCCTCCGCCCGACGATCGGCCGCGACTCCAGCGTCCGCGATCGGCGCCGTGTCGACGCCCGTCGGCGCGACCTCGAGCTCGCCGCCTTCGGCGCGCCCGCGGCCTCGTCCGCGTCCGCGTCCGCCACGCCGCCGGCGTCGGCGGGGACCATCGCCGTCGTGCTCGACCCGCTCGTCGACTGGGCCCTCGGTCTCGCCGAGCTCGCCCTCGTCGATCGCGACCGGCGCAGCCGGCGCAGCCGCCTCGAGCCGGGCCAGCGCCGCCTTCGACAGCTTCTCGCCCGGCAGGGCGATCAGCCCGACGCCGGCGCCCGGCGCCGGGACCACCTCGACCGCCGGCTCGGCCCGTCGGGTGCGGGTCCCGCCGCGCGTCGTCCGGGCGGCCGTGGCCGCCACCGGCTCGCGCTCGGCGTCGCCCGTCCGACCTCGGCCGCGACCGGTCCCGCGGCCGCGGCCACGCCCGGTGCCCTCGGTCAGCTTGTCCGGGACCTCGGTCATCGACAGGTCCTCGCCGTCGTCGGCGACCCGCCGGCCGCTCCGCGACGAGCCCTTCTCGACCCGGGCGATCTGGATGATGTCGGTGAACAGGTCGGCGACGTCGATCAGGTCGGACGACGGTGTTCCCGCGGAAGCTGATCACCTCGACCCGGACGCCCATCTCCTGGACGGCCCGGATCGCCGGGGCGAAGTCGCCGTCGCCGGACACGACGATCGCAACGTCGAGGTTGCGGGCGGTCTTGAGCATGTCGACGACGAGCTCGATGTCGAGGTTCGCCTTGACCTTCCCGTCGCCGTACTTGCGAATGTCCTTGCTCACGACCTTGTAGCCGTGGCGCGCCAGGAAGTTGTGGAAGTTGCGCTGGTTCTCGTTGTCGGGATCGAGTCCGGTGTACGCGTAGGCGCGCACAAAGTCGCGACCCGCGATGGCCGACTTGAGGAGCGTGACGTAATCGATGTCCACGCCGGCCGCCTTGGCCGCGTAGAAGATGTTCGCCACGTCCACGAAGACGGCTACGTTCTTGCCCACGTTGACTCCTTGAGCTGGTGATCGACCGATCGGCGCGCCGCAGCGCGGCTCGATGGTCGTGATGACGATGTCGCTGAGATTGATGGTCTGGTCATGGTCGCCTGACCGCCGTGGCAACCGGCCGTTCGAGGAGCATGCCGGCCTCGTGGAACCCGCGTCGGTCCCAGCGGGCCCGCTCGGCCGGATCGGCCGGCCTGGCCACCTCGACGATCGCGCAGCCCTTGTTCCGCGCCGAGCGGAGCATCTCCTCGATCAGCACGTCGGCGACGGCGTCGACGTCGTGCCGCGGATCGGTGACCAGGATGTCGACCGTGCCGACGAAACCGCCCGCCCGGACGGACGGGCGCAGGGCCAGGATCGCCGCGCCGATGACCGATCGCCGGAGCTCGGCCACGAGCACGCTCGCCTGCGGCAGGTAGACGAGCTGCCGGAGCAGATCGGGAGCGACGAGCGGGCCATCGTCGGCGGCCATCGAGGCCGTCCCCGCGCAGAGCGCGACGAGCCGATCGATGTCCGTGATCCGAGCCGCTCGAACCTGGTAATCCACGCTGACGGGTGCGACCTCGCGAGGGCGGCGCCATCGTTGCAAACGCTGAGATCGGGAATCGCCCCGGGATGATCGCGAGCGCGCCTCCAGGGGCGAGCGGCGAACCGCTCGGCAGCCTCCCGTGGGCGCTCGTCGACCGGATGTTGCAATCGACGCGCCGGTGGCTAATATACGGCATCGCTTCGGCGGCCACCTGCGCGCCGCCCGAGGCTCGGTCGTTCGTGCCGTCGTCCGCACGCACCGACGTCCCCAGCGCGGTCCAACCGCCGACCCCTGGAGGAGGGGGCCGATCGAGGGACCGCATCGGGGCGACTGGGCGCCGGAGACGAGCCGACCGCCGGGCAGCGGTGCGTCACGCAGGGGTTTCGACCGGGAACGTCCTGCTGGTTCGGCGGGACGGAACGATGAGGAGGAGCTGTACATGAAGGTCACAAAGCTCGGCGCGATTGTCGCCAGCGCGGTGTTCGTCTTCGCTGCGTGCTCGACGAGCGGTTCGACCAGCGCCCCGTCGTCGGGCGCCAGCGCTGGCGCGGGCACCCAGCCGGAGGTCTGCAAGAACAAGAAGGGCACGAGCTCGAGCGAGATCCACGTCTACTCGAGCCTCCCGCGCCAGGGCACCAACACGGAGCAGACCAACACCCTCGTCGAGCAGATCAAGGCGACGCTCGACGGCCAGAAGGTCGGTAACTTCACCATCAAGTACTTCGACCTCGACGACTCGTCGGCCGCCAACAACGGCGACTGGGACGGCGCGGTCGAGCAGCAGAACGCCAACAAGGCGGCGGCTGACCCGGACGCGATGGTCTACATCGGCACCTACAACTCGGGCGCCGCGAAGCTGGCGATCCCGATCCTGAACCAGGCCTGCCTGGTCATGATCAGCCCGGCCAACAGCTATCCGGGCCTGACCAAGGCCGTCGAAGGCGTCACCCAGCCGGGTGAGCCCGACACCTACTACCCGGCCGGCTACCGCAGCTACGCCCGCGTCATCGCGACCGATGACAGCCAGGGTGCGCGCTGGCGCCGAATGGGCCAAGTCGCAGGGCAAGAAGAAGGCGTACGTCCTCGACGACACCCAGGTCTACGGCGCCGGCCTTGCCAAGTCGTGGGCGCTTCACGCCAACAAGATCGGCATCGAAGTCGTCAGCCCGAACAAGACGTCCGAAGGCTTCGACGCGAAGGCGACCGACTACAGCGCCCTCGCCCAGAAGATCAAGGCGCTCCGGTGCGGACATCATCTACATCGGCTCCATCACCGGCCAGAACACCGGCAAGCTCTGGAAGGACCTCCGTGCCGCGATGCCGGACATCACGATCATGTCCGGTGACGGCGTGTTCGAGAAGTCCTGGTACAAGGGCGCGGGCGAGGCCGGCAACGGCACGCTCCTGACCTTCGGTGGCGTCGGCCCGGACCAGCTGACCGGTGCGGGCAAGGACCTGGTACGACGAGTACAAGGCCGACCACGACGGCGACTCGCCGGCGACCTACACCGCCTATGGCAACGCTTCGGCGGCCGTGGCGCTGGCAGCCCTCAAGACAGGCGGCCACCAACGACCGGTACGAGGTCCTCAAGGCCGCCATGGCCACCAAGGACCTGCCGACCGTCCTCGGGACGACGACGTTCGACGCCAACGGCGACGCCGTCGGTGGCTCGATCAGCGGCTACAAGGTCGAGACCAGCTGGCCGCCGGCCTTCCAGCTCGATCGTGACGCGTCAAGGAGTAGCCACTCCGACCGCAGGTCGAATCGCGGACGGGCCGGGCCTTCCGGCCCGCCCCGCTTCGTCTCCGGTCCAGCGATCCTTCGTCACCCGAGAGGCAGTGACCGACCGTGGTATCGAGCCCGCTTTCCGAGCGATCCTCGCGTTCCGCATCTTCCAGGTCGTCGGCGTCCTCGTCTTCGGGCCTGAGGCGTTCTTCCAGACCGAGATCATCGGTCTCTCCAACGGCCTGATCTTCGCCCTCGTGGCGCTCGGCTACACCCTCGTCTACGGCATCATCGAGCTGATCAACTTCGCCCATGGCGACGTGTTCATGCTCGGGTCGATGCTGGCCTTCCTGCTCATCGGCCCCATCTTCGACATCACCGGCCGACACGCCGGTCCTGCTCAAGATCGGCGCTCGATCCTGCTGATCCTCGGCGTGACGATGCTGGCGACCGCCGTCCTCAACGTGTCGATCGAGCGGGTCGCCTACAAGCCGCTGCGCAACGCGCCGAAGCTGGCGCCGCTCATCTCGGCCATCGGCATGAGCTTCGTGCTCCAGAACGTCGGCCTGCTCTGGCGGGCCCGGGCAACAAGAGCATCGACAACGTCTTCGGGACCTACAACGTCCTGTCGGTCTTCGGCGTGACCGGCATCACGATCAACATCCAGCAGGTCTTCGTCGGCGATCGTGACGGTCCCGCTGCTGCTCGTCCTGTCCTGGTTCGTGCGGACGACCCGCCAGGGCAAGGCGATGCGGGCGACGGCGCCAGGATCCCGATACGGCCGGCCTGATGGGCGTCGACGTCGACCGCACGATCGCGGTCACGTTCCTCATCGCCGGCGCGCTGGCCGGCGCCGCCGGCGTGGTCCAGATCCTCTACAACAACACGACGGTCTGGAACCTCGGCTTCCGGTTCGGCCTGAACTCGTTCACGGCCGCGGTCCTCGGCGGGATCGGCAACCTCCAGGGCGCCGTCCTGGGCGCGATCGTGCTGGGCTTCATCAACGCGTTCAGTGACCGCTTCTTCTCGGCGAACTGGACGAACGCCCTCGTGTTCGGCGTCCTGATCGCCATCCTCGTCTTCCGAGCCGACCGGCCTCCTCGGCCAGCAGCTGGCGGATCGAGCATGAGCACGACCGACGAGCAGCCGATCGGCACCGGCTTCGGCGGCTGGGTCGGCCACCTCGCCGACTCGGCCGCGGCCATCCCGGGCCACTATCGCCGCGCTGCTGGCGGCCAACCGCGGCCGGACCATCCTGCTGACGGTCCTGGCCTCCTCGGCCGTCTTCTATCCGATCGTCTACAACAGTTTTCCTGGCCGGGTTCAGCCGGAACGTGTTCTCGCTGCCGCTCCCGGACGAGACGACCGTCACGTTCATGATGATCTTCGGGATCATGGCCATCGGCCTGAACATCGTGGCCGGGTTCGCGGGCCTGCTCGACCTGGGCTACGTCGCGTTCTACGCCCTCGGCGCCTACACCGCGGCGTTCTTCGCCTCGCCCCATTTCGGCAGCGTCAGCATCGTCCTGTTCGCGAACGTCGCCGCAGGGCTTCCCCGGGCATCCACCTGCCGTTCTGGATCATCCTCCCGCTCGCGGCCGTCATCGCCGCGACGTTCGGCGCGCTGCTGGGCGCCCCGACCCTGCGCCTGCGCGGTGACTACCTGGCGATCGTGACCCTCGGCTTCGGCGAGATCGTCCCGGTCTTCTTCAAGAACCTGGCCGCGATCACGTTCACCTTCTCGATCGGCGGCGTCGACCATCGATCAGCTCCAGAACGTCAACCTGACCGGCGGACCGCTGGGCATCAACCCGATCGACCCGTTCATCATCTTCGGGATCGGATTCGGCGCGACCTCCGGGGTGGCCGCCGGTCTACCTCGGGATGGTCCTGATCATCATCGCGATCGTCGTCGCGCGCAACCTCGAGCGGTCGCGCATGGGTCGAGCCTGGGGCGCCATCCGCGAGGACGAGACCGCCGCCGAGATGATGGGCGTCAACACCGTCCGGACCAAGCTCCTCGCGTTCGCCCTGGGGCCAGCTTCGCCGGCGCCGCCGGCGCGCTTCCAGGCGTCCTACCTGGGCGCCACGACCTCGGACTTCTTCACAGTTCTCGACGTCGATCCTGGTCCTGATCATGGTCATCCTCGGCGGCATCGGGAACATCTGGGGCGTCCTCGCCGGGGCGCTCGCCCTCACCTACATCGACAAGATCCTTCCTGCCCTGGCTCGGGACGCGCGTCCAGGCGGTGGCGCCGGACTTCCCGAACCCGACCCAGTTCAACTTCCTGATCTTCGGCATCCTGCTCGTCGTGATGATGCGGTTCCGGCCGGAGGGCTTCCTGCCCAGCCGCCAGCGAGCGGCCGAGCTCAGCGTCCACGGATCTCCAGGAGGCCGAAGGCGAGATGGGGGTGGAGGTCGAGACCGACAACATCTCGGTGGCGCCGCACGGCCAGCGGAGACCGAGCTCGACGCGCGCTGCCGAGGTCCGGTCAGGAGGTCGAAGACCAGTGACCGATACCGCGATGCACGTCGCCCTGACCGGACCGGTGCCAGATCGCCGAGGCGACCTGCTGGTCAAGGCGCGGGGCGGTGACCAAGCGCTTCGGCGGGCTGCTGGCCGTCAACAGCCGTCGACTTCGATATCCCGCGCCGAGCGATCGTGTCGCTCATCGGGCCGAACGGCGCCGGCAAGACGACGTTCTTCAACATGATCACCGGCGCCTACGTCCCGACCGACGGGCGAGATCGGTTCGACGGCCAGCCGATCGTCGACACAAGGGCGACAAGATGCAAGTCGCGCAAGCCGCACGAGGTCACCGCGATGGGGATCGGGCGAACCTTCCAGAACATCCGCCTGTTCGGGACGATGTCGGCGCTCGACAACGTCCGGACGGGCATCCACGTCCACCTCAAGAGCCGCTGGTGGGACTCGATCCTCCGGACGCCGCAGATGCTCAACGAGGAGGCGGAGACCGATCGACCGAGGCGATGCGGCTCCTCGAGCTCGTCGGGCTCGGGAGCGACGGGCCGAGACGTGGGCGCGCAACCTGCCCGTACGGGGACCAGCGCCGGCTCGAGATCGCGCGCGCGCTGGGCACCCGACCCGAAGCTGCTGCTGCTCGACGAGCCGACCGCCGGCATGAACGCCAGCGAGACCCGCGAGATGACCGACTTCATCCGCCGGCTCCGCGCCGAGCTCGGCCTGACCGTCCTGCTCATCGAGCACGACATGCGGGTGGTCATGGGCATCAGCGACCGGATCACCGTGCTCGATCTACGGCGAGGTCATCGCCGAGGGCAACCCGGCCGAGGTCCGCGCCAACCCAGGGTCATCGAGGCCTACCTCGGCCGCGGCGCGGCGGAGGCCTGACCGATGGCACTGCTCGAGCTCAAGGACGTCCACACCTACTACGGCGCGATCCACGCCCTGCGCGGCGTCACGACTGACCGTCGAGGAGGGCGAGATCGTCACCCTCATCGGCTCGAACGGCGCCGGCAAGTCCACGACCCTGCGGACGATCTCCGGGCTGCTCAAGCCGCGCCAGGGCGAGATCCAGCCTGCGCGGCGAGCGGATCGACCACCACCGGCCGCACGAGATCGTCGAGACTGGGCGTCTGCCAGGCGCCCGAGGGTCGGCGGATGTTCACCCGCATGTCGGTCCACGAGAACCTCGAGATGGGCGCCTTCTCGCGGCGCGACAAGGCCGGCGATCGCCAGCGACTTCGAGCGCGTCTACGGGCTGTTCCCGCGGCTCAAGGAGCGGGCGACGCAGAAGGCCGGCACGCTGTCCGGCGGCGAGCAGCAGATGGTCGCCATCGGACGGGCGCTGATGGCGGCGCCCAAGGTCCTGCTCCTCGACGAGCCGTCGATGGGTCTCGCGCCGATCCTCGTCGAGCAGATCTTCGAGATCATCAAGACGATCAACCAGCAGGGCACCACGGTCCTGCTGGTGGAGCAGAACGCCCTGATGGCGCTGGCCATCGCGAACCGCGGGTATATCCTCCAGACGGGCGAGATCGTCCTCAGCGACGCGGCGCCGCGCTGGCCAAGAACCCGGCGGTCCGGCGCGGCCTACCTCGGAGGGGACTGACCGGGAGACCATCCTTGGCCGACCTCCACCTGTCCGTCCCCGACGCTCCTGCCCTCGAAGGTCACGGCGGCATGGCGGCCACGATCGTCGTCGTCGGGATCCTGGCCGCGGTGATCAAGCCTTGGGGCGGCGGCGGGCGGGCTCGCCGGCACGCGACGCTCATTCCCGAGCCCGGCGTCGACCGAGACGCCCTCCGGGGAGCGACGCCTCAGGCAGCGGCGGCGCCCGTCGGGCTTCGACCTGCGCTACGCGGAGCTGTTCGGCGGGCCCGAGCCGCTGCCCGGCTGGGGCCTCTGGCCCGCCGGCTACCTGGTCACGTTCGGGTTCGCGATGCAGGTGACCGGACATCGCCGCCGCCGAGGCGGCGGCCTCGGCCGAGCCCGTCCCGCGCTCGCCGGACGGGTCGGCCCTCCGAGCTCGGCCACGCCCTCTCCGACCCCGAGCGGTCGGCCGAGCCGCTGGCCCCGCCGTTCCGTCCTGGCCGGTCCGGCTCGACATGCCGGAGGGCAACCACCTCACTCGTGCTCGCGATCAACACGCCGCTCGCGCTTCGACATCCAGCCAGGTCGACCTCGCGACACGACACGGCCGGCGGCATCCTCGTGCCGGTCGGATCAACGGCTGCCCGTCGCCGTGGCCCGACCACTTCCCCGTCCTCGGCATCCGGCAGCCGCGCGACCGACGGCGTCTCGAGGTCTGGCCGCCCGGGCGATACCGGCTCGACCTGGACACCGATCCCGGGCGCGCTCGGACAGTCGATCGAGATCCGGATCCTGCCCGCTGCCGGACGACGTCGCCACGGCCCCTGATCGGGGCGACTGCAGCGCTAGCGATAGCGCGGTTCGGCCGGATCTCGTACTCGGCCCGGGACAGGACGGCCAGGCCGAGGCCACGATCCAGATCCGGGGGCGAAGTCGGGCCGCAGACCGAACGGGTCGATCAGCATGAATCGAGCACCCGCCAGGCCAGACGCCCCGACCGCGACGGCCAGGAGCCCGTACGACATCGCACGGTCGACCCGGCCGGGCGGTCGCCGGCCGCGTACGGCAGGCTGACCAGGGCGAGCGTGAGAGCCGCGATGAACACGACGATCCCCTTGTCCAGAAGGCGTTCGTCGTGACCGGGGTGATCCCGGTGTCGCCGCCGACCTGCGCGAACCAGGGCAGGACGGAGCCGACGAGCATGAGCACCGCCGCCGATCGCGGCGAGGGTGCGGCCCCGGCCCAGCGGCCGTCGATGCACCTGGTGCTCGTCGGCTCGCCGCCGCGCATAGACCTCGGGGCGCAGGACGCCCACGTAGCGCAGGTTGCGGTAGAACTCGCCGTAGTCGAGGCCGTAGCCGACGACGAACTGGTCCTGGATCGTGAACCCGACGTAGTCGACCGGGATCTCGACCAGCCGCCGAGCCGGCTTGTCGAGCAGCGTGCAGATCCGGAGCGTCGCCGGGTTCTTGCCGCGCAGGTAGCGGATCAGGTAGTTCAGGGTGAGGCCGGTGTCGATGATGTCCTCGACGAGGAGGACGTCCTCGCCGGCGATGCTCGCCGACAGGTCCTTGAGGATGCGGACCAGCCCGGACGACTCGGTCGCGGTGCCGCCGTACGAGCTGAGACCTCCATCAGGTCGATCCGGACCGGCACGTCGATCGCCCGCATCAGGTCGGCCATGAACGGCAGCGAGCCCTTGAGCACGCTGACCAGCGTCAGGCCGGCCGCCGTAGTCGGCGCTGATCCGCTGGCCCGAGCTCGGGACCTTGGCCTGGATGTGCGTCCTCGGACACGAGGATCTCGCCGATGTCGGCGTGGAGGTCGACCGGTACGCTGCTCATCGGTCGGTCGCGACCGCCTCAACCCGGGACTGGCCCGAGGCGTCGTCGCGCGGCGGCGGCGGCGGCGGCGGGCGGGGGCGACCGGTGCTGGCCTCGAGCGCGGCCAGCTCTGCCGGGAGCGGTCCCGCGGCTCGACGCCGGCGGCCCGTCGGCCGCGGTCGCCGAAGCGGCCGGCCAGGAGCTCGTCGTAGGTCCGCGCCGGGGCGACCTGGCCGGAGGTCCCCGACAGCTCCTCGGCCAGCGCGAACCGGCCGTACTTGAGCATCAGCGCCCGGAAGTCGCGGGCGTAGAAGAGCTTGATCCTGATCGCCGGGTAGAGCTCGCGCAGGCGGCGCAGCTTGCGGTTCTTCTTGCGCACGAGCTTCTGGCGGAGGGTCGTCATCTCGAGGTAGAGGTCGAGGTCGGGCAGGTAGAAGTCGGGGGCGAAGCTCTCGACCACGTCGCCCTCGGTGTTCCACAGGATCGGGAAGACGTGCGGCTCGTACTCCCAGCGGACCGCGTAGAAGTCGAGGATCCGTGCCAGCTCGGCTTCGCTGGCGTGGGCGAAGGCCGGAGCCGTGTCGACGGCCGTATCGGGGGTCGGCGACGGGTCCTGGCCCGGGCCGGTCGACCGTGAGTCGCTCACCGGCCCGCCCTGGCGGCGGCGGTCGCGGGCGGGCGATCGCGGGGATCCATCGAAGCGCAGTCTAGCCGACCGCCGGGGACTGGGTCAGCCCACCCACCGGAGTCGCTGCGCCGATACCCTCCCCGGATGGCGGATACTGATGGGGAGTATGATGCGGCCAGCGGGCGAGGGCCGTTCGCAGCGCACACATGACGGGACGACGATGACGACCGCCACCACCCGACCCGGCCGGCTCGACGCCGGCAGCCGAAGCGCCCGACGACTTCCGCCACAGCTACTCCAAGGACAAGGGGACGCTCGTCCGACGGCTGAGCCGGATCGAGGGCCAGGTCCGCGGGATCGCCCGGATGATCGAGCGCGACGAGTACTGCGTCGACATCCTCCAGCAGACGGCCGCCCTCCGGGCCGCCGTCGACGCCGTCTCGATCATGATCCTGGAGGACCATGTCCGGGGCTGCGTCCGGACCGCCGCGGAGCGCGGCCAGGCGGACGCCTACGTGGACGAAGTCATCGACGTCGTCCGGCGGACGATCGGCCGGCCGGTCCGACCCGCCCGCGGGTCCTGACCCGCCACCGAGCTCGATCGGCCGCCGGTACTTCCGGGCCGGTTGCCTAGGCGGACGGGGGATTTCCCGGATGCACCGGCCGCGGGACGATGCCCCGGATGGCCGATCGCTATCCACCGCTCGTCCGCGTGCCCGCTCGGACGCCCACTGTCGGAGCGCCGGGCCCGTACGTCGAACGCCGGCAGCGGTCCCGCCGGCGGGAAGACCGCCTCGCACATGAAGAGGCGGCGATGCTGGCGCACGCCCTCGACGTCCTGGTCGCCGATGCACCGGCCCAGACCCGCCTGGCCGGCCTGCTCGAGCTGCTCGCCCGAACGGTCGGCGCTCGCCGGGCCGCCGTCCTGTCGATCACGACCGAGCGACGGGTGGCGGTGTCGGTGGGCGCGGGCGAGGACGAAACCGAGGCCCGGCGAGCTCGCCGCCTGGCTGGACGCCGAGGCTCCCCGCTCGCGCGCCGAACGGGCGGCCTCCGGTCGAGCGCCGATCACCTTCGCCCGCCTGGCTGGCCCGGTCGCGGCCGAGGCCAAGGCTGCCGAGGGAGCCGAGCACGAGACGGACGGCCTGGACTTCCTGGTCGAGACGCCCGCCGACGACGAGCTGGTCCCCGCGCCGCCGCCAGCGTCGATCCACCGACTGCCCCCCGAGGCGAGGTTCGCCCTGATCGAGATCCCGAGCGCCGGGCACGTCATCCTCGGGTTCGAGATGACCGATGAACGCGGCGTCCTCGCCCTGGCCGACCGGTTGCCGCCGACCCTCGCCCGACACGCAGCCGTGGCCCTCGCCCTGGTGACCGCCCAGGTGACGCAGGCAGCCGAGCTCGACACGCTGCTGGCTCGTGAGGCCGAGCGTGAGCGGTTCGTGGCGACGGTGGCCCACGATCTGCGGACGCCGCTCACGGGTCTGAGCGGCTACCTCGACCTGATCTCCGAGGGGCGGGTCGAGGACCCGGCGGTCGAGCGCGAGTTCATCGAGCGAAGCCGCCTCATCGTCGACTCGATGGGCGACCTCGTCGGCGACCTGCTCGAGATCTCCCGGCTCGACGCCGGCAACCTCCGACTCGACCTCCGGCCGTTCTCGGTCGCCGAGATCGGCGGCCGGGTCCTGGCCGCCCTCGCCCCGCTCGCGCTGGAGCGGGGGATCGATCTGCGGTCGATCTGCCGCCCCGGATGCGTGCAGCCACGGGCGACCGCCGCGAGGTCCAGCGGATCCTGACGAACCTGCTCGGCAACGCCCTGAAGTTCACCCGGGACGGCGGCCACGTCGAGCTGGCCGGCTGGTTCGACGGATCGACGTCGGTCATCGCCGTCCGCGACGACGGCCCCGGGATCGCGGTCGAGGATCGGGCCCGGATCTTCGAGCGCTTCTACCGCGTCGATGCCCACGCGGCGATCAGCGGCACCGGACTCGGTCTGGCGATCGCCCGCGATCTCGCCCGGGCGATGGGCGGCGACCTGGCGGTGGCCTCGGTCCAGGAGTCCGGGTCGAGCTTCGTCCTCGTCCTGCCCGGGCCGCGCCGGTGTCGGCGACGGGTCGATCGACGACGTCCTCGAGCATGCCCTGGCCGACGAGGAGGTCCTCCTCGAGGAGGCCGCCGTGCTGCGCGCGATCCGCTCGGCCGGCCGGCCGATCGCCCTCGAGACGCCAGCTCGCGATCCCGCTGCCCGCGCCGCCGCCCGAGCCCAGCAGCCCGCGATCCGTCCGGTGCGGCTGCGCGCGATCGATGGCGCCCTGTCCCGAACCGATCCGCCGAACCCAGCCTGACCCGCCCGGGTCCGACCGCCCGGAGCAGCCCGGCGGAGGTCCCCGGCGGGCGCCGAGATGTGGTCGAGCGGGCCGACTTATCCACCAACGTGGACCGTCGATCGAGGTTCGTGGATAACCGCGTTGACTTCGGGTCGGCGGTCCCCTAGCGTCCGGCATCCGCACGTCATGGCGGCACCGCAGGGTAACGTGGCTCGCGAGGGGCGCCGGGAGACCGGGGTCGGAACCGGATGAGCCGCGGAAGACCGACCGGGCCTCCGTGCCGCGCCAGAACGTCGACGCCGGGAGCGGCTCGCGGTCGGTCCACGCCCCCATCATCCGAGGAGGCAAGTGGACCGTCCTCGCGAACCGCTCCCGTCGCGCGTCGATGGCCTCCCCGCCCTTCCGCCCGAGTCGCTGGCTGTGCTCGAGGCCGGGCTGCGGACGCTCGGTCTGGCCGACCTCCCGGCGGAGGCCCGACGGGCGATCGAGGATCACCTCCGCCTGCTGCTGGCCTGGAACGAGGCGATCAACCTGACCGCGATCCGCGATCCCCGGCGGCCGTCCGGCGCCACGTCCTCGACAGCCTGACCGCGGTGTCGGTCCTGCGTCGCCAGCGGGTCGACGCGTTCATCGACATCGGCAGCGGCGGAGGCTACCCGGGCCTCCCGCTGGCCGTCGCCGTACCGGCCCGGCGGGCCCTGCTCGTCGACAGCGTCGAGAAGAAGGCGCGCTTCCTCCAGACGGCTGCGGCGGCCGTCGGGCCGGCCGGGACCGTCGAAGGGTTCGCCGGGCGGGCCGAGGCGCTCGCCGCCGACGGCCGACATCGTGAACGCTGGCCGGCGGTCGTCGCCCGTGCCGTCGGGAGCCTTGCCGAGCTGGCCGAGCTCGGGCTGCCGCTCATCGCCCCGGGCGGCGTGCTCGTCGCCTGGAAGCGCGGCGACCTCGGCCCGGAGCTGGCGGCGGCCGAGCGCCCGCTCGAGGTGCTCGGAGGCGATCCGCCGACCGTCGTGCCGGTCGACCCGGGCTCGGTCTCGACGAGCACGTCCTGGTGATCGTGGTCAAGGCTCGTCCGACGCCGGCGGGTTATCCGCGGGACCCCGCCGTCCGGCGCCGGGAAGGCCTGTGACGTGATCCGCGCATCGAACGGGACGAACGCGGACGACCCGCCCACGGACGGCCGAACTATCGGAAACTCTGACCGTGCGGATCGCGGTCCTGTCGGACATCCATGCGAACCTCGTCGCCCTGGACGCCGTCCTCGGCGCGCTCGGCGCGGTCGACGCCGTCTGGCAGCTCGGCGACGTCGTCGGCTACGGACCGGAGCCGGATGCCGTCGTGGCCAGACTGCGTGAGCTGAAGGCGGTCGGGGTCCGCGGCAACCACGACGCAGCCGCCATCGGCGGCCTCGAGATCGACTAGTTCAACCACGACGCGCGGCGCGCGATGGAGTGGACCCGCAAGGCGATCGCCCGGCCGACCCGGGACTGGCTGGCGGCTCTCCCGGAGCGTACGCGGAGGGCGACTTCGCGCTGGTCCACGGCAGCCCGCGCGACCCGACCTGGGAGTACATCACGACGGCCCCGGTCGCCCGGCTCAACCTGGCCCTGCTCGAGGTGCCGTACGGCCTTCATGGCCACACCCACCTGCCGTCGGTATTCCGCGACGAGGATGGCCTGATCGAGATGCTCAGCCCGTCCGACGATCGACCCTGACCCTCGACGCCGGCGGATCCTGGCCAACCCGGGCAGCGTCGGCCAGCCCCGCGACGGCGACCCCCGGGCAAGCGCGCTCGTCCTCGACCTCGAGCGGCGGACGCTGACCTGGCACCGGGTCGCGTACGACATCGCCGCGACCCAGCGGGCCATGCGCCGGCTCAAGCTGCCGCGACCGCCTCGTCGATCGGCTTGACCATGGGCTCTGAACCGCGCCGGTAGCCTGCCGCGCGGACGGCGATCGGAGGCGATCGTCGAGCTCCAGCGGGACGATGACCGGGCGATGATCGGCGGTCGCCGGCCGCTCCAGGGCCGCAAGCCCGCGACCGACGGGTCCGGGTCGAGCGCCCGCACTCGCCCTACTTCCGCTACACCGGCCCGGGCCAGCTGGTGGCCAAGGCGGCCGCCAGCCGAGCCGCTGACCCCGGCCGGGCGGGCCTGCGCGCGGGTCCGGGCGATCGTCTTCGGCCGGCCGCTGGCCAGCGAGGAGGAGATCGGCGAGCGGCTGTCCAAGAAGAAGGCGCTGGCGATCTTCAGCTCGGACGCGATCAGCTCGTCGGCCTACGCGACCGAGGAGATCCTGCGGGTCCTGTCATCGCTCGCCGGGGCGGCGGCGCTCTGGCCTACTCGGTCGGGGTGTCGATCGCGATCGCGGTCCTGCTCGCGGTCGTGGCGCTGTCGCTATCGCCAGGTCTGCCGCGCCTACCCGGGCGGCGGCGGCGCCTACGCGGTCGCCCGCGAGAACCTCGTCCCAGCTGCTCGGGCTCATCGCGGCCGCGGCGCTGCTCATCGACTACGTGATGACGGTCGCCGTCTCGACGTCGTCGGCGATCGACCAGATCGTCTCGGTCGTCCCGGGCATCTACGACGTCCGGGTCGAGATCGGCCTTCGTGTCGATCGTCCTGATCACGTCGGCAACCTCCGCGGCCTGCGCGAGTCCGGCAACATCTTCGCCGTCCCGACGTACCTGTTCGTCGTGCCTGGCGCTGCTGATGGTCGTGCTCGGCGTCGATCCACATCGTCACCGGCGACGCGTCGACGCCGATCCGCCGCAGGCCGACGTCCCGAGCCCGTCGGCGACCGAGGCGCTCGGCCTCTTCCTGCTCCTCAAGGCGTTCGCCGGCGGCTCGGTCGCGCTGACCGGGGTCGAGGCGATCGCCAACGGCGTCCCGGCGTTCAAGCCGCCGGAGGCGAAGAACGCCGCCAACACGATGACGGTCGATGGCCGATCCTGCTGGCGATCCTCTTCATCGGGATCACGGTCGTGCGCCCAGGCCTACGACGATCCTCCCGACGCAGCCTGGCGGCGCCGACGGTCGTCGCGCTCGTCGCGGCGACGGTCTTCGGCGCCGGCTCGCTGTTCTACCGGCTTCCAGGCCGCGACGGCGCTGCATCCTGTTCCTCGCCGCGAACACGAGCTTCAACGCGTTCCCGCGGCTCGCCGCGATCCTCGCCGAGGACGGCTTCATGCCCCGCCAGTTCGCGTTCCGCGGCGACCGGCTCGCGTACTCTGGGGGATCGTCGTCCTGGCCGGCGATCGCCTGCGTGCCTGCTCATCGATCTTCGGCGGCGACACGCACGCCCTGATCCCGCTCTACTCGGTCGGCGTGTTCGTCTGCTTCACGCTCAGCCAGATCGGCATGGTCCGCCACTGGCGGCGCGTCCGCGAGTCGGGCTGGCGGTGGCGGGCGGCGGTCAACGCGTTCGGCGCGGTCCTGACCGCGGTCGTCCTCGTCGTCGTCGTCATCGGTGAAGTTCGTCGACGGCGCCTACCTCGTCGTCATCCTCATCCCGATCCTGGTCGGGATGATGCTGTTCATCCACCGCCAGTACAGCGCGTCGCGCCGCGCAGCTCGCGGTCCGCGCCGGACCTCGTCGTCCGGCCGCCCCACCGCGAGGAGCGGGTCGTCGTCCCGATCCCGGGCCTCAACCGGGCCGTCGTCCAGGCGGTCAACGTCGGCCGGTCGATCAGCGAGGACGTCCGGGCCGTCTACATCTCGGACGACCCCGACGAGGCGGCGCGCGATGCGCGGGCGCTGGGAGCGCCAGGTGCCCGGCGTCCCGCTCGTCGTCGTCGAGTCGCCCTACCGGGCGCTGGTCGGGCCGCTCGTCGCCTACCTCGACGTCCTCGACCGCGCCTGGCCGCCGGACAAGCCGGCGCCGATCACGTTCGTCGTCCTGCCCGAGTACGTCGCCCGCCACTGGTGGGAGCGGATCCTCTACAACCAGTCGGCGAAGCGGCTCCGGACGGCCCTGCTCGGCCGGCCGCACACGGTCGTCGTCAACGTCCCGTACCGGCGCGAGGATCCGAGCCGCCCACGGCGCCGGCCGCGGGAGCGCCGCCGCCGGGACGGCGCGGAAGCCGCCCGCGAGCCGGCCGCGTCCGCCGGAGTCCGAGGCGACGGATGGCCGAGCCCGCCGAGCCCCGCCCGGCCGACGCCGGACCGATCGAGCGGTCGGTGGTATCGTGCGCCGGCAGCCCTGCCTGATCCGACCGCGTCAGCGACCGCCGGTGGTATCGTGAGCCGCCGTGCCGGTGCCCAATCCAGAGCAGCCGCGTTCCGGCGCGCCGTCATCGCTCTGTCCGGAGGACCGAGCGATGAGCCGGATCGTCCGGCTCGCCATCGAGCTCGCCCGACCCACAAGGCCGAGCTCATCGCCGTCCACGTCGTCGAGATCGACTGGACGCTGCCGCTCGACGCCGACGTCGCCGGTCGGTCCGAGGAGGCCAGCGGGTCCTCGACATGGCCGAGGCGACGGCCGAGGCGGCAGCGGCGTCACGGTCGAGGCGGTCCTGCTCCAGGCCCGCGACGTGGGCGCGGCACTCGTCGACGAGGCGAGCCGAGCGGGACGCCGACCTGCTCGTCCTCGGCCTGCCGTACCGGAAGCGGTTCGGCGGCGACTTCGCGATCGGGCGGACGATCCCGTACGTGCCTGAAGAACGCGCCGTGCGCCGTCTGGGTCGTGCGCGAGCCGATCCCCGAGGAGACAGCATGAAGACCGTCATCGTCGGCTGCGGCCGGGTCGGCGCGGTCCTCGCCGACGACGCTCGACCGGGCCGGCCACGAGGTCATCATCATCGACGTCTGACGACCGCGGCCTTCGACCGGCTGCCCGCGACTCGTTCAGGGGCAACGCGATCCGCGGCGACGGCACGGACGAGGACATCCTGCGCCGGGCCGGCGCCGAGGGCGCCGACCTGTTCCTGGCCATGACCGAGGGCGACAACCGCAACGTGATGGCCGCCCAGCTGGCCACCGAGGCGCTCGGCGTCGAGCAGGTCATCGCCAAGATCAACGACCCGGTGCGGGCCGAGGCCTACGCGGATCTCGGGCTCGCGACGATCTGCCGGACGAACCTCATGCTCGATGCGATCCTGCTCGGCTTCATCGGGCTGGCGCGTCGGGCCGATGCCGGGCATCCAGCGAGGCCGCCGGCAGCCACCCCGGCGGCGATCCGGCGACAGCGCCGCACTCGGTCGACGACCGGCGTCGGCGGCACGACGCCGGCCGGCACGACGCCGGTCGGCGCCCGGCCGCCGACCCGGGAGGGCTGAGCCATGTTCGTGCTCGTCGTCGGTGGCGGCAAGGTCGGCTACTACCTCACCAAGGAGCTCGATCGAGGCCGGCCACGAGGTCGTCCTCATGGAGAAGGACCGCGCGCGCGCGGACCAGATCGCCGACGAGATCGGCTCGATCGTCATCGCCCACGACGGCTGCGAGGGCAAGTACCTCGGCCGAGGCCGGCGCGAACCGCGCCGACATCGTCGCCGCGGTGACCGGCGACGACGAGGACAACCTCGTCATCTGCCAGATGGCCAAGCATCACTTCGACGTGCCCGCGGACGATCGCCCGGGTCAACAACCCGAAGAACGAGGCGCTCTTCAAGCACCTCGGCGTCGACGAGCTCATCAGCCCGACCCGGATGGTCCTCGGCTCGATCGAGCAGGACATCCCGGTCCACGAGCTGCTCCACCTGGCCGGCCTCGGCGAGCGGCGAGCTCGAGATCATCGAGGCGCACCTGCAGGCCGGTTCGCCGGCGATCGGCCGCGCGCCGCGCGACCTGCCGATCCCCGAGGGCTGCTCGCTGTTCGCCGTCATCCGCGACGGCGTCGCCGTCCCGATCCGCCCGGACACGGTCCTCGCCGAGGGCGACAAGGTCATCGCGATCGGCCGGGCGAGTGCGAGGCCGCCCTCCACGGCAGCTGATCGGCGAGCGTCGAGGCCGCCCGGTCGCCTGCGAGGCGGCGCGGCTGAGGGCGGCGCGGCCGAGCCGCCGGGCGGCGCTGCCGGCGAGCGGCGGGCCGGCGGGAGCCGGCGGTGCGACGGGTCCGCGGGGCGGCGAGTCGCGGCGGGCTCGCAGTCGACGGGGCGAGTCGGCGGGCGCGCGTCGCGGGAGCGGCTAGCGTCTGGCGCTCGCCGGGCGGCGCGGCGTGGCCGGCGCGATCGGCCCTGCGACAGCGCGCCCAACGGTCTGATGCGCGTCCGTGGGAGCGCTGAACGGCTCCCGAGGCGACCCGTCGACATACGCAACGACCTCCCGAGCGGCTCGGCCGAGCTGCCAGCGGCGGGCACGTCGTGATCTCGGGCCCGTCGGCAGGTCGCGTCGGTCCACGATCTGGCGGCGACCATTGCGCACCGGCGGGCCGCAGACCCGTACGTTCCAGGACGATCGCAGTCGCGCCGCGCGGCGAAGCCGCGCCGGCGACCCCGCCGCGCCGGGCGACCCCACCGCGTCGGGCGACGCCACCGGCAAGGGCCGCGATCCCGGACATCTTGACAACGATATTGTCAAGCTTCTGACTTCGCCTGGCCGTACCTGACATCACCCGTACGCGCTTCGGCCGGACACCGCGCACAGCATGGAGGTTCACGACGATGACGATCGTGCGCCGTCCTTCGCCGTTCGGCGAACTCCTCGTCGCTCCGCTCGGCGATGGATCGACTCTTCGAGGACAGCTTCGTCGCGTCCGTCGCCCCTGGGCCGGCATCTTCGACGGCCCGGGTACTTCCGCTTGACGTGACGGCGACCGCGATCGAGATCCGGGTCGAGGCGTCCCTGCCCGGCTCCAACCCGGAGGACGTCGACGATCACCGTCGAGGACGGGACCCTGACCATCAGCGGCCAGATCGACGCGAAGAGCGGACGCGAGCGTCGAGGGCAGCGTACCTTCTCCAGGAGATCCGCCGCGGCGCCTTCAGCCGAAGTGTCACCCTGCCCGACCGGCCTCGAGGCCGACAAGGCCACGCGCGTCGTTCGAGAGTCGGCATCCTGACCCTCCGCATCCCCAGGCGCTGAGCAGGTCAAGCCGCGCCACGATCCGGATCACCCCGACCACCGAGGGTCCCAGCGAGCTACCGACCGATGACGCCCGACCAGGGTCGGCGTGAGCCGCCCACGCCGGAGCCTGAGCCGATGGCCTGGCGCCGGGCCGACCGGGACCCGACGCGACCGGTCTACGTCATCAGCGTGGCGGCGAGCATCGTCCGCGTCCATCCGCGGACGCTGCGGATCTACGAGGACGAGGGCCTGGTCTGCCCGGCCCGGACGCCGACGAACATCCGCCTCTACAGCGAGAACGACATCCGGCGGGTCCTCTGGATCCGTCACCTGACCCGCGACCGCGGCGTCAACCTGGCCGGGATCCGGCTCCTGTTCGAGCTCGAGGAGCGCCTCGGGACGCGGATCCTCGAGGTGCTCTTCGACGAGGGCATGGCCGCAGCGCGACGAGCCGCGGCCGGACCGACGACCGAGCCCGACCGCAGCTACCGCCTGACGCAACGCCTTCGCCGCCGACACACGTCCGGACGACGGGACGCCCGACCGACCCATCCGACTGGCCGACCGACCGTCCAAGCAGGACGAACCCGAAGGCCCGACGACGCCAAGCCGAAGGCGACGATCCAGCGACACCGACCGACCGACCCGCGAGCTGCCGCTCGTCGCCCTCCGGGAGACCGTCATCTTCCCGGAGATGATCGTGCCGCTCCAGGTCGGCCGCGAGAAGAGCGTCAACGCGCTCAACGCCGCCGTCGCCGAGCGGCGGGCCGATCGCGCTCGTCACCCAGCGCCAGGCCGAGCAGGAGGACATCGAGCGACCCGTCGGAGCTCTACGCCGTCGGCACGCTGGCCAAGATCGCCCAGGTCGTCCAGCTCCAGGACGGGACCGTCCGGGCGATCGTCCAGGGCCAGGGCCGGCTGCGGGTCACTCGGCTTCGCGCCAGACGAGCCCGTACATCGTGCGCGGCCGTCGAGGAGCTCGCGCGACGGGTCGCCGGCCGGCGTCGAGGTCCAGGCCCTGATGCGGACCGTCCAGGCCCAGATCGAGCAGTACGTCGCCAACGGCGCGCCCGGTCCCGCCGGAGGCGGCCGTCGCCGCCCGCAACATCACCGAGCCGGGGCTGCTGGCCGACATGGTCGCCTACAGCCCGGACATGACGACCGAGCAGCGCCAGGAGCTGCTCGAGACGGTCGACGTCACCGAGCGCCTCAAGCTCGTCAGCAACTTCCTCGCCCGCCAGATCGAGATCCTCGAGCTCAAGGGCCGGATCCAGTCCGAGGTCAAGTCCGAGATGGACAAGACCCAGCGCGAGTACATCCTCCGCGAGCAGCTCAAGGCGATCCAGCGCGAGCTCGGCGAGGACGACCCGCAGCAGGCCGAGATCAACGAGCTGCGCGACAAGGTCGAGGCCGCCGGCATGCCGGAGGAGATCAAGGCCCGGGCGATCAAGGAGATCGACCGGATGAGCCGGATCCCGTCCGCCTCGCCCGAGGTCGGCGTCATCCGGACCTACGTCGACTGGCTCGTCGGGCTGCCCTGGAACGTCTCGACCGACGACCAGCTCGACATCAAGGAGGCCGCCCAGATCCTCGACGAGGACCACTACGGCCTGGAGAAGATCAAGGAGCGGATCCTCGAGTACCTCGCCGTCCGGACCCTGGCCGACACGATCCGCAGCCCGATCCTCGCCTTCGTCGGACCGCCCGGCGTCGGCAAGACGTCGCTCGGCAAGAGCGTCGCCCGGGCGATGGGCCGCAAGTTCGTCCGGATGAGCCTCGGCGGCATCCACGACGAGGCGGAGATCCGCGGCCACCGGCGCACCTACATCGGCGCCCTGCCCGGCCGGATCATCCAGAACATCAAGACGGCCGGCACGAACAACCCGGTCTTCATGCTCGACGAGGTCGACAAGATCGGGATGGACTTCCGGGGCGACCCGTCGTCGGCCCTGCTCGAGGTCCTCGACCCGGAGCAGAACAACACCTTCCAGGACAACTACCTCGAGGTGCCGTTCGACCTCAGCAAGGTCCTGTTCATCGCGACCGGCAACCTGCTCGACCCGATCCCGGCCGCCGCTGCGCGACCGGATGGAGATCATCCAGCTGCCGGGCTACACCCAGCAGGAGAAGATCGAGATCGGCAAGCGGTTCCTCATCCCCAAGCAGATGGAGAACCACGGCCTCAAGCCGAAGAACATCGAGATCACCGACGAGGCGATGATCGAGCTCGTCCAGGCCTACACCCAGGAGGCCGGCGTCCGGAACCTCGAGCGCGAGATCGCCAACATCATGCGCAAGGTCGCCCGGCTCGGTCGCCGAGGGCCGCAAGCGCAAGACGATCGTCGACCTCAAGAAGCTCGACGAGTACCTCGGCCCGCCGCGCTTCGAGTACGGCGAGCTCGAGGCCGAGGACCAGACCGGCTCCGCGACGGGCCTCGTCGTGACCGAGGTCGGCGGCGACGTCGTCGCGGTCGAGGTGACCAAGATGGAGGGCAAGGAGGACTTCATCCTCACCGGCCAGCTCGGCGAGGTGATGCGCGAGTCCGCCCGGGCCGGCCTGTCGTGGATCCGGGCCCACGCCACGCGAGCTCGGCATCGCGCGCGAGACGTTCGAGAAGAACACCCTCCACATCCACGTCCCGGCCGGGGCGCATCCCCAAGGACGGCCCGTCGGCCGGCATCACGATGGCCACGGCGATGGTCAGCGCGCTCACCGGCATCCCCGTCCGCAAGGACGTCGCGATGACCGGCGAGATCACCCTCCGCGGTCGGGTCCTCCCGATCGGCGGGCTGAAGAGCAAGATCCTCGCCGCGCACCTGTCGGGCGCGAAGATGGTGATCCTGCCCGCGGAAGAACGAGAAGGACCTGCGCGACATCCCGGAGGAGATCCGCAAGTAGATGAAGCTCGTCCTCGTCGACTCGATGGACCAGGTCCTCGAGGCGGCCCTCCGGCGCAAGCCGAAGGCCGCTCGTCGCGGAGCCGGCCGAGGTGGTCGAGCCGGCGACGAGCCGGCCGACCGAGCCCGAGCGCCGAGCGACCGCGTCCGACCGGCCGCCGTTCCCGCCGGCCGACCAGCCGCCGGTCGTCGTCCGAGCGCGCCGACGCGACGGCGCGACCGGTGACGCGCCGGACGCCGCACGCGGTCGACCGGGGCCGGTCCGTGGAATACCAGGACTACTACGAGACCCTGGGGGTCGCCGCGGACGCGAGCCAGGCCGACATCAAGAAGGCCTTCCGCAAGCTCGCCCGGCGAGCACCACCCCGACAAGAAGCCCGGCGACGAGGCCGCGGAGCGCCGGTTCAAGGCGGTCAACGAGGCGAACGAGGTCCTGTCCGACCCCGACAAGCGGAAGAAGTACGACCGGCTCGGCGCGGACTGGGAGGCCTACGCCGCGCGCCGGCGTCGGCCGGGCGGCGCCGACCCGTTCGGCGCCGGGCGGCCCGTTCGCCGGGTTCGGCTGCGGCGGGCGCGGCGGCAACGTCCGCTACGAGTTCCGCACGGCGGCGGCGACGCGGGCGGCTTCACCGACTTCTTCCGGTCTTCTTCGGCGGCGCGACGCCGGAGCCGGCGCGGCGGCCGGGGCCGGGCCGGGCGCGCGGCCGACCGCCGGCCGAGCGGCCCGTCGTTCGACGACATCCTCGCCGGGATGGGCCTGGACGGGGCGGCCGGCGGCGGGGCGACCGGTCCCTGCCCGAGCCGTCGACGGCCGGAGCGGCGCCCCCGCGCGCGCCAGAGCGTCGAGGCCGAGGCCGAGATCAGCCTCGAGGAGGCGTTCCACGGCACGACGCCGGCGGGTCGAGGTCGACGGCCGGCGCCTCGAGGTGACGATCCCGCGCGGCGTCGAGACCGGCAGCCGGATCCGGCTCAAGGGTCGCGGCGGCGGGACCCGGCACGGCGGCCGACCTCGTACGTCGTCGACAGGGTCCAGCCCCATCCCGTCTTCACCCGGAACGGCGCCGACCTCGAGCGCGAGCTGCCGATCACGCTCGGCGAGGCGCTCCTCGGCGCCGAGGTCCCGGTCGGCACGCTGAAGGGCCGGGTCCTCCTGACGATCCCCGCCGGGACCCAGAACGGCACCGCTTCCGGCTGAAGGGCCAGGGGATGCCCCGGCTCAGCCGAGGCGGCGACGAGCCCGCGGCGACCTGCTCGTCAGGGTCAAGGTCGTCCTGCCGACCGGCCTTCCGGACGAGGCCGAGCGACCGGCCGCCCGCACGACTGACCTCGATCTCGACCGACCAGACCGGACTCGACGCGGCAGCCCGACGCGACCGCCTCGACCACCGAAGATGCCCCGATGCAACTCGACCGATTCACCCAGAAGGCCCAGGAGAGCGATCGTCGCCGCCCAGAGCTGGCCGAGACCGCTCCACAGCCCGATCCTCGACGCCGAGCACCTGCTCGCCGCGCTCATCGAGCCGGACGACGGCGTCCCCGCCGAGACCCTCCGGCGGCTCGGCGTCGACCTGCCCGCCTTCCGCGGCGAGCTGGCCGCGATCCTCGCCCGGCGCGCCCGGATCCGAGGGCGGCTCGCTGCAGCCTCGATCCGCGCGCCAAGCGGGTCCTCGAGCGGGCCGAGGAGGAGGCCCGACGGCTCGGCGACGAGTACGTCTCCACCGAGCACCTCCTCCTCGGCGTCGCCGAGGTCGGCGGCGAGGGCCAGGCCCTGCTCGAGCGCCACGGCGCCGGCCGCGAGGCGATCCTCGGCGCGCTCCAGAGCGTCCGCGGCGGCCAGCGGGTCACCTCGCCGAACCCGGAGGGCACCTACCAGGCCCTCGAGAAGTACGGCCGCGACCTGACCGCGGAGGCCCGGGCCGGCAAGCTCGACCCGGTCATCGGCCGCGACGAGGAGATCCGCCGGGTCATCCAGGTCCTGTCGCCGGCGGACGAAGAACAACCCGGTCCTGATCGGCGAGCCGGGCGTCGGCAAGACGGCGATCGCCGAGGGGCTCGCCCAGCGGATCGTCCGCGGCGACGTGCCGGAGGGGCTCAAGGACAAGCGGGTCGATCTCGCTCGACCTCGGCGCGCTCATCGCCGGGGCGAAGTTCCGGGGCGAGTTCGAGGAGCGGCTCAAGGCCGTCCTGAAGGAGATCAAGGACAGCGAGGGCCAGGTCATCCTGTTCATCGACGAGCTCCACACCGTCGTCGGCGCCGGCGCGGCCGAGGGCGCGATGGACGCCTCGAACCTGCTCAAGCCGATGCTCGCCCGGGGCGAGCTCCACACGATCGGGGCGACGACGCTCGACGAGTACCGCAAGCACATCGAGAAGGACGCCGCCCTCGAGCGGCGCTTCCAGCCGGTCCTCGTCGACGAGCCGACGGTCGAGGAGACGATCTCGATCCTGCGCGGCCTGCGCGAGCGGTACGAGGTCCACCACGGCGTCCGGATCACCGACTCCGCGCTCGTCGCCGCGGCCACGCTGTCGCCACCGCTACATCACCGAGCGGTTCCTGCCCGACAAGGCGATCGACCTCGTCGACGAGGCGGCCAGCCGGCTCCGGATGGAGATCGACTCGATGCCGGTCGAGCTCGACGAGCTCGAGCGTCGCCGGATCCAGCTCGAGATCGAGCGCGAGGCGCTCCGGAAGGAGAAGGACGACGCCTCGAAGGCGCGCCTCGCGGCGCTGGAGAAGGAGCTGGCCGACCTCGAGGAGGAGTCCGGCGCGCTGAAGCAGCGCTGGGAGGCCGAGAAGAGCGCGATCGCGGCGATCCGCGCGACGCAAGTCCGAGCTGGAGAAGCTCCAGGTCCGGATCGAGCAGGCCGAGCGGGAGGCCGACTACGCGACGGCCGCCAAGCTCCAGTACGGCCGCTGCCCGAGCTCCAGAAGCAGCTCGAGGAGCAGGAGGCGGCGCTCGCCGCGCTCCAGGGCCCGGGCTCGCTCCTGCTCAAGGAGGAGGTCGACGGCCGACGACATCGCCGAGATCGTCGCCGCCTGGACCGGGATCCCGGTCACGAAGCTGATGGAGGGCGAGACCGCGAAGCTCGTCCAGATGGAGGAGCGCCTCCACCAGCGGGTCGTCGGCCAGGACGAGGCGATCGAGGCCGTGTCGGACGCGGTCCGCCGCGCCCGGGCCGGGCTGCAGCGATCCGCGCCGGCCGATCGGCTCGTTCCTGTTCCTCGGCCCGACCGGCGTCGGCAAGACCGAGCTGGCCCGGGCGCTCGCCGAGTTCCTCTTCGACGACGACAGGGCGATGATCCGGATCGACATGAGCGAGTACATGGAGAAGTTCTCGGTCTCGCGGCTGGTCGGCGCGCCGCCCGGCTACGTCGGCTACGAGGAGGGCGGCCAGCTGACCGAGGCGGTCCGCCGCCGGCCGTACCAGGTGGTCCTGCTCGACGAGATCGAGAAGGCCCACCCGGACGTCTTCAACATCCTGCTCCAGGTCCTCGACGACGGCCGCCTGACCGACGGCCAGGGCCGGACGGTCGACTTCAAGAACACCGTCGTCATCATGACCAGCAACGTCGGCAGCGCAGCGATCGCCGCGGTCGGCGGCGGCGGACGCGGCGAGTCGCGACGCGGCCTACGAGGCGATGAAGCGCCAGGTCACCGACGCGCTCCGGCTCCAGTTCCGGCCGGAGTTCCTCAACCGGATCGACGAGATCATCGTCTTCCACGCGCTGACCGACGCCGACCTGGCGAGCAGATCGTCGACCTGCTCCTGGCCGACGCTCGACCGGCGGCTCGCCGAGCAGGACCTCGACCTCGAGCTGACGCCGGCCGCCCGGGCGCTGATCGTCCGCGAAGGGACACGACCCGGCCTTCGGGGCGCGGCCGCTGAAGCGGACGATCCAGCGGCTCGTCGAGAACCCGCTCGCGCGGGCGCTCCTGAAGGGCGAGTTCTCGCCCGGCGACCGGATCCGCGTCGACGCGGACCCGGTCGGCGGGACGCTCGTCTTCTCGACCGACCGATCGACCGTCGTCGCGGAGGCCGGCGCCCGGCGCGACGCCCGGCGCGACGTCGACCGCGCCCGAGCCGCGCGCCGGCCGGCTCGGCCGGCGGCGCGTCGCAAGCGCGTCCTCGACCTGCCCGACGTCGACGCGCCGAAGCGCGACCGCGACGGCGGCGAGCTCGTCAACTGAGCGGCCGGTGCGCGGCGTCGGCGACGATGAGGTTCGAGCGCCGTCGTCGCCCGGCTCGCGACCCTGCCGGCACCCGCTGCCCGGCGGGCCCGGACGCGCTGATGCCCGTCTTCACGCGACGGCGCGGCTCCGTCCCCGACTCGCGCGGGCGGCCGGACCGCCCGGCCGGCCGCGGTGCTCGTCCTGGTCTTCCCCGACGCGGACGGCCTCGCCCGGGTCGTCCTGACCGAGCGCGTCGAGCTACGACGGCCACCACAGCGGCGAGGTCAGCTTCCCGGGCGGCAAGGCCGAGCCCGGCGACGCCGACGCGTCGGCGACCGCGCTGCGCGAGGCGCGCGAGGAGGTCGGCCTCGACGCGGACGACGGCCGGGGTCCGGGTCGTCGGGCGTGCTCGACGAGGTCTGCATCCCGGTGAGCGACTTCCGGTCACGCCGGTCGTGGCGGTCGCCGAGCGGCGCGCCGCTCCTCGGCCGCGCACCGCGACGAGGTCGCCCGGATCCTCGAGCCGCCGGTCGCGGCGTTCCTGCCCGGCGCCCCGATCGAGATCGTCGAGCGGACGATCGGCGACTGGCCGCTCCGCTACGGCGCCTACCGCGGTCGACGACGGCTCCGACTCGTCTGGGGCGCGACGGCCCGGATCCTCGGCCAGCTCGGCGCGGTGCTCGGCGGCGCGAGCGTAGGCCGGCTCGAGGCGGCGCCCGCGCGGGCGCGCGCGACCGCGGCCTAGTGCGGCTCGCCGGCGTCCGGGTCGGGCGTCGGCCCGGGCCGCCGTCGCGCCGCGACCGGCGCCGGCCTCGACGGGCGACGCTGCGGCTCCCCGACCGGCCGATCGCCAGCGAGGCCGCCGTCGAGCACCGGCCGAGCGTCGTCGGCCCGGCCAGCTCGACGACGATCGCCCGCATCTCGGACATGGTCGGTCCAGGCGCCGTGGACACGTCGGCCGGCCAGAGGACCGCCTCGCCGGCGAGCGACCCGGGCCGTCTCGTCGCCGACCGGACCAAGCCGCCGCCCTCGATGACGATGAACCAGGTCGTGTTCGGGTTCGCGTGCGGCTCGATGCCGCCGTTCCGGGCGAACGCGAGCTCGGTGATCACGCCGCGGGCGTCGGCGTGGATCGACGCTGGCCCGGACGCCGCGTCGAGCCGGGCGGGCCTCGGGCCGCCGGTGCCCGACGCCGAACCGGCGGATCTCGATCGGCACCGGCGACGCCCGGCGCTAGCGCCGCGGCGGCGCTTGGCCGGCCGGCCGGATCGCTTGGCGCGGCTTGCCGGCGCCGCCTTCGGGCCGGATCGTCGCCTCGGGGTGGGCGAACTTCGGCGGGTGAAGTAGCGCTGCTTCGCCAGCTTCTGCTCGTAGGCCTCGAAGAGCGGCGGGAAACGGACGAACCGGACCCAGACAGCACCGCCGCCCCGACCGATCATCGTGACCAGGACGAAGATGAAGTCGAACACGAACAGGCGAACGACGAGCAGCAGGCCGAACAGCGATCAGCCCGTCCACAGCAGCCACTCCCACATGTCGAGGTACGGCGGGTGGTGGCGGAGCGCCCGGGTCCGGACGTTGTACAGGATCGACCAGGACGACGAGCAGGACCAGCGACGCGATCCAGGTCGGCGGGAACAGGTCGGGGAACGTGTCGGCGGCTGAACGCGCGTGAACAGGTACTCCCAGGGCGGCAGCGTCACGCTGGCGGACTCCTGACGGCGGGTCGCGCGGCGGGCGCGGCGGTCTGGGACGGTCCGGAGTATGCCATGGCCCGCGTTATACTCGGCCGGATGACGAGGCCCCCGCCGCGGCCGTCGGCGAGGCGCGTCGTCGACCGGAGTCGGAGGGGACCCGGGTGCGAGCCCTGCTCTCGGTCGCCAACCGCGACGGCGATCGCCGCCCTCGCCCGCGATCTGCTCGCCCTCGAGCGTCGAGATCTACGCCACCGACGGCACCCGCGAGCATCCTCGCCGCCGACGGGGATCGAGGTCGGGTCGGTCTCGGACCTGACCGGCGTTCCCGCGCTCGTCGGCGGCCAGGTCAAGACGTTCCACCCGGCGGTCTACGCCGGCATCCTCGCCCGCCGCGACGTCGCCGGCCCAGCTGGACGAGCTGGCCGAGCAGGGCATCGGCGCCGATCGACATCGTCGTCGTCAACGTCACGCCGTTCGCGCCCGGCAGGTCGGCGCCCAGCTCGTCGGCATCGACGAGGCGATCGAGATGATCGACGTCGGCGGCGCGGCGCTCCTCGGCGCGGCCGCCCGGAACTGCCGCCGGGGTCGCGGCGGTCGCCGACCCGGCGCACTACGGCGGCTCGTCGCGCGAGCTGCAAGGAGCACGGCTCGGTCTCCGCCGAGCTCCGCGCAGCAGCTCGCCGCCGACGCGTTCGGGATCGTCGCCGCCTACCACGCCGAGATCGCCGCCTACCTCAACCAGATCTCCGGGACGACGTTCCCGAACCGGCTGGCGATGGTCCTCGAGAAGGTCGACGACCTGCGCTACGGCGAGAACCCCCACCAGCGGGCGGCCTTCTACCGCGAGACGACCCACCGCAGCGGGACGCTGGCCGACGCGACCCAGCTCCAGGGCGCGCGCCCAGTCGTTCAACAACCTGCTCGACCTCGACGCCGCCTACCGGATCGCCCGCGACTTCACCGCGCCGACCGTCGCGATCGTCAAGCACACCGACCCGGTCGGGCTGGCCTCGAACGACGAGCTCGTCGAGGCCTACCGCAAGGCGCTCGAGACCGATCCGGTCGCGGCGTTCGGCGGGATCGTCGGCGGTCAACCGCGAGCTCGACGGCGCGACCGCCCGGGAGATCGCGGCGAACTCGCTACGAGGCGGTCGTCGCGCCCGGCTACAGCCAGGCCGCGCTCGGCATCCTGCGAGGCGAAGGCCGGCCTCGAGATCCTGGCCGTCCCGCCGGACCCGACCGAGGGGATGCGCGACTACGGCATCGCCAACCTCGACTTCAAGCGGGTCGCCGGCGGGCTCCTGGTCGAGACCCAGGACGAGCTCGGGCTCGAGGCCGGCCAGCTCCAGGTCGTCACCGAGCGCCGGCCGACGCTCGAGGAGCTGACCGACCTGCTGTTCGCCTGGCGGACCGTCCGCCACGTCCGGTCGAACGCGATCGTCCTGGCCAGGAACGCGCGCGACGGTCGGGATCGGCGCCGGCCAGGCCAGCCGCCAGGTCTCGGTCGAGATCGCCCTCCGGCGGGCCGGCGACCGGGCCAGGATGAGCGTCATGGCCAGCGACGCCTACTTCCCGTTCCCGGACGGGATCCAGATGGCCGCCGACGCCGGCGTGACCGCGATCATCCAGCCCGGCGGCTCGATCCGCGACGAGATGGCGATCGAGGTCGCCGACCGCCACCACCTGGCGATGGTCTTCACCGGCCGGCGCCACTTCCGCCACTGAGCCCGGCGGAGCCGGCACTCCACCGAGAGGCGGATCCCGATGGAACAGCTGCTCGCGCTCGAGATGGTCCGGGTCACCGAGGCGGCGGCGATCGCCTCGGCCCGGTTCATGGGCCGCGGCGACGGGACGAGGCGGACCGCGCCGCGACCGAGGCGATGCGCCGGACGATGGACGAGATCGAGATCGCCGGCACGATCGTCATCGGCGAGGGCGAGCGCGACGAGGCGCCGATGCTCTACATCGGCGAGCAGGTCGGCCGCCAGGACGACGACGACGGCCGGGCGATCCCCGAGATCGACATCGCGGTCGACCCGCTCGAGGGCACGAACCTCGTCGCCCACGGCCAGGCCGGCGCGATCACCGTCCTCGCCGCGTCGGAGCGCGGCGGGCTGCTCCACGCCCCCGACACCTACCTCGAGAAGCTGTGCGTCGGCCCGGTCGCGGCCGGGCACGTCGACATCGCCGCGAGCCCGACCGAGAACGTCCACCGGATCGCCGAGGCCCTCGGCCGGAAGGTCGCCGACATCACCGTCGTCATCCTCGAGCGGCCGCGCCACGACGCGCTGATCGCCGAGGTCCGGAGCGCCGGCGCCCGGATCAAGCTGATCACCGACGGCGACCTGTCGGCGGCGATCTCGTGCGCCGTGTCCGGGCACCGGCGTCCACGCCGTCATGGGCATCGGCGGCGCGCCGGAGGGCGTCATCACCGCGGCCGCCCTGCGCTGCCTCGGCGGCGAGATCCAGGCGCGCTTCCGCTTCCGCAACGACGAGGAGCGGGCCCGGGCGCGGCGGATGGGCAACGACGACGACGAGCCGGGTCTACCGGACCGAGGACCTCGCGTCGGGCGAGAACCTCGTCTTCGCCGCGACCGGGGTGACCAGCGGGGACCTCCTCCAGGGCGTCCGGTTCTTCGGCGGCGGCGCCCGGACCCACTCGCTCGTGATGGCCTACCAGACCAAGCAGGTCCGCTTCGTCGACACCGTCCACATGTTCGACCGGAGCCGGCCGCCGGCGGTCCGGCTCTAGGCGTCGTCGGTCCGCCAGTCGCCGGACTGGCCGTCCCAGCGGGCGATCGGCCGGACGGCCGTCGGCCCCTCGACCAGGGCGCGTCGCCGCCGGGCGGTCTCGACGCGCTCGCCCCAGCCCGGCGGCACCAGGCCGGGCGCCAGGTCGGCCAGCGGCGCGAGCACGAAGAGCCGCTCGCGGGCCTCCGGGTGGGGGACCTCGAGGAGCCGTGCGGCCCGGGCCGGATCCGCTCCGGCGTCGATCGAGCGGCCGGCCGGCGGCCGGTCGACCGCCAGGCGGGCCCGCGCCGAAGACGAGCAGGTCGAGGTCGAGCTCGCGCGGGCCCCAGCGCCCGCGGACCTGGCGGCCGAACGCGCGCTCGAGCGCCTTCAGCGCGACGAGCAGCGCGATCGCCCCGGTCGCCGGGTCGGGTCCGGCTCGGGACGTCGAGCGCGACGACCGCGTTGCGGAACTCCGGCTGGTCGGTGACGCCGACCGGCTCGGTCGCGTACAGCCGCGAGACGCCGCGCAGCCGGACGCCGGGCAGCGCCGCCAGGGCGTGGATCGCCGCGCGCGAGCGTCCCGGCGGCATCGCCGACGTTCGCCCCGAGGCCGATGTAGGCCCGCGTCCGCCTCGTCCTGGCCATCCCGGCGCCACCTCCGCCCGTCGCGGTCCGCCTCGCTAGACTCGCCCGGTGGGCGCCGTCGACGTCATCATCCTCCACCCGCTGCCGTCGCCGGACGCCGGTCCGCTCGAGCGTGGCCTGGCCGACGCGCGGGCCGAGCTGGCCGACCGGCAACCGGGCCGGCTTCCTCGCGGCGGGCGCCAGCCGACGGCGCGGATCGTCGCCGGCGCCCCCGACGGCCGCCCGTTCGGCGCCCGACTTCGGCGCGCTGCTCGTGCCGAGCTCGGCTCCCGGGCGCGGGCTCGTCCTGCTCGGGTCGGGGGCGCTGCCGCTCGCGACGGCGGCCGACCGCGCGGCGTTCGTCGCGGCGGCTGCGGCCGAGGCGACAGTCGGGCCCTGGCCAACAACCGCTACTCGGCGGATGTCGTGGCGCTGTCGGCGGCCGCGGTCGACGACCTGGCCCGGCTGCCGGCCGAGTTCCCGGCCGACAACGCCCTGCCGCGCTGGCTCGACGAGGTGGCCGGGGTCCGGCTGGCCGACCTGCGCTCGCGCTGGCGGCTGGCGGTCGATCTCGACTCGCCGCTCGACGTCGATCCTCGTCGACCGGGGCCGGCGACGGATCGCGGGCCGCCGCTCGGCCTGGCCGATCCGGGCGCGTCGAGCGGATCGACGCGCCGCTGCCGGGCGATCCGCCGGGTGCTGGCCGATCCGCGGGCCGAGCTGGTCGTCGCCGGGCGGACCTCGGCGGCGACGATCGGCTGGCTCGAGCGCCGCGCTCGCTGCCGGGTCCGCGTCCTCGTCGAGGAGCGCGGGCTGCGCGCCTCGAGCCGGCTCGCGCTGGGCGACCCGGCCGGCGGGCGGCGGGCGGCCGCCCCGGTCGGTCCTCGGGATGGTCCTCGACCGCGACGGGCCGGAGGCGCTCGGCGCGCGGCTCGCCGAGCTGGGCGACGCGGCGCTCGTCGACAGCCGGGTCCTGCTCGCCCATCGGCTGGGGGCCGACGAGGCGCGCTGGCCGGCCGCCAGGATCGCGCTTCGCCTCCGACCTGCTCGACCCGAGTCCGGTCGACGACTCCTGGCTGGCGCGCGCTGACCGCGGCGGCCGCCGGCGCGCCGATCCCGGTCCTGCTCGGCGGGCACTCGCTGGTCGGGCCCGGCGTCCGGCTGGTCGCGCGGCGGAGGCTGACCGCCGATGGACCCGTTCGAGGCCGGCCTGCGGCCGCTGCCGGATCCGCGAGCCACTGCCGGTCGACGGCGAGCCGCGGCTGGTCGAGCGGATCCGGGCCGAGATCGCGCGCGACGGCCCGATCACGTTCGCCCGGTTCATGGACCTGGCCCTGTACGAGCCGGACCTCGGCTACTACCGGTCCGCCGCCGAGCGACCCGGTCGGGCGGGCGACTTCCTGACCGCTCCCGAGACGCATCCGATCTTCGGCGCGGCGATCGCCCGCCAGCTCGACGAGGTCCATCGACCGGCTCGGCGCTCCGGATCGGTTCGTCGTCCGCGAGCACGGCGCGGGGTCCGGGACGCTCGCGCTGGCCGATCCTCCAGGCGATCCACGGCCAGGGCCAGCTCGGACGGGTAGCCGGCTCGCCGGCGCTGGCCCGGGCGATCCGCTACGTGCCGATCGAGGTCAACGAGCACCGCCGGGTCGAGCTCGTCGAGCGGCTCGGCGCGGCCGGCTTCGGCGACTCGCTCGAGCTGGATCTCGCCGCTCGGTACCGCCGAGCCCGGGGCGATCCTGGCCAACGAGCTGCTCGACGCGCTGCCGGTCCATCGGGTCAGGTCCGCGGCGGTCGACTGCTGCGAGCTGTTCGTCGACTGGCGGGACGGGGCGTTCGTCGAGGTCGAGGGCGAGCCGTCGACGCCGGCGCTCGGGCGCGCGGCTGGCCGCCGAGGAGATCGTCCTGGCCGGAGGGCGCCCGCGCCGAGATCTGCCTCGAGCTCGACGGCTGGTTCGCCGAGGCGTGCGGCACGGCCTGGCGCGCGGCATCGTGCTCGTCGTCGACTACGGCTACCCGGCCGCCGAGCTGTACGGACCGGAGCGGGCCGCGGGACGCTGCGCGCCTATCGCCGGCCACCGGGTCCACGACGACTGGACGGTCGCGCGTCGGGCGCCAGGACCTGACCGCCCACGTCGACTTCAGCGCGGTCGACGCGGGCGGCGCGGCGGCCGGGCTCGACCGGCTCGGCCAGACGAGCCAGGCCGAGTTCCTCGTCGGGCTCGGCCTGGACGAGCTGCTCGAGGCGATCCGGTCCGATCCGGCGACCACGATCGAGGCCTGGCTGGCGACCCGGTCGCGCGGTCCGGCGGCTGCTCGACCCGCGGGCGATGGGCGGGTTCCGGGTCGGCGCTCCTCGGCCGCGGCATCGACCGCCGGACCGCCGCTCCGCGGCCTCGGCTACCGGCTGCGCCCGCTGACCCGCTGTCGAACCGCCCCGTGCCGTCCGCTACGGCATTCGCCCTATTGTTTCGCGGCGGATCCGCCGAGGCGCACGCTGACGGCGCCGGGGGGCGACTCGCATCCCTGCTACGCGCGCTCGGCGCGAGCCGCTTCCCCGGCCCTTCCCCGACCTCGTCCGCCGCCGCTCGCGGAGGCTCGCCGGCCGCGTCTCGGCCGACCTCCCGCGAAGGCGTCCGCTGGTAGAATGCCGCTGCGAGGGACCGCCCGGTCCCGAGTGTCAGCCGTGCCCGCAAGGGCCCAAGTCGCCACGATGGAAGCGCCGCCCAGCCGCGAGAGCGGGGCGTGTCCGCTGCGAGGTTGGATTGACCGCGATCTGGTACGTCGTCGGGTTCGCCTTCGCGGGCGTCTCGTTCGTCCTGCTGACGATCGGCGCCGCCTGGCTGATCTCCCACCGCAACCGCGGCGATGAGCACAAGGGCCTGCCGTACGAGTCGGGCATCGACACGTACGGCGACACCCACGGCCGGTTCGGGCTGTCGTTCTACATCTACGCCCTGCTGTTCGTCGCCTTCGACATCGAGGTGGTCTTCATCTACCTCTGGGCGATCGTCTTCCGCGACCTCCTCCTGGGCGGCTTCGTGAGCATGCTGATCTTCGTGGCGATCCTGCTCCTCGGCCTGGCCTATGCCTGGCGCAAGGGGGTCCTGACGTGGCGCTGAAGCCGGGCCACCCGGCGAGCCGGAAGGCGGCCGGCGGCTCCGACGCGAAGACAGGCTCGTCGGCCATCGAGCTGGCCGGCGCGCGCGACCTCGTCGTCCCGATCGTCGTCCCGAACACGCTCTGGGAGTCGACCGATCCGACCGCCTACGACGGCGGCACGGCCACCCGAGAACACCCACCTGCGCGAGTTCGGGGCGACCGAGGCCGGCCGCCGCGACGACGCCCGCTGGGGCGGCGCCTCGAGATCATCCCGACCAAGGCCGACATCGTCCTCGACCTCATCCGGGCGAACAGCCTGTGGCCGCTCCTGTCGGGGCTGGCCTGCTGCGCGATCGAGATGATGTCGGCGGCGACGTCCAAGAACGACATGGACCGCTGGGGGATGTTCCCGTTCCGGGCGAGCCCGCGCCAGGCCGACGTCCTGATCGTCGCCGGGACGCTGACGACGAAGATGGCCGGGCCGCTGATCCGGCTGTGGGAGCAGATGCCCGAGCCGAAGTGGTGCGTCGCGATCGGCGACTGCACCTGCTCGGGCGGCCGCTACAAGCGGAGCTACTCGACGATCCAGGGGATCGACCGGGTGCATGCCCGTCGGACGTCTACGTCCCGGGCTGCCCGCCGCGTCCGGAGGGCCTGATCTACGGGATGATGAGGCTCCAGCAGCTGGTCCTGGACCGGCGCGGCCACTGGCCGGAGCGGGCGATCGGTCCGACGGTCCCGGACGGGAGTCTGAGCGCGATGGACCGAGCCCTCAAGCGCCGCCTCGAGGCCCGCTTCGGCGAGCGGCTGCTCGGCCCCGTCCGCCAGCGCCACGACGAGACCGAGATCCGGATCGCGCCGGGCGACGTGCCCGAGGTGATGCGCGCGCTCCACGACGAGCCCGAGTTCCGGTTCGAGTCCTGGTGGACCTGTGCGGGGTCGACACCGGCGACGTGATGCAGACGGTCTACCACCTGTGGAGCGAGACCACGCCGGACTGGCTGCGGGTCGTCGCCGACGGCCTGTCGCGCGAGGAGCCGCGGGTCCCCTCGGTCACCTTCCTGTGGAAGGGCGCCGAGTGGCAGGAGCGCGAGGCCTACGACATGTTCGGGATCACCTTCGAGGGCAACCGCGACCTGCGCCGGATCTACATGCCGCCCGACTACACCAGCTTCCCGCTGCGCAAGGACTTCTTCCTGCCGGACGATGCGGCCCGCTCGCCCGGCGGCGGCGTCCGCCACATGGAGCAGACCCACGCCCCGTCGAACGCGGCGCCCGACGCCCAGATCCGCCGGACCAGGGCGAGCTGAGCCGATCATGACGACCGCCCGGCATCCGTCCGCCGACGACCCGCGGGTCATGCTCGACGAGGAGATCGGGGTCTTCGAGCCGATCCCGCCGTACCCGCCGCGGACCGAGCGCGAGGCCGAGTTCTACACGCTCGGCGACGGCGAGATGTTCATCAACATGGGGCCGCAGCACCCGTCGACCCACGGGGTCCTGCGGGTCGTCCTCAAGATCGAGGGCGAGCGGGTGGTCGACCTCGACCCGGTCCTCGGCTACCTCCACCGCGGCGTCGAGAAGCTGTGCGAGAACGCCGACTACCACCAGACGATCGCCTACACCGACCCGCTCGAGTACGTCAGCGCCCTGTTCAACGAGTGGGCGCCGGTGATGGCCTTCGAGAAGCTGATGGACGTCGAGGTCCCGCGCCGGGCCGAGTACATCCGGGTCCTGTCGGGCGAGCTCAACCGGGTCGCCAGCCACGCCCTGTTCATGGGCTGGATGGCGCTCGACCTGGGCGGGCTGACGCCGATCCTGTGGAGCTTCATCGAGCGCGACGAGATCGTCGACATGCTGGCCAGCCTGACCGGCCAGCGGATGCTCTTCAACTACTTCCGGATCGGCGGCGTGAACGGTGACCTCAACCACGACTTCATGAGCCGTCTCGGGACCTGGATGAGCAAGGCGACCGAGCAGATCGAGGCGAACCAGACGCTTCTCAACCAGAACGAGATCTTCGTCCGCCGGATGCGCGGGCTGGGCGTCCTCGACCGCGAGACGGCCTTCCGGATGTGCATGACCGGCCCGAGCATCCGGGCCCGGGCGTCCCGCTCGACATCCGCCGCGCCCACCCCTACAGCGTCTACCCGGAGCTCGAGTTCGACATCCCGACCCGCCAGGAGGGCGACTGCCTGGCCCGCTACCTGCTCCGGCTCGACGAGATCAAGCAGAGCCTGCGGATCATCGACCAGTGCCTCAACGAGATGCCCGACGGGCCGATCATGGCCAAGCTCCCGCGCCTCCTGCGGCCGCGGCCGGGCCGGGCCTATGCGGCCGTCGAGGGCCCACGCGGGCAGTACGCCACGTACGCCATCAGCGACGGAACTGACCAGCCGTTCCGGATGCGGATCCACGACCCGAGCTTCGTCCACCTCCAGGCGGTCGGCCTGCTGACCCCGGGCAACCTGATCGCCGACACGATGGCGATCATGGCCTCCC
>CAWIOR010000010.1:0-19376 GCA_963837825.1 uncultured Chloroflexia bacterium
GAGTACGTCGGCCGTTACGCGCGGCGGACGGTCGAGGTGGCCGAGCGGCACGGGCTCGACCACCACCTCTGGATCCAGGGCTTCGAGATCCCGGCCGGGCGCGAGCCGGAGGTCGGCCTGGCGATCGACGCGGCGGTCGCCGCGGGGGTCCGCAACCTCGCGTTGTGGTCGTACGACGGCTGCGCCGCGATGTCGACCTGCACCTGCGACCGCCCGGCCGAGGTGTGGCGGACGGCCGGCGACCGGTTCCGGCGACTGCGCGGCGGTTGAGCGTGGCCGGCCCGGTCCAGCTCGTCCCGTACGGCGCGGATCGGCGCGCTGCGGTCGTCACGCTCTGGAACGCGGCGATCGGGGCGCACTTCCCGCTCGACCCGCGGGTCCTCGACCAGGTCACCGAGCTGAACCCGAGCTTCCGTTCGACCGACGCACTCGTGGCGCTCGACGGCGGACGGACCGTCGGCTTCGGCTACCTCGGTCGGCACCGCGGCGCGCTCGGCGGTCGTCGCCCGTGGGAGGGGGTCGGCTGGCTCCAGGCGGTGATCGTCGCGCCGGATTCGCGGCGGCGCGGGATCGGGCGGTCGATCGTCCGGGAGCTGCTCGACGGCGCCCGCGCCGACGGCCTGCGGTCGATCGGGCTCGGCGGTGGGATCCACTACTTCTTCCCCGGCGTCCCGGCCGAGCTGGCGGAGGCCGGCCCGTTCCTGGCGGCCGTCGGGGCGGTCCCGGACGACGGATCGTGGACCGGCCCCGACGACCCGCTCCGGGCCACCGCCGAGGCGCGCGCTGGCGGACGCTCGATCGGCGTCACGTGGGATCTCCGGGGTCCGCTCGAACGACCGGCTGTCGCGGGCGAGGCGGCCGACGCGCTGGCCGCCGCCGGGCTCGTCCTCCGGCCGCTCGGTCGCGCGGCCGGCGAGCGGGCGACGTTCCTGGCCCGGCTGGCCGACGGCGAGTTCGGCGTCGACTGGCTCCACGACATGACCTGGTTCCTCGACCACGGCGGCCAGCCGGCGGCGATCCTCGTCCTCCGCCGACGCGACACCGACGCGATCGCCGGATTCGTCCGGATCGTCGTCCCGGACGACGGCCCGGTCCCGCCCCAGCTGTTCTGGCGCGGGCTGCTCGGACCGCGACCCGGCGGCCTCGGGCCGATCGGGATCGGCGGGGAGCTGCGCGGGCGTGGGCTCGGGCGGGCGCTCCTCGCGCTCGCGCTGGCCGAGCTCCACCGGCGCGGCGCGCGGGAGGTCGTCGTCGACTGGACGGTGCTGCTCGACTACTACGGTGCGTTCGGGATCCGACCATGGAAGACGTACATCGAGGGGAGCCTCCCGCTTCCCGGCTCGGAGGCGACGCGATGACCGGCATGGCGACGAGGTACCTGGCCCGGGTGGTCGAGCTCCTCGACGGGCTGGCGACGAGCCAGGCCGGTCCGATCGAGGCCGCGGCCGAGGCGGTCGCCCGGGCGATCCGGGACGGCCACCGGGTCTACGTGGCGGCGACCAGTCACGTCCTCCATACCGAGCTCTACCTGCGCGCCGGCGGCCTGGCGGCCGTCCATCCGCTGGGCGAGGCGCCGGATCTCGCCACCCCGATGCTCGAGCTGTCGGCGGGGCTGCTGACCGGCGACGGCACGTTCGTCCCGGAGGCCGGCGACGTCGTCCTGGTCGGGACGAACGCGGGGACCGACGCCGGGACCGTCCAGGCCGCCCTGGCCGCCCACGACGCCGGCTGCCTGGTCGTCGGGCTGACGATCGTCGCCTACGAGCGCCACCCGGAGGTGGTCGTCGAGCACCCGAGTCGCGCCAGGCTCGTCGACGTCGCCGACATCGTCATCGACATCGGCGGGACGGTCGGCGACGCCGAACTCGACATCCCCGGGCTGCCGGAGCCGTTCGGGCCGGCCAGCGGCGCGCTCCTCGTGGCCGGGGCCTGGGCGATCCTTGCCCGCGCCACCGAGCTGCTCGCCGCTGGAGGCCGGGTGCCGATCGTGTACCGGAGCGTCCAGCTACCCGGCGGCGAGGCGCTGTTCCACGAACGACGGGCCCGTTACGCCGCGACCCGCCGGGGCTGGGAGCCGGCGCCCGGCCCAGGCGACCCCGGCGACCTTGCCGGCCTATCCTGACCCGGCTGCCCGAGACCCGGCCCTCAGACCCGTCGCAGGAGCCCCGGATGGAACTCTGCCTGTACACCGACTCGGTCCCCGAGCTGACCTTCGAGGAGGCCCTCGACCTTGCCGCGCGGACCGGCTGCCGGTCGATCGAGATCGCGACCGGTGGACAGTCGTCGGCGCCGCACCTGAGGCTCGGGGCGCTGCTCGCCGATCCCGGCGCCCGCAGAGCGTTCCAGGACGCATTCACGAGTCGCGGTCTCCGGATCGCCGCCCTCAACTGCTCGGCCTGGCCGCTCCACCCGGTCCGCGGCGAGGCGGACGCCCGGCTCATCCGGGACACGATCCGGCTGGCGGGCGAGCTCGGCGTCGACCGGATCGTGACGATGTCGGGCTGTCCCGGTGACGGCCCCGGCGCGACCACGATCGACTGGCTGTTCTACCCCTGGCCGGACGACGCGCTGGCCCTGCTCGACCGCCAGTGGGCGGCGGCGATCCCGTTCTGGCAGGAGATCGGGACATTCGCCCTGGCCAACGGGGTGACCCGGATCGCGTTCGAGCTCCACCCCCTCCATCTCGTCTACAACGTCCCGACGCTGCTCCGGATGCGCCAGGCGGTCGGCCCGGTCATCGGCGCGAACATGGACCCGTCCCACCTGTTCTGGCAGCAGATGGACCCGCTGGCCGTCATCCGGGCCCTTGGCCCGGCCGTCCAGCACGTCCATCTCAAGGACACCCAGGTCGTCGCCGAGCAGGTCGCCCTGGCCGGCGTCCTCGACCAGCGGCCGTTCGAGCGGGTCGCGGAGCGGGCCTGGGTCTTCCGGACGATCGGCCGGGTCCACGGCGCCGGGTTCTGGTCGGCGTTCGTCCGCGAGCTCCGCGCGGCCGGCTACGACGACGCGCTGTCGATCGAGAACGAGGATGCCAGCCAGACCCACGTCGAGGGCGTCGAGGAAGCCGCCGCGTTCATCCTGCCGCTCATCTCCGGCACCGGCTGACCGGCGAGGCTCAGTGCCTGCAGTCGGCCTCGGTCGCCAGCTGGGTGCCCGACTGGGTGGCGATGACGACCTTCGAGCTCTCGAGCCCGGCCGTCTTCAGGAAGCTCTCGACGTTGGCGCACAGGAACAGCCTGGCCATCCCCGCGCCGGCCCCGTCGATGAGGGTGATCTTCAGGGTGTCGCCCTCGGCCCTGCCGGCCACCATCGAGGTCCCGAACGCCGCCTGGGTCTGCTGGATGACCGTGTCGTAGGCGGGGTTGGTGCCGCCCCCACCGGCCCCGCCAGCGGCGCCGGCCGCGGCCCCGCCGCAGGCCGCCACGAGCATCCCGGCCGCGACTGCCAGGCTCACGAGGCGGGCGGAACGTCGGAGCGGGGCGCTCGACGCCGCGGGCATGGCCATCCACGTCTCCCTGCTGCGAGATCCCGGCAGATCCGCGCCCGCCGGACGGCGACCGTGCCGCGGATGATAGGCGCGTCGTCAAGAATGCGGAAGCGGGGGCTAGACTGACGCCCCCGAGACGAGCCTGGAGGACGCGTGGACTATCGCCGGATGCCGATCGAGGCGGAATCGCCCGAGGAGTACGGGTACGACCGGATCCGGTTCAACCTGGCCGAGAGCTCGGTCGCCGACACGCCGCTGCGCGACCTCGGCGTCGAGCTCGACGACCTGGTCCTGATGTACGGCGACCACCTCGGCCGGCCTGCGCTGCGGGCGGCGATCGCGGCCGGGAGCGGGGTCGGGCCCGACGACGTCCTCGTGACGCCCGGCGCGGCCGCGGCGCTGTTCATCGTCCACACGACGCTCCTCGGCCGCGACGACGAACTCGTGGTCGTCCGCCCGAACTACGCCACGAACCTCGAGACGCCCCGGGCGATCGGGGCCCGGGTCCATCACCTCGACCTGCGCCACGAGGACGGCTGGGCGGTCGATCCCGAGCGGCTCGCGGCGTTGCTCAGCCCGCGGACGAGGCTCGTGTCGCTGACCGTCCCGCACAACCCGACCGGCCAGGTGATGCCCGAGCGGGCCCTGCGCGAGATCGTCCGGCTGGTCGAGGCCCACCCGCGCGCCCGGTTGCTGATCGACGAGACCTACCGGGAGATGACGTTCGGGGGGCCGCTCCCGTCCGCCGCGACCCTGTCGCGACGAGCCATCGGTGTCTCATCGCTGTCGAAGAGCGACGGGCTGCCGGGGATCCGGATCGGCTGGCTGACGACGGTCGATCGACGGCTGCGCGAGCGGTTCCTGGCGGCCAAGGAGCAGATCCTCATCACCAACTCGGTCGTCGACGAAGCGATCGCGGAGGTGGCGCTCGCTCGCCGCGCGGAGCGGATGCCACGGATCATGACCGGGATCGCCGCCGCCCTCGAGACGGTCAGGGCCTGGCTGGCCGACCAGGACCTGTTCGAGTGGGTCGAGCCACAGGGCGGGGTCGTCGGCTTCCCGCGCTTCCGGCCGGACGTCCCGGTCGACGTCGACGCGTTCTACCGGGTCCTCCTCGAGCGCTACGGGACGATCGTCGGGCCCGGCCACTGGTTCGACCAGCCGCGCCGGCACTTCCGGCTCGGCTACGGCTGGCCGACCCCGACCGAGCTCGAGCAGGGCCTGGCGGCGATCACCGCCGCGGCGGTCGAGGCCTTCGAGAGCCCGCCGACGCGACCGGGGCGTCGGCTCGGCGCGGCGATCGGGAACGCGCTGCTCGAGATGGATCGCCAGATCTTCCGCGATACCCCGCGGGTCGAGCAGATGGTCAAGTCCGGCAGCGAGACGGTCGGCCTGGCCGGAGATGGCGGCCTGGTCGTCCGGCTGCCGGCGACCGAGCCCGACGCTCAGTCGGGCCCGGACCGCGACGGGGATCGCGAAGGCTCCTCGGGGGCCGGCTGATCCAGCGCGCCCGGGGTCAGGCGACGGCCCGGGCCGGGACCTCCGCCGGGGCGGCGACCTCGTCGGCGGCGACGTCGATGTCGAGCTTGACCTCACGCCCGACCAGCCAGGCGCCGGCCTCGAGGGCGACGTTCCAGGTCAGGCCCCACGCTTCGCGGTCGATCTTGCCGGTCAGGTGGAACCCGGCGTGGCGACCGCCCCGCATGCCCGGGACGATCCCGTTGAGCTCGGCGTCGAAGACGACCGGTCGGCTGACTCCCCGGATCGTGACGTCGGCCGTGACCCGGTAGCGGTCGCCCTTCGGCTCGACGCTGCTGACCCGGGCGACGATCCACGGATGCGTCTCGGCGTCGAAGAAGTCGGCCGAGCGGAGATGCTGGTCGCGGGCCTCGAAGCCGGTCGACAGGCTGGCCGCGGCGACCCGGATCTCGCCCGTCGTGGCGGTCGGGTCGGCCTCGTCGAGGACGAGCTCGCCCTCGACCCGGTCGAACTTGCCCCGGACGGTGGTGACCATCATGTGCTTGGCGGAGAAGGCGATGTCGGCATGGGCCGGATCGATCTTCCAGGTGGTGTTCATCAGTTCCTCTATGCCCTTCGCGGACCGGCGGGCCCCCGGCACCGCCCGATCTAGTTGCTTGCGCAAGCAATCATGCCATGCTGCTAGTTGCCTTGTCAATCACTTGCATCGCACGGTATGATGCCCAGCGATGACCGAGACCAGCGAGCCGTACGTCGCTCCCCAGCGCGCACGCCACCTGACCGCCCGGGACCCACGGCTGGCCCCGTGGCGGGCGTTCCTGACCGCGCACGCCCTGCTCAGTCGCCGCCTCGACGACGACCTCCGGGCCGAGCACCAGATGACCCTGGCCGAATACGCCGCCCTCCTGCAGCTCGCGGAGACGTCCGGCCGGCGATTGCGGATGAACCAGCTGGCCGACGGGATCTTCCTCAGCCGGAGCGGCGTCACCCGCCTGATCGATCGGCTGGTGGCCGACGGCCTCGTCGCCCGGAGCCAGTGCTCGTCAGACGGTCGCGGCGCCGAGGCGGTCCTGACCGATCAGGGGCTGGCCCGCCTGCGTGAGGCGAGCCGGACCCATCTGCGCGGGATCGAGACGTACTTCCTCGGGAGCGTCGCGCCCGTCGACCTCGAGGTCATCGAGCGCTCGTGCGCCTCGATCGGCTACCGGGTCCGCGCCGACGAGAGACCCGCTCCCGGCGGCGACGGCGACCCCGCCCAGGGAGCCTCGCCCGATCGAGCACTCTCGACGGAGCGCCGCTCGGCCTGATTCAGCCGGCGATCGGCGTGACCCGGATCACTGCGGCGAGGCGCTCGGCCTCGGATGGATCGAACCGGCCAGCGCCGCGGACGAGAGCATTGGCGATCGCAGCCGCTGCCCCGAGGCGCAGGGCGTCGTCGAACGAGCGGCCCCGGAGCGTCGCGACGGCTACGCCCGCCAGGAAGGCGTCTCCGCCACCCACCGGATAGCTCCCACGGACGGGCGGCGGCGCGACCCGGAACGCGGCGCCGTCCGGCCCGACCGCGACCGCGCCGGCGAGGCCGCGAGTGACGATGACCGCACCGCCGCTCCGGGCAGCGATCCCGCGGGCCGCCTCGACCGCGCGCGCGTCATCCCCGGCCGCCGGGAGACCGAGCGTCACGCCGGCCTCAGCCGCGTTCAGCTTGACGAGCCACGGCCCCGTCTGGAGTGCCGGTCCGAGCACCGGACCGCCCGCGTCGAGGGCGACCCGGACGTCCGCCCGACGCCCGACGGATGCGAGCTGGGCCAGGCCGTCCGGCGGCGCGCCCGGCGGAAGGCTGCCGGAGATCGAGATCAGGCCGGCTCCGCCGGACACCAGCTCGGCGCGGAGCGTCTCGACGAAGCCTGCCCAACCCGCGGCCGAGACCGGTGGCCCCGCCTCGTTGAGCTCGGTCAGCGTGTCGTCCGTGGCGTCATGGACCGCGACACAGGACCGTGTCTCGCCGTCGGTCCAGGCGTACCGGCCCGCGATCCCCTCCCCCGCGAGCGCCTCGGCGACCCAGCGGCCAGCGTGACCGGCGAGCAGCGCCAGCGCCGATACCTCCGCCCCGAGGGCCACGGCCGCCCGGGCGACGTTCAACCCCTTGCCCCCGGCCACACGGGTCTCCACCCGCGGCCGGTTGATCGCGTCCCGCTCGAGCCGGTCGACTTCGTAGAGCCGGTCGATCGACGGGTTCGGGGCGACCGCGACCAGGCGCATCGACGGGCCCGGGCTCAGCGACCCGCCGCGGCCAGCGCGGCGCGGGCCTCGTCGAGGGTCGGCTGGGCGGCCGTCCCGCCGATCCCGAGGCACGCCAGCGAGCCACAGGCGACGCCGAGCTCGAGGGCGTCACGGAACGGCCAGCCGGCCAGCGTCCCGTACAGGAACCCGGCGTCGAACGAGTCGCCCGCGCCAGTCGTATCGATCACGTCGACCGGCAGGCCGGTAGCCTCGGCCACCTCGTACTCCCAGGTGCCACGCATCGCAAGGGCGCCGTCGGCGCCGCGCTTGACCGCCAGGGTGAACGGGCGACCCGGCTCACGGCCTTCGGTCGCCCGACGGACGAGCTCGCCGGCGGCGGCCGGCTCGGGCGTCTTCGACGTGATCCGGCGGGCCTCCTCGAGGTTCGGCAGGAACAGGTCGGTGGCCCGCAGGACGCGGTCGATCCCCCCGTCCCACGTCCCACTCGAGTCCCAGTTGCAGTCGAACGACGTCGTCAGCCCGAGCCCCCTGGCCTCGTCGAACAACTCCGGCAGGTCGGTCGTCAGAGCGGGCTGCAGGTACGTGCTCCCGACATGGAGATGGCGGGCCGAGCCCAGCAACTCGCGCGGGATGTCGCCGACCCGCAGCCGGTCGATCGCGCCGATCGCGGTCATGTTCGCTCGGTCGGCGCCGTGGGTGAGGACGACGGTCGCGCCGGTCGGCACGGTCGGATCGATCCGGCAGCCGGAGACGTCGATCCCGGTCCGGTCGAGGGCGTCCAGCATGAACCGCCCGAACGCGTCCTCGCCGACCACGCCGACGAACGCGACCCGGAGCCCGAGTCGGGCGGCGCCGCAGGCGGTGATCGCCGACGAGCTGCCGATCTCGAGCCGGATCGCCTCGACGATCGCCTCGGCCTGGCCGAACACGGGCACGGCCGTCGGGTCGACGATCAAGATGTCGGGATTGAGCTCGCCGGCGACGAGCAGGTCGAACGCGCGCTGGGCCGTCACCCGGCGTACCCGCGGTACCAGCCCTCGCCGGGCTCGGGTGCCGGCGACAGCGGGCCGGGCCGGTCGCCCCACGGCCGTCCGAGCTCGTCGACCAGCTCGACCAGGCGGGACAGCCGCTCGCGCCCGGTCGTCCGCAGGAACGCGTCGCGCTCGGCCGGCGGGAGGGTCGCCGACTCGGCCCAGACCGACCGACCGGCCAGGACCCCGCTCGCCCCGGCGGCACAGGCGACCCGGACCTGGGCCTCGAACGTCGTGTCGTCGACCCCGCCCGACAGGAGGACCCACGGCAGCCGTGACGCCGCGTCGAGCTCGGCGCAGGCCGCTCGCCAGCGTCCCTCGTCGGTCACGCCGGGATCGTAGGGGAACTCGGCCTTCAGGACGTCGCCGCCGAGCGCGGTCAACCGGCGGGCCGTCTCGATCACGACCCGTCGGCGGGCCTCCCCGGTCAGCCGCGGGACCTCGGGGTGGATCGAGAACGACAACGGCTCGATGAACAGCGGCAGGTCCGCGGCCGCGCAGTCGGCGGCGACCGTCGCGACGAGGCGCTCCTGGTCCGCGGCGTTCGTGGCGTCCGGGTGGTAGTAGACGAGCAACTTCGCCGCCGACGCGCCGATCCGCTTGGCCTTGGCCACGCTCCAGCCGTCGAGGACCCGGCTGACCCGGGCGGTCGACGGCCCATCGAACCCGGTCGCCTCGATGGCGACGAGCAGCCCGCAGCCGGCCGGCAGGGAGCCGTCGGCGAGACACTGGACAGCGCCGATCTCCGGATCGAGGAGCACCCCCGTCGCCGTCGGGCCGAGCTCCCGGACGACGGCCCGCTTGAAGGCGACCATCTCCTCGTAGGTCACGGCGGCCGGGTCGTCCGGGCGCAGCTCCCGGCGCAGGTTCTGGCGGTGGTCGAGAGCGAGCACGCCGAACGTCCCGCGCCTGGACGCGCAGGCCCGGATCCCGCGGATCCGCCCGATCGGCAGGTCGCTCGGGGGGCCCATCGTCCGAGGTCCTCCCGTCATCGCGCGAGCGGGGCCTTCCATCCGCTCGCGACCGGCGCTAGCATAGGACGTACGGACGTCCGGATATCGCGTGATCCGCGCGATCGGCCGGCGTCCCGCGCGCGGAGATCGTGCATGCCCCGGATCGTCCTCGTCGGCGCCGGCAGCGTCGAGTTCACCCGGAACCTCCTCGGCGACATCCTGTCTTCCCCGGCCCTGCGGTCGTCGGACATCGTCCTCCACGACATCGACCCGGACCGGTTGGCGACGGCCGAGCGGATGGCCCGCTGGACCGCCGACACCCTCGGCGCCGGGCCGAAGATCTCGGCTCATCTTGACCGACCGACGGCCCTCGGTGGCGCCGACTTCGTGGTCAACACGATCCAGGTCGGCGGGGCCAGTGCGACCCGGGTCGACTTCGAGGTCGCCGGCCGGTTCGGCCTGCGCTACACGATCGCCGACACGGTCGGCGTCGGCGGGGTGTTCCGCGGGCTGCGGACGGTGCCGGTCGTCCTCGGCATCGCCCGCGACATGGAGCGCGCCTGCCCCGACGCGTGGCTGCTCAACTACACGAACCCGATGGCGATCGTCGTCCGGGCCGTGGCCGAGGCGACGTCGATCAGGGTCGTCGGGCTGTGCCACTCCGTCTTCTGGACGATCGACACGCTGGCCGGCTACCTCGGGATCCCACGCGACGAGATCGCCGCCGAGAGCGCCGGGCTGAACCACCACGCCTTCCTGCTCCGCCTCGAGCACCGTGGCCGGGACCTCTACCCGGACCTGCGCCGCTTCGTCGAGGCGGGCAAGGTGCCGGCCGACGACCTCGTGCGGGCCGACCTCTTCCGCCGCCTCGGCTACTACCCGACCGAGTCGTCCGAGCACCAGGCCGAGTACAACCCATGGTTCATCGGCAAGCGCGACGCCGCAGGGGACGCGGTCGAGCGGTTCCACGTCCCGATCGGTCGCTACCTCGAGACCGTCGCCGGGAACCTCGACGAGTACGCCGAGACGAAGCGCCGGCTCGACGCCGGTGAGCCGTTCGAGATCGAGCGCAGCGGCGAGTACGCGGCCACGATCGTCGAGACGATGACGACCGGCGTCCCGGCCCGGATCGTCGCCAACGTGATGAACGGCGGCGCGCTGATCCCGAACCTCGACGCCGACGCCTGCGTCGAGGTCCCCTGCCTGGTCGACCGCCTCGGCCCCCATCCGGTCGCCATGGGTCCCCTGCCCCGCCAGCTGGCGGCCTATGTCCGGAACGCCGTCGACATGCAGGGACTGACCGTCCGGGCCGCGCTCGACCGCGACCGTGACGCGATCCACCACGCGGTGATGACGGACCCGATCGTCCAGAGCCAGCTGACCCTGGACGACGCCTGGCGGCTGACCGAGGCGATGATCGAGGCCGAAGCCGATTGGCTCCCGGCCTGGCTCGGCGGCACGGCCGCGGACTGACGGAGGAGACAACGCCATGACCATGCTCCAGCTCGCTCGCGCGGACCGACGCCGCCGGCTGCTCGGCCTGCTCGCGGCGGTGACGCTCGTCGCCGCCGCCTGTGGTGGATCGACCACCACGACCGCACCCCCGAGCGCCGCGCCGCCGTCGGAGGCCGCCCCATCGGGATCGGGGTCAGCGGCCCCGTCGCCGACCGGCTACAACGGCCCGGAGGCCACGATCGCCTACTCCATCTGGGGCGACCCGCAAGAGATCAAGAACCAGCAGGCGATCGTCGACGCATTCCACGCCGTCAACCCGAAGATCACCGTCAAGGTGACCGTGTCCGATTGGGAGCCTTACTGGGACAAGCTCCAGACATCGATCGCCGGCGGTGACGCTCCCGACGTATTCGCGATGGACGGACCGCTGTTCCCCGACTACCAGAGCCGTGACGTCCTCCTCGACCTCAAGCCGTACATCGCCCGCGACGGCTACGACCTCAGCCAACTGGCCGATCAGGCGGTGGCGGACTTCACCACGCCCGACGGCCAGTTCGGCCTGCCGCGCGACCTCAACGTCGTCGCCCTCTACTACAACAAGAAGATGTTCGATGCCGCGGGCATCCCCTACCCCGACGAGACGTGGGACTGGGCGAAGCTCACCGACGTCGCCAAGCAGCTCACCCTCAGGGGCGCCGACGGGAAGACGAGCCAGTGGGGCCTCTACACCGAGACGACCGACATGGAGAACTACTGGTCCGAGCTGGTCTGGCAGAACGGCGGGGACATCATCTCGGCCGACCACAAGACCAGCCTCGTCGGGAGCGACCAGGCAGCCGCGGCGCTCCAGTTCCTCCAGGACCTCATCTGGAAGGACAAGGTGATACCGGACCCGGCGGCCTGGCCTGCGGACAGCGGCGACGCCTTCGAGCAGGGTCAGGCCGCGATGGAGGCGAACGGTTCGTGGCTCGTGGCGACCCACCAGGCAGCGGGCATCGACTTCGGGATCGCCCCACTGCCGAAGGGCCCGGCCGGTCAGGCGACCTCGATCAACCCGACCGGCGCGGTCGTGTTCAAGGGGACCAAGAGCCCCGACGCCGCCTGGGAGTTCGTGAAGTACCTCGCCAGCCCGGCGGCGCAGACGAAGCTGATGGAGCTCAAGGCGTCGATGCCGGCCAACAAGGAGGTCCTGGCCGGGCCGTTCGGGACGGCCTTCGACGGGGCGAAGGTCCTCGCCGACGCGATCGCCTACGCCCACCTCAAGCCGTCGTTCAAGGGCTACAACGACTGGACGACCGCCCTCCAGACGGAGCTCGACGCGAACGTCTTCACCGAGCCGAAGAAGACGGCCAAGCAGGCGCTGACCGACGTTCTGCCCCAGCTCGACGGGATCCTCGCCAGCCAGTGACCGCGACCGACCCCCGCGCGTCGCGGATCGGCCGATGACCGGCCTGCGCCGCCCCGCCGTTCGACGGGGCGGCGGACCGCTGGCCGGCGAGGGTCGCTGGGCGCTGGCGTTCCTCGCCCCGACCCTGCTCGGGCTGGCCGTGCTGTCGGCCGGCCCGATCCTGGCCACCCTCGCGATCAGCCTGACCAAGTGGGACCTGCTCACGGCCCCCAAGCTGGTCGGCCTCGACAACTACGTCGGCCTGCTGACTGACGACCGGTTCCTGAAGGCGCTGCGGAACACGTTCTTCTTTACGATCGTGTCGGTCCCGCTGGGGTTGGCCATCGCCCTCGGCCTGGCGCTTGCCCTCAACCAGCGGATCCGCGGGATCGCCTGGATCCGGACGGCCTACTTCCTGCCGGTGGTGACCTCGACGATCGCCATCGCCCTGGTCTGGCAGTGGATCTACAACGCGGACCAGGGCCTCCTCAACGAGGTCCTCGGGCTGGTCGGGATCCCGGCCCAGAAATGGCTGAGCAATCCGACCCTGGCCATGCCCGCGATCGTGGCCATGTCCATCTGGCAGGGCCTGGGCACCAATGTGATCATCTTCCTGGCCGGGCTCCAGGCGATCCCGGGCGAGCTGCTCGACGCGGCCAGCGTCGACGGTGCCGGGCGCTGGGCGCGCTTTCGGAACGTGGTCCTGCCGCTGCTCACGCCGAGCATCTTCTTCACCGGCGTGCTCGCCCTCATCGGCAGCTTCCAGGTCTTCGACCAGATCTTCGTCCTGGTCAAGCCCCGGCCGACCGACGCCACGATCACGGTGGTCTACTTCATCTATGAGAACGGCTTCAAGTTCTTCAAGATGGGCTATGCCAGCGCGGCTTCGTGGGTCCTGTTCCTGATCGTGGCCGTGTTCACCGCGATCTACTTCCGGTCGCAGGGTCGATGGGTCCACTACCAGTGAGCGTCATCGCCGGGCCGCTGCCCCGGGTGCCCCGCCGGCTCACCGCGCGGGCGGTTCGCCGGGCGATCCTGATCGGGCTCCTGATCGCCGGCGGGATCGTGATGATGATCCCCTTCCTGTGGATGATCTCGACGTCGCTCAAGACCCGGGCGGAGGTGTTCGTCATCCCCCCGACCGTGCTGCCGCGAGTGGCCCAGTGGAGCAACTACGGCGACATGTGGAACGCCCTGCCCTTCGCTACGTTCTTCGTCAACTCGATCAAGCTGGCCCTGCTCAATACGATCGGCCAGCTGATCAGCTGCTCGATGGCCGCCTTCGCCTTCGCCGCCCTGCGTTTCCGCTTCCGCGAGCCGCTGTTCGGCCTTCTCCTGGTCACCCTGATCATCCCGTTCCAGGTCGTGCTCGTTCCGAACTTCGTCCTGTACCGGCTCCTGCCGCACCCGCTCAGCACGAGCGGCAACTGGATCGGGACCCAGGAGCCGCTGTGGGTCGGGGCGTTCCTGGGTGGGGCGTTCGGGACCTTCCTCCTGCGCCAGTTCTTCCTGGCCATCCCGCGCGAGCTGGCCGACGCCGCCCGCGTCGACGGGGCGAACCCGTGGCAGATCTACCGCCACATCTACCTGCCGCTGGCCAGGCCGGCCCTCGCGACCCTGGCGATCTTCACCTTCATGTGGACCTGGAACGACCTGATCGACCCGATCATCTACCTGCGCGATATCGACTCGTTCACGGTGACCGCCGGCCTGTCGCTGTTCCAGGGCCAGTACGTCGGCAAGTGGCCGCTGCTGATGGCCGGTGCGCTGGTCAGCGTCATCCCGATGATCGTGCTGTTCGTGATCGCCCAGCGCCAGTTCGTCCGTGGGATCACGATGACCGGGATCAAGGGGTGACCGTGACCGGCGTCCACGGCCTGCCGCTGTACCGCCGGATCGAGGCCGACCTGCGTAAGCGGATCCGGACCGGCGAGTTGGCTCCCGGCGCCCGGGTCGAGACCGAGCTCGAGCTGATGGACCGTTACGGGGTCAGCCGGGCGACCGTCCGCCAGGCCCTCGGCGGGCTGATCGCGTCCGGCGCGCTCGAGGTCCGGCGAGGCCTGGGGACGTATGTCGCGGCGTCGCGCTTCGAGCACACGATCGGCGGTTTCTACTCGTTCAGCCGCGAGATCGAACGGAGCGGCCACCAGCCCGGGACACGCGTCCTCGGGCTCGCCGTCGAGCCGGCCGACGAGACGGTCGCGGCGACCCTTGAGCTCCCGCCCGGGACGGCGGTCGTGGCCCTCCACCGGATCCGCCTCGCCGACGACGAGCCGATCGTCGTCGAAACGAGCCGCCTGCCGGCCGCGCGCTTCCCCGGCCTCGAGACCGTCGACTTCTCGACCGCCCGCCTGTACGACACCTTGACGACCGTCTACGGCTGCCGGCCGACCCGGGCGCGCGAGACGTTCGAGCCGATCCTCCTGTCGTCGGCCGAGGCCGAGCTCCTCGGCCAGCACCGCGGTCGTCCCGCCCTGCGGGTCGAGCGGGTCGCCTACGACCAGGACGACCGCCCGATCGAGCACTGCCGCAGCACGGTTCGCGGAGACCGCTATCGTTACGCGGTGGAGTTGCGCGACCGATGACCGACCGGCCACCCGTCGCCGGACCGCCGCTCCCGACCCTGGATCGCCTCCGGACCTGGCGCGAGGCGTCGACCTCGGGCGACGCCATCGCGATGGCGCTCGAGGCGGCCCGGGCCGCCGAGCGCGACATCGGACTCCTGCTCGCGGGCGCCGAGCGCGTGGTGCTGACCGGCGCCGGCTCGTCCTACTACCTCGCCCAGGTCGCCGCCGCGGTCCTGCGCGAGACGACCGGGCGGCTGGCGATCGCGGCACCCCTGTCGGAGCTGATCCTCCGGCCCGGGGGCGTGTTCGCCCCGGGGGCCACGGGTCGACAGGTCGTCGTCCTCGTCTCGCGCTCGGGCTCGACGTCGGAGGCCGTCGACGTCGTCGATCGCGCCCGGAAGGCGGGCCACCCGACGATCGCGCTCACCTGTCGCGGCAACAGCCCGCTCGCGGCCGGGGCACAGCGCGTCCTGGTTTCCCCGACCGGCAACGAGTCGGCGATCGTCATGACCCGTTCGTTCGCGAGCATGCTGGCCCTGATCCTACGAGTCATCGCCGGGTCGGCGCCCGACCGAACCCTGGCCGACGACCTCGACCGGATGCCCGAGCGCTGGCCGGAGGCCGTGGCGGCGGCCGACGTCGGCCATCGGCTCGGCTCGGTCGATCACGAGCGGGTCGTGATCCTCGGCGGCGGGGCGGCCCGCGGGATCGCGGCCGAGTGGCACCTGAAGCTGACCGAGACGAGCCAGGTGCCGACCGACGCCTACGCGCCGCTCGAGTTCCGCCACGGTCCGATCTCGGTGTGCGAGCCAGGCGTCCTCGTCATCGGGCTGATCGGCGGTCCGGGCTCCCAGGAGGAGGCGCGCGTGCTTCGCGAGGCGGGCGGGCTCGGCTCGGAGACCTGGCTCATCGGACGCGAGGCCGACGACGACCGCGGGTTGGCCGGCTGGATCTCGCTCGTCGGCAGCGGGCTCCATCCGTTGGCCCGCCTGCCGCTCCTCCTCTATCCGGGCCAGGCGCTTGCGCTCAGCCTGGCCCTCGCCCGCGGACGCGACCCGGATGCGCCGCGCCATCTCGGCCAGGTGGTCATCTTCGACCCGCATGATCAGGCTGGCCGAGTACCGGCCGCGGTCGGTCTTGCGGGTCCCGAGCCACGAGGTCCAACGGCCCCGATACCCGGTGGTCGACGCCCACAACCACCTCGGAGCGGCGTTCGGCGGCGACTGGACGGTGCGTTCCCGCGAGGAGCTCCTCGCGGTCCTCGACGAGGCGGGCGTCGACACCCTCGTCGATCTCGACGGTGGGGCCGGCGAGGCGCTCTCGCGCGAGATCCGGCGCTGGCAGGATCCGCCTCCGGACCGGGTCGCCGTCTTCGCCGGTCTCGACGACGGCGGCTGGGCCGATGACCCGGCGTTCGGCCGGACCGAGGCGGCCCGCCTCCGGGACTCGGCAGCCCGCGGCGCCCGCGGGCTCAAGGTCTGGAAGACGCTCGGCCTGCGGGCGCGCGATCCGGCCGGCCGGCTCGTTCCGATCGACGACGAACGGCTCGACCCGCTCTGGGCGACCGCGGCCGAGCTGGACCTGCCGGTCGTGATCCACATCGCCGACCCGATCGCCTTCTTCCAGCCGCTCGACGCCACGAACGAGCGGTACGAGGAGCTGACCGAGCACCCGGACTGGCACTTCTGGCCGACCCGGCCGCCGGGGCAGCCCGACACCCCCGGCTTCCCGCCGTTCGACGAGCTCCTGGCGGGTTTCGACCGGCTCGTCGGACGGCATCCGGCTACGACGTTCGTCGGTGCCCACGTCGGCTGTGCGGCCGAGGACCTCGGGCTCGTGTCGCGGATGCTCGACGCGCACCCCAACCTGTCCGTCGACATCGCCGCCCGGCTCGGGGAGCTCGGCCGCCAGCCGTACACGGCCAGGGCGTTCTTCCTGCGCCATGCCGACCGGATCCTGTTCGGGACCGATGCGTCCGCGGACCCGGCCGTCTACCGGCTCCACTACCGGTTCCTCGAGACGTGGGACGAGTCGTTCGATTACGGGACGGATCCCGCGCCGACCCAGGGCCGCTGGCAGGTCCACGGCCTGGGTCTCCCGGACGAGATCCTCCGCGCCGTCTACCGGGACAACGCCCGGCGAGTCCTGCGGCTCGATCGGCCGGCGGGCTCGCGGCCATGAGCGGCACCCTCCGGGTCGGGACGAGCGGCTTCGCCTACCCAGCCTGGGCCCCGGCGTTCTACCCGCCCGGACTGCGCGGCGACGACCTGCTCCGGGCCTACGCCGAGCGGCTGACCGCCTGCGAGCTCAACAACACGTTCTACCGCCAGCCGACCGAGCGGGCGATCCAGGGCTGGCTGGCCCGGACGCCCGAGTCGTTCCGGTTCGCGGTCAAGGCCCAGCGCGGCGGGAGTGTGCGAGCCCTCGTCGGCGACGACCAGGCCGAGAGCGTTTCGTGGCTGACCCGCCCGCTCGACCTGTTCGGCCCGCGGCTGGGCAGCGTCCTCTACCGTGTCCCGGGCGTGATCGCCCGGACCGAGGAGCGCCACGACCGCCTCGCCCGCCTCCTCGACCTGTGGCCGGAGCGGTTCCCGCTGACGATCGAGTTCCAGCACGGGACGTGGCACGTCGACGAGACCTTCGCCCTCCTCCGCGAGCACGGCGCGGTCCTGTGCGCGACCGATCTCGACGAGATGGCGGAGCCACCGTTCATCCGGGTCAGCGGGCCGTTCCTCTACCTCCGCCTCCGGCGCACGACGTACACGGACGACGAGCTCGACGCGTGGGCCGCCCGGATCGCCCCGTTCCTCGACGCCGGCCTCGACGCCTATGCCTTCTTCCGCCACGACGAGACGGGCATCTCGCCGCTCCGCGCGATCGAGTCGGCGGAGCGCGTGACGCGTCTCGGCTATGACCCGGAGCCGGCCAGCGAGTACTCGGCCGGGGCGAACACGACCAGGATCTCGAGGCGCTCGGTGATGTCGTGGAAGCGGTGCGGGACGGTGGCGGCGACGTAGACGACGGAGCCGGGGCCGACGGCCCGGACCTCGTCGCCGACGGTGATCCGGGCCCGACCGGTCATGACCATGTAGACCTCGTCCTCGGTGTGCGGCCGCTGGCCGTCGGCCGCGCCGGCCGCCAGCGTGTAGAGGCCGACGCTGAGCGCCGGGACGCGCAGGAACTCGAGGTAGGGCTTGCCCGCGCCGGCGCGCTGCGCCTCGAGGGCCGGAAGCTCGAACGCGTCCATCCATCGTCCTCCGCTGCGATCCGTGCCGAACGATAGCCGCTCGACTACCCTGTCGGATCATGTCCGGTCGACGGCACGGCTCCGGCCGACTCCCGAGCAGCCTGGGCCTGGCCGCGCTGACGGTCGCGTTGGTCGCCAGCGCCTGCGCCTCGACCCCGACACCGAGCCCGTCGTCCGCTCCCCCGACCCTGGTGAGCCCGTCTGCTGTGCCCTCGACCGCGACGGGTCCTGCGGCCACGCCGTCGTCGACGGGCTTCGACCCGACCAGGCTGACCATCCGCCTGGACCCCGTCGTCGACGGGCTGAACAGCCCGCTGGCGGTGGTCGATGCCGGCGACGGCAGCGACCGGCTGTTCGTCGTCGAGCAGCCCGGGCGGATCCGGGTCGTCAAGAACGGCGCCCTCCTCGACACGCCGTTCCTCGACATCCAGCGGCGGATCGAATCGGGCAACGAGGAGGGCCTGCTCGGGCTGGCCTTCGCCCCTGACTTCCCGACCGACCCGCGCCTGTACGTCGACTACACCGACCTCGACGGGAACACGGTGATCGCATCGTTCCGGGTCCCGACCGCCACGCCGGACCAGGCCGACCCCGATAGCGAGCGGATCCTCCTCCAGGTCGACCAGCCGTTCCCGAACCACAACGGCGGCGGCCTCGCCTTCGGGCCGGACGGCGACCTGTACATCGGGATGGGCGACGGCGGCTCGGGCGGCGACCCGTTCGGGAACGGCCAGAGCCTGACGACCCTGCTCGGCAAGATCCTGCGCATCCGGCCGGGCCCGTCCGACCGGTCCGGGCCGGCCTACACGATCCCGCCCGACAACCCGTTCGCCGGCGACCCGAGCGCGAAGCCGGAGGTCTTGGCCTACGGGCTGCGCAACCCATGGCGGTTGTCGTTCGACCGGACGACCGGCGACCTGTGGATCGGCGACGTCGGCCAGGCGGACTGGGAGGAGGTCGACCGCTGGCCGGCCGGGGCGGGTTGGGCGAGCGGGCCGAACTTCGGCTGGAACGTCATGGAGGGCCGCCACTGCTACAACGCCGACACCTGCCGCCAGGACGGCCTGACCCTGCCCGTCGCCGAGTACGACCACGGTCGGGGCTGCGCGATCGTCGGCGGCTACGTGGGCCGCGACCCGGCCGAGCCCGCCCTGTATGGCGGCTATCTCTACGGCGACGACTGCTCGGGCAACGTCTGGGTCCTCGACGCCGCGCGGCCGGAGTCGGTAGACCCGGTGCTCCTGCTCGACTCCGGCCACATGATCTCGTCGTTCGGCGAGGACGAGGCCGGGCGGCTCTACCTGACCGACCTGGCGTCCGGAACGCTCCTCCGGATCGTCCCGGTCCCGTGAGCGACGGCCGGGCAGACGGAGGCGGGAGCCGGCCTCCTCGATCCGGCTCCCGCCTCGCGTTCCCCCGGGGTGTCGGCTAGGGGATGAGGTAGCTGACCGCCACGCTGACGGTCACCTCGTTGGTCCCGGTCTCGACCGGCGTCGAGATGGCCTTGTCGGGCGCGGCCGCGGCGGCGT
>CAWIOR010000011.1:0-362950 GCA_963837825.1 uncultured Chloroflexia bacterium
AGCAGCGGCTCGCGATAGCCCGGCCGGGATCGCGAACGCGCCACCGAACCCGCCGAGGCCGCCGACGACCTCGGGCCGGCGGGTCGACTCGACGTGGCTCGCGCATCAGGTCCACGGCGCGCTCGCCGGCCGCGACGTCCACGCCGGCCGCCCGATAGGCGGCCGCGCCGCCCTTGGCCACGCACCGCGACGAGCCCCGCGACCGGCTCTTCGAGCATGAACTTGCGGCTCGTGGCGTCGTACGGGACCGGCTCCGGGTAGTGGCCGTCGAAGCAGGCGAAGCAGAACCGCTCGTACGGCAGCTCGAGCGCGGCGAGGACGCCGCGGATCGACAGGTAGCCGAGCGAATCGGCGCCGATGAACTCGCGGATCTCGGGCTCGGTGTGGGTGGACGCGATCAGCTCGGTCTCGATCGGACGTGTCGATGCCGTAGAAGCACGGGTGGTAGATCGGCGGCGCGCTGATCCGGACGTGGACCTCGGTCGCGCCCGCCTTGCGCAGCAGCTCGACGATCCGCTTGGTCGTCGTCCCGCGCACGATCGAATCGTCGACGACGATCAGCCGCTTGCCGTTGACGACCTCGCGCAGCGGGTTGAGCTTGATCGTCACGCCGCGGTGGCGCAGGCCCGGCCGACGGCTGGATGAAGGTCCGGCCGGCATAGCGGTTGCGGTACATCCCCTCGCGGTACGGCAGGCCGGACGCCTCGGCGTAGCCGGCCGCGGCCGGCGCGCCGGTGTCGGGCACGGGCATGACCAGGTCGGCGTCGATCGGATGCTCGACGCGCGAGCTGCATCCCCATCCGGCGGCGGGCCTCGTACAGGTTGCGACCCTCCATGTACGAGTCCGGGCGGGCGAAGTAGATGAGCTCGAAGACGCACAGCGCCGGCGTCGCCTCGGCGAAGCGGACCGAGCGCGGCGCCTGGCCCGGCTCCAGGATGACCATCTCGCCGGGCTGGACGTCGCGGACGTACTCGGCGCCGACGATGTCGAGGGCGGCCGTCTCGGACGACAGGCACCAGCCGGCCGACGCGTCGTCGCCGCTCCACAGGCCGTCGTCCGGCCGCCGGCCGGCGCGGCGCCGCGGCAGGCGACCGAGGACGAGCGGCCGGAAGCCGAACGGGTCGCGCACGCCGATGACCCGGCGCTCGTCGAGGACGACCAGGCTGTACGCGCCGCGGACGCGCGGCAGGACCCGCAGCAGCGCCTCGACCGTGTCCGCGGCCGGTTCGTCGGCGAGCAGCGCCGTCAGCAGCTCCGTGTCGGTCGAGGCCGGCAGGCGGGTCCGGCCGCCCTCGAGCTGGGTCGAGCAGGTCGCGGGTGTTGACGAGGTTCCCGTTGTGGCCGATGGCCAGCGCCCGGCGCGGCCCCAGGCGGTAGGTCGGCTGGGCGTTCTCCCAGATCGTCGAGCCGGTCGTCGAGTAGCGGCAATGGGCGATCGCGAGCTGGCCGCGCAGGCTCGGCAGCCGCCGCTCGTCGAGCACCGTGCTGATCATCCCGAGGTCCTTGTAGAGCATCAGCTGCTCGCCGTCGCTGACCGCCAGGCCGGCCGATTCCTGGCCGCGGTGCTGGAGCGCGAACAGCCCGAGCGCCGCGATCGAGGCGGCGTCGGTCGGCTCGCCGCCCGGCAGGACCGCCCCGAACACGCCGCACATCGGTCAGCCCTCCCAGCCGAGGGCGCGCGGCCGAGGCCGTGCTCCCAGGCGTGGCGGAGGTCGCGCGAGCGGGACCTCGAGCGCGTCGGCGACGCGGCCGCCGCGGTCCTCGGCGGTGCCGGTGGCGCCGGCGTCGGCGAGCTCGATCGACGAGGCGGTCGCCCGCCGACCGAGCCGATCGCCTCGATCGGCAGGCCGTGCTGGCGGGCCAGCAGCGTCGAGCGCCGGCGGCGTAGCGCGGGCGGCAGCTCACGACGAGCCGCGACGGGCTCTCGCCGAACAGGTCGACCGCCGGCGAGTGGCGTGATCGCGATCCGGACGGTCGCGCCGAGGCCGCCCCACATCGCGCACTCGGCGAGCGCGACGGCCAGCCCGCCGCCGGAGACGTCCTGGGCCGAGGCGACCAGGCCGCGCGCGATCGCCTCGCGGATGAACGCCTGGAGCGCCGCGCTCGCGGGCGAGGTCGAGGGCCGGCGGGTCGTCCTCCGGCGCCGCGCCGGCCAGCGCCGCATAGGCGGACCCGGCCAGGCCCGGGCCGCGCCTCGCCGACGAGCAGGATCGCGTCGTGCGCCAGCGGCGAAGGCCGGGCCGACGAGCGTCGCGACGTCGTCGAGCAGGCCGACGACCCCGATCTCCGGGCGTCGGGGCGATCGCGCCGGCCGGCGACTCGTTGTAGAGCGAGACGTTGCCGCCGGTGACCGGCAGGCCGAGCGCGAGGCAGGCGTCGGCGAGGCCGCGGACGCCCTCGGTCAGCTGCCAGAACGCCTCGGGCCGGGTCGGGTCGCCGTAGTTGAGGCAGTTCGTGACGCCCGAGCGGCCGGGCGCCGGTGATCGACACGTTGCGGGTCGCCTCGGCGACCGACAGCGCGGCGCCCGAGCCACGGATCGAGCGCGCCGACCGCCTGGTTGCCGTCCGTCGTGGCGACGAGGGCCTTGGTCGTGCCCTTGACGCGCAGGACCGCGGCGCCGCGACCCGGTCCGGCGACCGTGTCCGCGCCGACCGTCGAGTCGTACTGGTGGAAGACCGCGTGGCGCGACGACGAGGTTGGCCGAGCCGAGCAGGGCCGAGCAGGACCGCGCCCGGGTCCATGCCGCGCTCCGGGAGCCGGTCGCTGGACCGCGTCGGGGCGCCCGGGCGCCGGGGCGCCGCGGCGGTGGGTCGGGCGCGCGCCGCGACGCGCTCGTGGACGATGGCGTCGCTGGTCAGGGCCGCGGCCGGGATGCGGGCCAGTTCGCGGGCGCCGGGCGCGGGCCGGCCGTCGGCGTCCAGCCCGCCCGTCGACGATCGCGATGTCGCCGTCGGCGGTGACCCGGCCGATGATCGCGACCGGCAGGCCCCAGCGCTCGCAGACCTCGCGGACGTCCTCCCAGCGCTCGGGCAGGACCGCGGCGCACATCCGCTCCTGCGACTCGGAGATCATCACCTCGAACGGCTCGAGGCCGGGCTCGCGCCGCGGGATCGCGTCGAGGTCGACGAGCGATCCCGGTGCCCGCCCGGTCGGCCGTCTCCGAGGTCGCGCAGGTGATCCCGCCGGCGCCGAGGTCCTGGAGCCCCTCGACCAGGCCCCGCTCGATGAGCTCGAGGCTGGCCTCGATGAGCAGCTTCTCGGCGAACGGGTCGCCGACCTGGACGGACGGCCGCTTGGACGGGTCGTCGTCGGTGAACGTCGCGCTCGCCAGGACGGACGCGCCGCCGATGCCGTCGCGCCCGGTCGCCGAGCCGAACAGCACGACGAGGTTGCCCGGGCCCGGGCGCGGCGGCCAGCGTCAGGAGCCGCTCCTCCAGCAGGCCGATGGCCATGACGTTGACGAGCGGGTTGCCCTGGTAGCTCGGGTCGAACACGAGCTCGCCGCCGACCGTCGGGACGCCGACGCAGTTGCCGTAGCCGCCGACGCCGCGGACGACCCCGTCGACGAGGTGGCGCGTCCGCGGCGTCGGCCGGATCGCCGAACCGCAGCGCGTCGAGGACGGCGATCGGCCGCGCGCCCATCGTGAAGATGTCGCGCAGGATGCCGCCGACGCCGGTCGCGGCGCCCTGGTACGGCTCGACCGCCGACGGATGGTTGTGCGACTCGATCTTGAACGCGACCGCCAGGCCGTCGCCGATCGAGATGACGCCCGGCGTTCTCGCCGGGCCCGGCGACGACGCCCTCGCCCGCGGTCGGCAGCGTGCGCAGCAGCGGCTTCGAGCTCTTGTACGAGCAGTGCTCGCTCCACATGACGCTGAACATCGCGAGCTCGAGGTCGTTCGGGTCGCGGCCGCCGAGCCGGTCGCGGATGGCGTCGAGCTCGTCGTCGGTCACGCCGAGCCGGCGATGGAGCGGCTCGACCGGGCGCTCGGCGACGGTCATCGCGACGCCGACCGCGACCGGCCGGCCGGTCGTGTGGCCGCCCGGGCCGCGCTCTCGACGAGCGAGCGGATGATGCCCGAACCGTCGTCGGAGCCGAGGATCGCCTCGGAGGCCCGTTCCGGGTGCGGCATCAGGCCGGCGACGTTGCCGGCCGCGTTCATGACCCCGGCGATCGCCCGGAGCGAGCCGTTGGGGTTGGCCGGGTCGTCCGGCCCGGCCGGCGCGCCCGCCGCGTCCACGTAGCGGAACAGGACCTGCCCGTCGCGCTCGAGCGCGTCGAGCGTCGCCTCGTCGGCGTAGTAGCGGCCCTCGCCGTGGGCGACCGGCATGCGCAGCGGCCGCCCGGCGTCGAGGCGCGTGGGTGAACGGCGTGTCGAGCCGCTCGGCGGCGATGCGGACCTCCTGGCCGGCGAACCGGAGCGAGGCGTTGCGCAGCAGCGCGCCGGGCACGAGGCCGGCCTCGGCCAGGACCTGGAAGCCGTTGCAGATGCCGAGCACGAGCCCGCCGTCCGCCGGCGAACGCCGGCGACCGCCCGCATGATCGGGCTGAACCGGGCGATGACCCCGGCCCGGACGTAGTCGCCGTAGGCGAAGCCGCCGGGCAGGACGACCGCGGCGACGCCGTCGAGGGTCGCCTGCTCGTGCCACAGGGCGACCGGCTCGGCGCCGGCGAGGGCGAGGGCGTGGAGCGTGTCGCGGTCGCAGTTGCTGCCCGGGAAGACGACGACGCCGATCCGCACCGGCATCGTCAGCGGCCCCCGCGCCGGCGCTGACGGCCGACGACGCCGCGCCGAGCGGCTCGACGGCGTAGGCCTCGATGAGCGGGTTCGACAGCAGCTCCGCGGCGAGCCGCTCGACGATCGCGCGCGGCCGCGGCCTCGTCGGCGGCATCGACGGTCAGCTCGGCGCGCCGGCCGATCCGGACGTCGTGGACGCCGTCGATCCCGAGGTGGCCGAGGCTGCCCTCCACCGCCCGGCCCTGCGGGTCGAGGATGCCGGGCTTGGGCGTGACGTTGACCGCGTAGCGGAAGCTCGTCATGGGGCGATCACGTCCTCCTGCAGATAGCGCTCGAAGCTGGCGCCGGTGATCCGCTCGTAGGCCTCGACGTAGCGGGCGCGCGTCCCGGCGACGACGTCGTCCGGCAGCGCCGGCCCGGGCGCCGTCTTGTCCCAGGGCTGGGTCTCCAGCCAGTCGCGCACGAACTGCTTGTCGAAGCTCGCCTGCGGCTCGCCCGGGCTCGTAGGCGGCGGCGTCCCAGAAGCGCGACGAATCGGGCGTCAGCGACCTCGTCGATGAGCGAGCAGCTCGCCGGCTCGACGGCATCGAGCCCGAACTCGAACTTCGTGTCGGCCAGCAGGATCCCGGCGCCGCTCGGTCGACGGCCGCGGCGTAGCCGTACAGGCGCGAGCGCGATCGTCGCGGACCCGTTCGGCGACAGCTCGCGCGCCGACCGAGCGCCGACCATCGTCGTCGAAGTCGATGTTCTCGTCGTGCTCGCCCGGCTCGGCCTTGGTCGCCGGCGTGAAGATCGGCTCGGGCAGGCGGTCGCTCTCGCGCAGGCCGGCCGGCAGCGGGATGCCGCAGACCGTGCCGGTCGCCTGGTAGTCCTTCCAGCCCGAGCCCGGCCAGGTAGCCGCGCACGACCGCCTCGATCGGGATGACGTCGGCCGGCCGGCAGACCATCATCCGGCCGCGCAGGTCGTCCGCGGGTCCGGCGTCCGTCACGACCGGTCCGCGCACGGGTCGGTCGTCGAGCAGGTGGTTCGGGACGATCCCGGCCGGTCTCGGCGAACCAGAAGCGCGACAGGCCGGTCAGGACGCGGCCCTTGTCCGGGATCTCGGTCGGCAGGACGACGTCGAAGGCGGAGATCCGGTCGGAGGCGACGAGCAGCAGGCGGCCGTCGTCGCAGCGCGTACAGGTCGCGGACCTTGCCGGAGCGGACGAACGCGTCAGCCAGCATCGGGCACCGCTCGCGGCCTCGGTGGCGGCCCGCGCCGACGGGCGCGTCCGGTCGAGCCCGTCGAGCCGGGCGATGACCTCGGGGACGTGGCGCAGGAACGCCGCGTCGTCGAAGCAGGCGTCGAGCTGGCGCGAGCGACAGCCGCTGGGCGACGGCCGGGTCGACGGCCAGCAGGTCGCGCAGCGGGGCGCGCTCGTCGGCGGCGCGCAGCGCGGCCCGCTGGACGATCGCGTAGGCCTCCTCGCGCGACAGCCCGCCGTCCTCGACCAGCGCGACCAGGACGTGCGACGAGGCGTGCAGGCCGAGGCCGCGCTCGATGTTCTCGCGCATCCGCTCCGAGCGGACGAGCAGCCCGTCGATGAGCCCGGTCATCCGGACGAGCATGTAGTCGAGCAGGATCGTCGCGTCGGGCAGGATGACCCGCTCGGCGCTCGAGTGGCTGATGTCGCGCTCGTGCCAGAGCGGCTGGTCCTCGAGCGCCGTGTGGGCGTAGCCGCGCAGCAGCCGGGCCAGGCCGGCGATCCGCTCGGACAGGATCGGGTTGCGCTTGTGGGGCATCGCCGACGAGCCCTTCTGGCCGGCCTTGAACGGCTCCTGGAGCTCGCCGATCTCGGTGTGCTGGAGGTTGCGGACCTCGGTCGCGAAGCGCTCCAGCGAGCCGCCGACGATGGCGATCGCGGTCAGGAGCGCCGCGTGGCGGTCGCGCTGGACGATCTGGGTGCTGACCGGGTCGACGTGGAGCCCGAGCGCGGCGAGGACCTCCGCCTCGATGTCGGGGCCGAGGTGGCTGTAGGTCCCGACCGGTCCGGAGATCTTGCCGGTCCCGATCTCGTCGACCGCGGCGGCCAGGCGCGTCCGGCCGCGGTCGAGCTCGAACGCCCAGCCGGCGAGCTTGAGCCCGAGCGTCGTCGGCTCGGCGTGGACCGAATGGGTCCGGCCCATCATCACCGTGTCGGCCTCGGCGCGGGCGCGGGCGATGAGCGACGGCGAGCAGCCGGTCGGCGTCGAGCGAGCAGGCGCTCGCCGGCCGCCCGCAGCTGGAGCGCGAGGCCGGTGTCGACGACGTCGCTGCTGGTCAGCCCGAGGTGGAGGAAGCGGCCCTCGGGCCCGACCGATCTCGGCGACCTGGCTGACGAAGGCGATGACGTCGTGGTCGGTCGTCCGCTCGATCTCGGCGATCCGCTCGACGTCGACGCGGGCGCGCGTCTCGAGCGCGGCGAGCGCCTCGGGCGGGATCTGGCCGCGGCGGCCTGGGCGCGGGCGACCGCGAGCTCGACCCGGAGCATCGCCTCGAACCGGGCCGCGTCCGACCAGATCGCGCCCATCTCCGGCGAGCGTGTAGCGCGGGATCATCGGGCGAGCGCCCGACGGCAGGCGCGGCGGCATCGCGTCGCCGATGTCGTGGCGGCGCTGGAGGCCCGGCGAACGTCGATCGCGTCGGCGGCCGCGCTCGGCGGCGTCGCGCGCGGCCGCGAGGTCCGCGCCGCGACCGACGACCGTCAGGACCCGGCCGCCGGCCGTCCGGCACCGTGCCGTCCGCGTCGCGCGCGGTGCCGGCGTGGAAGACGAGGGCGCCCGGTCGCGGCGGCGTCGTCGAGGCCCGTCGATCGGGTCGCCGCGGCGCGGCGCGTCCGGGTAGCCGGCCGCGGCCAGGACGATCGCGACGGCCGCGCCGGGGAGCGTCGGGAGCCGCGCGTCGGCGAGACCGAGCCGGGCCAGCGCGTCCGGAGGTCGCCACGGGCCGCCGCCAGCAGGAGCGGCCCGAGCGCGACCGCCAGCCGCGGCAGGATGGCCTGGGTCTCCGGGTCGCCGAAGCGCGCGTTGCACTCGAGCAGGACCGGGCCGTCGTCGGTCAGCATCAGGCCCGCGTACAGCGCGCCGCGGAACGGGCGTGCCGCGCCGGGCCAGCTCGGCGAGGATCGGCCGATGGAACGCGTCGAGCAGCGCCGCGACCGTCGTCGTCGGCGAGGTCCGGCGAGCGGGCTGTAGGCGCCCATCCCGCCGGTGTTCGGGCCGCGGTCGCCGTCGCGCAGCCGCTTGTGGTCGCGCGCCAGCGGCAGCGCGACGCGCGTCGCGGCCGTCGCACAGGGCGATGAGGCTGGCCTCCGCGGCCGACGAGCCGCTCCTCGACGACGACCGACGGCGCCCGGGCGCGCCGACAGGCGCCGCGCGAGCGCCGTCGATCGGCCGTCGTCGACGGTCGTCGCAGACCGTCACGCCCTTGCCGGCGGCCAGGCCGTCCGCCTTGACCACGACGCCGCGGCCGTCCGCGCGAGGCCGGTCGCGAAGGCGACGCGCCGCGCTCGGCGTCGGCGAACGCGCCCGCCCGCGCCATCCGGACGCCGGCCGCGGCCGCGACCTCGTGGCAGAACGCCTTGCTGCACTCGATCCGGGCGGCGGCGGCCGATCGGCCCGAAGACCGCGAATCCCGGCGTCGACGCAGCGCATCGGCGACGCCCGGCCGCCAGCGGCGCCTCGGGCCCGATGACGACGAGCTCGGCGGCCTCGCGCCGGGCGACGCGCGACCACGGCCGCGGCGTCGAGCGGGTCGACGCCGGCACGACGCGGACCCGCGGCTCGTCGCGCGATGGCGGCGCTGCCCGGGCGCGACGACGACCTCGTTGACGCCCGGCTCGCGCGGCGAGCTTCCAGGCCAGCGCGTGCTCGCGCCCGCCGCCGCCGACGATGAGGATCCGGGTCGGCATGATGCAGGCTCACGCCGGCGATGCCCGGCCGGTTGCGCATCGGCCGCCAGGCGCGCTCGATCGTCTGGGTCCGCTCCGGCCCGACCGACACGAGCACGATCGGCACGCCGGCGTGCTCCTCGATGGCGCTGACGTAGCGCCGCGCGTTCTCGGGCAGGTCGGCCAGCGAGCGGACGTCGTGGATCGGCTCGGCCCAGCCGGGGAACTCCTCGTAGATCGGGGTCGCGCGCGCGAGGGCGCGCGCCGCTCGACGGCCAGACCTCGACCCGCTCGGCCGTCGAGCTCGTAGGCGACGCACAGCCGGATGGTCTCGATGCCGGACAGGATGTCGAGCTTGTTGAGCATGATGCTGCTGACGCTGTTGACCGCGACCGCGTAGCGCAGCGGGACGGCGTCGAACCAGCCGACCCGCCGCGGCCGCCCGGTGACCGTCCCGAACTCGTGGCCGCGCTCGGCGATCCCGGCGCCGATCTCGTCGTGGAGCTCGGTCGGATACGGCCCCGAGCCGACGCGCGTCGAGTAGGCCTTCATGACCCCGATGACCTCGTCGACCTGGAGCGGGCCGATGCCGCCGCCCGTGCACGCGCCGCCGGCGACCGGGTTGGACGAGGTCACGAACGGGTAGCTGCCGTGGTCGAGGTCGAGGAGCGTGCCCTGCGCGCCCTCGAGCAGGACGTGCTCGCCGCGCGCCAGGGCCGCCTGGACGAGCCAGGTCGTGTCGTCGAGGTGGTCGCGCAGGCGCTCGCCCCAGCGCCAGCGCCTCGTCGACGAGCGGCGTCGACCTCGAACGGCTCGCGCGCCCATCGAGCGCGAGGAGCAGGTTCTTGTCGGGCAGCGACGCGCCCGATCCGCTCGCGCAGGACGGCCGCGATCGAGGAGGTCCTCCATCCGCAGGCCGAGCCGCCACGCCCGGTCGCCGTAGGTCGGCCCGATGCCGCGCCCGGTCGTGCCCGACCTTGGCGCCGCCGAGGCGAGCCTCGTTCGCCCGGTCGAGGGCGACGTGGTACGGCATGATCACGTGCGCGCTGCGGCTGACCCGGACGCGCGCGACGTCGATGCCGCGCGACGCGAGCATGTCGAGCTCGGCGATGAGCGTCGACCGGGTTGACCACGACGCCGTTGCCGATGACCGAGGTGATGTGCGGGTAGAGCACGCCCGACGGCGTCAGGCGGAGCTTGAAGACCTCGTCGCCGCTGACGACCGTGTGGCCGGCGTTGTCGCCGCCCTGGTAGCGGACGACCATCGCGACCTGCTCGGCGAGGAAGTCGGTCGTCTTGCCCTTGCCCTCGTCGCCCCACTGCAGCCCGACGATCACGGTGGCCGGCATCAGCGCCGTCCCTCGCGACGCGCGTCGCGACAAATGAAAAAGCCCCGGCCGAGTGGCCTGGGACCTGGATAGACATCTCCCGCTTCGCGCCGCCGACGTCTCGGCGGATCGCCATCGTCTGGTCGCTCGGTCGCCTCACGGGACGACCGATGCGCCATGCAAGCGCGATCGCTGACCTCCTGATTCGCGGGCCCGGCCCGCTGCGTGTCGAGGACGGCGCGGAGTATAGCAGGGCACCGGACCGCCCGAGCGCCGTCCGGCAGGCGCCCGGTCGAGCACCGGATGCGGCGCGTGCACGGATGCCGGTACCACCGGCGACGCTGCTGGTACGTCCGGTCGGTCCGGCCTGACGGACGCTCGCCACGTAGCCTTTGCGGTGATGCGCCTGCTGGGGGTCCTGGCGCTCGCGGCTCCGGTCGCGGTCGGGATCCTGTTCCTCACGATGCCGGAGCTGACCGCGTCCTGGGTCGACGACCGGTCGCCGTTCGCGATCGTGGCCGCCGTCGGCCGCCGCGACCTCGGCGTGGCCATGACGGCCGGCCTCGCTGTACCTGCTCATGCGCGATCCGGTTCGGGCGCCTGGTCAAGGCCGCCGAGCGCATCGCCGCCGGCGACTACACCGTCGCCGTGCCGGCCCGCGGCGGCGGCCTCGAGGGCCGGCTGGCGACGGCCGATCAACGCGATCTCCGCCGCCCTGGCCGACACCCACGACCGGGCCACCATCGACCGGCTGACCGGCGTCGCCAACCGGCAGGCGCTGCTCGGCGGCGCTGTTCGCCGAGGTCGAGCGCGCCGCGCGCTACGAGCGGCCGCTGTCGCGTCGCCTTCGTCGACATCGACCACTTCAAGGCGGTCAACGACACGTACGGCCACGCGGCCGGCGACATCGTCCTGCGCGGCGTCGCCCAGACCATCGCCGCGAACCTGCGCGCCAGCGACCTGATCGGCCGCTACGGCGGCGAGGAGTTCATGCTGATCCTGACCGAGACCGACGTCGAGGAAGGCGCCGTCCTCACCGAGAAGCTGCGCACAGCTCGTCGCAGCGCCAGCGGTTCGCGGTCGAGGGCAACGCCGAACCTGTCGGTCACGATCTCGATCGGGATCGCCGGCGGGTCCGGGCCAGCAGCTCCGCGATGGACACCCTCGTCCGCGACGCCGACGCCGCGATGTACTCGGCCAAGTCGCTCGGCCGCAACCAGACCTACATCTTCGCGGAGCCCGACGAGGACGCCCGCGTCCCGCGCGCGCCGATCTCGGCCGCCGGCCGGGCCCGCGCGATGGAGATCGGCCGCCAGGCGCGCGAGGCCGCGACGGCGGCGCTGACCTCGGTCATCGCACCCGCTCCCCCACTACCGCGGCCAGCCGTCGGCGCTCATCGCCTCGATCGTCGTCGACATGGCCCGACAGCTCGAGCTGCCCGACGCCGAGGTCGACCGGATCCGGATCGCCGCCCTGCTCCACGACGTCGGCAAGGTCGCCGTGCCCGCAGGAGATCCTCGACAAGCCGGCGGCGCTGACGTCGGCCGAGTGGCGGACGGTCGTCCAGCATCCGCGCATCGGCCAGGTCATCCTCGAGCAGGCCGCCGCGCTGCAAGGACGCCGTGCCGATCATCCTCCACCACCACGAGCGCTACGCCGGCCACGGCTACCCGTACGGCCTGCGCGCCAACGAGATCCCGCTCGGCGCCCGGATCGTGGCCATCGCCGACGCCTACGACGCGATGACCCACGATCGCCCGTACAAGCGCGCGATGTCGCACGAGCGGCCATCGAGGAGCTGCGCCAGCCACGCCGGGACGCAGTTCGACCCGGAGCTCGTCAGCCTGTTCTGCGACCTGTACGCGACGGCGGCGCCCGAACCCGACCCGACGGTCCTGGCCATGACCGCCGCCGCGGGCGTGGACGATCGACGCCGGTCCTGATGGCGGGCACGCGGCGCCAGCTCGGCGACGCGCCGCGCGACCCAAGATCGCGGGGCCTTCGACGAGCTCGGTCACGATGGCGTCCGGCTCGGGTGGCGAGATGGAGCTCGACGACGCCGACCTGTCGCCGCAGCGTGCGCCGACCTCGGCGATTCCGGCCGCGCCGACCGAGGACTCGCCGTCGCAAGGGCGAGCCGCCGGCCGAGGCCGGCTCACCGTCGTCTCGGGCCGCGGCCACCGGCCTCGGGGCCGGAGCAGCTGGGTGACGTCCGCCGGTGCACGCTGGTCATACGCGCCCGGTGAGGCCGCCCGCCTAGCGTAGGCACTGCCCGCCAGTCGTCCGCCGGCCCTGCCGATGCCGGTCAGCTGGGCCCGGCCGCCGGCCGGCGACCTCCATCCGCCCCGCCGTGACTGCCCGCCCGCGACGCAGGGTCGTGTCCGGAGCAACCGGCCGACCGGGAAGGAGATCGGACCGTGAACAAGGTCCTGCTCACGGGGCGCCTCACGCGCGACCCGGAGATGCGCAGCCTGGCCAGCGGCAAGGTCGTCACGACCTTCACCGTCGCCAGCAACGAGTTCCTCGGCGCCGGCAAGGAAAAGGCCGAGTACCACGCCGTCGTCACGTGGGACCGGCTGGCCGAGATCGCCGGGCGCTACCTCGGCAAGGGCCAGCAGGTGGCGATCGAGGGCCGCCTCCAGACCCGGTCGTGGGACGACGACGCGGGCAAGCGCCACTGGAAGACCGAGATCGTCGCCTCGCACGTCGAGATGCTGTCGGGACGGAAGAAGAAGGACTACGAGGCCCAGCAGGCCGCCGATTCGCTCGCGGCCCAGGCCGACGCGCTCGGCGAGGCGCCGGCCGAACGAGCCCGATCCCCGAGGCGCCGAGGGCGGTCGCCGCCGGCACGACGACGAGGAGGAGGCCGAGGAAGACGCCGCCTGACCAGCTGCCCCCCGGTGCCACGACGGTGCGTCCCCCTCCCGCGCCGTCGTGGCCGCTTGCCCGGCGCTCGGACGGGGTAGGTCAGCTCGCCGGCCGGCCGATGTTCAGCTCCAGGACGAAATGGAGGTCGTCGCGACCTTCGAGCGAGAACGTGTCGCCAGCACCGGGCGACACGTCGATGACGAACCGGGGCCTCCCCAGCGTCTCGAGGTCGCGGTCCACGTAGAAGGCCGCGGGCCCGACCTCGCCCAGGAGGACGTCGTTCGGGCCGATGGGCAGGTCGCCCTTGCGCATGCACAAGGGCGAGCTGCCGTCACAGCAACCGCCCGACTGGAGGAAGACGAGCGGCCCGTGCTCCGCCGCGAGACGCTCGATCACCTCGAGCGCCTCGGGCGTCGCCTGGACCCGGTCCTCCTCCATCGGTCGATCCTGTCTCAGAAGAACCCGAGCGCCTTGGGGCTGTAGCTCACAAGGACGTTCTTGGTCTGGGTGTAGTGGTCGAGCATCATCTTGTGGGTCTCGCGACCGACGCCGGAGGCCTTGTAGCCACCGAACGGGGCGCCCGCGGGATACAGGTGATAGCAGTTGGTCCACACGCGACCGGCCTTGATCGCCCGGCCCATCCGGAACGCGCGAAGCGTGTCGCGAGTCCAGACGCCGGCACCCAGGCCGTACATCGTGTCGTTGGCGATCTCAAGCGCCTCGGCCTCGTCCTTGAACGTCGTCACCGCGAGGACCGGTCCGAAGATCTCCTCCTGGAAGATCCGCATCTTGTTGTGGCCCTTGAAGACCGTCGGCTCGAAGTAGTAGCCCTCGGCGAGCTCGCCCGGGAGCACGTTGCGATGTCCACCGGTCAGGAGCTCGGCGCCCTCGTCCAGCCCGATCTTCACGTAGTTCGTGACCTTCTCGAGCTGAGCCTTGGAGACCTGCGGGCCGAGCGTCGTGTGGATGTCGAGCGGGTGGCCCTGCTTGATCTTCTCGATCCGCCCCAGGCACCGCTCCATGAACTTGTCGTAGATGGACGCCTGGATGAGCGCCCGTGACGGACACGTGCAGACCTCACCCTTGTTGAACGCGTAGAGGACGAGCCCCTCGATCGCCTTGTCGAGGAAGTCGTCGTCGGCGGCCATCACGTCCTCGAAGAAGATGTTCGGGGACTTGCCGCCGAGCTCGGTCGTCGACGGGATCAGGTTCTGGGCGGCGTACTGCATGATCATCCGCCCGGTCGCGGTCTCACCCGTGAACGCGACCTTCGCGATGCGCTTGCTCGTGGCGAGCGCCATCCCGACCTCCGCGCCGGGACCGTTGACGACGTTGATGACGCCGGCCGGGACGATGGGCTCGATGAGCTCCATCAGCTTGAGGATCGACCACGGCGTCGGGCTGGCCGGCTTGACCACCGTGACGTTTCCCGCCGCGATCGCGGGCGCGATCTTCCACGCCGCCATCAGGAGCGGGAAGTTGAACGGGATGATCTGGCCGACGACGCCGAGTGGCTCGCGGTACTGATACGCGATGGTGTCCTTGTCGATCTCCGAGATCGACCCCTCTTCTCCACGGATCACGCTCGCGAAGTACCGGAAGTGGTCGGACGCCAGCGGGATGTCGGTCGACAGCGTCTCGCGGACCGGCTTGCCGTTGTCCCAGCTCTCGGCGACCGAGAGCATCTCGGCGTTGGCGTCGATGACGTCGGCGATCGCATTGAGGACGCGCGAGCGCTCCTTGATCGACGACTCGGCCCAGGCATCCTTGGCGGCATGAGCGGCATCGAGCGCCAGCTCGACGTCCTCGGCGGTCGACTTCGGCACCTCGGTGATCGGCTTGCCCGTCGCCGGGGTCAGATCGACCGAGTAGGCGCCCTTCTTCGGCGCGACCCAGCGTCCGCCGATGAAGTTGTCGTAGCGCTCCTTGAGCGGAACGGGACTCCCGGCCTGGCCGGGTGGGGCATAGGTGAACTCCTTCTCGAGAACGGCCATGGATGCTCCTCGTCCCCGCAGGGACACGCGCCAGAACGGCGCATCGGATCGGCCGGGCGGTCCCCGGCCCGACTCGAGTGGTCTACGCCGGTCCGGGTCGGGAGGGTAGAGGCCAACGGCACCAATACCTGAGTCGGATCGTCCCCGAGCGGCCGTCATCCGTCCTACGGCGTGAGCCACCAGTCCTCGATGTTCCACATGTCCGACGACGTGGACGGGTTCTTGAAGAAGTTGTGGAGCTTCACGCTCACACCCCGCGCCTCGTTGCGGTAGTACAGGACGATCTCCGGGACCTGATCGAGGTAGACCTGCTGGACCTTGTAGGCGGCCTGCACCTGCTCGGCCGGGTCGACCGCCTTGCCAAGGACGCCGAGCGCCGCGTCCATCTCCGGGCTGACGAAGCGGAGGGTGTTGTAGCCGTTGCCCTTGTTGGCGTCGGTCGGGATCTGGTCACTCGCGTAGCCGTAGTAGTAGTCGCCGTACAGGTCGAAGCCCAGGACATAGGCGAACTCGGCCAGGTCGTACGTGCCATGCGCCAGGTTGCACGTCGTGTCGGCCTTCACGTCCGACCAGCCGGCGAAGAGGACCGTGGAGCCGTCGACGTAGTTCAGATCGAGCTTGATCCCGATCGCCTCGAGCGACTTCGCGATGGACTCCGCCTCGAGCTCGCGGAAGCCGCTCAGGGTGCAGTTCTCGAAGACGAGTGGAAGCTTGCTCCTCGGATCGATCCGGGTGCCATCGGCGCCCCTGGCGTAGCCGGCGGCGTCGAGCGCGGCGTTGGCCGCCGCGACGTCGAACGGCAGACAGCGGGCGTCCGGCAGCTGCCAGTAGTTGGTCGGGGTCGCGTTCGTGCACGGGTCATCGTCGGGGTAGGGGGTGCCCGGGAAGACCGTCGCCCACATCGTCTTCTTGTCGATCGCCTGTGAGATGGCCCGCCGGACGGCGACGTCCTGGAGAGCCGGGTGGCCCTTGCCCTGGCCGAGACCGGCCTCATTCATGTCGAGGTGCTCGTACAGCCAGCCGGGCTCCAGGATCGCCTTGCCGATGGCCGCATCGACGCCCTTGATCGCGTCGTAGTCGGCCTGGACCAGGCCGAGGGCGACGTCGACCTCGCCGGTCAGGAAGGCCGCGATCTCACCCTCCTTGTTGTTCGGGAAGAACTGGTAGGTGATGGTGTCGAGACAGGCCCTTCCGGCGCACGCGCTGGCCGGTCCGGCCCACAGGTCGTTGCGGGCGAGCTCGATCGTGTCGGCGCTGGCCGTCAGGTACTTGAACGGGCCGTTGGTCGGCGCCTCGGCGAGGTCGGCGGTCAGCGGGTACGACCTCGCCGCCGCATCCTTGACCGGGATCGACTTCAGGTAGTGCTCGGGCAGGATGTAGTCCCCGCCGACCGTCGCCAGCCAGCCCGCGAACGCCTCCTTGAAGTGGATGTCGGCGGACAGACCGTCGGCCGCGACGTCGATCCGGTCGATCTCGTCGAAGCCGAGTGGGGTGATCCCGACCTGGGCCGGGTCGTTGACCCACTGCCAGGTGTACTTGAAGTCGTCCAGGGTCATCGGCTGGCCGTCGGACCAGCGGAGGTTCGGCTTGAGGGTGGCGTGGACGGTGAACCCGTCCCCGCTGCCATCCTTCGTAACGCTGTCGCCGTAGGTGATCGGGTCGGCCGCCAGGTCGGGCTGCCAGTGGCCGTCGGCCGTCACCCGGAGGAGGGTTCGCATCGTGGCCGCCATGACCTCGAAGTTGACGAAGCCGTTCGAGTACCAGGGGTTCAGCTGGTTGGCGGCCTGCCACTCGGAGATGACGACCTTGCCCCCCGGCGTGCCGGCCGCGGGCTGGTACAAGGAGCCATACAGCAGGCGGTCGTAATCGACCGGGGTCGGTGCCGGGCTGGCCGTCGGCGCTGGAGACGGCGTCGCCTGGCCGGCGGGCGCGACCGTCGCGGTCGGGCTGGTCGTCGCGCCCTGGCAGGCGGCGATCAGGATCACGACGGCCGCCAGGAGACCTGGGACGCGGGCCCGCATGGACGGCTCCTCCTGGCTCGGAGGATCGGTTCGCGTTGCGGCGATCCTCGGACGATCAGGCCCGAAGTCTAGAGCCAGCGCCGACCTCGGATCCCGGTCCCTCGGTGTGAGCCCTCAGATGGCCTCGCTCAACGCGTCGGGCTCCGGCGGTCCCACCGACCGCCCCTGACCGGACTGCAGGTCGGCCTCCGCCTCGAGGCGACTCCACGCCCGCACCCGCATCGACGGCTCGAACACGGCCAGCCGGCGCTTGCCGGCAGCCTTGGCGGCGTACATCGCGGCGTCGGCATGGGCGAGCAGGTCGTCGGCGACCGTCTCGCGACCCATCGCCAGGGCGATGCCGATGCTCGCACCGACGACGAGCGAGCCACCGTCGAACTCGACCGCCCGACCCAGCTCCGCGAGGAGCCGCTCCGCGGTGTTGACCGCTTCGCTCGAGCCGCGGACCCGGTGGAGCAGCACGGTGAACTCGTCACCACCCTGTCGCGCGGCGACGTCATCGGCCCGGATCGCCGCAGCCAGGCGCCGGGCGATCTCGACCAGGACCCGGTCGCCCGCGCCATGCCCGAGCGAGTCGTTGACCGCCTTGAAGTCGTCGAGGTCGAGGAACAGCAGGGCGACGCTCGACCGGCTCCGCCGCTGGCGGGCGAGGGCGCGCTCGACGTGGTCCCGGAAGAGGACCCGGTTGGCCAGACCGGTCAGCGGGTCGTGGAGGGCGTCGTGGAGCAGCTGCGCCTCGAGGCGCTTACGGTCGCTCGTGTCGACCAGGAACCCCTGGGACACGGCGCGCCCGCTGATCGTCTCCTCGGGCATCGCGAACGCCTCGTCGCGGACCCAGACCTCCGAACCGTCGCGGCCGATCATCCGGTACTCCGCGCGGAGTGGACGTCCGGTCGCCCAGTGCTCGACGTAGGCGGCCAGCGCATCGCCCCGGTCGTCCGGGTGGATCCGGCTCGGCCAGAGCTCGGGATCGCCGATGAACTCCTCCGGTCGATAGCCCAGCAGCCCACGGATCTGTGGGCTCATGTAGGCGAGCCGCCCGCCGTCCGATACGCCGTTGTCGGCGACGTCGATGTACACGGCAGCCGGCACGTGCTCCACGAGGACCCGGTAACGGGAGCCTGCCTCGGCCAGCTGGAGCTCGGTCCTCTCGAGCGCGGCCTGGGTCCGCCGGGCCCGCGCTTCGAGTCGGGCTCGCCCTGTCAGGAAGCGGAGTTGGACCAGCCCGCACAGGACGACGAGCCCGATGGCCGCGAGGTCCACGGTATCGAGCAGGTCGAATCCGGCCCCGGCGACGTGGCGGATGCCCAGCACGAACGCCCCGATCGGCAGGACCACCACGGACAGCCCGCCGAGCGCGAGCGCAAGACGCGTGGACCGGTCCACGCGTCGCAGGCTAGGGGCGGCGTCGACCCTCCACCACCACCGAATCGGACCCCTGACGAATGGCCCTGGTGGCGATAGCGGCTCACAGGATCCGCGGGAACCTCGGGCGGAGCGGGCCGACCAGGTCGCGCGGCGTGTGCGCGTCGAGGGTCTCGAGCAGGAGCTTCGTGCCGCCCAGGCCGAACCGGTTCGTCGCCAGGTAGTCGCGGATCCCGGCCCAGAACGCGGACGGCCCCATCTTCCGGCGGAGCCCGTCGAGGACCCGGCCGCCCTGGACGTAGACGACCTCGAAGTAGCAGCGCGCCGAGTAGGCGTAGATCGAGCGGTCGAGGGTCGCCGTGGCACAGCGGCTGGCACGCCCGGTGCCGGTGATGTAGCGCGCCAGGAAGTCGGCCATCGCCTCGTCGGCGAACGGCTGGCGAGCCTGGTCGTTGCCGACCAGCGAGTAGAACCACTGGTGGGCGACCTCGTGGCTGACCAGCCACGGCAGCCGTCCGTAGGCCAGGCCGCGCGGGATCCAGATCAGGCCCGGCGACTCGACCCCGGAGCCGCCCCCGCTCTCGGCGACCGTGAAGGTCGGATACGGGTACGGCCCCATCAACGCCTGGTAGCGACGCAGCGCGCGCAGGGCGAGGGTCATGAGCGATCGGCCGTTGCCACCGGGGAACGCGTAGACGCGGACGGCGATCCCGCCGAGCTTGGCCGTGCGGGCGGACCAGGACGGGCTGGCCGCCAGGTTGAAGTCGCGGACGTCTCTCGGCCACCCAGGTCGAGGTCAACCCGTTGCTGGCGATCCGCCGGCCGCTGGTGGCCAGGCGCATCGTCCGGTCGGTCGTGATCCGGACCCGGACCGACGGGCTCGACACCGTCACGAACGGGTCGCCGTGGTTCGGCCGGTCGAACCGCGTGGCCCGGCTGATCCAGGGCAGCCAGCGGTAGAGCTGGATGACCCCGTTCGCCCGCGTGAACAGCCAGTTCGAGCCGGTCAGCGTCCGGCGGACCGTGGCCGAGAACCCGATCCGGACGGTCGTCGTCGCGCCGTCGGGGAGCACGCCGCCGAGCGGCACGAGGATCGTCTGGTCGGTGACCTTCGGGTGGACCGCGACCCCGTCGACGGACACGCTCCGGATCCGCAGTCGACCGAGCCGGGCCGCCACCGTGTTGAGCTCGAGCCGGTCGATCGGGCCGCCCGAGGCGTTGGTGACCGTCATCGTCGAGGTCGCCGAGATCCGGCCCGCCCCGTAGCTCAGCCTCAGGCTCACGTCGTACGCGGCGGTCAACTGGAGGCTCGTCCGATCGACCGCCCCGGGCACGATCGCCGATGGCGGGACCGCCGCACGAGTAACGGTGGGGGCCGAGAGGGCATCCGAGCCGAAGGCGACCAGCGTGAGGATCGCCACCAGGGCGACGACCCTCGGAACCCCCGACCAGCGCATGTCTCCGTCAGTCTGGCTCGCCGGCCGTCCGGCGTCCAGCGCAGCCGGCCGGGGGGTGGTCCTAGCCCTCGACCTCGGCCAGGCGGCGGGCGAGGAATTCGCGTTCGGCCTCGTTGCCCGCCAGCTCGTGGGCGCGCCGGTAGGCGAGGGAAGCCTCGCGCCGTCGGTCGAGCCGGCGGAGGAGGTCGGCTCGAGCCGCGTGGAGGAGGTGGTAGTCGGCCAGCTCACCGGCGGCCTCGATGACGTCGATCAGCTCCAACCCTCGGGCCGGCCCGTCGACCATCGCCACGGCGACGGCCCGGTTGAGCTCGACGACCGGCGACGGGTCGAGCGCCTCGAGCGCGTCGTACAGGAGGGCGATCTGGGTCCAGTCGGTCTCACCGGCCGACGGCGCCTCGTCGTGGACCGCCGCGATGGCCGCCTGGACCTGGTACGGCCCCGGCCGGCGCATCCGGAGGGCCCGCTCGACGAGCGCGCCACCTTCCTCGATGCACCGAGCGTCCCAGCGCGAGCGATCCTGGTCGTCGAGGAGGATGAGCTCGCCCGCGGCTCCCACGCGTGCCTCGCGCCGGGCGTCGTGAAGGAGCATGAGCGCGAGCAGGCCGAGCGCCTCGGGCTCGTCGGGCATCAGCTCCACGAGGACCCGGCCCAACCGGATCGCCTCGCCGCACAGCTCGCGCCGGACGAGCGCGTCACCGGAGGATGCCGAGTAGCCCTCGTTGAAGACGAGGTAGAGGACCCGGAGCACGGCATCGAGTCGCTCGGGCAGGAGGTGGTCGGGCGGGACCCGGTAGGGGATCCCGGCGTCCCGGATCTTCTTCTTCGCCCGGACCAGCCGCTGGGCGAGGGTCGGCTCGGGCACGAGGAACGCCCGGGCGATCTCCGGCGTGGTCAGCCCGCCGAGGGTCCGCAGGGTGAGCGCGACCTGGGCCTCGATCGGCAGGGCCGGGTGACAGCAGGTGAAGATGAGGCGCAGGCGATCGTCGGCGATCGGGCTCATCTCGTCCTCCGCTGTGGGCTCGACCGCCGCCAGCTCGGCCTCGATCTCGGCCTGCCGGCGGAGCGCCGGCTCCTTCTCGGTGAGGCGCTTCGCCCGGCGGAGGCGATCGATCGCCCGGTTCCGAGCGGTGGTCGTGATCCAGGCCCCCGGGTTCGCGGGGAGCCCGTCCCGCGGCCAGCGCTCCAGGGCGACGACGAACGCCTCCTGGACGACCTCCTCGGCGAGGTCGAAATCGCCGGTCAGCCGGATGAGCGTCGCGACCGCCCGGCCCGACTCCTCGCGGAACAGGCGGTCGACGACGGCCCGGGCGTCAGCCGGCGCTGGCAACGGCCTCGGCGGATGGCTCGGCGGCGAACTCCCAGATCGGCCGGATCTCGATCGAGCCGTGCTGGGCGCCCGGGATCCGGGCGGCGGCCTCGATCGCCTCGTCGAGGTTCGCGGCCTCGATCAGGTAGAAGCCGCCGAGCGCCTCCTTCGTCTCGGCGAACGGACCGTCGGTGGCGATCGTCTTGCCGTCCCGGACGCGGACGGTGGTCGCGGCCGCGGTTGGATGGAGGGCTTCGCCAGCCTGGAACAGGCCCTTCTCGCGAGTCCACCGGGTGAAGGCGTCGTAGGCCGCCATCTCCTCGGCCATCATGTCCTCGGGCACCGCCTCGGTCGGCTCGGCGGTGTAGATCAGGAGCAGGTAGCGCATCGGACCCTCCTCGGGCTGCATCGTGGCGGTTCCGGTGTCCGCCGTCCATCCGAGCGACGAACGGGCGGCCCGGGAATCGACAACCCGCGCTGAGCTGCACGACGTCGACCGGCCCCGGGGTTCGAGGTCGCGAGCCGGGGCAAGGACGACTGGCGCGGTATCGTTTCGGCCATGCCTGCGCGCCACGAGGTCATCCGGATCGACGGCCGGGACGTGACGGTCACGAACCCCGACAAGGTCTACTTCCCGGAGGCCGGCCACACGAAGCTCGATCTCGTCCGCTACTACCTGGCGGTCGCCGACGGCGCCCTGCGCGGGGTGCGGGGCAGGCCGATGGCCCTCAAGCGGTTCGTCGACGGCGCGGCGGGCGACTTCTTCTTCCAGAAGCGAGCGCCCGAGAACCGGCCCGACTTCCTGCGCGTGGCGACCCTGTCGTTCCCGTCCGGCCGGACGGCCGACGAGATCGTCGTCGACGACGCGGCCGGGCTGGCCTGGGTCGTCAACCTCGGCTGCATCGACCTCAACCCGCACCCCGTCCGGGCCGACGATCTCGACCACCCGGACGAGCTCCGGATCGACCTCGACCCGGTCCCCGGGGTGCCGTGGTCGCAGATCCGCGAGGTCGCCCTGGTCGCCCGGGAGTCGCTCGACGCCGTCGGCCTCGTCGGCTGGCCGAAGACGTCCGGCTCGCGGGGGATCCACATCAACGTCCGGATCGAGCGGCGCTGGACGTACCCGGAGGTCCGCCGGGCCGCCCTGGCGATCGCCCGCGACGTCGAGCGACGGGCCCCGTCGATCGCCACCTCGAAGTGGTGGAAGGAGGAGCGCCACGGCGTCTTCCTGGACTACAACCAGAACGCCAAGGACCGGACCGTCGCGTCGGCCTACTCGGTCCGGCCGACGCCGGACGCGCGGGTCTCGATGCCGCTCGCCTGGGGCGAGGTGCCGACCGTCGAGGCCGAGGCGTTCACCCTGGCGACGGTGCCGGCGCGCTACGCAGAACGGGGCGACCCGGGCGATGGGATCGACGAGGCGGTCGGCTCGCTCGAGGCGCTCCTCGAGCTGTCGGCGCGCGACGAAGCCGAGGGGATGGGCGACGCCCCCTGGCCGCCGCAGTACCGCAAGCAGCCCGGCGAGCCGCCGCGGGTCCAGCCGTCGAAGCAGCGCCGGGCCGCGGCCGACTACGACACGCCCGAGGCCGAGGCCGAGCGCGAGAAGGCCCGGGCGACGCTCGAGCGCCGTTGGGCGGGCACGCGACCCACCCCGACCGGGCGGCGCCGCTCGACGATCCCGGTCATCGAGATCTCCCGCGCGGCGAAGAAGGACGATGCGCTGGCCGGGCTCGAGCGCTGGAAGGCGCGCTGGCCGACGGCGGCCGCCGCGCTCGAGCCGGCCGACGTCCTGGTCGATTCGATGCGCGGACGGTCGACGACCTGGACGCGGGTCCGGGTCAACCTCAGTCATGTGGCCGAGGCGGACCGGCCACCCCAGGAGGCGCTCGATCCCGACTACGACCCGTCGACCGAGTATCCGGAGGCCGAACGCGCCGCGTGGCTCGAGCAGTCCTCGCGAACGCCGAAGGCGGCGGAGCCGGCGGACGATCCGAGCGAGACCGGGTAGCCGGCCGGCGACGCCCGCCGCGCACCTGCGGGCCGGCTCACGATCACCCGCCCGCTCCGAAGATCGCCGATAGCTCGTAGGCCGCGGTCTCCTCGAGCTGGTCGTAGCGGCAGTCGGCCGGCCGCTTGTCGGGACGCCAGCGGACGAACGTCGTCGCGTGGCGGAACCGATCTCCCTGGAGGTGGTCGTAGGCGACCTCGACGACGCGCTCGGGCCGGAGCGCCTCCCAGGACAGGTCGCGGCCGCGGTTCCAGCGCGACGTCGCGCCGGGGACGCGCTGGCCGGACGCGGCGGCGGCCTCGGCCCACTCGGCCCATTCGGCCCACGGATGGCCGTCCATCGCCCGCTCGCGGAGCGGGGCCAGCTCGGCCACCAGCTCGGCCCGGCGGGCCATCGTGAACGAGGCGGTGATCCCGACGTGGTTCAGCTTGCCGGAGTCGTCGTACAGTCCCAGGAGGAGCGAGCCGACGAGGGTCCCCGGGCCGTCCTTGTGCCAGCGGAAGCCGGCCACCACACAGTCCGCGGTCCGCCGGTGCTTGATCTTCAGCATCGCCCGCTTGCCCGGCTGGTACGGGGCATCCAGCCGCTTGGCGACGACGCCGTCCAGGCCGGCGCCCTCGAACCGGTCGAACCAGTCGGCGGCCAGGGCGCGGTCGCGGGTCGCGGGGGTCAGGTGGACCGGCGGCGTGGCGCCGGCGAGGGCCGCCTCGAGTCGGGTCCGTCGCTCGCCCTGCGGGACGGTTCGCAGGTCCTCGTCCCCGAGCGCCAGGAGGTCCCAGGCCACGAAGCTGGCCGGCGACTCGGCGGCCAGCAGCCGGACCCGCGATTCGGCCGGGTGGATCCGCAGCAGCAGCGCGTCGAAGTCGAGGGCGCCGTCGTTCCCGGCGATGACGACCTCCCCGTCGAGGACGCACCGGTCGGGCAGCGCCGAGCGCAACGGCTCGGCCAGCTCCGGGAAGTACCGGTCGAGCGGCTTCAGGTCGCGCGACTGGGTGAAGACCTCGTCGCCGTCGCGGAAGACGATCGCCCGGAACCCATCCCACTTCGGCTCGTACAGCCAGCCGTCGCCGTCGGGCAGACCGTCGGCAGGCTTGGCCAACATCGGCTCGAGCGGCGGTCCGAACGGAAGGCGCATGCCCTGAGTGTACGGAACGGCCGCCTCGGAGAGGGACCGGGGCGGCCGTTCCTCGGTGCAGCGCCGGGTTCTAGCGGGCGATCACCACCGTCGCGGCGGCATGCGTCGCGACGTGCTCGGAGACGCTCCCCTGGAGGGCGCGGCTGAGGACGCCCAGGTGTCGCGATCCCATGACGATCGTGTCGAAGCCGCCGTCGGCGGCGATCCGCTCGATCGTCTTGGCCGGATCGCCGGCCGGCTCGAGGAGCTCGGCTTCGATCCCGGCGTCGCGGAGCAGCTTCCGGGCCTCGACCAACTCGTTGGCGTGGACGGTCGCGTCGTCCCACGGATCGACCGGCGCGCGGCCGGGATGGACCGGGACGACACTCACGACCGACAGCGTTGCCCCGAACTTGTGGGCCAGGTCGATCGCGGTCGTCAGGGCATGGCGGGCAGGCTCCCCGCCGTCGTACGCAACCAGGATCTTGTTCATCGTTGCTGCACTCCTTCGACCACAGCGTCGACCTAACCGCTTCGTCGGACAGCGGTCGGAGGGCCCGACCAACGGTGACCAATGGCCCGATACCGGCCCACCGTCCGACGGTCGTCCCGGGCCCGGCGGCACTGTCGGCGATCCGTCGCGGATGGCTTGATGGACACGGGATCGGCCCGCGTCCGGCCGCCCGTCTCGCGGAGGCATCGGGAGGCATCGATGGACAGCCACGGCCCGGGGATCGAGAGCGAGGAGAGAGCGGCCCTGGCGGCTGCCCTGCGCGAGACCTGGTTCGGGGCGGGTCTCGACGACCCGACGCTCGACCGGCTCGCCGGGCTCGGCCATCGTCGGCAAGTCGCCGCGGGCGACGTCATCCTCGCCGAGGGCGGCCGCTCCGATGAGCTGGGGGTCGTCGTCTCCGGGCGCCTCGCGCTCCGGATGCTCGTTCCCGAGCGCGGGATGACGACGATCCTGACCGTGGAGCCGGGCGATCTCTACGGCTGGTCGGCGATCGTGCCGCCGAACCGCGCGACGTCGACCGTGACCGCGGTCGAGGCGGCCGAGCTCATCGCCTTCGCCGGGATGGGTCTGCGCATGGCCCTGGCGGACGATCCGACCCTCGCCGCGGCCGTCTACCCGCGCGTCCTCCAGGCCGTCAGCCGCCGGCTGGAGGCCACACGGCTCCAGCTCCTCGACCTGTTCACCCAGCAGGAGCAGGCCCCATGGTGACCGCTCCGGCGATGGCCGACGCCGACGAGCCGATCGTCGCCGACGAGCCGGTCGGATTCCTCGCCCGCCCCGACCTCCAGGTCCTGATCGACCTGCTCCGCGGGCAGGGCCGCCGGGTCATCGGCCCGACGGTCGGGGACGGCACGGTGGTCTACGACGAGATCCGCTCGATCGCCGAGCTGCCGTCGGGTCGTCGCGCCCGCCAGGCGCCGGGTCGGTACCGACTCGAGCGGCCGGCCGGCGCGCGTTTGTTCGACTACGTCATCGGTCCGACCGCCTGGAAGCGGTTCACGTTCCCGCCCCGGATGCCGCTCGCGGTCGGCCGTCGGGAGGGCGGCGCCGTCGCGTACCACGGCGTCGAGCAGGCTCACGAACCCGTCGCGTTCCTCGGCGTGCGTGCCTGTGAGCTGGCCGCCCTGGGGATCCAGGACCGGGTCCTGACCGGCGGCCCGGCGACCGACACCGACTACGCCGCGCGGCGGGCGGGCGCGCTCATCGTCGCCGTCGAGTGTGTCACCGCGGCATCGACCTGCTTCTGCACCTCGATGCGGACAGGGCCCGAGGTCCGGGATGGGTTCGACCTCGCCCTGACCGAGCTCGACGACGGGTTCATCGTGCGGGTCGGGACGCCGGCCGGTGCCGAGCTCGCCGCCCGGCTGCCGATGACCCCCGCCGACGCCGAGCGGCGCGCCGCCGCGACCGCCGCGGTCGCTGCGACCCGCCGGGCGATCGGCGACCCGGTCGACACCGACGGGCTCCCGGCGCGCCTGCTGGCGAACCTCGACAACCCGCACTGGGCCGAGATCGCCGATCGCTGCCTGGCCTGCACGAACTGCACCCTGGTCTGCCCGACCTGCTTCTGCACCAGCGTCAGCCAGCGATCCGACCTGGACGGCCAGGAGTCGGTGGCCGAGCGAGCCTGGGACAGCTGCTTCACGGTCGGCTTCGCGGCCGTTGCCGGCGGCAACTTCCGACCCCGCGTCCAGGACCGCTACCGCCAGTGGCTGACCCACAAGTTCGCCACCTGGTGGGACCAGTTCGGCAGCTCAGGCTGCGTCGGCTGCGGGCGGTGCGTCACGTGGTGCCCGGTCGGGATCGACGTCCGCGATGAGCTGTACGCCATCGCCGGGTCGAGGTCGGGCACGCGGGCCGCGATCGCGGCCGGCGCACCGAGCGTCAGTGCGCCGACGGTGGCGGCCCCCGCGGTCTCGGCACCGGCCATCGCCGTTCCATCGGCCGCGGACCCGGGCGCCGTCGCCGCGTCGGTCCAGGGCAGCCCGATCGTCCGCTCGTGCATCGCCCGGGTCGTGTCGACGCGGCCCGAGTCGCCGGACACGACCACCCTCGTCCTGGCCGACGTCGACCCCGCGATCCAGGCCGGTCGACCCGGGCAATTCGTCATGGCCGGCCTGCCGGCATTCTCGGCGGCGCCGATCTCGATCTCGCGCTACCGACCCGACGGGATCGAGCTGACGATCCGGGCCGCCGGACCGAGCACCAGCGCGATCACCCGCCTCGGCCGAGGCGACCAGCTGCAGCTGCGCGGCCCGATGGGCAGGAGCTGGCCGGTGGCGGAGGCCTACGGCCACGACGTCGCGATCGTCACCGGCGGGATCGGGCTCGCCCCGCTCCGCTCGCTGATCGACGCGATCCTGGCCGAGCGCGAGCGGTTCGGTGCCGTCCGCCTGTTCTACGGGTCCAGGACCTGGCGGGACCAGATCTTCGGCGACGAGCTCGACCGGTGGGCGGGAGGACCGGATCTCGAGGTCGCCCTGACCGTCGACCGCGCCGGGCCGGAGTGGTACGGCAGGGTCGGCGTGGTCACCCACCTGTTCGACCGGGCGACGTGGGATGGCTCGAACACGGTCGCCTTCGTGTGTGGCCCGGAGCGGATGATGCAGGCGACGGTCGAGACCCTCGGCGACCGCTGGGTCGCCCCGGAGCACACCTGGGTCACCCTCGAGCGCCACATGGAGTGTGGCGTCGGGCTGTGCGGCCACTGCCAGATGGGCCGCTACTTCGTCTGCCGCGACGGGCCCGTGTTCAACGTCGCCGAGCTCCAGGGCATCTTCGGCCGGGAGGGGATCTGATGACGCTCGACCGGACCGGGTCTCCGTCGCACGGCGTCCGCGGCGCAGGCATGGCCCAGCGGCCACGGCTCGGGGTGGTCAAGTTCGCCTCGTGCGACGGCTGCCAGCTGACGCTCCTCGACCTCGAGGACGAGCTGCTCGCCCTGACCGAGCGGTTCGAGATCGTCGAGTTCCCGGAGGCGACCACGAATCGATCCGACGGCCCCTACGACATCCTCCTCGTCGAGGGCTCGATCAGCACCGCCGAGCAGGCCGAGGAGATCGTCCACCTGCGGCGCCAGGCGCAGCTCCTGGTGACGATCGGCGCCTGCGCCACCGCCGGCGGGATCCAGGCCCTCCGCAACTGGGCCGACGAGCCGTCCTTCCGGGCCGCCGTGTACGCCCATCCGGAGTACGTCGACTCGCTGGCGACCGCGACCCCGATCTCCGACCACGTTGCGGTCGATGCCGAGCTGCGGGGCTGCCCGATCGACCCCGGCCAGCTGGTCGAGCTGCTGACGGCGCTCGTCGTCGGCCGCCGGGCCCAGCTCCCGGACGAGGCCGTGTGCGCCGAGTGCAAGCGCCGCGGGATCGTCTGCGTGGCGGTGACCGGCGGCTTCGCCTGCCTCGGTCCGGTGACCCGGACCGGCTGCGGCGCCCTGTGCCCGGCCTACGGCCGAGGCTGCTATGCCTGCTTCGGGCCGAAGGAGGCGGCCAACGTGCGCGGTCTCGCCCGCCACCTCCAGATGGTCGAGGGCCGCGCCCCGACCGATGTCGGCCGCCTGTTCGCGGGGTTCACCGCCTTCGCCGAGCCCTTCCGCTCGGTCGTCACGGAGCTCGGCGGCGTGGCGACTCCGGGCCACGCCCCGGCGACGTCCGGTCCGTCGGGGGAGAAGCGCGATGCATGACACGCTGAGCCCGTCCGGCCTCGACGCCGTCTTCGACGTGAAGATGGTGACCCGGGTCGAGGGCGAGGGATCGCTCCGTCTGCGGGTCCGCGACGGTGTCGTCGAGGAGGCGCGTCTGGCGATCTTCGAGGCGCCCCGCTATTTCGAGAAGCTGGTCGTCGGGCGGACCCCCGACGAGGTCATCGACATCGTCGCCCGGATCTGCGGGATCTGCCCGATCGCCTATCAGATGAGCGCCGTCCACGCGTTCGAGGACCTGTTCGGCGTGGTCATCGACCCGGAGGTCCGGCGCCTCCGCCGGCTGCTCTACTGCGGCGAGTGGATCGAGAGCCACGCCCTTCACGTCTACCTGCTCCACCTGCCCGACTTCCTCGGCTACCCGAGCGCGGTCGAGATGGCCCGCGACCATCGCGCCGCGGCCGAACAGGGCCTCGCCCTCAAGAAGACCGGCAACCTCCTGGTCAAGCTGCTCGGCGGACGACCGATCCACCCGGTCTCGGTCCGCGTCGGCGGCTTCAGCCGGGCTCCCCGCCGGTCCGAGCTCGAGGCGCTCCGGCCCGAGCTCGAGGCGGCGATCGGGTTGGCCCGCGCCACGCTCGACCTGGTCATCGGTCTCGACGCCCCGACCTACGAGCGGGAGCCCCGCCTGGTCGCCCTCCGCCACCCGACCGAGTACCCGTTCAACGACGGACGGATCGTGTCCAGCGACGGGGTCGATCTCCGACCGAGCGACTGGCGCGACGTCTTCCACGAGGAGCACCACGAGGGCTCGAACGCCCTCCACGCCCGGACCGCCGACGGCGGGGTCTACCTCCTGGGTCCCGCCGCGCGGGTCGCCCTGTGCGGCGACCAGCTCCATCCGCTGGCGGCCGAGGCGCTCCGCTCGAGCGGCCTGGCCGACCGGATCCGGAGGAACCCGTACTGGTCGATCGCCGCCCGGGCAGTCGAGCTCATCAGCGCCACCGCCGAGGCGCTCGACATCGTCGACGCCTATGCCGCGCCATCGGAGCCGATGGTGGCCTGGACGCCGCGACCCGGGGTCGGGGCCTGGGCGACCGAGGCGCCCCGCGGGCTCCTCTTCCATCGCTACGAGGTCGACGAGCGGGGCCGCATCGCCCACGCCCAGATCGTCCCGCCGACGAGCCAGAACCAGGGCGCGATCGAGGCCGACCTGACCGCGTTCGCACCCCAGGTCCTCGACCTGCCCCACGCGGAGGCGACGGTCCGGATCGAGCAGCTCATCCGGAGCTACGACCCATGCATCTCGTGCGCCACCCACTTCCTCGACCTGTCGATCGAGCGCGGTTGACGCCATGATCGGGCGGTCGGTCTGGCTGGTGGTCTGCGGGGAGCCCGAGCGCGGCGACGACGCCGTCGGGCCGATCGCCGTGGCCGGTCTGCCGCGCCGACTCCTCCGCCGCTGCGAGGTCCGGCGCGGCTCTGCGCTCGACGTCCAGACCCTTCTCGACGTGCCGCCCGACGCCGGCTGCGTGGTCGTCGACGCCGCCGTCGGGATCGAACCCGGGGCGGTCGTCGTGGTGCCCCTCGACCGGCTCGGCCGTCTGTCGGACGCGCGTTCCGGTCGCGCGTCGCCGCGGTCGTCCCACGAGCTGCCGGTCGACCAGGTCCTCGGCCTGGTCCGGGTCCTCCGCGAGCGGCTGCCGGACGGCTCCTTCGTCGGGGTCGGGGCGGCCTCGGCCGGGTTCGGGGCTCCGCTCTCGCCGGCCGTCGAGGCCGCCTTGGGGGCGTTCCGGGCGGCGATCGCGTCGGAGATCGAGAAGCTGGCCGGCGGGTGTGATGACCCGCCGCGCGCCCTTGCAGGACCAGTGGCGGCCCTAGCGGGCCGGTAGTCCGTCGAGCGCGGCCCGGGCCTGGGCCCGGGCAAGGTTCCAGGCCGACGGAGAGCGGAGTGCGGCCTCCGCATCGAGCTCCGCGGATCGCTGGCGAAGCCCCGCCAGGATGGTCGAGCGATCAGGCTCGGCGATCCGCGGAAGGGCGGCGACGAGGACCGGGACGGCGTCATCGCTGAGGCTGAGGACATAGTCGGCATCCAGACCGCTCTTCCCGCCGGCCGGCACCAGCGACGGGTCCTCCGCGCGCGCCACGTTCTGGCTGGCGACGAGTGCATGCGGCCCGATGACGTTCACCCCGACGGTGACGGCCAGGGCGGTGATGGCCAAGGTGTGGACGGCCCAGCGGCTGCGGCCGCGGACGACCAGAACACCGACCGCGACGATCGCCAGCCCGAGATAGACGATCGCGGCGAACACGTAGAAGCGGAGCTCGGTCCAGCCGTAGGCGTCCTGATAGAGCCGCAGGCGCAGGAATGCCGAAGCAAGGACGATCGCGGTCAGGCCCAGCAGCCCGGTCGCCGCTGCGACGTAGATACGGGGTCGTCGATCGACCACCGCCTCGAGCGTCAGGATGATCGCGCCGGCCAGGACGGCAACCTCCACGAGCTCGTGGAAGCCGCGAGTGGCGTATCGGCTGTAGGTCTGACCGGAGGCAGCCAGGGTGTCGAGCCCACCGAACAGGTAGGCGACCTGGATCACGACGAAGGCCGCGAAGACCAGCTCGATCGCGACCAGCACCACGGTCGCCTCGGCCCAGCCAAGCGACAGACGGAGCGGCGTCGAGGGGACCGAGGTCCAGCCGACCGGCGGCGAACTCGTCGCGCCCCTGGCCGAGGTCCGCTCGGCCGCCGGGCTCGCGGGCGGCCGAGCGTCCCCGGGGTCGGCGACGACCGTGCCGAAGAAGACGCTCGACCAGGTCGAGAGATGGCGGCCCCGAGCCAGGCTCGGGTCGGTCCCGAACACGACGATCGCCAGGAAACCACCGGCCAGCCATGCGCCGATCAGGGCGAACGTGACTTGCCCGGGCAGCTCACCCAGATCGATCGTCAGGTGGGTGATGTCGGTCAGCGCTCGGGCGAACACGGCGTCCGCCGCGGCGAACAGGGCGACGAACACCGACACCGGGATCGCCGCCAGGAGCAGACCCCGCGCGAGCGTCCCACCGGTCCGCTGCGCGTCAGGGCTCAGGGCCGGCAGGCCGTCCCAGGGTCGAGCTCGCTCCACGAGATGGGCGGTCCCGGCCATGACCACGGCGATCGTCCAGCCGGCGAGCCGGAGGACGCGGTCCAGGGCGCTCCTGGTCACGACCGTCCCGGACAGAGCGAGCGCGGCACCGGCCGCCAGACTCAGGGAGGCGACGAGGTCGACCAGGATGAGCGTCGGGTCGGCTCGCAGAGCGATGAACGAGGCGAAGACCAGCGCGGCGGGCGCCAGCCACAGGTCGCCCCGGTCGAGTCGAACCCCTGGCAGCCGGACGGCCATGGCGGCGGCGAGGAGCGCGGCGACGAAGCACACGACCCCGATCCCGAGCGCCGGTCCGTCGAACAGGATCTCCGCGACGACGCCGATGACGAGAGCGACCGGAAGTGGACGAGCGAGCGGATGCAGCGGCATGGGCTTCTCCTGCGCCGTGGATGCCCGTGCGACGGGAGGCCGGAGGTCTGTGTGTCGCGAGTCATCGGGCCGCCGAGCGCCGCCGGGTGTGGCACGATCGGTCCCGATGGGGACGATCCAGGCACGCTACGACGCGACCGCCGAGCGCTATCGGACGTGGTGGGGGCCGGTGCTCGCGCCGACGGCGGCGCGCCTGCTCGACCGGTTCCCGCCCGAAGCCGCTGACGGCGCCGTCCCGCGGATCCTCGACATCGGGACCGGGACCGGGGTCCTGTCGCTGGCTGCCCTCCGCCGCTGGCCGACGGCACGGGTCGTCGGGCTCGACGCCTCGACCGGGATGCTCGCGGTCGCGGCGGCCGCCGCCGAGGCCGAACTGGACGAGCCCGAGCGCGGACGGCTCGAGCTGGTCGCCGGCGATGCCGGCCGGCTGCCGTTCGCCGACGGGACCTTCGATCTGGCCCTGGCGTCGTTCGTCCTCCAGCTCGTGCCGGATCGCTTCGCCACGCTGCGCGAGGCCCGGCGAGTCCTCCGTCCGGGCGGACGGTTCGCGTCGGTGACCTGGCTGGCCGGCCGCCAGGAGGAACGATTCGCGCCGGACGAGGCGTTCGAGAAGGCGCTCGACGAGCTCGACATCGGCGGCGAAGACGAGGCCGAGGAGGCCCGCAGCGGCGACTTCCCATCGACGCCGGCCGCCGCGGCCCAGCTCCGTCGGGCAGGCTTCCGGCACGTCCGGACCGAGGAGGTCACGCTCGTCCACCGCTACGACCCGGCGACCTATGTCGACTTCCTCGAGCACTACGCCGAGCGGGAGGTCTTCGAGGACCTCGAGCCGGCGCTCCGGCTCCGCCTCCGCGAGCGGACGGCGGCCCGACTCGCCCGCCTGCCGGACGATGCCTTCCGATGGCGGGTGCCGGTCGTCGAGGCGACCGGCGTGCGACCTTGACGCCCCTGCTATGGTAGTTGCCATTGCAACTACCTGATCGGAGCCCGAGACCATGCCCGCCGTCACCGCCGACACCCTGACCCTGCCCCGCCTCGATCGTCCGACGGCCGCGGGACCGACGGCGCGACCGGTCGCCCGGATCGTGACCGCTCGCTCCCAGCTCGAGGGCGAGGGCTTCGTCGTCCGGCGTCCGTTCCCGTCGGTCGACCTGTCGTTCGCCGACCCGTTCGTCCTGCTCGACCACATGGGCGCGGTCGAGTACGGGCCGGGCGAGGCGAAGGGCGCGCCGTGGCACCCGCATCGCGGGTTCGAGACGGTCACCTACATGATCGACGGCGCGTTCGAGCATCAGGACTCGACCGGCGGTGGCGGGCTCATCACCGACGGTGGCACCCAGTGGATGACCGCCGGGGCCGGGATCCTCCACAGCGAGATGCCGCCCGACCAGCTGGTGGTCCGGGGCGGCCTGTTCCACGGCGTCCAGCTGTGGGTCAACCTGCCGGCCGAGCTGAAGTGGACACCGCCGCGCTACCAGGACATCCAGGCGAACGACGTCGCGCTGCTGTCGAGTCCCGACGGCGGGGCCCTCATCCGGGTGATCGCCGGCGAGCTCGACGGTCACGCCGGGCCGGGCGCCACCCGGACCCCGATCACCTACCTCCATGCCACGGTCAGCCCGGGCGCCGAGCTGGCCGTCGACTGGCCGCGCGACTTCAACGCGCTCGTGTACACGCTGGCCGGTCGCGGCGCGGTCGGGCCGGAGGAGCGGCCGCTGGAGGAGGGCCAGCTGGCGGTCCTCGGGCCGGGCGAGTCGATCGTCGCCCGGGCGGCCACCCGTCAGCCGTCGCCGGCCGCTGGCGGCTGGGAGATCCTCGTCCTCGGCGGGCTACCGATCGGCGAGCCGGTCGCCCGCTACGGCCCGTTCGTGATGAACACCCGGGAGGAGATCGTCCAGGCCGTCGAGGACTACCACGCCGGCCGGATGGGGATCATCCCGGCGACCCACATGCCGCACCGGACGAGCGCCGACGAGACGAGCGTGACCGGCGGCAACGGCCGGCGGTCATGAGCGGCGCTAGACGACCTTCTTACTCGTTGTCGTGGTCGCGGGCGCAGGAGTCGGGGCAGGCGCAGTCGTCGCGGATCTCGACCGCCGCCGCGATCATCGCCTCGGCCGGGTGACCAAGGTGGGCGCGGACGATCGGATCGGCGATCCGCCGTCGGCCACTCGCGACGATCCCCAGGATCCAGGCGCGAGCCGGGTCGATCGCGCTGGACGCTGCGGACGGAACGGTTCGATCGAGAGTCATCGGCTTCCTCCAACTGTGGAGACGGAGCGTACGGGCAGGCTTGCCATAAGTCCAATCGAATGCGAGGATGACCACGATCAGCCTTACTGATGACTGAGGGAACCACCGTGCTACTGGCCCAGGTCGAGGGATTCATCGAGGTGGCCCGCCAGGGCAACCTGAGCCGCGCCGCGACGGCCTTGTTCATCACCCAGCCGGGCCTGACGGCGCGGCTGCAGAGCCTCGAGCTCGAGCTCGGCGAGACCCTCTTCACCAGGACCCGGCGCGGGATGGAGCTGACCGACGCCGGGCGGGCGTTCCTGCCGTACGCGGAGCGAGCGGTGGGCTCGCTCGAGGGCGGCCGCGAGCTGGTCGCCGGGATCCACCGGGGCAGCTCGGGCGAGCTGGTGCTCGGCGCCGCTCCGGCGGTCAGCACCTACGTCCTGCCCGGCGTCCTCGTCCGCTACGCGACGGCCCATCCGAGCGTCCGACTCGTCGTGCGGACGGGGCATTCGGAGGAGATCGTCGAGATGGTCCTCCGGGACGAGATCGCCGTCGGCCTGATCCGCGAGATCCGCCATCCGCGGATCGACAGCGTGCCGCTCTACGACGACGAGCTCGTCTTCGTCGTCACCCCGACGCACCCCTTCGCGGCTGCCGGTCGGATCGGGCTCGAGGAGCTGTCCGGGGACCGGCTCATCCTGTTCGACCGGACCTCGAGCTACTACGAGCTGACGAACTCGATGCTCCGCGAGGCCGGCGTCGCGCCACAGGGCGTGATCGAGCTGGACAACATCGAGGCCGCCAAGAAGATGGTCGAGAACGGGCTCGGGGTCGCCCTCCTGCCCCGGACCGCGATCGCCGCCGAGCTTGCGGCGGGCAGCCTGCGCTCCGTGACGATCCTTGGCGCGCTCCCGATCCGTCGGCGGATCGTGGCCATCCGGCGCCGCGACGCCGGCCCCGCGACCGGGGTCGTGGCGGACTTCTACACGGTCCTCGCGGACGCCTCCGCGGCGATCACCGGGGACGCGCCGTCCCGACCCGCGGCTGGAGGGCCGCCGGTCGGCTAGCCCTCGGTCGAGCCCTCGGCTCCGGCCTCGGCGGTCTCGGCACCGCCCTCGGCAGCCACGCCCTCGCCCTCGGCGGCCTCCTCGCCCTCGGCGACGGCCACGACCGGCTCCTCCTCGATCCGCGGCTGCTGGACCCGGGCGACGATCTCGTCGGGGTCGGTCAGCAGGGTCACGTCGGACGGGATGGCCAGGTCGCGCACGTGGACGGTCGCGTCGAAGTCGACCAGGCTGTCGATCGGCAGGTCGATCGACTGGGGCAGGTGGTCGGGCAGCGCCTTGACCTTGACGCTCTCGAGCATGTGGAGGAGCGTCCCGCCGAGCTTGTCGACGGCAGTCGACTCACCCACGGTGACGAGCGGGACATCGACCGTCAGCTCCTCGGTCATCCGGACCGCGAACAGGTCGACGTGGAGCATCCGCCGGTAGACCGGGTCGCGCTGGACGCCATGGACCAGGACCGGCGTCGCCTTCTTGCCATCGACCGTCAGGTCGACGAGGGCGTTCTGGCCGATCCGGCGCTGGAGCTGCTCGAACTCGTGGCTGTCGAGGCTGAGCGACTGGGACGTCATGCCGTGGCCGAACACGACCGCCGGGAGCTGGCCGGCCCGGCGCAGGTGGGCGACGCGCTTGCCGGTCACGTCGCGCTGGGTGGCGGCCAGAGTCGGCCGAGCGATGGTCATGGTCTGGGGGATCCTCCGTCGATGTGCATCGCGCACGGTAGCACAGGCGGCGGTCCGACCCCCGCCGGCCACGCTCGGCGGTTCGGGGGTAGCATCACCTGCATGGCCGCCACGATCCTGATCGTCGAGGACGAGTTCGCCGTCGCGCGGGGCATCCAGTTCGCGCTCCAGCAGGAGGGCTACGAGGTCGTCGTCGCGCGCTCCGGCGAGGAGGGCCTCGAGTTCGCCACGAGCCAGGCGCCGGACCTCGTCGTGCTCGACGTCCGGCTGCCGGGGATCGACGGCTTCGAGGTCCTGCGCCGACTGCGGGCGGCGGGCTCGAAGGCCCCGGTCCTGGTCCTGACCGCCCGCGACGACGAGGTCGACAAGGTCATCGGCCTCGAGCTCGGGGCGGACGACTACCTGACCAAGCCGTTCGGCCTGCGCGAGCTGATGAGCCGGATCAAGGCCCTCCTCCGACGGGCCTACGGCGACCTCGCCGACGCCGCCGGCGGCCGGGTCATCCGCCACCGGGACCTGCTCATCGACCTCGAGCGGCGACGCGTCCAGCGCGGCCACCGGCGGATCAGCCTGACCGCCACCGAGTTCGAGATCCTCCGCCACCTGGCCAGCCGGCCGGGCCGGGTCTACTCCCGGCGCGAGCTGCTCGAGCTGCTCCGCGACTACGAGGCGCTCGACCAGGACGAGAAGACGATCAACGTCCACGTCAGCCACCTGCGCGAGAAGATCGAGGACGACCCCTCGACGCCCGCGTTCGTGCTGACCGTTCGAGGAGCCGGCTACGCCTTCGCCGAGCGCTGAACCGCGGCCCAGGCCCGGCCGGGCGCTCCGGATGCCGAGCCCGCTCCGGCGGATCATGCCCCGGACGTTCCAGGGGCGGCTGACCCTCGGCTTCATCTCGGTCGTCTCGCTGACCCTGCTCCTGGTCGGGCCGGCGGTGATCGTCCGGCTCGACGACTACTTCCTGAAGCAGGAGCAGCAGGCCCTCGACAGCCGGGCCGGCTCGATGGCGGCGATCACCGCCCTCTTCGCCCAGCAGGTCATCGTGGGCCCGATCGTCACCTCGGACGACCGCCTCACGCCGGCCTCCGAGGCGTTCTTCTCGTCGGACGTCATCGAGCGGCTGGCCGACACGTTCGCCGAGGCCGACGTGACCCTCCGGGTCGGCACACCGACCCGCGGTGTCCGATGGCTGGGCGATCGTCCCGGCCGACGGCGGCACGTTCTCGGTCCCGCTCCAGGGACCGCCGAAGCGCGGCCAGGCCCGCGACTCGATCACGACCGGTCCGGCGGTCCAGCCGTTCCCCGACTGCGATCCCGCCGTGGGCGATCGAGGTCACCCTGTCGAACCCGTACACCTCCCGGGCGTCGACCCTGACCCAGGTGACCGGCCTGCTCATCGTCGTCGGGATCGTCGCGTTCCTCGTCTCGGTCGTCGTCGCGGCGTTCCTCGCCCGGCGGTTCACGACGCCGCTCCGGCGGTTGACCACGGCCGCCCGCGACCTCGAGCAGGGCGAGCTCGGCAGCCGCGTCCCGACCCGTCTCGCGGCGACCGGGGCGATCGAGATCTCCGAGCTGTCGCGCCAGTTCAACGCGATGGCCGATCGGCTCGAGGAGAGCGTCGAGATCATCCGCCGCGACCGCGACCGGAGCCGCGACTTCCTGGCCGACGTGTCGCACGAGCTGCGGACGCCGATCACCGCCCTCCGGATGTCGAACGAGCTCCTGAGCGAGGCCGCCGGCGACGACCCGGACACCCGGGCCGAGTTCCTCGAGTCGAGCCGCCAGCAGCTCGAGCGGCTCGACTGGCTGGCCCAGAACCTGCTCGAGCTGTCCAAGCTCGACTCGGGGCTCGTCCTCCTCGACCTGCGCCCGGACGACCTCCGGGCGGCCGTCGAGTCGGCGGTCGAGCAGGCCGAGACGACCGCGGCGCGGCGCGCGCGTCACGCTCGACCCTCAGCCTGCCGCCGAACCCGGTCCGGATCCGCCACGATCCGCAGCGGATCGGCCAGGTCGTGACGAACCTGGTCGGCAACGCCCTGAAGTTCACCCTCCGCGGCGGGTCGGTGACGGTCGAGCTCCACGCCGATCGAGGAGGGCGCCCAGATCGTGGTCCGCGACACCGGCGTCGGGATCGACGCGTCCGAGCTGCCCCGGGTCTTCGACCGGTTCTACCGCGGGACGATGGCCAACGAGGCGCGCGGGAGCGGCAGCGGGCTCGGCCTGGCGATCGTCAAGTCGATCGTCGACCTCCACGCCGGGCGGATCGCCGTCGACAGCCGGCTCGGCGCCGGGACGACGTTCACGGTCACCCTGCCGAAGGACCCCCGGGCGGTCGAGCCGACGCGCCCCGCGCCCGGACCGCCCCGGAGACCGCCGAGCCTCAGTCCGACGCCACGATCCGACCCGAGATAGCGGATTCTTCACCATCCGCCCGCCTCGTGATTGAATCCCGGGTCGCCACGCTGGAGATCGACATCACTCGGCAACCGCGTCCCAGGAGCTCACCCTCGACCATGACCACCGAACGACCGACCGAGCCGTACCCCGATCCCGCGGATCCGTCCGCCCGCCAGCCCGACTCCCCCGCGTCCGACGCGTCCGCCGAGCCGCCGGCGCCAAGCCACGTCCGCCCGCCCGGATCACGACCTCGGGCCCGACGCCCGAGCCGGCGGAGCCGGTCGTCCAGCCGGCGGCCGCCCCCGAGCCGGCCGTCCAGTCGCGCCGGCCGCGCCCGAGCCCGTTCGCACCGCCCGAGCCGGTCGCCGCCTTCGCGACCGAGCCCTCACCCGCGCCGGAACCGGCCGCCGCCTTCTCTCCCGAGCCCGACCGGATCGACCGCGACCGGGTCGCCTGGCAGACCCCCGTCCAGCCGACGCCCGAGGCCTGGTTCGAGCCGGCCGCGGCCGCCGCGACGACCGTGCCCGCGACCGCCTCGCCGACGCCGCGCCGGACGAGCGGCGTCCTCGTCCCGGTCTTCGCTGCGTCGCCTCATCGCGGCCACCCTCGCGTCCGGGCGGGACGTACCTCACGCTGCGCGCGAGCCGGCGCGCTCGACCAGCCGGCCGCGACGCTCGACCGTCCCGTCGGGCCAGTCCGCCAGCGTCGCCGCAGCAGGTCAAGATCGACGAGTCGTCGGCGATCATCGACGTCGCCGCCAAGGTCAGCCCGGCGGTCGTCCGGATCATCAGCTCGGCAACGCCAGCGCCAACGACCCGACCGCGACCGAGGGCATCGGCTCCGGGATCATCTACGACAAGAACGGCTGGATCCTGACCAACCGCCACGTCGTGTCCGGGAGCGACCAGCTCCGGGTCGAGCTCAAGGACGGTCGCTCGTTCAGGGCACGATCTACGGCATCGACACCCTGACCGACCTGGCCATCGTCAAGATCGACGCCACGGACCTGCCGACGGCGGCGATCGGCGACTCCTCGGCGCTCAAGGTCGGCCAGACGACGATCGCCATCGGCAGCCCGCTCGGGACGTACACCAACACGGTCACCAGCGGGATCCTGTCGGCGACCGGCCGGAGCATCGACGTCGACAACGGCCGGATCAACAACCTCCTCCAGACCGACACGGCGATCAACCCCGGGAACAGCGGCGGCCCGCTCCTCGACATCGGCGGCAACGTCATCGGGATCAACACGGCGATCGCCGCGAACGCCAACGGGATCGGCTTCGCCATCCCGATCAACATCGCCCGGCCGATCATGGAGCAGGCCGTCGCCGGCCAGAAGCTCGCCCGGCCGTACATCGGGATCCGCTACGAGATGCTCGACCTGCAGACGGCCGACCGAGCTCAAGCTGTCGGTCCACGAGGGCGCCTACGTCGACGGCGGCCAGGACACCAGCGGGCAGACCACGCCCGCGGTCGTGTCCGGCGGGCCGGCCGACAAGGCCGGCATCCGGCAGGGCGACATCATCGTCTCGATCGAGGGGCAGGCGATCGACACCGAGCATCCGCTCGACTCCGTCCTGACCCAGTTCGCTCCGGGCCGGACGGTCACCCTGGGCATCCTCCGCGACGGCCAGAAGATGGAGGTCCAGGTCACCCTCGGCACCCGGCCGGCCGACCTGTAGGGTCGGTCCCACCTCCGTCCTCCCGCTCCCTCGGACCCCGGCGCTCCCCCGGCGCCGGGGTCCGGCCGTGTCGGAGAAGGGTGGCGGTCTCGGGTCCCGCCGGCCGGCCCGCTGCGGTCACCGGCTACGGGCAGTAGATGGATCGGGCGAGATCGATGATGGGCGCGGGGTCCGGTACGCCAGCCAGCAGCGAGAACTCGCGCTTCCCGTCAGACCAATACAGGCCGTACGAGCGCACCCCGGGCTTCACCTCGTCCCCGTGGATCAGCACTCCCTCGAACGACGCGACCGCGACGGGCATCGCGCGCTTTCCGACGGTCGCCGCGATGGTCGGGGCGTCGCGTCCGTCCGGCTGATGCTCGTTCAGCATCACTCCACCCGACGCGAGGAAGTCGGCCAACGTCGTCTGGGCGCCGATCCGACTCGATCCCCAATAGACGCGGATGCCGGTCGGCTCGCCGGCGCGCTGGTCGACCAGGGTCAGCACCACGCGGGTGCCCGACGGAGCCAGGCGCGGCAGCACGACCGTGAAGCCGGCCACGCTCGCCTCCTCCGGGTTGGCGACCTCGGCGCCACCTGATGACATGATCGGGACCTCGGGTGGCTTGCCGTATGGCGGGGGATACGCGCCGTATCCCGGCGCTTCAGACGGAGCGACAGCTGCCTCGCACCCTGAGACGAGGCTCGCTGAGGCCGCCTCCTTCGCCGTCTGGTCGGGTGCGATGGCGGGCGTCGGCGACGTCGTGGGGCTGCTCGTCGAAGGCAGCGCGCCGCTCGGAGCCACGCAGGCCGCGACGCCAAGGAGCACGCCGGCCACAGCGATGGAACCCCGGTATCTCATGGCAGGTACACCGTGAAGTCTCGCGCTGATGTGTCCTGGATCGCATAACCGGGATCCCAGAGATCGACGTTGTTGTCGTTCCAGTACGCCCAGCCACTCGCGAACTTCACCTGGAGATTGTGGTATCGGATGCCAAGGTTCTGAACCGTGGGGGTGAACGCATCTTCCGAACCGTCGCTCAACGTTCCTGAAGATCCGTCGATCGTCTGGCAGGTCTTCAGATTGGCGTTGAGGTAGAAGCCCCACTTCGTTGAACCTGAACAAGTGACGCGCAGGAACTTGAAGGCTTGGCTCTGTGCGTTGCCCGACAAGTCCCCATAGCCGGCGCGGCAGAAGTAGACCTGAAACGCCTCACCGTCAACGTAGGCGTGCCATCCGGTGCCGTAGTTGTCCGGGCAGTTGGAGGACGCTCCAGGCACGTGCGTTCCTTGCCCTCGCATCGTGCCCCATCCGATGAAGTCGGAGCTGGAATTCGAGGCCAGTTGCATCGGGTGGGCAACCGCCGAGTTGGCAAGGACCGCCGCCGTTTCAAGGTCCACCAGTGCGAACGAGCCTGCAGCCACCGAAGTCCCGGTGTAGAGACGCGCTGCCCCAGTGTTCGATCCGTAGACGCCTGCCAGAATCGTCGGAGCGAGGGCCAAGTAGAGCACCAGCGCCACTCCTGAGGCTGCTAGCAGCCGCCGCCGACTCTGCTGGTGTCGCTTCTCCGCCGCCATGGCTATCCGCCCTCAGCTGACAGAAATGTCCCATGTATGCGCCTTGGAGTCAAAAGTGGATTGATGTCCAGAGGGGCAGCTCGGCGACCGACCGATCTCAGGCGTCTCCCAAGAGGATCCACACCTCCTCGCCAGGCCGCCGCCACTGGTCAGCGCGTGGATCGGCGTCGCTGGATCTCGACCCCGGCGTAGGCGAACGTCCCGTCGATCGGGGCGTCGGGCTTGCGGACCCGGACGGTGACCTCGTCGATCGGGAAGTCGGCCAGCAGCTCGTGGGCGATCGCCTCGGCGAGGGCCTCGATCAGCCGGTAGCGGGTCGACTCGACGATGCTCCGGCAGGTCTCGAAGACGGCCCCATAGTCGACCGTCCGCGACAGGTCGTCGTCGACCCCGGCAGGATGGAGGTCGAGTCCGAGCTCGACGTCGACGTGGAACGGCTGGTCCTCCCGCTGCTCCCGCTCGAGGACGCCGTGGCGGCCCATGAAGGCCATGTCGTGGAGGACGATCCGGTCGGTCATCGGCCGACGGCCGTTCCGCCGAGGACGTCGGCTCGGCCGCGGACGATCGCGTCGGTCATCCGGGCGACCCGGACGTTGGCCTCCACGTCGTGGACCCGGACGATGTCGACCCCCGCGGCGATCCCGAGCGCGGTCGTGGCCAGGGTGGCCTCGAGGCGCTGGCCGGGCGGCAGGTCGAGGATCCGCCCGAGGGTCGACTTGCGCGACGTGCCCAGGAGGATCGGCCGGCCCAGGACCCTGAGCGCCCCCAGCTCGCGGAGCAGGATCAGGTTGTGCTCGGCCGTCTTCCCGAACCCGAAGCCCGGGTCGACGATGAGCGCCTCCCAGCGGCAGCCAATCCGGAGCGCCCGCTCGATGGCGCGCTCGAGGTCGGCCACGACCTCGGCCATCAGGTTCGTGTAGCGGGCCTCGGCCCGGTTGTGCATGAGCACGATCGGGACGCCCCGCTCGGCCGCCAGGCGGGCGAGGCCCTCGTCGTCGGCCACGCCCCAGACGTCGTTGAGGAGCGCGGCGCCGGCGTCGAGGGCCGCGGCGGCGACCGACGGCTTCGTCGTGTCGACGCTGACCGGGACGTCCGGATGGGCGGCCCGCAGCGCGGTCACGACCGGGACGACCCGCCGCCGCTCCTCCGCCTCGTCGACCGGGGCATGGCCGGGTCGCGTCGACTCGCCGCCGACGTCGAGCAGGTCGGCCCCCTCGGCGACCATCCGGGCGGCCAGGGCGAGCGCGGCCGAGACGTGGGCTTCCCTGGTGCCGGTCGGGGCCGGGGCCGCCCCAGGGTCCAGGAGGCCGTCGCCGGAGAACGAGTCGGGGGTGACGTTGACGATCCCCATGACGTAGGTCCGCTCCCCCCAGCGGAACGGCCGGCCACCGATCGCCGTCGTCCCGAGCGGACCGGGCAGACCGGTCCCGGCGTCGGGTGGCGCGGCGAACGAGGGTGTGGCCAACCCGCCGGCGCCCGGGACGCCGGGGACGTGGCCACGCTCGGCCGGGATCCGCCGCTCCGTCATCGGCCGGCGCTCATCGGACCGCCACCAGGGACTCCGGCCCGACCGCCCGGATCGCGGCGGGAGGCGCCGGCTCATCGTGCAACTCGGGATCGTCGACGAGGATCGCCCGGACGGCGCCGACCAGGTAGAGCGAGCCGGCGACGACGACCGGCCCGGGCGCCTCGGCGAGGGCCCGCTCGAGGGCCGCCGCGACCGGTGTGACGACCTGCGGTCGCGAGCCCGGAGCGACCGCCGCCCAGCCCTTGGCCAGGCTGGACGCCGGCAAGGGCGCGGGGGAGGTCGACCTGGGTGCAGATCACCCGGGCGGCCCGGGCGACCGGTGCTGCGGCGAGGGCGGCCAGGACCCCGGCCACGTCCTTGTCGGCCATCGACCCGAGGACCAGGGTGATCGGCGGCGGGTCGGGCTCGTCGCCGCCGCGGAGGGTCGGTCGGAGGTCGTCGAGGGCCCGGGCCAGGACGGCCGCGCCGGCGGGGTTGTGCGCGCCGTCGAGGAGCACCTCCCGGACCCCGCCGTCCCGCGTCCCCTCGACGGTCTCGATGAGCTCCAGGCGCCCCGGCCAGCGCGCCTCGGCATAGCCGCGCCGTCGCGCATCCGCCGGCGTCGAGGCGATTCCGGCGGCCGCCAGGGCGTCGAGCACCGCGTCGGCGACCGCCGCGTTGACGGCCTGGTGCCGGCCGCGCAGGCCGATCCGCGTCTCGCCCAGGCGGGGCAGATCGACGACGATCCCGTCCCGGTCCCAGCCGAGGAGCGGGGGCGGGGCCACCTCCGTGAGCGGGACGCCGAGCCGGCCGGCCCGGCGGCGGATGACCCGCAGCCCGTCGCCGGTCGCGCCGGTCACGGCCAGGTCGCCGCGCTCGATGATCGCGGCCTTCTCGCGGGCGATCGCGGCGATCGTCGGGCCGAGCCGCTCGGTATGATCGAGGTCGACGTTGGTGATCGCGGCCACCCCACCGTCCCAGACATGGGTCGCGTCGAGACGACCGCCCAGCCCGACCTCGACCAGCGCGAGGTCGACCCCGGCCTCGGCGAACCAGCGGAAGGCGACCGCGGTCAGGACCTCGAACTCGGTCGGCGGCCCATGGCGCCGGGCGACCCGGTCGGCGATCGCCAGGACCTCGCCGACCAGGCGGGCGAACGTCGCCGGGTCGACCAGCCGCCCGTCGACCTGGAGCCGCTCGCGGTAGCTGACCAGGTGGGGCTTCGGGGTCTCGGCGACCCGGTAGCCGGCCGCCCGGAGGGCCGCGCCGGCCAGGGCGAGGACGCTGCCCTTGCCGTTCGTGCCGGCCGACGAGCGCGCCGCGGAACCCGAGCTGCGGGTCGCCGAGCTCGCGCAGAAGCGCCCGGGTCCGGCCCAGCCCGAGCCGGATCCCGAAGCGACCGCGATCCTGGAGGGCCCGGAGCGCCTCCTCGTAGGTGAGGTCGCTCACGTCACTCCCGTGACAGCTCGTCCTCGTAGAAGACGCACTGGTTGAACCGTGGGGTGAGGCAGACGTCGTTGACGTAGCCCTGCTCGAGATGGACCCCGCCGCGGAGCTGGCAACGCGAGATGTTCGAGTCCTGGCGGATCAGCGCCTTGAGCAGGTGGGGCGCCTGGATCGGGATCGCGCCGCGGGTCCCGGTCATGTAGAAGTGCGGGCAGACGTTGCGGCGCAGGTTCGGGAGCCCGAACGCCCCGCCCCGGCCGAGGACGGGCAGCGGCGGGTAGCCCGGCCGAGCCCCGGCGGCCGCCGGGGCCGTGGTGCTGACTCTGGCGATCGGCCCGATCCCGAATGACGGTCGGCCGGTGGGCCCGCTGGGGTGAGCGCTCTTGGGCTTTCGGGCCTGCACGCATGCCTCGCGATCGGGCGGACGTCACCGAACGCCCGCTCTCCGCGCCAGAGTACAACGCGGGCGCCGGCCGGGGGCGGTCGGTCGAATCGAGCGGGCGTGCGACAATGCGGTTCGATGACGAGCCGGCGCCAGCGCACGTCCCAGGTCCGACCCCGTCCACCGTCGACGGGACGCCCGGCTCCGGCGAAACGCCCGACCACCCGAGCGCCGGCCCCTGCGCGCCTGGCCCCCCATCGCAAGATCGAGCGCGGCGCGTCGTTGCCGATCTACCTGCGGATCCTCCTGATCGCGGTCGTCCTCGCCCTGGGCGGCGTCATCGTCTTCGCCGGGATCGGAGTGCTCGGACGGGTCGTCGCGGTCATCTCGACGACGTTCTCCGAGGCCATCAGCCAGGTGACCTCCAGCCCGAGCCCGAGCCCGAGCGAGGTGCTCGTGCCGAACGCGCCGGCCCTGTCCGTGCCGACCGAGTCGTATACCAACCAGAAGACCGTCGACCTGACCGGGACGATCCCGGCCGCCTACGTCGGTCAGCAAGGGGTCACGATCCGGATCTACCGCCAGCTCAAGGACGAGGGGCCGAAGCCGATCGACGAGATCCCCGTCGGCGAGACGCCGGGCTTCACCGCGCCGGGCCTCCAGCTGGCCGCGGGCCGGAACGACTTCACAGCCACGCTGGTCGGGCCGGGCGGGGAGAGCGACCCATCGACGGCGGTCACCTACATCCTCGACCAGAGCAAGCCGAAGATCACCATCACCAAGCCCGCCAAGGACGCCGTGGTCAACGGCAAGACCGTCACGATCATCGGCAAGACCCAGGCCCGCAGTGCGCTGGTGGCGCGGAACGAGGCGAACAACGCGTCCGTCACCGGCACGGCCGGGGACGACGGGTCGTTCAAGCTGGTCCTGGCGATCGCGTCCGGGCCGAACGGGATCCGGATCACGGCGACGGATCCGGCGGGCAACCAGAGCGCGGTCGTCATCAACGTCAACCGAGGCGTGGGCCGGCTGCGCGCCGAGATCACCGCCTCGCGCTATCAGTTCGTCCGCAAGCAGCTGCCCGACGACGTCACCCTGACCGTGGCCGTCACCGACCCCGATGGGCACCCGGTCGACGGGGCCACGGTCACCTTCACCCTCACCCCGAAGGGTGTCGCGCCGATCGTCCGGACGCTGACGACCGACGGCGAGGGGAAGGCCGTCTGGAGGACCGCGATCCCGAAGGGGGCCGCCGTGGGTCGGGGGGTGGCGGCCGCGCTCATCGACACGAGCGACTTCGGCTCCACGACGACCCAGACGTTCATCACGATCAACACGTAGGCCGGCCCCCGCGGCTCGACACGGGTCGACGGCGCAGCTACCATCCGGCCATGCCGACCTGGCGCTGCCCGCACTGTGGGATCCCCCAGGCCGAGGCCGCTCGTTGCTGGGTCTGTCGGCGCTCCAGCACGAGCTGCGCGACCTGCCTGAACTTCCGCCAGGCCGTGTTCGGCGGGCTCGGCTACTGCGGCCTCGACCGGCGGCGGTCGCCACTCGGGGGCGACGAGATCCGGGCCTGCTGGATCGCCCCGACGGCACTCGTCGCCGAGGCGGTCGCGGTGACTCCCTCGGACGAACACCCGTTCGGCGCGCGCCGATCTCGATGCCGCCCCGCTGGCCGCCGAGCCGCAGACCCGGTTCTGGGTCGAGGTCAAGGGCTGACCCAGGGTCCCCGGCCCCTACGGCCCAGCCGGTGGGCAGGTCGCGTACGGGTACGACGCCGGGTCGTAGACGCCGAGATCGATCGTCGTCCCGGGGGCGCGCTTCTTGGCCGGCAGCGGGAGCTGCTCGAAGACGTACGAGTCGCCAGCGGCCGTGTAGCCGGCCGGCTGGGCGGTCACCGTGCCCAGGGCGAAGCCGTCGGCGAGGATGTCGGCCGTCGCCTGGTCGAGCGTCTGGCAGCGGTACTCGCCGACCGTGTTGAGCGTCGGGGTCGGGGTCGGGGTCGGAACGGGGGTCGGGCTGGGCGTGGGCTCGGGCGTCGGGGTCGGAGCGGGGGTCGGCGTCGGCTCGGGCCCCTTCGACAGGACGTAGTCGACGGTCGTCCCGGCCGCCACCTGCGTGCCGATCGGCGGGGACGTCGAGATGACCGAGCCGGCCGGCACCGACACGTCGAAGGCATCGCTCATCGCACCCGGCGACAGGCGCGCCTCGATGAGCGCCTTGAGCGCCTCGGACTGGGTCAGGTTGCGCACGTCCGGGATGCCGACCAGGGCCTGGCCGGAGACGACCGTGACGTTGACCGTGGCGCCCTTGTCGACCTTGGCGTCCGGGAGCGGGTCCTGCTCGGTGATCGTCCCCTCGGGCTCGGTGCCCTTGACGAACTTCGTCGTCACGATGACCAGGCCCTTCGCGTCGGCGAGCGGCCTGGCCTGGTCGAGCGTCTGACCGACGAAGTTCGGGACGACGACCTGCTCGGGCGCCGGTGTCGAGCCACCGGTCAGGAGGCGGAAGGCGAGGAACCCGACGGCGGCCAGGATGCCCAGGCCGAGGAGGCCGGCGACCCAGGCCCACGGCCCGGGTCCGCCACCGCCCTCGTCCGCGGCACGGGATGGGGGCGCCGGCGGTGGTGCGGGCGGCGGAGTGCCGCTGCCGGCGCCGGCGTACGCATCCGGGGAATACGGGATCGGCGGATTGGCCCGCGCGACGCCGGCGACCGTCGCGCCGCCGACGGCGGCCCGTGGAGGGGGACCGGCCGCGCCGGCGGCCCGGTCGGCGAGCTCGTCGTCGAGTGCGTCGGCCATCGCATTGGCCGACTGGAAACGCTCCGCCGGGTCGATCGCCATCGCCTTCCGGCAGATCGCCTCGAGGACCGGCGGGATCCCGGCCCGATAGACCGACGGCATCGGCACCGGTGGGGTCAGGCGGGCGACGGCGATCGCCGCGGCGCTGTCGCCCTCGAACGGTCGGCGGCCGGCCAGCATCTCGAACAGGACGACGCCGAGCGAGTAGATGTCCGAGCGTTCGGTCGAAGTCTCGCCGCGGGCCTGCTCCGGGCTCATGTACTGGACCGAGCCGAGGGCGGTCCCGGGCAGGGTCATCTGGGCCTCGGCGATCGCGCGGGCGATCCCGAAGTCGGTCACCAGGACCCGCCCGTTCTGGGCGAGCAGGACGTTGCCGGGCTTGATGTCGCGGTGGATGATCCCGCGGGCGTGGGCGGCGGCCAGCGCATGGGCGACCTCGGAGGCGATCCGGGCGGACTGGGCCGGCGGGAGCGGACCGGTCCGGCGGAGGAGCGTCGCGAGGTCCTCGCCGTCGACGTAGTCCATGACGATGAACGGACCGGCCGGGTCCATCCCGAAGTCGTGGACGGCCACGATGTTCGGCGAGTTGAGCGAGGCAACGGCCTGCGCCTCCATCCGGAAGCGGGTGATGAAATCCGGGTCGCGGCCGTACTCGGGACGGAGGACCTTGACGGCGACGTCGCGGCCGAGCTGGCTGTCGGTGGCCCGGAAGATGGTCGCCATGCCGCCCTGGCCCAGGAGCTCGACCAGCCGATACCGCCCGCCCAGGATGCTTCCGATCTCCGCCAAATCACGATCCTCGCTGTGCACTGGCCCCCGGCCCGGCCGGGCTCGGCGGGCATCGTACCGCACCGGATGACGGCCGCCCGGCATCGCCGGTGACGGACCGGACCCAAGGGGTCGCTCGGGTCAGCGTCCGACGAGCCAGCTCCAGATCTGGCGCACGGCCTCCAGGGCGGTGACCTGGTCGAACAGGCGGGCGCCGTGGAGCGCCCACTCCTGGGTCTCCTTGACGACCAGCAGCACGGCCCCGACCGAGGCGATCCTGGCCGGGGTCCAGGCCGGCTCGCGGCCGATCGCCCGAGCGCCGGCGACAACGATGAACCACAGCTCGAAGACGTTCGGGAAGACCAGTAGCACCTCGCGGGCGCCGGTCAGCTCGAAGATGACGAAGCCGACCAGCCGCCAGGCGTAGAGCACCAGCGCGACAGTCCGGGACGGACCCTGCCAGCGCAAGGCGACGACGAGGAAGGCGGCAAGGTAGACCTGGTCGAGCCACTTGTCGAGGGCCTGGTAGTCGGGGACCCCGCCCAGGTCGAGCAGGTCCATCAGGAACAGGTCGGACAGGTCCACGGCGACGGCCAGCAGGGCGCCGGCGAGCGGCCAGCGGAGCACCGGCAGCGAGCCGGCGATCCGGACGACGGCGATGACGAGGACCTCGAGGGTCATCGAACCTCCCGGGCTGCTGGCACCCAAGGATGGGCCAGGCTGCCGGCCGTGCAACAGACAGACCACACCGACCGCCTCGACGTCCGGCCGGGCGGCGTCTGGTGCCGGCGTGCAACAGACAGACCACACCGACCGCCTCGACGTCCGGCCGGGCGGCGTCTGCTGCCGGCCGTGCAACAAACAGACCACACCGACCGCCTCGACGTCCGGCCGGAACCTCGCTGCGACACCTTCGTTGCGCCACCGGCAACGATCACCGGTCACGGGTAGCGGAAGATCGGTCCTGGGCGGCCTTTGCTGCACCCACGGCAACCCCCGGCGTGGCCGCCGGGCCGCCCGCCAGGTGGCCGAGCCTCAGAGAGCCAGGTTCGAGAGGTACGTCCGGAACTCGGCCGACAGGTCCGGTCGCTGGAGGGCGAGCTCGACCGAGGCCTTCAGCCAGCCCATCGTCGTGCCGGCGTCGTAGCGGGTGCCTTCGAACTCGTAGCCGTAGACGGCCTGCTCCTCCATGAGCGCCTCGATCGCGTCGGTCAGCTGGATCTCGCCGCCCGCCCCGCGCGGCGTCTGCTCGAGCTTGTCGAAGATCTTGGGGGTGAGGACGTAGCGCCCGATGATCGCCAGGTTCGACGGCGCGACCGACGGGTCGGGCTTCTCGACGACCCCCTTCACCAGGTGCAGCCGGCCGTGATCGAGCTCGTTGCCCGCCGGCGCCGGGTCGATCACCCCGTACCGGCCGGTGTCCTCGTGGGGGACCTCCATCACGGCGACGACCGATGAGTGGGTCTGGTCGTAGGCGTGGATGAGCTGGCCGATCGCCGGCCGGTCGCCGACGACCACGTCGTCGGACAGGATGACCGCGAACGGCTCGTGCCCGATCAGCTCCTTGGCCACCAGGACCGCGTGGCCGAGCCCAAGCTGCTCCTTCTGGCGGACGTAGGCGATCTGGGCCAGGTCGCTGATGTGACGGATCCGCCGGAGCATCTCGACGTCGCCCCGTTCCTCGAGCAGGTGCTCGAGCTCGAAGTCGATGTCGAAGTGGTCCTCGATCGCCCGCTTCTGGCTGGAGGTGACGATGATGATCTGCTCGATGCCGGCGGCGACCGCCTCTTCGACGGCGTACTGGATGACCGGCTTGTCGACGAGCGGGAGCATCTCCTTGGGCTGCGCCTTCGTGGCCGGCAGGAAGCGGGTGCCCCAACCGGCGGCGGGGAGGACGGCTTTGCGGACTCGCATCGAACCTCGTGGGCGGCGGGGACGTCGCTCGTGGACCGGCCGAGTATAGCGCGAGGTGCCCAGTGGGCCGGTCAGACGAGCGGTGCCGGCTCGAGGCTCGAGCCGTCGTCGAGGGACCCGACCGACCGCTCCGGCGATGGCGGGCGGGCGAGCTGGAGGACGACCGCCGCGCCGAGGACCAGCCCGCCGCCGAGCAGCTGGACCGGCCTGAGCGCCTCGCCCAGGAGCGCTGCCGCGAGGGCGGCGCCGACGACCGGCTCGGTGAGCGCCAGGATGCCGGTCCGGACGCCGCCGATCCAGCGGATCCCGAGGATGTACAGGGTCGTCGGGATGCCGGCGCCGAAGACGCCGCCGGCGACCAGGTACGGCCAGGCGGCCGGGTTTCCGAGCGGGCCGCTGATCTCGCCGACCTGGCCGACCAGGATCGCCACGAGCGCGAAGCCGACGAACCCGCCGCCGAGCACGACGAACGCGGCCTCGTCGGTCGGGACCTCCGCGTAACCGCGCCGGCTGACCAGGACGAACACGGTCTGGGTGGCCGCGGCGACGAACGCCAGCCCGAGGCCGAGCGGATCGAACGCCAGCCCGGCCCCGGGCTCGATCCCGCCGAGGACCACGGTCGCCATCCCGACCATCGCCATCGCCAGCGCGGCCAGCTCGAACCGGTCCGGGCGGCGGCGCTCGATGACGATGACCGACCCGGTGACCAGGACCGGGTACGTGTAGAACGCGAGCAGGGCGAGGGCGATGGTGATCCGTCCGAAGGCGACGAAGATCGCCAGGTTGAGGACGACCCCGGTCAGCGTCGCCACGAGCAGCGAGACCCGCCCCCGCGGCGAGAGGACCAGCAGGCCGACGATGCGCCGACCGCGGGCGACCCGGAGGGCGATCAGCGAACCGACGACGCCGGCCCCGAGGAGCGCCCGCCAGCTGACGAACCCGATCGTGCCGACACCGGCGTTCTCGCCGGCCAGGCGCGAGATCGGGCCGAGCATCGCGAACATCATGGCGGCGCACACGACCGCCAGGGTGCCGAGCGTGGCGTGGTGACGGTCGGACGGCATCGGGATAGGGTAGCGAGCCGGCGAGCCGACAGTCGGGACCGACCACCCGGCGCGCTGTCGGTCGGCCAGGTCGTCGGCTCGGTCAGTCGGTCGGTCGATCCGAGCCCTCGGCGCGTGCGGCCCGCAGCGTGATCCGGGTGAACGGCACGCGGACCTCCTGGAAGACCTCGGTCGAGACGAGGAAGCCGGCGAACAGGAAGACGACCCCGAGCAGCTTGCCGAGCTCGAACAACTCGGTCGAGCCGAATCGGTTCAGGCTGTCGGTGATCGTCGGGATGAATGCGCCGACCGCGATGAGGGCGGTGGCGGGCGCCCGGCTGTTGATCCGGCCGGTCGCGAAGGCTCCGACGGCGAGCGGGATGGACGCCGCGAAGTTGACCACGATCGCCACCGGCGAGATCAGCAGGTTGAACAGGAACTGGTCGCCGGGCTGGTTCGGGTCGAGCGAGTAATCGAGCACGCGCCGCTTGGGCATGAACACGTAGGTCGAGAACACCGCTCCGAGGAGGAGCGCCAGGGCACCGGTGATGTTGAGGAACGGGGTGAGCAGGCGGAGCGACCCCGGGAAGAGCGTCGCGGTGGGCGCGCCGGTCGTCGGGTCGAGGGCGTAGCCCGGGGCGGGCAGGGTCGTCGTCAGCATCAGCCCGAGACTGAGGACCGTCGCGCCCACGACGGCGACCGCCGCCAGGGTCGGCCAGCGCTCGTTGGCGAAGTAGGTCTCGACGCCGATCGCGATCGCCAGGACGATCGCCGCCAGGAAGTACAGCAGCGGGGCGTTGCCGGCGCCCGGATAGTCGTACCGGCGCTGGGTGAGGAGGGTGAACAGGCCGGCCAGGAACAGGCAGACCGCGAACGTGTAGCCGAACCGGGTCCGGCCGAGCAGGAAGGCCGTGCCGAGCCCGAGCCAGCCGGCCGTCCAGACGGCCCCGGTCAGGTACCACGTCCGGTAGATCGCCTCGCTCCAGCCGCCGGCCGCGGCCAGAGCCTCGCATCCGGAGGCGATCCCGAAGAAGACCATCCCGATCGTCCAGACCAGCTGATAGGCCCGGCGCCGCTCCCGCCACTGGTCGGCCAGGAACGCCGCGAACACGAAGGCGAGCAGGCTCGTGATCGCCGGGATCGCGACCTGAAGACTCACTCCTCGATCCGGCGCGAGAGCAGGACGACCCGGGTGAACGGCACCCGGACCTCACGGAAGACCTCGATCGAGACCAGGAACCCGGTGAACAGGAAGGCGACGCCGAGGAACTCGCCGACGAAGAAGCCGCTCGTGGCGCCGAACCGGTTGGCGCCGCTGGTGATCGCCGGGACGATGCCGCCGATGGCGATCAGGATCGTGGCCGGGACCCGGCTGTTGATGCGGCCGCCCAGGAGCGCCGAGACGGCTCCCGGGATCGAGGCGACGAAGTTGACGACGATCGCTGCCGGTGCGATGGCCAGGTTCGCCAGGAACGGCCCGGGTCGCTGCTGCCGCCCGAGCGAGTAGCGGACGATCCGGCGCTTCGGCATGAAGACGTACGCGCTGTACAGCGCACCGAGCGACAGCGCGAACGCCCCGGTGATGTTGAAGAACGGCGTCAGCAGGCGGAGATAGCCGGGGATGAGCTCACCGGTCGGGATGTGCGTGGCGGGATCGATCGCGTAACCCGGGGCCGGGATCCGGGCGGTGGCCATCATGACCAGCGAGACGATCGAGCCGCCCACGATGACCCAGGCCGCGACCGATGCCCAGCTGTCCCGGCGTCGGTAGGTCAGGACCAGGATCGTCCCGGCGGCAGCGGCCGCGATCGCGAAGTAGATGGCCGCCGATGGCCCGGCGTCCGGGTAGTGGTACTTGCCCTCGGACAGGAACGTGAACAGGCCGGCCAGCAGGAGCGAGGCCGCGAACCCGTACCCGAACCGCGTCTTCGCCAGCAGGTAGACCGTCCCGAGGCCGAGCCATCCGGCGACCCACACCGCGCCGATGAGGTACCAGGCTCGATAGAGCGGCTCGCCCCAGCCGAGCGCGCCGCCCAGGAACTCCGTGCCGGCGCTGAGCCCATACCAGAGCATCCCGACCGCCCAGATGAGCTGATACGGCCTGCGCCGTTCGAGCCACTGATCGAGCAGGAAGGCGGCGAACACGAAGCTCAGCGCCGAGGAGGCGAGGGGGAGCAGGACGTTCGGATCCATCACGACCTCTGGGGGTTGGGTTCGGAGACGGCAAGGTGAGCGGCGATGAAGCGGAGCAGGAGCCGATCCAGGAGCGCCGACGCGTCCTCGAAGAGCCGGCCGAGCCGAGCCGCCGGCAGGTCCCGCCCGCGGGCCAGGGTGGCGAGCTCGGCGAACAGCGGCTGGCGCCCGGCGACGAACAGGCCGACCGACTCGGCCAGGCTGATCCCCGCGCCACCCGATCTCCGGCCGAGATCGTCGGCCACGACCCCGGCGTCGGACTCGGCCGCGACGCGCGCGTCCGGGTCGGTCGTATCGAGGTAGCGCAGGAGGGCGGCGACGAGCGCCCGACCGTCGTCCCGGAACACGCTCCGGTCGGGGTCGCCGACCACGGCCCGAGCCGGGTGCGTCCGGGGGTCGTCCAGGCTCGAGCCGTAGCTCCGCCGGTATGCGCCGGCGATCCGGCGCGGCGTGGCCCCGAGACGCACCAGCGTCGCCGCCGATGCGTCGGCGTCTCCGGCCGCCAGCTCCGCGAGCGCCTGGCGGGAGAACCGGCGATGTCCGCCCGGGGTGGTGTACGACGCGATCCGGCCCGCGTCCGCCCACCTCCGGAGCGTGTCCGGATCGACGCCCAGCGACCGGCTGGCCGGACCGAGCGAGATCCACTCTCGGGTGGCGCGTTGCAGGGATCGACCGCGCCGCACAGGGCCTCCGAAGACGCGCCGGCCGAGGCGGCACCTGCTGTCGAGTGGGTATCAGGGGGATCCCGGGCAACCCTTGTCGGCGACCGGAAATCTAGGTAAAGCTGGGTAGTCTTGGGGGGCTCGGCGACGCGAGGATATGGCCTCCGGCCGGGGGCGTCAACAGCCGCGCCGTCGGAGGGCCCGCGGAGGTCAGGCGGGGACGAACTCGTGGGCGTCCCGGTGAAGGCCGTCGCACAGCCCCCAGCGCGGCTCGTCGCCCGGGATCGGCACCGGCCGCATGAGCTCGCGGACCTCGCCTCGCCGGCAGAACAGGTAGCCCTTGCTCGCCATCCACGCCCGCACGTGGGCAGGGTCGGGATGGAACTGGAACGGGCCCGGGTTGATCGCCGGCCGGTCGGTCCACGATGCGGCGGCCTCGGGCGCGACGATGTCCAGGAGGTTGATCCGCCAGGGGGTGCCGGCGATGATCTCGCGGCAGCCGTCGCAGCGGGTCGCCACGTTGTCCTTGACGATCGTCCGGATCTGGACGCCCATGATCTCCATCGGACCGATCGTAGCACCTGGGCCGGACCGCCGGCTGGTGCCCCCAAGGGGATTCGAACCCCTGATCTCCACCTTGAAAGGGTGGCGTCCTAGGCCTCTAGACGATGGGGGCGGGGCGAGCCGGAGTCTAGCAGAGGGCCTCGTCCGGCCCGGCCGGGTTGTCCGGGTCTCGAGGCGACCGGCGGCATCCCGGACCCCCGCGCGGGGCGGACGCGACGCCCGCGCGGGGACGGACATACTGCCGCGATCGGCGTCCGATGCAGCGACTCGCATCACGGACGGGAACCTCGGCAGCCACCGCCGTGGGACCGAGGGACTACTTCCCGAGGGTCAGGGTCAGGATGACCGCCGCGGCGAACGAGCCGGCGGCGATCAGCGCCGACACCCCGCCGAGGAGGGCGTACACGAGCGCCCGGCCGCTCTCGCCCTCGCGCCCCCTGCTGAAGGCGGCCCATGCGCCGGCCAGGGCGAGCATCACGAAGACGATCCCGCTGATGAACTCGCCGGCGGTCAGGACCGGCAGCTGGGTGGCGTCACGGGCGAGCAGCCCATATCCGACGACCAGGGACGACGCGATCAGGGCGATCGACAGGAACGCCCGGAGCGGTGTGACCCGCGGGCGGCCCAGCCGCCGGGGCGCCTTGTCGACGGGTCCGCCGGCGTCCGGGTCCAGGCCCGGATCCGGGTATGGCTCGCCCTGGTACGCGCGGTCGCCGGGCTGCGTCATCGCCGGCGGAGTCTGGACTTCACGCCCCGGAGCGTACCAGCGGGCGCCCGACGGGACCTTGCCCGGCGCCCACGGGACCGGTCAGGGCGCCGGCTCCACGCCGCCCCGCGACCGATGGTAGACCGCGACGTTGTAGCTCAGGCGCGGCCGCCTGAGCGACGCGCCGACGGCCGCGCCCGTCTCGCCGAACGTCGACCCGAGGAATTCCCGGGCATCCTCGATCGTGTCGAACGTCCAGAAGCAGTGGATCACCCGGATCCGGAAGCCGTTCGTCAGGAACCAGCCGCTACGCCGGCCCCAGGAGTCGTACTCCGGGAGGTCGCCGCGCAGACGCGACACGTCGTCGCGGCCGTAGTCGTGGACGACCAGCAGGCGTCCGTCCGGGCGAAGGACCCGATCGGCCTCCGCGACCTCGTCGGGCCGCGGACCGCGGAACGCCGACCACAGCCCGATCACGACGTCGGCCGACCCATCGTCCGCATCGAGCCGCCCGGACCCCGGCGCCCCGGATACGGCGCGGACCCGGGCCCCGAGCCCGCTGAGCTGGTCGGCCCGCCGACCTCCGTCGCCGTCGACCAGCAGGACGTCCCGGCCGCCGAGCGGGCCGAGCGCCTCGAGGGCGCGCGGGATCTTGCCCTCCACGTCGAGGCAGGCGAAGAGGCGCGCCGCGAGCCTCGGGTCGGCGGGAGTGAACGGGAGGTCGGCCATGAAGCCCGGGAGGATACCATCGCCGGCCACCGCCGGCGAGCCGTCAGGCGGACCTAGGGCTGGTCGAGGTAGCCACGGACGTCGGGCTGCAGGAGCCCGCGGAAGAGCAGGATCGCCAGGGCCGCGCAGAAGAGCGCGACCGCCAGCCCCGTGCTCGCCACGGTGAAGCTGAAGAAGCCGAGCGGCACCGCCGGGATCGTCAGGCTGGCCAATCCCAGGGCGAGACCGCGGGCGGCCTCCTTGCGCTGGAGGACGAGGGTGATGGTGAAGATCGTGTAGGCCAGCAGGATCATGACCACGACACCGGGCAGGCTGACCGGCGCCGAGATCGCCATGTCGATGACGAAGCGGAGCGACAGGCCGATGACGGCCAGGACCCCGAAGGCGTAGACGAGGAAGATCCGGACGCCGTTCGGCATCCGGGGTCGCGCGGGCGGGGATCCAGGCTCGGCCATCGCGGGGCATTCTCCCACGCGTCCGACCTCGGCCACGAGCGCCGGACCCGGGCTCGGAACGCCGCCGCGGCACGGAACCGCGTCGGGAGGGTACCCTCTGGCGGACGCGGGTCATCCCGCGATCCCGCGACCATCATGCGCCGCTCCCCGGCGCTCCCCACCGAGGCGTGTCCGTGAGCAACGAACCCAGGCGTCAGTCGAGCGAAGCCTCCCGCGCGGTCGGCACCCAGCCGGGGAGCGGGCGGATTGGGCCCGAGCCCTCGTCCGGGTCCGATGGCGATACCCGGCGCGGACGGAGGGAGCGCGAGCGGAGCCGCGATCGGTCGCGATCCCGCGCGGTGACCCCGCGTCGCCAGGGCCTGGTCGAGCGCCACCGTGGCGAGATCCTCGGGCTGATCGCCGTCGCGGCGATCGTCTTCGCCGGTGGGTTCGTCATCATCCAGGCGAACGCCAAGGCCTACGCCTGCACCAGCCTGACCGACCCGGCGCCCGCGGCGACGCTGCCGAACGGCTCGCCGGGCCCGCTCGGCCAGGTCCAGCCGGACATGGGTCGGTCGCACATCCTGCCTCCGGAGTCGCAGCGCTACGCCTCCTGCCCGCCGGCGTCCGGCAACCACTATGCGCCGCCCGGCGGCCCGCTCACCGCCCGCTACTACGGACCCGACGATGCGACGATCCCCCAGGGCTGGATCCACAACCTCGAGCACGGCGGGCTGGTGATCCTCTACTCCTGCGACAAGGGCGCCTGTGACGACGCCACCCAGGCGGCGCTCCAGGACCTGTTCAAGAACTTCCCGGACAGTCCCGTGTGCAACATCCCGAGAGGCAACGTCGGGCCGGTGATCGCCCGGTTCGAGGAGATGAAGACGCCGATCGCCGCCCTGCTCTGGGGCCGGGTCCTGTTCCAGGACAAGCTGGACACGGCCCAGATCCTCGAGTTCTTCCGGACCGAGGCCGAGCTCAAGAACCCCGAGCCACAGTGCGTCCGTCCCACTCCCGCGCCGGCCGGGACGACCGCGCCGAGCACGTCCCCGGGTGCCTCGTCGAGCGCCCAGCCGGGTGCCTCGTCGAGCGCCGAGCCGAGCTCGTCCTCCGGCAGCGCCCCATCGACCAGCCCGGCGACCAGCCCGGAGCCCTCGCCCAGCCCGTCCTGACCGGAGCCCGCCATGCGCCTGTACGCCTACCGCACTCGGTCCGGCTTCGAACGGTGGGGGGTCCTCGCCGAGGACGGGCTGCTGACCGGCACCCAGCTCGAGGAGGACGGCGGGTTGAGCGGCGCCTGGGCCTGGACGAACCTCGACCTCGGGACCGTCCTGACCTTCGCCGACCCGCCCTGGTGGCGAGGCCTGGCGAAGGGGGTCGAGCGCGCCCTGCGGCGCGGGGCTCGTCCGCGACCGCTCGACCGGCGACGGCCGGGCCCGGCGGTCCCGTTCCCGGGCAAGATCGTCTGCATCGGGCTGAACTACCGTGCCCACGCCGCCGAGCAGGGGATCGAGCCGCCCGACCGGCCGCTCCTGTTCTCGAAGTTCGCCAACGCCGTGGTCGCCGACGGGGAGCCCGGTCGTCCGGCCGCCGGGCTGCCACGCCCTCGACTTCGAGGCCGAGCTCGGCGTCGTCATCGGCCGCCACGCGCGGCGGGTCGCGGCCGCCGACGCGAGGGCCCACGTCGCGGGCTACGTCGTCGGCAACGACGTGTCGGCCCGCGACTGGCAGGGTGTCAAGCAGGCGCTCGCGCCAGGGCGAGCGCGGCGACGGCCAGTGGCTGCGGGCCAAGGGCTCGGACACGTTCTACCCGCTCGGACCCGTGTTCGTGACCGCCGACGAGCTGCCCGCCGGCCCGGACCTCGCGATCCGCTCGTGGCGCATCCCGGGAGCCGGGCCCGACGCCGGCAGGCCATCGCCAGGCAGGACGGCCGGACCGACGACCTCGTCTTCGACATCCCGACCCTCATCGAGTTCGTCAGCCGTTCGATCACCCTCGAGCCGGGCGACATCATCACGACCGGCACGCCGTCCGGCGTCGGCGTGTTCCGCGAACCGCCGGTCTTCCTCGAGCCGGGCGATCGCATCCGGGTCGAGATCGAGGGGATCGGGATGGTGGAGAATCCGATCGTCGACGCGTCCGAGATCGACTGACGGAGACGGCCATGCTCGCCCTGGTCAAGCCGGCGCCGGGCCCCGGCCTCGAGCTGCGCGAGGTCCCGATGCCCGGAGATCGGCATCAACGACGTCCTCATCCGGGTCCAGCGGACGGGGATCTGCGGGACGGACCTCCACATCGAGTCGTGGGACCCGTGGGCGGCCCGGACGATCCATCCTGCCGCTCGTCGTCGGCCACGAGTTCGTCGGCGAGATCGTCGAGGTCGGCAGCAACGTCGACCGACTTCCATCCGGGCGACCTGGTCAGCGGCGAGGGCCACGTGGTCTGCGGGCGCTGCCGGCACTGCCTGGCCGGCCGGCGCCACCTGTGCGCCCACACGATCGGGCTGGGGGTCGGCCGGGACGGCGCCTTCGCCGAGTACGTCGCCCTGCCGATGACCAACATCTGGCACCACTGGCCGGGGATCGACCCGGAGGTGGCCGCGATCTTCGATCCGTTCGGCAACGCGGTCCACACGGCGCTCGCCTTCCCGGTCCTCGGCGAGGACGTCCTGGTCAGCGGGGCCGGCCCGATCGGGCTGATGGCCACGGCGGTCGTCCGCCACGCCGGCGCCCGGTTCATCGTCGTCTCCGAGCCGAACCCGTTCCGGCGCGAGCTGGCCCTGCGGATGGGCGCCACGGTCGCGGTCGACCCGCGCGAGCGCGACCTGGCCGACGGTCGGCGCGGAGCTCGGGATGGTCGAGGGCTACGACGTCGCCCTCGAGATGTCGGGCATCGCCGCGGCGCTCCGCGCGCGCGATCGCGGCGATGGCCCACGGCGGCGGGGTGGCGATCCTCGGCATCCCGACCGCGGAGATCTCGATCGACGTCAACGAGATCGTCTTCAAGATGCTGACCGTGCGCGGGCATCTACGGCCGCGAGATGTACGAGACCTGGTACAAGATGACGGTGATGCTCCAGTCGGGCCTCGACATCCGGCCGGCGATCACCCACCGGTTCGGCTTCCGCGAGTTCGAGGCGGCGTTCGCGGCCGCCCGCTCGGGCGACTCGGGCAAGGTGATCATGCGGACTGGGACCGAGCGCGAGCGTGCCGGCCGAGAGCGCCACGCCGATGACCCGTGACTCGCACCCGACCCCCTGGCCTTCCTGGCCGAGGAGCTCGACGACCTCCGCTCGCGGCACCTCTACCGGCCGCTCCGGGTGATGAGCTCGGCCCAGGGACCGATCGTCTCGGTCGACGAGCGGCGGCTGATCAGCCTGTCCTCGAACGACTACCTCGGGCTGACCCACCATCCGCGCCTCCGCGCGCGCGGCGCTCGCGGCGGTCGAGCGCTTCGGCGCCGGCTCCGGGCGCGGTCCGGACGATCGCCGGGACGATGGCCCTCCACGAGGAGCTGGAGGCGGAGCTCGCCCGGTTCAAGGGGACCGAGGCGACCCTGACCTTCCAGTCCGGGTTCACCGCCAACACCGGGGTCATCCCGACGATCACCGGCGAGCAGGACCTGATCGTGTCCGACGCGCTCAACCACGCCTCGATCATCGACGGGATGCGGCTGTCGAAGGCGCCCCGCCAGATCTACCCCCATCGCGACGTGGCCGCCCTGCGCGAGATCCTGGCCGAGGCGCGTCGAGCACGGCCGCCCGGAGACCGGGCTGCCGTACCGGCTGATCCTCGTGGTGACCGACGGCGTGTTCAGCATGGACGGCGACATCGCGCCGCTGCCGGAGATCGTCGCGGCGGCCGAGGGGGCACGGCGCGGCCGTCATGGTCGACGACGCCCACGCCTCGGGCGTCCTCGGACGGAACGGCCGCGGCACGGTCGACCACTTCGGGCTCCACGGTCGGGTGGCCATCCAGGTCGGCACCCTGTCGAAGGCGGTCGGCGTCCTCGGCGGCTACGTGGCCGGCTCGCAGGACCTGCGCGACATCCTGACCCAGCGCGCCCGGCCGTTCCTCTTCTCGACGTCCCATCCGCCGGCCGTGGCGGCGGCCTGCCTCGAGGCGATCCACGTCCTGGAGGACGAGCCCGAGCTCATCGACCGGCTCTGGGCGAACACCCGGCGGTTCAAGGCCGAGCTCGCCCGGCTCGGCTTCGACACCGGCGTCTCGGAGACCCCGATCACGCCGGTCATGATGGGCGACTCGGCGACGGCGGCCGCGTTCAGCGACCGCCTGTTCGAGGAGGGGGTCTTCGCCCAGCCGATCGTCTACCCGACCGTCGCCCTCGACAAGGCCCGGATCCGGACGATCGTCACCGCCGCCCACACCGACGAGCAGCTCGACCGCGCGCTCGCGGCGTTCGACCGGATCGGGCGCGAGACTCGGCCTCACGGCGGGGTGACGACTGCCGACCCGGCGCTCGACCCGCAGGCTCGCGACCTGCCGCTCGACGCCCACCTCCACACCGACCGGTCGCAGCGACAGCGACGTCCCGATCGACGCCTACGCGGCGGCCGCGATCGAGCGCCGGATCCGCCGAGCTGGCGATCACCGATCACATCGACTTCGACCCGCGCTGGCCGAACTACCGTACGCCGGACATCGCGGAGCGGGAACGGGTCGTCCGCGACGCCGCCGAGCGCTGGGCGCCGCTAGGGGTGGCGATCCGGTTCGGCGCTCGAAGCTGACGTACGAGTCGGGCCGCGAGGCGGACATCCGCGAGCACCTGCACAGCCACCCGTACGACTTCGTCATCGGCTCGGTCCACGTCGGGGCCGACTCGCCGTACCACGTCTCCCGGATCGACCGGTGGGTCGCCGGCAAGACGATCGACGACGATCGTCGCGCCGTACTTCGCCGAGGTCCTGGCCGCCGCCCGGAGCGGCCTGTTCGACACGCTGGGCCACCTCGACTTCGTGAAGCGTTACGTCTCCGACCACCTCAGCCCGGCCGACTTCGCCGAGCGGATCGACCTGTACGAGCCGATCCTGCGGGCGCTCGTCGAGACCGGGACCGGCCTGGAGGTCAACACCAGCGGTCTCCGCCAGTCGCCCCGGGAGACGTACCCGGGCCCCGGCGTCGTCGCCCGGTTCCGCGAGCTCGGCGGGGAGCGGGTCACGGCCGGCTCCGACGCGCACCGGCGCGGACTGGTTCGCGCACGGCCTGGAGGACGGGTACCGGGTCGTCGGCCGAGGCGGGCTTCGAGCGTCTCTTCTTCCGGCGCGGAGGAGAGCGGGTCGCCGTCCCGTTGCCGACGCGGTTCGCGCTCGCGTAGGCTGCGCCGCATGCCCAGCCGGACGACCCGATGATCGAGCTCACCGTCCTCGGCGCGGGCCCGGCCTACACCTCCCGGCCCGGCGCTCTCGGGGCGGCCTACCTCGTCCGGAGCGGCCCCGACGCGGTCGTCCTCGACCTCGGCCAGGGCGCCTTCACCAACCTCGCCGGGGCGATCGAGCCGAGCTCCCTGCGGGCCGTCCTCGTCAGCCACCTCCATCCGGATCATTTCATCGACCTGGTCCCGCTCCGCCACTACCTCAGTGGGACTTCCACCCGCCGCGCCGGGTGGACGTCCTCGGGCCGGCCGGCCTCGGCGTCCGGCTCGACGCGCTCCACGCCGAGCCGGGCTTCGCCGCCGCCTCGCTCGAGATCGCCGAGCTGGGCGGGAGCGGCGTCCGCCGGCTCGGCGGTCTCCTCGTCGAGGCGCGGCTCACCCGCCACACGGACGAGAGCTACGCCTTCCGGGTGACCGCCGGGGACGGCCCGGGCCTCGTCTACTCGGGCGACTGTGGCGACGCCGACGAGCTCCGTCCGCTCATCCGCGCCGGGGACACGCTGCTGTGCGAGGCATCGTTCGGGACCGATCCGGTCGCGCCCGGATCGGAGCACCTGAACGCCTACGACGTCGGGCATCTTGCGGCCGCCGGCGGGGCCGGGCGGGTGCTCCTGACCCACATCCTGATGGGCCACGACCGTGACGAGGCGGCAGCGGTCGTCCGGGAGCTTGCGGGGGTCGAGGTGGCGGTGGTCGATCCCGGAGACCGCTTCTTGATCTGAGCGGCGCGCCCGTGACTCCGCGCGGACCGGCTACGATGCGCTGCGCAGCCCTCCAGCCCGAGGAGTCATCCCGTGCCCTCGTCCGCCGATCCGACCCTCCGCGGCCAGCTCCGCCGGGCCGTCGAGCGCGCCTGGGCGGCCGCGATCGCAGCCGGCTCGCTGCCGCCGCTCGAGCCCGCTGACGAGACCCCCGAGGTCAAGGTCGAGCGGCCGGCCAATCCGGACCACGGCGACGCGGCGACGAACCTGGCGATGCGGCTGGCCCGACCGTACCGCCGGGCCCCGCTCGACATCGCCCGGGCGCTGGCCGACGAGCTGGCCCGGGAGGCCGCGGCGGCCCCGGCGTCGACTCCCGTCGGGTCGGTCGAGGTCGCGCCGCCGGGCTTCATCAACATCCGCTATGCGGACCGGGCCCTGGCCGATGCGGTCGGCGGCATCCTCGCCTCGCCCGAGGCCTGGGGTCGCGTCCCGGCCGCCGTGCCACGGCACGTCAACGTCGAGTTCGTGTCGGCCAACCCGACCGGGCCGCTGACCATCGGCAACGCCCGTGGCGCCTTCGTCGGCGACCTGCTCTGCCGGGTCCTCGAGGCGGGCGGCCAGCGGGTGACCAGGGAGTACTACTTCAACGACTCGGGCACCCAGGTCTGGAAGCTCGGCGCGTCGGTCAGCGCCACCCGCCGGGGCGAGCCCGTCCCGGACGACGGCTACCACGGCGACTACGTGGCGGACCTCGCGGCGGCCGTCCCTGACGACGTCCGGGCCGCCGCCGAGGCGGCCGGCGCCGACGGTGCCGGGCGTCGTCGGACGCTGGGCGTCGGAACAGGTCCGGGCCGGGATCGAGGCGTCGCTCGAGCATCTCGGCGTCCACTTCGACGTCTGGAAGACGGAGCGCTCGCTCCACGACGAGGGCTGGGTCGAACGGGCCGTCGAGCGGCTCCGGGCCGGCGGCCACGTCTACGAGCAGGACGGGGCCCTGTGGTTCCGCTCGACCGCCTTCGGCGACGACAAGGACCGGGTGATCACCCGCTCGAACGGCGAGCCGACCTACTTCGCCTCGGACATCGGCTACGTGGCCGAGAAGTTCAGCCGCGGCTTCGACGAGCTGATCTACATCTGGGGCCAGGACCACCACGGGACGGTGGCCCGGGTGCGCAACGCGGCCGAGGCGATGGGCTTCGACAAGTCCGCGGTGCGGATGCTCCTGGTGGCCTGGGTCCGCTTCGTCCGCGACGGGGTCGAGGTCTCGATGAGCAAGCGGGCCGGCACCTTCGTCACCCTCGACGAGCTGCTGGCCGAGATCGGCGCAGACGCCGCGCGCTGGTTCTTCGCCTCACGGGCGCCCAGCTCGGCGATCGATTTCGACATCGAGCTGGCCAAGAAGCAGTCGAGCGAGAACCCGGTCTACTACGTCCAGTACGCCCACGCCCGGATCGCGTCGATCCTGCGCAAGGCCGCCGACGCGGGCCTGCCCCCGGCGGCCGGGCTGTCCGCCGACGACCTGCGCGGCGGACCCGAGGCAGCGCTCGTCCGCGAGGTCGTCCGGCTGCCCGAGGTCGTCGAGGACGCGGCCGCGGCCGAGGAGGCCCAGGGGGTCACCGCCTACGCGACGGAGCTGGCCACGACGTTCCATGCCTTCTACCGCGACGCGAAGGTCGTCGACACCGCCGACCCCGGCCGGTCCGCGGCTCGCCTCGCCCTCGTCGCCGCGACGAAGACGACCCTGGCCAATGCCCTCGGCCTGCTCGGGATCTCCGCGCCCGAGCAGATGTGACCGGGGCTAGCCGGCCAGCCCGAGGACGCTGCCGAGCGCGCTGATCGTCGCGTCGTCGGTCGCGACGAACAGGGTCACCCGATCGGTCCCATCGATGGCGATCATGGCGTGGTGCCCGCCGATCGCATCGAGCGCAGTCTGGGCCGCGGCCGCGAACTCAGCCGCATCGGCGGGCGTGTCCCAGCGCGTGTCGAGGACCACCCCGGCTCGGTCGCCGTTCGTGACCAGGGCGACCCGGTCGCCGCCCCAGCCCGCCGCGGCCGTGGTGGCCGTCGCCGCCGGGACCTTGCCGGCCGACTTCAGCCAGACTCCGAGCTGGAACTCGCCGAAGGTGTCCTCCATGGCCACCGTCCAGCCGGCACCGAGCCGTTTGGCCAGATCCTTCGGGAACGAGACGCCGATCGGGGCCTCGCCGGCCGTGTACTTCTCCGGGTGGAGGACCTGCTCGGTCGACGCCGGTGGCTTCTGGTACAGGGCGTCGACGCCCTTCCACCCGCCCGACGACGCCTGGGCGGCCACCACCAGCTCCATGCCCGCGGTGTACGGGAACGTGAGCGTCTCCTTGAGGATGTCCGGCATCTCGGCCAGGGTCTTCGCCGCCTCGGGATCGCTGGCCGCCTGGGCCAGCTGGATCAGCTCCGCCGTCGTCAGGTTCGACTGCGCCCAGATGGTCATGAGCAGGGTGGCGTCGCCTTCGGCCACGGCCTGGTGGGCCAGCGTGGCGTCGCCATGGCCGACCGATTCGAGGTCCAGGTTCTCGAGCCCGAAGTTCTGGTCCTGGAGGGCGTGGTCGTACTCGTGGGCGAAGATCGTCTTCTCGAGCGCGCCGATCGCCCCGGAACGCGACACGACGTAGAGCTGCTTGGTGTCCGGGTCGTAGTAGCCGGCGACCTGGCTGCCGAGGAGCTTGACGAACAGGTCGTGCAGCGACGACCCCGCCGGGATGAGGCCCAGCAGCTCGTAGAGGCGCTGGCTGGCGTCGACGATGGCCGCCGGGTTGCTCTTGTCGAACGCGACGGTCATGTTCCGTTTGAGGCCGGCCTCGTCGAGCAGGGTCGGCTCGACGGTCGTCTTCGCCGAGAGCCCTCGGAGCTGCTGGACCTGGGCCTCGATACCGGCGTAGACGGTGGCCGGGTCGGGCGTCGGGGTGGCCGGGACCGACGGCGCGACGCTCGCCTCGCTGGGGGATGGCGAGACGGTCGCGCTCGACGAGCCGCAGGCCGCCACGATGGCCGCCAGCGCGACCAGGACAGCGGCCCGCCGGAGAGCTCGACGATGGGGGTCCATGGCCGGATTGTCGCACGCGCCCGACGGCCGCCCGGTCGGCGCGATGGTCCGCCGCCGGTCGCCCGAAGGTCCCCCACGCGGGTGTTCCTTTCTTAACCCTCTGCCCTCTCGCTCCTGAATCCGGGCCCGGCTAGTGTCATCCGTGGAACCCGCGAAGAGTTCCACTCCCTCCCTCCGACCGGAGGCGCCGATTGGGCAGGCGCCTCCGGTCTTCCTTTTGGAGCGGCCCCGGATGCGAGGCGGCCCAGGTGAGGCGACGGTCAGCCGGCTGTGTCAGAATCGCGCCACATGGAGCTCAGCTGGTACGGGCGGACGTGCATCCGCCTCAAGGGCAGGGACGCGGTCGTCGTGGCGGATCCGTACCAGTCGGTCGTCGGGCCGACCGGGCGCGGGATCACCGGTGAGATCGTGACCTTCAGCCATCCCGACGACAAGCCGTTCCCCCGCGCGAAGGGCCGCCTGTCGCGGGACGGCGGGAGCGTCATCCCGAGCAGCCTCGACGATGCCTTCGTCCTCGATGGACCCGGCGAGTACGAGGTCCGTCACGTCCTCCTGACCGGCGTCCGGACCTATCGCGACGACGCCAGGGGGTCCGAGCGCGGCCGCCAGACGGCATTCGTCGTCGAGCTCGACCAGATGCACACGATCCACCTCGGGGACATCGGGCATCTCCTGACCGAGGAGAAGCTCGCCGACATCGGCCCGATCGACATCGCCTGCGTCCCGATCGGCGGGAGCCTGTCGGCGACGAAGGCCGCCGAGCTCATCGCCCAGCTCGACCCGCGAATCGTCGTGCCGATGCCGGTCTGCGACGACGACACCGACTGCGGCGACGCGATGGCGCGCTTCCTGCACGAGATGGGGACCACGCCCCCGCCGCCCCAACCACGCCTGAACGTGACGATCTCGGGCCTGCCCGACGAGACGACCACCGTCCTCCTCGAGGCTCGCGGCAAGGTCTGACCCGAGGGGTCCCGCGCCCCTCGCGTCGCGTCGCCTCGCGTCGAAGCCCTACTCCCGATGAAGGAGCGGGCGGCCCCGCTTGATCACCGTCCGGACGAGGTCGGCCGCCGGCCAGTACGGGATCTGGTCGGCGCTCGGCACCCGCCAGATGACCAGGTCGGCCTGCTTGTCCGGCTCGATCGAGCCGACGACGTCGCCGATCCCGAGCGCGTGCGCGGCGTTGACGGTGACCGCGCTGAGCGCCTCGGCGGGGGTCAGCTTGAGCGACAGGCAGGCGACGGTCATCGCCAGCGGCAGGCTGGCCGTCGGTGACGTCCCCGGGTTGAAGTCCGTCCCGACGGCGACCGGGATCCCCCGCTCGATGAGCGTCCTGGCCGGTGCCCCGTTCGACTTCATCAGGAACCACGTCGTGGCCGGCAGGAGGACCGCGACGACCGGGCGGCCGGACGAGGCGACCGCGGCCAGCGCATCGATCCCCGCGCTCGACGGCGCAGCCAGGTGGTCGGCCGACATCGCGCCGAGCTCGGCCGCCAGCTCCGCCCCGCCGGATGGGGCGAGCTCGTCGGCGTGGAGCCGTGGCCGCATCCCGAACGCCTCGGCGGCGAGCAGGATCCTGCGGCTCTGGTCGGGGGTGAACACGCCGCGCTCGCAGAACACGTCGGCGAAGCGCGCCCTGCCCTGGGCCGCGACACCCGGCAGCTGGTCGTCGAGCAGGTGCCGGGTGTACGCCTCGGCGGGATCGCGCCGGTCACGGAACTCGGGCGGCACGGCGTGCGCCCCGAGCCAGGTCGGCAGGACGTCGATCGGGCCCTCCTGGCCGAGCTGGTGGGCGACCTCCAGGAGGCGGAGCTCGGTCCGCAGATCGAGCCCGTAGCCGGACTTGGCCTCGATCGTGGTGACCCCGTGGCGGAGCATCTCGTCCAGCCAGCGCCGGCCGTGGGCGAGCAGGTCGTCGGTCGAGGCGGCCCGGGTCGCCGCCACGGTCGCCAGGATCCCGCCCCCGGCCGCCAGGATCTCCAGGTACCCGGCGCCCCGCTGGCGGAGCTGGAGCTCGCCCTCCCGACTCCCGGCGAACAGCAGGTGGGTGTGCGGGTCGACCAGGCCCGGCGTCACCACACCGCCGTCGGCATCGATCCGGGCGAACCGGGAGATCGGCAGGCCGGACGCCTCGAGGGCGGCCACGACCTCGAGGTGTGGCCCCACGGCGGCGATCCGGTCGCCCCACGTCGCGACGACCGGCGCCTCGGGCGAATCCGGACCGCCCGACCGCGGCCGCATCGAGCGTGGCGGTCTCGGCCTGGGCCGGGCCGCGACGAACGCCGCCGGCCATCGTGACGACGGCGCTCGCGCCGAGGATGAGGAGCCCGGCGGTGGAGCCCTCGGCCCGGCCGCCGTCGATGACGCGGAGGCTCATCGGGGCTCGCCCTGGGCGGCCGCCAGCCGGAGCTCGAGCGCCTGGAGCGGGGAGAAGTCGCGCAGCCGGAGGAACGCGGCGGCGGCCGCCAGGCGGTCCTCGACCGGGGCCCCGGTGGACGCGCCCCCGTGGTCGGCGACGGCCAGCAGGGCCGCCAGCGGGGCCAGCCCGATCAGCTCCGACTCGGCCGGCTCGACTCCCGCCTTCCTGGCCTCGGCCTCGACGGCCTCCCAGACTCGCCAGAGCGGGGTGACCGTGAAGTCGAGCAGGTTCATCGAGACCTGGGCGCAGTCGGGCTGGTCGAGCCGGAACCCGTTCGCCTGGACGCGCGGCAGTCCGCCGCCGGACTCGCGGATCGCCCGGGCGATCCGCTTGGCCAGCTCGAGATCGGTCGAGGCGAGGTTGATGTTGTAGGCGATCAGGAACGGCCGCGCGCCGACCGCGACCGCCCCGGCCGTGGGGTGGGTCCGGGCCGGGCCGAAGTCGGGGCGGCGGTCCGGGTCGACCGCGATCTCGGCCTTGAGGCCCTCGTACTGGCCCCGCCGGACGTCGGCCAGCTTCTCGCGATCGGGCCGGCTGGCCGCCCGGGCGTACAGGTAGACCGGGAGATCGAACCGGTCGGCGATCCGGGCACCGAAGGCGCGGGCGAGGGCGACGCACTCGTCCATCGTCGTCTCGCCGAGGGGGACGAACGGGATGACGTCGACCGCGCCGATCCGAGGATGCTCGCCGTGCTGGACCTCCATGTCGATCGCGTCGATCGCGACGGCGACCGTCGCCTCCAGCGCGTCGGCCACCGCATCGGCGGCGCCGGCCATGGTCAGGACGCTCCGGTTGTGACTCGCGTCGCTCGTCCGGTCGAGGAGGTGGACGCCGGGCGTCGCCGACACCGCCGCCGCGAGGCGGTCGACGACCTCCGCTCGGCGTCCGTCGCTGTAGTTCGGGACCGATTCGACGAGCCGCGCCACGCCGGTATCCTGACAGGTCGCCGGTCGCTCGGACGGGCCGCCGGAGCACACCGGACCCGACGTGTCACGCGACCATCTTGACTAACCGGTGTTAGACGATAGACTAACGGGCCGCACCCCGTCGAAGCGAGGTTCGCCGTGGCCGCTCCCCGCCGGAACCTGCTCGCCCGGTCGACCGACTACCGCAAGCTGTGGACCGCGGCGACGATCTCGCTGTTCGGGACCCAGGTCAGTCTCATCGCGATCCCGTTCATCGCGGTCCTCCTGCTCGACGCTCCGGCCTACCAGGTCGCCCTGCTCGGCACGGTCGAGTTCCTGCCGTTCCTCCTGTTCACCCTGCCGGCCGGCGCCTGGGTCGACCGGCTGCCACGACGACTCATCCTGGTCGTCGGCGACTTCGGCCGCGCGCTCTCGCTGGTGTCGATCCCGATCGCCTACGAGCTCGGTGCGCTCACCATCGGGCAGCTGTTCGTCGTCGGCTTCGTCAATGGGACGCTGACCGTCTTCTTCGACGTCGCCGACCAGTCGTTCCTGCCGGCCATCCTCGAGCCGGACGACCTCATCGAGGGCAACTCGAAGCTGCAGGTCAGCGGGTCGGCCGCCCAGGTCCTCGGCCAGCCGCTGGGTGGCGGGTTCGTCGGCCTCCTGTCGGCACCCATCGCGGTCCTCGTCGACGCGCTGAGCTTCGTCATGTCGGGCGGGCTGATCTTCTGGATCCGGAAGCGCGAGCCGAGGCGGACCCCGGCGACCGGAGCGGTGGCCGGCCGGGGCCCGGTCGCCGGTCTCCGGGGCGAGATCGCGGAGGGCCTGCACTACGTCCTCGGCCACCCCTACCTGCGTTACATCGCCGCCAGCACCGGGGCGTCGAACCTGTTCTCGAACATCGCCTTCGCGACGTTCGCCGTGTTCATGTACCGGACCCTGGAGCTGAGCGCGTTCAGCGTCGGGGTCATCGGCGGGCTGGGCAGCCTGGGGATCCTTGCCGGGGCGCTCGTCGCCGGCCGGATCGCCGAGCGGATCGGTGTCGGGCGGACGATCCTCTGGTCGATGGTCCTGAGCGGGCCGACGGCCCTCCTGGCGGCCGCCGCCCAGCCGGGCAGCGCGGTCCCGCTGCTCGTCGCATCGGGTCTCCTGGGCAGCTTCGCCGGCGTCGTCTACAACATCAACCAGGTCAGCCTGCGCCAGGCGATCACCCCGGAGCGGATCCAGGGCCGGATGAACGCGACGATGCGCTTCCTGGTCTGGGGCACCATCCCCGTCGGCCAGATCATCGGCGGCGCCGTCGCCAGCCTGGCGCCCGACGGCGCGTCCGGAGCCCGTCTCGCGCTGGTCGTCGGGGGCGTGCTCGGGTGCTTCGCCTTCGTTCCGCTCCTGTTCTCGCCGGTCCGCTCGCTCCGGCGCATCCCGACGCCGGCAGCGGTCCCGGCGGAAGCGGCCCTGCTCGATGCCGATGCCCAGATGACGAGCCCTGGGACCTCGCTCGACTGAGCACCCGGCCCCGGGCTCGGAACGGCTGCGTCGAGCCCGACGGTCCCTCGGCCTCAGGACCGCGCATCGAGCATCGGCACGCGGACGCCACGCTCCCGGGCGACCTCGATCGCCCGCTCGTAGCCGGCGTCGACGTGGCGGATGACGCCCATCCCCGGATCGGTGGTCAGGACCCGCTCGAGCTTCTCGGCCGCGAGCGGCGTGCCGTCGGCCACGACGACCATCCCGGCGTGCTGGCTGTAGCCGATCCCGACCCCGCCGCCGTGGTGGACGCTGACCCACGACGCGCCGGCCGCGGTGTTCACCAGCGCGTTGAGGAGCGGCCAGTCGGCGATCGCATCGGAGCCGTCGCGCATCGCCTCGGTCTCGCGGTTCGGCGAGGCGACCGAGCCCGAATCCAGGTGGTCCCGGCCGATGACGATCGGCGCCTTGAGCTCGCCGGCGGCGACCAGCCGGTTGAACTCGAGCCCGGCCTTCGCCCGCTCCCCGTAGCCGAGCCAGCAGATCCGGGCCGGCAGCCCCTGGAACGGGACCCTGTCGCGGGCCATCGCCAGCCAGCGGTGGAGCGCGGGCTTGTCCGGGAAGAGCTCGACGAGGGCCCGATCGGTCCGGTAGATGTCCTCGGGATCGCCGCTCAGGGCGACCCACCGGAACGGTCCGTTGCCCTCGCAGAAGAGCGGCCGGATGAAGGCCGGCACGAAGCCCGGGTAGCTGAACGCGTCGTCGACGCCGGCCTCCTTCGCCATCGCCCGGAGGTTGTTGCCGTAGTCGAAGACGACGGCGCCCGTCCGCTGGAACTCGAGCATCGCCCGGACGTGGGCGGCCATCGAGCGCATCGACCGCTCGATGTAGACGTCCGGTTGGGTGGCCCGGAGGACCAGCGCGTCGGCCAGGTCGATCTCGGCCGGCACGTAGCCGCCGAGCGCGTCGTGGGCGGAGGTCTGGTCGGTGACGACGTCGAACCGCTCGCCCGCCTTCGCCCAGGCCGGCTCGACCTCCGCGGCGTTGCCGACGAGGGCGATCGACAGGGGCAGGCCGTCGGCCGCCGCGGCCCGCGCCCAGCCGAGCGCCTGGTCGGGGTCGCCGGTCAGCCGGTCGACGTAGCCGATCTCGAGCCGCCGGCGGGCGCGCGCCTCGTCGACCTCGATGCAGACCGCCACGCCGTCGTTCATCGTCACGGCCAGGGGCTGGGCGCCGCCCATCCCGCCCAGGCCGGCGGTCAGCGTGAGCGTGCCGCGGAGCGAGCCCCCGAAGTGCTGGCGGGCGCATTCGGCGAACGTCTCGTACGTTCCCTGGAGGATCCCCTGGGTCCCGATGTAGATCCAGGAGCCGGCCGTCATCTGGCCGTACATCGTCAGGCCGGCCGCCTCGAGCTCCCGGAAGACCTCCCAGGTGGCCCACTTCCCGACCAGGTTGGAGTTCGCGATGAGGACCCGCGGCGCCCATGGGTGGGTCCGGAAGACCCCGACCGGCTTGCCGCTCTGGACCAGCAGGGTCTCGTCGTCGGCCAGAGCTCGCAGCTCGCGGACGATCGCGTCGAAGGCCGCCCAGGAGCGGGCCGCCCGGCCGGTCCCGCCGTAGACCACCAGCGCGTCCGGGTTCTCGGCCACCTCGGGGTCGAGGTTGTTCATGAGCATCCGGAGGACCGCCTCCTGCTGCCAGCCGCGGCAGGAGATGTCCGTCCCCCTGGGTGCGCGGACGGGTCGGGCACCGGGCAACGCGTCGTGGGCGGGTGCGGTCATCGGTGGCGACTGTACACCGAGGACCTCGGCCGTTTCGCCCGGACCGGCGCTCGGCCACCGAGCGGCCACCCGCCGGACGTGCGCGGGTGGCGCCTCCGCTCGACCCGACGACTACCTGGCCTCGACCTCGACGGCGTAGCCTTCGGCGTCCTCGTCGTTCCCGGGGCGGGCTGGCGCGGTCTTCGGTCGCTCGATCCGTGAGTGCGGGACGACATTGCCGCGGCGAAGCCCGCGGAAGTCGGCGAGCGACGTCCAGCCGCGATCGGCGTGGCGCTCGAGGAACTCGGTCATCCCCGTCGTCAGGTCCCGGATCACGTTCGGCCCGATGGCGTGGTCGAGCATCGCGGCCGTCGCGACCTGGACCGTCCCGCAGCCGAGGAGGAAGTAGCTGAGCGCCTGGTCCAAGCCGGAGATGCCGCCGATGCCCGGAGAACTCTCGATCCGGGAACGCCTGGGTCATCTCCGCCATCTTGGCCAGCGACTGGGGCAGGATCGCCGGCCCGCCGAGGCCGCCCGGCGAGACGAACCCGTCGACGTTGACCTCGAACTCGAGCGTCGTCGGGTCGATCGGCGGGAGCGACGGGAAGGTGTTGGACGACGAGATCGCATCGGCCCCACCCAGGAAGGTCGCCTCCGCCTCCTCGACGATGTTCGCCGTCGCGGGCGTCAGCTTGACCCAGACGGGGACGCGGCAGACCGCCTTGACGGCCTGGGTGGAGACCGAGCAGAGGACCTTGTCCTTGCCCACGTTCGAGCCCATGTCGACGCGGTCCATGTGGGGGCAGGAGAAGTTGAGCTCGATGGCGTCGACGCCGGCCGCCTGGACCGCCTCGGTCAGGATCTGCCAGTTGCGCGAGCTCCTTGTCGTTGCCCGAGCCGGCCATGATCGAGGCGACGAGGACCGGTCTGGGTAGGCCCGCTTGATCGCCTCGAGGCGCGGGACCCACCAGTCCAGCGGCTTGTCGGAGATCAGCTCCCAGTTCCACGACGCCACCAGGGTCGAGTCCGGGCGCTTGGCCATCGAGAGCCGCCGCCGCCGTCGTCGGCGCGCAGGAACTTCGTCTTCGGGCCCGCGCACGTTGACGACCGGATGCAGGCCGATGGTCTTGGTGACGACGCCGCCCCAGCCGGCCTCGTAGGCCCGCAGGATGTTCGACTCGGACTCGGTCGGGGGCGCCGAGGCGAGCAGGAACGGGTTCTCGAAGCGGATGCCCGTGAAGACGGTCGACAGGTCGGCCACCGGACGCTCCTTCGCAAACGCCTCGAAGCCGGCATGGTCGGTCCCGATCCACTGTCGCGCTAGGGCCGTTCGGCACGATCGGCCGGCCCGGCGTGACGATCGACCTCGTGGCGCGCCGCGGCGGTCACACCCCGAGTCTGCGCCGCGCGGGGACCGCGTCGGGTACGCTCGCGGGGCCATGCAGGTCCTCGCCGTCCGCCGCTGGGCGGACCTCTCCCCGACCGAGCGCGAACGCCTGCTCGCCCGGTCGACCGCGGCGATCTTCGCCCCGGAGCTGATGACCTCGATCGAGACGATCTTCGAGGACGTCCGGGCGCGGGGGGACGCCGCGGTCATCGAGGCGACCGAGCGGTTCGACGGTGTCCGGCTGACCGCCGACCGGCTGGCCGTCGCGGAGGCGGAGATCGCGGCTGCCCACCGGGCCACGGCGCCGCGACTCCTGGCCGGGATCCGCGAGGCGATCGCCAACAGCCGCCGGTTCAACGAGGCCCAGCTCGACGCGACGGCGCGGGACTGGGAGCGCGAGGTCCGGCCGGGGTTCCGGCTCGGCGAGCGGTTCGCGCCGATCCCGAGCGTCGGGCTGTTCGTGCCGACCGGCAAGGCGAGCTACCCGTCGGTCCTCTGCCAGATCGGGACGCCGGCGGTCGTCGCCGGCGTCCCCGACATCGCGGTCGTCGTCCCGCCGGTCCCGGGCTCGCCGGACGGCGTGGTCGACCCGGCCACCCTGGCCGTCGCCCGCGAGCTCGGCATCGCCCGCGTCTTCCGCGCCAACGGCCCGGCCGGGATCGCCGCCCTGACGTTCGGGACGGAGACCTTCCCGCGGGTCCTCAAGGTCGTCGGGCCGGGCTCGCCGGCCGTCACCGCCGCCCAGGTCCTCGCCCAGCGCTACGGGACGGCGACCCAGATGCTGTGCGGCCCGTCCGAGAGCCTCCTTATCGCCGACGACTCGGCCGACCCGTGGCGCCTGGCGATCGACCTCCTCAACGAGGCCGAGCACGGCGCGGACTCGGCGGCGACCCTGGTGACCGACTCGGAGCGGCTGGCGGCCGCGGTCGACGCGGCGATCGCCGAGCAGATCGTCGGGCTGCCGGACGTCCGGGCGGCTGCGGCGCGGGTCGCCCTGTCGGACCTCGGTGGGGCGATCCTGGTCGACTCGATGGACGAGGCCGTGGCGTTCGCCAACGCCTACGCCGCCGAGCACGTCCAGATCGCCACCCGGGACCCCGAGGCCACCCTCGCCCGGCCTCCGCTACGCCGGCGAGGCGCTCCTGGGCCAGGACACCCCGATCGGCGCCTCGAGCTATTCGATCGGGATCCCGGCCACGCTGCCGACCGGCGGTTATGCCCGGCTCAACGGCGGCGTGACGGCGCGGACGTTCCTGACCGCCACCTCGACCGCCCGCCTGACGCCCGAGGCGCTGGCCGGGCTGGCCGGTCCGACGCTCGCGCTGGCCGACCACGAGGGCTTCCCGGCCCACGCCAACGCCTTCCGCCTGCGCGGCCTCGACGGTCGGCCCGACGATGGTCGGCCCGACCGGGGGTCCGGGCCCGACCGAGTCTAGGGCCGGAGGCCGGCCAGGAGCTGCTCGCCGAGCTTGGTTGCTCCGAGCGAGGAGACGGACACGATCGCGTCCCGATCGTCGAGCCGGACGTGGTAGGTCAGGACGCCGCCGCCGCAGCGGCCGATGTACGCCGTCCGGCCGCCGATCGCGGCCTGGGCGTGGCCGGTCACCCCGCCGGCCTGGGAGCAGGCGCCCTCGTCGAAGCTGTCCCGCCAGGAGCGGTAGAACGCGGCGTCGAAGACCCCGGGCTGCAGGACGATGACCGACGCATAGGCGAAGTCGCCCGAGGCCGGGTCGATGACGACGGCCTGGGCCATCCGCTCGACGGTCTGGACGAGGCCCGGGTCGTCGGCGCCGGATGGGTCGGGGACGGCCGTGACCGGGATCCCGGCGATCGACGCCGGCAGGAGATCGAGGAGGGTCGTGTCGATGGGGACGGTCGCGACGCTCGGGCCGACGCTCGGCGCGCCGATCGACGCGCTGGGCGCGAGGGCCCCGGAAGGCGAAACCGACGGGGTCACCGACGTCGACGGTGGCGCGGTCGGGCTCGTGGTCGCCGTCGGGGCCACCGGGGAGCACCCGGCGAGGAGCACGACGAGGCCAGTACCAGCGACCAGGACCCGGGTCGGCAGGTCGGCGCGCGGGCTCCCCACCGGCTAGCCGAGCTCCCGGCGGACGACCGGGAAGCGCTCATCGTCCACGGCCAGGCTGAACCCCGCGCCCAGCCAGAACGCCAGGCTGGCACCGCTCGTGGCGTCCGCCGCGGCGCCGATCTCGGGATACGCCTCGACCGCCGCGAAGCCTCGCGCCTCGAGATCGTCGCACACCGCCTCGACGAGCCGGCGGGCGTGTCCGGCCCGCCGTGCGTCGCGGGTCGTGGCGATGCAGGTGATCACCGCCGGGAGCGGCGCGTCGGGCAGACTGCGGGTAGAGCTCGCGCAATCGGAGCGCCCGCGGATAGGCGGACAGCGGTCCGAACTGCGCATACGCGGCGGCCACCTCGCCGACCAGCAGGACCTTGGCGTAGCTCCCGAAGACGCCCAGTCCGCGCCCGAGGAGTCCGAGCTTGCGCGGGACGTTCGGTCCGACGGTCGGCCGCGCCGGACGCGTCGGCGCGAACGGGTTGTCGGCCAGCCGGGAGTCGTCGTCCGCGGCGAACGGGTTGCCGGCGGGACCGCTGCGAGGCCGGGGGGCGAACGGGTTGTCGACCGGCTCGGCCGCCGCGTCGGCGAACGGGTTCGGCGGTCGGGCGGGTGACGCGGCCGCCTCGGCCGGACCGGGCTCGAGCCAGCTCAGCCGGGCGGCCTTCGAGCCTCGCGCCGCGTCCTCCCAGTAGTCGCACGTCCGGTGGTCGAAGCCGGGGTCGGCGCACGGCGGCACGAGGCGGAAGCTCGCCTCGTCGGTCAGGTCGAGGATGCGGATCGCGCCCATCGCCGGGCCAGCGTAGCGCGTCTCCGTCGCCGGCCGCAGGTCGAACGGTGCGGGCCGATCCGGCCCGGACGATCGGACCGTTCGCCTCTGGCAGGGCGACCCGGCCGAGTGCCAGCCTCCGGGCATGACGGAGCACGCCTTCCCACCGCTCCCACGGCCGCCCGCGCCGACGGGCGGCGCGGCACCGCTCTGGCGCCTCAGTCGCACGGCCTTCAGGTACCTCAACCGGTGGGCGGTCGTGCCGTTCCATCGGGCCGGGTTGTCCGCCTGGCTCGGGACGCCGGTCGCCGGATGGCAGCTCCTGCTCACGACGACCGGGCGGACCAGCCACCTTGCGCGGCACACGCCGCTCGGTTACCTCGTGGCGGACGGCGCGGCCTGGGTGATGGCCGGCTACGGGCCGTCGACACTGTGGTACCGCAACCTGGTCGCCCAGCCGCGGGTCGAGGTCCTCCTGCCGGCGCGACCGCCGTTCCGGGCGGTCGCCGACGAGGCCCTCGACCCGGCGGTCCGGGCCCGGATCATCCCGCCGCTCGTCCGCTCGATGCGGGTGCCCGGCGCGATCATCGGCTGCGACCCGGGGACCGCCAGCGACGAGCGGATCCTCGAGCTGACGGCCTGGGTCCCGCTCATCCGACTCCGGCCCGCCGAGGGCGAGCTCGAGCCCGGTCCGGACGACCCTGGCGGACTCGGCTGGGTCTGGCGGCAGGCGGTCGTGGCCCTCGCCAGCGTCGTCTTCGTGCGGGCGTTCCGGCGGCTCGGCCGGTGCCGACGCGGACGCCGGGCGTCAGCCTGGCCCGGCCAGGTCGCTGAGCGCGCCGGTCCGGACGAGATCGAGGGCGGCCGCGAGGTCCGGACCCGGTTCGCGGTCCCCGTCGAGGTGCGCCACGGCAGCACGGATCCGCCGATGCGCCTCGGCGACCCCGGCGCCCGGGAGCGTGCCGGGGAGGAGCGCCAGGCGGGCGTCGAGCGCCTGGGCCGCGACGAGCAGCTCGATCGCGACGATCCGCTCGACGTTGGCGACGATGGCCCGGGCGTGCCGGGCGGAGATCGAGCCCATCGAGACGTGGTCCTCCTGGTTCGCGCTCGTCGGGATCGAGTCGACCGAGGCCGGGTGAGCCAGGACCTTGTCCTCGGAGACCAGGGCCGCCGCCGTGTACTGGAGGATCATCATCCCCGAGTCGACCCCCGACGAGGCGGCCAGAAAGGCGGGCAGCCCGCCGCTCAGGCGCGGGTCGAGAAGGAGGGCCGTCCGGCGCTCGGAGATGGAGCCGAGCTCGGCGAGGGCGATCTTCGCGTAGTCCAGGGTGAGGGCGAGCGGCTCGCCGTGGAAGTTGCCGCCGCTGATGACCCGCCCGCCGCCGGTCGCGATGGCGTCTTCCGGGGCGACCCCGCCGGCCGGGAAGACGAGCGGGTTGTCGGTCGCGCTGTTGAGCTCGATGTCGAGGACCCGACGGAGCTGGTCGAGCGCGTCGCGGACCGCCCCGTGGACCTGGGGCACGCAGCGGAGCGAGTACGGGTCCTGGACCTTGTGGGCGTGGCCGTGGTGGCTGGCCTGGAGGCTCGACCCGCGGAGGAGGTGGCGGAGCTCGGCCGCGACCGCGACCTGACCGGGGTGCGGCCGGGCGAGCTGGTACTCGGCCGCGAAGGCCACCTCGGTGCCGAGGAGCGCCTCGACGCTCAACGCCGCCGCGACGCTGGCGGTCCGGGCCAGGCGGTCGCCGTCGGCCAGGGCGAGCGAGCCCAGGGCCGCCATCATCTGGGTCCCGTTGAGGAGCGCCAGCCCCTCCTTGGCCTCGAGCTCGAGCGGCCCCAGGCCGACCTCACGGAGGGCCAGCATCGCCGGCATCCGCTGGCCACCGAGCTCGACCTCGCCCCGGCCGATCAGCGGCAGGGCGAGATGGGCCAGCGGCGCCAGATCGCCCGACGCGCCGACCGAACCCTGCTCCGGCACGACCGGATGGATCCCGCTGGCCAGGAACGCGAGCAGGCGGTCGACGACGAGCGGCCGGCAGCCGCTGTGGCCGAGGGCCAGGGTGTTCGCCCGGAGCAGGAGCATCGCCCTGACGACCTCGGCCGGGAAGGCCGGCCCGACGCCGGCGGCGTGGCTCATCAGCAGGTTCTCCTGGAGCCTGCCGGTGTCGGCGCGCGGGATCGACACGCTGGCCAGGTCGCCGAAGCCGGTCGTCACGCCGTACACCACGGCGCCGTCGGCGACGAGCCGCTCGATGACCTCGCGCGCCTCCTCCATCCGGGCCCGCGCGTCGGGATCGAGCACGGCGCCGGCGCCGTGACGGGCGACCGCCTCCACTTCGGCGATCGTCAGGGCGGCTCCGGTGAGGACCACGGTACCGGTCACGACGTCGAGGATAGTCGGCTATGCTGCCCGCCGTCCCTCGTCCGTCGCGGAGCGTCGCGTGCTCGATTTCATCGACAAGATCGTCATCCCGTTCCTCGACCAGCTCTACGGCGCGGTCGGCTACCTCGGCGTGTTCATCGCGATGACCATCGAGTCGGCGATGATCCCGCTCCCCTCGGAGCTCATCCTGCCCTTCGCCGGGTTCCTGGTCTCCGACCCGACGAAGGTCGAGCCGCTGACGGCCGGGTCGTGGAACTTCTGGGTCGTGGTCCTCGTGGCCACCGCCGGGAACACCACCGGCTCGCTCATCGCCTACGCCATCGGGGCGAAGGGCGGCCGGCCGTTCCTCGAGCGGTACGGCAAGTACCTGCTCATCCGGCCCCACGACATCGAGCTGGCCGACCGGTTCTTCGCCCGGTGGGGCTCGGAGACCGCGTTCTTCAGCCGGCTGCTGCCGATCGTCCGGACGTTCATCAGCTTCCCGGCCGGCGTCGCCCGGATGCACCTCGGCAAGTTCATCGTCTACTCGACCGCCGGCGCCTTCCTGTGGTCGACGCTGCTGGTCTACGCGGGCACGGTCCTGGGCGAGAACTGGGTCGACATCCGCGAGACGCTCCGGCCGTTCGACCTGCTCATCGCCGCCCTCATCGTGGTCGGCGTCGCCCTGTTCGTCTGGTTCCACCTCGGCCGACCCGGCTGGCGCCGGAGCGAGCGCCCGGTCGAGGCCGACCCGGAGCGCGAGCCGCCGAGCAGCGCGGGCTAGGCCTCCCCGGGCGGGCGGACCGCGCTGAACGCCCGGTAGAGCAGGAGGTCGTAGACGATCTTCAGGCCGCCGGCGAGGAAGAACGGGACAGCGGCCAGGCCGGCGCTCGCGACGAGCGGGGCCGACAGCGCCGGCGACAGCGCGGCGCCCGTCGTCCGGGCGATCCCGGTGACCCCGGCGGCGGCCGAGCGCTCGTCCGGATCGACGACCGCCATCACGTACGACTGGCGGGTCGGGACGTCCATCTGGCTCAGGCTGAAGCGCAGGAGCAGGACCAGGACCGCCAGCGTCAGGTTCGGCATCAGCGGGACGAGGATCAGCAGGACGTTCGAGGGGAGATGGGTGAAGACCATCGTGTCGATCAGCCCGATCCGGGCCGAGATCCGGGCGGCCGACAGGCTCGACACCGCCGCCAGCAGGTTCGCCGCGAAGAAGATCGCTCCCAGGAGCGCCGGCTCGACGCCGTACTGGAGGTGGAACCAGTAGGCCATCAGGCTCTGCGGGACGAACCCGCCGGCGAACGCGTCGATCGAGAACAGGGCCGACAGGCGAAGGACGACGCCCTTGGACCGGCCGAGCCCGAGGCGTCGTCGGATCTCGCCCGGTCGCCAGTCGCGCGGCGGAGCCTCGATCCCGCCACCCAGGCGGGCGAACAGGACGGCCATGACCAGGCCGACGAGGGCATAGCCGACGACGATCGCCCGGTAGGCGTCGGGTGGAGCGACCCCGGCCCGGATCAGCGACCCGCTCAGGAGCCCGGCGCCCAGCGCGCCGGTCGCGGTCGCCAGGTAGCCGGCGACGTTGTACCAGGCGAACGTCGCCGTCCGCCGGGCGTCGCCGACGGCCTGGCTGAGCGCCGCCTGCTCGACCGCCAGGAACGGCCCGACCTCGTTGCCGGTCGGGCTGATGACGCCGACCGTGGCCGCCAGGACCAGCAGCGGCGGCCAGCTGGTCAGGGCGAAGACGACGCCGGCGACGACCATCAGCCCGGACCCGACGACCAGCACCCGCCGTCGACCGAGGCGGTCGGCGTTCGTCGTCAGCCAGAGCGAGATGACCGTGTCGCCGACCAGGGTCAGGGTGAGGGTGATCCCGATCGCCACCGGTTCGAGCCCGATCGCGGCCAGGTAGAGGACCAGGACGACGGCCAGGAAGCCGTAGCCGAACATCCGCAGGATCCGCGTCGCGAACAGGAGCCGGCCGTCGCGGTCGAGCCCATGCAGGCTGGCCAGCAGGCCCGGGTCGACCGGGGCGGTCATCCCCACGGCGTGGCGCCCGGAGAGCGCAGGTGGGCCGTGTCGTTGAGCAGGACGATCCGGGCGTCGCTCGGTCCGTCGCCGTGCTCGAAGCGCAGGACGGTCAGGTTGGCCTGGTCCTGGCTGAACCGGCGCCGGAACTCGCGGATCGGGGTGGTCGTGGCGACGCAGACGAGGACGCGGTTGAGCGTGCTGTGGGCGACGGCCAGGACCGGCCGCTCGTCCGCGTTGCCGGCTCCTTGGCGCCCGTCGTGCCAGGCGATGAGATCGTCCAGGAAGGCCGTGGCGCGCGCGGCGACGTCGTCGCCGGATTCCCCGCCGGGGCAGGCGCTCGCCGCCGGATCGGTCTCCCAGCGTGCCCGGAGGGCCGCGTCGCGCTCGTCGATCTGGTCGTAGGTGAGCCCCTCCCACGCGCCGTAATCCATCTCCCGAAGGCGCTGGTCGAGTTCGACCTCCGGCCCGTCGGAGAGCGCTTCGCGGACGATCGCCGCGGTCTCCCGGGCACGGAGCAGGGGACTGGCCACGATCCGTCCGAAGGCGACGCCGGCCAGTCGGCGACCGAGCGCCTCCGCCTGCGACCGACCGGCCTCGGACAGCCCGATGTCGATCCATTGCCCGAGGTGCTGTTCCGGCTCCGACCGCGCGGTGAGCCCGTGACGGGTCAGGACGAGGGTGAGCATCGGCTGCGAGTCTATCTGCCAGAATGCGTCCGGAGGTACCCGCCGACGATGAGCGACCCGCACGCGAGCGACACCCCGACGGCCGGCGAGCCCCACGGGCTCGGCGACCATGGCGAGACGCACGGCCACGACGACCACGCGCACGAGGAGGAAGCGCTCGGGCCGGTCGACGGGCAGGCCTGGGGCGCCGGCGTCCTCGGCGTCGCGCTCGGCCTCGCGGTCGTCTGGGCGTTCGTCCTCGCGAACTTCGCCGCGCCGGCGACCTGAGCCCGGTCAGAACAGGCCGACGATGTTCCCCTCGGCGTCGATGTCGATGTGCTCGCCCCCCGGCTTCGATGGCAGGCCGGGCATCGTCCGCATCTCTCCGCACAGCGGCATGATGAAGCCGGCCCCGGCCGACAGGCGGACCTCCCGGATCGGCAGGCTGTAGCCCGTCGGGCGCCCTTTCAGGTTCGCGTCGTGGCTCAGCGAGTACTGGGTCTTGGCCATGCACACCGGCAGGTGCCCGAAGCCGAGCTCCTCGTAGAGCTTGAGCGCCTTCGTGGCGGCCGGCTGGAACTCGACCCCGGCGGCCCCGTAGATCCGGGTGGCGATCGTTTCGATCTTGTCACGCAGCGGCGCGTCGTCCGGGTAGAGGAAGCGGAAGTCCGGCGCCCCCTCCTCGGCCGCGGCCCAGACGGCATGCGCGAGCGCCTCGGCGCCGCGGCCGCCGTCGGCCCAGTGGGTGGTCACGACGGCGTCGCGCGCCCCGGCAGCGCGGGCCACGTCCTGGATCGCCGCCACCTCGCCCGGCGTGTCGGTCGGGAAGGCGTTGATCGCCACGACGACCGGCACGTTGAAGTTCCGGATCACCTCGATCTGGGCGGCCAGGTTCGCGGCGCCCCGCCGGACGGCCTCCACGTTCTCCTCCGCGAGGGCCGGGTCGAGCGGCTTGCCGGCCACGATCCGCCCGACGCCGCCGTGCATCTTGAGGGCCCGGATCGTGGCCACGATGACGGCCGCGTCCGGCCTCAGGCCCGACGCCCGGCACTTGATGTCGAAGAACTTCTCGGCGCCCAGGTCGGCCCCGAATCCGGCCTCGGTGCAGACGGCATCGTTCGTGGCCAGCGCCAGCCGGTCGGCCAGGATCGAGTTGCTGCCGTGGGCGATGTTGCCGAACGGGCCGCAGTGCACCAGCGCCGGGCCACCCTCCAGCGTCTGGAGAAGGTTCGGCTTGATCGCGTCGACGAGCAGGGCGGTCATCGCGCCGGCGACCTTGAGGTCCTCGGCGGTCACCGCGGCCCCGTCGGTCGTCCGGGCCAGGACGATCCGACCGAGTCGGGCCCGAAGGTCCTGCAGGTCGCGCGCCAGGGCCAGGATCGCCATCACCTCGCTGGCCACCGTGATGACCGTCTCGGTCTCGCGCGGGACGCCGTTCTCGCGCCCGCCGAGGCCGATGACCATCCTCCGGATCGCCCGGTCGCTGATGTCGACGACCCGGGGCCAGGTGATCGAGAACGGGTCGATCCCGAGCGGGTTCTTGTGGTGGAGGCTGTTGTCGACGAAGGCGGCCGCGAGGTTGTGCGCCGCCCCGATGGCATGGACATCGCCGGTCAGGTGGAGGTTGAAGTCCTCCATCGGGATGACCTGGCTGTAGCCACCGCCGGCCGCCCCGCCCTTGATCCCGAACACGGGTCCGAGCGATGGCTGCCGGATGGTGACCGCGGCCCGGTGGCCGATCCGGTTGAGGCCCTGTGCCAGGCCGACAGTCGTCGTCGTCTTGCCCTCACCGAGCGGCGTCGGGGTGATCGCGCTGACCAGGATGTACTTCCCGCGTGGGTTCTGGGCCTCGAGTCGCTCGATGCCCCGCAGGCTGACCTTGGCCTTGACCGGCCCGTACAGCTCGATCTCGTCGTCGGTCAGCCCCAGGTCGGCCGCGACGTCGACGATCCGGCGCGGCGTGACCGAGCGGGCGATCTCCAGGTCGGACGGGAAGCTCATCGCGGGTCGACTCCTGTGGAGGAACGGGCGTCCGCCTGCCTGACGGCCGCTCGGACGAGGTGGGTCAGGAGCAGCGCGTTGGTGACCGGGCCGACGCCGCCGGGGACCGGGGTGATCGCACTGGCCACGAGCCGGGCGCTGTCCATGTCGACGTCGCCGACGATGGCGTCGCCGACGACGTTGATCCCGACGTCGACGACGACCGCCCCGGGCCGGAGCATCGACCCGCTGATCAGGTGCGGCCGACCGGCCGCCACGACCAGGATCTCCGCTCGCGCGACGTGAGCGGCCAGGTCACGCGTCCGGGTGTGACAGACGGTCACCGTGGCGTGCTCGCGGACGAGCATGAAGGCGATCGGCATCCCGACCACGTTCGAGCGTCCGACGACGACCGCCTCCCGGCCCTCGATCGCGATGTCGTAGCGGTGGAGGATCTCGATCGCCGCGTGGGCCGTCGCCGGCAGGAAGCCGTCGAAACCGAGCCTGAGGAGGCCGGCGTTCAGCGGGTGGATCCCGTCGATGTCCTTGGCCGGGTCGATCGCGTCGATGACCGCCCGGAGTCGGACGCTCGGCGGTAGTGGCATCTGGACGATGATCCCGGCGACGACGGGGTCGGCGTTGAGCTCCCGGATCGCCAGGGTCACGCGGCTCTCGAGGTCCGACCCATCGGCGTCGTCGCTCTCGATCTCGACCAGTCGACCGCCGATGCCCGCTGCCTCGCAGCTCTTGAGGATCTGGCGGAGGTAGACGGCGGACGGAGCGTCGCGCCCGACGAGGACGATCCCGAGGGTCGGCGCGAAGCCCCGCTCCTCGACGAACGCCGTGATGTCGTGCCGGACCGAGTCGCGGATCTCGGCGGCGATCGGGGCGCCGAGAAGGAGGCGGGCCTCTCTGTCAGCCACCGTGGTCAGGCGTTCGGCGCCGGGAGCGGGTCGCGCGCCTGGCCGGAGGCGACGGTCGCTCGTGTCGCTGTCGCCAGCTCGACGATCTCCGCGAGGAGCGCCTCGACCCGGGCCGCCATCGCCTGGGCGAACCCCGGGTCGGCGATCGATGGCAGGTTCACGAGGACGTTCGCGGCGGCACCTCGGGCGGCGGCTTCGCCCAGGAGGCTCGCGACCGACAGGTCGCTGGCGGCGTTGGCGTTGCTCCGCCCGGCGAGCATCTCCGCCGCAGCGACGAGCTCGCGGCAGGCCTCGACACAGTCGAGCGGGACCTCGGCAGCCACCCGCGCCGCGGCGTCGAGGGCGGTGGACCGAGCGGACTTCTCGGCGTCCGTCTCCCTTGGGAGCTTGAGCGCGGCCGAGAACCGAGCATACGCATCCGCGTCCCGATCGGCCAGGGCAAGGAAGCGGTCCGCGAGCTCTACCCCGCGGGCGCCTGCGACCTCATGCAGCGCGGCGTGCTGGGCGTACTTCGGCCGGCCGATCGAGAGCGCCGCTACCATCGCCACGAGCCCGGCTCCGAGCGAGGCCGCGACGGCGGAGGCACTGCCGCCACCGGGGACCGGCTCCGCCGAGGCCAACCGATCGACGAACCCGCCCAGCGTCAGGTCGCGGAACGGTCGTGAAACGGTTTCCACACGGGCGATTGTAGGCGCGCCGTGCCTCGTCGGCGGGGCGCCGGCGGTCCGGGTGCCCGAGCCGAGCGTCGGGACGACCCGCCGGGCGAGCGCGGTACCGGCGCACCCGCCCGGCGAGGGTCCCACTCGGGCCGACGTTGGGAGGATCGTCGCCCCGAGCGTGGAGGTTTCGGGTCAGGCGGCCGAGCGTTCCTCGTCGACGCCCTCGATCGTCCAGCGCCGCGAGCGATGCGCGAAGCTGAGGGCCATCCGCGCCCGAGGCGTCACCACCTCGAACAGCGTCCGCGGTCCGCTCTCGATGGGGTAGGCCGAGTCCTCGTGACGGACCGCGGCGAGGGACCAGACCGGGAGACGTTCATCGCCCCAGGTGATCTCGCGCGGCCGCCCGTCGAACCAGTCCGTCCGCACCCGTACGACCGTCGGCTCCATCCTGGTCATCGCCATCTCGTCGACTCCTTCTTCGGCAGCGACTTCGTCGTCGGCCGGGGCACGTCGGCGACAGAACGTCTGTTCACTTCACGGCCCGACGATAGACCGAACGGATGTTCGATGTCAAGCCCTTGGGCGCAGGTTCGCTCCGGCCCGTGACAGCTCGCGTGTCACCGGCCTTGGACAGCGAAGGAGTGGCCGCCCGGCGCGGATCTCGTCGGCCTCGGATGTCTCTTCCGTGATGCGAGTCGACGCATCATGGAAGGCCCTGACCCGAGTCAGCGCGGTGGCGGATGACTCGGAGTGAAGCGTCGTGTGGTCGAATGGCGTCATGGCCGTTCCGCTGGAGGGTGGGCCCACCGACGTCGACGCCGACCTGCGTTCGATCGGACGCGGGATGCTGGCCGCTCGACGCCGACGCGGCCTGACCCAGCGCCAGCTCGAGGACATGAGCTGCGTCCCGCAGTCGACGATCTCCCGCCTGGAGAACGGGAAGATGCCCAGCGTCCGTCTTTCCCACCTGGCCCGCCTGGTCCATGTGCTCGGCCGAGTCACGATCGACCCCCACGACGAGCGTTCCTGATGCGGCGACTCGCATCAGGAACGGGAGCTGATCCCCGCAGCGGAAGCTGACGCGCCGCCAACGCGCACGGGCCCAGGCCCAGCCTTCGGGCCGGAGCCCCTCAGCCCGGATCGCCGTCCGACGACGAACCGTCTCGGTCGTGCATCCCGGTCCGGCGCTCGAGCGGCTTCATCGGGTCGCGCTCGAACGGTGCCGGCAGGTCCGCCCCGAGGAGGCGGGCCCGGGTGACCGCCCGGTCGCCGTAGCGCCGCCGGATGGCATCGGCCGCCTGGGTGGCTCGGCGGCGTCGGTCGCCGCCGAGCCGATCCGCTGGATCGCTCTCGAACAGGCCGAGCTGCTCGCGCTCGCCGAGATGGCTGGCCGAGATGCCGAGCAGCCGGACGCGGAGGCCGCGGACCTCGGGCCGGGCGAGCTCCAGGGCGACGTGCCAGATCGGCTCGGCGAGATCGGTCGGCACCGTGAGCGTGCGCTGTCGGGTGATCGTCCGGAAGCTCGAATCGCGGATCTTGACCTGGATGGTGCTCGCCTTGAGGCCCGCCGAGCGAAGCCGAGACGCCACCCCGTCGGCCATCGCGAGCAGCGTCCGCTCGACCACCTCGGGGTCGGACGTGTCGACGTCGAAGGTGTGCTCGTGCCCGATCGACTTGGCCGGGTCGCCGCCGCCGACCGGGTCCGGGTCGATGCCCCTGGCCCGGGCGCCGAGGGAGGCTCCGTGCTTGCCGAAGCGACGGACGAGCAGCTCCTCGGGGAGTGCGGCCAGGTCGCCGATCGTCGTCACCCCGTACTCGCCGAGCGCCTTCGCCGTCTTCTCGCCGACGCCCCACAGCCGGGCGATCGGGAGCGGAGCCAGGAATGCCGCCTCGCCGCCCGGGGGGACCACGACCAGGCCGTCCGGCTTGCGCAGGTCGGACGCGATCTTGGCGACGAGCTTCGTCGTGGCCACGCCGACGGACGCGGTCAGGCCGACGTCCCGACGGATGGCGCTCTTGATCTCGGCCGCGATCGTCGGCCCGTCGCCGAAGAGCGCCCGCGACCCCGTCACGTCGAGGAAGGCCTCGTCGATCGAGATCGGCTCGACCAGCGGCGTGAACCGGCGGAGGATGGTCATGACCTCGCGGCTGACCCGCTGGTACTTGCGCCCGTCGACCGGCAGGAACACGCCGGCGGGGCACAGGGCGTAGGCGGTGCGCAGGGGCATCGCCGAGTGGACCCCGAACCGGCGAGCCTCGTAGGACGCGGCGCTGACCACGCCCCGCGCGGTCGGGTCCCCACCGCCGACGATGACCGGTCGCCCACGCAGCTCGGGCCGATCGCGCTGCTCGACCGCGGCGAAGAACGCGTCGAGGTCGACGTGGAGGATGGTCGGGATGGTCATGCCACGAAGTCGCCCCGCACGAACGACGCGAGCAGCAGGCCCAGGAGCATCGCCGACGCGACCGCCCAGCTGAAGCGAAGCCAGCGGCCCGGGACGAGGCCGAGGAGGACGAACACCGGGAAGATCACCAGCAGGTAGCGACCGGTCGAGGTCAGCGGCGTCGGCTGGATCCGGGACCCGATCAGGACGATCTGCGGGATCGCGTAGAGCGAGTAGGAGACCGGGACCTGGCGCAGCCCGAGGATCGTCACGAAGGCGAACCCGAGGAGCGCGACCAGGTTGAACAGCTGGAGCGGGTCGTGATGGTCGAAGGCCCACCGCCAGGCCGCGTCGATGACCTCCCACGGCGCATGGAAGTCGGTGCCGCCCCACGCCTCCTGGGTGTCGAGCGGCGTCCGTCCGGCGACGATCGAGGAGAACACGACGAACGCCACGAAGCCGACCGCGGGGGCCAGCGCCGCGACGGTCGGCCGGAGGACCGAGCCGGCGGAGGGCGAGGATCGCCCGCCGCTCGCCCAGCCTCGGTCTCGCCAGTACATCAGCGCCTCCCAACCGAGCGGCAGGACCAGGAAGACCCCCTGGATCCGGGTCAAGGCGGCCAGCAGGCCGGCGACCGCGGCGATCGTCCAGGAGCGCCGGCGTGCGCCGAGGATCGCCCACACGGCGGTCGCCAGGAAGAGCGACTCGGTGAACGGGGCGAAGAAGAAGAACGCGGTCGGGAAGATCGAGATCGCGACGACGGTCGCGAGGCCCGCCTCGTCATCGAAGTCGAGCGCGACGAGCCGGCGGAGGCCGGTCATCGCGGCGACATACGCCACGCCGGCCACGACCAGCCCGCCGAGCGCCATCGCTCCGAGAAGCAGCCGCCCGACGACGCCGGTCAGGAGCGGGAAGAGCGGAAAGAACGCCACGCTGTTCTCGCCGGCCTCATAGCCGAACGTCGCGATCTTGGTGTACCAGCAGGCGTCCCAGCGCTGCCAGACGCCGACGAGCGGGAAGGCCGGGCCCTGGTCGGCGAGCGGCGGGATCGTCTGCCAGCCGTTCCGCGCGACCTCGAAGTGGCACGGCCCGGGCGGGGTCGCCTGCCACCACACCCAGAGCGCCAACAGGCCGAGCACGATCCGCAGCGACAGGAACAGGCCGACCGCGTCGCGGACCGCCGCGCCGAGCCCGGCGCCGAAGATGGCGCCGATCCCGCTCGCGGACCCCTGAGCCGACCGGCCGTCCGCGTCCATCGTCCGAGAGTGTATCGTCGCCCCGATGGCCCACCCCGAGGAGCGGCGGCTGCCGCCGGCGACCTCCTGGCGAGCCCGAGCGGTCGACTGGTTCGAGGGGACTCGGCTCGCCGCCCTGATCGACGCGGTCCGGGGGCGACCGGACACGCTGGGCACGCTGGTCGTCGTCGTCGTGACGATCGCGGTCTACCTTCTGACCGCCTCACGCGACCGCCAGAACCTCGACTACTTCGTGCGCCTGGCCGACGCCTTCCTCCACGGCCGGATCTACCTGACCGAGGCGCCGCCCTGGCTGAACGAGCTGATCCCCAGGGACGGCGTCTGGTACGTGGCCTATCCACCGATGCCGGCCGTCCTGCTCGTCCCGTTCGTGGCCGTCTTCGGCCCGGACTTCCCGCCCCAGGTCGCCAGCTGCATCTTCGGCGGGGTCGCGGTCGGCCTGGCCTGGCTCGTCCTCGGCCGGTTCGCCCTGGCCGGCCGCGTTCGACTCGGCCTGACCGTGGTGTTCGGGTTCGGGACCGTCCTGTGGTACGTGGCCGAGACCGGCTCGGTGTGGTACTTCAGCCACGTCGTCGCGGTCATGTTCAGCATGGCCGCGATCCTCGTCCTCCTCGAGCGGCGCTGGCCCTTGCTGGTCGGCCTGCTCGTCGGTTGCGCAGCGATCTCGCGGCTGCCGGTCGGACTGACCGCGCCGTTCTTCCTCGCCTTCATCGTCGGACTCGGCTGGCCGCCGCGTCTGCCGGGCCGAGGCGAGCGCGGGGCAGCCATCCGCGGGGGCGTCATGTTCCTGGTCGGGATCGGCATCCCGACGGCGGCCTACCTGCTCTACAACCTCGCTCGGTGGGGGACGATCGTCGACCAGAGCTACGTCCTCATCCCGGGCGTGCTCGAGGACCCGATCTACGCCAAGCACGGGATCCTCGCCCTGGAGTACATCCCGCGCCACGTCTTCGCGATCTTCCTGCGGAGCTGGAACTTCGTCGACGACCCGCCGTTCTTCCAGCCATCCTGGTGGGGGCTGTCGCTGTTCCTGACGACCCCCCTGTTCGTGTGGCTGGCCCGGGCCCGGCTGCGCGACCCGCGGGTCGCCTGGGCGGCGATCGCGACGGCGATCGCGCTCGTCCCGATCGTCACCCACGGCAACGTCGGGCTGACCCAGTTCGGCTATCGGTTCAGCCTGGACGTCCAGCCGCTGCTGTTCGTCATCCTGGCCACGGTCTTCGAGCGCGGGATGTCCCGCTGGGCGTGGGCGGCCTCGGTCGCGTCGGTCGCGATCTGTGCCTACGGGATCTGGGCGATCGGGATCGGCTTCGTCGAGTTCTAGCCCTTCGGCTCCACGATCACGGTGACCTCGGGCGCCATCCCGGCGAGGACCTTGACCGCGACCTTGTACGTGCCGAGGCTCTTGAGCGGTTCCTCGAGGTCGACCTTGTGGCGGTCGACGACGATGCCGCGACGGCCGAGCGCGTCGGCGATGTCCTTGGCCGTGATCGACCCGTAGAGCTTGCCCCCGTCGCCGACCTTGACCCCCATCGTGAGCGTCGTGGAGGCGATCCGGGTGGCGTAGATCTCGGCCTCTTCGCGCTCGCGCCGACGCTTGTCCTCGCGGCTCGCGATGTCGTGCTGCCAGGCCCGGTAGGCGCCACCGGCCGCCGGAACGGCGAGCTTCTGGGGGATGAGGAAGTTGCGGGCGTAGCCATCGGCCACGACCTTCATCTCACCGCTCTTACCGAGCTTGTCGACATCGGCGGTCAGGATGACCTTCACGCGAACGAACCCTCCTTGTTGATCCAGCGCCGGACCCGCGGTCCGAGGCGCGACGAACGAGCGGCACGTGCGACGACGTCGACCGCCGGCGGGATCCGCCGGGCGAGTCGCCGGACCGGGTGCGGCGTGAGCCGCCGGATCTGGCCGAGGTCACGCTCGAAGGCGGCCCGGTCGATCCCGAGATCGCCGAGCTTCTCGTCGAGGATCTCGGCCGGGATGCCGTCGAAGAAGAGATCGACCCCGAGCACGACCACCACGAGGTCGTCGAGGACGCCCAGCACCGGCAGGTCGTCCGGGACGACGTCGAACGGCAGGGCGAAGTAGACCAGAGCTCCGCCCAGGAGGGCCTTGCGCGAGGCCGGGACGCGATCGTCGCCGATCAGCGACAGGATCAGCCGAACGTAGACCGCCGACCGGCTGGCGGTCGGCAGCAGGGCGGCCAGGGCGAGGATCCGGTTCAGGCTGGCACCCGGCATCCGCCGCCGCTTCCGTCGCTCCGCCATCTGCCGCCTGGACCTCCTCCGACCGTGCGACGCGCGTGATCCGGAGACAGCGTCGTCGGGACAGCGCAGTCTACCAGTCGGGCGGCCGACCGCCGAGTCCGGCCGACCGCCGGCTTGACAATCGAACGTCCGTTCTGTACCGTTATCTCCCAACGGAGGCCCGATGACCAAGCACGACGCGGACCGCAAGGTCAAGATCCTCGACTACATCGCAGCGACCCTGCGGACCCGGGGCTACCCGCCGTCTGTCCGCGATATCGCACGCGCGGTCGGGCTCGCGTCGACATCGGCGGTCCACCACCATCTCCAGATCCTGGAGCGCGAGGGGTACCTCGAGCGTGGCGCGGCCCAGGCGCGGGCCATCCGGCTGACGCCGACGGCCGCGATCGAGCTCGGGCTGTCGAGCGAGCTCACCCCCCAGTCGGCGGCGTCCGAGGCCCACCTCCTGCCGATCATCGGCGAGATCGCGGCCGGCGGACCGATCGAGGCGTACCAGCGCGCGGACGAGACGCTGGCGGTACCGGACGTGTTCGCTCCGAGCGGGGACGCCTATGTCCTCAGGGTGCGCGGGGATTCGATGATCGAGGCCCACATCGCGGACGGGGACTTCGTGGTCATCCGGCCCCAGACCACGGCCCGCAACGGCGACATCGTCGTCGCCCAGGTCGAGGAGAACGCCGTCACCCTGAAGCGGTTCTACAAGGAGCAGGGTCGGATCCGCCTCCAGCCGGCCAACGCCGAGTACCAGCCGATGTACTACGACGACGTCCGGATCCAGGGCAAGCTCATCGGAGTGATCCGCCGCCTCGACTGAGGGCGCTGTCCACAGAGCCCTCCACAGTCGGCCAACAAGGCCGCCGCTTTCGTGGACGGACCGGCCGATCGGCCACCCGGTTCGTTGACCGGACCTGATGGTCGGTCGATGACACTCGAGCTGTCACCCAACCCCGCCATCTTCGGTGTGCCTTGATCGATCGACTGCCGCCCCAGAGCACCGAGGCCGAGCAATCCGTCCTCGGCTCGATCCTGATCGACCGCGATGCGATCGTGGAGATCGCCGAGTTCCTCCGGCCGGAGGACTTCTACCGCCCGGCGAACGGAGCGGTCTACGCCGCCATGCTCGAGCTGTTCGACAAGCGCGAGCCGGTCGACATCGTGACCGTGGCGGAGGCGCTCGAACGAGCCGACCAGCTCGAGACGGTCGGCGGACGGTCCTACCTGTCCAGCCTGTCGAACCAGACCCCGACGGCCGTCCACGCGGTCCAGTACGCGCGGATCGTGGAGCGCAAGGCGGTCCTGCGCAACCTGATCTCGGCGGCCGGGAAGATCGCCGGCATCGGGTACGAGGACCCGGCCGAGATCCAGGAGGCGATCGACCGCGCGGAGAGCGAGCTGTTCAACGTCAGCCAGCGTCGCGTGTCGGTCGGGTTCAGCCCGCTCAAGACGCTCCTCCACGATGCCTACGATCGGCTCGACTATCTGCACGCCCATCGCGGCGAGATCAGCGGGGTACGGACCGGTTTCGCCGACCTGGACGCCCTCACGACCGGGCTCCAGAAGAGCGACCTCATCGTCCTGGCGGCTCGGCCGAGCGTCGGCAAGACGAGCTTCGCCCTCAACATCGCGGAGTTCGCGGCGGTCAACGAGGGCCGCAGCGTCGGCGTGTTCAGCCTCGAGATGAGCAAGGAGCAGCTCGTCCTCCGCCTCCTGTCGAGCGTGGCCAACATCGATTCGCAGCGCCTCCGGACCGGTTTCCTGGAGGAGATGGACTTCGCCCGACTCGCACCGGCGATGAACGCCCTGTCCGAGGCCCCGGTCTACATCGACGACACCCCGAACATCACCGCGATGGAGCTCCGGACAAAGGCCCGCCGGCTCCAGGCCGAGGCCGGCCTCGATCTCATCGTGGTCGACTACCTCCAGCTGATGCAGGCGACGACGAGCAACCGCGATGCGAACCGTGTCCAGGAAGTGTCGGAGATCTCACGCGGGCTCAAGGCGCTCGCCCGGGAGCTCTCCGTGCCGGTCATCGCCCTGTCACAGCTGTCGCGCCAGCCGGAGATGCGGGAGAGCAAGGAGCCGCGCCTATCCGACCTCCGCGAGTCCGGCGCGATCGAGCAGGACGCGGACCTGGTGATGTTCCTGTGGCGCGACAAGGAGCGCGGGACCGAGGACCAGGATCAAGAGGGCGAGGTCATCAACCTCAAGCTGGCCAAGCATCGGAACGGGCCGACCGGCGAGATCCAGCTGTGGTTCAAGAAGCGTCAGACGCGATTCGTGTCGTACGCCGGCGAGCGTTACGCCGACGTCGCCGGCTGAACGCCGGGGTTCAGCTCAGCTCGTCGGGCAGCAGCGGGCGCAGCGCCAGCAGATAGACCTTGCCGTCGGCGGTCTTCAGCGCGATCGAGGTTGCCCCGCCCTCGACGCCCTCGATCCGGAGCCCCGCCACGTCGGCGGCTGTCAGCGTCCGGGTCGGCGTCGGCAGACCGGTCGGGTCGCCCGAGGGCATGAAGTCGTCGGGGCCGAACGCGGTCCATGGCCACGCCCGCGGCTGGATCGCCGACGTCGGGTCCTGCGCCTCGGTGAGGATGCCGCGATAGGCGAGCGGCGAGTAGGCGACAGCGATCGCTCCGCCGAGATCGGGCGCGACCAGCCGCTGGGCGAGCGCCTGGAAGGCCTTGCGGGCTTCGTCGTCCGCGCTGGGTCGCGACTGCTCGAACCCGAGCGCGCCCACCGTCACCTGCTTGTCGAGGCCGCCGGCCCGGAGGGTGAATGACGTCGACGGGGCATCGGCGATGCCGATCGGCGGATACACCTCCCGTGCCGTGCCGAGGCCACCTCGACCGATCGCGTCCGCCAGGATCGCCTGGACCTGCGCCTCGTCGAGCCTCGCCGTCCGGAAGGGCAGCCGCAGCCCGATCCCGTCGGGTCGGTACGGCTCCACGTACGACTTGGCCGGGTCGCGGAACACGACCGTGCCGTCGCCGTAGAGGGTGAACTCCGGGATCTCGCTCAGGAGCGCGCCGGGAGCCAGCAAGCCTCCACCGGTGGCCATCCGCAGGATGACGTCGGTCGCGCCGGTCGGGTGGTCGATGGCCGACGCCGGCGTCCCGGTCGGCCCGACGCTCGCGCCCGGCGATGCGCCGACGCCGACGCACGCCGCCAGGAGCAGCGTCGACAGCAGGCCGATCGGGACAAGGTGCGGTCGGGACATGGTTCCCCGACGGTACCGCAGGCGATCCGGTTCCTGCGGCCGTCCGGTGCGCCAGCGCACCGCTGCCGTCTGGAGCGCGATTCACCGCCCTTCCCCGACCTTGACTCGGCGCGTATCCTCCCGGTCTAGAGTTGCGACCGTCCGGGCACGGTCGGAGCCGAGCGCGCGTCACCGACCCCCAGCGGCGCGTTCGCTTCCGTCCCACGTCCGATCGATCGACGCGGTCATCCCTGATGAGGACGAGGGACCAGGGTGTATCAGGATCGAACGCTCTCGTGTCGTGACTGCTCGGAGGAGTTCCTGTTCTCCTCGGGCGAGCAGGCGTTCTTCGCCAGCAAGGGTCTCCAGAACGACCCCCAGCGCTGTCCCAGCTGCCGGGCCGCGGCCAAGCGCGCCCGCTCGGCGGACGGGCCGCGCGAGTTCCATGCCGCCGTCTGCGGCGAGTGCGGAGGCCAGGCGATCGTGCCGTTCGCCCCGCGCAACGATCGGCCGGTCTACTGCAGCTCGTGCTTCGACAAGGTCCGCGCGACCGCCGCCGGAGCCGCCCCAGCCTGACCCGGCCGTCCCCTCGAACACCTCTCGAGAAGCCGGCCTGGAGGAGGCCGGCTTCTCGGTCTTCACGACACTAGACTGGACGGACCGCCCTGCCCCGGCTCGGGGCGCGCGCGGAACACGAGGAGGGCCCGATGGGCGTGATCATCATCCGGGAGATGGTCGGGACGAGCCCGAGCTCCTGGTCCGACGCGGCCCGGGTCGCCGTGGCAACGGCGTCCAGGACCGTCCGCAACATCCGGACCGTCGAGGTCGTGAAGTCGACTGCGATCGTCGAGGACAGCGAGATCGTCGAGTACCGGGTGGAGCTCAAGATCGGCTTCGAGTACGAGGGCTGACGAGGCCGGAACGAGCCTCGCGCGCCGCCGCTGCGATGGCAGCTAATCGTCAGGTATCGTCGCAGTTATAGCGCGCTCCCGTGCGGGGAGCTGCTAGCATGTGGTAGCACGGCGCTATAACTAACCGGAGTGGCGACGATGAACGGTAACCCGCTCCCGATCCCGGCGACGGCCGATGGACTGCCCGAAGCCTACCGCGAGCTCATGCGGTCGTGGGGTCGATCCCGCGCGCCGCGAACAAGAGCCCGTCGACGCTGCGGATCTACCTCGAGGCCGCCACGCTGCTCGGCACGTTCATCGGCGAGCCCGATGTGCGGACCGTCCGACGGCGCAACGTGGAAGAGTTCATCGACGACCAGCTGGCCCGGCTCAAGCCGGCCTCGGCCTCTTCCCGATACCGCGCCCTCCGGGTCTGGTTCGGTTGGCTCGTCACCGAGGGCGAGATCGCCAAGAGCCCGATGGACGGGATGCGCCCGCCGAAGGTGCCCGAGGCGCCGGTCCCGGTCCTGACCGACGACCAGGTCGAGCGACTGTTCAAGACGTGCGGCGGCACGGACTTCGAGGACCGCCGCGACATGGCGATCCTGCGGATGTTCGCCGACACGGGCATGAGGCGGGCCGAGCTCGCCAACCTGCGGATGGCAGACGTCGACCGTGATGGCCAGATCGCCACCGTCCTCGGCAAGGGCAGTCGGGTCCGTCTCTGCCCGTATGGCGATGCCACGAGCGTCGCGCTTGACCGCTACTTGCGTGAACGCGCAAGAAGGGCGGACGCCGGTTCCGAGCGCTTGTGGCTCGGCCACCTGGGCCCGCTCTCCCCGGACGGCATCCGGCGGATCGTCGATCGTCGGGCGACCCTGGCCGGTCTCCGGGTCCATCCCCATCTTTTTCGGCACACGTTCGCCCACCGCTGGCTGTCGGATGGCGGCAACGAGGGCGACCTCATGGCCCTCGGCGGCTGGCGGTCGCGCGAGGTCATGGGCCGGTACGGTCGCGGGGCGGCCACGGCGCGGGCCATCGACGCCTACCGGCGGCTCCGGTCATGAGGCAGGCCGTGGGCGAGGACTGCCCCGGACCGCGGAGCCCGACTCGGCAGCCTGCGACGGGCTCGACGGATCGTCGTGCCATCGACCAGGGCGATGATTGGGTCCGCGAAGAGCATCAGGGCGTCGAGATCGGCTATCGGATGGCGCTGCCTGGGTTCGTGAACGCCGGTCGGCGCCATCCGGAGGCCGACCTGCCTTGGTGGGAGCTTCCGACCGGACGCGTGTCGGCCGGGTCGCCGGGAGGTTCGATTGCCGGTCGTCGTGACCTGTCGATGCGGCAGCGACGTCCTACTCGATGGCGCTGGCGAGGACGAACGAGCCTACGCCACGGCCAATCGCGACGCACTCGGCGAACGATTTGCCGATGAGCTCGCCGATGCCGCGGGCGACGCCTATCTGGAGGCTCTCGACGAGGAGGAGCGGGAGCATCGTCGATTGACCGACGAACGGCGTGCTCTAGAGTGGAGTCAACCTAGAACACGGGCAGATCGCCGCCGTCGTGGGCGTCACCGATCCCGTTCTCCGGAGCCATGCAGGGCCCCCGGCGAAAGGGCACGAGTGACGTCCTCTTCTTTGTCTCCCTCCGAGCGCAAGCTGCGTGCGCGCATCGCCGCACTGACCCGGGCCGCCAAGTACGACGGCCGCGAGGTCACCGCCGCCGCCAACGCCGCGAACCGGTCCAAGTACCTCGACCGCGTCGACCCCGACCGGGTCCTCCCCGCGAAGGAGCGGCAGCGGCGCGCTGACGCCCTCAGGGCGGCCGACATGGCCCGACTCGCCTTCCTGAGCGTCAAGGCTCGACGCCGGCGCGCCGTCTCGCCGTCCGACGACAACCTGCCTGAGTCTGCCAACACAAGGTTGACCCCGGCGGCGTTGTCGCGCCCCGGGGCCGGCCAGGAGAAGTCGTTCGTGACCACTCCTGACGATCCCAAAGATAGCGGACTCGAGCTTGATTGGGCCATCGGCAGCCAGATGTGGAGCATCTTCTTCGCCTCCTCCGATGGGCCGACTCGACATTCTCGACCTAGGTCCGAAAAGCGTGGACGGGGCAAGGCCGCCGATACGATCGCCCTCGGCCAGGTCGCCCATGATGTCCTCGCCGATGCCCGCTCGGCCATGACCCTCCGGCAGCTCTACTACGCCCTCGTGTCGGTCGGGGCCATCCCGAAGGTCGAGCCGTCGTATGACAGGCTCAAGCGGGTCATGAAGGATCTCCGCGAGGACGGCACGATCCCCTGGGATTGGCTCGTCGACCACACCCGGGCCGTGTTCGCGCCGCGGACCTTCGATGGTGTCGAGGGCCTGCTCACCGACACCGCGAAGCTCTACCGACGCGATCTCATGCGCCAACAGAAGGTCGCCATTCAGCTGTGGGCCGAGTCCGACTCGATCGGCAGCGTCATCGCCGGCGTCGCCGATCGCTACTGCGTCCCGACGTTCATCGGCCGGGGCTACAGCGCGCGAGGCTACCTGTGGGCTGCCGCGAAGGATGCCGTCGCGGCCCACGAGGCAGGCAAGACCGTTCACATCCTGCACGTCGGCGACTTCGATCCGAGCGGTGAGGACATCTACCGCGACGTCGAGGAAACGCTGCGGCTGTACGCGATCGCGGTCGATCTTGATTGGCCAGTCGCAGATGTGCGCAGGTACCTACTCGCTGAGCTCCGGCAGGAAGGCATCGACCCGGCTGCGGACCTATATGGCCGCTCCGAGTGGTGCTGGAAGCTCGAGGAGCCCTGGACGCACTGGCTCGAGTTTGAACGGCTCGCCCTGACGGCCGAACAGATCGACGAGCACAACCTGCCGACCCGGCCGCCGAAGACGTCCGACGTGCGGACCGCGAAGTTCACCGGGAGCGGCACGGTTGAAGTCGAAGATCTGCCCGTCGACGTGCTGTTGAACATCGTCGAGACGGCCATCCTCGATCGCATCGACGAGACGGCCCTGGCAGACGCCGAGATGGCCGAACAGTCGGAGCGCGACATCGCGTTGCGGATCGCCGGGACGTCCGTCGAGCGGTTGCTTGAGGCCGGTGCGGAATGAGCGTCACCGAGCGGCGCCTGCCGCCTGCGTCGGGCCGAGATGACCGCCTAGCTTCAAGTCGGTCAAGGCCGCCGTCGACGTCGCGCGGCATGAGCGCGAGAGAGATCACGTGGGGCCTGAACCTCGCCGGCGTGGATGGCGAGGCCCTGTGGGCCGACGACGATGATCTAGATGACCTTCCCTTCTACGCCGACGATGCGACCGAGGTCGACCTCGCCTGGGCCCGGATCCTTGAGCTCGAGGAGCAACTCCGGAGACTTCGGGCCCTCGGATCGACCACCTTCGATCCGAGTCTGCCGGGCGAGGAGTTGGCTGAGCGGGAGCTCGACGACTTGTTGCTTCTCAACGGTCGGCCGCCGGATGGATGGCAACCGACCGAACCGCCGACCCTCGAGCAACCGCTGGTTCGGCGACAGCCGACCGCTTCGACAGGGCTCTCAACGAGAGGCTGAGCCCACAGGAGCTCGAAGGCACTGGACATGGATCGAGGCCGGGCGACCGCAACGCGAGATCGAGCTGGAACTGGGGATTGCACAGCCAGCCGTAGTCAAACGCGAGCGGACTCATCCGCGCCAAGGTCGACGTGATCTACCGCGAGGTCAACGGCGTGCCGTACCCGTGGCCCGGCGGGCTCGGCAAGCCGCGCCGGCTCGGCGCCCGGGTCCCGGTTATAAACCGAGCCCGAAATCTGGATAAGGGTGAGGGGTCTGTCGCGCCCAACGATGCCGAGGAATGCGGCCGAACGCCGGCGCTTCCGATGGACTGAGCGTGAGCGGTACTGCGATATGTGGGAGGGAGGTTTTGTGTGACGGACGCGACTCGAATGACTCAAGGCCAATGACCCCGAATTGGAGGCAGAACTAGATGTCGACCAAAGACCTGACATTGCAGGAGGCGGCCGCAGAGCTCCGACTCAGCACGGACACGCTCCGCCGCTGGGTCCTCAAGGGCGACCTCCCGGCCTATCGAGTCGGCGAACAGCGTCGCATTCGCATCCGGCAAGAGGACCTGACCCGGGTCGCCATCGACCGCGATTTATCGGCGTCGGGTTCGACCGCCGCCTGACGAACCGAGACGCCGCGCGGCTCTCTCCGCAACGGCGCCTCCCCGGAGTGCCTCAACGTGTCCATCTCCGAGTTCCCCAACCGTAGCACCGGCCGACCCCTGCGTCACGAGGGCCACTGCGGCCGACGAGTTCGATGCTGGCGGACCGCCTGCCGCGAGATGTTCGCCGAGACGGCGACCCTCGAGTTCGCCGAGACGGTCGTCATCGCCTACTGCCACCGGAGCACGTACCACGACCTCGCCTTCGTCGAGAAGATGCTCGCGAGGCTCGCAGCGTGAGCCCGACGATCCGCGTCAGTCACGGTACCTATGAGGTGGAATGGGGCGACCCGGAACGGGCCGTCCTGACCTTCGAGAACGTCAAGTCGAGCCGGGAGGGCGTCGTCGCCGAAGTCTCGGCTACCTCGTTGGTCCCCTCGGTCGGCGGCCTGGTCCACGTCGCCCGGGTCGACCTCCTCTCGACCCGCTCGCTGGCCGAGTTCGCGAAGCACGTCTCGGCCCGCGCGAGCGGCACCGGGACCGACTGGAGCGTCCTGCTCGAGGTCGCCGCCCGCGAGGTCATCCGGCGCTTCCGCGACGGAGCCCCGGCCGTCCTGCTCCGCGACGTCGAGCCGCCGGAGGATGCGGGCGACCTGCTCCCCCCGTTGCTGGTCGCCCGGATGCCGACGATCCTCTTCGGCGACGGCGGGACCGGGAAGAGCCTGATCGCGTTGGCCGTCGCGGCGACCCTCGACAGCGGCCATCCCTATCTCGGGGTCCGGCCAGCCGAAACCCTCCGGGTCGGATACCTGGACTATGAGATGGACGCCGCCGAGCATCGCCTCCGGCTCGAGGCCATGGCCGGCGACGAGCTGCCGGGCGTCGTCTACGTGCCCTGCTCGCGGCCGCTCGCCGATGACGTCGACCGGCTCCGCCGGATCGTCGCGAAGCACGAGCTCGGGTACCTCGTCGTGGATAGCGTCGGGCTCGCCTGCGACGGCCCGCCCGAGGCCGCCGAGGTCGCCATCCGGTTCTTTCAAGGACTGCGCGAGCTGGGTCTCGGTTCGCTGCTCGTCGCCCACGTCAACCGCAGCGGCGACACCGACCGGCCGTTCGGCTCGACCTTTTGGCACAACGCCGCCCGGAGGACGTGGTACGTCAAGCGTGAGGCCGAGATCGCGTCCGAGTCGATCGCTCTCGGCCTGTTCGCGAAGAAGGCGAACACCGGCCCGTTGCCGGCGCCGCTCGGCTACCGGGTCGACTGGTCCGGCGGCCGGATCGCGATCGAGCGGACAGATGTCCGGGACATCCCGGACCTCGCCTCCCATGTCCCGCTCCGCTACCGGATCGAGACCGCGGTGCGCGACGGTGCCCTGACCGTGGCCGAGATCGCTGCCGAGCTCGAGGTGCCCGTGGATAGCGTTAAGAAGGCCCTCGCCCGTCATGAGTCCAAGGCATTCGTCCGAGTCACCGGCCCGGACGGCATCTACCGCTGGGGCCGACTTCATGCCTCCTGAGAGCAGGGGACAAGTGTCCCCCGTGTCCCCTCGGAATATCCCTTCAGGGGACAAAGGGACAGGACACCGGGGGTCTATACCCCGTGTCCCCTGTCCCCCGTCCCTCAGTACCCCATCCAAGAGAGGCGCCACGCGGGCCGGTTATGCGGCCGCCGGGCCATCGTCCACCGATCCCGAGCGTGGCGGCGGCCTCAGAGCTGACAGATACCACCGCGTTATGAGGCCCCGATGACCCGCACAGGCAATCCACAGCAGCTCGCCCTGGTCCGCAATCCGGGGGGCAAACCGAGCGCCACCCGCGCCGCATCCGCGAGCCGGGCCCAACGCCGGCGAATGCTCCTCGAGGGGAACGTCAACGCGCTGTCCCATGGCGTGTTCGCGATCGTGGCCAATCAGCGCGACGTGCAGATCGAGGTCGCCCTGATCTACGTCGCCCGACCGAACCTCGACCCGATCGCCGACCTGCGGCTCGTCGAGCAGCTCGCCACGGCCAACGTCCAGCGGCACCGGGCCATCGCGGCCATGGAAGGCGAGGGCTTCACGCAGACGCTCACGTCCTACGCCAGCCGCCTGGACGCCCTCGTGGAACGCCTGGAGCGGGCGGTGCATGAGCGGGACCGGGAGCGGGCCAAGGTCGGGCGCACGGTCATCAATGCCCGCGCTCTCGACAAGTACCGACCGGAGGATGCGTCATGACCAAGCCAAAGCTCGCCGAGCCGGAGTCAGATGACACACCTGCCGGCCCGACCCTACGAGATCCGCACGCTCAGCGGGGAGCGATCGGAGCCACCGGAACGGTGCGAACTTCGCATCCCGAGCTGTACGCGGCGCCGAGAGCCGGTCCCCGGGTCGCCTACGGCGGCAGCCGGCCCCACGATCCGCGCCGGTCAGTACCAGCCGTGAACACCCCCCCCGCTGGAGTCCGCACCACCGAGGAATACGCGTACTGGACCCGGCCGTGCTTCCTGTGCGGCGGACCGTGGACCGGCATGAAGCCCCATGCCAATGACTGCCCCTGGCAGACGGGCAAGCTCGACGTTGAGTGTGCCGAGTGCGGCGTCCGAGAGGCCGCGTCGACGCGCTGCTCGGCCTGTCTCCACCCCCACTCCGAGGATGACTACCGGCTGCACTCCGATCCGCGGGCCCTCCACCACTCGTCAGGATCGCCTACGCGGCGATCCCGCCCGGCGATTAGCCCCGTCACGCCCCGGAGTGGCACCGATGACCGGGAGGCCGCCGGCATGATGCGCTACCCGTCGACCGACGTCCTCGACGCCCCGTGGCGCCACGCCGTCTACCCGACCGGTTCGGTCTGGCGCTGTCGGTCCGTGGTGTGCCTCTTTTCGGGCAGCCAGGAGCGGGCGATGGCCCACGTTGTCCGCAACCAGTTCGGGGTCCGGCCCGGCCCGCTGACCGGCGGCGGGGGCGAGAGCTACCTGAGCCGCGATGACGGCGGCTCGGTCGGGAGGTCCGCGACATGAGCGGGTGGCGCGTCTTCGGCCGTGACCCGTTCGACTCGCTCGACGGTACGGGCTCGCTCAATGGCCGCCCGTGGGTCAACGGCCGCCCGGTCGAGGAGGTCCCGCCGCCGGTCGCGGAGCCCGAGCCCATCGCGGAGCCCGCTGCGGTCCCTGCCCCGCAGCCGGTCCGCGAGATCGGTCCCGGCGAGAGCCGGATCGTCGACTTCTCCCGCGAGGTCCTGCGCTTCGAGCCCTCCGTCAAGCAGGCCGAACTCCTCGACGCCATCTACCGCGAGCGGATCAGGACGGCGGTCCTGCGCATCGGCCGGCGCGGCGGGAAGGGCCGGATGGCGAGCATCATCGCCGCGTTCGAGGCCACGGCCAACGCGGACGCCCACCTTGCGGCGGTGCCCGCAGGCGAGCAGGTGGCCATCGTCGTCATCGGCACGAGCCAGCGGCAGGCGCGCATCGTCCACAAGTACATCGCGGGCTTCCTCCAGGCTCCTGAGCTCGCACCGCTGGTCGTCAAGGACGGAGAGGACGAGATCGTCCTCTCCAACGGCATCGTCGTCCTCACCCTTCCCTGTCACGCGGCATCCGTTCGCGGCTACGCGGCGGCGATCGTGATTTTTGACGAGATGGCCTGGTATCAGGGCCGCGATGGCAGCCCGCTCGACCCGAAGGAACTGTGGGACGGCCTCGTCCCGGCCACGGCGCAGTTCCCCGCGGGCAAGGTCCTCGTCCTCTCCACCCCGCGCTGGGCCGCAGGCTTCTTCCCTGACCTGTGCGCCCGGGCCCGGTCCGGCCAGTTCGCGGACTGGCGCGAGTGGCACGCCTCGACCGCCGAGATGAACCCGCGCATCTCGGATAGTTTCCTCGAGCAGGAGCAGACCGCCGACCCGGCCAGCTACCGGCGCGAATACCTGGCCCTGTTCGACTCGGGCATCGGCGCCGTGTTCAGCGCGGAGACGGTCCGCGATGCCGTCAGCCACGGGCTCGTCGAGGTCCCGCCGGTCGCGGGGCTGCGCGGCTATCTCATCACCGTCGACGCCGCGTTCGTCGGCGATCGCTTCGTGGGCATGGTCGGCCATGCCGAGGCCGAGCGGGTGCTGGTCGACGTCATCCGCGGGTGGCGCGGCTCCCGGGGCCAGCCGGTCCAGCTGGAGCCGACTCTCGACGAGATCGCCGCGCTGTCGGTGGCCTACGGCAAGGCGCCGGTTGTCATCGACCAATACTCGGCCGAGCCGATCCGCCAGGCCCTTGCCCGCAAGGGGGTTCGCGTCATCGAGCGGCCATGGACCAACGAAAGCAAGGTGGACGCCGTGGGCGGCCACCCGGCGCGCCCTCCAGACGCGGACGCTCAGCCTGCTCGATCACCCGGGGCTTATCACCGAACTGCTCACCCTTGAGCAGCACCCTCTCCCGTCCGGTCGCCCGCGGATCGCCGCGCCGGCCGGTTCCCACGACGACTACGCGAGCGCCCTGCTCGCGCTCGTGTCCGAGCTGGCCGGCCGCCAGTCCCATCGAAGTACCCCGTTCGGGGCCGTCGCCTAGGAGTCCGCCATGACCTCGTTTACCAAGATCCTCGATATCCGAGAGCAGTGGGCCGGGATGACCGAGGCCCAGGAATCGGCCAAGCTCGACGAGCTCCAAGCGACCGTCGCGGCCGCCGCCGACGCTCTCGACTGGGCCAAGGCCATCGGGGTCCGGCTCCCCGCCCTTCAGGCCCTCAAGAGCCGACTCGCGTTCGACGGCGCCAAGGTCATCGAGCCATGAACACCGACGAAGGATGGCTCCGCGGCTGGGAGGCGCAGTCCGACCGGTACCGGGCGCTGCTCGCCCGGATGGGGTTCACAGACGCACCGGCAACGCCGACCGATAAGGGCGACCGCCTGCGCTCCGATGCCCGAGCCCGGGTCCACGAGCAGGAGCGACGGCTCGCGGAGCTCGCGGGGCGTCTCGCCGACCAGGAGACCGCGATCCAGCGGGCACGGGCCGCGACGAACAGAACACGCGCCCTCGCCGCTGCCGTCCGGACCGAGGAGCGAAATCGCGGACTTCGATGCGTACCTACGCCGCGAGCGCGGCCGACAGATGCGCGCGCTGGAGGTCCGCCGACTCAACCTCATCGCGCGGGCTGAGCGAATTGCGGAGTGGGCAGCATGACCACCGCCATCGATGACCGGTTCGCCCCGGCCAAGGAGATCGCCGCCGCGAGGCTGGCAGAGGCTGAGCGCGACTTCGCGGAGACTGCCGCCCGGGTCGAACAGGAGGAGGCAGTCATCCGCCGGGCCCAGGAGAAGTACCCGGATGATGCGATTTCGGCGGCAGCGGTCCTCGGCTTCGGCTTCGCCGGCAGGCTCCGGGATCTTCGTCGCGATCACGAGCAGGCCGCACGACGGCTGGAGCTGGCCAAGGCCGAGATCGACCGGCTCACCATGGCCGAGGCCCAGATCGACGAGGTCGAACTCCGGAGCACGATCAAGCGGGCCGCCAAGCGACACGCAGCGGCGTTGGCATCCTTCGCGGAGCACGAGGACGGCATCCGGGCCGCCCTGGCCGAGATCCAGCAGTCATCCAGCGAGGCCGACAACGCCGCTCGCGAGCTCGTGCCCCAGCGCGGCCCCGATGGCGTCAGCCCGCGCGATGCGGCACGCGGCTTCTCAATGCCTCCGGTCGATCGGATCAAGCGCTTGCTGTTGGCCCTCGATGACCTGAGCAGGGCGATCCGATGACCGAGCGCTTCTAGTGGCCCGTCACCGCGCTCTACGGGCAGGGGCCACCGAAATGGCACTCACCGCCGTCCGCAACGCCTACTCGCGTTGCTCGATCCGGCCGTCCACGCATGACGCTCACCGTCCGCGCCATCGCCCCGATCCGCGGCGACGCTTCGCCCCGACCGAGCCTGCCGAACCGCCTGAGCCGTACGGCTGCACGCACGCGGACGAGCCGGGCATCGACCCGACCAATTCGCTCTACGGGCGCCGGGTCGCCGAATGACGCTGCACTTCTATCTCGGGACCTCGGCCTCGTTCGCGTCGGGCACGGACCTCGGCAATAGCTCCGTCCGGCTGGGCGATATCGACGGGTTCATCGAGGCCGCCGACAAGGGCATCATCTGCGATCGCCAATCTGCCGTTCGATGACCCCGCCGGCAGCCTGTCCACAGTCGATCATCGGCCTTCGCCCGTTCTGGGTGGAGGAGACGGCGGCCAGCCCGACGCGTATCTGGTCCGGCTACATCGCCGATCGGAACTTCAAGCGCGACCTCCAGAAGAGTCAGATCGTCGGCGCCGCCCGGACCACCGATCCGACGCTGGTCGACCTCAACGCCGTCTTCCAGATCCGGGTCATCGCGTTCAACGATGGCAAGCGGCCGGCCGAGACGGACCTCGCCCGGCTCGCCTGGATATTGGGCACCACCTACCTCCCGGTGTATGACAACGGCCAGGTGGCGTCCTACGCCGGGACGGCGATGGACGCGACCGACTACCGCGGGCGCTATTCGGTCGACGTGCTGAACGATTGTGCCGAGGCCAGCGGGCGAAACTACTTCGCGTACTGGGACAGCGCGGCCGCGGCCGGCGAGGAGATCAGCCTCTACTACCACCTGCTCGGCTTCACGACCGGGTTCACCTCGTCCATCCGCCTGACGAACCACGCCGCCGACATCGATGGCAGCGTGACGTTCGCGGCCACGGCCGAGCTCAATCGGGACCCGTCGCGGGTCTACTCCGGGGTCTGGATGCCGTACGACGGCGGCCACATCTGGAAGACGCGCAGCAGCACCGCCGCCGCGTTCATCTCCCGCCACGCCGTGGCCCCGGCCCTGACGACCAAGAACCGGACCAAGGCGTCGAACCGGGCCGACAACTTCCTTGACCACGCCGACGCCGAGTACGACATCATCAAGGCCACGGCCGAGCTGCCCAAGGCATACGTCAATGCCGCCCCCATCGGGCGGTCCATCGATGTCAAGTTCGACCACCTGCCGGGCTATGAGTCGGGCTACACGAGCATCCAGATCACCCGCCGGCAGGTCGCCCAGAGTAAGTCGAACCCCGACTATTACACCGTCTCCTACGAACTGGCCAATCCAAAGATCCAAGGCGGCGGCGGCGGTACGGCCCCGGCCGTCGACCCCAAGCCGTTCGTGCCCGATTGCGTCACCGGCACCGGGGCCGACACGACGACCGACCTCCTGTCGGGCCTGACGCTCACGACGACCGGCGACCGGCTGTGGATCAATCCGACCAACGGGAACGACGGCAACCCCGCCACCGAGACCCACATCGGGAACTACGTCGGCGGGGCCCACACCGGCTATCTGGTCGCCGACCTCGGATCGGCCACCGCGGTCGGCGGATGGGGCCTGAGTTTCGACGCCTGCTGCAATAGCTGTCCGCTCTATCTGGAAGCCTCGAGCGACGATTTCGCGTCCTCCGTGGTGGCGATCGACACGACCGACGGTCTTACAAGGCCACCGGCGGCGTCCACGTGATGCTGTTCGACGCCCAGACCTACCGCTACTGGCGGGTCAAGTGGGCCAATACGGACCCGGGCGGTCTACTTCAAGTGCGGCGCCGTCGTCGACACCTGGGAGCTCTACCCGACCGACCAGGACTGCAACGAACCACAGGTCGGCCAGCCGATGCCGACAGAGCAGGCGGGCATCGGCGACAATCACACCGACACGTTCCGAACGAACTACCCCTACCTGCCGGGCTCGCTCCGGGTCACCGTCAACGGCATCGCCGTGATCGTCACCGAGCTCGACCCGACGGCCGGGACGTTCAGGACCGGCTGACGATCTCCGACCGCCGCCGGGTCGCCCGCCACGAGGCCGCCCACGCCGCCCTCGCCCATCGCTTCGGCTGGCGCCTCGATAGCGTCTGGATCGCGCCGACGCCGACCGGCCTGTGGCACGGCCAGCACGATGCGTACAACCCACCCGCCGAGGCCCCACCGTCGTCTGACCGGGAAGGGCTCGACCGGGCGGCCCGGGCGATCGCGGTCTGCCTGGCCGGCGGCATCGCCGCACCGGGCACGGCCCACAGTCCGCCCGACGATGCCCGGGCCCGGGAGATCGCCCTGTGGACGGTCGGAGAGCCGTTCGCCGAGCGGTTCCTGGCCGACTGCCGCGACTACGCCCGCCGGCTGGTCGCCGACGAGGCCGCGGCCATCGACCGCTTGACCGCGGCCCTTCTGGCCCGGCGTCGGCTGACCGGCGCGGAGGCCGTCGCCATCCTGAACGGCTCCTAGACGCCGAAATCCGGCCCAGGACGCGCGGAAGGGGGGGTCAGTTGTCCTGGATCGTCCCGGAGGCGAGGATGTTGCCGCCGACGTCGACGAGATCGAACCGCCAGCTGCCGGGCGCGAAGAGCGGCGCGGCTGACCAGCCCCAGAATTCGCCGCTGCCACTCCAGTTCAAGGCGCCCGACGTAATGAGCTCGCCATTGAAGTACTCGCGGAGACTGAGGTCCGAGCCGTTCATCGATCGCGGCAGATGGGCCACCGCGGAGAAGGCGCCCGATCCGGTCACGGACGTGACGCGGGAGGAGAGCGCGAGGGTGCTCGGATCGAAGGATGGACCGAACCAGATCTGCCCGGATGGCGGGACGTTCGCCTCGCTCTGGTTCACCGAGGCGACCGAGCCATCCTTGGCCAAGTTCACGACCACCGCGCCACCGATGCCGACCAGGATGAGGAAGAGGATCACCGCGAGTGGATTGAAGCCACCGTGCTTCGCCTGGACCGGCGCGGCGGCAGGCGTGGCGGGGGCTGGCGGTCCGGCCGCCGGCGCATCCGGACCGAAGTCGAACTGGCACGATGCGCAGAACCGGAGATCGCCGGTCCTCTGGGTCCCGCAGCTCGGGCAGTAGTGAGCGTTCACGACTATGCTCCCCGAAGCCCGGGCTCTCATACAGCCCGGGCTTCTGCTGAGGAGCGTGCGCGCCTCGGGACCTCCCGGTCGAGTGGTTCGAAAGTCAGTCCCAACTGGGCCATCGGTACCTCGTCCTCGGAGTGGCGCGACGATCTATCTGCGCGTTGACGCAAACAGCTCGCCGGTCGGCGCCTGCCAGTGGATCGACTTGCTGCCGTCCACGAAGATGACGCGCTCCAGGGCGACATGGACGCGGCAGACGGTCCGCCCATCGCGGTCGACGGAGCCGGGCCGGGTGCAGCGCTTCCGCTCGTGGCCGTCGTAGGTCGACGCCTCGCAGCGGGTCGGGAGGATGATCCTCATGACGCCCTCGCGGCCTGAGGCTGCGCACCGAACGCCCGGGCGCGGCGGTCGGCCCGGATCTCGTCCACCAATGCCCTGACGGCCGCGACGGCTGTGGTCGGCTCCCGGCCGGGGATGCCCTCGACCAGCAGGGCGTAGATGTCCTCGCTCACCTCGCAGGTGGGGCAACCGTCGACGCCGCACGGCTTGTGCAGCTCACACAGCGCATTCAGTGCCCGCCGCAGCGTGTCCTTGAGCATGTCCGTCTCCCTCGGAATCGAGCGCCCCCGCCGACGTGGATACAGCACGACGACAGGGGCGACGACAGGGTATTCGATTGGCCGCTGTATCCGGCCCGTGAATCGTCTCCGCCCCGAGGCCGGAAGAGTCAATGGGGTAGGTTGCCGGCAAGCGTGCCCCAACCTGCCCGCATTCGGCCGTGAAACGCGCCAATCAGACCGCTAAGACGACCGGGGGAGTCGACGACTACTTGCTCTCAAAGATGGAGAGGGCCGTATCAGAGTCCGCAAGCAGCGTCTTTCCAGGGTCGACTGACGCCGAGCGTTCCGACATCTCGACTGACGCGGCGAGATGATCGGTAGGCGACGCGGAACCGCCTCAGGCGTCCGGCCTCGCTGTCACGGCTCGAGACGGCGATCGAGTTTGCGATCTGGATCAAGACGGACCGGTACTGATCGGTTGCAGCCATGCTGTCACCCTGCCTTCGAGAGATGGGACGCGAAGAGGTTACGGCGGCCGCGTCACTCCACTGTCTGCCTCCCGCATCAATTTCAGAACCGGTGGGTGGCGTCTCGGTAGGTAGGGTCAACTTGAATGAGCGTGCTTGAGCGGTGAGCGACAGGGCTCTAGACTCCCTTGACAAATCTGTGAGACACTGGCCGTGTCGCACAGATCCAAGCACGTCCTGTAACGTCGGCTTTGTGCGGTAGGACTTTCGCTCGATTTCGGAGCGGTCGTCATTGCGAGCACCGTCATCGCATGACTAGGAGGCAGGCCGCCGTGTTCCATCTCACACCCATTCGGGCATTCGATTCCCTACTTTCATGAAGGCATTGCGCGAAATGCTGAAGCGCCACGATGCCAAGTCGGGCGAGGTCGTCGCCTACGTGGAATTGACTGGCGTCATGTGGCCAGAGGATGACGAGTGGGTTTCGCAAGTGTGGAACTCGACATCGCGAGTTCTGGATCTACTCCGGACGAGGCTCAGTCGGAGTTGATTGACGCGTTGTGCGCCTACCTGAACACCTTGGAAGATCTCGGAGAACGCGAACAGGTTTTCAAGCTGCGCGGTATTCCGATTTACACCACGCTTCCGACCACGGGCCTCTATCATCCGAGCGTTCCGCGAGAATATCTGCGTCGCGAAGGCGCGCAGATACGGCCGATGGAACTGCCTCTAGACGCTGTCTACGCTTGACACCCGATGCCGTGGTCAAGCGCAGAGGTCATTAAGGCTGTCGAGCGAAAAGGCTATGTCCGCAAGGAAGGCAGAGGCAGACGCGGGGACGCACCGAGTCTGGGCGCGTAAGGGCAATCCCGGGGACCTCCACAATACCGGAGTCGATCCCGCCGACAAGAGCCGGGATCCGAGACGGTACGCTGCACTCGATGCTGAGACAACTGGGCATCGATGAGACCACCCTCCGCTCATGGCTAGACGACTAGTCGAGCAGCGCCGCGATCTCCTCGCACGTCCAGGGGTGATAGGCGAGTCCCTGGGTCTCAGCCGGGTGCAGATCGTCGAGCTTTGGCGTTCCCGCCGCTGACTTCGCCGCAGATAACTGGCGTCACTCCGGAGCCACCATCCACGCTCAAGGATGGCCTTAGCACGCTGTTGACAGACCCCTAATCGTCAGATGAGCGGCCCCGGGCACCATGCCCGTCATGGCCCTGCCCGACCGTCCGCTCCTCGCCGATCACGACGTTGACAGCGGGGAGACGCGGTCCATATCGTTCGGACCGTCCACGGGTGACCGCGGCCGACTCGGAGCGCGGGCACCGGTGCCGGTCGGACCGGGACGAACGGCGTCGACCCCCACCGTGTCGTTCCCGATCAGCGGCGAGGTCGTGCACGAGTTCCCGCTCCAGCCGGCGAAGGTCCAGCGACCACCGCTTCGGCGGGAGACACTCCGCCGGGAGCGCCTGCTCGACTGGCTGAAGGTCAAGATCCACCATCGGGTCGTCCTGGTCATCGCCGAGGCGGGATACGGCAAGACCACCCTGCTCGCGGATTTCGCCCGCTACCACCGGCGCCCGACGATGTGGTACCGGCTCGACGAGGAAGACCGCAACTGGGTGAGCTTCCTCCACTACCTGGTCGCGGCCGGGCGGGAGATCGAGCCCGGGTTCGCCACCGCCACGAAGGGCCTCCTGGCCGAGCTCGGGATAGCGACCGGGCCCTCGCGGGACACCATCATCGCGACCTTCCTGCGCGAGCTCCAGGAGCTCGGCCCGCGCGGGGCGGCCATCATCATCGACGACTACCACCTCGTCGATGACGTACCGGACGTTCGTCTGCTCGTGCGCGAGCTCGTGAACCGGGCACCCGAGCGACTCACCCTGGTCTTCGTCAGTCGACAGCAGCCGACCCTTCCGCTGGCTCGCCTGCGGACCCTCGGCGAGGTCGCCGAGCTCGGCGCAGACGATCTGCGCTTCGACCTCGACGAGACGGCGCGACTCTTCCGCGATGCCTACAAACGCCCGCTCGAGCCCGACGTGCTGGCCGACCTGGCCGATCGGACGGAGGGTTGGGCCGCGTCCCTCGAGATGGTCAACGCCGCGCTGCGCGGTCGGTCGCCAGGCGAGGTCCGGGCGTTCGTCCACGGCATGACCGGCGCCCACGGCGAGCTGTACGACTACCTCGCGGAGGAGGTCGTCGGAGACCTCGACGATGAGACCCAGCACTTCCTGATGACCACGTCTCTGCTGCAGGCCGTCGATGCGACCCTGGCCGAACTCGTGGGCGGGTTCGCCGCGCCGCGGGCGCGGGAGCTCATCGCTGCCTCCGAGCGGTTGGGCCTCCTGTCGACGCGAGGGTCCGGGCGGCGTGGAGCCAGGCGCTATCACCCGCTAGTGCGGGAGTTCCTGGAGTCCCGCTTGCGTCGCACTCTGGGCGACGAGGTCGCCCGCGATCTGCACCGGGCCGTAGCGCGTCATGCCGGAGCAGCCGACTGGCGACTTGCCGCATACCACCTCGCCGCAGCCGACGACATCGCCGACCTCGGGCTCGTCGTGCAGGCTGCCGTCCCGACGATCATGGGTAGCGGCGAGTTCGCCCTCGCCGAGTCCTACGTCCAACGCGCCGGCCCCGAGAACAACGCGGCCTTCGAGCTCTTCGTTTCTCGAATGGAACTCCACCGCGGCCACATGGATAGCGTGCTAGCCCATGCTGAGTCAGCGGTAGAGGTCGCGCTCTCCCTCAGTAACCAGGAGTTGACAGACCACGCGCTGGCCAATCTGTCGTCGGCGCTGTATATGCTCGGCGAACTCGAGGGTGCTCGTGAAGTGGCCGAAACGCTCGCCCGGCGCACTGATTCGCCCGTCCTTCTGCCCATCGCGGGCGCCGTCGTAGCCTTGCTCGACGGGTCGGTGGACGGAAACCTCGACGAGATCCGATCTCTCTTCGTCGCGATGGCGAAGGAGCAGGAGAAGCGCGGACTCCGACACTACGTTGGGGTCACTTGGCTAGATGTGGCCGACCTAGACCGTGCCAGGGGAAGCGGTCTTGATGCCCTCGAAGCCGCGACGCGGGCCATCGATGCGCTGTCCGCGAGTTCGGCCGGGCTTGAAGTTGAGAGCGCCCGGACCGGTCGAGCCTGGGCTCTCGCTCACGAGAACAGGTGGGGCGACGCCGAGCGCGAGATCGCGCTCGCCCAATCCACCCCGTTCGACGCCGTTCGGACGGAGGTCTTGGTAGACATTGCATCCATCTACGCCGCTTATGGGGACAGGCCAACTGCGGAACTATTCATCAGACGAGCTCTCGAGGCACCGAGGATCACGCCGGTTGTGCTCGACCTGCTCCGCCTCACTCAAGCCGAACTGGCGATTCGGATTGGGGATCTCGCCAGCGCGAAGAAACTGTTGGATGGGCTTCCTGTCAACAGTCCGCACCCGTACTTCGCGTTCACGGCGCGAGCGAAGCTTGTCCGAGCTCAGCTGTCCGTCGCCTCCTTATCCCCAGACGGCGAGAAGGATGTAGCCGCGGCCGTCCACCTGGCCGCTCGCCAAGGTGCGAGGCTATACCTCCTGCCGGCGCGCGTGCTCCAGGGAGTACTGGAGGGCGAACAGGCCTTCGCGCTGGCCGTCGCCTCCGTCGCGACCCAAGATCCGGCATCGCTTTCGCTGGTAGCGGAATCCGTCGCCTCGCATCTGGGTTCGCTCGATGCCAATGCATGTCGGCTCGTATCGGATGAGGCCGAGCGCCGCCCGGGACGGTGGCGGGAGGCCGTACGGATCAATCTGAGTCATGTCGACCTCAGTACCAGGTATGCCGCGGCTGCGATCTTGGACAAGATCGGGGAGCCGGACGACGTCCGCCGACTGCGACAGGTTGCCCGCAGCCTGAAGAGGACACCGGGGGCATCGATGCTCGGGCGGGGTCTTGCGAGGCGCTTAGCACCACGCGTTCTCGTGGAGGACCAAGGTCGAGTTCAACTGCGCATTGGCTCGCAAGTGATTCACGGATCCGAGGTCCGGCGGAAGGTCCTCGCTCTACTCTGCTTCATCCTCTCTCGCCGGAACGTGGCTGCGACCCGAGACCAGGTCCTAGACGCTCTCTGGCCGGATCTAGGGCCCGATGTGGCGGTGAACTCCCTCAACCAAACCATCTACTTTCTGCGGCGCGTATTCGAACCGGCGTTCAGCGAAGACTTGACGCCAGGCTACGTCCACTACGACTCCGACCTTGTGTGGCTAGACCCGGAGCTGGTTACGAGTCGCTCCGTTCAGTCTCGTGCCGCGATCCGAGCCGCCGAAATCGATCCGGGCCCCGAGAACGTTGAGGAACTCGCGAGCCTCTATGACGGCCGGTTCGCGCTGGATTTTGCATACGAGGAGTGGGCGGTCGACTACCGCAATTCGATACACGCCGCGTACCTGGAGATTATCGAGCGAGCTGTGATCGCCGATACGAATGCAGGCGCATTCGACCGAGCAATCGGGCTGGCTCGCCGTGCCCTCGAGGTGGATCCCGAGGCGGAGCAGATCGAACTTGCGCTCCTGAAGCTATACCGCCGTACGGGTGCTCACGCCGCCGCAGCCGAGCAATACGTCCACTACTCGGCGGTCCTCAGAGAATGATCTGGGCATCGAGCCGCCACCGCTGGAGAGCCTGTGAGTGATAGGTAAGGTGCCGTATTGACCGGGAGGTTCCGGGCTACCTATAGTCCGCGCCACTGCCTTGGTACCTCGGTACTAGGAAGCAGTGTCAAGATGACCGGACGCGCAGAAGCACCACCTGAAATGGGCACTTAGGGTGGCGCCGAGCGAGTAGTGCAACCGACCGACGTTTGTCAGGTCGGTTTTCGTGTCTTCTCGGCACGAGGGCCGCGAGGAGGATAGCGTGGCACCGGAATCCAGCAGCAAGACTTGGTAGATCACGGAGACGAAAGGGATCGACCTATGAAGGTCCGACTCTTCCGGCTCGCGGCTGCTTTCGGCACGGTCGCTGCCGCTGCACTTGCAGGCGGAGCGTCGCTTCGAGGCTTCTAGGACCTTGGTCCCATACCGACCTAGACGCAGAAGGGATTAAAGTTTCCTGACTGAGCTGGGTCGCAGGGGCGGGTGGATGCCGAAGGCGCTAAAGCTGTACGTCACTGGGCTCGTGGGAGCGAGTGCATTGGCACTCGTCGATCACGAGCCTTGTGTTTGCTGGCCGACCCGGCAACGTCCTTGGGATGCGGCCCGAGATCGCAGCATACCAGCCAGCGAGCCCAGCTCGGAGTGCTCGCTGGACTCGCCTTCTGGACGATCATCACCTTGTTCGCGTCGGCACTTCCAGTAAAGATGCCGCGAGGCACCCTCGTCTCTGTCTCGATTGCGCCGATCGTGGCCGCCATGGTCTTGGGCGGCCCGGTGGCCGCTGGCTGGGTGGCGGCAGTCGGTGCGACTGAGATGCGGGAGCTCCGGGGGCGGGTCCCGTGGTACGGCGCGCTCTTCAACCACGCCGGAATCGTGCTCCCAGCGATGTTGGGCGGGTCTGGTCTCGCGAATCGGTGCGTGGCGCTTCGACCGAGCCCGCGACTACATTCGTTGCGACCATGCTCGGCGCGGCCCTATACTTCGCCCTGAACGTTCTCATCACGGCTGCCGGCGTGAGCTTCCGCGACGGACTCGACTTCCGACTGGTGCTCGTCGGAGACACACGGGCGTACACAGGCAGACCTGTTCGCACTGGCTCCTCTTGCATGGCTGATGTCGCAGATCTACCAGTTGCGGAACAGCGCTGGACTCTGGGCCACGCTCCTGTTCGCCTTGCCGCTCTACACGACAAGGACGCTCGCATCACCGCTACGTCGAGATGCGGGACATGTTCACCCAGACGATCGGGGCGTTGGCGGAGGCGGTGGACAAGCGCGATCCGACGACCAGCATGCACAGCCGGCGGGTCATGGAGATCGCCAGCGACATCGGTGGGGTCATGCGCTGCAACGACGCGGAGATGGAGGCGCTGGAGTGGGGCGGCCTGCTCCACGACGTCGGCAAGATCGGCGTGCCAGACCACGTCCTGTTGAAGGCGGACCGGCTGACCAAGGACGAGCGGACGATCATGAACAGCCACCCGGTCCTCGGTGCCCAGATCATCTCGCCCGTCAACAAGCTCGCTCCCGAGCTGCCGATCATCCGCCACCACCACGAGTGGTACAACGGCTCGGGCTACCCGGACCGACTGATCGGCGAGGAGATCCCCAGGTTGGCCCGGATCCTCCATGTCGCCGACGCGTTCGAGGCGATGACCGCCAAGCGGCCGTACCGGATGACCCCGCTCACCGCCGAACAGGCCCTCGCCGAGCTGCGCAAGTTCGCCGGGATCCAATTCGATCCCGAGATCGTCGACGCGTTCGTCCGGACGAAGTGGGTCGAGGGGATCCGGGATCCTGGCCGCGGTGAGCCGGACGCCGGTGGTCCGATCCGCCTGCGACCGTTGCCGCCGCTGATCGGCGAGCACGGATCCGCTGCGACGGCGTCGGGGGCACGCGCCGCCGACTCGCGCTAGCGGGTGCTCCTCGGCGGGATCGCGCTCGGCCTGATCGCCGGCCTTCTCGCCGGCGGGCGACTGACCAACCTCATCGAGGTCCGCCTCCGCTGGATGGCGGCGATCTTCTTGGCCGTCATCGTCCGGTACGGCACCGAGGCGGCGCTCGCCCGCGAGATCCCGCCGGCCGAGAGCCTGCGCGTCCCGCTTCTCGCTGCCGCGTACGCGATCCTCCTGCTCGGGACCTGGGCCAACCGGCGCCAGCCCGGGATGGCGATCGCCTTCGTCGGCATCCTGTCGAACGCGCTGGTCATCGCCGTCAATGGCGGCCACATGCCGATCTGGGAGCCGAGCCTGCTCGCCGCAGGGCTCACGGCGGCGGACCTGACCGGACCGCTCCACGTCCTGCTCCCACCGACCGTCGACGCCCAGTTCCTGACCCACCTGGGACCGCTGGGCGACGTCATCCCGATCCCGCTCCCGGTCATCCAGAACGTGGCCTCCCTGGGCGACGTGGTCATCTCGCTCGGGCTCGGCTTCTTCCTGTTCGCCACGGTCCTCCGGACGCCCGCCCAGGCAAGCGCCGAGGAGGTCGAGGCGGCGGTCGTCGCGGTGGTGGAGCCGATCCCCGGCGTGGTCGGCACGGCCCGACTCCACGGCGTCTCGCCCGCCGCTCTCGGCGTGGCCGGAGGCATCCGCCCCGAGACCGGCCTGATCGCCGGCCTGGCCGAGGCGTCGATCCTCAAGCGGCCGGTGCTGCTCGGGAGTGACAGCCCGGCCCTGACGGAGACCGGCATCGGCGAGTCGACCGCCGGCGTGATCACCCGTCCCAGGCCGGGATTCGCCCAGCGGGTCCGGCGCCATCCGTACGTCCGGCTCGCGCTCGACCCCTCGTTCTCGGCCCTGTGGACCGCCGGGGTGATCAGCCTGTTCGGCGACCGGCTCAACCAGATCGCCCTCGGGGTGATCGTCCTCCAGCTCACCGGGTCGCCGGTCGCGATCGGCTTCGTCTTCCTCGCCGCGGCGCTGCCGAACCTCCTCCTCGGGCCGATCAGCGGGACGCTCGTCGACCGCTGGGACCAGAAGCAGATCATGGTGGTGAGCGATCTCCTGCGAGCGGCCATCGTCCTGTTGATCCCGGTCGCCGCGGTCACTCACGTCGCCCTGGTCTACCCGCTGATCTTCGCGGTCACGTCCGTTTCGATCTTCTTCCGCCCGGCCCGCGAATCGGTCATGCCGCGGATCGTGGCATCGGACGACCTCCTGACTGCGAACTCGGCGAACTGGCTGGCCGAGACGCTGGCCGACATCGTCGGCTACGCGTTGGCCGGCCTGTTCGTCGCGTTCCTCGGCAGCTCGCTCCCGGTCGCGTTCTGGCTCGACTCGGGCAGCTACCTGCTCTCGGCGCTGCTCATCCTGACGGTCAGCGTGCCGCCGGTCGTCCGGTCCGCGGTCGAGGCCGCGGAGGGCATCGTCGCCGAGCTCCGGGCGGGCTGGCGGTTCCTGCGTTCGGAGACGGTCCTGCTCACAAACACGGCCCAGGCCGCGGTCGCCCAGTTCGGGGCGGGGATCCTGATCTCGGTGACCCTCGTCTACGTCGACACGGCGCTGCGCCGGGGCGATCTCGCCACGCCGACGGTCTGGGCTCTGATGGAGGCCGGCCTTGGCCTGGGCAACCTCGTCGGCGGCCTGGTCATCGGGTTGCTCGGGCCTCGCCTGCGCAAGGGGCGGCTGGTGATCCTGGGTTATGCGCTCTACGGGGCCTGCATCGTGGGCCTCGGGCTGACCGGCAACGTCGCCGCGGCGCTCGGCCTGGCGGTCGGGGTCGGCATCTCGAACATGGTCTTCATCATCCCGAGCCAGACGCTCTTCCAGCAGCGGACGCCGGGCGACATGATCGGTCGCGTGGTCGGACTCCGGTTCTCGTTGGTGTTCGCGTCCCTGTCGGTGGCGATGGGCACGAGCGGCTTCCTGGTCACGGCCTTCGGCGTCACCGTCGTGCTCATCGCGTTCGGGACGGTGACGATGATCGCGGGCCTGGCCGGTCTGCTCGTCCCTGCCCTGCGCGACGCCTGACGATGGGCTTGGGTACACTCCGCGTCGGCCGGCCCGCTCGGCCGACCTTGCCCGTGAGGAGCGACACGACCGGATGACCGAGCCCGAGCAGCCCGCAGCGGACGAGCCGACGGTGGACCGGCCTGACGAGCCGGAGGAGTCCGCGCCGGAGGCCGACGCCGAGCCGGATGGTGAGCCCGAGGTGCCCGAACCCGAGGAGGAAGCCGACGAGGGCGAGCAACCGGAACTCGAGGAGGAGGGCGAGGAAGAGGCCGAGGAAGAGGCCCGCCCGGTCTGGTCGGGTGCGGCCGCCGGCACGACGACCGCGCCGACGGGCGGTCGCTTCCGGAGCGAGGCGGCACCCACCCCCTCGGACGTGGCGGTCAGGATGACCGACCGGCCGTCGGCGATCTTCGTCGTCGTCGTCGCCATCGTCTTCGCCGGGATCCTGCTCAACGGCCTGCTGCTCGGCAAGGGCGGCCTGTTCACGCCGCTGCCGACTCCCGTGCCCATCCCGAGCGAGTCGGCCGGACCTTCCGTATCGCCCTCGGTCGAGCCGTCGGCCAGTGTGAGCGCCGCACCGTCCGGTTCGGCGTCCCCCGCACCGTCCAGCTCGGCGTCGGGCTCCGCGTCGCCCTCCGCCGCGGCGTCGAACCCGCCTTCGAGCGCATCGCCCGCGACCGCCCCGTCGAGCTCGCCTTCGGCTGTGCCTTCTCCGTCTTCCTGACCCTCGCCGGGTCCCATGGCGCGAGCGTATCCTCGCGCCATGGGCGTCGAACCCGGTGCGGACCTCAGGGGTGAGACCACCGCCGCCGAGCGCGCTGCGATGGTCGCCAACCAGCTCCGCCGGCGAGGGATCGCGGACGAGCGCGTCCTGGCGGCGATGAGCGAGCTGCCTCGCGAGCTGTTCGTCGACGCGTACATCCGGCCTCACGCGTACGACGACTCGGCCCTCCCGATCTCAGCCGGGCAGTCGATCAGCCAGCCGTACATGGTCGCCCGGATGACCGAGCTGCTGGCCATCCGGCCGGGCGACCGCGTCCTCGAGGTCGGGACCGGCTCCGGCTACCAGGCCGCCATCCTGGCGACCCTGGGAGCTCGGGTCCTGACGATCGAGCGCTATCAGGAGCTGGCAGACGCGGCGCGCGAACGACTGGAGCGCCTCGAGTTGGGCGACACGATCGAGATCCGGGTCGGCGACGGCAGTCTCGGCGCGCCCGAGGACGGACCGTTCGACGGCATCGTCGTGACGGCGGCGGCGCCCCGGATCCCGGAGGCCCTCCTGGAGCAGCTCGCGGAGGGCGGGCGCCTGGTCATCCCGGTCGGATCCCGCGAGCGCCAGCGGCTGATCGTCGCGACCCGCCATGAGAACGACTGGGAGCAGCGCTGGGAGGGCGACTGCGTGTTCGTCCCGCTCGTCGGGGCGGGCGGCTGGTCGGGGTAGCCCGGTATACTCGGCCGGCCATGACCCATGTCTTCGTCGCGCCCCATCCGGACGACGTCGCCCTGTCGTGTGGCGGCTTGATCGGCAGCCTCCGGGAGCTCGGCCAGAACGTCGCGATCATCTCGGTCTACTCCGGCGCGGGGAGCCAGGAGCGCCTGACGCCCTACCAACGCGAGGCCCTCGGGTTCGGCTCGAAGGCCCTCTGGCCGGCGACGGAGGCGTTCAACCGGGCCAACCTGGCCGCCGACTACCCGGTCGATGAGGGTGGCCTGACCGCGCCGCCGTGGGCAGCGACCTCGGACCGGCTCGAGGCGACCCAGGCGGACGCCGATGCGGCCGCCAAGCGCTTCTGGCAGCGTTCGAGCTGGTACCGCCGCGCGTCGATCCACAACGAGCCGCTGGCCGGCCAGCTCCTCGCCGACGACACCCCGACCCAGGGGGCGGTCCTCACGACCGAGCTCACCGACGCCGAGGCAGCCCACGACGTCATGGCGACCCGGCGCCTCGAGGACGAGCGCTTCGCCTACTACGCCGAGGCCGCGGTCGTGTACCTCGACCTGCCTGACGCCGTCTTCCGCGGCTACGAGGGCGACGAGGAGCTGCTCGGTGCGCCGCGCCAGGACGATGCCGCCCCGTCCGACCTCCTCCGCCGGGAGATCGCTCGTCTGGAACCGCAGAAGGTCTACTTCCCGCTCGGTGTCGGCGGCCACGTCGACCATCGTCTCGCCCGGGACGTCGGGCTGGAGCTGCTCCGTGAGCCGAGGGCCTGGGTGATGCCGGGTCCGGATTGGGCCGGGATCGTGACTTTCTACGAGGACTTCCCGTACGCCTGGTGGAACGACTTCAGGCAGCTGGCCGACCTCTCCGACGACGTCCTCGGCGGGCTCCCGGCGGACGTCTCGGTCGTCCCCGAGTTCGCCGACATCAGCGAGCAGGTCGAGTGGAAGGTCGGTGGGATCACCCTCTACTCGAGCCAGCTCGACCGGCTGTTCGGTGGTGCCGACGCGATGGCCGCGACGGTCCGCTCGTTCGGCCGGCGGGTGGCCGGTCTCGGTGCGGTCCCCGGCTTCGCCGAGCGGTACTGGGCCTCGACGAGGCTGTAGTGGGCCACGCGGCACAGGCCGCCTGGACCGCGCTCTGGCAACCTCCGGTCATCGGCGGTCGGCGCCTGCCGCCGGTCGGACTCGTCGTCCTCGCCGCGATCGGCGGCTGCCTCCTCGCCATCGTCGCCCTGACCCGCTGGGGTGCGCCCCAGGACGAGCACGCCTACTGGCTGGCCGGTCAGCGGCTCCTGGCCGGCCAACCGCTGTATGACCCGACGGCCAGCTCGATCACGCCGTATGCGTTCTGGTATCCCCCGCCCGTCGCGCAGGCCGTGGCGCCGATCACGGCCATCCTCCCGTCCGAGACGTTCAGCCTGGCCTGGACGGTGCTCCTGCTGGGCTGTCTCCTGGGACTCGGCCTGGGCCGGCCGCTGGTCGCGCTCGCCCTCGTCGCATTCATCCCCGTCCCGGTCGAGCTGTGGTTCCGGAACGTCCATCTCCTGCTCGCGGCGATCCTGGCCCTGGGGGTCCTGCGCTGGCCCTGGATGTTCGCCGTCGGGGCCGTCATCAAGCTCGCGCCGGGATTGGGGATCGTCTATCTCGTCGCCTGCGGTCGCTGGCGGGATGCCGCCATCGCCACCGTCGTGGGCATCGCGATCGTCGGCCTCAGCGTCCTCCTCGGGCCCGGCCTGTGGGCCGACTTCAGCGCCATGATCCAGGGCCGGGGAGCGACCGACATCTCGGGCGTGCTGGCCATCCCCTACGCCGTCCGAGCCGCGGCCGGCCTCGCCCTGGCCGTCATCGCCGCGCGGATCCGGCCGACCCTGGGCGAGCCGCTCCTCATCGTCGCCATGGTCGTCGCCGCCCCGACCCTGTGGGTCAACGCACTGTCGATGCTGGTCGCGATCGTCCCGATCGCCTGGTCGCGCCGTCGGGGGATGTCGAGGACCGGGACGCCACCGCTGGCCGGCGCGTGAGGCGGATCACGGCGACGCGACCGCCCTGACGAAGACGGCTCCGTCGCGATCCTCGTGCACCAGGCGCCAGCCGGTCGAGGCGCGCAGCAGCGGGATGAGTCCCCGCTGCTCCACGGCATCGGCCGCCACGATGGTCACGCCGCGACGGTCGAGGATCGCCGACCAGTCGGCGGCTCCGCCGGACAGCGCCAGGTGATCGGCCCAGGCGTCGGCCGGGATGAGCTCGATCCGCGAGTCGACGGCGACCGGAGCGACGGGCACCGCGAACTCGAGCCACGATCCCCAGCGCTGGGCGTTCCAGATCCGCGAGCTCGGCCCGGCATGCGCCAGGACGGCGTCGGTGATCCCGCGCGGGGCGTCGGTCAGGAGTCCGTCGGGGCCGTAGAGCGGATCGCCACGACGCCACGTCGGCAGGACGGCGACGACGGCAACGAGCAGGACGGCCACGATCGTCGTCGCGACCAGGCTCCCGGCCGGCGCTCGGGACGGTGGCGCCGGCGTGGTCGACGGATGGTCGACCGGTCCCCCGGTCGCGAGCCCCAGCAGTCCGGCCAGTGCGACCGGGGCCGCGATCGACCACCAGGCGACGCCGCGCTCGGCGAACGCGCCGATCGTCGCGAGCCCGGCCAGCCAGGCCAGGGTGGGCCACGTCCGGCGGACGATCCGTCCCGCCGCCCCGTTGCCGGACCGCCGGACGACCAGGGCGAGCAGGACCGCCGTCCCCGCGACCGAGCCGTAGAACACGGCGCCGCTGAACGACAGGAGCGTCGTCGGTTGCCACTCGCTGATCAGCCGCCGGATCGTCGGGTCGGCCGCCACGCCCGCGGCGTACGCCCAGACGCCGAAGCCGTAGGGGTTGACGAGCGTCGCCCCAGCGCTCAGCACGCCGACGACCAGCAGGCGACGGACAGCGGGCCGGCGGGCCACGAGATCGCCCAGCCAGGCGACGAGGACGGCCGCCGGACCCAGGACGAACGAACCGTGGAGATTCGCCCAGATCGCCACGATCAGCGGGAGAGCCCAGACGAGGCCGGGCCGGCGGTCGCGCCGGGCCAGGATCGCCAGGGTGCCGGCGAACAGGACCATCCCGAACAGCTGCGGCCGGAGGCCCAGGGTGACCAGGCCGACCGCGAACCCGCCGAGGGTCAGCCAGGCGGCGACCCGGATCCCGGCCCCGGCCGATCGACAGGCATCGAGCACCAGCCAGAAGGTCAGGCCGACGAGGAGCGCCCGGACGACCGCCAGGAGCCCCCAGCCGCCGAGCCGGTGGACCGCGGCGAGGATCGCCTGGGCGCCCCACTGCTGGTCGACCCAGGCCGAACCGCCTGCCGTGAACGTGAACGGATCCGGCGACGGCAGCGCACGGGTGTCGAGGACGATCCCGCCGGCTCGGACGCTGTAGGCGAGATCGACCGTCGAGATGGAGGCCAGCAGCGCTCCGAGGACCGGGAGGATGACGGCCAGGCAGGCCCACAGCTCGGGCAGGCCGAGCCGCGGGATGAAGGCGCGGGATCCGACCGCGGCGGTGCGTTCTGGCATCACCGGCGATGCTAGCCCGCCGGGCGCCGCCGGAGACCACCCGAACGTCCTACCTACCCGGCGGCCACCTCGCTGAGCCGCACGGCCCGGGCGCCGTCGTCGTAGATCTGCTCGACGGCGCGGACCATCAGCTCGATGCAGAAGCGCTCGTGGACGAGGTCGTGGCCGGCCCGGGCCAGGGTGTCCGCCAGCGGATGGTCCCGCAGCAGCCGGACGATCGCCGCCGCGAGCGCTTCCGAGTCGCGCGGCGGGACGAGCAGGCCGGTCACCCCGTCGTCGATCATCTCGGGGATCCCACCGACGTTCGAGGCGACGACCGGCCGGGACAGCGCCATCGCCTCGAGGACCGTCAACCCGAGGGCCTCTCGGTAGGACGGCAGGACCGCCACGTCCAAGGCGGCGGTCACCGCTGGGACGTCGTCGCGTCGTCCGGTGAAGATGACCCGGTCGGCCACCCCGAGCTCGCGGGCCATCGCCTCGAGCTCCCCGCGCCGGCTCCCCTCGCCGACCACCAGGAGCGTCGCGTCCGGCACCGCCGCCACGACCAGCGGCCACGCCTCGAGCAGGGTCGGATGGCCCTTCTCCGGCTCGAGCCGGGCGACGACCCCGACGATCGGGCCGTGCGCGGGCAGGCCGTACTCCTCGCGCAGCGTGCAGCACGGTTCCTGGTGGACATAGCGAGCCAGGTCGACCCCGTTGTGGATGAGCGAGATCGGGGCAGTGTCCCGGCCCTCGTGGTGGAGCTTCTCGACGATCGACCGGGAGACCGCGATCAGCCGGTCCATCCGCGGGGTCAGCGCCCGGAGGACGCGACGATCCTCCTCGGAGCGGATCCGGCTGGAGTGGACGGTCGAGACGACGTATGGCCGTGGCCGTCCGATCTCACCGAGGGCGATCGCCGCCCGCGTGCCGACGAGCTCGGCCCGGTACATGTGGCTGTGGACGACCTCCGGTCGAAGATCGCCCAGGAGGACCGCCAGCGCCCCGGTGGCGATCGCGTCGTCCGGCTCGTCGATGACCGTCACCGGGACCCCATCGCGCTCGAGCTTGCGGACCGAGCTGCCCGGCGAGAGCGACACAACGTGGACGTCGTAGCGCCCGGGGTCGATCCGGGTCAGCAGCCCGAAGACGTGCTCCTGGGCGCCGCCATTGGTGCCGGTCGCCAGGACCTCGACGACCCGGACGCGGCCGCCCGGGACCACCGGTCGGTGGACCGGCTCGAGACACGGATCGCCGGGACCGGGAGCGCTCATCGGTCGACTCTTGGTCGGACGAGCAGTCGCTGGATGGGCTCGTCCACGGCGCCCCACTCGTACTTGTACGGCTCGTCGCCCCGGAGGAAGTCGAGTCGACGGCGACCGCTCGCGATCGCCCGCTCGATGTACTTGGCCACCATCAGGACGCCGGGCGACAGGTCTCGAGCATCGGGGTCCACCCCGGCGTTGTAGTAGGCGATCGTGTCGCCGTCCTCGAACGTGATCCCGGCCGCGATCCGCCGGCCACCGACCGTCAGGAAGCACAGTCGAGCCGGGCCGTCGGACCCGGACCCCTCGAACAGGTGGCGAACGAACAGGCGACTCGCGTCCCCGCCCGGGGTCGGCGGGAACAGGCCATCCGCGCCCCAGCGTCGCTGGTGGAGATCGATGAAGGCGTCGAGGTCGGTGCGGGGATCGCTCGAGGCGACCAGGGCGACATCGCCGGCCTTCTCGGCCCGCCGGATCTTGCGTCGGATCTCGTGACGGTCCTTCTTGCCCAAACCGTCCAGGTAGCCCTCCAGGTCGGCGACCCCGTCGGGGATCGTGGCGACCGGGCAGACGTCCTCCCGCTCGAGGTCGACCGTCCAGCCCCGGTCGGTCCCTCGCCGGCCGAACGCGGCGGCGAGTGCGTCGGCCGTGGGATCGCCGCAGCGGAGGCGGCGGAGGTCGACGACGTCCCACGGGGCCGGGTGCTCGTCGTCGAAACCGGTCGCCGCGGCCAGGGCGGTCGCGAGCGCCTCGGCGACGGCCGCGAGATCGGCCGGCGCGGCGAGGACGGTCGCGTAGTCGGCGTGGTAGGAGGCGCCGAAGAAGACCGCCTTGGCCGTCGACGGGACGGGCGTCAGCTCGACGGTCGAGCCGTGGCGCATCGTCGTGTGGGTGGCGAGGTCGGTCGGCTCCACCTGGTGGCGGTGCATCAGCGGGACGATCGCGACCGGCTCGCGGTCGGAGCCGGCGGCCGGGTCCACGACGACGACCGTCTGATCGTGCGCGGATGCGCCGTAGGCGTCCCACCAGGCCCGATGGAACGCCCAGCGGGCGAACGGCGTGCTCCAGGGGTTGCGCGCGGCGAGCGCGTCCCAGACCTCGGGCGCGACCGACCCGAACGCGCGGCGGACGGCGATCAGCTCGCGGGAGGCGGCGGACGGTCGGGCGGCGAGGACCTCGGTGAGGCCCTCGGGACAGGCGGGCTCCACCTCGACGGCGGCACGGGTCACGCCCCGGAGGATAGCACCGGGTCGGGTTCGGGTCGTTGCGCAGGCAAGGGCCGGGACGAGCGCAGGTCGACGATCGGCGGGGCCACGAGGCCGACCCAGAACGAGACCGGGTAGACGACCGCCGGCAACCAGATGAGCAAGACCGACGTGGCCAGCGGGATCGCGACGGCCCACCACTGGCGGCGCGCGAGGAGCCAGGCCGTCGGCAGGAGCAGGAGCATCGCGTAGTGGTCCCAGAGGACGGGCGACAGGAGCTGGCTGGCGGTCACGGCGGTGAGGTATCCGACGGCCGGGCTCGGGCGCAGGGCGGTCCACAGGACGATGACCAGGACGGCAACGGTGTTGACCGCCTGGAGCACGGTCGCCGCGCCCTCGCCCAGCCCGGCCTGGTAGGCGATCGCGCCGGGCGTGAAGTTGTGCGGGGTGGTGATCGGGGCGCTGATCGAGCGCAGGATCGTCAGCCAGGCGCCCCATGCGTCGACCCCGCAGACGACCGTGGCGAGGGTCGCCGCCAGGACGAGGGCGGCCAGCCCGACCGCGATCGCTGCCCACCGCCGGGTCAGGCCCGCCCAGGCGAACAGGATCGCCGGCTGGAGCTTGACGACCGTCCCGATCGCGATGGCCGCGCCCAGGCCGATCGGTCGGTCCATCCAGCGCCAGCCGACCGCGAAGCACAGGAACAGGACCGGCCCCACCTGGCCGAGCTTGACGGCGTAGGCGAACGGCCAGGACAGCCCGGCCAGGAGGACGACGAGCCAACGGACCTCCCGCGAGACCGGCAGGAGCGCGACGCCCAGCCCGAAGGCGGCCACGATCGCGCCGGTCCAGCCGAGCACGTCCAACGGCGCTGGCAGCAGCGCGAACGGGATGGCCAGCAGGGTGAACGGGGGCGAGTAGTAGTACAGGCCGGCCGCCCCGGCCTGGTCGATCGACGTGTCGTAGAGCTGGCGGCCGTCGATCAGCCGCCTGGCGGCGTCAAGGTACGCTCGGGTGTCGTAGCCGAGGGTCGGGCCCGCGCTGGCGAGGACCGCGCCGACGACGACGATCGCCACGACGAGCGCCACGACGGGCAGCACCCGCGGCAGGACGGCTGCGCCGCCGCTGCCCGGTAGCCGCATCGCGGTCACCGCAGGCGACCGACCCGCCGATGGAGGAACGGGATCCGGAACAGGTCCCATGCCGACCCGGACGGCGAGACCCGGTCGGGCCTGCATCCGCGAGCCACGCCGATCGAACCACTGGATGGGCACGATCGCGATCCGGTACCCGCGCCGTCGGGCGAGGTAGATCAGCTCCACGTCGAAGACGATGCTGGTGATCCTCTGCCGGGCGAACAGGTCGTGGGCCGCGGCGCGCGAGAAGCCCTTGAAGCCGCACTGCGTGTCCCGGACCGGACCCGTCACCCAGATCGCCGCGAGCGCGTGGAACAGCTTGCCCGAGCAGCCGTCGGAAGCCGGGCTGGGTCCGACGCATGTCCGAGCCGTCAGGCTGGATCCGGCTGCCGAGCGCGACGTCGGCCGACTCCAGCGCCGCCACCAGGCCGGGCAGCTGGTCCGGCGGGGTGGCCATGTCGGCGTCGGCGAACACGACGACGTCACCGTCCGCGGCGAGCATCCCCGCCCGGACCGCCGCCCCCTTGCCGCCGTGGGGCACGGACAGGAGGTCCAGCCAGGCTCCCCGCCAGGGTCCCTTGGCACCGGCCCTGCGCACCTCGTCGGCGGCCTCGGCCCGGGCCCGGACGAGGTTCGCCGTGCCGTCCGAGCTGCCGTCGTCGACGACCAGGACGCGGATGACGTCGGGCAGGTTCTCCGATGCCGGCGTGCCTTCCCGCGGCGGCCCGCCCCGCCGGCGCAGGTAGCCGAACAGCTCGTCGAGCGCCAGCCCGAGGCGGCTCTCCTCGTCGTAGGCCGGCAGGACGAGGGTCAGCGAGCCGAATGCCTTGGCGTCGTGGGGCTGCTCGTCCATCGTCGGGCAGTCTACGGGTTGGCCGACAGCTGGAGGAGGAGCGTCGGGCTGACGCGGGGCGATGGCGGACCGAAGGCGTGGCGGAGCAGGAAGTACTCGGGCAGCGGCCGGTCGTCGGTGATCAGCGGACCGTCCCCGACGACCCGCCGGACCTCGTCACCCGAGATCCAGACGAGCGACGGGATCCTGGCCGCCCAGCCCGCGGCGTCGTGCTCGGGCGAGTCGTACGCCGATGACAGGTCCTCGGTCACGCCGGGTCGGGCGAGGATCGCCGCGACGTTGGCCGGGTCGAACGTGATCGGATCGTCCGAGCCGAGCATGAAGACCCCGTAGCCGCCCGGGCCGAAGGCGATCAGGACCTGCGGGGAAGACGGCCCGGAACGATCGCACGTGGGCGAGGAACTCCTCGAGGGTCTGCCCGCTCCACGGGAGCCACTGCATCATCACCCCACCCGGGTTCAGGCGGGCCCGGCCGGCCGCGTAGTACTCGCGCGACGAGATGACCGACACGCCGGCGCTCTCGACCGGGGGCGGCGGGTCGGTCACGATGATGTCGTAGCGGTGGTCGGTCAGCTCGATGTGGTTCCGACCGTCGGCGACGATCACATGCCCGTCGGGGTCGGCCAGGACCGCCGCCGCGTCGTCGTAGTAGACCCCGAACATCGTCGGCACCGACGGGACGAGCTCGACCGCCTCCGTCTTCAGTCCGGCGATGAGCGCGCCGCGGTAGGCCGAGCCCATCCCGAACGCGACGGTGGCGGCCGTCTTCGACGCCGGGCGGGCGATCAGCGGCAGGATCGGCATCAGCTTCGCGTCGACGGTCAGGAGCGTCATCGCGGTACCCGTCACCCAGAGGTGCTTGGTGCCGTTCCGGTCGAGCCCCGGCCTGGACCGACGCGATCTCGTCCTCGGCGGAGCGGAGGACCGTTCCGCCCGTCCGCTCGATCCGGGCGACCGACGGGTCGACGAAGTACCCGCCGGCGACGACGGCCCCGACGACCAGGACGACGAGCACGCCACCCGCGGTCGGCGATCGCCCGACGGACGCCTGGCGCGGCGAGCCCGCCGCCGAGCGCCAGGAGGATCGCCAGGCCGGCGTTGACGATCGCGATCAGGGCCAGGGCCGAGGCTGACCCGATGACCGGGATCACCACGAACGGGATGAGGAACGTGCCGGCGATCGCCCCGAGCGGTGTTGACCGCCAGGATCAGGCCGGCACGGCTGCCGACCTCGCTGTCCCGACCGGCGACCAGCGCGGACGCGGCAGGGAAGCTCAGGCCCATCATGAACGTCGCGGGCAGCACGACCAGGGCGCTCGTCCTGCAGGAAGTCGCCGAACAGCGCGCCAGGCTGCCCGGTGAGGTCGAGGATCCCGGTCGAGGCGCCGGGGATGAGCCAGATGCCCGCCGGCGACCGACGAGGGCCGCGGTGATCAGCTGGGTGGCCGCCAGCAGCCCGACCGTGTTGCGGATCCGGGGGCGGATCAGGTTGAAGACGATCGCTCCGAGGGCGATGCCGATGAGGAACAGGGCCAGGATCATCGTGAAGACGTAGGTCGAGTTGCCCGTGCCGGACGCCAGCAGGCGGGTCCACAGGGTCTGGTAGCCGAGCGAGGTCAGGCCGGAGACGAAGGCGACGAGCACGCCGAGCCGGAGGGTCGAGGCAGGTCGGCCGCGGCTGGTCGCGCCCGGCAGGCGCGGACGGTGCCGCGGCAGCGGCCGCGACGCCGGGCGACGCGCCGGCTCCCGCCCGGCGACCCGCCGGTCGAGGAGCAGGGCGATCGCGCCGGCGACGCGCCGAGCACGCCGCTCCCACGAGCAGCGTCCCGGTCAGCCCGAGCAGCTCGATGAGGACGAAGCCGGCGAGGACCGTCCCGATGATCGCCCCGAGCGTGTTCGCCGCGTACAGCCGGCCGAACGCCTCGGACAGGTGGTCCGCGCTGGCGGGTGAGGTAGCGGGTCAGCGTCGGCAGCGTGGCGCCCATGAGGATCGTCGCCGGGCCGAGGGCCAGCAGGGCCAGGGCGAACCGGACCAGGGCCAGGAGACCCGGGCTCGCCTCGAGCGAGGCGAACGCGCCGCGGTAGACCTCGTGGAGCAGGCGGAACGTGATCGGGGTGAGGATGACCACGACGACGAGGATCAGCTCGAGCAGGCCGTACAGCCGGAACGGCCGGCGGACCCGGTCGGCCAGTCGGCCGCCGACCGCGCTGCCGATGGCCATCCCGCCGAAGAAGCCGGTCAGGATCGCCGACACCGCCTGGGTCGTGTTCCCGAAGACCAGGACGAGCTGGCGCGCCCAGACGACCTCGTAGATGAGCCCGGCGGCGCCCGACAGGATGAAGATATCGAGGACGATCCGACGGCTCACCGCTGGCCGGTCGATCACGGGACGAACCTCCCGGCGAACATCGCCGTGCTGGCGACGAGCAGCAGGCCCGCCGAGACCACGGGCCAGCCGACCCGGAACCACCTCGCCCGCCGCCCGGCCAGGATCCACGAGAACGGGAACGCGCTGGTCACGTGACGCCCGACCGACTCGAGCGTGCCGCTGGCGAACACGAGCACCAGCGGCAGGACCGCGACCAGCACGTAGGGCGCCGGGATCCGGTCGGCTCTGGCGTAGACGAGCGAGAAGACCGCGATCAGCAGCGTCGCGAGCTGGACCGCGTTGACCAGCGACAGCGAGCCGGCGAGGGACTGGTCGGCCGCCGCCGCGCCGATCCCCGCCCGCCCCCACGCCGCCTGGGCGGCGCCGTAGGCGTCGGCGCCGCCCGCGAACGCCCCGACCGCGACGACGAACCCGACCGCCGCGAGCGGCCCGAGGAGCACCCAGCCTGCCGACAGGCGGACGCGCCGGCCGTCGCGGAGGTACATCACGAGCAGGATCGGCAGGGCCAGGACCGCCCCCTGGAGCCTGGTCAGCGCGGCGAGTCCGACGAGGACCCCGGCGAGCATCCGGCGATCGCGTTCGGCGGCCAGCAGAGCACCCGTGGCGAGGCACAGGAACAGGCTCTCCGCATAGGCCATCGAGAACACCGCGCTGAACGGGAGGAGCGCCACGAGCGCCGCGCCGCGGATCGCCCGGTCGTCTCCAAGGACCGTCTCGCCGAGCTTCGCCAGCAGGACGATCCCGAGCACGAACAGCAGGTTCGCCAGGAGCACCGAGATCAGTCCGGCGTACGCCGGCCAGGGCCACGAGAACAACCGGACCAGGGCCGGCCAGGCCGGCAGGAACGCGTAGTCGTGGTAGCCGCCCACGATCGGCTGGACATGGTAGCCGTCCCGGACGATGCCCAGGTACCACCAGCCATCCCAGGACGTGAGGCTGCGCAGGATCGGCGCCGGGTCGCCGGCCGTGAGCGCCGGGTTCCCCGCGACGGCGCCCTCCGCGAGCACGGCCGCCACGACCACGACCGCCCGTGACAGGGCGACGACCCCGATGAGGGCACGGATCGAGGTCATCGCCGCGACCCTCCGGGGACGAGGTGGGTCAAAGGTGGTACGCCCAGTACACGCCGAGGAGGTTGACCGCCATGCCGAACACGACGAGCACCTTGCCCCATCCGGGCAGGCCCCGACGAGCGACCGCAAGTCCCACCAGGACCATGACGAACGGGATCGAGTCGAGGGCGTAGCGGTAGCCGTACTGGAGCCATCCGCCGCCGTAGTAGAGCAGGCTGGGCACGAGGACGACGACCGCTGTCAGGCCGAGCGCGATCGACATCCGCGATCGCCACGGCGCTCGGACCGCGAGGAGCAGGCCCGGGCTGGTCACGAAGATCGACATCCCGAGACCATCGGGCTTCGGCGGGATGACCCATTGGATGCTGCCGTCCGCCGTGCGGACGAACAGCGTCGGGAGATGGGTCAGCAGGTAGTCGAGGTTCATCCCGAGATGGCTGACCGAGAACAGGCCCTTCTGCCGCTCGACCTCGAGGAACGGCGGCAGCGAGGCGAGGGCATACCCGGATTCGAGCGGGGAGCCGAAGCGGGCCGCGTTGTACCACATGGCGAAGGCGATGGCCGGAGCGATCCCGACCGCGTAGGTCGTCCAGCGTCGCCACGGCCATGTGCGCGGATCGAGCCATCCCGCCCGGGTCTCGTCGGCGACGACCCAGGCGAAGAACGGCGCCGCCAGGGCCAGCGGGGCGCGGGTCAGGAAGGCGGCTCCGACGAGCAGACCGAGGAGCAGCGGGCGGCGCCGGCCGAAGGCCTCGATGAGCGCCGCCAGGGTGACCATCGAGGCGATCAGGTGCCCGGTGTGCCAGACGCCACCCCGGGTCGTGACCCACAGGATCTGGGTGCTGAAGCCGAACAGGAAGACGAGCCAGATGCGCTCCACGACCGTGCGGACGCCCAGCCGACCCATCAGCCACCAGCACAGCCCGACGTCGATCGCCGCGAACGCCGAATCCACGATCTGCTCCCACTGGTCGAGGCGAACGGGCCCGAACAGGGCGACGAGCGGCATCTCGGCGATCGCCGGAAAGGGGGCGAAGGGCACGTACACCCGGGCCCCGACGATCACGTTGTCCCAGGGTCCGAACGGTCCATCGAGCCAGTAGCGGCCGTGCAGGAAGGCGTCCGCGAGATAGAAGAAGTCCGGTCGCCCGGCGTCGAACCGAAGGCTGGCCAGGGCGTAGATCACGAAGGCGACGGGGACGAAGGCGACACCGACGACATCGGCCCGCCGGTCACGGCGACCCGGCAGGATCATCCCGGCTCGGCCGGGTCGAGGCTCCATGGTCGAAGGCTACCTCCGGCAGGGCCGGGCCGGGCGTCGGCGGAACCGACGGGCCGATCGGGCCGGGCCACGCCTGCGGTCGGCGCGGCCCCGCACGGTCGACGCGGCACCCCGGTCGTCACGATCCGGGTCGGCAGGCCGCGGCGTCGAGCTGCGGATCCGCGCGCGGGACGAGGATCCGTGTCCGCCCGAAGGTGACCGTCGCTCGCCAGTCGACGTCGACCAGCCGGCGGAGCGGCTCCAGCCAGGCCGGATCGATCCCGCCCGGCGTCGCTGCACCCGGTTCGAGACCGAGGTCCGGGTACTCCTCGACGATGATCGGCCGGCGATCCGCGAACATCCGGCAGACCGCCGCGAAGCGATCCGCGTTCGCGTATCCCGGCAGCGACAGCGCGTAGAGGTGGAGCATCTGGCCGGCAGGTTCCCGGGCCGACACCAGGTAGATCGGGCTGGCCATGCTCCACACGAACAGCGGGCCCGGCGTGGGCTCGGCGTCGGTGACGGCCGCGACCTCGTCGGCGTAGGCCTCCGCGTCGGCCGCCGCCGGGACGAGGTTCGCGTGGAGACGCCAGGTCCCCAGCGCGGCGAGGAGCACGAGGAGCACGGCGGCGACGACCGGCAGGCTCCGGTGACCCGGCCGGCGAAGGCGCGCGATCAGGATGTCGAGGCCGATCGCGCCGAGCGGGAGCAGGGCGATGACGACCGGCCACCAGTAATGGTCCGACGGTGCCCGTCGCAGCGTCGGCAGGCCGAGGACGACGCCGACCAGCAGGACCAGGCCGAGCCGGATGCGGACGCCACGCCCGATCGGGGCGCGCACCGACAGCAGCGCCGCTGCCGCGACGGGTGCGATGACGAAGCCGTAGGCCACGAGGATCGGCAGACGATCGGTCTCGCTGAAGCAGGGCCAGTTGCCGAGACCCGGGATCGGACAGACGACGGCGCCGTAGGCCCTCGTGTAACCGACCAGCTGATCCCACATCGCCGGGACGGCGCCGTTGGCGGCCAGCCAGCCGATCACGGGAACGGCCACCAGGGCCACGCCGCCGACCGCCAGGCCGACGAGCCGGACGGATCGCTCACCCCAGGTCCCGTCCCGGGCCAGGACGGCCATGATCATCGCCAGGACGATGGCCCCGGCCAGGATCGAGGTCGCCATGGCGGCCGCGGCAAGGGCACCGGCGAGGACCGCAGAGCCGACGCCGGACGATCGCTCGGCCAGCCACCAGCCGACGAGGGCGAGGGCGAAGGCGGGCGGCTCGGACAGCCCACCGCCACCCGCGAACGCCGCGTCGGCGAAGTAGAAGACCGCGGCCAGACCCGCGCCGAAGGCGGCCGCACGGCCGACCCCGTACCCGCGGAGCAGGCCACACAGGGCCAGCGCGAGAACGACGACGCTGACCGCGGAGATCAGCCGTGGCCCGTCGCTCGGACCCATCCCCAGGACATCGCCGAGCAGGTCGCCGGCCGCGCTGAGGACGACCAGGAAGGGCGGCTTGCCGAGGAACACGTCGCGATACGGCACCGCGCCGTCGAGCCACATCCGGCCGACCACGGCGAACACGCTCGCGTCCGGTCCCAGGAGCCGGCCCCACGGCAGGAGGACGGCCGCGACGACGCCGTACACGGCGACGTGCGGCAGGAGGTAGCGGCCGGGTCGGCCCCCCGTCGGCAAGGCGATCATCGGGCCGGATGCTACCCCCACCGTCGGGCCATCGGACGGGGCCCGGATGGCGCGAGTCATGGCCCTTTCGTACCGGTCGGAGTCCGGGGTGCCCGGTGCTAGGCTGCACCGGCGATGCGCACCGCCCTGGCTCTGTACGCGTTCGCCGTGCTCGTGCGGCTGGTCCTGATCGCTTTGTACCCTGACCCCGCGTACGTCGATTCCTATTACTACGTCAACGTCGCCCGCGCGCTCCAGGCCGGCCATGGATTCAACATCGACTTCATCTGGACGTTCGTCGATCTGGGTGGGACGCTCCCGGCGAACCCGAGCCTGCCGATCGCGAGCAACGCCCACTGGATGCCGCTGGCCTCACTCGTCCAGGTCCCGTTCCTGGTCGTCCTCGGCGCGACGGCCTGGGCGTCGGCGCTGCCGTTCGCGCTCATCGGCTCGCTCGCGGCACCGATGACCTGGGGGTTCGCCCTCGAGGCCGGCGCCCGGCGCGACGTCGCCGCCGGTGCCGCGCTGCTGGTCGCCCTGCCGGCTGCCGTCGTGTTCATGGCCCAGCCGGACAACTTCGGGCTCTACCAGCCGATCGTCCTTGGGGCGCTCTGGCTCGGCGCCCGCGGCCTGAGGGGGGATGCCCGCGCCTTCGTCGCCGCCGGCGCGCTGGTCGGGCTGGCGATGCTCGCCCGGAACGACGGGCTGCTCGTCGGCGCGGCGCTCGGCCTGCTGTTCGCCTGGGACCGCCTCCGGGCCTGGCGGTCGGCTCGGCCGGCCGCCCTGCCCTGGTGGTCGGCCTTCGCCTCGCTCGGGCTGTTCGTCCTGGTCATGGCGCCCTGGTGGGTCCGCCAGCTGGCCGTCTTCGGGTCGATCTCGCCGTCGTCGGCGTCGGGCCGGATCCTGTGGATCCGCTCGCTCGCCGAGATGAACTCGATCGAGGGCCACCCGACGCTGTCGACCTTCCTCGACCAGGGGGTCGGCCCGCTCGTCGCGAGCCGACTGACCGGTCTCGCCCAGGCGATCGTCAGCTTCGTCGTCCTGGTCGGCGGGTTCATCCTGGCTCCGTTCATGGTCGTCGGCGCCTGGCTGCGCCGCCGCTCGCCCGACTACGCCCCGTTCTTCGCCTACGGCGCGATCCTGTTCGCCTTCTCGGCTCTCGTCTCGGCCGTCCACGTCCCGAACGGCACGTTCATCCACTCGGCGATCGCGCTCGCCCCGCAGGCCTCCATCCTGGCGCTCGAAGGGGTGGTCGCCGTGGTCGCCTGGGTCGCCGTCCGGCGCGCCGGCTGGGACGTCGCGCGAGCCAGCCGGACGTTCGTCGGCGGGGCGGTCGCCCTGACGATGGTCGTCGGCATCTGGTTCTCGTTCACCACCCGGGCGACGTGGGCCGAGGAGCGTGACATCAAGGTCGGCGCCGGGGCCGCCCTGACGGCAGCCGGAGCCGCCCCCGGCGAGGTCGTGATGAGCCTCGACACGGGTGGGGTGAAGTACTGGACCGGTCATCCGGGGGTCGTCGCGCCGGCCGACCCGATCGTCACGATCGAACGGGTCGCCCGCGCCTACGGGGCGCGCTGGCTGCTGGTCGAGCGACGCGACTCCGTACCGGCCCTGGCGCCCATCCTGACCGACGGGACCCGTCCGAGCTGGGTCGGGCCCGCGGTCTGGCTGTCGGTGCCCGGGGTCGGTCCCCGGATGGCGACCGCCGGAGCCCAGGCCGCCCAGGCCGACGCCGGCCTCTACCCGATCTGCCTCGACCCGACCGACCCGCGGTGCCACGCATGATCGCGCGCGAGGCCTGGCTGAGTGCGGGGCTGGTCTTCGTCGCGGCCGTCGTGGTCCGGGCGGCCTTCGCCTCGACCCTCCGCTTCCCGACCCCCGAGGACACCGCCTACTACGTGGGCGTCGCCCGCAACGTGGTCGAGGGTCGCGGTCTGGTGAGCGACGCGATCTGGAGCTTCCAGACCCCGCCACTCGTCTTCCCGCGACCCGCCTTCGAGGTCTGGCTGCCGCTGCCGAGCCTGCTCGCCCTGCCGGCGATGGCCCTCCTCGGCCCGACCTTCGACGCCGCCAAGGTCCCGGCCGTACTGGTCGGCTCGCTCGTGCCGGTCCTCGCCTGGCGCCTGGCCGCGGACGTCGCCGCGGAGCGCGGCCTGCCGGTCGGTCGGGCGCGGACGCTGGCCATCGGCACCGGTCTCACGTCGGCCGTCTACCTGCCGCTCGTCCTGTTCGGCGCCCTGCCCGACTCCACGATGCCGTTCGCGGCGCTCGCCCTCGCGGCGACCCTGCTGATGACCCGGATCCTGCGCCATCCAGCGGCCGGGCACGCGTCCCGCGACGCTCGGCTCGTCGCGCTCGGCGCCGTCCTGGGCCTGGCGGCGTTGACCCGGAACGAGGCCGCCTGGCTCGCCCTGACCTGGGCCGGACTGGCCTGCTGGAACGGCCCGCGCGGGCGCCGGATCGGCCTGGTCGCCGTCCCGGCCGTGGTCGCCCTCGTGGTCTTCGGCCCGTGGGCCGTCCGCGACTGGCTCGTCTTCGGCAACCCGCTCCCCGGCCAGGCCCTGGCCAACGCGCTGTCGATCACCGGCTTCGACATCTTCGCCTGGAACGACCCACCGACCCTCGCCCGCTACCTGGCCATCGGACCGGCCCGGCTGCTCGAGCTCCGTGTCGAGGGGGTCTGGCACAACCTGGCCAACGTCCTGGTCGCGCCCGGCTTCCCGGTGGCCCTCATCGGCCTGCTGGCGCTGCCGTGGACCGGTCGGGCCCGGGCGCTCCGGCCGCTGGTCGTCGTCGGCGTCCTGACCTTCCTGGTGACCAGCCTGCTGTTCCCGGTCGCGACGACGTGGGGCACGTTCCTCCACGCCGCCGGGGCGATCCATGTCCTGCTCATCGTGAGCGCCCTGATCGCCCTCGACGCGTCTCATCGTCCGGGTCGGCGTCTGGCGCGGCTGGACCCGACCGGTCGCCTGGCTCGGACCGACCCTGACGATCGCCTCGGCCGTGCTGTTCAGCGTGGCCCTGACCGGCTACAGCCACCAGTCGGTCGAGGTCGCCCGACGCTACGAGGTCCTGGCCGACCGGATGGCCGCGATCGGCCGGCCGCTCGACGCGACCGCCGGCCCGGTCGTGACCGACTTCCCGATCTGGCTGGCCGAGGCGCGCCGGATCCCGACCCTCGCCCTGCCCGACGAGACCCCGTCCGACGTGGTCGGCCTCGCGGCGGCGTTCCCGGGCACCCGCTACCTGGTGATGAGCGACGACGAGCACGGCGATTGGCCGGCGATCCTCGCCAGCGGCGCCCCCGACGCCGACTGCTTCCACGAGCTCGACCTCGGAGCCGCTCCGACCGATCCGGCCGACGCCCGGGCGATGGCGAAGACCCGCGTCTTCGAGATCGGCTGTCCGTGATGTCCGGACCCCTATACTCGAACGACATGGACGGGGCGCGAGTCGGCGATGCTCGGGATGGCCGCTTCGACGAGCTCCACGCGGAGGGGAAGGCCGCGCTGTCCTACTCGGCCAACAGCCTCGACGCCGTCGTCGGCCGCTACCGGGTGGCGTTCCTCGAGGAGCTCGGCCGCTACCAGGCACTCCGCGACGAGCTCGACGCGCTCGAGCGCCGGCCGCGCCGCGAGCGGCTCGCGGACGAGGCCGACGCGGGAGCGACCCACAGCCGTCGGCCGTCGAGGCCGCCGAGGCCGGCGCCGACGACGCCCGGTTGCGCGTCCTGCGCTCGGACGTCGAGCGGCTCGAGGTCGACGTCGGAGCGCACCAGACGGAGCTGGCCCGGTTCGAGCTCGCCCACCGGAGCCTCGAGAGCACCTGGCTGTTCCTCGAGCGCGGCGACGCCAGCCTCGTCCCGGAGGACAGCGGGTCCGGCCGGCCCCACGAGGTCGAGATGCGGATCGTCGAGGCCCAGGAGGCCGAGCGCTCCCGGCTCGCCCAGGAGATCCACGACGGCCCGGCCCAGGCCCTGTCGAACGCGATCTTCCAGGTCGAGTACATCGAGCGGGTCATGGATCGCGACCCGCGGATGGCCCGGACCGAGCTCCGCTTCATGCGCGAGCTGCTCCGTCGCGAGCTCGGCGACGTCCGGACGTTCATCAGCCAGCTCCGGCCGCCGCTCCTCGACGAGCTCGGCCTCGACGGGTCGATCAACGACGCCGCCGAGACGATGGCGGCGCTGGCCGGGATCACGGTCGAGACCGACCTCCGGGCGGCCGACACCCGGCTGGGCGACGCCCAGCAGACGGTGGTCCTGCGGGTGGTCCAGGAAGCGCTCCAGAATGTGCGCAAGCACGCCAGGGCCAAGCGGACGATCGATCGCCACCCGGATCGAGGAGGGGTCATGGGTCGTCGAGATCAGCGACGACGGCGTCGGCTTCGACGTCGGGCGCGGTCGCGACCCGCGGCCGGCGCAACTTCGGCCTGCAATTCATGCGTGAGCGCGCCGAGCTCATCGGTGCCGCGCTCGAAGTGTCCTCTCGTCCGGACGCCGGTACGGTCGTTCGGCTGGCGGTCCCGCTCGAAAAGGAGAGCTCATGAGTGCCGTGGAGTACCAGGGTCCGGAGCGTCGTCGGGGAGGCCCCGATCGACGGAACATGGAGCAGACGAAGCTGCTGCTCGTCGACGATCACGCCCTCTTCCGGATGGGCATGCGCGGCCTTCTCGAACGCGAGCCGGACTTCCTCATCGTCGGCGAGGCGGACGACAGCCGCAGCGCGATCGAGCTCGCCCTCGAGACCTCGCCCGACATCATCCTGATGGACCTCACCCTGCCCAGCCCGGGCGGGATCGAGACGACCCAGCGGATCAAGCGCGAGCTGCCCTCGGTCGGGATCATCGTCCTCGCCCAGAACGAGGAGGAGGACGCCCTGTTCGACGCGATCAAGGCCGGCGCCGCGGCGTTCATCCTCAAGGACGTCGGGCCGGACGACCTGGTCACGATCATCCGGCGGGTGTCCGACGGCGAGTACCTCATCAACGACAAGGTGTTCGCCAAGCCGGCCGTCGCGTCGCGGGTCCTCAAGGAGTTCCGCGAGCTGGCCGTCTACGGCCAGGACGCCGCTCCGATCTTCGCGCCGCTGTCGCCGCGCGAGGTCGAGATCCTCGACAACATCGCCCAGGGCATGACCAACAAGCAGGTCGCCTACGCGCTGTCGATCAGCGAGCAGACGGTCAAGAACCACATGAGCTCGATCCTCCGCAAGCTGTCGGTCAACGACCGGACCCAGGCCGTGGTCTACGCCATGCGCCAGGGCTGGATCCGGATGCCCGAGGACTGATCGACGGACGGCACGAGACCAGCGGACCACCCGACCGAGCGATGACGAACCCAGCGGACGAGCCGGCCTCGGGTCTGCCGGCGCCCGCCGCCGGACCGGACGGCCCGGCCGACCTGGCCGCGCGCGTCGAGCAGGACGTGGCGACGCTCGACACCGAGCTGGCCGAGATCGACCTGCTCATCCAGCAGGCGTCGGCCGAGGGTGAGCGTCACGAGGCCAAACGGTCGGCTCTGGCCGACCAGGATCGCCGCGTCCAGGACCGGCGGCGATCGACCCGATCGAGCTGGCCGAGCAGAACGCCCAGCTCGTCAACCTGACCCGGCGGGCGATGGTGATGGAGGCCCAGGTCGACGTCCTGAACGGCAAGGCCAAGGTCCTCCGCCGCTACCGCGACGGGCTCGCCGCCCTGGCGACCGAGCTCCGCACGATGCCGGACGGCGGGCGGCCTCCGCCGTCGGCCGGCGACGGCGACGACCGGCGTCGACGGGCGATCGACGGCTCGGCGACGACCGGCGCCCGGGTGTCGCCGGCGGTCTCGCGGATGATCCTCGCCGCCCAGGAGGATCTCCGACGCGACATCGCCCGGGCGATGCACGACGGCCCGGCCCAGAGCCTGACCAACATCGTCCTCCAGGCCCAGATCGTCGAACGACTGATCGCCAGCGATCCGGCGGCCGCGAGGCCGGAGACGCGCGAGCTGATCGCGATGGTCCAGTCCACCCTCGACGCGACGAAGTCGTTCATCTTCGACGTCCGGCCGATGGTCCTCGACGACCTGGGGCTCGTGCCCACGCTCCGGCGGTCCGCCCGCGACCGGGGCCGGCGGGCCGGGATCCCGGTCGACTTCGACTCGATGGGCACCGATCGGCGGCTGCCGATGGAGCTCGAGAGCGGGCATCTTCCGGATGGTCGAGGAGGCGCTGGCGGGCTACCTGGCCGGACGCCCGGAGCGGGTGGTCCTGCGCCTCGACTGGGCGAAGGACTCGCTCGAGGCGCTCGTCCGGTCGGTCCGCGAACCGACCGAGGCCGGGCCGAGCGAGGGCGTCCCCGGCGATCCGCCGCGGGCGAGACGGAGAGCGGCCGGGCCGGGACGCCTGCGCGGGCGAGGCGAAGCCGGAGCCCGAGATGCCGGCGGCGCTGGCGGCGATGATCGACGAGCGGCGCACGGAGCAGCGCCGCGGCGGCGGCGGCCACCGTCGCGCCGGTCGCCCTGCCGGCCAAGTCCTGGCGAGACGTCCAGGCACGGGCGGCGACCCTCGGGGCGCGCGGCGGAGCTGTCGAACGACGGGTCGCAGGTCCGGATCCTCGTCGACATCCCGCCGGCCGGCTGAGGCGAAGCGCCGGATGACTGGCGGGCAGGCCGACGAGCCCCCCGGTCGGGGCCTCGATCGGACAGGGCCTGGTCGAGTACGGGATCATCCTCGGGCTGGCGGCCCTGCTCATCGTCGTCCTGCTCGTCTTCTTCGACGACCAGATCGCGGCCGTCCTGGGCTGGCTCAGCGGTCAGCTGCCCTAGGCGACGAACGGGCCCCCCTCCCCCGGTACCAATTGGCTAATGGCGTTCCCGAGATCGGCGACCCGTATATTCACGACGCCCTCGACTGGGGGTGTGCAATCATCCAGGAGGCCTCACGGCATGGCGCTCATCAACTCGTTCCTCGCGTGGCTGAACCGCGACGAGAAGGGCCAGGGGCTCGCTGAGTACGCGCTGATCCTCGCCCTCATCGCGATCGTCGCGATCATCGCCCTGCTCTTCCTGGGCGGCCAGGTCAGCACGATCCTGAGCACCGTCGGCAACTCGGTCTAGCACCGATACGACGGGAGCCGGCGGGCGACCGATCCGGCTCACGACACAACGACCCGACGCCGGGCCCCTCGAGGGTCCGGCGTCGATCGATTCCCGGGGCCGAGTCGCAGGGCCGGAATCCTCTTGACCGCCGGCGAGGTCGCTCCTACTGTTGCCCTCCCACCGGAGTCGAGTGCCCGCCACGACCCGGATCGCGGCCGGTGGCCGGACGGCCGCTCGCCTCAGGAGGGGATCCCGGGGAGAAAGGAGGTCATCGAACCACGATGTCGGGACTTATCGCTATCGTCGATCCCAGGGGCCGCGAGGAAGGCCAGGGTCTGGCGGAATACGCGCTGATCCTTGCCCTCATCGCGATCGTCGCGATCCTCGCCCTGCTCTTCCTGGGCGGCCAGATCAGCACGATCCTGAGCACCGTCGGCAACTCGGTCTGACGACCGACACGGATCGACCGCGTCGACCACCGACGCGGTCCAGCTGACGATCGAACCGGCGCCGGGACCCACCAGGGCCCGGCGTCGGTCAATTCCTCGCCCGGTCGATGCCCTCGCCGGCCGGTGCCGGGCTCGGCACCTACCGCCCTCTCCGTATTGACACCTACCGGACCGGCCCATAGTGTGGCGCTCCCACCGGGACCGCAGCCCAGCCGCCACCCGATCGGCGCCGGGCCACCCCGCGGGACGCCCCGTAGCGCGTCGGGGACGATCGAGGAAAGGAGGACTCGATATCGGTGTTGTCGTTGTTCAGCGGACTCATCGCATCATCCCGATCCGATGATCGAGGCCAGGGTCTCGCGGAATACGCGCTGATCCTTGCCCTCATCGCGATCGTCGCTATCCTCGCCCTGCTCTTCCTGGGCAGCCAGATCAGCGCCATCCTGAGCAGGGTCGGCAACTCGGTCTAGACCGTACCGGCGCCGGCTCGCCCGGCCCGGCGACCACCATCGAGCGGCCCTTCGATCGGGGGGCCGCTCGGTCGATTCTCCGGCCCCCGGGAGGCCCCCGGGTCGGCCTCGACCGGGCACCCGGGCGGCCGGGGGCTCACCGGCCGAGAAGCCCGTTCCATGCACGGATCGTGCTCCTTTTCTGGCCATTTCCTCCTAATGGTCCTAGCCCTTTGGTATAGTCGCGCGCCCTTTGCCCGATGCTACAGTGGTGCCACCTGTCACACGGCTGGGGAGAGTGGCTTTGAAGAGATCGAACCGGTTGATCCTGCTTGTCGGGGTCGTCCTCGCGGCTGTCGCATTCGTCGCGATCGTCTTCTTGTTCAGTGGGAACACGGGCACGTCGCAGCCCACCCAAGCGACCGATGCGGACACCGTCATCGCGGCGGTGGACATCCCGCTCGGCACGCAGGTCCGCGCGGACATGCTGACCACCCACAAGGTGCTGCTGGACAACCGCGCGACCGACGCCTATGGCGACGCGTCGCAGGTGATCGGCCAGATCGCGCGGGCCAACATCGTCGCCAACGCGCAGATCACCAAGACGATGTTCGCCACACTGGGCGTCGGCACGCCACCCGGTCCGCTCCTGGCCAAGGGCCTCCGCGCCCAGTCGCTCCAGGTCGACCAGGTCACCGGCGTCGGCACGCTGATCAACGTCGGCGACCGCGTCGACGCGGTGGTCGGCTTCGGCGGCGGTGGCTGCGGGGCGTCGTTCCCGGTCGTGACCGTGGACCCGACGACCGACACCGTGACCCCGGTCGCGGGCCTGTCGAGCATCACCGTCAAGATGCTCCTGCAGAACATGCAGGTCGTCTCGACGCTGCTTCCTCCGACCACGACGACCAACGGGCAGCCGCAGGCGTCGCCGGCCGCTGGTGGCGGCGGCACCACCCTGAACGGGCAGCAGGAGATCGTCGTCCTGGCGGTCACGGCCCAGCAGTCCGAAGTCATCAAGTACGCCCAGACGGACGGCTGTATCAGCCTCGTGCTCCGGTCGCCGAAGGACTACGTCGACGACGCGGGGAACACGACCGAACCGGGCCTCGACCCGACCAGTGGCATCATCCTGAAGACCCTCGTCGATGAGTACGGCGTCCTTCCGCCGCAGGTCGTCGAGGCGATCCTCCCGAAGAAGTAGGCGAGTGACGGGAGGCGCTGGACATCGCCACTCTCGGCCAGCGCCACCCGCTGCGACCCCCGGGCTGAAGCCGGCGACGGGCGCCAGATCCGATCGGATCCCGCGCCCGTCCGCCGCTCCAGCGACCGGAAACCAGACCCACCCATCCATCGAACCACCGACGAGCACCGAAGGCTGAACGCCGGACATGGCAGACACGATCAAGGTCCTCATCGTCGACGACATCGCCGAGACGCGCGACCACCTGACGAAGCTCCTCGGGTTCGAGAGCGACATCGAGGTGGTCGGTGCGGCCGACTCCGGTCGCCAGGCACTCGAGATGGCCGGGCGGCTCCGCCCGGATGTCGTGCTGATGGACATCAACATGCCCGACATGGATGGGATCGCCGCGACCGAGCAGCTCGCGGCCGAGGTCCCGACCGCGGCGGTCGTGATGATGTCGGTCCAGGGCGAGGCGGACTACCTCCGCCGATCGATGCTCGCCGGCGCCCGGGAGTTCCTGGTCAAGCCGTTCAGCAGCGACGAGCTGACCGCCTCGATCCGCCAGGTCTACACGCGCGAGCGCGAGAAGCAGGGCCGGATCACGATCACCACCGCCGCCGCAGCCAAGGCCGCCCACGCGGCCGGGCACGACCGCGAGCCCGGCCAGGTCGTCGCCGTGTTCAGCCCGAAGGGCGGGGTCGGTCGGACGACGATCGCCGTCAACTTCGCCGTCGCGGCCGCCTCCGAGCTCGGCCAGAAGACCGTCCTCGTCGATGGCTCGTTCCAGTTCGGCGACGTCGGGGTCCTGCTCAACCTCAACCCGAAGAACAAGTCGATCGCCGACCTGGTCCCCGAGCTCGAGGCCGGCGGCGAGCCCGAGTCGATCGACACGTTCGTCATCAACCACTCGTCGGGTGTCCGGGTCCTGCTGGCCCCGCCGTCGCCCGAGATGGCCGAGATGATCACCCCGGCCGGGGTGCGCAAGATCCTCGAGGCGCTGCGGGCGACGAACGACCTCGTCGTCGTCGACTGCACGGCCAACTTCAGCGACACGACCCTGGCCATCCTCGACGCGGCCGACGTGATCCTGACGGCCCTGACCCTCGAGATCACGAGCATCAAGAACATCCGACTCTTCCTGGAGGTCGCCGACCAGCTCGGCTACGAGGGCTCCAAGATCAAGCTCATCCTCAATCGCGCCGACTCGACCCTCGGCATCCGCGTCGCGGACGTCGAGCATTCGATCGGGCGGAAGGTCGATCACACGATCGTGAGCGACGGGCGGAGCGTCGTCTACGCCCTGAACCGCGGCGTGCCGTTCGTCCTGTCAAACCGGGAAGCCCAGGTCTCCCAGGACGTCCTTCGCCTGGCGACCGCCATCACCGGTGGCGAGCGCAAGGCGGCGGTCTCCGAGGACTCCAAGCAGGGCTCTCGCAAGTCGCTGTTCGCATGGCGGTAGCAGTCGGCCCCTCGGGGCCTGAAGGGGTGTAAGGCGATGTCCCTCCTCAAGCGGATCGAGAGCGCTCGACCTGGCTCGTCCCCCGGGGCGCCCGGGGAGAACCTTCCGGCACCGACCGGCGGAGCGCCCGGCGGTGGGGCCGGCACGCCGCCGCCGGCGCAGTCCACCCGGCTGATGTCCCAGGGCCCCGTGCGGGAGTCCTTCCGGGACGTCAAGTTCCGGATCCAGAACCGGGTCATCCAGGACCTGGACCCGAAGCTCGACCTGTCCAACCAGGTCGAGGTCCGGCGCCAGATCGAGGAGATCTTCGGCAAGGTCATCGACGAGGAAGGCCTCGCCCTGACCCGGGCCGAGCGGGTCCGGATGCTCGAGCAGATCACCGATGAGATCATCGGCCTCGGCCCGCTCGAGCCGCTCCTGCGCGACGAGAGCATCACCGAGGTGATGGTCAACGGGCCGCGCCAGGTCTACATCGAGCGCTCGGGCAAGCTCGAGCTCACGAACGTCGTCTTCCAGAACGACGACCACGTGATGCGGATCATCGATCGGATCATCGCCCCGATCGGTCGCCGCGTCGACGAGTCGTCGCCGATGGTCGACGCCCGCCTGACGGACGGCTCGCGCGTCAACGCGATCATCCCCCCGCTGTCGCTCGTCGGGCCGGTCATCACGATCCGGAAGTTCTCCGCCTCCCCCTTCACGGTGGACGACCTGATCCGGTTCGGGACCGCGACCGCCGACATGTTCGACTTCCTCAAGGCCTGCGTCGAGGCCCGCCTGAACCTCTTCGTGTCCGGCGGCACCGGCTCGGGCAAGACGACCACCCTGAACGTCCTGTCGTCGTTCATCCCGAACGACGAGCGGATCATCACCATCGAGGACGCCGCCGAGCTCCAGCTCCGCCAGGAGCACGTGGTGACCCTCGAGTCGCGCCCGCCGAACATCGAGGGCAAGGGCGCGATCCCGATCCGCGAGCTCGTCCGGAACTCGCTCCGGATGCGGCCCGACCGGATCATCGTCGGGGAGTGCCGATCGGGCGAGGCCCTCGACATGCTCCAGGCGATGAACACCGGCCACGATGGCTCGATGTCGACCGGCCACGCCAACTCGCCACGGGACATGCTGTCCCGTCTCGAGACGATGGTCCTGATGGCCGGCGTGGACCTGCCGCTGCGGGCGATCCGCGAGCAGGTCGCCTCGGCGGTCGACCTCATCGTCCAGCAGAGCCGGCTCAAGGACGGCACCCGGAAGATCACCAACATCACCGAGGTCCAGGGCATGGAAGGTGACGTCATCGTGATGCAGGATGTGTTCGTCTTCGAGCAGACCGGCGTCGTCGAAGGCAAGATCCAGGGGCGACTGAAGCCGACCGGGATCCGGCCGAAGTTCGTCGAGAAGTTCGAGACCCAGGGCATCCACCTGCCCCCGGGCCTGTTCGGCTTCACCTACTGACGGCCGGGAATCAGGAGGCACTGACGTGGAGCAGATGACGCTCGTCGTAGCCGGCATCACCGCCCTCGCCATCCTGCTCATCGCGTTCGGCCTCGCGTCGTCCGGTGGCAGCTCGGGCATCAGCGCGCGCCTCGAGCGATACGCCTCCGGGAAGCCCGAGAAGGCCAAGGTGGTGTCGACCGGTCAGGGCCCGATCTCGGACCTCATCGCTCAGAGCCAGGCACTCGCCAACCTCAACAAGGTCGTCGAGCAGCGCGACTTCGGGGCCAACCTGTCGCGCGACCTGGCGCGTGCCGACCTCAAGCTCAAGCCGAGCGAGTTCCTGTTCATCTGGGGTCTGTCGATCGTCGGCGTGCCGGTGGTCATGCTCCTGCTGTCGGTCGTCTTCTCGGCCCTCGGCAGCCCGCTCCTGCTGGTCGTCGGGGCCCTCGTCGGCGCCTGGCTGCCGCGGTTCTGGCTCGGGCGCCGCAAGGGCGGCCGGTTGAACGCCTTCAACAAGCAGCTTCCGGACACGATCACCCTGATCGCCAACGCGCTCCGGGCCGGGTCGTCGTTCCTGCAGGCCATCGAGATGGTCGTGCGCGAGTCGCGCCCTCCGGTCTCGACGGAGTTCGGCCGGGTCATCCGCGAGGTCAACCTGGGCCTTCCGTTCGACCAGGCGCTCGAGAACATGGTCCGCCGGGTCCGGTCGGATGACCTCGAGCTGATGGCGACCGCCATCTCCATCCAGCACACCGTCGGCGGCAACCTGGCCGAGATCCTCGACTCGATCGCGTTCACCATCCGCGAGCGGGTCCGGATCAAGGGCGAGATCCGGACGCTGACGGCCCAGCAGCGACTGTCGGGCTACGTCGTCGGGTTCCTGCCGATCGGCCTTGCCCTGTTCCTGTTCATCGCGGCCCCGAGCTTCATGGAGCCGATGTTCGACAAGACTGTGGCGGTCGGCGGGCTTCCCGTCGGCGTCCTCATCCTGGCATTCGGCGGGTTCATGATGTTCCTCGGCTTCATGGCGATCCGTAGGATCGTCGACATCGAGGTCTGACGCCATGGTCCTGCCCCTCATCGTCGCCGCCGTCGCGGCCGCCGCGATCCTGCTGATCTTCTTCGGACTGGTCGGCGGCCGATCGGTCGACCCGGTCCAGGCCCGGCTGACCCAGCTCGGGACGATGCAGGCCAAGAACCTCGAGGAGCTCGAGCTTCAGCAGCCATTCATCGAGCGGACCCTCCGCCCGCTGGCCGGCCGGATGTCGGGCGCCGTCGGGCCGGGTGACCAGTCAGTCGTTCGGCGACCGGACCCAGAAGCGCCTGGCGCTGGCCGGGAACCCGGGCGACCTGGGCGTCACCGAGTGGCTCGGGATCAAGGGGATCTTCACGATCATCTTCTCGATCCTGTTCTTCCTCCTGTTCCTGGCGATCATGAACATGGGGATCGTCGGCGGGATCATCGGCGCGATGGTCGGTGGCCTGGTCGGCTTCGTCGCGCCCGAGTTCTGGCTCGGGCGGCGCATCCGAGCCCGCCAGAAGGCGATCCTGATCATGATCCCGGACACCCTCGACCTCCTGACGATCTCCGTCCGGGCAGGCCTCGGCTTCGATGCCGCCCTGGCCAAGGTCGTCGAGAAGCTCAAGGGTCCGTTGTCCGACGAGTTCCGCCGCGCCCTGGCCGAGGTCCGGGTCGGGAAGTCGCGGCGCGAGGCGCTCCGTGACATGATCCCGCGGACCGAGGTCGTGCCGCTGACCAACTTCATCGGGGCGATCATCCAGGCCGAGCAGCTCGGCGTGTCGATCTCGAAGGTCCTCCAGGTCCAGTCCGAGCAGCTCCGCATCGAGCGCCGCCAGCGCGCCGAGGAGATGGCCGCCAAGGCGCCGATCAAGATGCTCTTCCCGCTCGTCGGCTGCATCTTCCCGTCGCTGTTCATCGTCATCCTCGGGCCGGCGATCATCCTCATCGTCAAGAACCTGAAGACGCCATAGGGCGCACGCGGCCGCGTCGGCGGATGCGCGACGTGAGCGGGATCGGCGGTGGTCCGATGACGCTGCGGGCGGCGAACCTGACCCGCGGCGGCCGACTGGCCGACTCGGTCGAGTCGGCCGATACCCTGTGGGCCCGGTTCATGGGCCTGATGGGCCGCCCGGGCCTGGCCGACGGCGCCGGTCTGTGGCTGCCCGGCGGCAACGGCATCCACATGATGTTCATGCGCTTCCCGATCGACTGCGTGTTCGTCGGCCGGCCCTCGCCCGAGGATGGCTCACGAGAGGTCGTCGGCGTCCGCCGATCCCTGCCGCCGTGGCGAGGCATCGTCTGGTACGTCCGGGGCGCGAAGGGCGCGCTCGAGTTGCCCGTCGGCACGATCGATCGCACGGCCACCTCGGTCGGCGACCGCATCCTGCTCGAGGACGCCGCCCAGGGCTAGGCCCAGCGACTCGTGCCGCATCGGAGCCGCCGCGCTCCGGGTGATCGCGGGTGAAGAGCGGCCTGAGAGCATCTCGCGGTGCGACCTCGGCGGCTGACGGCCAGCCTCCTCGACCTGGCCCTGCCGGCGACATGCCCCGGTTGCGGCCGCGAGGGCGAACCGATCTGTCGCGCCTGCCGCGTCGCCCTGGAGGTCCGGCTCGGACGTCCGCCGGGCGCGCCGATCGGCCTACCCACGGTCCTGCCGGCGCCGCTCGTCCAGCTCGAGTGGGCGGCGCCGTTCACCGGGACCGTGCGGGCCGCGTTGCACGCCCTCAAGTACACCGGCGAGCAGCGGCTGGCCGTTCCGCTCGGTGAAGCCGCCGCCGAGCGGTGGCGCCGGGCGGGCGCCGGCGGCGACCTCGTCGTCCCGGTCCCGGTCAACGCCGAGCGGGCTCGCCAGCGTGGCTACGACCAGGCCGCCCTCCTCGCCCGAGTCGTCGCTGAGAGGCTCGGCCTCCCGATGGCGACGCTCCTCGAGCGGCATCGCCGGACGGTCGCCCAGTTCGGTCTCGACCGAGCCAGCCGGGCCGCGAACGTGTCCGGAGCGTTCCGTCTCAGACAGGACCGTGGCGGCGCCCCGGCCCGGATCTCGCCCCGCGGTCGCTGGGTGGTCCTGGTCGACGACGTCGTGACGACCGGCTCGACGCTGGCGGCGTGCGGCGAGGTCCTGATGGCCGCCGGCGCGCTGGCGGTCTCTGGCCTGACCATCGCCCGCGAGCGGTGAGCGCAGGTGCGAACGACGATCCCCGAGGCCTGCGGGGGCCCGCCCGGCCCGTCGATCCGCGGCCGACCTCTTGGGGCGGCGCCTATACTCAAGGTGCGTCGAGCTCACCAATCGTGGCGCGCCTCCGGCGTCACCGTCACGACGACGACCGGCGCGCGAAGCGCTTCGGGGAGGTCTTCCGTGAGGACGATCGTCAAGGGCAAGAACATCGAGGTCCCCGATTCCGTCCGCCGCTACGCCGAGCGCAAGCTCGCCAGACTCGAACGGATCCTCGATGACCGGAGCGATGCCCTGGTCGAGCTGTCGGTCGAGCAACACCGCAGCCAGGATGACTCGCGGATCGTCGAGGTCACCCTGGTGATCGACGGGCGGACCCTGCGCAGCCGCGCCGCGGCGGTCAGCCACCAGGCCGCGATCGACACCGTCGTCGACAAGATGGAGCGCCAGGCGGTCGACCACCGCGAGAAGCCACGCGTGCGGGCTCGGCCGATCGAGGAGAAGCAGCTCCTCCGCCAGATCGCCGACGGGACCGCCGAGGCGAGTCGTCCGCGAAGGGTGGTCAAGACCAAGCGGTTCGGCATCGAGCCGATGTTCGAGGAAGATGCGATCGCCGAGATGGAGGAGCTCGGTCACGGCTTCTTCCTGTTCGTCAACGCCGAGACCGAGCGCCTGGCCGTCCTCTATCGGCGCGACGACGGCGACCTCGGCCTGATCGAGCCGATCGTCGGCGGAGCCTACGCGCCGAGTGGCCCCGCGGGGACTTCGCCCGCGGGGCGGGACCGGCCCGCCCGGGCCGGCTGAGAGTCCGCCGCCCCGGTCTCGGGGCCTCGTCAGGTCCGCCGGTACTCGCCCGCCGCGCGGGTCATCAGTCCGCTCTCGACCAGGTAGCGTCGGAGCGCGGCCACGTCCGGGTGGTAGAGCGCGAGACGCTGGTTGACCTCCCTCTCCGGGTAGGCCCGATCCTCCGGGAAGCAGCGCTCCACCAGGTAGCGCAGGATGACCCGCCGCTTCTTGTCGCGGGCCGGGATCGACACCAGCCGCTCATCCCGGATGAACGACCGGACGACCCTGTCCTCGTATGCCAGGCGCTCCACGAGACGGACCGTAGCACGCCACTCCGGCCAGGGGTCGGACCCGCGCGATCGGGTCGCCAGACCGTACGATGCGCCGATGGAACCCGACAGCCGACGGATCGGCGCCCACCTGCCGCTCGGTCACGGGATGGTCCGGGCGGTCGAGCGGGCCCACGAGATCGGGCTCGACACGCTCCAGGTCTTCAGCTGACAACCCGACCGCCTGGCGGCGGCGGACCGACCCGCCAAGGGAGCTGCCGGCGTTCCGTGCCCGCCTCGCCGAGCTCGGGATGGGCCCGATCGCGATCCACGCCTCCTATCTCGTGAACCTGGCCGGCTCCGACCCGACGTTCATCGAGCGATCGGCGGCCGTCCTCCGCTCGGAGCTCGAGGTGGCGCCGTCGTTCGCGGCGCGCTTCGTCAACGCTCACATCGGGTCGCATCAGGGGACGGACGTCGAGACCGGGATCGCTCGTCTCGCCGACGGGATCAGCCGGGTCCTTGGCGAGGTGGACGATGCGCCGGATGGCGCGACGCTCGTCCTGGAGAACTCGTCCGGCAGTGGTGACGGTCTAGGCTCGAGCCTCGAGGAGATCGCGGCCATCCTCGAGGCGATCGGCGCTCGGGGCGTTCCGGCCCGGAGGGTGGCGGTCTGCCTGGACACCGCCCATCTGTGGGGCGCGGGGTATCCGATCTCCGATCCGGCCGCGGTCGACCGGTTGATCGGCGAGGTCGACCGGCTCATCGGCCTCGATCGGCTGGCGCTGATCCACCTCAACGACTCGCGGGCCGCGCTCGGCTCGCGGGCGGACCGTCACGAGCACGTCGGGGCGGGCTCGATCGGGGCGGCCGGCCTGCGCGCCCTCCTGTGCGACCCCCGGCTCGTCCGGGTGACCTACTACCTCGAGACGCCCGGGATGGACGAGGGCTACGACGCGATCAACGCGGCGCGGGTCCGCGACCTCATGGCTGGGCGCCCGCTGGCCGACCTGCCGCCCGAGGCGATGAACCTGCGCGGGAGCCGGGCGCGGGCCCACCCGGCCCACGAACCCGACGAAGACGCCGAGTCGGTGCCGGTCGGACAGGTCGTCCACGCCTCGGGCGACCCGAGGAAGCGAGAGTGAGTCCGACCCGGGTCTCCCGGCGGGAGCTCATCGGCCTGCTGGCACTGGTCGCCCTGGCCGCGGCCGTGCGCTTCGTCGGTCTGCCCGGCCGGGGCACCTGGGATGCCGACCAGGGTCGTGACATGCTCGTCCTCCTCGACCTCGTCAGGGACGGCACGATCCCCCTCCTCGGGCCGCCGACGTCGATCGGCCAGTTCCACCATGGCGCCCTCTACTACTACCTCCTGGCGCCGGCCGCCTTCCTGTCGGGTACCGACCCGACGGTCGTGGTCGGTGAGATCGCCCTGGGGAGCGTCGCGGCGATCGTCGTCACCTGGTGGCTGGCGAGGTCGATCGCCGGGTCCGTGGCCGGGTTCGCCGCTGGCCTGGCCATGGCCGTCTCATCGAGCGCGATCGACGAGTCGACCTTCATCTGGAACCCGAACCTGGTCGCCCTGTCGAGCGCGGTCGCGCTGGCCGGCGCGTGGCGGGCCAGGACGACCGGTCGCGCCCGCTGGTGGCTCGTGGCGGCGATCGGCGTTCTCGTGACGATGCAGTGTCACGTCCTGGGGATCGCCCTCCTCCCCCCGGTCGTCGGGCTGTGGGTGGCGACCTGGCGGGTCACACCGCGCGGGCCGGAGCGGAGCCGGCTCCGGCTGGCCGGGCTGGCCGGCGTCGCGATCGTCCTGCTCGGCCACGTCCCACTCGCGATCTACGAGCTGAGTCACGACCTGATCGGGACCAGGGGGGTCCTGGCCCTCATCACCTCGGGCGGGACCGGTGTGTCGATCGCGCTGCCGGCCCGACTCCTGTTCGTCGGGCTGCGGATCATCGCCTGGCCACTGACCGGGCTGCTCACCGACGGCCTGGTGATCGGCGTCGTGGCCGGCGTCCTCGTCGCCACCGGGCTGGCCTGGCGGATCGGGCAGGGACCAGGGCGGGAGCGGATGGCGGCCCGCTGGCTGGCGGCGACGCTCGTCCTCGGCTGGCTCGTCCTCGTCTTCGCGGCGCCCGGGCTGTCCTCGGTCACGCCGCTCCCGGTCGACCACTACCACGCGTTCCTCGACCCGATCGTGTTCGTCGCGCTCGGGCTGGGGGTGGCTGCCGTCTGGAGAGGCGTCCCGGCGTCGGCCGACGGCGGCGTGGACGTCGACGCCGGCGTGGACGTCGAAGCCACCCGGCGGCAGAGCCGGCAGGACGTCCCCCCGGGCGTGGCCCGGACCGTCGTCGTCGCCGCCCTGGCCGTCCTCCTCGCCTGGAACGTCGCCACCTGGCCACCGGGTGTCGCCGTCGACGGGGGTTGGCCGGCCGCGCAGGCCGCCGGCGAGCGGATCGTGGCGGCGCTCGGCGGGAGGGCGGCCGTCTTCGTCTCGCTCCCCGAGTTCAAGTCGGCCGACGCCTACCGCTTCCCGATCGAGAGGGACCACCCCGGCGCCGTCGACGTCTCAGCGGATCCTTCGTCCACGACTGTCGTGATCGTCTGCGACGCGCTGTTCGTCGCGGGTTGCGGCGGGGTCGCCGAGGACTCGTTCCTCGCCTCGCCGGGCCGGCTCGCCGGCCAGGCGGCGCCTCACCTCGTCGACCGCTGGCAGCCGGCGCCGGGGCGGACGATCTCGGTCTACCTGCCGGGCCCGTGACCGAGGGCCGGCGTCCTCCGGACAAAGGCGAACGCCGGCCCCCCAGTGGCCGGCGTTCGCGATCCCCGAGACCCGGACGTGGAGGGAGGATCCGGGTCGGACAAGAGTCGTCTGGTCAGTAGCGGCTGGTCGGGCGCCCCGACGGAGGGCGGCTGGTGGTTCGGACGGCCCCGATGCGGGCCGGACCGCCGATCGGGCCGGTCGCGCTGCCTGCCCCGACCGGGCTGGGAGCCGCGCCACCGCCGCGGAGGTACGGCGACGAGATCGGCTGCCGGGCGGGCTCGCTCGGCGGCCCGTACGTCCGACCGAGCCGGCGCATGCGGACGGCGAGGTAGTACTCCATGATCTGGCGGACCTGCGGCTCGCCGAGGACGTCGTCGGCGCGCAGGGCGTACTCGACCCGGGCGGTCGGATTGGCCGAGCCGGACGACATCAGGCCGAGGTACTGCGGGGTGTCGGCGTCGTCGCGCAGCTCGCGCAGGCCCCGGGCCAACTTGGTCGCGGTGCCGAGCGACGGCATCCGATCGCCCCGGATGAGACGCGAGATCGTCGAGTGATCCACGCCCGACTGCTGGGCGAGTTGACGCTGCGACATCTTCTTGGCCTTGAGCTGGGCTCGAAGCCATTCGTTGAACGCTCGGCCGTTCTGAGTCGTCATCGGCTGCCTGGTTCGCTCCGTTGGCGAGGCCGGGCCGTTCCCGGGGTCACAGGCCAAACTATCGACCGGCAGGTGGTGCCCCCCCATCACCCGTTCGTACCGGTCCGTTGACGACGACCGGAGCGCGGCAAGGGCGGGTCGGGTGCGGTCCGCCGAGGTCCGGTCGGCCCGCGGGGTGCGGCGACGCGTCGACGGCGGTGCCACGGCGCACCTCACGTGGTGCGCGTCCCACGAGGGGAGCCGCGTTCGGAGGTCAGGCCGACGATCCGACCTGGCCCGGTCGAGCCTCCTGGATCCCGCGACCACGACGGAGCGGCGAGATCGCATAGGCGATGCTGCCCAGCAGGATGATCGACAGGACGCTGATCGCGCGGTCGACCAGGGTGATCGCGAGTGCCTCGGTCGGGGGCACGTTGTAGACCAGGGTCAGGACGGCCACGACGCCGGCCTCGACGACGCCGATCCCGGCCGGGGTGAACGGGACGGCGGTCAGGAGCGACCCGGTCAGAGCGACGAAGAACGCACCGCTCGGCCCGATCAGGACGTCCTGGAAGCCGAGGGCGCGGACGACCAGGAAGAGGCGCACCGCCTCGGTCGTCCAGATCAGCCCAGTGAGCACGACCAGCCCGGGCAGGGCGCGCATCCCGACCGCGGAGAAGACCCCCTCCTCGAACCGATCGTAGAACTCGACGACCCGGTGCGGCAGCGGCAGGCGGACGATGATCCGGCGCCCGAAGTTGCGCATCGTCAGGAGCCCGGCGGCGAGGATGATGACGAGCACGACGCCGATCGCGAAGACGATCTGGACGTCCGGCGGCAGGCCCTTCCGGAAGCTGATGAAACCGGACGCCAGGCCGAGCACGACGATCGCGAACAGGTCGAGGATCCGCTCGATGAACACCGTCCCGAACGTCCGGCTGAGCGAGACCGGGCTGTTGATCTTCAGCAGGTATGCCCGGTAGACGTCGCCGAGCTTGGCCGGGACGAGGCAGTTCACCAGCCACGAGATGAAGATGATCTCGGTCGAGTCGCGGACCTTGAGCCCGAAGCCCGTTCCCCGGATGAGGATCGCCCAGCGCAGTCCGCGCAGCGGGAAGCCGAGGTAGAAGACGACGAGCGCGCCGAGCAGGAGCAGCTTGTTGGACTGGCCGAGGTAGCCGGGCAGCTCGTCGAGCTTGAACCCCGGCAGCGCCCGCGCGAACAGGACGAGGAGGGCGAGCGGCAGGACGATGGACACGATCGTCCTCGGCTGGCGAAGCCGCCGGACCAGCGACAGCTGGTCGGCGCTCACCTGCTCGTCGGACGACGCGTCCGGGCGCTCCGGCCCGCGCGGCAGGTCACCTGTCATCGATCGTCCATCCCAGCATCCGCGGCGCCCGGACGTCCTGGCTTCACCCGCCCGTTGCCGCGCAGGCGCTGGACGAGCTTGGCCACCGGTGTGATCGCCCTCGCCGCATAGGATGCCCGAGCCGGGACGATCGCGGCGGTCGCCAGCGCCTCGAGCAGCCCCGCCGGCGTGGACGGGTCGCCGTCGAGGACCGTGTAGGCGACCCCGACCTCGAGGGTCGTGTGGGCGTCGGATACGGCGACCCCGGGCAGCCCATGGGCCCGGGCGAACTCGGCCGCCCGCTCGTTGCCGCCCCGGCCGACGAGCCGGGCGTTCCACGTCTCGACCCAGTCGACCCGACCGGCGAGATCCTCGAGGCGGGGGTCGTTGAGGAGCGAGCCGCGGAACCGGTCGAACGGGTGAGGGATCCCGACCAGGCCACCCTGCTCGCGGGCCGCAGCGATCGCCTCGGCGGCCGGCAGGCCGGGCGGGATCGGTCGCTCGAGGAACAGGCAGATGAGGTCGCCGTCGAGGGTCCTCACCTCCGATCCGACGATGATCGTGAGGCCCGGCGGCGCGTCGTCACGAGCGCGCTGGGCGACATCGATCCGGTCGTGGTCGGTGATCGCGAGGTGGGTCAGGCCGCGGCTCTGGGCCGCCCGCATGACGGCGGCGGGATCGCTCAGGGAGTCGAAGCTGCCGCGGGTATGGCAGTGGAGGTCGACGAAGGCGCGTGGCCGAGGGGCGGTGGGCGTCCCGCTGGCTCCGCTCAACATGTCTTCGCCCTGACTCGCTCCACCAGCGGGCCGACCACCCCCCGGTCGGGAGCACGGACCCCGGCGACGGGCCGGATGGGCTTGACCGTGACTCGCGCCGGTGGGGCCACCACCCCCGGGACGGGAGAGCGGATGGTGGCGTGGGGCACGCGGGTCAGACCTGCTGGACGAGGGACTTCTTGAAGAAGTCGAAGTGCTCCAGGGCGATGCCGGTTCCCAGCGCGACGCAGTCGAGGGGGTTCTCGGCGACGTGGCAGGGGACGCCGGTCACCTGGGTCAGGAGCTTGTCGATGTTGCGCAGCAGGGAGCCGCCGCCGGACATCACCATGCCCTTGTCGATGATGTCCGAGCTGAGCTCGGGCGGGGTCTGCTCGAGGACCAGCCGGACGGCGGACACGAGTTGCTGGAGCGGTGCCTCGATCGCCTCCATCGCCTCGGAGCTGGTGATCGGGATCGTCCGCGGCAGGCCGGCGATGAGGTCGCGACCGCGGACCTCCATCTGGAGCTCGCGCTCGAGCGGCAGGGCGGTCCCGATCTGGATCTTGACGTCCTCGGCCGTCCGGTCGCCGATCATCAGGTTGTACTTCTTGCGGATGTACGTGGCGATCGCCTCGTCGAACTTGTTGCCGCCGATGCGCAGGCTGGTCGATACGACGATCCCGCCGAGAGCGATCACGGCGATCTCGCTCGTCCCGCCGCCGATGTCGATGACCATGTTCCCGGTCGGCCCGCTGATCGGGACGTTGGCGCCGATGGCAGCGGCCAGGGGCTCCTCGATGAGGTACGCCTCGCCGGCGCCGGCCTTGAGCGCCGCGTCACGGACGGCCCGCTTCTCGACCGAGGTGACACCGGCCGGCACGCTGATCATCACGTCCGGCTTGGTGAAGCTGACCCGGCCCTTCTTCACCTTGGCGATGAAGTGGCTGAGCATGGCCTCGGTGATCACGTAGTCGGCGATGACCCCGTCCTTCATCGGGCGGATGGCCTGGATGTTGCCGGGGGTCCGGCCGATCATCTCGCGGGCGTCCTCGCCGACCGCGACGATCCGGTTCTGGTCGTCGACCGCGACGACCGACGGCTCCTGGATGACGATCCCCTTGCCCTGGACGTAGACCAGGACGTTGGCCGTGCCGAGGTCGATGCCGATCTTCATGAGTGGGTGACTGACTTCCCTTCGAGGTGCGTGCTGGCGGACCGCTCGACTCAGGCGTCGGGCTGGGCAGGTTCGGCGGCGCGCTCGATCCGCGCGCCGAGCTCCTGGAACTTGCGCCCGATGTTCTCATACCCCCGGTGAACGTGGTGGGCGCCGTGGATCGTGGACAGGCCGTCGGCCGCGAGGGCGGCCAGGATCATCGACGCGCCGGCGCGCAGGTCGCCGATCTCCAGCTCGGCCCCGTGGAGCCGGCTCGGTCCGCCGATCGTGGCGTGGTGCGGGTCGAGGATCTCGACCTCGGCACCCATCCGGCGAAGCTCGCTGAGGAACTCGAGGCGGTCCTCGAAGATCGCCTCGTGGACGTGGCTCAGGCCGCGGGCCTGGCTGAGCAGCACGCAGGTCGGCGGCTGGAGGTCGGTGGCCAGGCCGGGGTACGGCGCGGTCTCGATGTCGATCGCCCGATAGTCGGCCCGGTCGGCGCCGGAGACCTCGATCGTGTCGACGCCGCACGAGACGCTCACCCCGACCCGCCCGAGGACGTCGACGAACGCCGCGAGGTGCTCGCACGGCGCGCCCTGAAGGGTGACCCGTCCACCGGTGATCGCCGCCGCGACGACGAACGTGCCGGCCTCGATCCGGTCGGGCACGACCCGGTGGTCGGCCCCGCGAAGGCGCTTGCGGCCCTCGATCTCGATCGTGTCGGGCGCCGTCCGCTCGACCTCGGCGCCCATCTTGCGGAGGAACTCGATGAGGTCGTCGACCTCGGGCTCCTGGGCCGCCGGGCGGATGATCGTGTGGCCGTCGGCCAGGACAGCGGCGAGGATCGCGTTCTCGGTCCCCATCACGGTCACGAACGGGAAGCGGACCTCGGTCCCACGCAGTCGCCCGGGAGCCTTGGCGAAGTAGTAGCCGTTGCGGTACTCGATCTCCGCCCCGAGGGCGCGCATCGCGTCGACGTGGAGGTTGACCGGCCGCCGGCCGATCCGGTCGCCGCCGGGGTTGCTGATGATCACCCGGCCGAAGCGCGACAGGAGCGGGCCCAGGAGGATGAAGCTGGCGCGCATCTTGGCCGCGGCCTCGAGCGGCACGAACAGCCACTCGACGTCGCCCGAGGCGACCTCGTAGACGTTCTCGGCCGGGTGATCGACGGTGACCCCGAGGTCGCGCAGGGTGTCGGCCATGACCCGGACGTCCTCGATCTCCGGGACGTTGGTGAACCGACAGCGCTCGCCGGTGAGGGTCGCCGCGGCGAGCAGCTTGAGGGCGGCGTTCTTCGCGCCGCTGATCGCGACCGTTCCGTGGAGCGGGCGACCGCCCTCGATCCGGAACACCTCTCGGGCGACCGGCTCGGGCGTGAACTCCCAGTGGAAGGGGCGGGCGTCGGCCACGGTGGGCAGCTACCCGCGGTGCCGCGGACCCTCGCGGTGACGACGCTCGGCCACCCGGATCCGGAGGAGCGCCGTCTGGAGGGCGGCCCGGGCGGCGGCCAGGTCGGCGCCCTCGTGGAGACCCGCCTCGAGCGCTCGCTCGGCCTCGCGGCGAGCCTCCTGCGCCCGCTCGAGGTCGATCTCGGCGGCCATGTCGGCCGTCTCGGCCATCACCACGACCTTGTCCGGCCGGACCTGGAGGAACCCGCCGACGATCGCGAAATGATCCTCGGTCGCACCCTTCCGGATCCGCAGCTCGCCGAGCCCGAGGGTCGTGATCAGCGGAGCGTGGTGGGGCAGGACCCCGAGCTCGCCCTCGATCCCGGGCACGGTCACCGCGTCGACGTCGTCGGCGTAGGCGAGCCGTTCGGGGGTGACGATCTCGAGCCGGATGGTCATCGTCAGACGGCCAGCTTCTCGGCGTTGGCCCGCACGTCGTCCATCGTCCCGGCCAGGAAGAACGCCTGCTCCGGCAGGTCGTCGGCCTTGCCCTCGAGGATCTCCTTGAACGAGGCCACCGTGTCCTTGATCGCGACGTAGCGGCCGGGCCGGCCGGTGAAGACCTCGCCGACGAAGAACGGCTGGCTCATGAACCGCTGGAGCCGGCGCGCCCGCGAGACGGTCGCCTTGTCCTCCTCCGACAGCTCGTCGATGCCGAGGATGGCGATGATGTCCTGGAGGTCGCGGTAGCGCTGGAGGACCCGCTGGGTCTCGCGGGCGACGTCGTAGTGGTCCTGCCCGACGACGAGCGGATCGAGGACCCGCGAGGTCGAGGTGAGCGGATCGACCGCCGGGTAGATCCCGAGCTCGGTGATGTAGCGCTCGAGGCGGATCGTCGAGTCGAGGTGGCCGAACGTCGTGGCCGGAGCCGGGTCGGTGTAGTCGTCGGCCGGGACGAAGACCGCCTGGAGGCTGGTGATCGAGCCCTTCTTGGTCGACGTGATCCGCTCCTGGAGGGTGGCCATCTCGGTCGCCAGGTTGGGCTGGTAGCCGACCGCGCTCGGCATCCGGCCGAGGAGCGCCGAGACCTCCGAGCCGGCCTGGGTGAACCGGAAGATGTTGTCGATGAACAGGAGGATGTCGCGGCCCTCTTCGTCCCGGAAGTACTCGGCCATCGTCAGCGCGGTCAGGCCGACCCGCAGGCGGGCGCCCGGCGGCTCGTTCATCTGGCCGAACACGAAGGCCGTCTTGGCGATGACCCCCGAATCGGTCATCTCCTTGATGAGGTCGTTGCCCTCGCGGCTGCGCTCGCCGACACCGGCGAAGACCGAGTACCCGGCGTGCTCCTGGGCCACGTTCCGGATCAGCTCCTGGATGATGACCGTCTTGCCGACTCCGGCGCCGCCGAAGATCCCGATCTTGCCGCCCTTCTTGAACGGGCAGATCAGGTCGATGACCTTGATCCCGGTCTCGAACACCTCGACCTCGGTGGTCTGCTGGTCGAACGCCGGGGGATCGCGATGGATCGGCAGGCTCGTCGACCACCTTGACGGCCGGCAGGTTGTCGATCGGGTGGCCGAGGACGTCGAACACCCGCCCGAGGGTGACCTCACCGACCGGCACCGTGATCGCCGCGCCGGTATCGACGGCGTCGACCCCGCGGGCCAGCCCGTCGGTCGTGGTCATCGCCACGGTCCGGACCCAGTTGTTCCCGAGGTGCTGCTGGACCTCGCACGTCAGCGGCTCCCGGCCCGGGCGCTCGATCTCGACGGCGTTGTAGATCGAGGGCAGCTGCCCGGCCGGGAACTCGATGTCGACGACGGCGCCGGTGATCTGGATGACCCGGCCGGTCGCGGTCTTGGTGGCGGTCGCCATGCTCGTCATTGCCTCCTGGGAAGGGCGTCGGAGACCCGCGTCAGCGGGCCTGCGCGCCGGTCGCGATCTCGATCATCTCGCGGGTGATGTTCGCCTGGCGAACCTTGTTGTAGCTGAGGGTCAGGTCCTCGATGAGGTCCTCGGCGTTGTCGGTCGCGTTCTTCATCGCCACCATCCGGCTCGACTCCTCGCTCGCCTTCGCCTCGAGGATCGTCTGGTAGACGCGGGTCGCGACGTAGCGCGGCAGGAGCTGCTCCAGGACCGCGCCCGGATCCGGCTCGAAGATGAACTGGTTGCCCGGGATCCCGGCGGTGTCGTCGGTCGGCTGGACCGGGAGGAGCGTCGCCAGCGTCGGCCGCTGGACCAGGGTCGACACGAAATGCGGGTAGACGATGTCGATCCGGATGTACCCGCCGGACAGGTAGTCGTCGGTGATGAGCCGGGCGAGCGGGAGCACGTCGGCGAACGTCGGCCGGTCGCCGAATCCGGCGAAGTGGGCCTCGATCGGCACGCGAGCCCGGCGCATCGCGTCGCGGCCCTTGCGCCCGACCGTCACGACCGCCAGGTCGCCGCTGTACTCGGTGATCTCGCGGGCCGCGAAGCGGACCGCGTTCGAGGTGAACGGGCCGGCCAGTGGTCGATCGGTCGTGATCAGGACGATCAGCCGCTTGCCGCTCGTGGGCCGGACCAGCAGCGGGTGATCCTCGCCGCTCAGGACGACGGCGAGATCGGCCAGCACCTCGTCGAGCTTGTCGCTGTACGGGCGCGACGCGAGCGTCGCGTCCTGGGCGCGCTTGAGCTTGCTCGCCGCGACGAACTGCATCGCCCGAGTGATCTGCTTGATGTTCTTGACGGAGCCGATGCGGCGCCGGATGTCACGCTGGCTGGCCACGCTGTGCGCTGTCCCCTGGGGTTCCCCGGCCTAGGCCAGGAAGCTCTGGCGGTAGGTCGCGATCGCCTCGTCGAAGGCCGATGCGAGCTCATCGGTGAGTGTCTTGGTGCCGGCGAGCTCGGTCAGGATGGCCGGGCGCTCCGCCTCGAGGAAGCGGTAGAAGCCGGCCTCCCATTCCTTGACCCGCGGCGTCGGGATGTCGTCGAGGGCGCCCGTCGTGGCGGCGTACAGGATCGCGACCTGCTTGTCCACCCCGAGCGGCTGGTACTGCGGCTGCTTGACGACCTCGGACAACTTCTCGCCGCGGGTCAGCTGGTCGCGGGTGGCCTTGTCCAGGTCCGACGCGAACTGGGCGAACGCCGCCAGGGCGCGGTACTGGGCGAGGTCGAGCTTGAGCGGCCCGGCCACCTTCTTCATCGCCTTGGTCTGGGCGGCCGAGCCCACCCGCGACACGGAGATGCCGATGTTCAGCGCCGGCCGCTGGCCCGAGTTGAACAGGTCCGTGTCGAGGAAGATCTGGCCGTCGGTGATCGAGATGACGTTGGTCGGGATGTAGGCGGATACGTCGCCGGCCTGGGTCTCGATGATCGGCAGGGCCGTCAGCGATCCGCCGCCGTTCTCGTCGTTCATGCGAGCCGCCCGCTCGAGCAGCCGGCTGTGGAGGTAGAAGACGTCGCCCGGGTAGGCCTCGCGGCCCGGCGGCCGGCGGAGGAGGAGCGACATCTCGCGGTACGCCCAGGCGTGCTTGCTCAGGTCGTCGTAGACGCACAGGGCGTCCTTGACCAGGCCCTGGCCGGGCACCTTGACGCCGACCTCCATGATCTCCTCGCCCATCGCCACCCCGGCGTACGGCGCGATGTACTGGACCGGTGCCGGATCCTCCGCCCCGGCGACGACGACGATCGTGTGGTCGAGCGCCCCGTGCTGCTCGAGGACGGCGACCGTGTTGGCCACCGTCGAGAGCTTCTGGCCGATCGCCACGTAGATGCAGACGAGGCCCTTCCCCTTCTGGTTGATGATCGTGTCGATGGCGATCGCGGTCTTGCCGGTCTGGCGGTCGCCGATGATCAGCTCGCGCTGCCCGCGGCCGATCGGGATGAGCGCGTCGATCGCCTTGATCCCGGTCTGGACCGGCGTGTCGACCGACTGGCGGACGATGACGCCCGGGGCGATCCGCTCGACCGGGCGGGTCTTCTTGGCGTTGATCGGGCCCTTGTCGTCGAGCGGACGCCCGAGCGGGTCGACGACCCGGCCGAGCAGCTCCGGCCCGACGGGCACCTCGACGACCCGCCCGGTCGTCTTGACCGTGTCGCCTTCCTTGATCGCCGTCGAGTTGCCGAGGAGGACCGCCCCGACGGTCTCCTCCTCGAGGTTGAGGGCCATGCCCATCACCCCGCCGGGGAACTCGAGGAGCTCCGAGGACAGCGCCCCGTCGAGCCCGTAGACCTGGGCGATCCCGTCGCCGACCTCGACGACGGTCCCCACGCTCCGGGTCTCGGTCGCCTGGTCGAACGAGTCGATCGCCGACCGGATGATGCTGATGATCTCGTCGGAACGAATGGCCATTGGCTGAGTCTCCTAGAGGGCGCCCGAGACGAGCTGGTTCCGCAGCCGCTCGAGGCGACCCCGGACGCTCCCGTCGATCAGGCGGTCGCCGACCCGGACGACGAGGCCGCCGAGCAGGCTCGGATCGGTCTCGACGGCCAGCTCGACCTTGCCGCCGGTCATCTGCACGAGCCGGGCGGTCAGTGCCTCGACCTCGGACGGCTCGAGCGGCGTCGCGCTCGTGGCGATGGCGTGGGTGACTCCGTTGCGTCGGTCGTCGAGGCGCCGGAACTCGGCCGCGACACGCGACAGGTCCTCGATCCGGCCGCGGCGGACCATGAACAGGACGAGGTTGAGGACGGGCTGACTGACCGATCCGCCGAGGCCTCTGCGGACGGCCTCCTCGCGGACGGCGGTGGCGACCGCGGGGTTGTGGATCCCCTCCGCGATCACCGGGTCGGCGATGACCGCGGCCGCCATGTCGAGCTCCCGACGCCAGGCGTCGACGGCGCCGTCGCGGAGCGCGGTCTCGAAGGCCGCCTCCGCGTAGCGTCGCGCGGCCGTGGACGGTCGGGCCATCAGTCGGTCGACCCGGTCGTGGTCGACTCGCGCAGGAACTCCTCGACGAGCCGGCGCTGCCGCGGGTCGCTCATCGTCTCGCCGACGACGCGGCCCGCCGCGGTCAGCGCCAGGTCGGCCACCTGCGCCCGCAGGTCGGCCAGCGCGCGCAGCTTCTCGGCCTCGATGTCGGCGGCCGCCTTGACCCTCATCCGCTCGAGCTCCCCGCGGGTCGCGGCGATGTCGGCGTCGCGCGTGTCCTGGGCCACCTTCTGGGCGCGATCGATGATCTCCTTGGCCTCGCGCCGGGCATGGGACATCGCCTCGGCCGCCTGGATCCCCGACGACTCGCGCTCGATCCGGGCCGCCTCGGCGTCGGCCAGACCCTGCTCGATGCGCGCCCGGCGCTCGGCAAGCATCCGCCGGATCGTCCCGCCGAAGAGCAGGTTGAGGACGACCAGGAAGACGATGAAGTTGAGCGCCGAGACGATGATCCAGAAGCCGTTGATCGCCAGGCCGGACGTCTCCTCGGCGGCCGGCACCACGGCGCCGCCGACGGGCAGCGCCCCGACGATCGCGAACAGGTCCACGACGGAGGCTCCTCGGACCGGCCGCTACTTGAGGACGATCGCGAGGATCGCCACGACGATGGCGAGGACGCCGAGCCCTTCGGCGAACGCGGCGCCGAGGATGAACTGGGCCCGGATGCTCGGGGTCGCGTCGGGGTTGCGGCCGATCGCGGTCGCCGCGAGGCCGGTCAGGATCCCGATGCCGATGCCCGGGCCGATGACGCCGAGAGCCGCGAGACCTGCGCCGATGTGCTCCATGTGAACCCTTCCTCCTTGCCCCGGGTCGACCCGGGTCGCTTGCCGATGGTTGGTGGTCGCGGCGCCGGAGCGCCGTGTCTGTCAGTGAGCCGAGCCGGCCGCCGGCGTCCCCGCCGGGTAGGCCTGATCGAGCGCCTCCTCCATGTCGGCCGAGGGATGCTCCTCCGCGTGATGGCCCTCGACCGCGATGAGCGTGTACATCAGCATCAGGGTCGAGAAGATGAGCGCCTGGATGAAGTTGAGCAGGACCTCCAGCGAGATCATCGCGACCGGGATCAGGGCGATCGTGAGCGCGGTGATCACGCCGAGCGCGACCTCGCCGCCGTAGATGTTGCCGAAGAGCCGCATCGCCAGCGTGACCGGCTTGATGAACTCGAGCATGAACTCGATCAGCCCGACGAACAGGTCGATGACGCCGTTCGCCAGCCCGCTCCGGAACCCGCTGAAGACGAAGAACTTGCCCAGGTAGCCCCGGACGCCGAGCGCCTGGAAGCCCCGGAAGTGGAAGTAGACGAACGCGACCAGGGCGAGCCCGACGGTCACGTTGAGATCGCTCGTCGGGGCCCGCAGCGTCTCGATCTTGCCGAACCCGGGCAGGAGACCGCTCCAGTTCGACAGGAGGATGAACAGGAAGAAGGCCGCGAACAGCGGGATGTGCTTGCCGGCCACCGCTCCGCCGAGCGAGGTCGCCCAGTTCTCGAGCGACTCCCAGGTGAGCTCGAGCAGGTTCTGGAAGCGGCCGGGGATCATCGTCAGCCGACGCGTCCCGAGGAAGGCGAGCAGGAGCACGACCGCCATCACCCACCAGGTCGTGAAGATCGTGTTGGTGATGCTCGGGTGGAAGGACAGGATCGCACCGGGGTCGACCGGGTTCTCGGGCGCCAGGTCGAACAGGACGTGCGGGGCGGGCAGTTCGAGGTTCGCGGCGATCAGGTCCGAGATCCCCGTCACGGGCTTGCCGGGCTCGCCGGCCGGGTACGGCGGAACGAGGATGAACGCGACGACATTGAGCGCGACGACCGCGCCGAGGAACAGGATCAGGTTCCGGCGCCGGCTGCCGCTCGTCGCCACGGCCGGCACGGCCATGGCGTCCTCGCCCGGGGCGGGTGCTGCGACCTGATCGCTCGACACGCTTGCTCCACACACAGGAGCGCGGCAGCGGTGCCGCGCTCTCGTCCCACTCGCTCGGGCCCTCGGCCCGTCAGTCGTATCTGGCCAGGAACCGGGTGATCAGCCGGTAGATCCCGATGGTGCCGATCCCGGCGCCGCCGAGGAACCCGACGATCACGAAGACGGGCACGGTCCCCAACTGCCCGTCGAGCCAGTTCCCCGCGAGGGCACCCACGAGCGTGGTGACCAGCAGGAGGAAGCCGATCTCAGAGAACAGGGCGAAATAGGCTCCCGCCTGACCCGACAAAGCCCCCGGATGATAGCAGTCCGCTCCGATCCCGGGCAAACGCCGGGTTGCGGCCAGGTTGCGACGCTCGGCTGGGGCCGCGAGCCGCCTACCTGACGACGACGAACGTGTCGACGTCGACCCGGGGGTGGCCGGCGGTGCCCAGGACGACGACCTGGATGGTATGCGGGCCCGCAGATGCCCAGCGCGTGCTGAACACGACCTGGCGGGCGAGCGTGCTCGAGCGATGGAGACTGACCGTCTTGACGAGGACCCCGTCGACGAAGACCTGGGCGCTCCCGCGGGACGCGCTCTTCGAGCTCACCCAGGCGACGCTCCGGCCGCTGAACGTGAACGTCGCGCTGGCGCCCGCCCCGGTCGCATAGCGGGCCTTCCCGCCCGAGTAGGTCGCCGACCTCGCGGGCCGCCACGAGCCCACATAGACGATCTGCGCCGACGACTCCTGGGAGCGGCTGACGACGAACGTCGGGCTCAGGACGTAGGCGCTCACGTTCCCGACGACGTCGGTCGCCCGGACCCGGTAGCGGTAGGCCTTGCCGAACAGCACCGAGCGGAGGACGCTCGACGCATGCGGGCTCGTGAGGGCGACCGTCCTGAACGGCCCGCCTCTGTAGCTCTCCTGGAGCTGGATCGACTTCAAACCGGTCCCGACATCGCTCGCCGACCAGCTGATCCGGACCTTGCCGCTTGTCGTGCCGAGCGTGGTGCGACTGACGATCGTCGCCAGCGGGACGGTCACGGTCGGCTTCAGGGTGTCCCGCGAGATCAGGACGACGACGATCGCCGAGTTCGCCCGGGCCTGGTCGTCGACGATCGAGTAGCGGAAGCTGTCGGTGCCGGTGGCGAGGCCGGTCGGGTCGTAGGTCAGGCCGGTCCCGCCGCCCGTGATCACCACCTTGCCCTTCGACCCCTGGGTGACCGACGTGATGAGGAGCGGTCCGCCCTGCTTGTCGAGGTCATTGGCCAGGACCGGGATCGCCGCGGGACCGCTGCCCTGGACGATCGGCGGGAAGTCGGTCGGCGAGACGTCGTTCCGGGCGATCGGATCCGGTGAGACGAGGATGCTCATCGTGGCCGGGTTCGAGTCGACCGTGCCGTCGTTCGCCTTGAAGGCGAACGTGTCCGTGCCCTGGAACGAGGTGTTCGGCGTGTAGCTGTACGTGCCGTTCGTGTGGACGACGGTCGTCCCATGCGATGACTGGGTGACCAGGCTGTAGTCGAGCGTGTCGGCGTCGATGTCCGTGCAGCTGGTGACGGACGCGTTCAAGGCGGAGTTCACGAACGTCGCGGTGCTGTCGTTGGCGCAGGTCGGGACGTCGTTGGCCGCGCTGACATTGACCGTGAAGCTGACGGTCGGGCCGGCATCGTCGTTCGGGGGCGTGCCGCCGCCGTTGTCGTGGATGTGGAGACCGATCGTGGCGCTGCCGTTCGCGTTGGGAGCCAGGGTGTAGGTCAGCGTGCCGTTCGGCGCGACCGCCGGCGCCAGCGCGAACAAGGCCGGGTTGTTGTTCGAGTCGATCACGAAGTCGACCGTCTGCGCGGTCTCGTCGGCCGGGCCCTCGACGATGTTCGTCGCCCAGCCCGTCACCGTGTGGAGGCCCGAGTCCTCGGCGACGGACTGGTTGGGCCCCTTGGTGAACGACGGCGGGTCGTTGCACCGGGGTGATCGTGATCGTGAAGCTCTGGGTCGGGCTGTCGTCGGTCGGTCCCGCCACCGTCGTCGTGGCGCATGGAGCGTGACGGTCGAGGTGCCGTTGAGGTTCGCGCTCGGGCGTGAAGTCAGGGTCCCGCTCGAGGACACCGCCGGGCCCGCCGAGAACAGGTCCGGCGATCGTCGCTGTCGATGACGAACGTCACGCGTCTGGTCCGACTCATCGGACGGACCCGGGCTGATGCGAGGTCGCCCAGTCCGCGATCGACTGCGCTCCGGCGTCCTCGCCACCGTCTGGTCGGCGCCTTTCACGAACGACGGCGGGTCGTTGACGCCGCTGACGGCGATCGTGAAGGTCTTGCTCGGCCCGGTGTCATCCCCGCCGTCGGACGTGTCTCCGCTGTCCTGGAGTCCGTGCACGGTGATCGTGGCGGATCCGTTTGCACTGGCGCCGGCGTGTATGGTCTGGGTCCCGCTCGGATTGATCGCCGGTGGCCGCCCGAGAAGAACGCGCTCGGTTCGTTGAGTTCGTGACCACGAAGTTGACGGCCTGCCCGGACTCGTCACGGCGGGCCGTTGCTGATGGCCGTGGCCCAGCCGTTGACGATCTGGGCGCCCGACATTCTCCGAGTCACGGTCTGATCTGATGCCCGGCGTGAAGCGTCGGGCCGTCGTTGCACCGGTGTGATCGTTGATGGCGAACGTCTGGGCGAGCACTGACATCGATTCGCCGTTCGCCGTGCCGCCACTGTCCGTCGCGCATGGAACCGTGAACGAGGCGGAGCCGTTGGTAGTCCGGCGTCGGGCGTGTACGTGAAGCTGTCCGCTCGAGCTGATGGCAGGTCCGACTGCGAAGAGCCCGGGTTCGAGTTGCTGTCGATCACGAACGTGATCGTCTGACCGGATTCATCAGCCGGACCCTCGCTGATGCCAGTCGCCCAGCCACTGAGGCTGTGAGCGCCGGTGTCCTCGGGTCGGTCTGGTCGGAGCCCGCGCGTGAACGTCGGGGGTCGTTGATGGGATCGACGGTGATGTCGACCGTGGCGGTGTCTCGAGTTCCCGTCCGGATCGGTGACCCTGAACGTGAATTGATCCGAGCCATTGAAGTCGGCGTTCGGCGTGTAGCTGAACGACCCGTCGTTCGGGTCGACGCTCAGACTGCCGTTCGCGACGTCGTCCACCACGTCGTAGGCGTCGCCGGCCTCGATATCCGTGCAGCTGAGGTTATCGGTGAGGACATCGTCCTCGTCCACGTTGAGGGATGCGGCGCTGCAGGTCGGAATCGTCCCGTCGATGGCCAAAACGGAGGCCGGCGTCAAGAGTCCTGCGGCCAGGACCGCCAGTGCCAGAACCGCGGGCCACCTACTGGAGCATTGACGACCACCGGGACGGTACCGGTGTCGGACGCTCCAGCGCCACTCACGACCACAACCACGTAGACCGTCCCTGGATCCTGATACGGCTGGGACGCGACGCTCTCACTTCCGCTTCCGCTGAGCGGGAACTGGTGCGTTCCTGACCCGTCGCCGAAGTTGATCGTGTAGGAGGTCGCGTTCGAGTAGCCGAACGAGACGACCACTGCGTCGCCGACCGGGATCGGACTCGGGTTAGCCGTGAGATTAGAGATCACGGCCGGCTGTGCAGTGGGCTTCGGCGTCGGCTTCTTCGTCGGCTTCGGAGTCGGCTTGGCCGTGGGCGCCTGGGTGGGCGCGGCGGTCGGCTGAGGCCGTGCGGTCGGTCGCGCGGTCGGTCGCGGCGACGGCGTCGGGGTGGAGGAGACGAGCCCCGGGGTCGGGGTGGGCGTCGAGCCGGGCTCGATCGTCGTGGTCGGACCGGGCGTCTGGGTGGCGATCGAGACCGGCGATCCGCTCGGAGGCAAGGACGTGACGATCACCGGAGTCGGCTTGGGCGTCGCCGTGACGCCCTCGACGTTGCCCTGTGGACCGGGCACGAAGTTCGCGAAGGCCACGATGAGACCGCCGAGGACGAGCGCCGCGCCGGCCGTGTCGCGGATGAGACGCGCCCGCGATGGACGCGGCGATCGCGGCGGCGGGACGGGCGTGACCGGCTGGACCGGCTGCCGGATCGGCGCTCTCGAGCCCGACACCACGATCCGGCCGGGCTGGAGGTGGACGGGGCCGGACACGTCGGTTCCGATGGTCGGGTCGCCGAGTCGACGGGCGAGGTCGTAGGCGCTCAGCGTCGGCTCGGGAGTCACGTGCCGCCCCGACGAACGGCGGAAGGTGAAGATCGCGAGCGCGCCCCCGAACGCGCGGCGGAGCCACCTCACCACCCGGAATCGCGACGGCGGGCGGTTCTGGAATCCCCGCCATCGCCAGGTCTCAACCAGTTCGTAGAGGATGAGCAGGGCGACGACGAGAAGGGCGATCCCAAGATAGAGCTGGTCGGTCATGGATCCCCGAGGGACCGACCGCCCTGGGGCACTGCGGGCGGTCTCGCGTCGATGCTAGCACCGGTCCGTCAAGGGTGGTACCAGTGGGGTAGTACCTTCGGTGCCCCGTTGCAACGGAGGCTCCCGCGCACCTCACCGGACGGCATCGGACCGCCCGTCAGGCGGGTCGCGACGGCTCGTCCGGCGGTGGCCCGGGCTCGTCCGGAGCGCCGGTACCGGGCGGATCCACCTCGGCCTCGGGCGGAGACGCCTCGTTGTACGAGTCGGCCTCGAGGTCCTCCTCGACCTGCGGCAGGCCGGTCAGCAGGAACAGCGCGATCCCGGACGCGACGACGACCCCGAGGAACGCGTAGATCTGGCCGGCGCCGGACAGGACGAACGTGAGCGCGGCGAGCGCGGCCGTGATCGCGTAGATGAGGAGGACCGTCTTGGTGTGGCTGAGCCCCAGGTCCAGCAGCCGATGGTGGACGTGGCCGCGATCCGGGGTGAACGGCGACCGACCGTTGGCCAGCCGCCGGACGATGATCCAGAAGGTGTCGATGATCGGAACGCCCAGGACCAGCAGGGCGACCGCGACCTTGGCCGTGCCGAGGATCGACAGCACCGCAAGGGTGTAGCCGACGAACATCACCCCGCTCGTGCCGACGAAGATCGAGGCCGGGTGGAAGTTCCAGCGCAGGAACCCGAGCAGGGCCCCGGCCAGGACGAAGCAGAGCAGCGCGACGAACGGCTGGCCGAACGCCCCCACCGCCGTCGTCAGGCTGATCAGCCCGAGCGTGACCGCTGCGATGAGCGAGATCCCCGACGACAGCCCGTCGAGCCCGTCGATGAAGTTGATGCTGTTGATCATCCCGACGATCCAGACGACGGTGAAGGCGACCGAGAACGGCCCGACCAGCTGGATCGTCCCCGGACCGAACGGATTGGCGATGAAGTCGACCCCGACGCCGACGCCGGCGGCCACCAGGGCGACCGCGAGCTGGCCGAGCAGTTGCCAGCGGGCGCGGATCTGGAGGACGTCGTCGAGGAAGCCGATCGCGGCGGCGACGAGGCCGCCGATGAGCAGTGCCCCGAGCTCCTCCGCGTGGACGGAGGCGGGGATGCTGACCGAGCCGATCGCGCCACGGTCGACGAGGATGACGACGACGATCGCGACCGCCAGGAAGGCCGCGGTGACCGCCACTCCCCCTCCGCGCGGCACCGGCCGCACGTTCACCCGCCGAGGGTCCGGCCGGTCGACCAGGCCGAAGGCGCGCGAGAAGCGGCGGACCCCCGGGGTCAGGACGAGCGCGAGCAGGGCGGCCGACGCGAACGCGACGACGAGCGCCGGGACGATCGACCCGACACCCGCGATGAACGACATCAGGCCTCGGTCAGGCCGGGGACGGGGAACCGGGCGACGATCGCGGCCACCTCGGCGGCCAGCGCCGCCTGGACGGCCGGCTCGTCGCGGCGTCGGATCGCCTCGACGATGATCCTGCCGATCGCGCGCATCTCGTCCTCGCCGAACCCTCGGCTGGTCGTGGCCGGCGTCCCGATCCGGATCCCCGACGCGGTGTTCGGCGGGTTCGGGTCGAACGGGATGCCGTTCTTGTTGACGGTGATCCCGATCTCGTCGAGGAGGTGCTCCGCCTCCTTGCCGGTCACCCCGAACGGGGTCACGTCGGCGAGGATGAGATGGGTGTCGGTGCCGCCCGAGATGAGCCGCAGGCCCTCCGAGCTCAGGGTCTCGGCCATGGCCCGGGCGTTGGCGACGACCTGGCGCTGGTAATCGCGGAACTCGTCGCCGAGGGCCAGCTTGAAGCCGACGGCCTTGCCGGCGATGACGTGCTCGAGCGGCCCGCCCTGGACGCCCGGGAAGACGCTCCGGTCGATCGTCGCCGCGAGGTTCGGCTTGACCATCGGGTAGTCGGCCGGGTCGGCGCTCGATGGGAGCTCGCGGCGGCCGAAGATCATCCCGCCGCGCGCGCCGCGGAGGGTCTTGTGGGTGGTCGTCGTGACGAGGTCGGCGTGCGGGAACGGGCTCGGGTGGAGGCCGGCCGCGACGAGCCCCGCGATGTGGGCCATGTCGACCCACAGGAGCGCCCCGACCGAGTGGGCGATGTCGGCCATCCGCTCGAAGTCGATGATCCGCGGGTAGGCGCTCGCGCCGCCGATGATCAGCTTCGGGCGGACCTCGGCGGCCTGCCGCTCGAGGGCGTCGTAGTCGATCCGCTCGTCGTCCCGGCTGACCCCGTAGCCGTGGATCTCGAAGTAGCGGCCGCTGAAGTTGAGGGCCATCCCGTGGGTCAGGTGGCCGCCCTGGTCGAGCTTCATCCCGAGGACCCGGTCGCCCGGGTTGACCGTGCTCAGGTAGACCGCCATGTTGGCCTGGGCGCCCGAGTGGGGCTGGACGTTGACGTGCTCCGCGCCCGGGAAGAGCTGGAGGGCGCGCTCCTGGGCGAGCCGCTCGACGACGTCCACGAACTCGCAGCCGCCGTAGTAGCGCCTGCCCGGCAGGCCCTCGGCGTACTTGTTCGTCAGCCAGCTGCCCTGGGCCTCGAGCACGGCCGCGAAGACGTAGTTCTCGCTGGCGATCAGCTCGACCTTCTGGTGCTGCCGGCGGCGCTCGCCGACCATCGCCTCCCACAGCTCGGGGTCGACGTCGGCGATCGGGGCCCAGGCGAGTCCCGTGGGGGCGGTGGCGGTCATCGGGTCCCTCGGTGTCGGCGGTGCGAGGTCGGTCCGGGCGCTGCCGGGCGGTGACGGGTCCTGGCCGGCGCGTGGCCGGCCCGCGGGGCCGGGCGGTCGCGGCGTGGGGTCGCGGCGACCGGGGCTCATGGTCCCACAACGACCGACCCGGGCGCGAGGACCCCATAGCGAGCCCACCGCCCGTGTCGCGGTCGCCGGTCAGTCGCCCTAGGGCACTCATCCTATTTCAGGAGGCACGCTGTTCAGGCTTGAGCGGTGCGATATCGACCAGAGCAGTAGCGATACGGGGTCTGCGCGGCGGGCGTCCGCGGCCGCTCGAGCTGGTGGCCCGTCCAGGCCCGGTCCGTGCGTGCTCGACCATCCGCCGGGGAGCGTGAGCGGCCCATCGACCAGTCTCGGGCGCGAACCGCGTTCCGGTACTGCTGCGGTCGATACCCGAGGGTCCAGCACTCCGCCGCACGCTCAGGGCGGCTCGCCTGAGACGCGCTGGCCTCGGGGCCGGGACCGGGCGATCGCGTGCAGGGCCCACGCGGCACGGCGATGCATCTCGTCCGACGGCGGGGATCCGTGACGCGCTCCTCGAGCGCCTCGATCAGCGAGGGATCCGAGATCCGGGGCGCGAGCCCCTCGTACGAGAACGGGTCGCTCGCCCGAGGCTGAGCCTGACCTTCGAGCGACTGGGATCAGGCGCGGAGGTGGTGCTCCAGGGCGGCTTCGTCGAGCACGGCGGCCAGGACGTCGGGCGGGATCGCGCCGGCGCGGAGGAGCCGCGGCGGGCCGCTCGAGCAGTCGACGACGGTCGAGGCTACGCCGCCGGGCGCCGGGCCGCCGTCGAGGACGAGCGCGAGGTCGAGGCTGTCGCCGAGCTGGGCGAGGACCCCGGCGGCGGACACTGCCGGCGGCTCGCCCGAGCGGTTCGCGGAGGTCACCGGGAGCGGGCCCGACGCGGCCGCGAGCGCCCGCGGGCGTCGTGGGCCGGCAGCCGGAGCCCGATCGTGGCCGCGCCACCGGTCAGCTCGGGAGGCAGGCCGGCGCTCGGCTCGCTGGCGGACGACGAGGGTCAGCCCGCCCGGCCAGAACGCCGCGGCCAGGACGTGGGCGGCCGCGTCGAGCAGGCCGACCTCGTCCGCCTGGCGATGGTCGGCCAGGAGGAGGACGATCCCCTTGTCGGGCGGTCGCCGCTTCGCCGCGAAGAGCCGCTCGAGGCCGCCCGGCGCATCGAGCGCCACGCCGAGCCCGTAGACCGTGTCGGTGGGCAGCGCCACGAGGCGCCCTGCCGGCAGGGCCTCGATCGCCTCGGCCCGCCCGGCTGCGTCGTCCGGGACGAGCCGGGCCGTCACCGCTCGCGCTCCGGCCGCCCCGCCGGGCGAAGCAGCTCCACGTTCCGCGGCGCCGCCCGGCCGGCGAGGACGAGCGCCTCGATGACCTGGCGGCGCCCTCGTCCTCGACCGGCGGCGCCACGTAGCGCGCGACGGCCCGGACGGCCGGCGGCAGCCGACGGCATCGCCACGCCATGGCCCGACCGCCGCGATCATCTCGAAGTCGTTGTACTGGTCGCCCATCGCGAGGGTCTGCTCGAGCGGGATCCCGAGCCGGCGGGCCAGCCAGCGCACCGCCCGTCCCTTGGACACCCCCGGGGCGAGGAACTCGAGGAACTCCGGATGGCTGACGGTGACCTCGGCGCGGCCCGGCGAAGTGGGCCCGCGCGGTCTCCAGGAGGGCGATCGGGGCGCCGGCCTCGCCGACGGCGAGGACCTTGGAGACCGGATGCCGGATCCAGCGCTCGAGGTCCGGGACGATCTCCGCCCGCGCCCCGAGGAACGCCGAGTAGTCGTCGGTCCGCGGATCGCCGGCCGGGATGATGAACCGCTCGAGATGGTTGAGGTGCGGCTCGAAGCCGCGCGCCCGCGACCAGCCGACCGTCTCGCGGGCGACGGCGGCCGGCAGCGGGCGGTGGTAGAGGAGCCGCCCGAGCCGGCGCCCGTCGGGCGGCATCTCCCGGACGAGCGCGCCCTGGTAGGCGATGATCGGCTCGGTCAGGCCGAGCTCCTCGGCGAACGGCTGGGCGCTGGTCGCCATCCGCCCGGTCGCCAGCGCGACGTGGACCCCGCGCCGGACCGCACCGAGGATCGCCGCCCGCGTCCGCGGCCGGAGGATGAGGTCCTGGCTCGACGAGGGTCCCGTCGAGGTCGAGGGCGAGCAGCCGGATCGGGAAGCGCGGGGCCGGCCACGGAGCTAGCGGGCCGGCTGCGCGGCCGGGCGGCGCTCGAGGCGGGCGACCCGCGGCAGGCCGGCCAGGTCGGGCAGCACCTCGCAGGTCCAGCCCGGCATCCGCTCGGCGACCGCGGCGGCGATCGACTCGGCCTGGTCGGACCCGATCTCGAGCAGGGCCACGCCGTCGGGCCGGAGGACCCGCGGCAGGCGGTCGAGGAGCGCCCGGATCACGTCGAGCCCATCGGGGCCGCCGTCGAGCGCCGGCCGCGGCTCGAACGACGCCGCGACCGGCAGCCGGTCGACCTCGTCCGAGGCGATGTACGGCAGGTTCGCGGCGACGACGTCGAGCAGCTCGCCGTCGAGCGGCAGGAGGTCGGCGATCACGAACTCGATCCGGTCGGCGACGCCGTGGCCGACCGCGTTCTCGCGGGCCAGCTGGAGGGCGTCGGGGTCGAGGTCGGTGGCCAGGATCCGGACCTCGTCGAGCATCCGCCGGCGGCGGAGGGCCACGGCCAGGGCGACCGCGATCGTGCCCGCGCCGGTCCCGACGTCGGCGACCCGGAGCGGCGGCGTCCCCGCCGGACGCGGCTCCGGCGAGGAGCCGGGTCACGACCTCGGCCTCGGCGAGCTCGACCAGCCGCTCGGTCTCCGGGCGCGGGATGAGCGCCCGCGCGTCGGCCGCGAAGGCAAGGCCGTGGAACTCCTTGAAGCCCGCGGATGTAGGCGATCGGCTCGCCCTTCTCGCGCCGGGCGAGGTCCGCCTCGTAGGCCGCGGCCGCGCGTCTCCCCGACCGGCGCCTCGGGGTAGGCGATGATCCTGGTCCGGTCGAGGCCGACCGTCCGGGCGAGGAGGAGCTCGGCGTCGAGCCGCGGGCTCTCCGAGCCGGACGCGCGCAGCCGCTCGACACCGATCCGGAGCAGCTCCTCGACGGTGGCCATGGGCTTGGGCAAGCTCCTCGGCTCGGTGGACCAGATGAGACTACGCCGGCTCAGCCCCGGCGGCTCGTCGCGACCGCGGCGGCCGCGTCGTCCCCCGCCTCGTCCACGAGCGCGGACAGGCGCTCGGCCTGGTCGGTCGTGATCAGCGCGTCGATGAGCCGGTCGAGATCGCCGTCGAGGACGCCGAGGCAGGTTCGACAGGTCCATCCCGATCCGGTGGTCGGTCACCCGGTCCTGGGGGAAGTTGTAGGTCCGGATCTTGTCCGCCCGGTCGCCGGCGCCGATCATCGACCGCCGGGCGGCCGAGTCCGCCGCGCGCTGCTCCGCGCGCTCGGTCCTCGAGCAGGCGGGCGCGCAGGACGGCCATCGCCTTGGCCTTGTTCTTGTGCTGGCTCTTCTCGTCCTGGATCTCGACGACCAGGCCGGTCGGGAGGTGGGTGATCCGGACCGCCGAGTCGGTCGTGTTGACCGACTGGCCGCCCGGGCCCGACGAGCGCTTGACCTCGATCCGGAGGTCCCGCTCCTCGTCGATCTCGATCTCGTGCTCCTCGACCTCGGGCAGCACGACGACCGTCGCGGTCGAGGTGTGGATCCGGCCCGACGACTCGGTCGCCGGGACACGCTGGACGCGGTGGGTGCCGCCCTCGAACTTCAGCCGCGAGTAGGCGCCGTCCCCGCTCACCTCGACGATCGCCTCCTTGACCCCGCCGATCCCCGTCTCGTTGAGCGAGATGACCTCGGTCCGGAAGCGATGCGCGTCGGCGTAGCGCAGGTACATCCGGAGGAGCTCGGCCGCGAACAGGGCGGCCTCCTCGCCGCCGGCGCCCGGCCCGGATCTCCAGGATGACGTTCCCGTCATCGGCCGGGTCGCGCGGCAGGAGCAGGACCTTGAGCTCCTCGATGAGCCGGGTCTCGTCGGTCTCGAGCCGATCGACCTCGTCGCGGGCCATCGCCCGGAGCTCATCGTCGGTCTCGGCGTCGCGCAGCTCGCGGGCGCCGGCCAGCTCGGCGCGGGTCTGCTCGAGCCGGCGGATGGCCGAGACGACCGGCTCGAGCCGGGCCAGCTCCCGGCCGAGCCGCCGGATCGCGTCCGGGTCGGTCGCACGTCTCCGGCTGGGCGAGCTCGGCCTGGACCGCGTCGTAGCGGGCGACGACCTCCAGGAGCTTGGCGTCGATCATGCGCCCGAGGGCGGGTCGCTCGGTCTCGACCGGTCCCGCGACCGGCGCTGGGCAGCCGGGTCGGCGAGCCGGTCGCCGACTGCGCCATGCGGTGCCGGCTCGGTCGCCGCGGCCTCCGCGGCCCGCTCGGCGGCCGAACGGGCCCGCAGCCGCGCCTCGGCCTCGAGCCAGCGGCTCGCGCTCGAACGCGGCGCTGCCGTCCGGGATCGCCTCGCCGTCCGCGGCGAGCGCCTGCTCCATCGACACGATCGCGACCTCGATCATGTCGTCGGTCGGCTGGCGGGTGGTGATCTTCTGGACCAGGATGCCGGGCCACATGATCGCCTGGACGACCGGGTTCGCCCGGTGCCGCGCCCCCAGCCGGAGGAGCTCGTAGCCGACCGCGGCGATGACCGGGATGAGCAGGATCCGGCTGCCGACCATGACCAGCGGCGACTGTCGGCCGACCAGGCTGAACATCAGGATCGACAGGGCGATGACCACGACCAGGAACTCCGTCCCGCAGCGCTGGTGGGCCGTCGGGTACCTGCGGACGGCGGCGGTCGTCAGCGGGTCGCCCGCCTCGAGGGCGTGGATCGTCATGTGCTCGGCGCCGTGGTACTGGAAGACCCGCCGGACGTCCTTGGCCTGGGCGATCAGCGACGAGGTAGCCGAGGAAGATGGCGACCCGGACGAGCCCTTCGACGAGGTGCTGGACGACGCCGTTGTCGATCTGGCTGGTGGCGAACGTGGCGATCACGAGCGGGAGCAGGAAGAAGATCCCGATCCCGGCCGCCAGGGTCACTCCGAGCATCAGGGCGATCGCGCTCCGGCCCAGCTCGACGCCCTCCTCGGACGCCGCCAGCGACGCCGACCGGACGAGCCAGCGGGTCCCGACGACGAGCGTCTCGTACAGGACGACGAGCCCGCGCACGAACGGCAGCCTCGCCCAGCGGCTGCCGTGGAAGCCGGTGTCGAGCCGCTCGGTCTCCCAGACGATCTCGCCCTCCGGGCTGCGGAAGGCGACCGCGATCGCATCGCGGCCGCGCATCAGGACGCCCTCGATCAGGGCCTGCCCGCCGTACGTGTAGCGCGCCATGGCTCCCAGTCTACCGGCTGGCACGGGATCGCCCGGCGAGCGGCCGGTCGCTGCGCGAGCCGCGACAGCGTCCCCCGGAGCCGGCCCGGCGAGCGCCTACGCTCGAGTCGAGCGCTCCAGGCGCTTCTGGAAGCGCTCGACCTGGCCGGCGGTGTCGATGATCGTCTGCTTGCCCGTGAAGAACGGGTGGCAGTTGCTGCAGACGTCGACGCGGAGCTCGGTGCGGGTCGAGCCGACGGTGAACGTCGTGCCGCACGAACCGCAGTGGACCTCGGCCTGGTGGTACTTGGGGTGGATGTCGGGCTTCACGGCTCGGTTCTCCTCCGGCGCCGTCCGTGCGGGTCTGGCCCGCCGGTGGTCGTCGGCTGCTGTGTGCTGGGTCGGCCTCGGCCGCGACGGCCTCGACGCGGATCCGCTTCTTCGACTTGGTCTGGTGCTCGAAATGGACCGTGCCGGTCACGGTCGCGAAGACGGTGTAGTCGCGGCCGAGTCCGGCGCCATCGCCGGCCAGGAAGGTCATCCCGCGCTGGCGGACGATGATCGAGCCGGCCGGGACGAGCTGGCCGTCGCCGACCTTCACGCCGAGCCGCTGGCCGACGCTGTCGCGACCGTTCTTCGAGCTCGAGCCTGCCTTCTTGTGGGCCATCGGGTCTACTCGTCCTTCTTCGTGCGCGCGGCTTCTTGGGCGCGGCCTGCGCATCGGCCTTGGCGGCCGGCTTCGCGGCGGCCTTGGCGGCTGGCTTGGCCTTGGCGGCTGGCTTGGCCTTGGCGGCGGGCTTCGGTCTCGGCCTTGGCGGTCGGCTTGCGCGGCGCGGCCTTGGGCTTCTCGGCGGCCTCAGCCTTCGTCTCGGCCTTGGCGGCCTTCGCGGCGGCGAGCTTGGCGGCGAGGGCGGCGTCCTCGGCAGCCTGGCGTCGCGCGGCCTCCTCCAGGCGCTGACGCTCGGTCTTCGCCTCCGACTCGGCCTTCTTCACCGCCGCGGCGGCGCTCTTGCCATTGTGGACGATGTCGGCGATCCGCAGGACGTGGAGCTCCTGGCGGTGGCCCTTCTTGACCCGGCGGCGGGCCTTCGGCCGGTACTTGAACGAGATCACCTTCTCGCCGCGCTCCTGGCGGAGGACCTCGGCGCTGACCTTGGCCTCGGCCACGATCGGGCGCCCGATCGTGGCGCTGTCGCCGTCGGCGACGAGCAGGACGCGGTCGAGCGTGACCGTGTCGCCGGCCTTGGCATCGATGAGCTCGACCTCGAGCTGGGTGCCGACCTCGACCCGGTACTGCTTCCCGCCGGTCTCGATGACTGCGTACATGGATCCTCGTGGTGTTCGTCGCGACCGCCCGCCGGCGCCGCGTTCGTGGACAGGGTGAGACGCCGACCTGCATCTGGCGCGAACGCGAATGGTACGGCGAGGCCGCCCGAGCGTCAAACGGGCGGCGCGGCGGCAGCGGAAGGCGCGGCGTCGAGCTGGTCCGCCGTCAGCAGCCGCTGGCGCACGGTCCGCTCGATCGTGAGCTCGAGGCCGAGCCGCTCGCCAAGAGCGCGCACGACCTCCTCGGGCCGCCCGGATGCGCCTTCGCCGCCGAGTCGGAGACGCATCCGAAGCTCGACCCGGCCCGCGGACCCGCCATCGGCGGGACCGTCGACCGACAGAGCGACGATGAGCGGCCGAAGGTCGTAGCCGACCGTCCGGTCGTCCCCCTTCGCGCGTACCCGGTCGAGCGTCGAGGCGGCCAGCAGCTCGCGGCAGGCCTCTTGGCATCGGCCGCGGAGGTCGGCCTCCCTCGACGATCCGTCCGGGCTCCCGGCTGCCACGGTGACCAGGTAGTCCGCGGCGGCCAGCCGGGCGGCGAGCGTGGGCTCGCCGAGCCAGACGTCGTACAGGTCGACCAGTCGGTAGCCGGCCGGGAGGCATCGCCCGAGGCGGTCCCACAGGTCGGCCCGGGTCAGCCGCTCGGTCAGGACGAGGTCGGCGAGCTCGGCGTCGGCCGGGATCCCGGCCGGGAGCGGTGCCGCGAACGTCAGCCGCGGCCGCGGCGTCCGGCCCTGGCTCAGCGCGACCGGGATCCCGGCTCCGAGCAGGGCGGCTTCCCAGCGGACGACCGCCTCCGAATGCGGCAGCCCCGATGCGTCTCCTGCCCGCCCGAACACGATCCGCCAGCGCTGGCGAGGCTCGCCGGACGGAGCCCCGGAACGGTCGTCCACGTCTGCTAGTCTGACCGACGATGGAGGACGACGCCCGAACGGGCCCGCCGGCGCCGAGCGCCGACACGGCGGCCGATGCCGCTCGTCCGGCCGCACGCACCGCCCGTTCCAACGCACGCACGGTCCGTCTCCGGGCACCCACTCCCCGGGCCGCCGTCGTCATCGGCGGAGCGGTCGTCCTGGGTGTCGTCCTGTTCGCGGCGGGGTCGGCCGTCCGCCCGTTCGTGGTCGGCCTGCTGCTCGCCTACCTGCTCGACCCGCTCGTCGAGCGGTTCGCCCGGCTCGGGATCTGGCGCTGGCTGGCCGTCCTGCTGGTCTACGCCGTCGCCGTCGGCGTCGTCGCCCTGGTCCTCGCGATCGCCATCCCGCCGCTCGTCCAGCAGATCGCCACGTTCGGCGACGAGCTGCCCGCGATCGTCCAGCAGATCCAGTACCAGCTCGACCACATCAACGAGCTGTACGACCGGCTCGGTCTGCCGACCGAGCTCCGGACGATCGCCGACTCGATGGTCGCCGAGGCGCTCGACGCGATCCACAACCTCGACATCAGCTTCCTGCGCCCGCTGATCGACAGCGCCGCGTCGTTCGTCAGCTCGGTCTTCGGCTACCTGATCCTGCCGGCCTGGCTGTTCTTCGTGCTGAAGGACCGGCCGAAGCTCCAGGCGGCCGCCGACCGTGCCCTTCCGCCGACCTGGCGACCCGACGCCTGGGCGATGGTCGGCATCGTCCACGAGGTGTTCGGCAAGTGGATCCGCGGCCAGCTGGTCCTCGGCGGCGTCGTCGGGCTCGCCTCGTTCATCGGGCTCACCGTGCTGGGCTTCTACGTCGATCCGATCTTCGGCCGGTTCGCCGTCCTGCTGGCGATCATCGCCGGGCTGGGCGAGCTGCTCCCGATCATCGGCCCGATCATCTCGGCGATCCCGGCCGTCCTGCTCGGCTTCACCGCGGGTCCCGGCCCGGCGCTGGCCGCGTTCCTGCTCTACCTCGCCATCCAGCAGCTCGAGAACAACATCCTCGTGCCGAAGATCCAGAGTGACGCGATCGACCTCCATCCGAGCGTGATCATCGCGGCGCTGGTCATCGGCGGGGCGATCTTCGGCCTGCTCGGAGCGATCCTCGCGCTGCCGGTGACCGCGGCGTCCCGGGACGTCTTCAGGTACGTCTTCCGGCGGGCGAGCGAGATCGGCGGCGAGCCGCTCGGGGCCGAGGGTTCGTCCGAAGCCGCAGATCGCGGCGATGGAGGCGGCCGGCGCCCGGTTCGCCCAGGAAGCCGGGGCGGACGCCGCCCGATGAGCCGCGGCCCGACCGATCCCGGCTTCGATCCGTACAAGGTCCTCCAGCATCGACCCGGAGGCGGACGACGAGATCATCCAGGTGGTCTATCGGCGGCTGGCCCGGAGATACCACCCCGACATGCTGCCCGGGCCCGAGGCTGCCGCGAAGATGGTCGAGATCAACTCGGCGATGGAGATCCTCGGCGATCCCGCGCGCCGCGCGACGTTCGACCGGGAGCGAGCGCTCCGGGAACGGGCCGCCGGGCGGTCGGGTCGAGGGATCGCCGCCAGCCGGCTCGCGGCCGGCCCGGATCCGACCGGTGCGGACCGGCCTCGAGCCCGGGGCGCCCGAGCGGCACAGGATCGCCGGTCGGAGGCGGACCCGGCCAGGTGCCCCGGCCGCAGACCGTGTCGCGCGACTGGACGACCGGTCGGTCGAGCGAGGGGGGCGGCTACGACCCGACCCGGATGCGGACAGCCGACGGCCAAGGCGCCGCGGGGCCGCCACCCGGGAACCCGTCCGGGACGGTCCTCAACTTCGGGCGGTATGCCGGCTGGTCGCTCGGCGAGATCGCCCGGCGCGACCTCGAGTACCTCGAGTGGCTCGACCGGATGGCGATCGGGCGGGCTTACCGTGAGGAGGTCGACACGATCCTGCGCAAGGCCGGGCGACGGCGCAGCGCCCCGGTCGACGACGAGCGACGGGGGTTGTTCCGGCGGCGCTGACCCGGTCCGGGCTCCCGATGCCCAGAGTCATGCGCTCCGAGTCTGGTCCACGCAGACGGGCGTATCGGGTCGCGGGCAGGGTCAGGCCCGAGCCCCGTCACCACTCGGCGCGGGTCTGCCGGATGTTGATGCTCTGGAGGATCCCGAGGCCGACCGAGATGCTGATCAGCGACGCCCCGCCATGGGTGATGAACGGCAGCGGGATCCCGGTGATCGGCATCACCCCGATGACCATCCCGACGTTGACCACCAGCTGGAACAGGAGCATCGAGGCGATCCCGGAGGCGACCCCGAGGCCGAACGGATCCTGCGAGCGCCAGGCCGCCAGCAGGATCCGCCAGATCAGGGCGACGAACAGCCCGCAGCACGAGGACGGCGCCCAGGAAGCCGAGCTCCTCGCACAGCAGGGCGATAGACGAAGTCGGTCGTCTGGACCGGCAGGAAGTCGAGCTGGTTCTGCGTTCCGTTCGTCAGGCCCTTTCCGAACAGGCCGCCCGAGCCGACCGCGATCTGGCTCTGGAGGAGCTGGTAGCCGGAGCCCTGTGGGTCGGCCGACGGCTCGAGGAAGCTGAGCAGGCGCTGCTTCTGGTAGTCCTTGAACAGGTAGGTCCAGGCGATCGGGACCGCCGCCACGAGGATCCCTCCCAGGACGGCCAGCCAGCGGACGCTCGCGCCCGACATGAACAGCATCCCGGCCAGGATCCCGCCGAGGACGAGCGAGGTCCCGAGGTCGGGCTGGAGCAGGACGAGCAGCCAGGCCGGGACGACGAGGAGACACGCCCCGAGGATCGTCCAGATCGAGTCGAGCGACCGGTTGCCGGTTGGCCAGGTAGTTGGCCAGGACGACGATCATCAGGATCTTGGCCAGCTCGCTGAACTGGAACTGGAACGGGCCGAGCGGGATCCAGCGCGCGGCCCCGCTCACACCGTCGCCGATGGCCAGGGTGAGGACGAGCAGCCCGAGGTTGACGAAGTAGAGCGGCCAGGCGAAGGTCCGCAGCCACTTGTAGTCGAAGGCCGCCGCGATCACGAAGGCGATGACCGCGAACCCGGCCCAGATCAGACCCCGTGCGAAGGTCGAGCCGGGATCGAACACCCGGTCGCCGGCGGCGATCGTGTTGCTGTACGCCATCGCCTGGCCGAACCCGATCAGGAGGACGGCGAAGATCGTCATCTGCCAGTCGAACGCCCGCCACGCGGCCCCGACCGACTTGGCGGCCCAGTCCTGCGCTCGTGCCGGCTCGGCTTTCAGGACGCCCATCAGTTCCCGCCGTAGAAGTTGCCGCGGTTGAGGAGATAGTCGAGCCGGTAGTCGTGCTTCACGTGGAAGTGCAGCTGGAGGTAGTACTTGACCATCTCGGTGGCCACGTTCCCGACGGTGTTCGAATCGTACGCGAAGCCGATGACCGCCAGCTCCGAGTCGGGCTTGGCCACGTTTCCGTGCTTTGGCACGAAGGCGACGAACCAGTTATGGAACGGGCAGGCGGCCCTTGGAGTCGCGGACGCCGAATTCGGCTGTCCCGGTCTTGCCGGCGATGACGATCGGCACGTCGGCCAGGTTGAACGTGTGGCGGCTGGTCACGACCTGGCGCGCGGCGAGGCGCATGATCTGGAGGTTCCTGGCCGAGGTCTTGATCCTGCGGATGAGCTTTGGCGCGAACGGTCGGACGACCGTCCCGTCGGGGTCCACGACCTCGCGCACGACCTGCGGCTGGTAGAGCTTGCCGCCGTTGGCGAGCGCCGCGTACGCATTGAGGATCTGGAGCGGCGTCGTCGTGTCGTAGCCCTGGCCGATCCCCGCCTGGAGGACCTCGCCGGGGAAGATCGCCTGGCCGAACGTGTCCTGCTTCCACTGGTTGTCGGGCACGATCCCGGGGACTTCGCCCGGCAGATCGATCCCCGACTTCGCCCCGAACCCCAGCTGACGCGCCCAGTACGCGAGACGCGTGATCCCGAGGCGCTGGGCCATCTGGTAGAAGAACGTGTCGCTCGAGTGGGCGAACCCACCGCGGATGTCGAGCCGGCCGAACCCGGCGTGGTTCCAGTCCCAGTACTTGTCCGGCCCGATCTGGATATACGCCTTCGTCTGGACCAGCTCGTTGGGGCCGAGCTTCTTGTCCGTCAGCACGCCGATGGCCGGTCACGAGCTTGTAGGTCGAGCCGGGCGGGAACTGCTCGTTGATCGCGTGGTTGAGAAGCGGCTTCTCCGGGTTCCTCAGCAGGACCTGGAAGTCCTTTCGCGAGATCCCCTCGGCGAACTTGTTGTTGTCGTAGGTCGGCAGGCTGACCATGGCCAGGATCTCGCCGGTCTGCGGGTTCATCACGATCATCACGCCCCGCTTCAGCCGGCCCGATGCATCGCCCAGACGACGGCCTTCTCCGCCAGCTTCTGCTCCTTCGTGTCGATCGTCAGCGTGAGCGAGTCGCCGGGCTGGGCATCGCGGTCGGTCGACAGGACCTGGAGCTTCCGCCCGGTGGCGTCGCGCTCGACGGTCTCCTGGCCGTACACGCCGCGGAGGGTCGACTCGTACGACTTCTCGACGCCGGCCTGGCCGATGAGGTCGTCCGGGAGATAGCCCTGGTCCTTGAGCGCCTTGAGCGTATCGGCGTCGATCGCCCCGGTGTAGCCGATGAGCTGGGACATCAGCGGCCCGTCGACGTAATGCCGTTTCGACTCGACGGCGACCTCGACGCCCGGAAGCTGGATGCGCTCCTCGGCGATCAGGTTCGCGGTCGCGATGGGGACGTCCTGGGCGATCCGGACGAGGTCGAATCGCGACCCGGGATTCGAGTCGATCGTCATGTTGATGTCGGCCACGTCGATCCCCAGGAGGGCGGACAGGCGGGCCACGACGTCCTCGCGCTGGGTCAGCGGGAGGTCGGACGGGCGGATCTTGATCGCGTAGCTCGGCTCGTTCGAGACGAGCAGGCGGCCCGTCCGGTCGTAGATCAGGCCGCGGGTCGACGGGATCGCCTGGCTGACCGTCCGGTTCTGCTCGGCGCGGGCCTGGTAGACCTGGCCACGCACGAACTGGAGGTAGACGAGCCGCGCGGTCAGGCCGCTCACGCCGATGAGCACAGCGAGGCCGAACGCCAGGAACCGGATCAGCTGACGCTCGCGCGACGGGCGCTCGTCGACGATCGCCGGGGCTACCACGCCACGCGCTCCCGATCGGCAGCCCGCTGACGGATCGCGACCGCGATCGGCCCGATGACGGTCGCGACCGCCGTGCTGTAGACCGCTTCCGGCAAGACGGCCCGGATCGGGTCTGCGACCGGGATCCGCTCACGCAGCGCCCCGTAGAGGACCAGGAAGAGCGCGCTGCTCAGCAGGCTCGTCGCGAACACGGCGAGGGTCGGGACGACGTATCGCACACGATCCAGCATCCGAGCCAGGATCGCGGCGAGCCCGACCGAGACGAGGAGCATGAACGCGGTCATCCCGAGTGGCCGCGGGGCGAGAAGATCGATCATCAAGCCCCCGATGAATGCCGAGGCGAGTCCGGCCTCGACGGTGCCGGCGATGGTCGCCGTCACGACCAACACGAGAACCAGGTCCGGCTGCGCATCGCCGATGCGGAGATACGGAACGATCGTCAGTTGGAGGAGCGCCGCCACCACGGCGCCGACGGCGGCGAGAGTCAGACGCATCTGGTGAGTCGAACCTCGGCCTCGTGCCCGGCCGCTCGACGGATGCGCGAACGACCGCGACGACCGAGCTGCGGCTACGTCGTGCTGGAGTATAGGAGGCCCTCTCGATACGGGCAATCGCGCTCGCTCCCGGACCTGGAGGGCGGCTACGGGCGCGACCCGGTCGGGCCGTTCGCCGATCGGCCGTGCGGGCCGTGGCTGTTTCACGTGGAACATGGCCGCGCATGAGGCCTCACCCGGGCGAGGGTACTCCGAACGTTTCACGTGCAACATCGGCGGATAAGCGCCGAGTGACCGGCAGCGAAGTCCAGGCGGGCATGATGGTGGTGCGAGCGGGACCAGCCGCCGCCGAGCGTGAGTGCGGCCTTCCGATGCTAGAATTGACATCCGTGAGCACCCTTCGACCTGGGGCCTGATGGGCCAGACGATCGCCTGTGCCAACCAGAAGGGCGGCGTCGGGAAGACCACGACGGTGGTCAATCTCGCGACCTATCTCGCCCTTCAGGGCGAACGGGTCCTCGTCATCGATCTCGACCCCCAAGGCAACGCCACCAGCGGGTTCGGGATCGAGCGGCCGCCCGTCGATCGGTCGGTCTATGGGGCGATGGTCGGCTCGACGCCACTCAGCGAGCTGATCGTCGGAACGGACATCGAAGGCCTCGACCTCGTTCCGTCGTCGCTGGCCCTGGCCGGCGCCGAAGTCGAGCTCGCAGCGATCATGGCCCGCGAGCGCCGCCTGGCCACGGCCCTCGAGGGGATCACGGCCGGCCACGACCACGTGCTGGTGGATTGCCCGCCATCGCTCGGCCTCCTGACGGTCAACGCCCTTACCGCCGCCGACGCGGTGCTCATCCCCATCCAGTGCGAGTACTACGCCCTGGAGGGAGTCAATCAGCTCACCGCCACCATCAATCTCGTCCGGGACCACCTGAACCCGGGCCTCGCGATCAAGGGAGTCCTGCTGACGATGTTCGACGCCCGGACGAACCTGTCGACCGAGGTCGCCGCGGAGGTCCGCCACCATCTCGGCTCGTTGGTCTACCAGACCGTCATCCCGCGGAGCGTCCGATTGTCGGAGGCGCCGAGCCACGGGCTGCCGATCGCGCTCTACCGGCCGGAATCGAAGGGAGCCGAGGCCTATCGGGACTTCTCCGCGGAGTTCCTCCGGCGCGGGCGGAGGGACGCCCCACGCGAGTCCGTCGGTCTCGATGGCCGCGGCCGCCGTGGCCCGGCAGCGCGAGCTCGGTGGGAGCGGAGCTGTGACGGCCCGTCCCGGTGAGCGTCCCAGCGCACTCGGACGCGGCCTCGCCTCGCTCATCCCGGGTCGCGCGGGCGCCGTCGATGCGCCCGCGGAGATCCCGCTCGATCGGATCGCCACGAACCCGTACCAGCCCCGTGGGACGGTCGACGGTGCCGAGCTCGAGGCTCTGGCGGCGAGCATCGCGGAACACGGCATCCTCCAGCCGATCCTGGTCACCGAGACGCTCGAGGGCTATCAGCTGGTCGCGGGAGAGCGGCGGGTGCGAGCCGCCCGGATGGCGGGCCTGACCCGGATCCCGGCGGTCGTCCGCCAGCTCGCCGAACAGCACCAGCTCGAGCTTGCGCTGGTCGAGAACATCCAGCGGACGGACCTCGGCCCGCTGGAGGAAGCGCGCGCCTACCGCCGCCTCGTCGACGAGTTCGGGCTGACCCAGGATCAGGTCGCCCGGAAGGTCGGCCGCGCACGCTCGACGATCGCGAACTCCATCCGCCTGCTGGAGCTCGACCCGGTCGTCCAGGCCGCGATCGCCGACGGCCGCATCAGCGAGGGGCACGCCCGGGCCATCGCCGGGCTCGACGGCCCCGAGCAGGCCGGATTGCTCGATACCGTGATCGCCCGGGGCATATCGGTCCGCCAGACCGAGGAGCTCGCCCGCCGACTGAACGAGCCGAAGCCGACGTCGGCCGGCCCGGCACGCCCGGCGGACCCGGATTCGGAGCGCGTCGAAGAGGACCTGCGACGCGCCCTGGGCACCAAGGTCTCGCTCGCCAGGACCCGCCGAGGCGGGCGGATCGTCATCGAGTTCTATAGCGACGAGGAGCTCGGGAGGCTCTACGACCGCCTGACCGGAGGACCTGCGTGACCGAGCGATCCACGAACCAGACCGTCTCGGCCGCGACGGCGACCGCGGGCGCGACCCCGACGGCCGAGCGGCGCAAACCGACCCGGAAGTCGGCCGGCGCGGGGTACACCGCGGAGAGCATCCAGGTCCTCGAGGGGCTCGAGGCCGTCCGACGCCGACCCGGCATGTACATCGGGTCGACCGATAGCCGCGGCCTCCACCATCTCGTCTGGGAGGTCGTCGACAACTCGATCGACGAGGCGATGGCCGGGTTCGCCACGCGGATCGAGGTGACCATCGCGGCCGACGGCCTGGTCACCGTCCAGGACGACGGCCGCGGCGTGCCGGTCGGCAAGCATTCGACCGGCAAGGACGCGCTCGAGGTCGTCCACACGGTCCTCCACGCCGGCGGCAAGTTCGGCGGCGGCGGTTACAAGGTCTCCGGGGGCCTCCATGGCGTCGGCGTCAGCGTCGTCAACGCCCTGTCGGAGTGGCTGCGCGTCGAATCCGCCCGGGACGGCTCCGCGTGGGCGCAGGAGTACAAGCGCGGCAAGCCGCTCGGGCCGGTCAAGAAGATCGGCCCGTCGAGCGGGCGGCACGGGACGAAGACGATGTTCCGGGCCGATCCGGAGATGTTCGAGACGACCGACTACTCGTTCGAGGCGATCAGCCAGCGCCTCCGGGAGTCCGCCTACCTCAACAAGGGCATCTGGATCCGCTTCGTCGACGAGCGCGGGGACCGGGAGCGCTCGTTCTACTTCGAGGGCGGCCTGATGTCGTTCGTCCGGCACATGAACCGGAACAAGGAGACGCTCACCCAGCGCCCGATCTACGTCGAGCGCCGCGAAGGCAGCACCTCGGTCGAGGTCGCCCTCCAGTACAACGACACGTACACCGAGAACGTCCTCGCCTTCGCCAACAACATCAACACGGTCGACGGCGGGACCCATGTGACCGGCTTCCGAGCCGCCCTGACGAGCTCGCTCAACGACTGGGCCCGCAAGTCGGGCGTGCTCAAGGACAACGACCCGAACCTGAGCGGCGACGACGTCCGCGAGGGTCTGACGGCGGTCATCAGCGTCAAGCTCGTCGATCCCCAGTTCGAGGGCCAGACGAAGGCCAAGCTGGGCAACGCCGAGGTCAAGGGCCAGGTCCAGGCGGTCGTCTCGGACGGACTCACCCAGTACCTCGAGGAGAACCCTGGCGACGGCCGGCGGATCATCGAGAAGTGCCTGACCGCATCGCGTGCCCGCGAGGCGGCGCGCAAGGCGCGCGACCTGGTCATCCGCAAGGGCGCGCTCGATGGCCTGAGCCTGCCGGGCAAGCTGGCCGACTGCCAGGAACGGGACCCGGAACGGAGCGAGCTGTTCATCGTCGAGGGCGACTCGGCCGGCGGTTCGGCCAAGCAGGGCCGCGACCGCCGCTTCCAGGCGATCCTGCCGCTCCGCGGCAAGGTCCTCAACGTCGAGAAGGCACGCCTCGACAAGATCGTCGCCAGTGAGAACGTCCGCCCGCTGATCATCGCCCTTGGCGCCGGGATCGAGGGCATCGGCGACAGCTTCGACATCGCCAAGCTGCGCTATCACCGGATCATCATCATGACCGACGCCGACGTCGACGGCGCCCACATCCGGACGCTCCTCCTGACGTTCTTCTACCGGCACATGCCCCAGGTCATCGAGCAGGGCTACCTGTACATCGCGCAGCCGCCGCTCTACCGGGTCAGCACCGGCAAGGTGACCCGCTATGCCGGGTCCGAGAAGGAGCGCGACGCGATCGTCAAGCAGCTCAATGTGAAGAGCGTGTCGGTCCAGCGGTTCAAGGGCCTCGGCGAGATGAACGCCGACCAGCTCTGGGAGACGACGATGAACCCGGACTCGCGGACGCTCCTCCGGGTCGACGGCGAGAACGCCGCGGTCGCCGACGAGATCTTCACCATGCTCATGGGCGAGAAGGTCGCGCCGCGCAAGGACTTCATCAAGACCGAGGCCCGCAAGGTGCGCAACCTTGACATCTGATCCGGCCCGGGGCGGGACGCTCGTCGCCTCGCCGGCGGCCGGGTCGTTCGAGTTCGAGCCACACAATTGCTTCGCCTGCGGCTCGCTCAACGAGCACGGATTGCGGCTCGAGCTCCACCTCGGGGAGCGCCGCTCGTGGACCGAGGTCACCCTTGACGCCCGCTTCGAGGGCTGGGCGGGGGTGGCCCACGGCGGGATCATCGCCACGCTCCTCGACGAGGTGATGGCCTGGTCGCTCGTCGCGGAGGACAACTGGGGCGTGACCGCCCGGATGACGATCGACTACCGGCGCCCGGTCCAGGTCGGCCGTCCGATCCGGGCCGAGGGCTGGATCGTCCGAGCCCGGCGGCGGCTCGTCGACACCGCGGGCCGACTCGTCGACGAGGACGGGACCACCCTGGCGACCGCCGAGGCCGTCTATGTCGCCGCCGACGAGCAACGCAAGCGCGAGCTCCAGGAACGCTACGGTTACCGGGTACGTGCCGCGCGGGAGCCGTCGGGTGCCGATATTCCCGGTGGGGTGGCCGGGGCCCGGGAGCCCGCGAGCCGATGAGCGGGACGCTGGCCGCGCAGGCGGCACGCGCGCCGGACCGGACGACCGCTCCGGACCGGACGGCGACTCCGAGCCCGTCCGCCGCGACCGCCCGTGCCGTCGCCCTGGTCGCCCAGCGGAAGCCGCTAGCCGAGGACCTCGGCCGCCGGTTGGCCGAGCTCGTCGGCGAGCCCGATGCGTTCGCCGCCGCGCTGACCGAGGGCTTCGCCCGACTCGCCGACCCGGAGTACCTGGCGGGCCAGCGCAGGGTCGCCCCGGGGATCGGGCGACTGTACGGCGTTCGCTGGTCGCTCACGGCAGCCGTGGAGCGCGGGTTCCGGGCCGCGAGCCGGCGCTCACGGACGGCCGGCTACCTGGAGGTCGCGACCCGGCTGTTCGGCGAGCCTGAGCTCGAGCCGCGCTGGTTCGCATTCGGCCTGCTCGCCCGCTTGCTGCCCGACGATCCGGAGCGTGCCTGGCAGCTCCTCCGCCGGGCCGCCCGGGAGGCCGCCGACTGGATCACCGTCGACACCCTGGCCCATCCCGTGGGGCGGGGGATCATCCTCGAGCCATACCGCTGGGCCGAGCTCGACGGGCTGGTCTTCTCGCCATCGCGCTGGGAGCGCCGGCTGGTCGGCTCGTCGGTCGCCACCCTGCCGTTCATCGACCATCGTCGTGGCCGGACGCCCGAGGTCGGCGGTCACGGCCTCGACCTGGTCGACGAGCTCATCGGCGACGACGAGCCCGACGTCCAGAAGGCGCTGAGCTGGGCCCTCCGGTCGCTGACCCTGATCGATCCGGCGGCGGTCCTCGCCTTCGTCGAGCGCCAGGCCGACCTCGCGGTCGCCGCCCGCGACGGCCAGCGGGCATGGGTCGTGCGCGACACGCTGTCGAAGCTCCCGCCCGAGGCGGGCGCCGCGATCCGCGGCCGACTCGATGGGATCCGCCGGCGGGCCGGTGGGCCATCCACCTCGCGGGCCGCCGCGACCGTCGCCCGATTCACCGCGAATGCCGGGCTCCCCGGCCCGACCGCCCACCGAGACCGCTTCCCCGATCCCGCCCGAGCACCTGGAGACGATAGACCGTGACCGACGACATCGGCGACATCAAGACCGTCCTCATCGAGGACGAGATGCGGGTGAGCTACCTCGACTACGCGATGAGCGTGATCGTCGCCCGCGCCCTGCCCGATGTCAGGGACGGGCTCAAGCCGGTCCATCGCCGGATCCTGTACACGATGGGCGAGATGGGCCTCAGCGGCACGAGCGCCTATCGCAAGTGCGCCGCGATCGTCGGCGAGGTCATGGGCAAGTATCACCCTCACGGCGACGTCGCCCTCTACGACGCACTCGTCAGGCTCGCCCAGGACTTCTCGATGCGCTATCCGCTGGTCGACGGCCAGGGCAACTTCGGCTCGGTCGACGGCGACGGGGCGGCCGCGATGCGCTACACCGAGGCTCGCCTGACCCCGATCTCGGCCGAGATGCTGGCCGACATCGACAAGGAGACGGTCGACTACGTCCCGAACTACGACGGCACCCAGCAGGAGCCGTCGGTCCTCCCGGCCAAGCTCCCGAACCTGCTGATCAACGGCTCGTCGGGGATCGCCGTCGGGATGGCGACGAACATCCCGCCCCACCACCTGGGCGAGATCTGCGACGCCACGATCGCGCTGGTCGACGACCCGGAGCTGACCTCGGACGAGCTGTGCACGTACGTCCTCGGGCCGGACTTCCCGACGGGCGGCACGCTGTTCCGCTTCGAGACCCGGCGGAACGCGTTCACCGGCGAGCAGGAGACGGTCGACGCGGTCCGCGAGATGTACGCCCACGGCCGCGGCCGGGTCGTCGTCCGGGCCCAGGTCGCGTTCGAGGAGACCCGCTCCGGGAAGACCGCCATCATCGTCACCGAGCTGCCCTACCAGGTGAACAAGTCGGCGCTCATGGAGAAGATCGCCGAGCTCGTCAACGGCAAGCGCATCGAGGGCATCGCCGACCTGCGCGACGAGTCGGACCGCGACGGGATGCGGATCTACATCGAGCTCAAGAAGGACGTCAACCCGCACAAGGTCCTCAACAACCTGTTCAAGCACACGGCGATGTCGTCGGCGTTCAACCTGAACATGCTGGCACTCGTCGACGGACAGCCCCAGACGCTGTCGCTCAAGGCCGTTCTCCAGCACTACGTCGACTACCGGCGCGACGTGATCCGGCGGCGGACCGAGTTCGACCTCGGCAAGGCGCGCGCCCGGGCGCACATCCTCGAGGGCCTCAAGATCGCCCTCGACAACCTCGACGCGGTGATCAGGACGATCCGCGAGTCGGCCGACGTGGACACGGCCCGGACCAACCTGATGAGCCGGTTCGAGCTGTCCGAGCTGCAGGCCCAGGCCATCCTCGACATGCGCCTGGCCCGGCTGGCGGCCCTCGAGCGCCAGAAGATCGAGGAAGAGTACCTCGCGGTCATCCAGCTCATCGCCGAGCTCGAGGACATCCTGGCCAACCCGGGCCGGGTCCTCGGGATCATCAAGGACGAGCTCGGGGAGCTGAAGCGCAAGTACGCCGGCGAGCGCCGGACCCGGATCGTCGACGACTCCGATCGGGAGATGACCGACGAGGACCTGATCGCCGACGAGGACGTCGTGATCACGGTCAGCGGGCGCGGCTACATCAAGCGCCAGCCTGTCGCCACCTACCGCCGCCAGCACCGCGGTGGCAAGGGGATCATCGGTCATGTCACCCGCGAGGAGGACGCGGTCGAGCACCTGCTCGTCGCGAACACCCACGACTGGGCGCTCTTCTTCACCAACCGCGGTCGGGTCTTCTCGACCCGGGTCCACACCATCGACGACGCGAGTCGCCAGGCCAAGGGTCGCCCGATCATCAACCTGCCCGGCGTCCAGGTCGATGCGGGCGAGGTCCCGATGGCCACGATCACCCTGCACGACTTCAAGGCCGGCACGTACCTCGTCCTGGCGACCCGGCGCGGGATCGTCAAGAAGACGCCGCTCGAGCAGTTCGAGAAGGTCCGCTCGAGCGGGATCATCGCGATCACCCTCGACGAGGACGACGAGCTGGCCTGGGTCGACACCGCGACCGGCCACGACGACATCATCATCGCCACGGCCAAGGGCAAGATCGCCCGGTTCCACGAGACCGAGGTGAGGCCGATGGGTCGGCCCGCCGCCGGGGTCATCGGGATCCGCCTGGCGAGGCAGGGCGACGCGGTCATCTCGATGAGCGTCGTCCAGCCGGATGCCGACCTCCTCGTGCTGACCGAGACGGGCTACGGGAAGCGGGTCCCATTGACCGAGTTCCGGGTCAAGCACCGCGGCGGACAGGGCGTCCAGCTCATCGCGCTCGAGGGCCGCAAGACCGGCGATGTCGCCGCCGTCCAGCAGGTCACGGAGGCCGACGAGGAGCTGTTCCTGATCAGCTCCGGCGGCCAGGTCATCCGGACCGAGACGAACACGATCAACCGCTACAGCTCGGGTGCCCGCGGGGTGATCGTCATGCGCCTCGCGGAAGGCGACCGGGTCGTCGCGATCGCGGCGTTCCGGGCCGGGCTGGCGGAGCAGGGAGCCATCGAGGACAATGACCCCCCAGGCGACGGTCCGACGGCGTGAGGTGAACCGGTGACCCAGTTCGGTGGAGAGGAGGCGTCCGTGTATTCGGACCGCTTCGACATCTACACCGGGAACGCGAACCCGGACCTCGCCCGCAAGATCTGCCGCTACCTCGGGGTCGAGCTCGGGCGGGCCGAGGTGTTCCAGTTCGCCAACGAGAACATCTTCGTCAAGATCCTCGACAACGTCCGCGAGAAGGACGTCTTCCTCGTCCAGCCGACCAGCCACCCGGTCAACCAGTCGATCATGGAGCTCCTGATCATGATCGACGCGTTCAAGCGGGCGAGCGCCGGCCGGATCACGGCGGTCATCCCGTTCTACAGCTACGGTCGCTCGGACAAGAAGGACCAGCCGCGGGTCCCGATCACCGCCCGGTTGATCGCCGACATGATCACCGTCGCCGGCGCCGATCGGGTCCTGACGTTGGACCTCCACCAGGGCCAGATCCAGGGCTTCTTCAACATCCCGGTCGACGAGCTGACCGCCGTCCACATCCTGTCGAACTACTTCCGGACGAAGCACCTCGAGGACCTCGTCGTGGTGACCGACCTCGGCTTCGCCAAGCGCGCCCGGACGTTCGCCGAGCTCGTCGATGCGCCGCTGGCGATCATCGAGAAGCGCCGGGTCGGCAATCTCGACCGGGCCGAGCTGATGAACGTCATCGGCGAGGTCCGCGGGAAGCGGGCGATCATCGTCGACGACGAGGTCGATACGGCCGGGACCCTGATCGAGATCGTCCGCGCCCTCGAGCGCGAAGGCGTCAGCGAGATCTACGCCTGCGCCACCCACGGGGTGCTGTCCGACCCCGCCGTCGAGCGGATCCGCGACTCGAGCATCAAGGAGATGATCCTGACCGACTCGATCCCGCTCCCGCCGGCCAAGCGGATCGCCAAGATCAAGACCTTCTCGATCGCCCCGCTCTTCGGCGAGGCGATCAAGCGCATCCACCGCGGCGAGTCGGTCGGGGCGCTCTTCAGCAGCGACGTCGCGCTCACCCAGCAGATGCTGATGTGGGAGGACGGCATCGCCAGGACGCTCGACCTGCGCGATGATGAGGACGCCCACGACGACGCCGACGACGACCGCGCGCCGCCGCGTCCGGTCCGCGCCACCCCGATGGCCGCCCGTTTCGCGGCCGCCAAGCCAGGAGACCGATGACCCTCCAGCTCCACAGGCCCGACGGCAAGGGTGGCCTCGAGAAGGGGCCGGTCGAGGGTGACTGGCGTCGCCAGCTCGAGGCGTCCCGCTGGGGCTCCGGGCTGCGTCGCCGGCGCCTGCCCGCCCTCCGGAACCCGGAGATGGACCCGTCCTCGACGCCGGTCGCGATCGCCTTCTGGCTGTTCCTGGCGGTCGTGACCTTCGTCGTCCTGCTGGCCGGCTACGGGTCGGGCTTCTGGCACTGAACCGGGGCTGACCGGCTACGCGGTCACCGGGCTCGGCTCGGCCTGACGAGCGGCCCGGAGCGCGCCGAGGATCGCCGCGGCCTCGTCGCCGTCGTGGGCCTTCAACCGGATCGTGGTGATGCCTCCCGACTCCGGCTCGAGCGGACCGCTCAGGCGGACCACCTTGCGACCGAGCAGGAACGTGATGATCAGGCCCAGGATCGGGCTGAGCAGGAGCATCGTCAGGCAACCGAGCTGCCAGTTGTAGCCGACGCCCTCGGCGACGATCGAACCCGCCGGCAGGGTCGCGACGTTCCGATATCGGTGACGGCCTCGGGCAGCCAGCGCGATGGTCGCCCCGACCAGCCCGAGGATCGCCAGGCCGAACCAGGCGAGCAGCGCGATCGCCGCGAGGTCGGAGGACGCGGGCGGACCCGTCCCGATCACGACCAACGGTGGGACGAGCACCACCAGCAGCGACAGGCCCGCGTACAACCGAGCCCGCAGGTCGGCTCCCCGGGCGATCCAGTCGGCCTCGAACGTGACGACCCCGGGCCCCACCCGGAGCCGCGGATGGCCGACGAGATGGCGGCTCCCGTATGCCGCGAGCTCGAACTCGGCGAACGTCGGCGTACCGGCCACCGCCGGCGCGACCTGCCAGCCGACCGGAGCCGGCTGGGGGACCGGCCACCCGAGTGGAGCCTGCGGCGCCGTCGTCGGGACGGCGACCGGCCCTCGCCCGACGTCGAGGCGAGCGCCGCACCCGGGGCAGAAGCGCGTCCCCGGGGTGAGCGCCCGGGCACAGGCCGGGCAGGTAGCGGGTGCGGCCATCGCGGCCATCGCGGCTGGCGCGGCTGGTGGCGGTCCGACCGTCGGGGCTGCCGGAGCCACGGCCGGGACGGGCGAGGGTGGGGTTGTGGCGAGCGTCGTGGGCGGGGCAAGGGTCGCAGCCGCCATCGTGGGAGCCGAGACGGGCACCTCGGACGTTCCGGCCGGCACCGGCTGAGGCGGCGGCGCTGCGGGCTCGATGACTGCCGGCGCGGCCGACTCGATGGCTGCCGACGGAGCGGCGGCGGCAGGGCCGGTGGCGGCTCGGCCGCCCGTGACCCGGACGTACCCCCAGATCGCCACCGACGCGACGGCGAAGACGACGACCGTGGCGATGAAGACCCGGACGTTCGTGGTCTGCAGCGCGCTGGCGACCTCGCCGCGCGGGTTCACCAGGGTGTGCCAGAACAGGAAGGTCGCGCCGAAGAAGGCCGCCAGCCAGACGGGCCGGTTCCAGCGCATCAGGAGCTGTCCGGTCGAGCCGGGAAGCCCGAGGAGCTGCGCGAACAGGTTCTGGACGGTCACCGCGAAGACGAGCACGAACAGGCTCTCCGCGCCCGCGACCGCGACCGTCACGCCCTCCGCCGGCGCGGCCCGGACGACGAGCTCGGCGGCGGCCGACAGCAGCCAGGCGCCCAGCCCGACCGCGACGAGGGTCAGGGCCCCGACGCGGACGAGGCGGTCCTCCTGCGCCACCTCCCGGGTGGACTTCTGGACCTCGAACGCCTCCGGCGTCCCGATCAGGATCCCGGGCACGATGCTGGCCGCCCGCGACACCGCCGTGGAGCCGACCGCCACGAGCGCCAGCGCCGGGCGAAGCGCGAACGTGGCCGGCAGCCCGAGCCTGCGCGCCGCTCGCCATTGGGCGATGTCGTCGGCGATCCCGGCCAGCCCGTTGGCGACCACCATCTGGACGAACAGCGCGGCCCCGGTGAGCGAAAGCGGCTGCCAGGTCCGGTCGAGGAGCGAGAACACCAGCCCGTAGAAGGCGAGGATGCCGACCATCCGGACGGGGTCGGCGAACCGCCCGATGCGTCGCTCCAGGCCTGCGTCGGCGCGCGCCTGGAGCCGGCCGAGCCAGACCGCCGGCCGGAGCAGACGCTGGAGCCGCACCTCCCGCTCGGCGAGAGCCGAGTTGAGCAGCCGCAGGGCGATCGTGAACACGATCATCGCCAGGGCCGCGAAGGCGAGGTTCGAACCGACCACCCCGGGGTCGGTCGACACGTCGAGCGGTGTCGGGATGTAGGTCGTGATCGTGGGCACGAGCGGGCCAGTGCCCCGATAGGCCGTCACCCCGATCCCGAGCGCCCTGGCCAGCCGGCCGTCGACGGTTCGAGCCGCGCTGGTGGCGACCGCCTCCGCGTCGGAGGCGGTCGGCGTGATCGCGAACACGGCGCCGGCGGCCGGCCCCCGCTGCCAGATGATCACGACCGTGGTCATCGCGGTGCCCGACAGCTCGGTCGGCAGGACGAACCCGAGGGCGCGGTCGCCGAGGTTGCCGATCGTGCCGATGACCCGGGCCGGCTCGGCTCCGTCGGGGGCCGGGAACTCGTCGCTGAACTGCTCGAGAACGACGTCCGGGTGCGCGAACCCCTCCTCGATCTCGCCAAGGTCGGTCGCGTTCAGCGGATGGTAGACAGCGCCCAGGACGAACATCGTCCGGGTCAGGTCGGGGTTCTGGCGGTCACCCGACCAGAAGGCCCACGGGGACTGCCAATGCCCGGGTGACTCCGGACCCGTGGGCACGCTCCCCACGACGATGTCGCCGAACGAGGAGGCGAGGTCGGCCGGGAGGTCGGCGAACCCGGCCGGGAGGTCGGCCAGGCGGATCGTCACTCCCGAGAGATCGACGGCCCCAGGCGACGCGCCGGGGGACGGGCTCGCCGAGGGCGTGGCGTCGGGGGCACTCGTCGGATCCTGGGCCCGCACGGCGGCCAGTGGGCCGATGAGCGCCAACAGGAATGCGCCAACGACCAGGAACGGGACGATGATGGCCGAGCGTCGAGGCGGGACTGGCATGGCGGGCACCAGGACGACGCATCGGGCCGCAGTCCCGGATCGACCTCCCATGGACGCGGGGCATTCGGTCCGACCGGCCCACGTGACGGCGCGCGGAGGTCGCGCGACGTCCGGATCGTGGCACCGGCCCGGGGCCGGGGCTAGGGCCGGAGGTCACAGCGTCCGACCGGCGGAGCCGGACGTGCCGTCCGGCCCTAGCCCCGCGCCGGACCCGACTCATAGACTCGGACGGCAGCCCCGGGTCCATCCGTGTGGAGGCGACCCCGGGTCGAACAAGGCGTACCCCCGCCGGCGCGTGTGAGGTGGGGCGGCGATGAGCGTGATGGGGGCCGGAGCAAGCGTCTCCGCCTGTTCGCGCTGCGCGACGTTGAGCCCGCCCGGCGCGCGGTTCTGCGCCGGCTGTGGAGGCCCCCTGCCGATCGCAGCCTGGGCGTTCCCCGGGACGATCCCGACCGTGGCCGCCCGGACCGGCCCGACCACGGCCGACCGGCACGCCACGCTGGAGTGGGGGATCCTGATCGTGGCGGTCACGATCTTGGCCGTCGCATCCGTGGCGATCGCCCTGTTCATGAGCTCGCTGCCGAAGGTCGAGTTCGAAATCGACGATCTGGTACCGGGCCCGGGTCGACGCCGGGGGCGAGATGAGCCTCCGGGTGCGGGCCGACAACCTGGCCAGGACGGTCAGCGATCCTGTCTGGCTGGTCATCCGGTGGGACGCGGCGACGACCGGGGTCGCCTCCCCGGCGCGGGTCACCGGGTGCACGCCTGGCTGCACCTACCTGGAGGACGCGGCTACCCGCGCCACCTACGTGCGCTGGGAGCCGCTCGCCGCAGGGGCCGGTCGGCAGATGACGGTCACGCTGCGACCGACCGCGTACCCCGCCGCCGGTGACCGCGTCACGATCGGCTATGACGTGGCGGCCGGGGTCGGACCGGCGGCCGGCCGGATCGTCGAGACGAACCACTGGCACGAGACGACGGTCGTCGAAGGAGGCGCGTGAACGCTTCGTCGCGCGAGCCGGCGGGAGGTGGACGATGAACCGTCGCGCTGGCGTCCGGCCGGAGCGCGTCCCGAGCGCCCGTGTCTTGCTCACGGTCCTCGGGCTTGCCGCGATGCTCGTCCTGGCCGGCTGCGTGGCGCTCGGCGAGATCGGCGACCCGGCGTCACCGCTCTCGGGAACGGGCCGGCGCCGGGCCGTGTAGACGCGGGCTCCCGAGTCACCTCGCCTATACTGTCGGCCCATGCTTGGCTTCCTGAATCGCTTCGTCGACTCGAACGACCGCGAGCTCAAGCGGATCCAGCCGGCGGTCGATGTGGCGAACGAGCTCGAGGCGGAGTTCGAGGCGCTCTCGGACGACGAGATCCGCTCGCGGTTCGGCGACCTGCGCGCGGAGATCCGTGAGATCGCCCAGCCTGACGAGCCATCCGACGACGAGCTCCATCACCCCGACCTCGAGCGCCGCCGCGAGCTGGCCAAGGAGCGCCGCAAGAAGGAGAACGAGCGCATCCAGGACGCGCTCGACGAGGCGCTCCCGGAGGTCTTCGCGATGGCCCGCGAGGCGATGAAGCGGACGCTCGGGATGCGCCACTTCGACGTCCAGCTGATCGGCGGGGCCGTCCTCCACCAGGGCCGGATCGCGGAGATGCGGACCGGCGAGGGCAAGACGCTGGTCGCCCCGCTGGCCGCCGTCCTCAACGCGATGACCGGGCGCGGAGTCCACATCGTCACGGTCAACGACTACCTGGCCCGGCGCGACCCGCAGTGGATGGGCCCCATCTACCACTTCCTCGGGGTCAGCCTCGGGATGATCACCCACGACGCGAGCTTCGTGTTCGAGCCGGGCTACCCGACCAGCGACGAGCGGCTGGTCAACCTCCGGCCGGTCGAGCGGAACGAGGCCTACGCGGCCGACGTCACCTACGGCACGAACAACGAGTTCGGGTTCGACTACCTCCGCGACAACATGGTCGTCGAGCTCGACCAGCGCGTGCAGCGCGGCCAGAGCTTCGCCATCGTCGACGAGGTCGACAACATCCTGATCGACGAGGCCCGCACCCCGCTCATCATCAGCGGCCAGGCGGAGGAGTCGGCCGACCAGTACTTCACGTTCGCCCGGCTCGTGCCGCGGCTCGTCCCCCGGCCGGAGGGTGCCGAGGATGGCGGCGACTACTTCGTCGACCTCAAGGACCGGGCGGTCAGCCCGACCGAGCACGGCATCGAGAAGATGGAGAAGTGGCTCGGGGTCGACAACCTCTACGCCGCCGACCCGGTCCTCGCCCGCCACTTCGAGCAGGCCCTCCGAGCCCACGCCCTCTACAAGCGCGATCGCGACTACATCGTCAAGGACGGCGAGATCATCATCGTCGACGAGTTCACCGGCCGCCAGATGCCCGGCCGGCGCTGGAGCGAGGGTCTCCACCAGGCAGTCGAGGCGAAGGAGGGGCTCCGGGTCCAGCGCGAGTCGGTGACCCTGGCCACGATCACCTTCCAGAACTACTTCCGGCTCTACGACAAGCTGGCCGGGATGACCGGTACAGCGATGACCGAGGCCGAGGAGTTCCACAAGATCTACAAGCTCGAGGTCGTCGCCGTCCCGACCCACCGGCCGATGATCCGCGACGACGAGGCGGACCTCGTCTACCGCAACGAGCAGGGCAAGTTCAGCGCCCTGATCGACGAGATCGTGGACATGCAGGAGGCGGGTCGGCCGGTCCTCGTCGGCACGGTCTCGGTCGAGAAGTCCGAGATCCTGTCCGAGATGCTCAAGCGGCGCGGGATCCGGCACGAGGTCCTCAACGCCAAGTTCCACGAGAAGGAGGCGCCGATCGTCGCCCAGGCCGGGCGGACCGGCGCGGTCACGATCGCCACCAACATGGCCGGCCGCGGCACGGACATCCTGCTCGGCGGCAACCCGGCCGGTCTGGCCAGCGAGATCCTCCACCGGCGTGGCCTGAACCCCGCCGAGGTCGACCGGGCCACCTACCAGGAGGCCCTCGCCGAAGCGAAGGCGGTCTGCGACGAGGACCACGTGCGGGTCGTCGAGGCGGGCGGCCTCCACATCATCGGCACCGAGCGCCACGAGAGCCGCCGGATCGACAACCAGCTCCGCGGCCGCTCCGGCCGCCAGGGCGACCCGGGCACGTCGCGCTTCTACCTCTCGCTCGACGACGACCTGATGAAGCGGTTCGCGTCCGAGCGGGTCGCCAGCCTGATGGAGCGGATGGGCCTCGAGGACGACGTGGCGATCGAGTCGCGCCTGGTCAGCAAGACGATCGAGAGCGCCCAGAGCCGCGTCGAGGGCTTCAACTTCGACATCCGCAAGCGCGTCGTCGAGTTCGACGACGTCATCAACAAGCAGCGCGAGACGATCTACGCCGAGCGGGACAAGGTCCTCCGCAACGAGGACCTGGGCGAGACGATCGTCGACTTCCTCGACGCAGGAGATCGACGCCCTGCTCGACCAGTTCGCCGGCGGCGAGACGGACGAGGAGTGGAACCTCGAGGGCCTGTCCGGGTCGCTCCGGGCGATGGGCCTCGAGGGCGCCGGCACGACCGAGGACGAGCTCTGGGAGATCGGCGGTCGGGAGGCGCTCCGCGAGCACCTGCGCGGGCTCGTCGATGCCAAGCTCGAGGAGAAGGAGCGCGAGGTCGGCGAGACCGACTGGACGATGATCGAGCGGCTGGTCCTCCTCCGCACGATCGACTCGCTGTGGGTCGAGCACCTGACCGAGCTCGACGACATGCGCCGCGGGATCGGCCTGCGCGGCTACGCTCAGCAGGATCCGCTCAACGAGTTCCGGCGCGAGGCATTCTCGCTCTACACCGAGCTGCGCGGCCTGATCCGACACCAGCTCGGCGAACACGATCTTCCGGGTGACGATCACCCGCCAGCCGGCGCCCCCGCCGGCCCCGCTGCCGATGCCGGACGCGTCCACGCTCGAGGCCCTGCGCGGTGGCGACGGCGACGGGAGCGGTGGCGACGGCGAGAGGCCGGAGCGGCCGGCCGCCAGGCCAGCCGTCCGGTCGAGGGGCGGTCCGGTCGCGGCTGGCGGGTCCGCCGGGCCGATCGCCCGCGGCCTGCCGACCGGCCCGGCGGCGCGGGGCGTCCGCGAATCGCTCGGCGACCAGGTCGTCGGGGGCGCGGGCGGAGCGACCGGCGCGGGCGGTCTCCGGCCGGGGTACTCGCCCGACGGCCGGCGGATGGGCCGCAACGATGCCTGCTGGTGCGGCTCGGGGCTCAAGTACAAGAAGTGCCACGGCCGGTGACGGCGGGGTCGCCCGACCGCCGGCCGCGGTGATCCGCGACGTCGGCAGGCTGCTCGCGGTCGGTCTGGCGGGATTCGCCGTCGTCGTCGGCTATGGCGCGTTCCGGATCTGGGACCAGGGCGCGCGCGACGAGCGCCGCCCGGCCGGCGCGGTCGTCGTCCTCGGGGCCGCCCAGTACGACGGCCGCCCGTCGCCGGTCCTGGCCGCCCGGCTCGATCATGCCGTCGCGCTGTTCCTGACCGGTGACTACCGCTACTTCGTCGTCACCGGCGGCAAGGCCGACGGCGACCGGACGACCGAGGCTGCCGTCGCCCGCGCCTACGCCCTCGCGCGGGGCGTGCCCGACGACCGGATCCTGGTCGAGGACCGCGGCCGGACGACCCTCGAGTCGCTGGAGGCCGTTGCGGTGCTGCTCGCTCGGCAGGGGATCCGCGACGCGGTCTTCGTGTCGGACCCGACCCACATGCTGCGGGTCCTGCGGATGGCCTCCGACCTCGGCCTGACCGCCTGGGGATCGCCGACCCCGACCAGCCCGGTCGGCTCGGACCCCGGCCGCCTGGCGGCCGCGTACGTCCACGAGCTGGGGGCGCTGGCGCTCTACTTCACGACCGGCGGCGCCCCGGCGGGCGAGCTGTCCGAACCTCGCTGAATCGCGCGTTCCGGACGTTTCTCCCTCTTGGCGAGGAGGGGTTGTCCCGATATACTGGGCCAAGTTCCGACCCGGACCGGCCCGGAGGGAGGGCCCGCGTCCTGACGCGCACCCGCGACACCGCCCCGCCGTTCCCCGCCCACTAGAGAGGGAATCGTGAAGCAGGCCGAGGAAGCATCGTTCATCGATCTCATCGCCTGCGAGCGTGATTGTCGGAACTGCAGTTACGCCGCCGCCCTCGATTGCGACGGCAACTGCGGCATCTGCCCCCACAACGGCTACTGTCCCTGCGTGAACCCCGTCGTCGCCCGGAGCAAGACCGCCCTGCGGCTCATCGAGCTCCGTCCGATCCTTCTCCAGGAAGCCCAGGCGAGCCGGTCCTAGGTGGACACGCCTGCCATCCGCGACCTGGCCGAGCGGATCCGGTCGACCTCGGGGCGGCTTTGACCTCGACGCCAAGGACGCCCGCGTCGCCCAGCTCGAGGCGCTGACCCAGGGAGCCGGGCTTCTGGGACGACCAGCGGGCCGCCCAGAAGGTCCTCCGCGAGGCCGACGGCCTGCGCACCGAGATCGCCCTGTGGCGGGGCCTCCTGGCGCGCGCCGACGAGCTCCTCACGCTCGTCGAGCTGATCGACGAGTCGGGTGACCCGGAGCTCCCGGCCGAGCTCGACCGGAAGGCCGTCAGCCTCGAGGCCGACTTCACGTCCGTCCGCACCCAGCTCCTCTTCTCGGGCCCGTACGACGCCGGGTCGGCGATCCTGTCGATCAGCGCCGGCGCCGGCGGCACCGAGGCGACCGACTGGGCGGAGATGCTCCTCCGGATGTACCTCCGCTGGGCGGAGCGCCACCGCTTCGCGACGGAGATCGTCGACGCCCAGGAGGGGGAGCAGGCGGGCCTCAAGAGCGCCACCGTCGAGATCGAGGGCCGCTACGCCTACGGCTTCCTGCGCGCCGAGCGTGGCGTCCACCGGCTCGTCCGGATCAGCCCGTTCGACGCCCAGAAGCGGCGCCAGACGACGTTCGCCCTGGTCGAGGTCCTGCCCGAGGCCGAGGACGACGTCGAGATCGAGCTCGACTGGGACGACATCCGGGTCGACACGTACCGTAGCCAGGGCGCCGGCGGCCAGCACGTCAACAAGACCGACTCGGCGGTCCGGCTGACCCATCTGCCGACCGGGATCGTCGCCCAGAGCCAGAACGAGCGCTCCCAGACCCAGAACAAGGAGACGGCGATCAAGGTCCTCAAGGCGCGCCTGCTGGAGCGGGCCCTCGAGGAGAAGGAGGCCGAGCTCCGGGCGCTCAAGGGCGAGCACGTCGAGGCCGGCTGGGGGAACCAGATCCGGAGCTACGTCCTCCACCCCTACCAGATGGTCAAGGACCTCCGGACCGGCTACGAGACGAGCAACACCACGGCCGTCCTCGACGGCGACCTCGACACGTTCATGCAGGCCGAGCTGGAGCGGCTCGCGACCGAGGAGGACCGGGGCGGCGGGGACGGGCCACCGGCGGGAGCGCTGGCGTGACGGCCGGCCGCGCGGCGCTGCCGGCGGCGCTCATCGGGACGACCTTCCGTCCGGCCCGCCCCGACGATCTGCCGGTCTGCGCCGAGATCTGGCGCGACGCGCTCAACGACTACCTCCAGCCGCTCAACCAGGAGGCGGTCCCGGACGAGCTCGGGCCGATCGGACGCCTCTACGCCCACACCCGGGCGACCGACCCGGACCGGTTCGTCGTGGCCGCCGTGCCGGGCGCCGGCGGGCTCGAGCGGCATCGTCGGTTTCGGGTCGGCCGTGCGTGCGCGGCACCGATCTGGTTCCTGTCGATGCTGTTCGTCCGACCGGAGGCCCAGGGCCAGGGGCTCGGGTCGGGCGCTCCTCGAGCGGCTGCTGCCCGGGGCCCGACCATCGTGGACCGCTGGCGACGGCCGTCGACAGCCTCCAGCCGATCTCGACCGCGCTGTACGCCCGCTACGGGATCGCCCCGCGGGTGCCGATCCTCGACCTGCGCGGCGACATCCGCCGACCGGAGGCGTTCCCGGCGCTCCCGTCCGGGCATCGTCCCCGTGCCGTTCTCGACGATCGACGACGGACCGGCCGACGACCGGGCCCGGATCGAGCTGGCGGCGGCCCGCGACGCGCTCGATCGGGAGCTCCTCGGGGCCGAGCACCCCGAGGACCACCGGTTCCTCCGGACGGAGGGCCGGCAGGGCTTCCTGTACCGAGGGCCCGATGGCTCGCCGCTCGGCTACGGCTACGCCGGCGAGGTCGGCCGGATCGGCCCGATCGCGCTGCGCGACGAGACGCTGCTCGAGTCGGTCGTCGGTCACCTGGCCGGGTGCCGTGCCGGCGCGCGGCGCTCGCGCCGTGTGGGCGACCGGCGGCGCGCCACGCCTCGCTTCGACCCTCCTGGCGGCCGGGTTGCGGATCGACGGCTTCCCGCTCCTGCTGTGCTGGGACCGTCCGTTCGCCGATCTGTCGCGCTACCTGCCGATCTCCCCGGGCCTGCTCTGACGGTCCCGGATCCAGCGAGCGTGGTAGCCTCGCCCTGACGTGGCTCCCTCGTTCGTGCCTGCGGTCGGAGCCGGGACGCCGTCGACCGGCCGTCCGTGCCGGTCCGGATCGCCGCCTCGGAGCAGATCGTGACCCTGGCCCCTCTTCGAGCCGCCGCCCGCTCGCACCGCCAGCGCCCCGTCGGGCTCGCGCCGACCGAGGCGCCGGTCGAGGGCGCGGTGGTCGTCCTGCACGACGTGACGAAGACCTACCCGAACGGCAACGTCGCCCTGCGCGACGTCGACCTGGTCATCCCCGAGGGCGACTTCATGTTCCTCGTCGGGCCGTCGGGGGCGGGCAAGTCGACCCTGATCAAGCTGCTCATCCGCGACGAGCTGGCGACCGAGGGCGCGGTCATCCTGGACGGCCAGGACCTGGCCCGGCTCGACCGCCGCGGGGTCCCTCGGGTCCGACGGAAGATCGGGATCATCTTCCAGGACTTCAAGCTGCTCCCGACGAAGACCGTCCGGGAGAACGTCGGGTTCGCCCTCGAGGTGACCGGGACGCCTCGGCGCGAGATCGGCCCCGCGGTCGATCGCGTCCTCGCCCTCGTCGGGCTGACCGCGCAGGCGAACCAGCTGCCGAGCACGCTGTCGGGCGGCGAGCAGCAGCGGACGGCGATCGCCCGGGCGCTGGTCCACGACCCGCGACTGATCATCGCCGACGAGCCGACCGGGAACCTCGATCCGTTGATCAGCTGGGAGATCATCCAGCTCCTGCTCAGGATCAACGAGCTCGGGGTGACCGTGCTGATGGCGACCCACAACGCCGAGATCGTGACCGCGCTCCGGAAGCGGGTCGTCGCCCTCGAGGAGGGCCGGGTCATCCGCGACGAGGAGGCCGCGGCGTACCACCGTGAGGACTAGCCGGCCGTGATCTCGTTCGTCGTGTTCAGCATCCGGCGGGCCTGGCAGGGCTTCTGGCGGAACGCGGTCATGAGCCTGGCCGCGACGGCGACGATGATCTTCATGCTCGTCCTGCTGTCCGGCTTCTTCGTCGTCCTGACCGGGCTGAACGCCGGTCTCGAGTTCGTCGAGCAGAAGGTCCAGGTCGTCGCCGACGTCAAGGACAGCGCCTCCACGCCGGCGATCGAGGACCTGACCGCCCGGATCGCGAAGCTGCCGGAGGTCGCCAGCGTCGAGTACGTCAACGCCACCGAGGCGCTCCGGCGGTTCCAGGAGCGGCTCCGCGAGCAGGGCCGCGAGGATCTCACGAAGTCCCTCGACAGCGAACCCGCTCCCCGGGTCGATCGAGGTCAAGCTCAAGGATCCCGAAGGTGTTCGGCAACGTCGTCGAGTTCCTCCGGGCGGATCCGGTCGTGGAGCGGGTGAAGGAGGTCGAGAGCCTGGTCGACCGCGTCCTGACGGTGACGAACCTGCTCCGGACGGGCGGCCTCGTGGTCCTCGCCCTGGTCGGGATCGTCGTCCTGTTCATCATCGTCAACACGATCCGGCTGGCGGTCGTCGCCCGGGCCGAGGAGATCGAGATCATGCGCCTGGTCGGCGCCTCGGACGCGTTCATCCGCTGGCCGTTCATCTTCGAGGGCGCCCTCGTCGGGCTGATCGGCGCGGCCGTGACGCTCGGCGCTGCTGGCCGTCGGGGCGGAGCCGCTCGGGCGGCGTGATGACCGGCTTCTTCCAGGTCCTGCCGCTCCAGCTCGGGGCCCTCGGCCGTGACCTGACCGTGATCGTCCTGGTCACCGGGATCGGCCTCGGGGTGCTCGGCTCGTGGGTCTCCGTGCGGAGCTACCTGCTGAAGTAGCCACCCGGCGGCCGATCCGCACGACTCGGCGTACGCTTGGTCGCCCGACCCTCCCGACAACCCACAGGACCGACCGATGACCGAACCCACCGCCGAGCCGACCCTGCCTTCGGCGCCCGAGCCGCAAGCGCGCCGCTCCGTCAGCCGATCCGGAGCGCTCCCCCTGGCGCTCGCCGTGGTCGGCCCTGCTGGCCGGGGCGGCCCTGTTCCTGTCCGGCTTCGCCCTCGGGTCGCTCAAGGCGACGACGCCCGGGACGCCGGTCGACGAGCAGGCCGCCTTCCAGCCGTTCTGGGACACCTACCGCTCGATCACCGAGCACTACGCCGGCGCGCCGGTCGACCGCAAGAAGCTCATCGACGGCGCCATCCGCGGGATGATCGCCGCCCTCGACGACCCGTTCTCGGCCTATCTCAGCCCGGACGAGTACCGCCAGTCGCTCCAGGGGCTGTCCGGCCAGTTCGAGGGGATCGGGGCGCGGGTCGAGACCCGCCGGCTGACCGGCCAGGGCGACTGCCCGACGCTCGGCAACGGCTGCGGGCTGGTCGTCGTCGCGCCGATCCAGGGCGCCCCGGCGGAGAAGGCCGGGCTGCTGGCCGGCGACCGGATCACGGCCATCGACGGCGCGACCGTCGACGGCCTGACCGTCCGACCAGGCGCTGGCCAGGGTCCGCGGCCCGAAGGGGACGCACCGTGATCCTGACGATCGTCCGCGGCGACGCGGCCCCGTTCGACCTGCCGATCGTCCGCGACGTCATCGTCCAGCCCGAGGTCGAGTCGAGGACGCTGGCCGGCGGCCAGGTCGGCTACATCCGGCTGGCCGGGTTCAGCGATCGGGCGGCGCGGGAGTTCGCGGCAGAGGTCGAGCAGCACGTCGACGCCGGTCGGCGGAAGCTCATCATCGACCTGCGCGGCAACCCCGGCGGGTACGTGACCGACGCCCAGCAGGTCATCAGCCAGTTCGTTCCGGCCGGTACGACGATCTTCTCCCAGGAGGATGCGGCCGGGAGCCGCACGCCGACCGCCGCGGTCGCCGGGCGGCTCGGCGACCGACCCGGGCGATCGCAGGTCGTCGTGCTCATCGACGGCGGGAGCGCCTCGGCCAGCGAGATCGTCGCCGGCGCGCTCCAGGACCTCGGCCGGGCGAAGCTCGTCGGGACGAAGTCATACGGCAAGGGCACGATCCAGGTCTGGCAGCAGCTCGCCGACGACAACGGCGGCTTCCGGCTGACGATCGCGAAGTGGCTCACCCCGAACGGGCGCTGGATCCACGGTCAGGGCCTCCAGCCGGACGTCCCGGTCGATCCGGCGAGCGCGTCGGCGGGCGGCGGACCCGGCCCTCGACCGGGCGCTCGAGACTCCTCGGAGCGCCCTCGGCCGGGACCTTGGCGGCTGGGCGGGCGGCCTGAGCACGGCGACGCTTGCGCTCGTCCGCCCGTTCGATTACGGTTGGCCGCGAACGAAAGGAGGTGATGTGCAGTGATCGAACGTAAGAGCTGCACCACCTCGCAGGAGATGGCCGTCTAAGCGGACACCCCTGCGGGTGGATGAAGCTTTCGAACGCCGGTCCGAGAGGGCCGGCGTTCGTGCGCCCGGCAGCCGGCGGCCGAGCGGCCCCGACCGGGGCCTGCGCCGCCCCACCCGCCACCGTCGCCTGGCGCACACTCTCGGTGCCCGGGCACCGCCACCCGAAGGAGTCCGACCGATGGGCGAGGAGACGATCGCCCTCAACCGAAGAGCCCGCCACGAGTTCACGATCGACGACACGTTCGAGGCCGGTCTCGTCCTGACCGGGACCGAGATCAAGTCGGTCCGAGCTCGCAAGGTCAACCTGGCCGACGCCTACGTCCGGATCGACAAGGGCGAGGCCTGGGTGTTCGGCATGCACATCGCCCCGTGGGAGACCGGCAACCGCTTCAACCACGAGGCGAAGCGGCCGCGCAAGCTCCTGGTCCACCGCGCTCAGATCACCCAGCTCCTGTCGCGGACCAAGCAGAAGGGCCAGACGATGGTCCCGCTGAAGCTCTACCTGACCGAGCGCGGTCGGGCCAAGATCGAGGTCGCGCTCGCCCGTGGGAAGCAGCTCCACGATCGCCGCCGGGACATCGCCGAGCGGGACTCCCGGCGCGACGTCGCCCGCGAGATGGCGGACGTCCAGCGCGGGCGGTGAGCCGCCAGGCTAGCGGAGCAGGTAGCGTCGGCTGAGCGGCACCTCGGCGACCGGCTCGCACGCCAGGACGCGGCCGCCGAGCGAGACCGTCCCGTCGCCGGGGTCGACGTCGACCGGCGCCGTGGCCCGGTTCGCCCAGAGCGAGCGCCGGGTGAGACCGCGGCAGCCACGGACGGCGACCAGCCGGCGGCGGGTCCCGAGACGCCCGGCCAGCCCCGAGTCGACAGCGGCGCCGCAGACGAACGTCAGCGACACGTCGGCCGGCGCCAGGCCATGAGCGGCCCAGTCGGCCAGGTAGCGGGTCGGCTCGGCGCGCTCCAGGCTGGCGTTGCCATCGCCGAGCGGTCCCCAGGCGTGGGCACCGCCCTTGAGCACGACCTCCGGCTTCACCCCGAAGAAGGCCGGCTTCCAGAGCACGATGTCGGCCAGCCGACCCGGCCGGAGCGAGCCGACCTCGTCGGCCAGGCCGTGGACGATCGCCGGCTCGATCGTCGCCTTGGCCAGGTAGCGCAGGATCCGGGCGTTGTCGTCGAACGGATCGGCGCCGTCGTCGGGCAGACCCGGCCAGCCCGTGCCCGCCTCCGTCGCCCGCCAGGCCTTCATCACGTGGGCGAGCTGGAGCGTCCGCCGGAGGACCTCGCCGATCCGGCCCATGCCCTGCGAGTCGGAGTTGACGATCCCGATCGCGCCAAGCTCGTGGAGCGGGCCCTCGGCGGCCATCGTCGCGGGGTGGATCCGCTCGCGGACGAGCGCCACGTCCTCCGGCGACCCGCGGGTTGCCGCCGTGGTTGAGGAGGGTCATCGCCACGTGCTCGGCGGCCGCCGCCACGCCCCAGGGCAGGGTCGGCGTCGTCGACGAGCACAGGATCGACGGCTCGCGGACGAGACCGATGAGGTCGGGCACGTGGCCGCCGCCGGTGCCCTCCACGTGGTAGGCGTGGACCGTCCGGCCGGCGATCGCCGCGACCGTGTCCTCCAGCTCGCACGACTCGTGGAGGCCGTCGGTGTGAAGCGACACGGACACGTCGGCCCGGTCGGCGAAGGCCAGGGTCCGGTCGATCAGCTCGGGGTACGCCCCGTAGTCCTCGTGGATCTTGAACCCGACCGCGCCGGCCTCGATGAGCGGGTCGAGCCCGCCGTCGCGCCTCGGCCCGGGCGCCGGCCTGGAGGCCGACGTTGAGCGGCCAGGTCTCGAACGCCATGAGCCGGCGGAGCATCTGGCGCGGCGGCTCCTCGAACCCGGCCGTGATCAGCGTCGTCGTGCCCGGCCGACAGCGCGGCCGGGAGCAGCGGCCGGCGTGATGAGGTGGACGTGCGAGTCGACCACCCCGGGCGTGGCGATCAGCCCGTAGCCCATGATCGGGTCGGTGTGCGGCCCGATCGGCAGGTCGATCCCGTCGCTGATGTCGGGGTTGCCGGCCCGGCCGATCCCGACGATCCGGCCGTCCTTGATCCCGATGTCCGCCTTGACGACCCCGATCGTCGGGTCGACGACGAGGACGCCGGCGATCACGACGTCGAGCTCGGACGGCCCCGCGGCCCGATCGGCCTGGGTCATCCGGCTGCGCAGGTTCTTGGCGTAGCCCCACAGCGGCTCGTCGCCGGGGTCGTGGGCGTCGCGCTCGACCCGCAGCCAGAGGTCCGTGTCACCGAGCCGGACCCGGTCGCCGGTCGTCGGGCCGTAGCGGGCGTGGTAGTCCTCGCGCGACAGCCGGCTCATCGGGTCGGATCGCCGGCCTCCGCCGGGTCGCGTCCGCCGAGCCGACCGGCGTAGCGGACGAGGACGACCTCGCGGAGCTCGCCGGGCGCCCAGCGGACGGACTCGCCGGCCGGGATGTCGAGGCGGAAGCCGGTCGCGGCCTGCGCGGTCGAACGCGAGCCGCGGGTTCGTCCGCTCGAACGGGTAGTGCGACGAGACGCGGACGACCCGCCGCGAGCGCGTTGTCGACCGCGATCGTGCGGCGTTCCCGCCCGGCCGCCAGCTCGACCCGTCCTCGCCCAGGCGGACCTCGCCGGGGATCACGTCCGCCGCCCCGGCCGGTCGCATCGCGGCGCCGGGATGCCGAGGGGTCGCCGGGCCCGAGCGGGTCGACGAGCACGACCAGCCGCGACCCGTCGCCCAGGAGGACCTCGAGGCGGACCTCGTCGAGCAGGGCCGCGGACGCCGTCGATGAGCTCCTCCTCGCGGACCGCCGTCCGGCCGGCCGCCTCCACGTCCTCGAAGGACCCGCCGGCCCGTGCCACCTCGAGCATCGCGTCGCAGATGAGCGCGACCGCCTCGGGATGGTTGAGGCCGAGACCGGCCGCGCGGTGGCGCCGGGCCAGCTCGGCGGCGCTGAAGATGAGCAGCCGCTCCTCTTCCCAGGGTGTCAGGCGCATCGCCGCCATGGTATCGGCCGGAGGACGACATGTGACCGGGATCCGGCGGCACCCCGAGGATCCGCCGCCCGGCGGTCCCGCGCCGGGGGAGTCCGGGTCGGCTCTTGGCCGATCGGCCGGTCCGGGGTAGACTTGAGCCACGGGGATGCGTGGATTCGACAGGGTCCAGCTGCCCGGGAGTGCGAGCCGAGGTGCCGTCAGGCCTCGTTAAACAGGCGGCAAAACGAAGTACCTGGCAACCGCCAGTCGACTCTCGCCCTCGCCGCTTAGGCGGTAAGGTGAGCGTGGAAGCAGCCTCCTCCTCGCGGGCTGTGGAAGCGTCATTCAGCGAGGATGCGTCCGGCGCCAGCGTCGCGTAAGGCCGGACCAAGCCCGATCTAGGGGCACGTGACTGGACCGCCCGGTAGCCTGCCGATGGGCGCTCGGCCGGTCGACGACAAACCATCGGACACGCTCGTAGTGGTCCCTGGCGACGGGTTCTGGACGGGGAGTTCGACTCTCCCCCATCTCCACCAACCGCTCGTTCAGCCGCCGCTCCGCCGGCGGCGTTGTGACGAACACGCACAGGATCCAGCGGCGTCGTTCGTTCTTGTCCGGGGACTCCCGGATCCGTCCGCGCCCTCCGGTCGGTCGTGCCGTATGGCACTTGCCGATGGTCCCGGCGCGTGCCTGACCATGACCGGCGGATCGGAGGTCGGATCATGCGAGTCCTCGTCGTCTACGCCAGCCGCCACGGGGCCACGCAGGGGATCGCCGAGCGCATCGCGGCGACGCTCGGCCAACGAGCGATCGAGGTCACCGTCCGGTCGGCGGAACAGGCAGGCGATGTCAGCGCCTACGACGCCATCGTCGTCGGTGGCGCCGCCTACGCCTTCCACTGGCTGAAGGAGGCGACCGAGTTCGTCCGGCGCAACCGTGCCCTGCTGGCGAGCCGGCCGGTCTGGCTGTTCAGCAGTGGCCCGCTCGGAACCGAGACCACCGACGCCCAGGGTCAAGACGTCCGCGCCGAGGCCGAGCCCGGGAGTTCGCCGAGTTCCGGGACGCCATCCATCCCCGTGACCAGCGGATCTTCTTCGGAGCCTACGACCCGGACAGCAAGCCGATCGGCTTGATGGAGCGGTTCGCCAGGCTGATGCCGGCCGCCCGCGCGGCGATACCCGCAGGGGACTTCCGCGACTGGGAGGAGATCGAGGCCTGGGCCGCGAGGATCGCCGACGAGCTGACGCCGGTCCCGGCCGGCGGCCGCTGAGGCGAGGGCTCCGTCAGGGCCTCGACGTGGTCGCGGGCGCGATCCGGGCGCGGATGGCGATCCCGGCCACGACCGCCAGGATCCCGCCGTTCACCCAGATCCCGGCGATCGCCTCCGGCAGGCCCAGGGCGCACACGACGAGCGAGACCGCGGCGGCGACGGCCGTCAGCGGGATGCCCCAGGCACGCCGGCCCAGGATGCCCACGGCCGCGACGACGAAGACGACGGCCAGCGCGAACCAGGCCAGCCCGAGCAGGCGCGCTCCGGCGTCGCCGAGCTCGAGGCTCCCGTTGAGCGCGGTCGTGTGGTAGGCGAACCCCTCCATCTCGGTCAGCTGCCAGGGCACGACGAAGCCGAACAGGTGGACGATGCCGTGCAGGGCCAGGAACACGGCCGCGACGATCCGGAACATGCCATCCCTCCGATCCGACCCGACCAGGATCGAGGTGACGCGGCCGGGTCGACTGCCTGGCCCTACGCGGTCGGCACCGCCTGGAGCGAGTGGGCGATCTCGGTCACCCAGGCCTCGATCTCGGGCCATGGCCGGAAGTCGCCCTCGGCGGCCCCGACGACCCTGACGATGGCTCGCTCGCCGAACCCGAGCTCGCTCTTGTCGAGCTTGCCCGGGAAGGTCCGGTGGCTGCGTGCCCCGGTCAGCTCGCGCAGGGCGGCGATGTCGACGGAATCGTCGTCGGGCTTGGGCGGCTCCCCGATCGGTCCGCTCGAGAACAGCCAGACGGGCACGCGGGCGAGGGCCTCATGCTGGCGCTCGACGAAGCGCTTCGCCTCGTCGAGCCAGTGCCCGGCGTAGACGGCGCTGCCGAGGATCACGGCGTCATAGCGGTCGAGACTGGTCACCTTGGCGGGCGGCAGGACGACAGCCCCGATCCCGGCGGCTGCCAGACCCCGACCGATCGCGTCCGCGATCTCACCCGTCGCCCCGTGCTTCGAGGCGACCGTCACCAGCACGTTCATCTGAGACCTCCATCCGGTGGCGATCGGCGGCCGCCACCGCGCGGGCACGGCCGTCGGGTCCCCGTGCGGCCACCATCGCGGGTGTGGGGTCGAGCGTGCCAGAGCCGATCGGACCCTCGCCATGGGCCGCCGTGACGTGCGCGGCCGTGCCGGATGGGGCGGCGAAACCGGAAGGGGTCGGGTACCGGGGCGAGGCGTCTCACGGCCGAGACGATCCGCGAGCGGTCGAGCCTACTTGCCCTTGCCGACGAGGATCAGGCCGATGACCCTCGCGTAGTGGCTGTAGTAGGTCTCGCGGTGGATGACCTTGCCCGACTTGTCCCGGACGGTCCGCGTGACCCACACGTCCTGGCCGTCGGCCGCGTACTCGACCTGCTCGCGAACGCCCGCCCTGAGCGAGGTCACGTACTTCGTCTCGGTCCAGCCAGGCCGGTAGTTCTTGACCAACGGCTTGGTGAACGAGACCCGCCGCCCGGTCGGGACGCTGTAGAGCGTGAACCGGACGATGCCGGGCTTCGCATAGGCGCGGATCAGGATCGGATACTTCGTGTCGTTCCGGAAGGTCATGTCCTGGACGCTGCCGCCGTCGCTGATGAAGACCGTGGCGTCGAGGCCCTTCGGATAGCGGCTGATGTAGTAGTAGTGGTTCTTCCGGGCGCCCATCTCCAGGCCGGCCCGGATCGCGGCGTTGAAGATCGTCGTGGAGCACGAGCAGATCCCGCCGCCGATCGACTTGCCCTCGACCGAGTGCCCGTCGATGATCGCCCCGCCGAGCTTGTAGCCCTTGGCCAGGCTGACCTCGCCGACCGTCTTCCAGAAGCTGAACTTCTCGCCCGGGGCCAGCACCGTGCCGTTGATCGCCATCGCCGGGATGCTGATGTTCGCCCCGTAGCCGTTGTGCGGGCCGGACTGGTAGTAGGTGGTCCAGCTCGAGATCGCCTTCATCAGCGGGGCGGCCTTGGACGCCTGCTCGGTCGTCAGCTGGGGCTGGACGATGGCCAGGGCCGGGACGATCCCGGCCGACGGGTCCTTGCCGGCGCCCGCCCGGGCGACGAGCAGGGCCTGCACGGCGCTGACCGTGCCGGGCACATCGAGCTTGCGCCCGACCTTGGCCGGCTTGACCCCGACGATCCCACCGCCCTTGCTCGTGTAGAAGGACGCCGAGACCGCCGCCTGGTCGACCTTCACGGACAGGGCCTTGATCGCCGCCTCGATCTTGACCGTGTCGACCAGTGGGCCATAGCTCCCATCGGGCCAGCTGCCGAACGAGATCCACGTGCGGACCGTCTTGTCGGCGATCGTCCAGTGGTCCTTGCCGTGGGTCAGGACGACCGGAGCGATCATCCGGTTCGCTCGCGACCGGGCGATCATCGCGTCGACGTCAGTGACGACCGGCGCGACCGGGACGACGGCCAGCGGGATCGTCAGCGCGGCCGGGGCGTCGGGCGAGGCGAGCGCCTCTGAGATCGAGGCGACCATCGCCGCTTCGTCGACGTCTCGACCCCACAGCGCCGGAGTGTCGACGAAGCCGGTCGGGCCAGACGTGACGACCGCCGCACTGGGCTGGCGCTCGACCTTCGCAGCGAGCGCGGCAAGGCTCGCCGCGAGGACATCCTGGTCGATGGCGACGCGCGGCGCGACGTCGACCCGGTCGAGGGCGGTCCGAGCCTCCTCGACGACCCGCTGGAGCGGGTCGCCCGTCCGCCCGATCGCGAACGCCTGGTCGAGCATCGCGTCGACGTTCGGGTGGCGACCGAGCTGAGCGTAGGTGAGCGTGGTCGATCCGGTCGGCGCCTCCAGGGTGACCGTGCCCGTCCCGACCGACGCGAAGGACGCGTCGAGCCTGGCCGCCGCCTCGTCCCGGGTCAGCCCGGCCACCTCGACACCGCCGATCGACACGCCGGCGGCGACCCTCCCGGCGTAGTTCTGCTCGTAGGCGAGGATCGTCCCGACCGTGGCCAGGACGACCAGGAGGACGCCGATGAAGAACGCCAGCAAGACACGGCTCGACCGCCAGCGTCTCCCCTCGCTGGCGTCGACGGTGGCTCCCGTGAGCTGCGTCTCGGTCGTGGTGGTCATGGTGCGAGCGTCATCCTACCAGCAAGTTTCGTTAAGACTAGGGGTACGGTTCTCCCACCTTCGGCCGCCCGAGGACGCGCCGGGAGCGCGCGCGTGTGGCGGGTCCGTGAGCCGAAAACGAGCCGTTCAGGCGCGCGGCAGCACGACGATCCGCCGGTTCGGCTCCTCGCCGATCGACTGGGTCACGACATCCGGATGGTCGCGCAGGGCGATGTGGATCCAGCGCCGTTCGAGGGCCGACATCGGCTCGAGCTGGAGCATCTTGCCGGTCTCGATGACCCGCTCGGCCGCGCGGCGGGCGATCTCGACGAGCTGGCGCTCGCGCCGGCCGCGGTAGTCCTCGACGTCGACCAGGACCCGGGTCCAGTCGCCCATCCGGCGGGACAGCATCAGGTTGACGAGGTGCTGGAGCGCGGACAGGCGCTCGCCCTTGCGTCCGATGAGCGCGCCCAGGGCCTCCTTCTCGTCCTCGTCGCCGACGACGTTCAGCCGGCTCGTGTCGCCGGTCTGGACCTCGACCCGGACGTCGAAGTCGAGCAGCTCCATCAGCTTCTCGAGGATCTCCTGGCCGGCGGCGAGGGCCTCGGGCGACGCCTCCGCGGCGTCGAGCTCGGCGCGCTCGGCCGCGACGGACCCGCGAGCGGCCGCCAGCTCCGCGCGATCGCGCTCGGTCAGGTCGCTCGAGGGTGCTCGGCGCGGGCGCTCTTCACGCCGCGGGCCGCGCTCGCCCCGCTCGTCGCGGCGCGGTGGACGCTCCTCGCGGACTGGCGGACGCTCCTCGCGGACTGGCGGACGCTCCGCCGGGCGGCCCTGGTCGGCCGTCGGGCGCGGGCGCTCCTCGCGGCGCGGTCCGCGCTCGCCCCGCTCGTCGCGGCGCGGGCCGTGGTCGTCGCGGCGTGGCGGTCGCTCCTCGTGGGCTGGCGGGGGGAGCGGAGTCGACTGGGCCGCCTCGCGCTTGGGGGCGGCTCCGCCGAGGGCCCCGCGCGGCGCGGCGACGATCCGGGCGGGCTCGGCGCCCATCCCAAGGACGCCCCGGCTACCCGGGGTCATGATCTCGAAGTCGAGGTCGTCGAGCCCGACCGAGAACGCCTCCCGGGCGTTGCGCAGGGCCTCCTCGACGGTCTTGCCGGTGAACTCCTGATAGGCACTCATGTCAGCGTCGTCTCCCTCGGCGGCCCTTGCGGCCGCTGCGTTCGCGGGGTCGGACGGTCGAGCCAGCTCGGGCGGCCCGCTCGTCGGTATTCGTGAGCACCGAGTTCGGTGCCCGCTTCGTGTGATCGGGCGCCGGAACGGCGACCGGGAAGCGCGGGGTGTGGTCCCTCGCGAAGGACGGGTGCCAGCCCAGGATCGGGAACATCCCGCCCCAACCGAGGATCAGGTACTGCTGGACGATCGAGAAGACCGTCGAGACGATCCAGTAGACGAACAGGCCGGCCGGCAGGAAACCGCCATAGAAGATCGAGATGAACGGGACGAACAGCATCGTCTGGCGCTGGATCCGGGTGTTCTGATCGTCGGTCCCGGTGCCGGCCGGCGGGAGGGTCATCCGCGACTGGACGAGCTGGAGCAGCGCCGACGCGATCGCCAGGAACGACAGTCCGATGCCGATGACCGGGATCGTATAGAACACGCTCGGCTGGCTCAGGTCCACCCCGAGCACGATCGAGTCGATGCACGGGCGGACGATCCCGGCGGCGTTGACGATCGGGCTCGGGTCGCAGTTGAGGTGGATGAGCTGGAACCCGAACACGTTGAGCATCTGGTTCGGGTCGAAGTTCTGGAGCCCGTCCCGGAAGACCGTGTACATCGGGATGAGCAGGATGAACTGGAGGATGAGCGGCAGGCAGCCCGAGGCGGGATTGACGCCGCGCTCCCGGTAAAACTCGCTCGTCGCCTGCTGGACCTTCATCCGGTCGCCCTTGTAGCGGCGCTGGATCTCCTTGAGCTCCGGGGCCAGGAGCTGCATCCGCTTCTGCGAGACGATCTGGCGACGGTAGAGCGGGATCAGCACGATCCGCACGAGAAGGGTGACGATGACGATCGCCAGGACCATGTTGCCGGTCAGCTGCTCGAACAGGATCAGGGTGATGAACAGGCTCTGGAAGACCGGCGTGAACAGCCAGGCGATGAGCGACAACGGGTCGCCCGGGGTGGCCGGGGCGAGCGGGGTCGCCGCCGGGTTGACGGTATGGGTCGGGCTGGCCGTCGGTGCGACCGAGGGCGCCACAGAGCCAGGGGCGGCCGATGGCGAGCCGGCGCCGAGCGGGGCGCAGGCGACCAGCACGACGGCGAGGGTGAGCAGCGCGAGCGCCGGGACCACCCAGCCCGGGATCCGGGCCCGGATCGAGCGCAGCCGCGCCGCCCGGCTAGCGGACCGGGTCATAGCCGCCCGGGTTCCAGGGATGGCAGCGGGCGATCCGGCGAGCGCCCATCCAGGTGCCCTTCAGCAATCCGTACTTGGCGATGGCCTGCTCGGTGTAGCGCGAGCAGGTCGGCTCGAACCGGCAACTGGAGGGAAGCCAGAAGAAGACGGCCCGATAGAGCCTGATCAAGCCGATCCCGAGCGTCTTCACGCGGTCGTCGATCCTCCCAGGACCCCTCCCCGACGGAGGAGTCGCCGCACCGCCTCGGTGATCTCGGCGTGGCTGGCGTCCACGACCGCCGGGCGGGCGATGATCAGGACGTCCCAGCCTGGCTGGAACGAGGGCGCCATCGCCCTGAGCACCTCACGGAGTCGCCGACGGACCCGGTTGCGGACCACGGCGCCGCCGAGCCTGCGCCCGGTCGACAGGCCGACCCGGGTCGACTCGAGGTCGGTCCGCAGGAAGCGGGCCGCGAGGAGCGGATGGGACCGGACGGTCCCGTCGCCCTGGAGCGCCCGGAAATCCTGCGGACGGGAGAGCACCACGAGCCGCGGCGCCTTCGCTCCGCGCTCGCTGGTCAGACCGTCAGCCGCTTGCGGCCGCGCGCTCTGCGTGCGGCCAGGATGCTCCGGCCCCCGGTGGTCTTCATCCGGGCGCGAAAGCCGTGCTCCTTTGCGCGATGGCGCTTCTTGGGCTGGTAGGTCTGCTTCATCGGGGCTGCGCGCGATCCTCTCCATCCGGCCTCGGGGCGATCGTTCTCGACCCCCTAGAGGCACGCGAACGCGCCGGGCGCTCGAGAGCGCAGGGCGCGTCGACGTGCCCGCGATTATGGGGCCCGGCACGAAGGGGTGTCAAACGAACCGAGCGTCGGCCGGACGGTGCTGACGTGGCCCGACCGGGGCTCGACCGGGGCTCGACCGGGGCTCGACCGCGAGCCGACCAGGGCGCGCCGGGACCTCGCGGACAGCTCATGCACGGATACCCCTGGGGGGTATGGGACGATTCGCGCTGGAATGCCTTGCGAGCCTCCTCCGGGCGGTGCTATCCTTCGCGGGCCTCCGGCGCCGGGAAGCGCGGTGGCAGCCTCTGGAGGACCTCCGGAGGAGCCAGAGGAGCGGAGCCGCCGCCGGCCTGCAGAGCGCGCCGAACGAGCCCACGCCACGGTTCCCCCGAGCCCGCGCCCCTGGTCAACTGTTACCTATCGCCAGCCCCGACAGCCACAGGTCAGACCCCATCGATGGACGCGAAGCAAGTCTGGCGTGCAGCCCTCGGCGAACTCCAGGTCGCCCTGTCGCCGGCGAACTTCGAGACCTGGCTCCGCGACACCCAGCTCGTCGACGTCGACGACAGCCGCTTCCGGGTCGCCGTGCCGAATGGCTTCGCCAAGGATTGGCTCGACACCCGCTATCGGTCGCTGATCTCACAGACCCTCGCCCGGATCGTCGGCTATAGCGTCCAGGTCGAGTTCGTCGTCCGCTCGACGCCGCCCGAGGCGACCCGGGCCGCCGGCGGCGTCGCGGCCCCGGCGGGATCCACGGCGGCGGCCGGCCAGCAGGTCCGGCTCGAGCCGACCCGGGTCGGCGGCGAAGGTGGCGCGTCGAACCTCAACCCCCGCTACACGTTCGCCAATTTCATCGTCGGGTCGGCCAACCGGCTCGCCCACGCGGCCAGCCTGTCCGTGGCGGAGCGTCCGGGTCACGCCTACAACCCGCTCTTCCTGTACGGCGGGGTCGGCCTCGGCAAGACGCACCTGATGCACGCGATCGGCAACCAGGTGATCGCCAAGTTCCCGCGCAAGAAGGTGGTCTACGCGACCTCCGAGAAGTTCACCAACGAGTTCATCACCTCGATCCAGCAGGGCAAGATCGACGACTTCCGGGCGCGCTACCGGCGGATCGACCTCCTCCTCATCGACGACATCCAGTTCATCGCCGACAAGGAGCGGACCCAGGAGGAGTTCTTCCACACGTTCAACGCGATCCACGAGGACGGCAAGCAGATCGTCCTGTCGAGCGACCGTCCGCCGAAGCAGATCGTGACCCTCGAGGAACGGCTGCGCAGCCGATTCGAGTGGGGCCTCATCGCCGATCTGACCGCCCCGGACCTCGAGACCCGGATCGCCATCCTTCGGGCGAAGGCCGAGGAGGGCGCGGTCCCGATCACGTCCGACGTGATCGAGTTCATCGCCCGCAAGGTCGTCAGCAACATCCGCGAGCTCGAGGGCGCGCTCAACCGGATCGTCGCCTACGCCAGCATGAGCGCCGTGCCGATCAGTATCGAGCTGGCCCAGGCGGTCCTGGCCAACGTCATCTACAACCCGAAGAAGCGCCAGGTCACGCCGGAGCGCATCGCCCGAGTGGTCGCCGACTACTACGGAGTGCCGATGGACGTACTCCAGGGACAGAAGCGTGACAAGGCGATCGTCATGCCCCGCCAGATCGCGATGTTCCTGATGCGCGAGGAGACCGACGTGTCGCTCCTCAGGATCGGCGCCGAGCTCGGCGGGCGGGATCATTCGACGGTCCTCCACGCGTGCGACAAGATCAATCGCAAATCGGCCGTCAACGACGAGCTCAGGCGGGAGATCGCCGCGGTCCGCGAGCTCATCTACGCCGACTGACGCCGACCTCGATTACGACAGGTCCCGGGCGGCGTCTCGGAAGAGTCCCGGCGGCCAGTGCGGAGCCGGTGCGATCGGGAGTGGATCCTGGCGCTTCGGGGCAGTGATCCCGCCTCGACTGTGGATAAGGGTCGCGATTCAGTGGAGAAACCCGAGGTGTTGTGGACAACAGCGGGCCCGACGCGGGCCGCCGGGTTGGCAGGTCCCGCCGTCGGTGTGGATGCCGGACGGGTCGGATCGCCGGCGTCCGGCAGGTCACCCGGCCGGTCCACCGGCCGTCCCGGTCGGCGTCCACCGTCCAGCCTTCGTCGTCCACGGCCGGCCCCGTCCGGTGAACACTCGACCCGTGCGCGACCACGAGGCGCCGTCCATGGTGTCCACCCCATGATGATGATGATGACGTTCTAAGATACGGACAGATAACCCACCAACGTCCACCGATCCGGACCCCGAGTCAGCGGCGGGGAGCCGATCCGCACCGATCCGCGACCCGGAGAACCGGCCCCGCCTCCCTGGAGTGAAGCGCTCGTGAACGTCTCGGTCATGCAGGAGAACCTGGCCCGTGGCCTGGCGGTCGTGAGTCGGGCCGTGTCGTCGCGGAGCACCCTGCCGGTCCTCGGCAACGTCCTCATCAAGACCGAGGATGCCGGGCTTAAGCTGACCGCCACGAACCTCGAGATCGGGATCACCTACTGGGTCCCCGGCAAGATCGACACCGACGGCGCGATCACCGTCCCGGCCAAGCTCCTGGCCGACGTGGTGGCCAGCCTGCCGGCCGGCGATCGGGTGGACCTCGAACTCCAGACTGGCGACACGTTGCGCATCCGCTCGGGCCGGTTCGAGACCCACATCAAGGGCATCGACGCCGAGGAGTTCCCGGCGATCCCGACCGCCGGCGAGCGCCCGACGACCCGGATCTCCCAGAAGCTCCTCCGCCAGGCGCTCAACGAGACGACCTTCGCGGCCGCCAGCGACGAGGCGCGCCCGATCCTGACCGGTGTGCTGTGCCGATTCGAGGGCGACCTGCTGACCCTGGCCGCCGCCGACAACTACCGGATCGCGGTGAAGACGATCCCGACCCTCGACCCGGTCGAGGAGACCAGCATCGTCGTGCCGGCCCGATCGCTCAACGAGCTGAGCCGGATCCTGGCCGACGTCGACGACCCGGTCGACGTCGTGCTTGCCCCGAGCCGGAACCAGATCCTGTTCCATCTCGAGGGGATCGATCTCGTCAGCCGGCTCATCGACGGGCAGTTCCCGAACTACCAGCAGGTCCTGCCGAAGGGTCACACGACCCGCTCGGTCGTCGATCGCGAGGACCTTCTCAAGGCCGTCCGACTGGCCGCCCTCATCGCCAGCGCTGCAGCCAACATCGTCAAGCTCGGGGTCGGCGTCGACGGGGAACCCGGCGTCGTCGTGAGCGCGGCCGCCGAGGTCGGCGACAACGAGGGCCGGGTCGAGGCGACGGTCGAGGGCGACGGTACGACGATCGCCTTCAACGCGCGCTACCTGGTCGACGTCCTCCAGAACGTGTCGGCCGAGCAGTTCGCCATCGAGCTCAACGGACCGCTCTCGCCCGGGGTCTTCCGGCCGGTCGGCGACGACGCCTACACCCACGTCGTCATGCCCGTCCGGACGACCTCCTAGAAGGAGGCCGGGTCCCCGCCCGGAGACGGGTCTGCTCGAGTCGATCAGCCTTCTCGACCTGCGCGGTTACGCGTCCCTCGACGCCACCTTCGGTCCCGGACCGCAGCTCGTCCACGGGCCCAACGCAGCCGGCAAGACGAGCCTGCTCGAGGCGATCGTCCTGCTCGCCTGGGGGCGCTCGCACCGGACGACGACCGACGCGGAGCTCATCCGCTGGGGCAGCGACCTCGCCCGGGTCGAGGGTCGGGTCCGGCCGACGGGAGCCACGGCGAACCCGGGGCCGACGACGATCGAGGTCGCGCTCGTCCGCGAGGGAGGCGGCAGCCAGCGCAAGCGGGTACGGGTCAACGGGGTCGCCCGCCGGACCGCCGCGCTGGCGGGCGTCCTCCGGATCGTCCTCTTCGCGCCCGAGGACATGCTCCTGGTCGCCGGCTCCCCGGGCCCCCGCAGAGCCTCGATCGACACGCTGGCAACCAGCCGTTCGCCGTCGTTCGCGGCCGAGCTGGCGACGTACGGTCGGGCCCTGCAGCAGCGCAACGGCCTGCTCCGGGCGATCCGGGAGGGGTTGGCGATGCGGGACGAGCTCCGGTTCTGGGATTCCGCCCTGCTCGAGTCGGGCAGTGCGGTCGTCGAAGGGCGGCTGGCGACGCTCGAGGCGCTGGCCGAGCCGCTTCGCCGGGCCCACGCCGAGATCGCCCCCGAGGAGGGCCGCCTGGCGGTGCGCTATGAGACGAACGCCCCGCCGCGTCCGACCGAGTCCGTCCGCGACGCCCTGACCCGCCGACTGACGGAGACCGCCGACAAGGAGGCCTGGAACGGGACCACCCTGGTCGGGCCTCACCGTGACGACATCGTGTTCGAGCTGGAGGGCCGGGACCTGGCCGGGTTCGCCTCGCGCGGCCAGCAGCGGACCGCGATCCTCGCCCTCAAGCTGGCCGAGCTCGATCTGCTGTCCGACCGCGACGGCAGGCCGCCGCTGCTCCTCCTCGACGACGTGTTCAGCGAGCTCGATCCAGACCGGCGCTCGCACCTGGTCCGGCGGATCGCCGAGCTCCCCCAGGCGTTCGTCACGACGACGACCCTCGACGACCTGGACCCGGCCCTGCGCGCGGTCGGCGCGAGCTGGGCGGTCCGGATGGGACCCGACGGCGCGACCCTGGCCGGCCCCGGCAAGCCGGTCGCCGTGCGATGACCTCGCGCCGGAGGCCGATGGAGCGGATCGGGGACCTCCTGCCGGCCGCCGCGCGAGAGCTCGGCCTGGAGGCGGAGCTTCGGCTGGCGAGGGCCACCTCGACCTGGGATGCGCTCGTGGCCGAACGGGTGCCGGCCGCGACCGGGTCCTGTCGGCTGGTCGGGATCGAAGGTCGGGACCTCCTCGTCGAGGCCGACCTGCCGATCGTCGCCCAGGAGCTGCGACTCCGCTCGAGTGAGCTCCTCGGGGCCTTCGGGACGGCACCCGGCGGCTTCCCGGCGGCCGGGCTTCGGGTCCGGGTCCGGCGCGTATAATCCGGCAGACCTGCGAGGCGATCCGGCCGCCCGCCAGATCCACAGACGAGGCCCGCACTTGGCCGTTCGGCTCCAGATGAAGCTCGGCTTCGTGGCCGAGCAGGACCGGCTCCCCGACTCGCCGGACACGGTCGTCCCCGAGGAGCCCACGATCGGCTCGATCGTCCGCTCGAAGGGCAGCCTGTACCTGCTCGTGACCGGCCGCACCCCCGGGGCTCGCCTGCGCGAGGTGACCCGGCTGGTGGCCGACACCGTGCGGCGCGAGTATTACTACGACGAATCGGCCGGCATCGTGGTCTGCCTCGAGAAGGCGATCAAATCGGCCAACAAGAAGCTCGCCCACCAGAAGGATCGCCTCGGCGGTGACGAGACGAATGGGCCGATCGGGGTGGCCGCAGCGGTCGTCAGGGGCAACGAGCTGTACGTCGTGACGGTCGGTCCGGCCGAGGCGTACCTGATCCGCCAGGCCCGCCTGTCGACGCTGCCGGACCCGCACCGGGAACGCGGTCTCCCGACGACGGACATCGAGCCGGACGTCTGGCGCGGCGAGATCTCGGTCGGCGATTCGGTCGTCCTCGCCTCGCCGAACCTGGTCGGCCGGCTCGGCCCGGACGAGCTCAAGGACGCCATGGTCACGCTCCATCCGCAATCGGCGATGGAGCATCTCCACCACCGGTTCATCGCCGCCGACGGGACCGGCAGCGACGGCGCGATCGCCTTCGAGGCGACCGAGGTGTCGGCCACCACCAAGCAGCGCAAGCTCGTCCCGGTCAAGCCGCCGGAGCCGCTGGCCGGCACGCCCGACCGCTCGCCGATCCCGCTGGCGGACAGCGTCACCGCCGGTGCCGCGGCCGTCCAGCAGTCGGCCCGCCAGGCCCGGTCGGCCGCCGGGGGCGCCGCCGGCCGGCTGCATCGGCGGGGTCCAGGACCGCCTGCCGCGGCGATCCGGCCCGGCCGACCGGCGGGTCACCAGTCTGTCATCCCGACGCGAGACCCAGCGCCGGGCGGCGGTCGCGGTCCTCGCCCTGGTCGTCGTCGCCGGCTCCCTCGGGCTCGGCGTCTGGTGGGTCGGCGGCCGGGTCGGCTCCCCGAGCGACCTCGGTTCGCTGACCGCGGGCCAGAAGGCGCTCAAGGCCGCCAAGGACGCGATCGAGCAGGTCTACGCCCCGGGGGTGAACCTGGTCAAGGACGACCCGCCGCGGGCGACCGACCTGCTGACCAAGGCCTGGCAGCAGCTGGACGCCGCGGCCGGCGCCGGCATCCCGACCAGCGCCGTCGACCCGCTCCGGGCCAAGGCCCGGGCCGGCCTCGACGAGCTGTATGGGATGCAATCGGTCGCCACCTCGACACTGTTCTCGTTCGCCGACGCCGACCCGCCGGTCGACCTCCGGGTGGTCGCGCTGGGCCCGGATCGGGCGCCGTACGTCCTCGATGCGGCGACCGACTCGGTCTACCGGATCGATCTCAAGGGTGGCAAGGCCACCCCGGTCGCGCGGGCCGGACAGGCGGTCGCCGGCGTGAAGGTCGCCGAGCCGCGGTTCATGGTCCCGGCCGGTCCCGACCTGCTGATCCTCGACTCGAAGAACGTCCTGTGGCGCTGGACGCCGGCAGACAAGACGGGCAAGGGGACACTGAAACGGGTCGTCGTCAAGGAATCGGCGAGCTGGGGCGACGACATCCGGGCGATCGGAACGTTCGTCCGGAACGTGGACCAGGGGCTCTACAACCTGTATGTCGTCGACCCGTCGGCGAAGCAGATCCAGGCGTACACGCCGGCCTTCGACGGTGGCGGCTTCCCGGCCGATCCGAGCGGCTGGCTGGCCGCCCCGCAGGATGTCGCGTCCGTCGAGGCGATGGTCATCGACGGCGACATCTACCTGTCGCGCTCGGGCGCGATCGCCCGCTACGTCCGGGGCGGGAGCACGAGCTGGAAGCCGGCCGACCCGGGCGACTCGCTGCTCCGGTCGGCGCCCGTCTACTCGCTGATCGCGACCGGCACCGACAAGGGAAGCGGGTCGATCTACGGTTACGACAAGGCCAACCGGCGGGTCATCGAGCTGTCCAAGGACAACGGCTCGGTGGTGGCCCAGTACCGGCTGAACGGCGACGAGTCCGCCTGGGGGGACCTGCGCGGGATGTACGTCCTGCCGGGGACCGGGAGCGAGCCGGCGACGCTCGTCTGGATCGACAAGAACCGGCTGATGAGCTCGATCCTGGAAGGCGTCCAGGCCCCGTCGGCATCGCCGAGCCCGAGCGCCGGCGCGACCCCGACCCCGAAGGCGACCCCGAAGCCGACCAAGAAGCCGGCCAAGACGCCCAAGCCGTGACCCGGTGATCCCGCTGCGGGACGCGAACCCGACCCGTCGTCGGCCGGTCGTCACGATCACGATCATCGCGCTCTGCTTCCTCGTCTTCGCGGTCGAGCTGGCGATCCAGGCGACCGGTGGCGAGGAAGCCCTGGCCGACTTCTTCAGGTCGTTCGGGGTCGTGCCGGTCGATCTCGTCGACGCCCTGCGCGCCGGGCGCATCCTCGACCTGTCGGTGGCCAGCCTGATCACCTACCAGTTCCTGCATGGCGGCTGGATCCACATCGGGGCGAACCTGCTCTACCTGTGGATCTTCGGGAACAACGTCGAGGACCGGCTGGGTCGACCGGCCTATCTCCTGTTCTACCTGGCCGGCGGCGTGCTCGCGGCGTTCGCCCAGGTCATCATCGATCCGAGCTCGGACGTGCCGCTGGTCGGCGCATCCGGCGCGATCGCCGCGGTGCTCGGCGCCTACGTCGTGACGTTCCCGCGAGCCCGGGTCCTGTCGATCGTCTTCCTGGTCGTCTTCTTCCAGCTGACCGAGGTCCCGGCGGTCCTCGTGCTGGGGCTGTGGTTCGTGCTCCAGGTCATCGACGGGCTGGCGTCGCTCGGGGTCGAGGACGTCGTTGGCGGGGTGGCGATCTTCGCCCACATCGGCGGGTTCGTCGCCGGGATGCTCGTCGGGCTCCTCGTCCGAGGGTTGCGACCGCGCCCGATCGGCGTCGGCTGACCGGCGGCGGACGGTGCCCCGCCGGATGGCCGTGGGATAATCGAGCCATGGCCGAGCTCGTTGAGATGGTCGTCGAGAGCGTCCGGGTCCACATGCCGTCGAGCCAGCACGTCGTCATCCTCAAGGAGGTCGACCGCGAACGCTACCTGCCGATCTGGATCGGTCCGTGGGAGGCCAACGCGATCGCGATGAAGCTCCAGGGCGTGTCGTCGGAACGGCCCCTGACCCACGACCTGTTCTCGACCACGCTCGACGAGCTCGGGGTCGTCGTCCGCCGCGTCGTCATCTCGTCGCTGGCCGAGGAGACGTTCCATGCCCGGCTCTTCCTCCAGTCGGGCGAACGCGAGCTCGAGGTCGACTCCCGGCCCTCGGACGCGCTGGCCCTGGCCGTCCGGGCCGGTGTCCGGATCTTCGCCGCGGGCGAGGTCCTCGACCGGGCCGGCGTCCGGCCCGACGACGGCGAGGCGGGATCGATCGACGATCTCGAGTCGACCGGCGAGGCGGCCTCCCCGGCCGACCCGCGGCTCGACGTCTTCCGTGACTTCGTGAACTCGCTCGACCTCGGCGGCGACGCCGGGACCCGCGAGGGGCCGCGACCGGAGTAGCCCGCCCCTCACTCGCCGAGGATCGACTCCCCGCGCGACAGCGCTCGTCGGCGAGACGCCCACAGCCGGAGCCGGAGCATCCAGAAGTCACGGACCGCGCGCAGGATGACCCGCGACTTCGCCCCGGTCGGCGAGCCAGCGGTCCGCGGGTAGTGCGGGACGCCGACCTCGACCACCGTCCGACCCCGGGCGCGGAGCTTGATCAGCAGCTCGGCCGACAGGAAGGCCCCGCCCGACTCGACCCGGATCCCGGCCAGGGCCTCACGCCGGAACAGCTTGCAGGCACAGTCGACGTCGGTCGCCCGCAGGCCGAAGAAGATCCGGTTGGCCAGCCGGTAGGTCCTGGCGTAGATCGTCCGGATGATCGGGTCGGCCCGCCGGATCCGGAACCCGATGACGACGTCCGGCCGATCCGGACCGTCCAGCCGCTCGATCAGCAGGCCGAGGTCGGCGACCCGGAACTGGCGGTCTCCGTCGGTGAACGCGACGAACCCGAAGCGGGCGGCGCGGAAGCCGGAGCGGAGGGCGGCACCGTAGCCCAGGTTGGCGCGGTGGTGGACGGCCCGGACGACGTCCGGGTGGACCTCCGCGAGGCGGTCCGCGATCTCGCCGGTCCGATCGCGCGAGCCGTCGTCGACGACGACGATCTCGAACCGCTCGGCGAGCGAGGGGAGGGTCGCGAGGGCCTCCTCGACGAGCGGCTGGAGGTTCGCCTCCTCGTCGTGGGCCGGGAAGAAGTACGACAGCTCTGGCACCCGGCCCGATCGTCCGTCGGCGGTCGACGCCGTCATCGGCCGATACCGGCGAAGACCCCGTCGACCCGGTAGACCGGCTGTCCGCCGGGCACCGGCAGCGGCGTGAGCCGGTAGCGGCTGGCCAGCTCCCCGAGCACAACGGGGTCGAACTGGATGACGAGAACGGGGCGGCGACCGAGATTGGCGTCGATCACGTCGGGGATGGCTCCGAGGTCCTCGTCGAGGCGGGTCCGATCGTCGACGATCCGGATGTCCGGCCGCCGGCCCTCGACGTGCTGTGCGTACCATAGCGGGGTCGAGTAGCTCCACCAGGACACGATCACGGCGTCCTGCCCGGCGACCCGCTGGTCGAGGATCGCGTCGAGCCAGTCCTGGGCCTCGCGATCGTGGCTCTGGTCGATCGCCGGCCACCGATCCGGCAGGGCGACGACGGTCGGGACGAGCAGGAAGCCGGCCAGGAGCAGGCCGACGATGGGCGCCCCGGCCCGGGCGCCGTGTCGGTCCAGGCGGCCGGGGGCCAGGAGCCGTTCCAGCGCGTCGATCGCCAGCCCGACGAGGATCGCGACCCAGGTCAGGGCGATCAGGACCGGGACCAGGTAGTACCGGCCGATCTGGGCGTTGTCGTACGAGGCGGCGAACCAGCAGGTGATCGCCAGCGTGACGCCGGTCAGCAGGGCGTAGCGCGGCCGCTTCGCGACCGTCGCCGCGAACCCGAGCGGGACGAGCCAGACGAGCGGGCCGAGCTGTTCGGCGGCGAAGCCGGCCAGGGTCGCCGCCTTCGTGCCGAGGTCGCTGAACGGAGCGACGAGGCTGCCCAGGAACTGGACGCCCAGGGCGACATACCAGAAGCCGGCGAACGTCTCCGGGTGGCCGTAGACGAGCGGCGCGCGGAACGGACCGGCGCGGAGCGGCAGCTCGAGGTAGACGAGGGCGACGGTCGCGACCGAGGCGGCGATGCAGGTCAGAACGAGCCGGCGCCGCCGCCGGAGGATCGTCGGCGCGACGGCCAGGACGAACAGGCCGATCCCGGGTCCGAACAGGAGGACCAGGCTGTGGTTGCCGAGGGCCAGCCCGACGACGATCGCCGCTGCGATCAGGCGACGATCGGCGCCGGGGCGACCGGCCCGCTCGAGGCGCTCCCAGTCGACGAGGAGGACGAGGAGCAGGGCGCTGAGCGCGAGGTGGAGGCCGTGGGCGTCGGCATGGGTCCCGATCGACCAGGCGATCGGCGTGGTCGCCAGGAGGACCCCGCTCGCCAGCGCCAGCCACGACCGCTCGGTCAGGCGCTCGACCAGGAACGCGCACAGGCCGGCGGCGACCGCCAGGCAGACCGCGTTGAGGAGGTTCATCCGGAAGGCCGGGTCGCCGAACGGCTGGAACACCACCGAGGCGAGCCAGCCCAGGATGACCCAGCTCGGGAAGCCGGTCGGATGGGCGGTCCCGAGCAGGGGGCCGACCGTCTGCAGCTCGCCGGTGTCCCAGAACGAGACGCCCGGCAGGAGGGTCGCGACGGTGACGACCAGCCCGACCAGGCCGGCCCCGAGGGCGGGCAAGGTCGCCCGGACGACGCTCCGGCGGTCCGGGTCGGCCGTCACCATCCGAACAGGTGGCCCCACAGCACGCCCCAGGCGACGATCGCGACCGACGCCCCGCTGAGGACGTAGCCGAGCCGGCGCAGTCGGCGGCCGGCGTCGAGGGCGAGGGCGAAGAGGAGGAGGCCGAACGGGGCATAGTCGTTGCTGAACCGATAGCCGAACTGGACCCAGCCCTGGCTGAAGTGCATGAGGTCGACGACCGCGATGAGGAGGACCGCGATCGCCGCGCCGGTCACCAGCCGGTCACGCCCGAACCAGCGGAGCGAGGCGAACGCCACCAGCCAGGCCGGGCTGGTCAGGAAGAGGCCCATCCCGACGTCCCGCGGGGCGACGATCGGGCAGGCCGGATCGAACAACCCCCGAACGGCCCCGCCGTCGCACGGAGGCATGATCGACGGCGGACCGGCGACCAGGAGGGGCAGGTTCTGGACCAGGTAGCGAGGGTCCTCGATCGCCCAGTCGGCGTGGTAGCCGAGCTGCGGGTAGAACAGCGTCTCGACGCGGTACAGGATGTCGTAGCCGGGGTTCATCAGGTGGCCGGTGGTCGCGTAGGTGTAGGCGGCCAGGATCCCGATCGGGATCGCCATCCCGATGAGCGCGGACGCCCCCCGGCGGAAGCGCGCCGCCGCCGCCAACGAACAGGAAGAACGGAGCCCCGAAGACGACCGTCAGCCGGGCTGTGCAGGCGAGCCCGAACAGGAGGCCGGCGAGGACCTGCCAGGGGTCGAGGACCAGCCGGGAGCGCGGCGATCCGTCCGTCCGGGCGTTCGCGTCGGGCTCTCCGGCCGCCGCCATCGGATCGCCCGACAGGGCGACACCGATCGCGAGCAGGGTCAGCCCGACCGCCACGACGTGGGCCAGGTACCAGGTCGTCCCGAGCTCCGCGGCGTACCACAGGACCGTGCCCAGGCCGAGGAAGAGCGTGCTCGCGATCCGGACCCGGCGGTCGATCCGGAGGCACCCGAGCACCCAGAACGCGATCGCCACGTCGAGCGCCCCGAGGATCGCGGCGACGAGCTGTGCGTTCGTGGCCAGACCCCAGATCGCGACGAACGGCATGAGCACGACAGCCGGCAACGGAGGGAACGGCAGGAGCGCGTACTCGCCGGCCTCGCCGTTCGGCCCGAGCGTCGGGATGACGTCCTGGAACAGGTCGTTCCCGCGGATCCCGGGCTGGTCGTGGACGGGGTAGCGGATGGCCGCCCGCCCGTCGAGGAATGCCTCCGCCTGCCAGACGAAGTGGTTGTAGTAGCTCGTCCGGTCGGGGTTGCTGGCGACATAGACGACCAGCAGCAGGGCCGCGATGGCGAGGCCGATGGCGACCGTCGGATCGGCCCCGGACCGGGTCCGGACGAGGCGGTTCGCCGGGGCGTCCGTCGAAGGGCCCTGCGCTATACTCCGCTCCACCTCAGCGCTCGTGCAGGAGGCGGACCTCCCTGGCAGCCCCCACTTCCGGTGTGCCCGACCGAGGCACCACAGCGCCGACGCGGTCGTTCGAGGCCGCCCTGACGCTCGTCGCGATCCTGATCCTCGGGCTGGCCCTCCGCCTCATCATCGCATACGTCCTGCTCCCGGGCTCCGGCTTCGGCGCGGACCGGGACTCGTTTCAGGCCTGGGCCGGCGAGCTGGCGGCGAACGGACCGTACGGGTTCTACGGTCGTGGGTTCTTCATCGACTACACCCCCGGCTACCTGTACGTCCTGTGGCTGGTCGGGCTCGTCGGCAACGCCATCGGCGGGATCGGCGACCTGATCAAGCTGCCGCCGATCCTGGCCGACGTCGTTCTGGCCTGGCTCGTCCATGCGCTCGTCCGGGAGCTCGGCGGGACGCGCCGGGCGGCCAGCATCGGGGCGATCCTGGTCGTGGTCAATCCGGTCGCCTGGTTCGACAGCGCGATCTGGGGCCAGGTCGATTCGTTCGGCGTCGTCTTCCTGCTCCTCGGCCTGCGCGAGCTGTGGCGCGGTCGTCCCGAGCGGGCGGCGTTCCTGGCGGTGGTCGCGGCGGTCATCAAGCCGCAGCTCGGGATCCTCATCCCGATCCTGGCGGTCGTCCTTCTCCGGCGCCACCTCTGGGATCGCCTGCGGGGGAACGGGCCCGCGCCGGTCGCCGCCGGTCCCGGGGACCTGCCCGCCGGACCGCGTGGCGACCGGTGGCTGGCCTGGCTGGGCGAGGGACCGATCCGGCTGGTGACCAGCGCGGCGGTCGCGTTCGCGACGGCGATCGGGCTGTGCCTCCCGTTCGGGATGTCGCTCGTCGGCCTCCTCCAGCAGGTCGCCAAGACGGCCGGCGGCTACCCGTACATCACGGTCAACGCGTACAACCCCTGGGCGCTCCTCAGCCAGGATGGCAACGGTCTGGCCACGAACGGGCTGTGGCTGCGGGACGTGGCCGGGGACAAGCCCGACCAGGTCGCGACGCTGGTCGCCGGGATCCCGGCCGTCTACGTCGGCACGGCGCTCCTGGTCGCGATCATCGCGCTCGTCTGCGTCGTGGTGGCGCGAGGTGGACGGCCGGCGTCGGTGGTCATCGACGAGGAGGGGCTGCCGGGCTCCCCGGTCCGGGCCGTGCTCGACGATCGTCGCCTGCTGGTCGTGGCGCTGACGGTCCTGGCGATCGCCTTCTTCGTGGCGCCGACGCGGGTCCACGAACGCTATCTCTTCCCGTTCGTCGCGCTCGGCGCGATCCTCGCGGCCACGTCGACCCGCTGGCGGATCGCCTACATCGTCCTGTCGCTGGCCAGCTTCGCGAACCTCTACGCGGTGCTCCTGACGCCCTACTTCGACAACCCGGGCGTGAAGGACTGGCTCGGCCTGGCCGACGCGATCCGGTCGCCGCTCGGCGTCACGATGGTGGCCGCGATCCACCTCGCGGCCCTCGTCTGGGCGCTGACCGAGCTCCGCCCGCGGGCGATCCGCCGACTCGATCGCGAGGCGATCGTGGAGGCACGCTGGGAATGGGCCGAGGAGACCGGCCAGCTCGACGACGAGGCGCCCGGCGAGATCGGCCAGGGCATCGGGCCGGGCGAGGCTCCCGTCGGGGAGGATGCCGAGGCCGGCGGTCGCGGCATCGACGACCGGCGGCTGCTGCCTGCGCCGGCGCCGCTCGCCTGGGCCGCGCCGGCGCCGCTCGCGCCCCGCGCCGGTTCCGGGTTGCCCCTCCCGTTCGGGCTCGGGGCCGTGCGGACCCTCCTGGCCGACCGATCCCGCCGGCTCCACGGCGAGGGAGGCGGTCGATTCGACCGGCTCGACCTGTGGCTGCTCGTGGTGATCGTGGTCGGCGCGCTCGTCCTCCGCACGTTCCGCCTCTCGGAGCCGTACCGGATGCACTTCGACGAGGTCTACCACGCCCGGACGGCGACCGAGTTCCTCCAGGACTGGCGCTACGGCGAGCCGCACCCGATCTACGAGTTCACCCACCCCCACCTCGCCAAGTACGCGATGGCGGTCGGGCTGATCGTCGCCGGCGACGACCGGGTGACCGCCCAGCGCTCGCTCGGGTCCGCGGTCCGCGACGTCATCGTCGAGCCACGCTGGGACGACCCGAAGCTGCCCGACGGACGGGCCGGCGACCGGTTCTATGTCGCCGGCGGGGACCAGGTCCGGGCCTACGACCTGGGTACCCGGCGGATGGTCGCCGCCTGGTCGGTGCCGGGCGCCAGTGCGCTGGCGCTCGACCCGACCGGGCACCGCCTGCTGGTCGGCACCGACGGCGGGAGGATCCTCGCCCTGGACACGACCGCACAGCTCGATGCCCTGCGGGCCGCCCAGGGGTCCTCGGGCGCACTGGATCGGGGGACTCATCGGGCCGGTCGAGTTCGCCACCGTCGGCGCGCCGGTCACCCGGATCGCGCTGACCGACGACGGGACCGGGATGGCCGCCGCGACATCCGCGAGCGAGGCGGTCATGGTCGACCCGAGCACCGGCGACGTGCTGGCGAGGACGCGCCTCGACGGGCTCGCCGACCTGGCCGACGGTGGGCTCGGCAACGGGCTGACCGCCGACCCGACCGCGGTGGCCGACCCGGCTGCGTCGGCGGCGGCGCTGGCGGCGATCGTCGGCGGCGAGGTTGCCGACTACGAGCGACGGCTGACCGCCGGCGCGGCGGCCGGGTCGAGCCAGGTCGTGGTCCTGCCCGGATTCCCGGACGAGCAGCGCTCGGCCCTCGACGCGGCGATCGCCGACGACCGGCTGGCCGGCTTCAGTGTCACGCCGCTGCCACGCATCGCGATCGCCGACGCGGGCGGCGTGTCGTTCGTCGAACCGACCACCGGCCAGGTCGTGGACACGGTCGGCCTGGACGCCGCGGGTCGCGGCATGGCCAAGGTCACCGGGATCGACAAGCCGACCCTCTACGTCGCCCTGGCCGATCGCCGGGTGGCGGTGATCCAGGTCGGAGAGTCGGACGGCAAGGAGCGCCCGAACCTCGACACGACGTTCTGGATGCCCGGCGACGTGCGCGACGTCGTGTACGACGAGCCGACCGGGCTGGTCCACGTCCTGGGGACGGCGCCGGACGGCTCGGGCGACACGATCTACGTCGTCGAGCCGCACGCGAATGCCGTGTTCGCCGACGCCCGCCTGCCGTTCGCCGCCGTGGCCTGGGCGCTCGACGCCGACGGGCAGCACCCGAGCATCGACCGCCAGGACCTCCTCGTCGCCTCGAGCGACGGGACGCTCGGCTCGGTCGACACCGGCGACCACGCGTTCGCCTGGCGCCTGCCGGGGGTGCTCGCCGGGGCCCTCTCCGCCGGCCTCGTCTTCCTGCTCGTGCGCACGCTGTTCCGGCGCCGGGAGGTGGCGGTCCTGGCCGCGATCCTCGTCCTGGTCGACGGGATGCTCTTCGTCCAGAGCCGGATCGCCATGAACGACGTCTACGTCGGGCTGTTCATCGTCGCCGCCTACGCACTGTTCGCCCCACTGTGGACCGGTCGGTGGCGGAGCCCGTGGGCGTTCTGGGTCGTGCTGCCGGTCGTCGGCATCCTGCTCGGGCTGGCCCTCGCCTCGAAGTGGGTCGGACTGTACGCCATCGCCGGGATCGCGCTGCTCATCCTCGGCCGGTCGGCGCTCGGGCGGATCGTGCTCATCCTGGGCCTCGTCCTGGGGTCGACGATCCTCGGCTACATGGCGCTGGCGGTCCCGCCCGGGGCCACGACGAGCGCCGGCAACTACTTCTTCGTCGGGCTGATGATCGCCCTGACCCTGGGCGCGATCCTGGTGACCGTCCTCCACCCGATCGCCTGGTCGGTCGAGGAGACGCGCCTGGCGATCGTCGGGCCGGCCGCCCTCGGGATCGTCGTCTTCCTCGTCGCGGTCCCCCTCGGCGTCGCGTCGACGGCGATCACGCTGAGCTCGGTCGCGCTGACGCCGATCGAGCTCGCCCTCGGCCTGATCCTGGCCTCCGGGGGCGTCTGGGTCGTGCTCCGGCTGGCGGGGTCGTTCGGTCTGGGCCCGCTCGCCCCGCTGCCGGAGCCGGACGACCCGGTCCGCCTGACCGAGCCGGCCGCCCCGCCGCCCGAGGGCTGGCTCCGCCCCGGCGCGATGCTCGGCCTGCCGATCGGCTGGGCGATCGTCTGCCTGGCGGTCATCCCGGTGGCCGTCTACGTCGTCTCGTACCTGCCGTGGGTGGCGCTCGGCAACCGGCTCACCGACAGCTGGCCGCCAGGCAACACGGGCCAGACGCTGCTGGACCTGACCAGGTCGATGTACGACTACCACAACGGCCTGCGGGCGACCCACGCCGCATCGTCGCCCTACTGGGCGTGGCCGTTCGACCTCAAGCCGGTCTGGTTCTACCAGGACAGCTTCGCGGCGGGCACCGCGGCGGCGATCTACGACGCGGGGAACCTGGTCGCCTGGTGGCTGTCGATCCCGGCGCTGGCGTTCGTCGCCTGGCAGGCCTTCAAGCGACGAAGCCTCGCCCTCGGTCTCGTCTTCGTCGCCTTCGCGTTCCAGTGGATGCCGTGGGCCCGGATCGACCGGGCCACGTTCCAGTACCACTACTACGCGGCACTGCCGTTCCTCCTCATCGCCCTCGCCTACTTCCTGGCCGAGCTGCGCAACGGACCGTCGCCGCGGACCTGGGCGCTGGCCCGTCTGGCCGCCGCCGCCGCGATCGTCGGTCCGGCCCTGATGTGGGCGTTCAAGGGGCCGCTGTGCACGTATGTCCGGGTCACCGCGGTGAACCCGGGCTCCGAGGCCTGCGTGGCCACCGCCCCGGGCCAGATCGTCCTGACCTGGCGGAGCGCGGGGCTCGCGGCGGTCCTGATCTGCGTCGGCGCGCTGCTCGTCGTCCAGCTCCTTCGGCTCGGGTCGGCGGACCGGACGACCGGCGGGGCCAACAGCCGGATCGCCTGGATCGGGCTGACGGCCCTGGTCGGGATGGCCGGCCTGCTGGCGGTCTCGTCGTTCCTGCCCGACATCGCGATCGTCAGCCAGGATGGCTTCCGGATCGAGCCGATCGCGCTGGTCGTCCTCGTCGGCCTGGCGCCGGTCGCCTGGGTCGTCGCGACGGCGCGCGACGCCCGGCGGTTCGCGGCCGGAGCGGTCCTGGCCTGTGTGGCCTGGTTCGTGGCGTGGTACCCGAACCTGTCCGGGCTCCCGCTGCCGTCGGCCATCGTCAACGCCTACCAGGGCCTGCTGCCGACGTACCTGTACGCGTTCCAGTTCCCGGTCAACACCGACCCGGTCGTGACCGGCCTGAAGCTGATCGGCGTCCAGACCGCGGCGTTCGGCCTCGTCCTCCTGTTCACCTGCCTGATCGTCGGCTACAGCGCCTGGACCTGGCGGGTCTCGTTGGCCGAGCGCGAGGCGGACCGGAGCGATCCGGGTTCGGTCGCCCGGACCGGACAGGCCGGCTAGCTGCCCGGGACGAGGATCGCCGGCGGCTGGACGGCCGGCGCGGTCGGTCTGGCCGGTGGGGGCACCTCGGCCGTGAAGTCGAGCGGGAGGGCGCCCTGGGCGGCCAGGCGGCGGATGACGAAGCCGTAGTACGCCTCCACCCGTTCGGTGATCCGCTCCCAGCTGAACGTCTCGGCACGGGCGACGCCGCGGGCGCTCATCTCGGCCCGCAGATCGTCGTCGAGGACGAGCCTTCCGATCGCCGAGGCGAGCTCGCGCGGGTCACCCGGCGGGACGAGCAGGCCCTGCTCGCCGCGGCGGACCACGCCCTTGTAGCCGTGGATGTCCGAGGCGACGATCGGGGCGCCGGCGGCCATCGCCTCGAGCAGGACGATCCCGAACGACTCCCGGCCGGTCGCCGGCGAGACGAACACGTCGGCCGTCCGGAAGAGCTGGGCCTTCTCGGCGTCGCTGACCCGGCCGAGGAACTCGATGCCGGTGAGCCGGCGGGTCAGGACGTAGCGCCGCGCCTCGCGCTCCTGTGGGCCCGACCCGACGACGAGGAGGCGGCACGGGCAGCCGGTCTTGCGCAGGATCCGGTATGCCTTGAGCAGGACGAGCAATCCCTTGCGCGGCTCGTGCCGGCCGACGAACAGGATGTTCTTCGTGCCGTCCTGCCAGCGCGCGACGGGGACGGCCTTCTGGTAGCGGTCGACGTCGACCCCGTTCGGGATGATCTTGTAGTCCCCCGGGAAGAAGCGATCGATGAAGTGGCGGGCGGCCGCGCTGACCGCGATCCGGCCGTGCAGGAGACGAGCGTGACCCTGCATCACCCGGGCGCCGAACTCGTACGACAGCGAGAACCCGGCGTAGGCGTGGAAGGTGGCGATGTTCACGCTGCGCGAGCGTCGCAGGAGGATGAGCGACAGGAACGGCACGAACGGCTCGTGGAAGTGCAGGACGTCGAAGCGCTCTCGGTCGAGCATCTCGTCGACCAGGCGGACGTAGCGGGGCGAGACGGTGACCGTTCCGACCGAGCCGTTCATCGGCACGCTGAAGCCCTTGCCGAGCCGGATGACGTCGCCTTCCGAGGCGCGCTGGAGGCCGTGGCTGCTGCTGATGATCCGGACATCGTGTCCGTGCAGGCGGAGGTTCTCGTAGAGATAGCGGACGTGCTCGTTGACCCCACCCGGGACCGGGTAGATGTACGGCGTGACCAGGCCGATCTTCATCGCCCGGTCTCGCCCGGAGCCTGATCGGGCTCGTAGCGCGGCGGTCGCGCCCGACCGCCGGGGTAGCCGTGGTCACGGCCGGTCCCGTCCCGGCGGACCCGACCGCGGACCTCGTCGCCCACGTCGCGGCCGTACTTGCGCAGCTGGCGGCCGAACGTCGAGACCTGGCTGCCCGTGCCGTGGAAGCTGCCGTGCGAATGGGTCCGCCGTTCCAGGATCGCCAGGCGGAGCTCGTCGGCGGTCCGACCCGGGAACGTCGTCCAGCCGGTCCCGATCGCCGCCGCCGCATGCGCGTCGCTGTTCCCGAGCTCGGCCAGGCCGTTCTCCACGGCGAAGCGGACGACCCGCGCATGCCACGGCCGTCCGAGGGTCGTCGGGTTGAACGTCTCGATCCCGTCCGGGTGGTAGCGCGGATCGGACTCGGCCAGGAGACGGCGCAGGACGAAGCCCTGGGCGCACAGCGGGTAGGGCACGAGGGGATGGGCCGGGATCGCCAGCCCGCCCCGGTCGTGGATCTCGGCGATCGTCGAGCGCAGGGAGCGGAGCGGCCGGATCCGCTCCTCGAGGAAGAGGCCGAGCAGGTGACCGCCGCGGGTCGTGATCTCCTCGCCGACCACGACCTGGAACCGGCATCCACGATCGCGCGCCATCGCCCGGGCCGCCAGCGCGGCGTCGGTCCGCTCGTGGTCGGTGATCGCGATGACGTCGAGGTCGGCCATCGCCTCGACCCGGTCGAGGATCTCGACGATCCCGGACGTGCCGTCGGAGGCGAGCGTGTGGATGTGGAGGTCGGCGCGGCCGAGGCGATCGGTCATCGCGCGGCCTCCGCCTCGAGGTCCGGCCAGATCGGGAAGAAGACCGCCCACCACTGCTCCGGCGCCCGGGCGATCTGGCGTTCGAACCAGCGGGCCTCGGCCTCGAGGAAGGCGGTCACCCGCTCCCGGCGCGAGCCGTCGGTCGGGGTGGGGATCCGGTCGAGCCGGCCGGCGTAGCGGCCCCCGGGCAGGCGCCGGGCGGTCACCGCGTAGGTCGGCGCGCCGCTCTCGATCGCCACGAGCGCCGGGCCGAGCGGGAGCGACGCCGGCGCCCCGAACAGGCGGACGGGCATCCCGCCACCGGTCAGGTCGCGGTCGCCGACGATCCCGACGGGCTCGCCCCGGTCGAGCGCGGCGAGCAGCTCCCGGCGGGCCTCGCGCAAGCCCGACGATCCGGATGCCGAGCGTGCCCCGCGTCCGGACGAAGTAGGCCTGGAGCGCGGGGTCGTCGACCGTCTCCATCGGCGTCGTCAGCGGTCGCTCGGCGTGGACCGCGGCGACGTACCCCTGCAGCTCGATCGCCCCGTAGTGGAGGCCGAGGAAGATCCGCGGCCCGGGCTCTCCGAACGCCTCCGCGAACGCCTCCGGGGTCTCGACGGTCAGCCGCTCGGCGAGGTAGGCCGGCGTGAGCGCGGGGGTCCGGGCGACGTCGAGGTAATAGGTGGCGTAATGGCGGAAGGCGGCCCGGACGAGCCGCTCGAGCGCCTTCGGGTCGCGGGCGGCGGCCCGGATCCTCGCGTCGGCCAGGCCCTCGCCGACCATCCAGCCGACGATCCGGCCGAGGTTCCGTCGGGCCTGGGCGGCCCGTCGCCGGTCGGCCTGGTACCACAGCTCGCCGGTCAGCTCGGCCAGCTCGAGGAGCGGCCGCTCCGGCAGGCGGCAGGCCAGCCACGAGACACCGGAGACGAGCCCAGCCAGCGCGCGCTGCCGCAGCGTCGGCCGGACCGCCCGCACCGCGGTCGAGGTGGCGGCCGCCGGTGAGCGGCTCATCCGGCCGCCATCCGAGCCGCCCGGGCCTCGAGCTCGGCCTTCTCGGCTGCGGTCTCGGGCCACATCGGCTTGAAGCTGTACCACTGGTCCGGCGCGGCGGCGATCACCCGCTCGAGGGCGTCCGCGACTGCCTGGGTCGCCCGGAGGATCTCGGCCGAGCCGGTCGACGCCACGTGGATCGGCTCGTCGATGGTCGCGTGGAACCGGCCGTCGGGCAGGCGGCGGGTGACGACCGGGAGGATGACCGCGCCGGTCTTGCCGGCCAGGGTCGCCGGACCGGCGGGCAGCGTCGTCCAGGCCCCGAACAGGCGGACCGGGACGTCCTCCGGGCGGTAGCCCCAGTCCACGATAAGGGCCAGCATCTCGCGTCGCCTCAGGACGGCGTAGACCTCGCGCAGGTTGCGCCACGGGATGACCCGGTTGCCCCAGCGCTCGCGCTCGCGGCGCAGGTGCTCGAACAGCTCCGGGAAGGTCGAGTCGTCGGCCAACCCGCTGATCGGCCAGCCCTGGAGGGCGATCCCGGCCCCGATGACGTCGTTGTTGCCGATGTGGGCGGCGCTGAAGATCAGCCCGTTCGATCCCCGCCAGATCCGCTCGACCTCCTCGATCCCCTCGGGGTCGAGCATCGCGCGCGCCTCGGCGGCGGTCAGCGAGGGCAGGCGCATGATCTCGACGAGGTACCTCGCGTAGCTGCGGTAGGCGCGCAGGGCGATCCGGCGGACGGCCGGATCGCCCGGCGGAAGGCCCAGGACGTGGCCGAAGTTGAGGTTCGACCAGCGCCGCTTCGTGGGCCACAGCACGTACGAGGCCTGGACGAACCAGCCGACGACCGTCGCGGCCGGCCCCGTCGGGAGGTGACCGAAGATCCACTCCGCGCTGCGGTAGCCGACCACGGCGGCCCGCTCGATCATCCGCGGCGTGCCACGCACGCGCCGGTGAGGCGCCTCGAGCGAACGCCTTGGGCCCGGTTCGACCGGCCCGCCGGGCGCGGGCCGGTCCGACGCCGTGGTCACCGGGCTCCGGCCGCCACCTTCGCCTTCGTGCCGGCGAGGCGCTTGAGCGCCCGCTTGGGGGGCGCCTCCGTGCCGACGAGGGTCTCGTCGTCGTCGCCCCGGATGAACGCCTCGACCCGGTTGAAGGCGATGTCGTCGTGGATCTGGATCGGCGGGCTCTTCATGAAGTAGCTCGATGGCGCCACGAGCGTGCCCTTCAGGCCGCGGTCCAGGCCGAGCTTCAGGCAGCGGATCGCGTCGGTGATCACCCCGGCGCTGTTCGGACTGTCCCAGACCTCGAGCTTGAGCTCGGCATTGAGCGGGACGTCGCCGAAGGTGGTCCCCTCCATCCGGATGTAGCACCACTTCCGGTCGAGCAGCCACGGCACGTGGTCGCTCGGTCCGACGTGGACGTCGTCCGGGTCGAGCTCGTAGTCGAGCATGCTGGTGACCGCGTTCGTCTTGGAGATCTTCTTGGATTCGAGGCGCTCGCGCTCGAGCATGTTGAGGAAGTCCGTGTTGCCGCCGAAGTTGAGCTGGTAGGTCCGGTCGAGCCGGACGCCGCGATCCATGAACAGGCGGGTCAGGACGCGGTGGCTGATCGTCGCGCCGACCTGGCTCTTGATGTCGTCGCCGATGATCGGCAGGCCCTCCTCGGCGAACCGGCGCTGCCAGTAGGGCTCGCGGCCGATGAAGACCGGGATCGCGTTGACGAACGCGACGCCGGCCCGGAGCGCCTGCTCGACGTACCACTTGGTCGCCTCCTCGCTGCCGACCGGCAGGTAGGAGACCATCACGTCGACCTCGCGCTCCTTGAGGATCCCGACGACGTCGGCGGTCGGCCCGGGGGCCTTCTCGATGACCTGGCTGAGGTACTTGCCGAGGCCGTCGTGGGTCATCCCGCGATCGACCGTCACGCCCATGTGGGGGACCTGCTGGAAGACGTAGGTGTTGTTCGGCTTCGTGTAGATCGCCTCGGACAGGTCCTTGCCGACCTTGTTCTTGTCGATGTCGAAGGCGGCCACGAACTCGATGTCGCGGACGTGGTAGCCGCCGAGGTCGACGTGCATCAGGCCCGGGACGAAGTCGTCCTTCTTGGCGTTCTCGTAGTAGTAGCGTCCCTGGACGAGGCTGCTGGCGCAGTTGCCGACGCCGACGATCGCCACCCGCACCTTCCCGTCGGCGCGGCGTGCCGCTCCGGCCGTGGGCTTGGCTCCGTTGGTCCCGTTCGTGCCGTTCTTCCCGGTCTTGGCCACCTGGTCGATCTCCTACTTGTCGCCGCCCGCGGCGGCCTGCTTCCTGACGTGGAGGATGCGTTGGATGACGGTGATCGTCGCGAGCGCGCCGATGAGGGCCAGGGCCAGGGCCAGCGCCCATGAGCCGTCCCGGAAGCTGAACCAGGGCTCGGGCGGAGCGGTCACGAAGAAGCCGGGCCCGCTGGTCCCGCCGAGGAGACCGGCCGCGACGAGCCCGATCGACAGGATGACCAGCCGGACCTCGCGGGGAGCCAGGCCGACGCTGGCCATCCCGCTGCCCTGGGTGAAGCCGAGGCCCTCGGCCCTGGCCCGGATGTAGCTGACCATGAACGCCGAGGCCATGGCGAAGGCGGCCAGGATCGGGAGACCCGGCCACGGTCTCGCACCGTGCACGATCCCGACGAAGACGATCGCCTCTCCCCAGCGGTCGAACACCGAATCCATGAACGCGCCGAACCTGGAGACCTTGCCGGTCGCCCGAGCGAGGGTCCCGTCGAACAGGTCGAACGTGCCACCCAGGAAGACCACGATCCCGGCCGCCAGCCAGGCCCCGGCGGCGGCGAGGTAGGCCCCGACCATCGTGATCCCGAAGCCGAGCACGGTCAGCCCGTTCGGGGTCAGCCCGAGGCGGCCGAGGAGCAGGGCGATCGGCTCGCCGAGCTTCCTGACCCGGTCGCGGGTCTCCGGGCTGACCAGCGAGCCGTCGTGGGACGGCCGGGCGGCGCTCATCGGGCCGGCTCGTCGGTCGCGGCGGGCGCCGGCTGGGGACGGCCGACGCCGAGGAGCGTCCGCTCGCGGGCGAGCGCCTCTTCGAACGCCTCGGGGCGCAGGCTGCACACCGTCTCGCGTCCGTTCCGCCGGGTGCTCACGATCCCGGACGCGCGGAGCTTGCCGAGGTGCCAGCTGACGAGCGGCTGGCTCAACCCGACGTGCTCGATGAGATCGGTCACGGTGGCCCGGCCGGTCGCCAGGCGCTGGATGATCCGGAGCCTGTTGATGTCGGCCAGGGCCCGGTGGAACAGACGCACCTGGCGGAGCTCGTCGGGCTGGTCGACGACCGACGCGATGGTGGAGCGGATCCGGGCGGGGGAGGGACTCAGCGGTGGACTCCGACGGATGGCTCGATGGCTCAACGGCCATTTATATAAAGCGGCGTTGATGCTAGGCACCCACCCGGGCGCTGTCAAGCGCCTCCAGGTCGCCGGTCAGGTCGCGCGGCCGTCGCCGGACCCGACTACCACCCGGTACGGCCGGTCCGGCGGGTCCGCGATCGTCCGGTCCCGGTCACACGACGTCCCGCCGGATCGTGAGCGTCGCGATCGTCGCGAAGAACACGGCGAACCCCGCGAGCACGACCAGGTCGAGCTGGAGCTGCCCCACCCCGAGGTCCGCTCCGCGGATGAACACCTGGCGCAGGCCGTCGACCGCGTAGCTGAGGGGCAGCAACGGGGCGAACGGCCGGACGACCTCCGGCAGGCTGCTCTGCGGGAAGAGGACTCCCGACAGCAGGAACTGCGGAACGATGACGACCGGGATGAACTGGATGATCTGGAGCTCCGTGCGAGCGAAGGTCGAGAAGAAGATGCCCAGGCTCACGGCGCCCATCGCCAGGATCAGCACGACGAGGAAGGCGAGGATCGGGCTCCCGGCGACGTTGACCCCCAGCCCGACCGAGAACTCGGGCAACGGGCCGATCGCCGGCAGGTGGACGGTGCCCAGGACCCAGACCATCAGCAGCGCGACCTGGACGATCGCGAACAGCCCGAATCCCAGGGTGTACCCGGTCACGATCTCGCCCCGCGCCACCGGGGTGGCCATCAGCCGCTCCAGCGTCCCGCCGGTCCGCTCGCGCAGGAAGCTCACGCCGGTCAGCAGGTAGACGAAGAAGTAGACGAAGAACCCGACCAGTGCGGGCGCGAAGTTGGTGATCGGATCGTCGCTCGGGGTGCCGTACACGGTCGCATGCTCGATCGTCGGCAGCGTCGCCCCCGACACCGACACGGCGGCCGACAGAAGCGCCTTCTGGATCGCCCCCAGCTGGTTCGCCTCGCCCGATGGATCGAGTCCGTTGGTGATCACCCGGATCGTCGGCGACCCGCTGCCCACGAGCCCGGCCGGGAGGACGATCGCCACGGACCTCGATCCGTCCTCGACGGCGGCCCGTGCGGCCGTCTCGTCCGCCGCCTCGGTCACCGTCGCGCTCAGCCCTCGGAGGGCGTCGCCGAGCTTGCCGGCCACGATGGTGCCGGGGGCGCCGGCCTGGTTGACGATGACCGCATCGACCGCCGGCGTCTGGCCCTCGCGGAGGATGAACGTGACGAGGCCCGTGACGAGGATCGGGGCGATGAACAGGAGCCCCAGCGATGGTCGATCCCGGCGGATCTCCTGGACCACCCGCCGGAAGAGCGCGACGACGCGCCCGCGGCTCATCGGGTCGCCTCCACGTCGCCGCCGAAGTGGAGGAACGCCTGCTCAAGGTCGTCGGTCCCGGCCTGGCCGCGGAGCTCCCGTCCGGTGCCTCGGGCGATCACCTTGCCCGACCGGATGAACAGGAGCTCGTCGCACCGGTCGGCCTCGTCCATGACGTGGCTCGACAGGACGATGGTCGTGCCGGCGTCCGCGAGCGATCGGAAGTGCGACCAGAACTGGACCCGCAGGAGCGGGTCGATGCCGACCGTCGGCTCATCGAGGAACAGGATCGGCGGTCGATGGACGAGGGCGCAGGCCAGGGACAGCCGGCGCCGCTGGCCGCCGGACAGGGTGCCCGCGACCGCGTCGCGCCGGTCGGCCAGCTGCACGACCTGGAGCGCGTCGAGCACCGCGTCGGATCGGCCGAGGCCGTAGGTCGCACCGAAGAACCGCGCGTTCTCGGCGACGGTCAGGGCAAGGTAGATCCCGTCGCTCTGGGTCATGTAGCCGATGCGGCCGAGGATCGCCCGGGACGGCATCCGGACGCCCAGGATCTCCGCCTGGCCGGCGGTCGCCCGGGTCAGCCCCGTCAGCAGTCGGATCAGGGTCGTCTTGCCCGATCCGTTCGGGCCGAGCAATCCGTAGATCCGCCCCGGAGCGAGGTCGAAGCTGACGTCGTCGACGGCGCGCAGCGGACCGAACGCCTTGACCAGGCCGATGGCGCGGATCGCCGGCGAGGCTGCCGGTCCGCCTTCAGGGGCCACGGCGTCGAGCGCCACGCGCCACCGTTCCTCTCCGATCGCGACCCGCGACCTCCTCGCCGACCAGGCGCGGACGGGCATTCATCTGTCGTTCAATCCTACGGTCAGCGGAGTGCCCCTGCCAACCCCGCGATGGACCCGCCCAGGTGCGACCCTTGGGGCGGGGCGGCCCACGGCCGCTACACTCGGGCGATGGGCCCGGGCCGCCGCGGATCGCTCGTCCTGCTCGCCGTCCTCGGCGCCGGGGTATTCCTGGCCGGGCTCGAGCTGATGATCACGGCCGTCGCGCTGCCCTCGATCATCGTCGACATGGCCCGCCGCGAGGGGATCCCGAGCGTAGAGGCGTGGACCCAGCTCCGGCGCGCTTCGTGGATCGTCAACGGCTACCTCCTGGTCTACGTCGCGACGATGCCGCTGGCGGGCCGGCTGGCCGACCTGTGGGGGGTGCGCCGGCTGTTCCTCGCGGCGCTCGGCGCGTTCACCGTCGGGTCGCTCCTGGCGGGCGCCGCCCCGAACCTCGACCTGCTCATCGCGGCGCGGCTCGTCCAGGCGCTCGGCGGTGGCGCCCTCGTCCCGGTCGCCACCGCGGCGGCGGCCCACCTCTACGCGGGCCACGACCGGCCAAGGGCGCTCGGGACGATCGGCGCGCTGACCTTCCTCGGGATGGCCGCCGGCCCGTTCGCCGGCGCCGCGCTGCTCCGGTCGATCCATGCCGAGTCGGCGCTGGCGGCCGCCGGGATCACGGCCGGGCCGCTCCTCGACCTGCTTGCGCCATCGTGGCGCTGGGTCTTCTACGTCAACGTCCCGATCGGGATCGTCGCGCTCGCCTTCGCCTGGGCGGCCAGCGCCGGCTGGGAGACGCCCCGCCACGCGGCTCGGGTCGACCTCCCCGGCGCGCTCACCTTCACCATCGGCCTCGGGGCGGGGCTCATCGCCCTGACGCTCATCGGGAGCGACGCCGACGGCCAGACGCTCGGCCTGCGCACTCCGACCCTGATCGCCCTCCTGGGCGGGATCGCCGTGCTCGGGATCGGGCTGACCGCGGTCGGCGGCATCGTCCGGCGCGATCCGTTCCTCGACACCCGGCTGTTCCGCCAGCCCGAGTTCGCCTCCGCCGCGCTGGTATCGCTCCTGACCGGCTATGCCCTGGCAACGGCGATCGTGGGCGCGGCCGTGTTCGTCGACCGGGTCCTGTACGGCGGTCCACCCGAGCAGCAGGTCGTCCTCGGCTCGCTCGCGGCGGCCACCGCGGCCGGCGCGCTCGCCTCCGGCTTCGCGGTCCGGCGGTTGTCGCTCCGGTTCGTCACCCTGGTCGGGATCGCCGCGAGCGCCGCCGGCCTGGCCGTCATGGCCGGCTGGACGCCGGCGACGACGATCCCGGCCGCCGGGCTCGCGGTCGGCGTCTTCGGACTCGGGTTCGGGCTGACCGTGACCCCGCGCTCGACCGCCGCGGTCGAGTCCGCCGGGCGGGCCGCGTTCGGGATGGCGTCGGCCACGGTGACCGTCGCCCGGATGATCGGGATGGCGGTCGGGCTGGCCGTCCTGACCGCCTACGGCTCGACCACGATCGACCGGCTGACCGCCCGGATCAACGCCTCCCCGGAGGCCTACCAGGAATTCCTGCCGCCGGACCTCATCGGGCGGCCCCTGCGTGACCCGCTCGTGGTCGACGCGCTCGAGCGCTGGGCGTCCGGCGAGGCCTCCAGGATCATGGTCGGGCTGTTCTTCGTCGCCGCCGTGGTCGTCGCCACGGCGGCCCTCCCGGCGTTCGCCCTGGGCCGTCGCAGGGCGCGTATGCTGGCGGGCGGACCCGCGACGGCGACGGCCGCCGACGCCGGAGGCCGCGACCGCGACGACGGGGAGCCCCGGACGACCGATGGTGGAGACGACGCAGAGCCGACCCTCGCCCTCTGACCGGGACGGACCCGATCCCGCCGAGCCGCTCGACGGCCTGTCCCGGCGCCAGCGCCACGGGGCCGTGGGCGAGGCCGACGGCGCGGTCCGCGTGTTCGTCCGGTCCGAGCAGGCGGTCCACGAGTCGGTCGGCCTCGATGCCATCCCGCGGCGGATCCCCCCGGACGGCGCGGTCTGGATCGACGCCAGCGGCCCGTCCGCGGGCCAGGTCGCTGCGATCACCGACCTGCTTGGCCTGCACGAGCTGATCGCCGAGGACATCCTCGAGGGCAACCAGCGCTCGAAGATCGAGGTGACGGACGACCGCATCCACATCGTCATGTTCGCCCTCGAGTACGGCGATCCGATCGTGCCGAGCGAGATCGACATCGTCCTCGGCAAGGGGTTCCTTCTGACCGTCCACGATCCCGAGTGGGACCCCCGAGCGATCCATCACCTTCAGGGCGACGGACTCGGGGCGGTCCTCCGGCGTGGTCCGGACCATCTCCTGTGGGCGCTCTGCGACGACCTCGTCGACGGCTACTTCCCGCTCCTGGACAGGCTGGGCGACGAGATCGACCTCATCCAGGATGCCGTCATCGAGAAGGGCGACCCGCAGACGCTCGAGCGGCTGTTCGTCCTGAAGCGCGAGCTGATCGCGATCCGGCGCGCCGCGGCCCCGATGCGCGAGATCTTCAACCAGCTGACGAACCGCGACCTGGCCCTCGTCGACGAGGAGGAGATCCTCTACTTCCGGGACGTCTACGACCACCTCATCCGGCTCACCGACGAGCTCGACACGTACCGTGAGCTGGTCAGCGGGACGCTCGACGTCTACCTGTCCACGGTCAACAACAACCTGTCGCTGATCATGAAGCGGCTGACCGGGGTGACCGTCGTCCTGGCCGGCATCGGCGCCCTGGGCGGGATCTTCGGGATGAGCGAGGCGGGCGCGGCGTTCGCCGGGACCGAGGCGGTCGGGTTCTGGCTGGTCAGCGCGACGATCGTCGGGTTGGCGTTCCTGATGGCGTTCGTCCTCCGCCGGATCCGCTGGATCTAGGCGTCGGCCCGGCGTCGAGGGCGGACGCGCCCGGCGCCCGACCGCTCAGTGGCAGAAGACGGGGTTCGCCTTCGGGTTCGCCTCCTTGTGGTCGGCCGGCCCGTGGCTCAGCGGCAGCGCGATGAGCTGCGTCTTCTCGATCGTCCCGACGGGCCCTTCCGAGGTCTGGAGCCAGAGCGTCTCGCGCTTCTCGGCGAAGGCTCCATCGAGGGTCGTGACGTGGCGTCGGACCTCGACGATCTCGTACAGGTAGAGCTGGTCGTCGGTCGTGTAGACCTGGACCAGCATCCCGATCATCCGCCGGCCGTTGTTGATCTTCGACGCGCTGAGGATCGGCAGGAACATGCCGGTCCGGGCATGGGCGTAGATGTACGTCGGCCCCTTCTGGCCCGGCTGGTGGAGCTGCTCGAGGTACATCGCCACGTTGCACGGCGGGAAGGCGTTCGCCCCACCGGGCTGGCGGATGATCGGCAGGTCGATGTCGAGTGCCGGGACCACCACCCGCGATGCGACCGGCGCCTTCGCGGGCGAGGCGGCAGCGCTGACCGTCGGGCTCGGGCTGGCGATCGGCGGGAACGTGAGCAGCGCGCTCGGGCGCGGCGTCGAGCCGACGGGCGTCGGCAGGTCCGACGCCGACGGTGTCGCCTCGACGGGCGTGGTGTAGGAGAGCAGGCCGGCCGCGATGAGCGAGACGCCGATCGCCGCGAGCAGGGCGGGGATCAGCCGGCGTTGGAGGCGGTCGAGGACGGCGCGCATCGGGTCGTCATCCTAGCCCGTCACCGGCGTCGCCGCCTCGGGCGCTTGGTACTGGTACCCTCCCGCCATGCCGCCACGCCTCGCCGTCGTCCTCGGGTTGCTCGCCGGGGTCGTGACGGCCGCCCTCGCCGTCGCGGCGATCGTCGCCTTCGTGCCCGGGCCGGTCCACGCCACCCCCGCCCCATCCGCGCCCCCGTCGGTCGCCGAGATCTCACCGTCGCCGTCGACCGCCCCGTCGGCGTCGGTCTCACCGTCCGCGTCGGCCGGCGCGTCGGAGTCCGCGGAGGCCTCCCCGTCCGATGCCGGCACGGCGTTCGGGATCGGCAAGCCCGCCCCCGCGCTCCGCGTGCCCAGGATCGGCGGAGGGACGATCGACCTCGCCTCGTTCCGGGGCAAGCCCGTCTGGGTCAACTTCATGCAGACGACCTGTCCGCCGTGCGTCGACGAGTTCCCGCTCATGAATGGCTTCGCGGTCCGCTATGCCGACAGCGGCCTCGTCGTGGTGGCCGTCGACATCGCCGAGGACGAGACGATGGTCAAGGCCTTCGCCGAAGGCCTCAAGGCGACCTTCCCGGTCGGGCTCGACAAGGACGCCTCGGCCCAGAGAGCGTGGGGCGCCTTCGCGCTGCCGGTCCACTTCTGGATCGGCGCCGACGGGATCGTCCGGGCGGGCGCCCTCGGCGGGATCGGCCCGGACATCATGGCGGCGAGCCTCCAGAAGATCCTGCCGGGCACCACCGTCACGCCGTGAGCCGGGCCGTCGGCCGGACGCCGGCCGCCGCCCGGGCGGCGGGCCGAGGAGCCGGAGCCGCGGTCCCGCCGGTCGACCCGTGGCCGGTCGTTCGGCGGCGGGTCATCGAGCTGGCCGCCGCCCCGGGACCGCTCCTCGTCGTGACCGACTTCGACGGCACGCTCGCCGGGATCTCGCTCGACCCGATGGCTGCCCGGATCGAGCCCCTCGGTCGGTCGGCACTGCGCCGGCTGGCGCGACTGGCGGCGGAACGGCCGTCGCGCCTGCGCATCGTCGTCCTGAGCGGGCGGACGGCGCCGGACCTGGCCGGACGGGTCCGGGTCGGCGGGATCGGCTACCTCGGCGATCACGGGCTGCAGGGCGGGGTCCTGCCGCGCCGGGCGCCGGCGGAGCGCCTGGTGGTGACCGCCGATCCGGCGCTGGCGGTGCTGGCCGACCCGGCCCGGGCGCTCGGCCGGGCGGTCGCGGCCGCCCTCGGCGAGCCCGATTGGCTGTTCATCGAGGAGAAGGGTCCGTCGGTTGCCCTCCACTATCGGGCCGCGCCGGACCCCGACGCCGCCGGGCGGCTGGTCGAGGCCGCGGTCGAGGACCGCCTTCGGAGCCACGGCGACGGTCGACTCGAGCGCTTCGACGGAAGGCGGATCCTGGAGCTCCGGCCGACCGGGGCCGGCGGCAAGGGCGCGGTCGTCGCCCGGCTGCTGGCCGCCGATCCGTTCCGCGCGGCGATCGTCCTGGGCGACGATCGGAGCGACGCCGAGGCGTTCGCGGCGGTCGCCGCGGCCCGCGCGGAGGGGCGCCTGACCGCCGCCCTGGCGCTCGCGGTCCACGGCTCGGGCGAGACTCCGCCCGAGGTCGTCGAGCGGGCCGATCTCATCCTGGCCGGCCCGCGCGACGCCGCGAGGGCCCTGTCGGCGATCGCCTCGACGATCGAGCGTGAGGACCGGGCGGGCTAGGAGACGAGCGCCCGGGCCGCGTTCTCGACGACGTCGAGGAGCGGGCCGGGGAACAGGCCGAGGACGACGGTCAGGATCGCGGCCGCCGCCAGGCCGACCCGGAGGATGACGCTCTTCTCGAGCGGGGCGGGCTCGCCCTTCGGCGTCGCGCATGAACATGTAGACGACGACCCGCAGGTAGTAGAACGCGGCGACCGCGGCGTTGAGCACGGCGATGACGGCCAGGACCCCGGCCGGCCCGCCCGCCTCGACGGCCGCCAGGATGACGTAGGCCTTGGCGAAGAACCCGGCCGTCGGCGGGATCCCGGTCAGCGACAGCAGGAACAGGGTCATCAGGATCGCCAGGACCGGCTCGCGGCGGCCCAGCCCGGCGAACGTGTCGAGCTGCTCGTCACGCCGCGCCGCCGCTGGAGCGCGGCGACGACGGCGAACGCGCCGAGGTTCATGAAGCTGTAGGCGGCGCCGTAGTAGAGCAGCCCCTCGAGCCCGTCGATCTGCGAGTTCGGGCTGGCGTAGGCGGCCAGCCCGACGAGCATGTAGCCGGTGTGGGCGATCGAGGAGTAGGCCAGCATCCGCTTGACGTTGTCCTGGGTGATGGCGACCAGGTTGCCGAGGGTCATCGTGATCGTGGCCAGGACGATGACGACGACCAGCCAGTCGCTCGTGGAGGGGCCCGAGCGCGCCGACGAACAGGCGCAGGATGAGCGCGAACGCCCCGATCTTCGGGCCGACCGAGAGGTAGCCGGTGACCGGCGTCGGCGAGCCCTGGTACGCGTCGGGCGTCCAGTAGTGGAACGGGACGGCCGCGATCTTGAACGCGACCCCGGTGGTCAGGAAGGCCAGGCCCATCGCCAGGCCCGGCCGAGAGCGGCGCGGTCCCGGCGACGATCTCGGCCAGGCTCCTGGCGACGACGTCCGACCCGGGTCGAGCCGGTCAGGCCCCACACGAAGGCCAGCCCGAACAGGAAGATCGCCGAGCTGAACGAGCCGAGCAGGAAGTACTTGATCGCGCCCTCGGTCGAGAGCGCGTCGCGCTTGGCGAAGCCGGCCAGCAGGTAGCCCGGCAGGACCATCAGCTCGAGGCCGAGGAACAGGACGAGCAGGTCCGTCGACGCCGAGATGAGCATCGCGCCGCTCATCGCGAAGACGAGCACGGCGGCGAACTCGGCCATCGGCAGGTCGCGGCGGCCGAGGTAGTCGGGCGCGAAGAGGAGGGTCAGGGCGACGATCGCGACGAACAGGAGGTCGAGGAACGTCGTCAGCGCGTCGACCCGGTAGGCGCCGCCGAACGCGTCGCCGGGGTTCGCGCCGGTCTGACCACGGTGACGACGGCGACCACGGCCAGCCCGACCGAGGGCCACGACCAGCGGCGGCGTCCGCGCCCCCGGCCGGACGAGGTCGACCACGATGATCGCCGCCGCGACGAGGATGGCCGCGATCGAGCGGCGCGATCGTGACGAGGTCCGGCCGGACATGGTCGGTCGGTCGCTCCCCTACCGCACGAACAGGCTGCAGCGCGATGGCGTGACCGCCCGGCGACGCCGGCCAGGACCGCGTCCACCGTGCCCTGGACGAGGGTCAGGACGAGGCCCGGGAAGAGCCCGAACACGACGACCAGCGTCCCCAGCGGGACGAGCGTGAGCGAGCTCGACCGGCCGGATGTCGGTCAGGTGGCCGCCGAGGCCGGCCGAGGAACTCGGACAGCTCGCCGGTGAAGATCCGCTGGAACATCCAGAGCAGGTAGCCGGCGGCCAGGATCATGCACGAACGTGGCGATCGCGGCGACGCACGGGTTGTACCGCGAAGGCGCCGACGAGGACGAGGAACTCGCCGACGAACCCGGACAGGCCGGGCAGCCCGACGACTGGCGAACACGAAGAAGCCGAACGCCGCGGCGTAGACCGGGGTCCGCGCGGCCAGGCCGCCCATCTTGGCGATCGTCCGGTCGTGGGTCCGCTCGTAGATGACCCCGACGAGGAGGAACAGGGCGCCGGTGATCAGCCCGTGGTTGACCATCTGGAGGATCGCGCCCTGCAGGCCCTGCTCCTGGAAGATGAAGATCCCCAGGGTCACGAAGCCCATGTGGCTGACCGACGAGTAGGCGATCAGCTTCTTGAGGTCGGGCTGGACGAGGGCCACGATCGCCCCGTAGATGATCGCGATCAGGCTGAGGACGATGATCGCGGCCGCGAACGTCTGGGCGGCGTCGGGGAAGAGCGGCAGGGCGAACCGGATGAAGCCGTAGCCGCCGAGCTTGAGCAGGACGCCGGCCAGGATGACCGAGCCGGCCGTCGGCGCCTCGACGTGGGCGTCCGGCAGCCAGGTGTGGAACGGGAACATCGGGACCTTGATCGCGAAGGCCAGGAAGAACGCCAGGAACGCGAACAGCTGGAGCCCGTCGGAGAAGCCGACGTCGCCGGCGAAGCTCCGGAGGGACTCGAAGTCGAAGGCGTGCGGCCCAGCCGCCGTCGCCGACTGGTAGCGTGAAGGCCGTGGCCAGGATCGCGACGAGCATGAGCAGCGAGCCGACGAGGGTGTACAGGACGAACTTGATCGTGGCGTAGATCCGGTTCGAGCCGCCCCAGATCCCGATGATCAGGTACATCGGGACGAGGACGACCTCCCAGAAGATGTAGAACAGGAACAGGTCGAGCGCGACGAACACGCCGATCATGCCGACCTCGAGGATGAGGAAGGAGATCATGTACTCCTTCACCCGCTCCTTGATCGGGCCGAAGGAGGCCAGGATGCTGATCCAGGACAGGGTCGTGGTCAGGACGACGAGCACGGCCGACAGGCCGTCGACGCCGACCTTGTACTGGATCCCGAAGGCGGGGATCCAGTCGACCTGCTCGACGAGCTGGAAGCCCGGCGGCGCCGGCGGTCGAAGCCGACGAGCAGGACGAGCGACAGGGCGAAGGCGACGAGGGCCGTGCCGAGCGCCGTCCAGCGGATGGCCGGCACGTTCTCGCGCGGGATGAAGCGCGATGACCAGCGCGCCGACCAGCGGCACGAAGGTGATCGCGCTGATCAGCGGCACGCGCCGCGAGGTCCATCGTCAGCGGCCCACGATGACGAGGTACGAGCCGGCCATCACGATCAGCCCGAGGGCGATGCCCAGCGCGTAGTTCTGGACCCGGCCGGTCTGGACCCGGCGGAGGCCGCGACCCAGCCGCGGCGGCGACCGGCGCCGATCTCGTTGACCGTCCCGTCGACGATCGTCCGGTCGAACCACCAGCAGGCCGCGGCGACCCGCCCGCCGATCCGGATGAACAGCAGGTCGTTGAGGTCGTCGAACCACCACTTGTTGAGCGAGGCCCGGTACAGGAACGGGTCGCGCCGTTGGCGCCGGCGATCGCGCTGACCTGGTCGGGCGCGGCGCCCGGCGGAGGGCGCCCAGCTCGACCCCGAACAGGCGCCAGGCGACGAGGATCCCGAGGGTCGCGATGGCGACGCTGGCCAGGATCAGCGCGCCGTCGATGCCGAAGAAGGCGAAGCCTCCTCGGCGCCGGCCAGCGCGATCGTCTCCGCGAAGACCGGCTCGAGCCAGCTCGTCGAGCAGGCCGTCCCCGAGCGGCAGGCCGAGGACGAGCCCGAGGAGGACCGACGGGATCGCCAGGAGGACCAGCGGGATCGGTCATCGACGGCGGCGACTCGTGGATGTCGGCTCGACCGTCGGGGTCGACCCGGCTCTGGCCCCAGAACGTCAGGCCCATCAGCCGGAACATGTAGAACGCGGTCATGCCGGCGACGACGAAGCCGATCGCCCAGACGACGAGGAAGCCGTTCTTGAACGCCTCGCCGAGGATCTCGTCCTTGCTGAAGAAGCCGGCCAGCGGCGGGATCCCGGCGATCGCCAGCGAGCCGATGAGCATCGTCCAGTAGGTGATCGGGATCTTCCGCCCAGGCCGCCCATCCGGCGCATGTCCTGCTCGTCGTGGACGGCGTGGATGACCGAGCCCGAGTCGAGGAACAGGAGGCCCTTGAAGAAGCCGTGGGCCATGAGGTGGAAGATCGCCGCCGTCCAGGCCCCGACGCCGAGCGCGGCGAACATGTAGCCGAGCTGGGACAGGGTCGAGTAGGCCAGGACCCGCTTGATGTCGGTCTGGGTGAACGCGATCGAGGCGGCCAGGATGGCGGTGAAGATGCCGATCGCGGCGACGACGACCATCGCCTCCTGGGCGTGCCCGAAGATCGGGTTGGCCCGGGCGACGAGGTAGACGCCGGCGTTGACCATCGTCGCGGCATGGATGAGGGCCGACACCGGGGTCGGGCCCTCCATCGCGTCGGGCAGCCAGACGTGGAGCGGGAACTGGGCGCTCTTGCCCATCGCGCCCGCAGAAGACGAGCAGGGCGATGACGACGAGCGGGATCGGTCAGGCTCGCGCTCGGCGCGACCAGCCGCTCGATCGAGTCGTGGATGTTCAGCGTCCCGGTGTTGACGAAGATGGCCATGATCCCGAGCGCGAACCCGACGTCGCCGACGCGGTTGACGATGAACGCCTTCTTGCTGGCGAGCGCCGCGCCGCCGCTTGCGGTACCAGAACCCGATGAGCAGGTAGCTCGACAGCCCGACCAGCTCCCAGGCCGCGAAGACGACCAGGAAGTTGTCGGCCAGGACGAGCAGGAGCATCGAGAACATGAACAGGTTCAGGTAGGCGAAGAACCGCCAGGTACCCGGGTCGTGGCTCATGTAGCCGATCGAGTAGACGTGGACGAGCATCCCGATCGTCGTCACGACGATGAGCAGGAAGGCCGTCAGGTCGTCGACGTGGAAGCCGATGTCGACGACGAACGCGCCCGGCCGGGATCCAGTGCCAGAGGGTGAACGCGTCGGCCGTGCTCGCCGAACGGCTCGGCCTGCGCCGAGCGCCGCCGGCCGCACGATCATCGCGACGATCCAGGTGACGACGACGAGCCCGACCGGGACGGCGCTCGCGGCGGTCTGCCGTAGCGGGCCTGGATCCGCCGCCCGAACAGCGCGCTGAAGACGAAGCCGGCGATCGGCAGCGCGCGGGATGAGCAGGATCGAGCGCGTCGTACGGCATCGGCTACTGCCGCATCGCGTCGTACTCGTCGACGAGCGGCGTCCGCCGGTTGCGGAAGATGGCGATGACGATGGCCAGGCCGACGGTCGCCTCGCCGGCCGCGACGGCCATGACGATGAGGGCGATGATCGAGCCCTGGCTCGCGGAGGCTCGGGATGAACGCGCCGAAGGCGACGATCGCGAGGTTGACCGCGTTCAGCATCAGCTCGATCGACATGAGCATGCTGATCGCGTTCCGCCGGGCGAGGAACCCGAACGTCCCGATCGCAGAAGAGGAGCCCGGACAGGATCGAGGTAGCCGTCGAGCGAGTCGCTCATCGGGGGCCGGTCTCCTCGCCCGGCTCGAGCTCGCGCTTGGCCAGGAAGATCCCGCCGATGACCGCCGCCAGGAGGAGGACGCTGACGATCTCGAACGGCAGGACGTAGTCGTTGAACAGGATCCGGGCCACGTCGCTCGTCGCCGTCCGGATCCGCTCGGCGCCGGCGCCCCAGTCGGTCGCCGTCACGGCCAGGGCCAGGACGATCGCCGAGGACGACCGAGGCGATCGCGGCCGGGACGGCCTGGGTCTGGAAGACGAGCCGGGCCGGGCCGGCCTTGCGTCTGGGTGAGCATGATCGCGAACAGGATGAGGACGCTGATCGCCCCGATGTAGACGAGGACCTGGGCGCCGGCGACGAGCGGCGCGCCGAGGACGACGTAGATCCCGGCCAGCGCCCCGAAGCAGACGATCATCGCCAGGCCGCAGCGGATGATGTCGCGCATCGTCACGACGAGCAGCCCCGAGCCGAGCATGATCGCGGCGAAGCACGACGAACAGGGCGTCGTTCCAGCTCGCCCCGATGACCGGGATCGTGTCCGGGATCGCCACGCGTCCTCCTCGCTACTCGTGACGTGCGTGGCCGGCGGCTGCGGCGCCGTCGCCGTCGGAGCCGTTCGCCCGCTGACCGTGACGCCCCGCCGCCGGCCCGCCCGGCCCTCCGGCGACCGATGCCGGCAGGACCGGCAGGATGCCGACTCGGATCGGGCCTCCGCCCGGCCGCGCTGGCCCGCTCGAGCCAGTCGCGCTCGCGCCGGATGTAGGTCGCCTCGGTCTCGCGGTCGACGGCGGCCAGGGCGATGAGGTCGATCATCGGCTCGACCCGGCTGGTGTGGGCGAGCTCGAAGTCGGCCCCGTCGCGGAGCGCGTCGTAGGGGCACGCGTCGACGCAGATCCCGCACAGGATGCAGCGGCTCTCGTCGACCTCGTACTTCTCGAGGACCCGCGGCTTGGGCATCAGGGCGCCGGTCGGGCAGGTCTCGGCGCAGCGCCCGCAGGAGACGCACGGGGTGTCGTTGAGGCTCATGTCGAGCGGCGTCGTGACGAGCGTGTCGAAGCCGATCCGCATGAAGTCGTAGCAGGCCGCCCCGACGACCTCGGAGCAGACCTGGGCGCACCGCCCGCAGTCGATGCAGCGCGACGGCTCGCGCAGGATGAACGCGTGGCTGTCGTCCCGGATGTAGTCGTGGTTGATGCCGGTGAACCGGTTCTCGGTCACGCTCCGGTAGCCGGCCCCCTGGTGGAACGCCGGCTCGAGCGTCTTGAGCGTCGTCCCGTACTCGATCCCGAGCCGGCGCAGGTCGCAGAAGCCGATCGCCTCGCAGGTGCACTGGAGGCAGCGGGTCGACTCGGCGACCGCCTCGGCCGGGGTGTACGGGATCTCGTACTCGACGTAGCTCCGGTTGCGGACCTCGGCGTCCATCGCCTTGAGCCGGTAGCGCGGCTCCTTGACCTCGCTGGTGAACGGGACGATCGACAGGAACTCGGGCTGCGGCTCGGCCAGCGTCTGGCGGGTCTTGATCGCCGCCAGGTCGAGGCCCTTGAGGTAGGCGTCGGCCGCGTACGACGCGCGCCGGCCCTCGGCGATCGCCTGGACGACGGTCGCCGCGCCGATCCGCACGTCGCCCGTGGCGAAGACGCCGGGGCGTCCGGTCTCGAAGGTGACCGGCGTCCGCCTTGAGGCGGCGCTGCTTCGTCGCCTGCGGGCCCTCGGAGCCCGGGCCGATCCAGCTCAGGTCGGGGCCCTGGCCGATGGCCAGCAGGACCCGGTCGCAGTCGATCGTGAACTCGGTCCCGGGCGCCGGCTCGGGCCGGCGTCGGCCGGAGGCGTCGGGCTCGCCGAGCTTGTTCCGGATGAACTCGACACCGGTCACCTTGCCGGTCTTGTCGTCGACGATGACCCGCGTCGGGCCGGCCTGGAAGATGGCCTGGACGCCTTCCTCGATCGCCTCGTGGACCTCGTTGGCGGCCGGCATGTCCTTCATGTCGCGGCGGTAGACGAGGGTCACCTCGGCCGCGCCCTGGCGGACCGAGGTGCGGGAGCAGTCCATCGAGGTGAAGCCGCCGCCGATGACGACGACCCGCTTCCCGGCGTGGCCCGGATAGGGCAGCCCGAGGGTGGCCGTCTGGAGGTACTCGAGCCCGTCGATGACGCCGTCGGCGTCCTCGTGCGGGATCCCGAGCTTGTTCGTGTCGTAGCAGCCGATCGCGATGAGGACGGCGTCGAAGCCCTGGCCCTGGAGGTCGTCCAGGGTGAAGTCGCGCCCGAGCGCCTGACCGCAGACGATCTTCCCGCCGAGCCGGGTGACCGACTCGTACTCGGCCTCGAGGACCTCGACCTTCGGGAGGCGGTATTGGGGGATCCCGTAGCGGAGCATCCCGCCCGGCGCCGGGTCGCGCTCGAAGACGGTCACGTCGTGGCCGGCCAGGAGGAGGTAGTAGGCGGCGCTCATCCCGGCCGGGCCGGAGCCGATGACCGCCGCCCGGCGGCCGGTCCGGGCCTGCGGCTCGAACGGCAGCGGGGGGTCGACCCCGTCGTCGAGCATCGCCTTGAGGACCTGGTCGCCGGCGTAGCGGTGGCTGTCGCGGATGGCGATCGCCTCGTCGACCTCGTCGCGTCGGCAGTGCTCCTCGCACGGTGCCGGGCAGACCCGGCCGAGGATGCTCGGGAACGGGATCGTCCGCTTGAAGATCCGGGTCGATTCGCGCCAGTCGCCCTCGGCGTTCTGCTTCAGGAAGCCCGGGATGTCGATGTGGCTGGGGCACTTGTTCTGGCAGGGCGGCAGGCAGTAGGCGTTGTGGTCGCTGAAGATGAGCTCGAGGTTCGTGGCCCGCAGCCGGCGGACCTGCTCGGTCTGGGTGGCGACCTTCATCCCGGACTCGGCCGCCCGCGAGCAGCTGATCGGCGGGTGCTCCTCGCCCTCGACCTCGACGACGCACATCCGGCACGCTCCGAAGCCGGGCAGCTTCGGCTCGTAGCACAGCGTCGGGATCTCGATCCCGTTGTCCCGGCAGACCTCGAGGATCGTCTGGCCCTCGCGACCCTCGACCAGGCGCCCGTCGACCTCGATCCGGATGACCGGCGTCGACGTGCGGGCGCTGGGGCGCCTGCGTCTCGAGGAGACGCTCGGCGAGGCTCTCGGACGGCACCTCGATGTCGTGCTCGGGGCGGATGATCAGGTCGGCCATCAGGCGCCTCGTGGGCCCCTCCGGCGGCGGCCACCGCGATCGGGTGGCAGACGCCGGCAGGGCAGGTGCTGCGGAGGAGGTGATCGTCGAGCTCGGCTCGGAAGTATCGCATCGCGCTGGTCAGCGGGAGCGTCGCCAGGCGCTCGTGGTCGCACAGCGCGGACCCGCAGACGTCGGCCGCCAGGTCGGCGGCCAGGGTCGCGTCGGTCGGCCTCGGCGTCCCGACCGCGATCCGATCGGCGACCTCGGACAGGCGGCGGGTGCCGATCCGGCAGGGGATCGTCTTGCCGCAGGCCTGGTCGGCACAGAACCGGGTGAGCAGTCGGGCGAGGTCGACGATGCAGGCCCGGTCGTCGGCGATCACGATCGAGCCCGAGCCGACGTGGGCGCCGACCGCCCGGAGCGTTTCGTAGTCGTACGCGCGTGTCGAGCAGGTCGGGCGGCAGGAACCCGCCGGACGGCCCACCGACGAGGACCGCCTTGATCGGGTGCTCGGCGGTCGCCCGGGCGCCGCGCCGGCCACCGGCCAGGCCGACGAGCTGCCGGAGCGGCGTCCCGAGCGGGACCTCGGCGATGCCGCCGCCGGCCGGCCCGCGGAGCTGGACGAGGATCGTCCCGGGGCTGGCCTTGGAGCCGATCGCCGCGTACGCCTCGGCGCCGTGCCTGACGATCCACGGGACGCTGGCCAGCGTCTGGACGTTGTCGACGACGGTCGGCCGACCGAACAGGCCGCGCTCGGCCGGGTGCGGCGGCCGCTGCTCGGGTTGCCCACGCTTGCCCTCGAGGGCCTTCAGCAGGACGGTCTCCTCGCCGAGCATGTAGGCGCCCTGGACCGGCCGGACCTCGAGCGCCAGGTCCCAGCCCGACTCGAGCACGTCGGGTCCGATGAAGCCGGCCTCCTCGGCGGCAGCGATCGCCGCCTCGAGCCGACGGATCGTCTCGGCGGCCTCGGCCCGGACGGCGATGAACGCCTCCCGGGCGCCGACCGCGTAGGCGGCCAGCGCCACGCCCTCGATGACGGCGTACGGATCCAGCTCCATCAGCGTCCGGTCGGTCTGGACCGCCGGATCGGCCCCGTAGCCGTTGGCGACGACGTACTTCGTCGGCCCGTCCGCCTGGGCGGCCATCCGCCACTTGGCCCCGGTGGGGAAGCCGGCCCCGCCCCGGCCGCGCAGGCCCGAGCCGGCGACGGCCGCGACGACCTGGGCCGGGGTCATCGCCCGGACGGCCGTCCTGAGGGCGTCGAAGGCGTCGGCCCGGACGGCCGCGTCGAGGTCGACCGGATCGGGCGCGTCGGCCCGGGCGAGGAGGATCCGCGGCCAGCTCGCCGGGGTCTTGAGCAGGTCGGTCATGCGCCAGCCGCCGTCGCGCGATCGTCTGGCCGGGCGCCCCGCCCGGCCAGCGCTCCGTCGAGCGCGCCGAGGATAGGCCGACTCGGCCGTGGCGGCCGTCGGGTCCGGCGCACCGACCGCCAGGTGGTCGTAGTAGGTGGCCGTGCCGTAGAGCATCGCGTACCAGGCCCCGGTCGCCTCGCTGACCCGCTTCAGGGCGGCCACGGGGACGTGGCCATAGGCGGCCTGGATGCCGTCGAGGATCGTGAGCAGCTGCTTCGGATCGTGGTCGACCTCGTCGAGGATCGCGTCGACCGGTCCGAGGTCGATCCCGTGGAAGTGCTCGTAGGCCGGGTCGGGGACGGTCCGGCCGGAGCGCCGGAGGGCGGACTCCTCGCGCCGCTCGCCATACGTCTCGGCGGCGCCCCAGTGGACGGCGAAGCGTCCCTTCGTGTCGACCCCGCCCATGTCGATGCACTCGATCGGACAGGCCTGGGCGCACTGGAAGCAGGTCTCGCACTTGAGCGTCCCGTACTCGTCGTAGAGGAGCTGGAGGCGGCCGCGGAAGCGGGGTGGGATCTCGGCCGGGACCTCGGGGTAGAGACGGGTGACCGGCGGCTCGAAGAAGCGGCGCAGGGTGAGCGCCATCCCGCGGACGATCCCGAGGCCGGGCACGTGGCTCACCGATCGGTCCTCATCGCACGCTGTCCACCACGACGATCGCCAGCGCGGTCACGAACAGGTTGAGCAGCGAGGCGGGCAGCAGCCACTTCCAGGCGAAGCCCATCAGCTGGTCGATCCGGACCCGGGGCAGGGTCCCGCGCATCCAGACGAAGGTGAACACGAAGACGTAGGTCTTCATCATGAACCAGACCAGCCCGACGACCCAGTCGAGGCTGACGAAGGCGAGGCCGATCCCGGCCGCCACGGCGACGAGGTTGAACAGGACGAAGCCGATGACCAGGGCCTGCCAGAACTTGACCCCCGTGTTGAGCAGGTAGAACGGCATGCCGAGGGCCAGGATGGCCGCCGGCGGGATGATCGCCAGGGCGAGCAGGAGGCCGATCCCCATCCCCGCCGGGTCGAGCGCCGGGGTGATCGCCCAGGCCGCCGGCCAGGCGAACGGCGCGTTCCAGCCACCGAAGAAGAGGGCCACGGTCAGCCCGGACACGATGAACACGTTGACGTACTCGGCGAAGAAGAAGAACCCGAAGCGCATCCCCGAGTACTCGGTGGCGAAGCCGGCCACGATCTCCGAATCCGCCTCGGTCAGGTCGAACGGGGTCCGATTCGCCTCGGCCGACGCGGCGATGAAGAAGATGATGAACGCGAGCGGCTGCTTGAACACGTACCAGTCGAACAGGCTGCCCGACTGGTCGAGGGTGATCTGGTTCAGGCTGAGGGTCCCGGCCAGGAGGATGATCCCGACCACCGACAGGGTCAGCGGGATCTCGTAGCTGACGACCTGGGCGGCCGACCGGAGCCCGCCCAGGAGCGAGTACTTGTTGAAGCTCGACCAGCCGGCCATCAGCAGCCCGACGACCCCGAGGCCGCCCATCGCGAAGAAGTAGAGCAGGCCGATGTTGAGGTCCTGGCCGAACAGGCCGGGCGCGAACGGGAGGACGACCAGGGTCATCACGCTGGCCATGTAGACGACGACCGGCGCCCAGGTGAACACGATCGGGTCGGCCCCGGTCGGGGTGAAGTCCTCCTTCATCAGGACCTTGAGGCCGTGGACGACCGACAGGAGGGAGCCGTACGGCCCGACCCGGTCCGGCCCGTAGCGGAGGTTCATCAGGGCGATGACCTTCATCTCCATGTAGATGATCAGGAAGGCCGTCGGGATGGTCATCAGCAGGACAGCCGTCGCGGCCACGACGAACCGGACGAGCGGCAGGTTGTCGCTCAGGAAGGTCATCACCAGCGGGCCGGCGATGACCACCGCGGCGGTCAACCCGGCCGCCAGGACGAGCAGCAGCGGGACCGCCGTGAAGACGATCTTCCCCGGCAGGGTCAGGCGGCCGAACGTCCGGCTGAGCATCGTCATCTACTTGTCGACGCCGCCCATGATCGGGTCGAGCGAGGCCATGATGGCCATCGTGTCGGCGACCAGGTGACCGGGCATGAGCAGCCCGACCGACTGGAGGTTGACGAAGCTCGGGTCGTGGATGCGCATCCGGAACGGCTGGTCCGTCCCGTCGCTGATGGCGTACGTCGCGTACTGGCCACGCGGGCCCTCGACCGCCGCATACGCCCGCCCCGGCCTCGGTCGGAGGAGGCGCGGCAGCTTGGCCATGATCGGGCCGTCGGGCATCTGGTGGAGGCACTGGTCGATGATCCGGAGGCTCTGCTTGATCTCGTCGAGGCGGAGCAGGTAGCGAGCCAGGCAGTCGCCCTCCTGGCGGGTCGGGACCTCGAAGTCCAGCTCCGGGTAGACGCTGTACGGATGGACCCGACGCATGTCGAGCGGGACGCCGGAGGCCCGGATGTTCGGACCGGTCAGGCACATCCGGAACGCGGTCTCGCGATCGAGGACGCCCAGTCCGCGCATCCGGCGGACGAAGATCTCGTTCTGGTTGAGGAGGGTCTGGTTCGCCTCGATCTGCTCGGTCGCCTTGCTCATCCAGACCCCGAGCCGGCTCATGAAGTCGTGGTTGAGGTCGCCGTTCACGCCGCCGATCCGGAAGTAGTTGAAGAGCATCCGCTGGCCGGTCAGGGAGGCCAGCATGTCGACGATGTCGTCGCGCTCGATGAAGCTCCACAGGATCGGGGTGAGGCCGCCCAGGTCGAGCGCCATCCAGCCCATGAACAGGGCGTGGCTGGCGATCCGGTTGAGCTCGCCCGACAGGACCCGGATGTACTCCGCCCGGCGCGGGACCTCGACGTCCATCAGCTTCTCGAAGGCCATCACCGGGGCCCACTCGTTGAACAGCGAGCTGATGTACTCGAGCGGGTCGGTGTAGGCGATCGTCTGGTGGTAGTCGGCGTTCTCGCACAGCTTCTCGACACCGCGGTGGAGATAGCCGAGGACCGGGTCGAGATCGACGACCTTCTCGCCATCGAGCTTGAGGACCACCCGCAGGACGCCGTGGGTCGATGGGTGCTGGGGACCCATGTTGATGAACATCTCGCCGTCGCCGAGGGTGTAGAACTCGGCCTCGCGCTCGGTCCGCGGCGGGTACGGCGGGATCGGCTCGAACACGCCGATGTCCTGCTCGAGCATGATCCGCGGGTCGTCCGCCGACGCGTGCCGGGCGCTGGTCATCGTGGCCTCAACTCAGCTTCGACCGCCGGACGCGGGCGTCGGCGGTGGCGTTGGACGGGGCGTGGGTCTGCTCCATGTGCCGGACCCCGCCGCCCGGAGAGCGGGCCGCATCGTCCGGCAGGAAGAAGTCCTTGCGGAGCGGGAAGCTCGTGTAGTCGGCCGGCATATAGATCCGGCGCAGGTCGCGGTTGCCCTCGAAGGCGATCCCGAACATGTCGTAGGCCTCGCGCTCCTGCCACTCGGCGCCCTTCCACAGGAAGGTCACCGATGGGACGCGCGGGTCGTCGCCTGGACAGGCCGTCGGCGATGACCCGGAGCCAATCGGGCGTGGTCGCGCTCCACAGGTGGTAGACCGTCTGCATCACGGTCCCGGTGTCGACGCCGCACAGGTCCATCAGCGACTCGAACCGGAACTCGGGCTCGTCGTGCAGGGCGCGCATGACCTCGGGCAGGTCGCCGGCCGCGACGCGGATCTCGGTCTCATCGTGGCGCTGGCGGACGGGTCCGAGCAGCCGCTCCCCGAAGCGGGCCTCGAGGCGGCGCTTGAGTGCTCGATCCATCGGCTCAGATCCCGTCCGGGACCGTCGGGCCGATCGCGCGCTCCGGCCAGTGCCCCCGCCGCTCGAGGACGAGCTGCTGGAGCTTCATCATCCCGTAGATCAGGCCCTCCGGGCGGGGCGGACAGCCCGGGATGTAGACGTCGACCGGCATCACCCGGTCGATCCCCTGGATCGTCGAGTAGCTTCGCTTGTAGCGCCCACCCGAGCAGGTGCAGTCGCCCATCGCCACGCACCACTTCGGCTCGGGCATCTGCTCCCAGAGCCGGATGAGCGGGCCGGCCATCTTGGTCGTCAGCGTCCCGGCCACGATGAGCACGTCGGCCTGGCGCGGGCTGGCCCGGAACGGGAACATCCCCCACCGGTCGATGTCGTTCTTGGAGGTGGCGGTCGACATCATCTCGATGGCGCAGCAGGCCAGCCCCGACAGGAGCGGCCAGAGGCTGTTCGCCCGGATGAGGTCGAGGACGATGTCCGCCTTGGTCGGGATGATCTCGAGCGCGCCCCAGCGGGCATCGTCATGCCGAGCGCCGTCGGTGGCGGCGAGCTCGCGAAGGTGGGTGTACTGGCTGGCTCGAGGATCGCTGTAGGCGGCCGGATCGGTCGATTCCCAGAGCGTGTTGGGGACGACGATGGGGACGCTCAGCTCGCGCTCGCCCGGGACCTCGAGGGCGACCGAGCCGCCCGCTCCGGGCTGCGACTCGGCCGGCGCGACGGCCGATGGATCGTCGTTCAGCGCCACGTCAGGACGCCCTTCCGCCAGGCGTAGGCCAGGCCGAGCAGGAGGATGGCGACGAAGATGAGCATGCTCACGAAGCCGCCCAGGAGGAGGTCGCGGAAGACGACCGCCCAGAGGTAGATGAAGATGACCTCGATGTCGAACGCGACGAACAGCAGGGCGTAGATGTAGAAGGACAGACCGAACCGGCCGTGGGTGTCGCCGTAGGTGTCGATCCCCGACTCGTAGGGCAGCCCCTTGTGCTCGTCGCCCCGGTTGCGATGGGAGATCAGCCAGGCGGCGCCGATCGTCAGCAGGACGAACGACACGCCGGCGAACGCGAACCCGACGACGTACCAGATCCCGGTCAATCCAACCTCGCAGCGGAAGCACCCCGCTTGCCATCGCGGCCGGGCGGCGCTCCCATCGTGGCGACTGGCCCGCGCGCGCACGGGCCTCGCGAGGCGGTCGAGCCCCGCATCGGCATTCTAGCAGTGGACGCCTTCCGCTCGCGCCCGTGCGAGGCGCGGCCGAACGTGCCCGGGAGGCCCCGCTGAGAGGGGGGAGCGCCGGGGAGCGGCTCGCGCCGAGCGCGCGTAGCAGGGATGCGAGTCGCCCCCGGCGCAGCCAGCGTGCGCTCGGCCGCCGCGGCGGGACAATAGGGCGAATGCCGTAGGGCGTCAGGTCGACCGGGGCAGCCTGAACGAGAGGCCGCGCAGCGGCGGCTCGGCCGCCAGGCTCCGACCGAGGACGTCGACCCGGAACCCGCCCAGCGCCCGCGGGTCGAGCAACCGGCGCACCGCCGAGCGGACCGCCAGCCAGTCCTCCATGGTCGTGGCCGGGTCCGAGCGGATCGCCTCGAGGAGCTCGTCGGTGCCGATGCCGACCAGGAACTCCGCCTGGCTGGTCAGGCCGAGCGGGGTGAGGCCGGCGGCCTCGGCGGCCCGGTCGAGCGCGCTGAAGTCGACATGGGCCGTCAGGTCCTGCCGCCCGACCGCCCGTGCCCAGTCGTCGTGGACTCGATGACCGGCGTAGGCGCGCAGGGTGCCGCCGGCGCGCTCGGGTCCGTACAGCTCGACTGCCGGATACCCGTAGTCGATGGCCAGGACGGCGCCTCGGGCGAGGCCTCGGGAGACCTCGCCGACCCACCGATCGAGCTCGAGGCAGATCTCGGCCCGGGCTCCGTCGCCGAGGACGATCCCCTCGTCCTCGAGGCGCGTCCCGAGGGCCGCTGTCGACGGCGGGCCCTCGACCTCGACGAACCGCCCGTCCGTCCAGTCGACGAGCAGCTCACGGATCCCACCGGGCCGACCGACGACCCGATGGACGGGCAGGGCGTCGAGGAACTCGTTGGCGACGACCGCCCCGGTCTCCGGCGCCTCGGGCGGAAGGTCCGCCTCCAGCAGCGGCCCGAAGCCGGCGACCGTCAACCGCTCGACGAGCTCGGCCCGACGGTGCGGGTTGATCTCGATCGGCGCGTAGCGGATCGCCGCGGCCAGGGCGGGCGAGCCCGCGATGCGGCCGAGTGGGCCCTGGCCGGTGACCGCCCGCAGGACGGCCAGCCCGAGCGCGCCGGCTCCGGCACCGTACTCGCGCACGACGAAGCGGACCGGGCCCCCGAGCCGTCGATGGATCTCGTCCAGCTGGCGGCCGACGGCCGCCCCGAAGATCGGATGCGTCTCGGGGGCCGTCAGGAAGTCGCCGCCCCGTCCGGGTCGCGCGGCCGGGACGCGGTAGTAGCCGATGTCCGGTGCGTACAGGGCGAGCGCCATGAACCGGGCGAAGGTGATCGGGCCGACCGTGGCGATCTGGTCGCGGATAAGGCGCTCGAGCGCTGGCTCGCCCTCGGTCGGCAGGGGACCGGGCGCCGGGACCGGGCGGAGGTCCGCCTCCAGGCGATCCATCGACTCAGCCGCGCCGACCGACGAGACGGACACCCGGCCCGACGAGCGAGTGGCCGCCGAGGAGGACCGGGATCGACGCCTCGGCCGCCGACGCGGTCAATGCGGCCAGCCACGGCTCGTCGACCGCGGCGGCGTCGAGCAGGTCGGAGGCGAACCTGGATCCGGCGCCCGGCCAGCGGGCCTCGTCCGGCCCGAACCGGTGAGCCAGCAGGACCCGGCTGTCCACGAGGGCCGCATCCGCCAGCTCGGCCAGGCGCGCGCCGAGCGCCGCCGGGCCGTCCCGGTCGAGGACCATCCCGAGGATCGATCTCGACGGGCGAGCCGGCTCCGGCGCAGGGCCGCCGACGGCCAGCCGGCTCGAGGCGCGCAACCCGCGCTCCTCGACCAGCGCGCGGACCCGGCAGCGGGCGTGACGCTCCAGCCAGCCGATCGTCGCGGCCGACGTTCGCCCGGCGACGACCAGCTCGGCCCGCGGGTCGTCGAGCACCCGCCGGACCCCGGCCAGCCGCGCCCGGATCCGCTCGACGGCTGCGCGACCGGCGACCTCTGTGGCATCTGTCGCGGCCGCCCCGCGACGACGTGTCGCGAGGATCAGGTCGAGGGGAGAGTCGAGATCGACCGCCAGGCGCCAGCGCGTCCGCAGGTCGCGGACCGGGAGCCCGCCGACCTCGTCCAGCCAGCGAGGCAGCGCGTTATCGCTCGGGAAGTCATCCGGGAGGCGGGCCAGGATCGCCGTCGCCGCGCCCGAGACGGCCACGACGTCCGCCGAGTAGCGGTTGTTGGCCAGGGCCATCGGCTCGGTCGCTGCGCCCACCGCGACGAACGCCCGGAAGTCGACGGCCTCCGCGAGCGGCAGAGCACCCGAGCCGAGGATGACGAGACCGCGCCCGGGCGGGAGGCCCGCCCGGAGCTCGTGCAGGCGGGCACCGAACGGTCTCCCGTCCGGGCTGCCGGCGACGACGCACACGGTCGCCGCCCCGGCCGCCTCGAAGGCCGCCCGGTTCCGCTCGGCGAGGCTCCGGCGCGCCGTGGCCAGGCCGCGCTCGAGCGGGCCCGCGCCCGGACCGGGGAGCGGGTGGAGGATGATGACGTCGACGGCGCCCACCGGGCGAGTCTAGCGACGACGACCGACGGGCACGGAGGGCGAGCGGGATGGCGCGGTCGAGGCGGACGCGGGCCTACGTGGGTCTGGGGGCGAACGTCGGGGACGCCGCGCAGACCCTCGCGGCCGGGATCCACGCCCTCGCGGCCCTGCCCGGGGCCCGCCTCGCCGGCGTGTCCCGGTTGTACGCGACGGAGCCGGTCGGGCTGACCGACCAGCCGGAGTTCCGCAACGCCGTCGTCGCCCTCGACGTCCCGACGGGACCGGATCCGGTCAGCGGAGCGCTCGCCCTGCTGGTGGCCCTGAAGGGCCTCGAGGCGGCGTTCGGCCGGCAGGCACGCGCCCGCTGGGGGCCCCGCGAGCTCGACCTCGACCTGCTCGTCTTCGGTCGGGCGAGGCTGGCCGTCGACCGGCCGCCGGCCGCCCGCTCGACCGATGCCGGGATCGATCCGGCGAAGGCGAGCCGCCTCCTCGAGGTCCCGCACCCCGAGGCCGGCCGGCGCCTGTTCGTGCTGGCGCCGCTGGCGGACCTGGCCCCCGGCCTCGTCCCGCCCGGCTGGGGCGAGAGCGTGGCCACGGCCCGCCGTCGGCGCGAGCAGGTCGAGGGTTCGTCGGCGGCACGCCCGATCGCCGCCTGGGACGCCGCCGCGGCGGTCTGGCGGGCCTAGAGCCGGACCGACGGTGGCCGGCTCCGGTCGAACATGGCGACGGTGTCGACGAAGCGGACCTGCTTCGACTGGTAGGCCATCACCAGGGAGTGGGTCCGGGCGCCGCCGCCGAAGAAGCGGACCCCCTCGAGGAGATCGCCGCTCGTCACCCCGGTCGCGGCGAAGACGAGGTTCTCGCCCGAGGCCAGCTCCTCCGTCCGGTACACCCGGCCTTCGTCGTCGTCGTTGCCCATCCGGCGGGCCCGATCCCGCTCGTCGTCGTTGCGGAAGCGGAAGCGGGCCTGGATCTCCCCGCCCAGGCAGCGCAGCGCCGCGGCCGTGATCACCCCCTCCGGCGCCCCGCCGATCCCCATCACCGCGTGGACGCCGGTGCCCGACACGGCGCACGAGATCGCGGCGGAGAGATCGCCGTCCGAGATCAGCTTGATCCTGGCGCCCGCCGCCCGGACCTCGTCGATCAGCGCCTCGTGGCGCGGGCGCTCGAGGATGACCACGGTGATGTCGCCGACCTTCCGACCGAGCGCCTCGGCGATCCGGTGGACGTTGTCGGTCGGGCTGGCGGTGATGTCGACATGGCCGGCCGCGACCGGCCCGACGCACAGCTTCTCGAGGTACGTGTCCGGCGCATGGAGCAGCCCGCCTCGCTCCGAGGCGGCCAGGACCGTGATCGCCCCGGCCTGGCCGTGGGCGACCAGGTTCGTCCCCTCGAGCGGATCGACGGCGATGTCGATCTCGGGCGTCGTCCGGCTGTCGTCGTCCGCGACCCGGCCGACCTGCTCGCCGATGTAGAGCATCGGGGCCTCGTCGCGCTCGCCTTCGCCGATGACGATCGTCCCGGCCATCTCGATCTCGTCCATCGTCCGGCGCATCGATTCGGTCGCGGCGCGATCCGCCTCGGTCCCGTCGCCGCGACCCATGAACCGGGCCGAGGCGATCGCCGCAGCCTCGGTGACCCGGACCATCTCGAGCGCCAGGAGCTGCTCCATCGGGACCTCCTCTCGGTGGGGCGTCCGGTCGAGGCCGGGCCGCTAGTGGCGGAAGTGGCGACGACCGGTGAAGACCATCGCCAGGTGGTGGCGGTCGGCGACCTCGATCGCCATCTCGTCGCGGATCGAGCCGCCGGGCTGGATGATGGCGGTCACGCCGGCGTTGGCGGCCATCGAGATCCCGTCCGGGAACGGGAAATAGGCGTCGCTGGCCATGACGCTCATCCGCGCCCGCTCGCCGGCCCGTCGGAGGGCGATCTCGACCGAGACCTGGCGGCTGGCCTGACCCGCCCCGATCCCGACGGTCGCCGCGTTCTTGGCCAGGACGATCGCGTTGGAGCGGACGTGGCGGACCGTCCGCCAGGCGAACAGCAGGTCGGTCAGCTCCTCGAGCGTCGGCCGACGGTCGGTCACGACCTGGAGGTGGCCGGCCTCGATCCCGAGCTCGTCCTGGGTCTCGACCAGGAGCCCGCCGCTCACCCGCTTGAAGTCGAGCTTGGCGATCCCGTAGTCGCGCATCCCGTCGGACGGATCCGCCGGCACGGCCAGGATCTCGAGGCCCGTCTTGGCCCGCAGGATCCCGAGCGCCGCCTCGCTGTAGCCGGGCGCGACGACGGCCTCGTACGAATTGGCCGCGATCTCCCGGGCGGTCGCCCCGTCGAGCTCGCGATTGACCCCGACGATCCCGCCGAAAGCGGCCACCGAATCGGTCTCGAGCGCCTTGCGGTAGGCCTCGACGAGCTCGTCGTTGGAGGCCATCCCGACCGGGTCGGTGTGCTTGACGATGACGACCGTCGGGGCGGTGAAATCGCGGGCGATCCGATATGCGGCATCGAGGTCGAGCAGGTTGTTGAAGCTCGGAAGGGCGCCCTGGAGCTGCTTCGCGTCGGCCAGCGTCCCCGACCGATGGGTCGTCTCGCGGTAGAACGCGGCCTGCTGGTGGGGGTTCTCCCCGTAGCGCAGGTCCTCGACCTTCTCGAGGACCATCGCCAGGCGGCTCGGGAAGGTCGTCCCCGAGACCTGGTTGATGTAGGCGGCGATCTCGGCGTGGTAGGCGGCCACGATGCCGAACGCCTCGGCGGCCAGCTGCTGGCGGAACTCGGCCGAGACGGAGCCGCGCTCCTTGAGCTCGCGGACGAGCCGGGCGTAGTGGACCGGATCGGCGACCGCGGCCACGCCGGCGTAGTTGCGAGCGGCCGCGCTGAGCAGGGCCGCGCCCCCGACGTCGATCATCTCGATCGCCTCGGCCAGCGCGACGGACCGGGCGCCGACCTGGGGCGAGAACGGCTTGACGTTGACGACGACGATGTCGATCGGCGCCGAGGCCGTGCTCGGCCAGCTCGTCGAGCTGGGCGGGGACATCGCGCCGGGCGAGGATCCCGGCATAGACCGCCGGGTGGAACGTCTTGACCTGACCCCCGACCAGCGCCGGGACCTCCGTCAGCTCGGAGACCGAGGCGACCTCGATCCCGTCCGAGGCGAGGTGCTCGCGGGTGCCGTCGGTCGCGTACATCTCGACGCCGAGCGCGGCGAGCTCGCGGGCCAAGGTCGACACCCCGTCGCGATTCGCGACCGAGAGCAGGGCACGCACCTCGGTCCACCTCCTGAGCTCCGGTCGATGACGCGCCTCAGCCGACGCCCCCGTCGGCGGGCCTCGGTCATCGGCCCGAGTATACCGCCCGCCATGGCATACTCGGCCCCCATGCCGACCCTCGACCGACCCTCAGCAGGAGTCCGCCGGTGACGCTCCCGCCCTGGGAATACCTGTTCGTGAAGTTCTCCGGGGACACGTTCCCGGACCTGTTCCGGGCGACCTGGGTCAGCTCGCTCGTCCTCCTGGCCGGGCTGATCGTCCTGTACAACGTGCGGACCCGGGCCTTCCGCCACCATCCGCCGTACCTCGAGCTGTACGAGTGGCTGCTCTGGACGGGGCTGATCCTGTTCAGCCTCCTGCTCGTGTTCAGCCTGTTCGTGTGGGACTTCATCTTCGTCCTGCTGACGATGGTCGGCGGGGCGGCCATCCTCGTCTGGATCCGCTTCGTGCGCTTCCCGCCGATCTTCGAGGGCTACGCTCGCAAGCTGGCTCGCGAGCGCTACTTCACCCGCTCGAAATTCGCCCACCCGGAGGCGACCATCCGCTCCAAGGCCGCCCGACAGGCGCGCCCGACCCGGACCGCCCGCCCGGCCAAGCGCCGCCGCCGGCGCTAGCGCCCCGGCCCTCGACGATGGAAGTCCGCCGTTTCGGCTTCGGACATCGCCGGCCGGAGGGACCGGTCGGCAGTCGTGGCGTCCAGGGCGCGGTCATCCACTCCGACGGGCGTGGGACGGTGGCCGAGCTCGCGTTCTCCCGGAAGGCGATCGTCGAACCGCACACCAACCCGAACAGCGCCTGGTTCGTGGTGATCGAGGGCGGTGGGTTCGTCCGGGTCGGGGACGAGACGGCGCGGGTCTTCGCCGGCGAGGCCATCCTCTGGCCGGCCGGCGTCCTCCACGGGGCATCGACCGACGTGTCGGAGATGCGCGCGATCGTCATCGAGTTCGCCGGCGCCGACGACGATGCCGTCCGCGGGATCCTGCCCGGCACCGCGCTCGCGATCGAGCCCGGCCCGGTCACCCGGGGCGAGGGGGTCCTGGCCGATGACCGGCCGACCCGTTACGACCCGGGCGAGGGCGAGCCGGTCTAGTCCGGAGCCGGCGTCCCGTCCCGGCGTCCCCTCAGCGATCGGCCAGCAACGCGCCCAGCTGGCCGAGGATCCTGGCCGTCGCGCCCCACACGAGCAGCTCGGTCCCGTCGTCGGCGCTGACCGGGTAGGCGCCGTAGCGGAGCGGCCAGTCGCGGACCGTCCGCTCGACGATCCGGATCCGAGCGCCAGGCAGGAACGTCGCGACCGGCGGCTCGAGGATCCGGGCCACCTCGACCGGCGACGGGACGAGGATCGGCCGTCGCTCGGCGACCGCGACGACCGGGACGAGGGCGAACCGGCTGACCGGGATCCAGACCTCGTCGAGCAGGCCGACGACGCGGACACCGGCGGCCTCCGGGTCCAGGCCGATCTCCTCGACCGCCTCGCGCAGGGCGGTCGCCACGATGTCGGTGTCGTCCGGCTCGACCTTGCCGCCCGGGAGGCTGACCTCACCCGAATGGTGGCCGTCGTAGGTCGGTCGCTCGGTCAGGACGACCCGGGCCGACCCATCGGCGGCCGGGACGACGAGGACGAGCACGGCGGCCGGCCGGTCCTCGGTCGGGACCCGCGAGAACATCGGTCGGACGCGGCCGTCGGTCAGGACCGGCATCAGCTCGGCCGGACCGGGCGGCAGCTCGTCCGGCATCGGCGACAGCCGGGCGAGGACCTCGTCGGGGGTCATCCCCGAAGCAGGAGCGGGCGGCCGCGCGTCGGGTCCAAGGTCCGTCCCGCGCAGGCCGTCAGTTGACGAGCTCGCCGCCCTCGCGAGCGGGCCTCTCGTCCGTGTCGGGCAGGTCGAGGACCGACGTCGTCCGCTTCCCGTGACCGGCGCCCGCCCGCGCGTCGCGCCGGTCGGCGGCCTCGACCGCGACCGATGCCGCCTCGCTCGAGAAGACGAGCGTGCCGCCGACCGGGTCGGCGTCGACCGCGATCCGGTCGCCCGGCTTGAACTGTCCCTGGAGGAGGGCGCGGGCGAGCGGGTTCTCGACCAGGCGCTGGATCGTCCGCTTCAGCGGCCGCGCGCCGAAGGCCGGGTCGTGGCCCTCGCGGGCGATCAGCGCGCGGGCCGCGGGCGTGAGCTCGAGGACGAGGTCCTGCGATGCCAGTCGCCGGGACAGGTCGGCCAGCAGCAGGTCGACGATCGCCTTGAGCTCGGCATCGGTCAGCGCGTGGAAGACGATGACCTCGTCGATCCGGTTCAGGAACTCGGGCCGGAACTGGAGGCGGAGCGCCTCGGTCAGCTGGGCCTTCATCGCCTCGTAGGCCGAGTCGCGATCGGTCCCGGAGGCGGCGGCGAGGCTCGAGATGACCCCGCTCCCGACGTTGCTGGTCATGATCACGACCGCGTTCTTGAAGTCGACCGTCCGGCCCTGGCCGTCGGTCAGGCGTCCGTCGTCGAGGACCTGGAGGAGGACGTTGAACACGTCCGGGTGGGCCTTCTCGATCTCGTCGAGCAGGACGACCTGGTACGGACGCCGGCGGACCGCCTCGGTCAGCTGGCCGCCCTCCTCGTAGCCGACATAGCCGGGCGGCGCGCCGACCAGGCGGGAGACGGAGTACTTCTCCATGTACTCGCTCATGTCGATCCGGACCATCGCCGCGTCGTCGTCGAACAGGAAGCCGGCGAGAGCCCTGGCGAGCTCGGTCTTGCCGACGCCGGTCGGACCGAGGAACAGGAACGAGCCGATCGGCCGACGTGGGTCGCGCAGGCCGGCCCGGGCGCGGCGGACCGCGTCGGAGACGGCCTCGATCGCCTCGTCCTGGCCGACGACCCGCTCGTGGAGGCGCTCCTCCATGTGGACGAGCTTGGCCGTCTCGCCCTCCATCAGCCTGGTCACGGGGATCCCCGTCCAGGCGCCGACGATCTCCGCGACGTCGTCCGCCGTGACCTCTTCCTTGAGCAGCGAGCCGGGGCCCTGGAGGGTGGCCAGGGCGGCCTCCTGCTCCTTGAGCCGGGCCTGGAGCTCGGGCAGGCGGCCGTACTTCAGCTCGGCGGCCTTGGCCAGGTCGGCTTCCCGCTCCGCCTGCTCGATCCGGGTCTGGAGGGCCTCCAGCTCCGACTTCGTGGTCCGGATGGCGGCGATCGCCGTCTTCTCGGCCTCCCAGCGCTGCTTCATCGCGCCGGCCTGTTCGGCGATCTCGGCGAGCTCACGCTCGAGCGCCTCGAGGCGTGCCTTCGAGGCGTCGTCCTTCTCCTTCCGGAGCGCCTCCCGCTCGATCTCGAGCTGGATCCGCCGGCGCTCGAGCTCGTCGAGCTCGACGGGCATCGAATCGATCTCCATCCGGAGTCGGCTGGCCGCCTCGTCGACGAGGTCGATCGCCTTGTCCGGCAGGAAGCGCTCGGTGATGTAGCGGTTCGACAGGGTCGCCGCCGCGACCAGCGCCGAGTCGGTGATCCGGACCCCGTGGTGGACCTCGTAGCGCTCGCGCAGGCCACGCAGGATCGAGATGGTCTGCTCGACCGACGGCGGCTCGACCATGACCGGCTGGAAGCGCCGCTCCAGGGCGGCGTCCTTCTCGATGTGCTTGCGGTACTCGTCGAGCGTGGTCGCGCCGATCGTGTGGAGCTCGCCCCGGGCGAGCATCGGCTTGAGCAGGTTCGAGGCGTCCATCGCGCCCTCGGCCGCACCCGCGCCGACGACCGTGTGGAGCTCGTCGATGAACAGGACGATCTGGCCCTCGCTGTCCTTGATCTCCTTGAGGACCGCCTTGAGCCGCTCCTCGAACTCGCCCCGGAACTTGGCTCCGGCGATGAGCGCCCCGAGATCGAGCGAGATGACCCGCTTGTCCTTGAGCCCCTCGGGCACGTCGCCCCGGACGATCCGCTGGGCGAGCCCCTCGACGATCGCGGTCTTGCCGACGCCCGGCTCGCCGATGAGGACGGGATTGTTCTTCGTCCGGCGCGACAGGACCTGGATGACCCGGCGGATCTCCTCGTCGCGACCGATGACCGGGTCGAGCTTCCCGGCCCGAGCCTCGGCGGTCAGGTCGCGGCCGTATCGCTCGAGCGCCTGGTACGTGCCCTCGGGGTTGGGCGAGGTCACCCGCTGGCCGCCGCGGACGCCCTGGAGGGCGTTGAGGATCGCCTCACGACCGGCCCCGTGCCGCTCGAGGAGCGCCTGGCCCTCGCCGCCGACCTCGGCCGTCCCGAGCAGCAGGTGCTCCGTCGAGACGTACTCGTCGCCCAGCCGGCGGGCCTCCTCCTCGGCGCGCTCGATGACCCGCTTGGCGCGCGCGTCGAGGGTCAGCGAGCCGCCTTCGATCCGGGCCCGCCGGGCGAGGATCGAGGCCAGCTCGGCCCGGAAGGCGGGCAGGTCGACGCCGAGCCGCCGGAGCGTCTCGGCAGGGACGCCATCGTCCGGCTCGACGAGCGCGTCCAGGAGGTGTTCGGCGTCGAGGATCGGACTGTGCAGGGTCTCCGCCAGCTTCTGGGCGGCGACGACGGTCTCCTGGGCCTTCTGGGTGAATCGGTCGACTTGCATGGCAGGGTCTCAGTCAGGGTTCGGGACGCTCGAGGGCGCACCGGACAGTGTACAGCCTATCAACATGATTGACAAGATTCCTGACAACATCATGTACCGGAAACGGGACCGCCGGGGCCGGCCCGGGCGGGCTACTCCGAGCCCTGGCGCGGGTCGGGCTGGTCGACCAGCTCGACCAGCCGCCGAGCCGCCTCACGCGCCTCGTCGGACAGGTCCGTCGGCAGGACGACCCTGACCTTGACCAGGAGGTCTCCGGTCGGCGCCTCGCCGGCCTTCGGCCTGAGCCTCGGCATCCCCTGGCCCTTGAGCCGGAAGGTCCTCCCGGGCTGGGTGCCGGCGGGGATCGTCAGGCGGACCCGGCCCTTGAGGGTCCGGACCGTGATCTCGGCGCCGAGGAGTGCCTCGCCGAGCGTGATCGGGACCTCCCGGCTGAGGTCGGCGCCGATCCGGGCATAGGTCGGGTGAGGCTTCACCCGGGTGACCAGGTAGAGGTCCGCCGGGTGGTCGGGGTCGCCGCCGCCGCGTCCTCTCAGGCGGATCCGGCTGCCGGTCTCGACGCCCCGGGGAACCGTCACCTCGAGCCGCTTGCCGTCGACCTGGACGAGCCGGCTCGTGCCGTGGAACGCCTCCTCGAGGCTCAGCTCGACCTCGGCCTCCACGCTCGGGGTCCTGGCCGGCCCGGCCCGCCCCACGCTGCCAGCGGCGGACCCGCCGGCCCGGCCGGTCGTCGCGCCGGACAGGCCCATCCCGGCCAGGATGTCGTCGAACGACGCCCCGGCGCCTGCGTCGCCGAACCCGCCGCCCGAGCGTCCGCGACGGGACGTCGTGGACCGGGCTCCGGCGGTCCCCCCGCCGAAGAACGTCCGGAAGAAGTCGCTGAACCCCTCATCGCCGGTCGTGTGGAACTCGTAACGGACGTTCCCCCCGCCCGGCCTACCGTATCCGGCGAACGGGCCACCCGGACCGAACGGATCGGAGCCGCCCGCGCCCGGCGCGCGCGAATAGGCCTCCCAGTTCGCCCCGAGCTCGTCGTAGCGCGTGCGCTTGTGCGGATCGGACAGGACCTCGTTGGCCTCGTTGATCTCCTTGAACCGCTGCTCGGAGGCCTTGTCGCCCGGTTTGACGTCGGGGTGATGCTGCCGGGCGAGCTTCCGGTAGGCGCGCTTGATCTCGGCCTGGCTCGCGTCCCGGGCGACGCCGAGGTCCTTGTAGTAGTCGCGGTAATCGACCGACACCGCGGCTCTGCTCAGTGCGCCTCGTCGGCGCGCTGGACCACCACCGGCGGTTGCTCAGCCGGTGGGAACGTCGGCCGGACGGTCGGGCCGGACCGACGCTCGAGGCTGCCCCCGCGCTCCGGCCCGGCCGGGCGCGCCGGCAGCGGCTTCGGCCGCCGGCGGAGGGCCGCCTCGAGGACGTGATCCATCGAGTCGACAAGGACGAGCTTGGTCTGCTTGCGGATCTCCTCGGGAACGTCGCGCAGGTCCTTCTCGTTCTTCTTCGGAAGGATGACCGTCTTCGCCCCGGACAGGTGAGCCGCCAGGATCTTGCTCTTGAGCCCGCCGATCGGCAGGACCCGACCGCGGAGGGTGATCTCGCCGGTCATCGCCACGTCCTTGCGGACGGGGATGCCGGTGAACGCGCTGACCATCGCGGTGGCCATCGTCACGCCCGCGGAGGGACCATCCTTGGGGATCCCGCCGGCGGGGACGTGGATGTGGAGGGTGTTCTTCTCGAACACCTCGCGCTCGATCCCGAGCCGGTCGGCGTTCGCCCGGATCCAGGACAGCGCGGCCCGGGCCGACTCCCGCATGACCTCGCCGAGCTGGCCGGTCAGGATGAAGTCCTCCTTGCCCTCCATCTTGGTCACCTCGACGGCGACGATGTCGCCGCCGACCTCGGTCACGACGAGGCCGGTCGCGGCCCCGGTCTGGTCCTCGGCCTCGAGCTCGCCGTACTCGAACCGCGGCGGACCGAGGTACTGGTTGAGCCGCTTGATGTCGACGACGGTCTTGCGCTTGCGTCCCTCGGCCACCGCCCGCGCGACCTTGCGCATGATGTTGGCGATCTCCCGTTCGAGGTTCCGGACGCCGGCCTCGTGGGTGTAGGCCTGGACGAGCTCGGTCATCGCCTCGTTGGTGATCTCGATGTTGCGGGCCTTGAGGCCGTGGTTCGCCATCTGCTTGGGGATGAGGAACCGCCGCCCGATCTCGGCCTTCTCCATCTGGGTGTAGCCGGGCAGCTGGATGATCTCCATCCGATCGCGCAGGGCGGCGGGGATCGGGTCCATCAGGTTGCCGGTGGCGATGAACAGGACCTTGCTCAGGTCGAACGGCACCTCGAGGTAGTTGTCCTGGAAGGTGTTGTTCTGCTCGGGATCGAGGACCTCGAGGAGGGCCGAGCTCGGGTCGCCCCGGAAGTCCATCCCGATCTTGTCGACCTCATCGAGCATGAACACCGGGTTGTTGGTGCCGGCCGTCTTGATGTTCTGGATGATCCGGCCCGGGAGAGCCCCGATGTAGGTCCTCCGGTGGCCCCGGATCTCGGCTTCATCGTGGATCCCGCCGAGGCTCATCCGGACGAACTTGCGGCCCATCGCCCGGGCGACGCTCTTGCCGAGCGAGGTCTTGCCGACGCCGGGCGGGCCGACGAGGGCGAGGATCGGGCTGCGGATCGTGTCGGCCAGGGCGCGCACGGCGAGGTATTCGAGGATGCGCTCCTTGATCTTGTCGAGTCCGTAGTGATCCTCTTCGAGGATCTTGGCGGCTTCCTTGATGTCGAGCCGGTCGTCGGTCGAGACGTTCCAGGGCAGGCCGACCAGCCAGTCGACGTAGGTCCGGATGACGCCGACCTCGGGCGAGGCGGACGGGATCCGGCTCATCCGGTCGATCTCCTTGATCGCCCTGGCCTTGATCTCGTCGGGCATCCCGGCCCCTTCGACCTTGTCGCGGAGCTCGTTGATCTCGGCCTGCTGCGGGTCGTCCTCGCCGAGCTCGCGCTGGATGGCCTTGAGCTGCTCGCGCAGGATGTACTCGCGCTGGGTCTTGTCCATCTCGGACTTGACCTCGGACTGGATCCGGCCCTTCAGCTCGAGGATCTCGACCTGCCGGGCGAGGAACGCCTGGACGAGCTTGAGTCGTTCGACGACGTCGACCGTCTCGAGCAGCTCCTGGCGCTGCTCGGTCGTCATGTCCGGGCTGTAGGCGATCATGTCGGCGAGGAGGCCCGGCTCGGTGATGTTGCGGGCGGCCACGGCCGCCTCCGGCGGGACCGGCGCCCCGTTGGCGACATACTGCTCGATCCCGGCCTGGACGCTCCGCATCAGGGCCTGGACCTCGACCCCGGCGGGCGACTCGTCGGCGATGTCCTCGACGACGGCGACGATGTACGGGCTCGACTTGGCGAAGCGCGTCACGCGCAGCCGTCCCTGGCCCTGGACGATAGCCCGGACCGTCCCGTCCTGGAGCTGGACGACCTGGGCGATCTTGGCCAGCGTGCCGATCGGGTAGAGCTCGGACGGATCGTCGATCTCCTCCTGCTCCGGCTGACGCTGGGTCACCAGGGCGATCGGACCGCCACTCTCGACGGCCGCGTTGAGCGCGTTGACGCTCTTCTCGCGGCCGACCTGGAGCGGCACGATCATCTCGGGGAAGATGACCGTCTCCCGGAGCGCCACGAGGGGCAGCTCCCGCGAGCTCGTTCCGGAAGCGGCCTTGGGCTTGTCCGGGTTCGACGGTCGGTCAGACATCAACGGGTCTCCTGTGGAGCGGCACTCCGGCCGCGCTGGTCGCGATGGTCGGTCCGACCTTCCTCGTCGGGCCGGCTGGCGTTGGCTTCATCGAAGAGCGTTTCCAGGATCCGGGTCCCGAGCCGCTCCTCGAGCTCGAACAGGATCCGGACGCCGGCGAGGTTGACGCCGCGCTCCTGGGTCAGATGTCGGATCCACAGCACGCGACGGATGTCGTCCTCGCTGTAGAGCCGGATATTGGTCCGGGTGCGGGCCGGGCAGAGCAGGCCCTCGTCCTCGTAGATCCGAAGCGTGCGCGGGTGGACGCGGACGAGGCCCGCCGCGACGCTGATCACGAAGACCGGGCGGGACGGGTCCCGCTCGTGCCCGACCTGGGACATGTCAGCTCCCGGCCGGAGCGTCCGCGGCCGGAGCGACCTCGGTGACCGGGTGGCCTTCGGTGGTCGGGCTGATCTTGATCCGGCGCGGCTTGACCTGCTCGGCCCGCGGGATGTGCAGGGTCAGCATGCCGTTCTCGAAGGTGGCGCTCGCCTTGTCGGCCTCGAGGCCCTCGGGCAGCGCGATCGACCGCGTGACGGCCCCGCGACGGATCTCGCGAACCAGGTAGGAGCCTTCCTCCTCGGTCCGCTCCTCCTCGACGGAGGTCGACACGGTCACCGTGCCCCCCTCGATGGTGATGTCCACGTCCTCGGGACGGATCCCCGGCAGGGAGGCCTCGATGGTCAGCGAATCGGCATCGGTCCGGACGTCGAGCGGCATGGGCCGCAGGTTCCGCTCGCCGCTGGCGATCCGGACGAACGGCCCGCTGAAGTCGTTATCGAAGAGCCGGTCCATCGCCTGGCGGAGCGAGAGCAGCTCGTCGTACGGCGACGGACGGCGCACGAGCATCGACATGATCGTGACACCTCCTGATCGAACACGTCCGGATCCTCGACCGGACACATCCGCAGGGTAGAACCATGACAATGACGTTGTCAAGTGAGCTGCAGGCCGAAACCACAGGGCAAGGCGCGGGAGTCGCGGACCGACCGCGCCCGCGGTGGCCGCACCGGCGATGGCGTCCGTCAGGTCTCGGCCGGCTCCAGGGTGTCGACGTCGCCGATGAGCTGCACGTGGAGGGCGGCCTCGCACTCGGCCCGGCCGATCGCGATCACCTTGTCGCCGGGCGCCAGGATGGTGTCCGGCCGGATCGGGATCGCGACCTCGTTGCGGACGACGGCGAAGATCGCGCAGCCGTCGGGCATCGGCACTTCTCGAGCGGCCAGCCCGATCGCGGGCGATCCCTCGCGCAGCTGGGCCTCGATGATCTCGAGCTCGCCGCTGCCGAGGCCGGCCAGGTGGAGCAGCTCGTGGACCGGGATGTCCTGCTCGATCGAGCCGAGGACCATCCGGGTCGGGCTGATCAGCTCGTCGACCCCGAGGTGGCGGAAGAGGGCCTCGTTCTTGGGGTTGTTGACCCGGGCGATCGTCCGGGGGACGTCGAAGTGGTGCTTCGCCATCTGGCAGATGACCAAGTTGTCCTCGTCGTCGCCGGTGACCGCCGCCACGACGTCCGCCCGGGCGCAGCCGGCCTCCGCGAGGTGGTTCCCCTCGCAGCCGTCCCGGCCGATGACGATCGAGCCGATGTCATCGGCGATCTGCGCGGCCCGGCCCGGGTCCTTCTCCATGAGCACGACCTCGTGCCCCGATCCGATCAGCTCCTTGGCCAGGTAGTAGCCGACCTTGCCTCCCCCGACGACGAGAACGAACACGTCTCACGCCTCCCCGGCCGATGTCGCGCCGGCCGATGTCGCGCCGACCACTGCGCCATCCGCCTCGATCGGCGGACCGTCGTGATGCTGATGGGGAGCAGCCTCGCGGACGCGCGGGGCAGGGCCGACCGGCAGCCCCAGGTGGTCGAGCAGCGCGTGGGTCATCAGGTCGGTCCGGCAGATGGTGGCGATCCCGAGCTCCGCATACGCGGCGGCCCGGACCGGGTCGTTGATCTTGGCCACGACATGCTCGACGCCGAACGCCTCGATCGCGAGCTGGGCGGCCATCACGTTGCGGTTGTCGCCCTCGGTCAGCGACAGGAAGACATCGGCCTCCTCGAGCCCGGACCGGCGGAGGGTGTCCTCATCGGTCCCGTCGCCGCGGACGGCGCTCCCGCCGAAGGTCGCCGCCAGACGCTCGAAGGCGAGCGTCTTGAGGTCGAGGATCGTGACCTGGTGGCCACGGGCGTCGAGGTCGGCGGCGAGAGTCGCTCCGACCCGGCCGCACCCGACGATGACGATGTTCATCTGATCGACTCCTCGGTCATCGGCTCGCGGATGACCATGACCGTGCAGGGCGCGTTCTTGAGGACGTACGGCACGGTCCTTCCGATGGCGAAGTCGCCGCCGAACCGCTTCTTGTAGGGCAGCCCCAGGACCAGCAGGTCGGCGCCCCGCTCGCTCGCCTCGTCGACGATGGCCGCGCCGACGTCCCGCGCCTGGAGGAGGACGGTCTCGACCTTCATCCGCTCGGTCTCGGCCACGCCCTCGGCCAGGTCCAGGACGCGTTGGGCGTCCTCCGACCCGGCCGCGACGTCGGCCTCGAGCGGGAGGCTCCAACCGACCTCGACCACGTGGACCACCACCAGCTCCGCCTTGCTCGGTCGGGCCAGCTCGCAGGCGATCCGGACGATCCGCTCGTCGGTCGTCCCGCCGTTGACGGCGGCGACGGCGCGACGGATCGCGTGTGGGCTGGGCTCCGGCACGGCGGTCACGATACCACCGGCGTCCCGACGGGTCTCAGACGGCCGGCCGGTCTCCGCCGCCTGTCGGGTCGTCGAACGCGCCCGGCTCCTCGCGCCGGTACGGCGCGTTCACGACGACCGTGTGCGGACGGCCCAGGAGGACCGTCCGCAGCCGCTTGGCCGACTGGTTGTAGAGGATCCGCTCCCACCAGTGGCGGGCGACGTACTCCGGGATCACGACGAACGTGATCGGCTCCTCCTTGTCGGGCGGCCAGGCCCGGTCGAGCACGTCGAGATAGGCGAGCAGCGGTCCGACGAGCGCCCGATAGGGCGACTCGACGAGGACCAGGGGGACGCCCGGCACCTGTCGCTCCCACGTCTTCCGCATCCGGGCGGCCTCGTCGGGATCTTCCGAGATGTAGACCGCCCGGACGTCGTCACTGATCGAGCGGGCCACGTTGATCGCCTGGACGACGGAACGGTTGAGGCCCGGGACCGGGACGACCGCGCGCTCCTCGCGATGCGGCAGCTGGACGACGAAGTCGGGTCGGACGGCGATCTGGGCGGACGACGCGGCGTACTGGCGGCGGATGAACAGGAACATCCCGACCTGGACGGGGATGAGGATCACCACCAGGTAGGCGCCGTCGACGAACTTGACCGACAGGACGACCGCCAGGACGACGAGGGTGAGCGCCCCTCCGAAGGCGTTCACGGCGGCCCGCCAGTGCCAGCCGCTCTCGCGGACCTTGAACCAGTGGCGGACCATCCCGATCTGGGACAGGGTGAAGCACACGAACACCCCGACCGAGTAGAGCGGGATCAGGGCATGGGTGTCGCCGTTGAACGCGAACAGCAGCCCGAACGCGATCGCCGCCAGCAGGATGATCCCCCACGAGTAGGCCAGGCGGTCGCCGCGGAAGCTGAACTGGCGGGGCATGTAGCCGTCCGACGCCAGGATCGCCGCCAGTCGGGGGAAGGCGTTGAAGCTGGTGTTCGCGGCCAGGAACAGGATGAGCGCGGTGCTCAGCTGGAAGGCGACGAACAGCGGGCTGCCGGCGCCGAACGCCGTCGACGCGACGAGGGCCACCACGGTCGGCCCGCCGGTGTTGTCGGCCGACGGGATGATCGCGAAGGCGTGGGCGACGATGGTGATCCCGATGAAGATGATCCCGAGGAGCAGCGCCATCGCGGTCATCGTGTTGGCCGCGTTCTTCGATTCCGGCGGCTTGAAGGCCGGGACGCCGTTGGCGATCGCCTCCACCCCGGTCAACGCGACCGACCCCCCGGCGAACGCCTTGAGCAGCACGAACAGGCCCAGCGCGTCGGTGCCGAGCGCGGCCGCCTCCGGCTGGGGCGCGATCGGCGTGGCCGTCCCGGACAGGATCCGACCGAGCCCGACCGCGACGATGGCCAGGGCCAGCCCGACGAAGACATAGGTCGGGACGGCGAAGATGTTGCCCGACTCGCGCAGCCCGCGAAGGTTGCCGATCGTGATCAGGCTGATCGAGACGAAGGCGATCTCGATCCGGTAGTCGTAGGCGACCGGCAGGATGGACTGGATCTGCTGGATGGCCGACGCGGTCGAGACCGCGACCGTCATGACGTAGTCGATGAGCAGCGCCGCCGCGGCGATCAGGCCGAAGATCGGGGCGAGGTTCTCGCGCGCGACGGCGTACGCTCCGCCACCGTTCGGATAGGCCCGGCAGACCTGCCGGTAGGACAGCGAGACGACGGTCAGCAGGATGGCGATCGCGATCGACACGCCGATCGAGTAGGTCAGCGCGCCGGCCGCGGCGGACACGATCAGCACGCGCAGGATCTCCTCGGTCGCGTAGGCCGACGACGAGATCGCGTCCGAGCTGAAGATGGCCAGCGCCTTGCGCTTCGACAGGCGCTCCCCGATCTCCTCCTCCATCGCGAGCGGTCGCCCGAAGACGATCGCCCGTGCCCGGGCAAGAGCGCGCCCGGCGCGGGTGAGGGGTCGGCTGGCGGCCTCCTTGGCCACGAGTTGGCCGGGGCCCGTGTAGCGGAAGTACGGCGTGTGTGGGCGAGCCACGCGGACCCGGCGATCGGCAAGCTTGCGACCCGTCAGCGGGCGTCGACCGCCGATCATCGCCCGCTGATCTTCCCGCTGGAGCTCACGATCCCTCCGATCCGGTCCCGCCCGCGCGACAGGCTACCATCCCCTTCAGAGGCCATGGCTGAGTCGCTCCACGAGGCGGTCGGGCAGCTTCAGGCGGCGCATCGCCGCCTGGGTCGCGGCGATGTCGTAGGCGACCCGATGCCAGGCCAGCGTCGCCCGCCCGGGCTCGAGGCCGAGGACGAGGGCGCTCGCCCGCGGGTCGCCATCCCGCGGCTGGCCGACGCTTCCGGGATTGGCCAGCAGCCGGCGACCGTCGAGGGTCAGGACCGAACCGTCCGACGGGCTGAGCATCTCGACCAGGCCGTCCTCGTCGCGGAAGACCGATGGCAGGTGGGTGTGGCCGTGGAGGCCCCACAGCGTGTCGAGCGCCTCGATGTTGCGGCGGGCGACCGGGGCGGTCGTGATGTACTCCCAGATCGGATCGCGGGGGCTGCCGTGGACGAGCGTGAAGTCGCCGTCCGTCAGGCGCTCCGGGAGCGCCTCGAGCCAGCGGCGGGTCGTCGGGCCGATCGCCGTCCTGGTCCACTCCATCGCTCGCCGGGCGTCCGTGTTGAAGTGTTCGATCTCCGGACCGCCCAGCGCGGCGGCGTCGTGGTTGCCGCGAACGCCGACGGCGGCCCGCTCGCGCAGCCGGTCGACGACCGCGTCGGGCTCCGGCCCGTAACCGACGATGTCGCCGAGGTGCCACACGGCATCGACCGCGCCGATCGCGGCGAGGACGGCGTCCAGGGCGACGAGGTTGGCGTGGATGTCCGACAGGACCGCGATCCGCACCTCCAGAGTTTCCGACACTTCGTCGCCTCGCGGCGGGCCGTTCCGGCGGTGGCGGTCGGCCGCCCCGACGCGATCGGTCAGAGCGGACGACGCCGGCGGACCGCCGGCTCCCTCGGATAGGCGTCCGGTGTCGGGCGTTCCTTGGTCACGACCACCAGGACGTGACCGTCCAGGCCGAGCCGCGGATCGACCGGGAGGACCGTCGGCCGCCCGCCGCCGAGGCGCTCGAGGGCAGGTCCTGCCGCGGTCAGCTCGGCGCCGACGTCGTCGCGCTTCCAGGCGACGAGGGATCCGCCCCGGGCCAGGAGGGGCAGCCCGAGCTCAGCCAGCTCGGCGAGGTCGCCGACCGCCCTGGCCACGACCGCCGGCCAGCGCCCGCGATGGCGTCCGTCGGTCGCCAGGTCCTCGGCCCGGCCGCCGAAGGCCTCGGCGACGCCAGCCAGCCCGACCGCCGTCGTGGCCGTCTCGAGGAAGCGCGCCTTCTTGCCGATGCTTTCGACGAGGAGTGCCCGTCGGGCGGGCACGGCGGCCGCGAGCGGCAGGCCGGGGAACCCGCCGCCGCTCCCGAGGTCGACGAACGCATCGATCCGACGCGCGCGGAGGAGGTGGGTGGCCGACAGGCTGTCGAGGACGTGGCGGCGGATCGCCTCGACCGGATCTCGGACGGCCGTCAGGTTGATCGCGACGTTCCAGGCGAGCAGCAGGCGGAGATGGTCCTCGATCGCCCGTCTTGCGTCCGGCGCCAGGTCCTCGAGACCCAGGATCCGGAGCCCACGGTCGAGGACGACGAGCGCCTCGGGAGGGAGGTCCGGAAGGTCCTCGACGCGCGACGGGAGCGGTTCGCGAGGGCGATCCACGAGCCTCCTAGACGGTGGGGGCGTGGACCGGCCGCGAGCCGCTCCCGGCGTCGGACGTGCTGGCGCGCCACGACGGGCCGTTCGGTCTTCCGCAGCTCGTCCGGTTCCGGCCCCGGTCTCCCGGCACCCCTCGCGAGCCACGTTACCCTGCGCTCCGCCGTGTCGTGCGGATGCCGGACGCTACGGGACCGGCGTCCCGAAGTCAACGCGGTTATCCACGAACCTCGAACGGCGGTCCAGCTTGGTGGATAAGTCGGCTGGATGTCGACGCCGCGGCGGGTCCGCCCGACGCCGAGCGGCCGTCAGGCCGGACCGGGCGGATCGGTCCTCGACAGCGCTCCGTCGATCGCCCGCAGGCGGACCGCACGGACGGGCTCCGGCTCCGGAGACCGCGGAGCGTCGCGGGTCCCGGACGGGCGTCTCGAGGGCCACCGGGCGGCTCGAGGAGCGGATCGCGCGCAGGACGGCGGCCTCCTCGAGGAGGACTTCCTCGTCCGCCAGGGCGCGCTCGAGGACCGACGCGATCGACTCATCGCCGATCACGGCCGGGCCCGAGCAGGACGAGGACGAAGCTCGAGCCCGAGTCCGGCACGGAGGCGACGGCCAGGTCGCCGCCCATCGCCCGGGCGAGGTCGCGGGCGATGGCCAGGCCCAGGCCGGTCCCGCCCACCGTCGAGTCGGCGTCCACCCGGTAGAAGCGCTCGAAGATCAGCCCCCGGTCCTCGGCGGCGATGCCCGGGCCGTCGTCGCGGACGGCCAGCACCGCGAACGACCCGTCGAACGAGCCGGCCAGCTCGACGTGGCCGCCCTCCGGCGTGAACTTCAGGGCATTGCCGAGGAGGTTCGTCAGGACCCGCTGGACCTCGCGCCGGTCCCCGGTCGCGGCCCGCATCCGGGGCGGCAGGTCCGAGCGGAGGTCGATCCTGCGCTCGAGGGCGAGCGGCGCCAGCGCGGCGATGACCCGGGCGCCGACCTCGGCGACCGAGAACGGCCGGAGGTCGAGGCGGAGGTTGCCGGCGTCGAGCCGGGAGAGCTCCAGGAGGTCGCCGACGAGGTCGCCCATCGTGTCGACGATCGACCGGCTGCGCTCGATGAACTCGCGCTCGACGGCCGGGTCCTCGACCTTCCCGTCGGCGATGAGGTCGAGGTAGCCGCTCAGGCCGGTGAGCGGCGTCCGGAGGTCATGGGCGACCGTCGCGACGAACCGCTCGCGCTCGGCGTCGCGGCCGCGGAGGGCGTCGAGCTCGGCGGCCTGGGCCAGCTGCTCGGTGACCAGGGCGAGCACGACGGCGGCATGGCGGGCCAGCGTCGGCGGCAGCCGCTCGGCCAGGGCCAGGACGCCGTCCTCGTCGGTCATCTCGAAGCCGAGGACGACGTGACCCGTGCTCGGGATCTCGATCAGGGCGAACCGGGCGTCGGGCGGCAGGCGGTGGATCGGAGCGGCGACCGCCAGCGTCCCCGGGGTCTCGACCTCGTCGTCACCCGGGATCTCCGGGTCCCCTGCGGCCGCTGGATCCGCCAGGCGGGCGAACATGATCGGGGCGCGCCCGGAGGCGGCTCGATCGGCGCGGCTGCGGGGCGCCTCGGCGTCGAGCCAGGCCGCCAGCGACCGGGCGTCCGGGTCGTCCTCGTGCGGGCCGATCGAGACCGCCACGCGCCGCTCGGGCGATCCGGACAGGACGGCGGCCCGACGGGCGCCGACGGTCCTGGCCAGGAGCTCGAGCAGGCCGGCCAGGCGCGTCTCGGCCGGACCGTCCGCCACGAGAACGTCGAGGGCGCGCGCGAGCAGAGCCGCCTCTTCGTGTGCGAGGCGGTCCTCCCGCCGGCGCGACCGCTGCCGGCGTTCGACATATGGACCCGGCGCCCCGACGGTCGGCGTCCGGGTGGGCACGCGGACGAGCGGTGGATAGCGATCGGCCATCGGGCGCATCGTGCCGCGCCCGGTGCATCGGGGAAATCCCCCGTCCGCCGGACCGGACCGCCCCGGAAGTACCCCGACCGGCCGGCCCGACGCGTGGTGGATCAGGCGCCGCGGGCGGGGCGGACCGGCCGACCGATCGTCCGCCGGACGACGTCGATCACCTCGTCGACGTAGGCGTCCGACTCACCGCGCTCGGCGGCGGTCCGGACGCAGCCGCGGACGTGGTCCTCGAGGATCATGATCGAGACCGCGTCGACCGCCGCCCGGAGCGCAGCCGTCTGCTGGAGGATGTCGACGCAGTACTCATCCCGCTCGATCATCCGGGCGATCCCGCGGACCTGCCCCTCGATCCGGCTGAGCCGACGGACGAGCGTCGCCTTGTCCTTGGAGTAGCTGTGTCGGAAGTCGTCGGGCGTCTCCGCCGGGTGCGCCGATCGCCCGGGTCGGGTCGTCGTGGTCGACATCGTGGTCTCGTGCTCGGTCGCCGTGGACGCGCTTCGTCCACCCGCGACATCATACTCCCTATCAGTATCCGCGATCCGGGGCGGGGTATCGTCGCGCGGATCCGACCCCGCCGGGGCGACCGGTCGTCCGGCGGTGGGCTAGACTGCGTTTCGATGGATCCCCGCGACCGGCCGAACCTGACTCCGGCCGAACGGACGGCTGCGTGAGCGACGCTCGGTCGGTCGGCTCGGAACCGTCCGGCAGTCCGGCCTCCGAGCCGGCCGGCGACGCGGCCCCGGCGTTCGCCCACGCCAGCGAGGCGGAGCTGTCCCGGATCCTCGACTTCTATCAGGTCCGCTGGGAGTACGAGCCACACGTCTTCCCGATCCTGTGGAACACCGACGGCGACGTCCTCGAGAGCTTCGCCCCGGACTTCTATCTGCCGGATCTCGACCTGTACGTGGAGATGACCACGCTGCGCCAGAAGCTGGTCCGCAAGAAGAACCGGAAGCTGCGGCGCCTGCGCGAGCTCTACCCGGACGTCCGGATCAAGCTGTTCTACGCTCGGGACTTCCGGGCGCTGATGCTCAAGTACGGTCGGCTCGCCCTCGCCGAGGGGCTGTCCGGGACCTCCGGCCAGGTCACCCCCGAGCGCCCCTACGAGGAGCTCCTGGCCGGGTCGCTGGAGCCGTCGATCGACGCCCGCGAGGCCGACCTCGACCCGCCGGCCCAGCGCCTGCCGGCGGCCTCGGGCGAGCCGATCGCCGCAGCCCGCCGCCGCCGCCGGCGTCGTTCCGGCCCGGCCCGCCCGTCGACCGAAGCTGAGATCGCCGCCGACCGATGAGCACGCCGATCGACCTCCAGGCCGACGTTGCCGAGATCCTCGTCTCCGAGGACGCCATCCAGGCCAGGGTGCGCGAGCTCGGCCAGCGGATCAGCGACGACTACCGCGGGCGGAACCTGACCCTGGTCAGCGTGCTCAAGGGGTCGCTCCCGTTCATGGCCGACCTGATGCGGGCGATCGACGTCCCGGTCCGGATCGACCTCATGGAGGTCTCGTCGTACGGCGGCACCGCCACCGAGTCCTCCGGGCTGGTCCGGATCCTGAAGGACCTCTCGGCGAGCATCGACGGGGAGGACGTCCTGCTCGTCGAGGACATCATCGACACCGGATTGACCCTGAACTACCTCCTCCGCTACCTGCGCGGCAAGAACCCGGCCTCGCTCCGGATCTGCACCCTGCTCGACAAGCCGGCCCGGCGCCTGGTGGAGATCCCCGTCGACTACACCGGGTTCACGATCGAGGATCGCTTCGTCGTCGGCTACGGGCTCGATTACGGCGAGCTGTACCGCAACCTGCGCTTCGTGGGCGTCCTGCGCCCCGAGGTCTACTCCGGCGGAGGCTGAGGCCGTCCCGTGCATCGTCGACCACTCGGCCGGGGCCGCCTGCTGGCGGCGATCGGAGCGCTGATCGTCCTCGCCGGCTGCGTCCTGCCCTGGTTCGCCGCGACCGGCGGCGACACCGGCCTCACCCCGATCACGACGAACGCCTTCGCGGACAAGGGGATCGTCGTGTTCATCTGCGCGCTGCTCGTCCTGGCGCTGGTGACCCTGCCGTACGCCGCCGGGGACAAGCCGGTCGCCATCGACCGGACCCTGTCCTACGCGATCGTGCTGGCTGTCGCCGCGGGGGCATTCGCGTGGCGGACGATCGAGTTCATCCTCGTCGACCCGGCCGGCCTCCGGCCGGACCTCGCGCCCGGCCTGTGGCTGGTGGCGATCGGGCTGGTCTTCCTGGGCCGGGCGACGTACGAGATCTCCGCAGAGCGCCGGATCTAGCGGTTCGCCCCCGGTGACGGGAGGCGGAGTTCGACGCCGAACCAGCGACCGTCGACGGCGAACAGGTAGCGGCCCGCCGGCCACAAGGTCGGGATCCGGCCATTCGAGCCCGGCGGCGCATAGATGGCGACCAGGGCTTCTTCGAAGTCGGGAGCGATCCGCTCCAGGGCGAGCGGTTCGGCCGACCGGGTCAGGGGATCCATCCGCCACACGCCGACCGAGGCGTCGCTGACCGGTCGATCCGGCCCCGACAGCGGCGCGCAGTAGCCGAGCTCGAGGATCGAGTCGGCCGTGATCGACACGATCGGGATCGACGGATCCCAGGCGGATCGGACCGTGACCGGCACGACGGCCCACCAGATCCGGAGGTCCCGGTCCTGCCACTGCTGGTGGGTGACGACTCGCCAACCGTTCGGGGCGCGGCACTGCGCGGCGATCGCCTCGCTGCGATCGAGCACAGGCTCGGCGGTCGGCGTCGGCGTCGCGACGGCCGACGGCGACGGACTGGGCGACCGATCCGCCCAACGCGCCGCCGCCTCTTCGCCCCACGGCTTGACGATGGCCAGGAGGAGGAACCCGGCGAGGAGGACGGCCCCGACCGACAGGAGCGGGGGCTGGGATCCGGTCCGGACGAGGACCGTCGCGGCGGGAGGTGGGACACCGCCGCCGGGCTCCGGATCCGGTTCGTGCCAGCCGGGACGCATCGTTGGCTCGCCCTGGACGCTCCGATCCGCCGCGTTGGCAAGACGCGGCGCTCATGCGGCCGCTCGGCGTCGGTCAGCCGCCGAGATAGGCCCGTTTCACCTCCGGATTGGCGGCCAGTCGCTCGGCCGCGTCGGTCAGGACGATCTCGCCGGTCTGCAGGATGTAGCCGCGATTGGCGATCCCGAGCGCCATGAGGGCGTTCTGCTCGACGAGCAGGACGGTCGTCCCCTGCCGGTTGATCGTCCGGATGATCTCGAAGATCTGCTCGACGAGGATCGGGGCAAGGCCCATCGAGGGTTCGTCGAGGAGGAGCAGCTTCGGGTCGGACATCAGCGCCCGACCGATCGCCAGCATCTGCTGCTCGCCGCCCGACAGGGTCCCGGCCCTCTGCGTCGTCCGCTCCTTGAGGCGCGGGAAGAGCGTGTAGACCCGCTCGAAATCCTCCGCGATCTTGGCCGCGTCACGCCGGACGAAGGCCCCCATCTCGAGGTTCTCGTGGACCGACATCCGGGCGAAGACGCGCCTGCCCTCGGGAGCTCTGGCAGACGCCGAGCCTGACGATCTCGTGCGGCCGGAGGCCGTCGAGCCGGCGGTCACCCAGGCTGATCGAGCCCTGGCGCGGCCGGAGCAGGCCGGAGATCGTCCGCAGCGTGGTCGACTTGCCGGCCCCGTTCGAGCCGATGAGGGTGACGATCTCGCCCGGCCTCGACCGACATCGAGATCCCGCGCAGGGCGTGGATCGCCCCGTAGTAGGTGTGGACGTCCTTCAGCTCGAGGAGCGCCACGTCAGCGCCTCCGCCGCGCCGCGGCCCAGATACGCCTCGATGACCTTGGGGTTCTGGCGGACCTCGGCCGGCGTGCCCTCGGCGATGACCGTCCCGTAGTCGAGCACCGTCACCCGGTCGCTGATGCCCATCACGACCCGCATGTCGTGCTCGATGAGGAGGACCGTGAGCTTGAGCTCGGAGCGCAGTCGGCGGATGAAGTCGGTCATGTCCCGGGTCTCGCTCGGCGTTCATCCCGGCGGTCGGCTCATCGAGCAGCAGGAGCTTCGGTCGGGTCGCCAGCGCGCGGGCGATCTCGAGTCGACGCTGGTCGCCGTAGGGCAGGCTCCGCGCCCACGCGTCGGCCCGGTCCTCGAGCTCGACGAGGCTCAGGATGTGCATCGCCTCGTCCCGGTTGGCGGCTTCCTCGTTGAGCATCTTCGGGGTGCGCAGCACCGCGTCCCACCAGTGACTCCGGAGGTGAACGTTCGCTCCCACCCGGACGTTGTCGAGCGCGGTCATCGTGCCGAACAGGCGGATGTTCTGGAAGGTCCGTCCGATGCCCATGGCGGCCACTTCGTGAGGCTTCTTGCCGCGAACCTTCGACCCGCTGGTAGTGATGATCGGACGGCCGTCGAAGTCGATCTCGCCGGACGTCGGCAGGTAGAAGCCGGTGATCATGTTGAAGAACGTCGTCTTGCCGGCCCCATTGGGTCCGATCAGCGAGACGATCGAGCCGCGCGGGATGTCGAAGTCCACGGCATTGACCGCCACGAGGCCGCCGAAACGCTTGGTCACCCCACGCGCCTTGACCAGGAGCTGGTCGTCCGGCAGCGAGCCGGTCAGGAGGGTGCTTGACGGAGGAGCGCTCGGAGCGCCTCCGCCGACCGGCTGGATCGTCACAGGTCCCGAGTCTCCGACGGCACCTCGGCCTCCCGGGCATCCGTCGAGACCTCGTCCTGTCCGGGCGGCGCGATCTCGATATTGTCCAGCCCGAGCGGCTCGCCGCGCGCCGCCTCGGCGACGGCCAGCCCGTGCGCGCTCAGCTCGGCGGCCCGTTGGCGATTGGGCACGAAGCCCTCGGGCCGGAACCGCATCATCACCACGAGGGCCAGGCCGAAGAACAGGAAGTTGAACTGGGCCGGGTTCGGGACCGACGGGGCCACGGACTGGATCTGCTGGCCGAGGTAGGGCAGGAACGTCTTGTCGACGTAGACGAGGGCGATCGCCCCGAGCAGGACGCCCCAGATGTTCCCGATCCCGCCGAGGATGATCATGATGAGCACGAGGATCGACGTCGAGAACTGGAAGAAGTCCGACGTCGTCGCCCCGAGGTAGGAGGCCTGGAGGGAGCCGGCGATGCCGGCGAAGCTCGCCCCGAGGGCGAACGCCAGGAGCTTGGTCCGGACCGTGTTGACGCCCATCATCTCGGCCGCCAGCTCGTCCTCGCGGATCGCCATCCAGGCCCGGCCGATGCGTGACCGCTCGAGGTTCCGGGCGAACAGGATCGCCAGCACGAGCAGGAACATCCCGAGATAGACCGGCGCGAAGCCGGCACTGGCATCGAACTTTACGTTCAGGAACGGGAGGAACGGGGCATCGATCGGGTTGATCCCGAGCGGGCCACCGGTCGCGTTGACGTGCTCGACGGCGATCGTGACGATCCCGAGGTTGATCGAGAACGTGACGTCGGCCATGTTCCTGAACACGACCGGGACGATCTCTCCGAAGCCGAGGGTGACGATCGCCAGGTAGTCGCCCCGGAGGCGCAGCGTCGGAGCCCCGAGGAGCGCCCCGAACGTCGCGGCCACGAGCATCGCGACCGGCACGATGATCCAGAACGGCAGGTGGATGCCCGGGAAGCCCGGCGCGACGTTGCCGAGGAAGACGAGGCTGATGCTCCCGAAATGGGGCGAGGCGAGGAACGCCGCTGTATACGCTCCGATCGCGTAGAACGCCACGTAGCCGAGGTCGAGCAGCCCGGCGAACCCGGCCACGATGTTCAGGCCGACGGCCATGATCCCGAAGATCATCATGAACGTGACGACCGTGTCCTCCGGGGTCGGCAGCGGGAAGACCGTTCGGCTGATCTGCTGGAGCACGAACCGGTTGATGACCGGGTAGAGCACGCCGAGAAGCACAAGCACGGTCAGGCCGAGGGTCCGACGGCGCCGCTCGGTCAGCTGCCGGCGGTACGCCTCGGGCAGCCCGGACAGGACGTCCCCGACATGAGCGGCCCAGCCGGCGAATCCGCCGGGGTGAGGGCTCTCCGTGGCGGTCGTCATGCTCGGTCCGCCAGCTGCTGGCCGAGGAGGCCGGTCGGCTTGAACACGAGGACGGCGATGAGCACCGCGAAGACGATCGCGTTCGTCCAGGTCGCGGACATGTAGCGGTCGCTGAAGGCGTTGATCTGGCCGAGGACGAGCGCGCCGAGGACGGCGCCGGACAGGTTGCCGATCCCGCCCAGGACCGCCGAGGTGAACGCGTTCAGACCGAACCGGAAGCCCAGGTTCCAGACCGTGACGTTGTTGTAGAGGATCTGGACGACCCCGGCCGCTCCGGCCAGGGCGCCGCCGATCAGGAAGGTCAGGGCAATGGTCCGGTTGACGTCGACGCCCATCAGGCCGGCCGTGTCGGGATCCTGGGCCGTCGCCCGCATGGCGCGACCCTGGCGGGTCTTGCCGACGAACCACGACAGGGCGATGAGGAGCGGGATCGTGACCATCGCCACGAACGCCTGCTGCAGGTTCACCTCGACCGTGGTGATCCCGAAGTAGGACAGCAGGTTGGTCGTCGGCAGGATGTTGTCGATGCTCTTGTTGGCCGGGCCGGAGATGAGCAGGCCCACGTTCTGGAGGACGAAGCTCATCCCGATCGCCGAGATGAGGGGTGCCAGCTTCGGCGCATGTCGAAGCGGCCGGTAAGCCACCCGCTCGATGCTGGCGTTGAGCGTCGCGGTCACGCCCATCGTCACCAGGATGACGATCAGGATCTCGGCGATCATCACCGGTGCCGGCGTCGAGGCCGAGATACCCAACCTCGTGAACAGGAAGAGGGCGGTCATCGAGCCGAGCATGAACACGTCGCCGTGGGCAAAGTTGATCAGCTCGATGATCCCGTAGACGAGCGTGTAACCCAGCGCCACCAGGGCGAAGATCAGCCCGTTCGACAGACCGATGATGAACGTCTGGAGGATCTGGTCCACGCCGTCCTCTTGGTCGGGGAAGAGGGCTGAAACGGCATCCGGGGCGGGTTCGTCACCCGCCCCGGATGCATGTCAGGTCGATCGACCGAGGCTCAGAGGCCCTTCGACTCGAACAGCTGGACGAACTTCGGCGGCCAGCTATCCACGACCTGGTAGCCGGTGATCCCACCGCCGGTCACGTCGCCATTGGCGTCCAGGGTGACCGTCCCGGTCACCGTGGCCAGACCGCTGGTCGCCATGACGTTCTTGAGGACCTCGTAGCGGTCGTTGGTCCCGGCCTTCTGGAGGGCGGCCAGGACGACTGCCGCGGCGGCGTTGCCGTAGGCCGTGTAGACGGCCGGCGAGTTGCCACCGTGGTCGGTCTTGTACTTGTCGTACCAGGTCTTGCCGTCTCCGGTCAGCTGGTCCGGACCGATCGCGCCGAAGGTCAGGTACGTCCCGTTGCCGGCCGAGCCGACTCCGTCGTACCAGGACTTCTCGAACACGCCGTCACCCGACATGATCGTGGTGTCCGGCATCGCCGCCCGGAGGTCCTTCCAGAGCTTGCCGGTGTTCTGGCCGGTGATCGAGCCGATGTAGATGATGTCGGCTCCACCGGCCTTGATCTTCTGGGCCAGGGCGCTGTAGTCGGTCGCCTTGGGATCGAAGCTCTCGGACGTGCCGTTGGCGCTCAGGACCGTGCCGCCGCCCTTGGCGAAGGCGAGCGCCCACGACTTGGCCAGACCCTGGCCGTAGACCTGCGTGTCGTCGAGGACCCAGGCCTTCGTCTTGCCCAGGCTCTTCGCCCAGTCCGCGCCCGCCGCGCCCTGCGCGTCGTCGGTACCCACGACCCGGGAGTAGTTGCGGTAGCCGTTCGGGTAGTAGACCTCCGGCTCGCCGGGCTTGGTCACGCCGGTGACGGCCTTGGTCAGTCCGGGATACGTGTTGGCGGGGGTGACCATGACCAGGCAGGCCGCGTTGAGGATCGGGATCGCCAGCTTGGCCGCGCCCGAGTTGTAGGTGCCGATGTAGGCCATGGCTTCCGGATCGGCGGCGGCCTTGTTGGCGTTGGCCTGCTCGACGGTGCCGTCCCAGTCGCCGTTGTTGGCGGCCGACGAGTCGTCGAGGTCGAAGTACTTGATCGTGAAGTTCCCGACCTTCACCCCGTCGAGGGTCGCCTTGATCTGCTCGACGAGCGTGTCCGACTGCTCCGTGTTGGTGCCCTGGCGCGGCAGGCTCGAGTAGACGTGGATCTCGCTCGAGCTGGTGCCCTTCTTGTTCTTGCAAACCTCGGGCTGCGTGCCGGCGCCGCCGCCACTGGAGGGCGCGGTCGTCCCTCCGGTGCTGCTGCAGGCAGCGAACACGAGCACCGCGCCGGCGACGAACGCGCCGAGCTTGGCGTTCTTCATAAACGACTCCTCCTCAGCTCCCGCCCGTCACCTGGACGAGCGTCCCGGTCGATACCCCTGCGCGGCGGTCCCAGCCGGGCCTCGCCTCGTCCCCGGTGCCCATCATCCCCGGTGCGATCCCCCTCCGGTTCCTCTCCCCAGGGGGCCGGCGGTCGGGGTCGCGCGGTGGGACGTCGGTGCGTAGCGGCGACGGCACGACGGCCGGAGCTCGGGCGGCGCGCAGGTGGCCGCCGAAGCGATGCCGTATATTAGCCACCGGCGCGTCGATTGCAACATCCGGTCGACGAGCGCCCCAGGCGGCTGTCGAGCGGTTTCCGCTCGCCCCCGGAGGCGTGCTCGCGATCAGTCGGGTCATCCCGTCGGACCCCGATCCAGTGTTCGCAGCGACGTGCCACCCTCGCGAGGTCACACCCGTCAGCGTGGACTACCAGGTTCGAGCGGCTCGGATCACCGACATCGATCGGCTCGTGGCACTGTGCGCCGATGCGCTCAGCCGGCCCGACGGCGATGCGCCGCTCGTCGCGCCGGATCTGCTCCGCCAGCTGGTCTACCTGCCCCAGGCGAGCGTCCTCGTGGCCGAGCTTCGCCGGTCGATCATCGGTGCGGCGATCCTCGCCCTCCGGCCGTCCGTCAGGGCCGGCGGGTTCGTCGGGACCGTCGACCTCCTCGTGTGCGATCCGCGCCACGACGTCGATGCCGTCGCCGACGCGCTGATCGAGGAGGCGCTCCGCTCGGCCCGCAACAAGGGCTGCACCTGCGTGGAGGTGGCCAGGCCGGAGGACCCGGCCGAGCAGGCTCGCTGGGATCGGCGTGGCTTCCACGAGGCCGGCCTGCTGCTCGAACGACCCGTGGCGACCGCGAGAGGCGGCGCCCGTCAACCATGACATCGCGACATCGTCCGCCGAGCCGCGCCGCGGCGCGCCGGTCGGCCACCGACCAGATCAAGGAGTCAACGTGGGCAAGAACGTAGCCGTCTTCGTGGACGTGGCGAACATCTTCTATGCGGCCAAGGCGGCCGGCGTGGACATCGATTACGTCACGCTCCTCAAGTCGGCCGTCGCCGGCCGGGATTTCGTGCGCGCGTATGCGTACACCGGCCTCGATCCGGACAATGAGAACCAGCGCAACTTCCACAACTTCCTGTCGCGCCACGGCTACAAGGTCGTGAGCAAGGACATCCGCAAGTACGGCGACGGGAAGGTCAAGGCGAACCTCGACATCGAGCTCGTCGTCGACATGCTCAAGACGGCCAGGAACCTGGACGTCGCGATCGTCGTGTCGGGCGATGGCGACTTCGCACCGGCCATCCGCGCGGTCCAGGAGATGGGTGTCCGGGTCGAGGTCATCAGCTTCCGTGGGAACACGTCGTCGGACCTCATGGACGTGGCCGACCAGTTCACCGACATCATCCAGATCGCCAAGGTCGAGAAGGGCTCGTCGCGGAGTGGGCGGCGGGTCGCCGATGACGGAGAGGACCTGTCCATGACCGAGGTCCCCGACAAGCTGACCGAGGGGACCGGACGGGGGCGCGGACGAGGGACCGGCCGGGCACGGCGATCCGGCGAGGCGGAGCGTGAGCCGGCCGCCGCGACCCGAGCGCCGTCGCGAGGCCGGGGCCGTGCCGCGGCCGTCGAGCCGGAGCCGGTCGTCGCGGGCGCGCCGTCGATCGGTCTCGTCGCCCTGCCGGGCGAGAAGCTGTCGAAGGCCGCCCAGGCTCGACTCGAGGCGGCCACTGCGACGGCCGCCGGTCCGGAGACCGAGGAGACCGCAGCTGAGGGCAGCGGCCTCGCCGAGGAGCACCTCGAGGGCGACGGTGAGGGCCCGCGTCGTCGCCGCCGACGTGGCGGCCGCGGCCGAGGCCGCGGGCGCGGACGCGCCGAGGGCGCCGAGCTCGAAGGCGCACCGACCGGCGACGCACACGCCGATGAGGCGGTGGAGGAGGAAGGAGCCGAGCTCGTCGCGAGCGCGCCGCGTCCCCCGCGGCCGGGCGCGTTCGGCTCGATCTGGGACTCCCAGATCGGCCAGACCCGGGCACCGGCGGCCGAGTCGACCCCGTTCGACGTCGACGAGGAGGACGAGCCGGCGATCCCCGAGTACCTCATCGCCGAGCAGCGGCGCGGCTCGGCCGGCCGAGCCGGCCGACCGGCTGGCCGAGGCGGCCGCGGCGGCGCCTACAGCGCGGCCGTCGACCGTGAGCGCTATGGCCGGGGAGGTGGCGGCGGGATCAATCGCTACCCGGACGTGTCCGGGCGCGGGGGCGGCGGAGCCGGCCGCGGCGGGCGCGACGTCCGTCGGGAGGAGCGGGTCGCTCCGACCGGTCGCCCGGAGCGCGTCCGCCCGGCCGGTGGCCGCGCCGACGAACCGTGGAGCGAGGTCCCGCCCGAGCTGGAGGCGATGCTCCGGGCGCAGCTGGCGCCCGGCGGACCGACGAGCGACCGGCCGGTCCGGCGTCGGGCGGCGAGACCGCAGCCGAGGAACCGACGCGGGCAGCCGCACCGGCCGTTCCGAAGGCCCGGGCGACGAGCCGGAGGAAGGCGACCCCGGCGACCGAGGCCGCGACCACGTCCGCCGGGACCCGCGAGACGGAACCCGCCGCCCCGAAGGCTCGGGCGACCGCTCGCCGGAAGGCGACGACCGCGGCCCCGACGGCCGGCGAAGCGCCGGCCTCCGCCGCTCCCGCCAAGCGTCGGACGGCGACCCGGTCCAAGGCGACCGCGTCCAGCGAGGGTGCCGAACCCGCGGCAGAGACCGCCGCACCGAAGCGGCGGACGGCGACGCGGAAGAAGGCCGAGACGCCCGAGGCCTAGCCGCCGTCGGGACGGGCTGCCGGCGATGAGGCCGCTCGGATGAGCCCACCGGTCGACCCTCGCGTCATGGCCACGGCCGGTGCGCGCTGGTCGACCCGCGGTCAGCCGGCGGCCCTCGCGGCGGTCGCCCGGATGGTGGTCGGGCCGACGCCCCATGCCGTGCTCCTCGTCGGACCGCCGGCCGTCGGCAAGACCACCCTCGCCGAGGACCTGGCCGCGGCCCTGCTGTGCGACGCGCCCGACCTCGCCGACCGACCGTGCCGGGCGTGTCGTGGCTGCCGCCTCGTCGCGGGGGGCAACCACCCCGACCTCCACCGCCTCGCCCCCGAGGGGCCGGGCGGCCAGGTGGTCATCGGTGACGCCCGCGAGGCCAGGGCCGCCCGAGGGGTGCGCGACCTGGTCCGCGACCTCGCCCTGCTGCCGATCGAGGGTGGCGCCCGGGTGGCCATCGTCGAGGGCGCGGCGCAGATGAACGAGGACGCCCAGAACGCCTTGCTCAAGACGCTCGAGGAGCCGCCCGCCGGTGTCACGATCGTCCTGTGCGTCGACCGGGAGGAGCTGCTCCTGCCGACGGTGCGTTCGCGCTGCGCCCGGGTCCGGCTCGGACCGGCCGGCCCGCGCGAGATCGAGGCGCTCCTCGGCGACCTGGGCCTGGCCGACCCGTCGACGGCCGGGCGCCTGTCCCACCTGGCCGAGGGTCGACCGGGTGTCGCCGTCGCCTACGCTCGAGCTCCGGAGGCGGTGGCGATCCGGGACGAGATCGCCCGGACGCTGCTCGATCTGCTGTCGCAGGCTCGCTCCCGGCGACTCGCCGCCGCGCGGGAGCTTCTCGGACGGGCCGGCGATCTGGCCGAGGCGCTGGCGGGCTCGACCGCGCTGCCCGTGGCGCGGTCGCGCGGACGGCCACATCGCCCGGCGGGCGGTCAGGCGACCTCGTCGACGGCCGGGCAGGACACCGCCCTGGCCCCGGAGGCCGGCGCGGGGGGCGAGGCCGGGTCCGGCGAGTCGACCGAGTCGGACGCGACCAGGCTGACCGCGGCCGAGCGACGACGCGCGGCTCGACAGCTCCTGTCGATCTGGCGCGACCTGGCGCGCGATCTCGCCGTCGTCGGGATCGGCGGGTCGGCCGGTCGGCGGGCGATCCATGATGTCGCGCTGCTGGAGGAGCTCGAGGCCGCGGCGTCCGGGCTGCCGCCGGGCGCCGTCGCCGCGTTCCTCGCCCGACTCGATCGGGTCGCCGAGTCCGTCGCCGGCAACGTCAGCCCGGAACTGGCCGTCGACGTCCTCGTCCTTGCCTGGCCGTCCGCCCGGCGGGTCGCCGCTTGACCGGGTCGGCAGCGGACCCGTCTCGACGCGCGCGGGTCGAGGTCGTCGTCGGTGGCCAGGTCCAGGGGGTCGGCTTCCGGATGTTCGCCGCCCGGGCCGCCGCGGCGCACGCATTGACCGGCTGGGTCGCCAACGAGCCCGACGGCTCGGTGCGCTGCGTCGCAGAGGGGCCGCGCGGGACGCTCGAGGCGTTCGTCCGCGAGCTGGCGGACGGGCCGCCGAGCGCGGCGATCGAACGGTTCACGGTCGCCTGGTCCGAGGCCCTCGACGGGTTCGACCAATTCGCGATACGGTCTGGCTGGCATGGCGGCGACTGACGGGGGCACGCTCGAGTGGATCCACCTCGCGGACCGCGAGGGTGGGCCGGTCCGGGCGGTCGAGTCCGTCGAGGCCATCGCCGGCGTCGGTCTGGCGGGCGATCGCCATGCCGTCCGGCCCGAGGATCGGGAGCCGGGTGACGACGAGGTCCAGGATGTCACCCTCGTCGAGGCCGAGCAGATCGAGTGGCTCGCCGCCGAGACCGGGATCCGGCTCGACCCCGGCGCCACGCGGCGCAACCTGACGACCCGGGGGATCAGGCTCAACGACCTCGTCGGGAGGACGTTCCGGGTCGGTGCGGTCCGGGTCGAGGGGGTCGAGCTGTGCGAGCCGTGCGCCCATCTCCAGGAGATGGTCGGCCAGCCGGTCCTCCGACCGCTGGTCCACCGGGCAGGCCTCCGGGCGCGGCTGCTCGACAGCGGCGAGATCCGGGTCGGAGACCCGATCGAGGTCGAGCCCGGCTGACGCCGCGCCGCACTTCGGCGCCGTGAGGCCCTCGGCTACGGCAGCCCGGCGATGAGTCCGCCGTCGATCGCCGTGAACGTCCCGGTCTGATAGCCCGCCTGCTCGGAGCAGAGGTAGGCGACGTAGGCGGCCAGCTCCTCCGGCCGACCGTAGCGGCCGGCCGGGATCGCCGCGAGGCGACTCGCCCGGGCCGCCTCGAGCGTCGCGCCGGTCCGCTCCGCCAGCCCCCGGTCGAGACTCTCGACGCGCGGGGTCTGGAGCCGGCCGGGAAGCACGCCGTTGACCGTCACCCCGGCGGCCGCGACGGCCCCGGCTGTCGTCTTCAGCCAGCCGGTCAGGGCACCGCGCCCCGCGTTGGAGTAGACCAGATCCGGGATCGGCTGGCGGATGCCCGACGACAGGATCGCCACGATCCGTCCCCAGCCCCGCTCACGCATCGCGGGAAGGAGGGCGGTCGTCAGCTCGATCGGGGTGATCGCCAGGAGCTGGAACGCCCGCGTCCAGCCGGCCGCGTCGGTCGCTGTCGGGTCGCTCGTCGGCGGACCGCCCGCGTTCAGGACGACGATGTCGACCGTCCCGAGGCCGGCCAGCGCCTCCGCGGCGATCCGGCTCCCGGTTCCGGGCTCCGCCGCATCGCCCTCGAGGACGACCACCTCGCTCCCGAACCGGTCGCGCAGGTCGTCCGCCACCGCGTCGAGGCCCGCCCGGCCGCGCGACCAGATCGCCAGGCGGCATCCCTCGGCCGCCAGCGCCGTCGCGCAGGCCCGGCCGAGGCCGGACGAGGCGCCACCCACGAGGGCCGTCCGGCCGGTCAGTCCGAGATCCATCGCTTCCTCCGCGGGTTTCAGGGCGTCGGCGAGTATGGGTCGATCGACGGCTCGATCCCGAGCCGCTCGAGGATCGCCTGCAGGGCGTCGATCGTCGCACCGTCGAGCGGACCGCCCAGCCCGCGAGTGCCCGCGTGGGCGAGCGCTCCCCGCCGGCGGAGGACCTCCTTGCGGATGGCCAGGCCGACGACCGGCTGGGCCTCATAGGCCAGTAATGGCAGGTAGCGGTCGAACAGGCGGCCCGCCCGTTCGCGATCACCGGCCTCGAGCGCCTGGCGGACGGCGCGCAGGACCTCGGGATAGGCGAACCCGGTCATCGTCCCGCAGGCGCCGCGCTCGAGCTCCCAGAGGGCGGCCGCACCGCCCAGCCCTCCGAACACCGCGAGACCCGGGTCGGCGGCCAGGAGCCGGGCGATCTTCGGCGGGGTCGGCGGATCCTCGAGCTTGACCGTCCGTGCGCCAGATGCCTCGAGGCAGGCAAGGAGGACGCTGACCGGGACGGTCACCCCCGTCGCCGCCGGCTCGTCCTGGACGATCAGCGGCAGGCCGGCGGCGGCGGCCACGGACCGGTAGAACCCGGGCAGGAGATCGACGTTCCGCAGGAGCGGCGGCGGGGCGACCATCGCCGCGACCGCGCCGAGGCGGCGAGCCTCCGCGCCGTGGGCGGCCACGACCCCCACCGAGGCGCCGGAGCAGCCGACCGCCACGGGCACCCGTCCGGCGGCGGCGTCGACGATCGTCCGCAGGGCGGCGTCGCGCTCCGCCGGGCTGAGGCTGGCCGGCTCCGCCATGACGCCCATCGCGGTCAGGCCGTCGACGCCCCAGCCGATCGCCGCGTCGACGAGGGTCGCCAGCGATGGCGCGTCGAGGGAGCCGTCCACGTCGAACGGCGTAGGCAGGATGTACCACGTCCCGCGCAGGTCCGGGCCGCCGGGCAGGTGCCCCGTGCGTGCGATCGTCATCGCCGGCAATGGTGCCACGCGCCGGGCGGCCGGAGCTGGTCAGCTGCCGTGACCCGAAGGTCTGACGCGGACCGGGACGAGTCGGTCATGCCCGGTCCCGCTCGATGGGCCCATCGTTCGAGGCGATGGGAACGGACCCCGTGCTCGCCGAGTACCTGCCGGTCCTGTACCGCGTGGCCCTCGATGCCATCGATGAGCTGGCCCGACGCGGCGGACGGGCCGAGGCCGCGCGGCTCAGGCTGGTGGCCGGCCGCGCCTACAGCCGGTCCTGGGACGACGGCTGCCGCCGCGTCCTCGAGGGGGTCGTCGTCAAGGCCCACGCCGCGGCGGGCACCCCCGTGCCGATGCTCCCGCTGGCCGGGTTCCTCGCGTAGGGCCCGACCCGGCCGTCGACCGCCGGCGGCGGGTCGAGCGAGCCGGCTTCGGCTAGGCTGCGGCCATGACCACCGTCATCCGGGACCTGGTCGACCGCTCCGTGACGGCCCATCGCTCGCTGGCCGATCTCGGCGAGGAGGTCGACGACGAATGGTCGTACGTCAACGACCTGCATGCCGCCTGGTCGGAGCGACTCGCCGCGGTCGGGGCCGTCCGCGGCGACGAGCCCGCCGGCAGCGAGGCCGAGGCGGCGGTCGAACGGGCGATCGGCGAGCTCGACCTGATCTCCGACCCGCACCGGGCGATCGACTGGCTGTCGACGTTCCCGCAGGTCGTCCTGCTCGCCCTCGGCGAGCCGGCCTGACGGACGCCCGATGCGCTTCCAGGATGCGGCGCGCGACGGTCGGGCGGTCGTCTACGCGGCGATCCAGGCCGACCCGCTGGTCGCTCGCGCGGCCGCCATCCTGGCCGACGCCGACCGAGCCGGACGGATCCTCGCCCGGGCCGTCATGAACGGCGAGTCGACCGACCCGGCGGCCTGGCGAGCGATGTTCCCGACCCTGCTCACGGAGGCGGCGCCGCCGCCCGAACGGGCGCGGGCGGAAGCGATCCTGGCCGTCTCCCTCGAGGTCGCCGAGCGCGGCGAGCAGGTCCGCAGCCAGGTCCGGGGCGCGATCGTCGAGGCGCTCACGGCCCGCCTCCTCGCCCGGCGCGATCCCGTCGTCGCCGGTGCCGTCAGGCGAGAGCGGCGGATCCTGTTCGACGGCGTCGCCGCCGAGATCCACCCGTACGACGTGACGGTCGAGACCCCCGATCGCGCCGAGGCCTGGGACTGCAAATGGGGAGCGCGCGGGATCGGTGCGGACGTGCTCCACCAGCTCGACGACGCGCGGATCCACGCCACCGACGAGGAGGAGCGGCTGGCGGTCGGGCTCGTCGTCTTCGACGCCGAGCGATCGTGTCGGGTCCGGCTCGACGGCCAGACGGCGCCGAGCGAGGGGACCCGCCTGGTCACGCTCGAGACGCTCGACGAGCTGGCCCGATCGGATCGGTCCCCCGGCGCGCCCGGATGACCGCTCGCCCCGACGGCGTCGAGCTCGGACCGCCGACCGAGGACGAGCGACGCGCCAGCGCTCCGTTCCGGGTCCGCTTCGACGAGGCGACCCCGGGCGGGCTGATCCGCACCTCGGTCCTGCTCCGCTTTGCCGCGGACCTCGCCTGGGTCCACTCCGAGCGGCGGGGCATCGGCCGGGCCTGGTATCGCCAGCGCGGGCTCGCCTGGCTCGTCAGGGGCGCCGCGCTGGAGCTCGTCCGGCCGATCGCCTACGGGGATGTCATCGTCGGGACGACCGAGCCCACGGCCGCGCGCAAGGTCCTGGCCCGGCGCGAGACCGCCTTCCGGGCGGCCGACGGTTCGACGGTGGCGAACCTGACCGTCGATTGGGCGTTGACCGATTCGACCGGCGCTCCGACCCGGATCCCGGCCGTCTTCGCGACCGCGTTCGGGGTGCCGGATGGGACATTCACTCCCGTCCGCGTCCGGGCGATCCCGTCCGCCGGGGCGGCGACGACGACGATCGAGCTGCGCATCCGGCCGCACGAGCTCGACCCGCTGGGTCACGTCAACAACGCTGTCTACCTCGACTGGGCGGAGGAGGCGATCCGGTCGAGCGGGACCGTCGACGCGGTCGAAGCGCTCGATGCGATCCCACGCCGCTGGCGGCTCGAGTATCTCGGCGCGGCCTCTCCCGCGGCGTCCGCCCTGGCCATCGCCTGGGCCTGGGACGGCGGATGGTCGGTCCGGATCGTCGACGCCACGACCGGCGAGCCCTTCGTCGGGGCGCGACTGGAGGCGTGAACGCACCGCGTCTGCCGTCGCGGGCCGCATCGGTCCGGGGCGCCACCCGGACGGCTCGGTGCGGACGGTCACCGGACCACCCCACCTGACGCCACGCGAGCCCACCGCGACCCGGACGAAGGTACCGGCCCGGGCAGGACCGTGCAGCGGCGCACCGCCCCGACCACGGCCGGTACCACCCGCCACCCTCGCCGGCGGGGACCTTCGCGCTATGGCCTGTCACCGGGTGCGTCGCGACGATTGCGGCGAGTCCGAACGATCCGCGCCCCGAGCCCACGGGTCGCGCCCCTTCGACGTGCACCTTGGGGAGTGTCGAGGCCAGGTGACGATCACTGCAGAGACGGGCCTCGCTCTGGGGATCCTGACGGTGGCCCTGCTGGGCGCCCTGATCGGGACCGCCGGGTATGCCGCCACGATCGGACGGCGCCAGATGCACCGGATCGTGGCCCTCGCCGAGCAGCTCGCGACGGCGACCGATCTGACTGCGACGGTCGACACCCGCAAGGTCGAGGACGCCCGGCTGCGGGCCGGGTTCGGTCGGCTGGCCGAGCGGATGGGCCAGGCGTGGACCCTCGCGACCGTCGATCTGCTGACCGGGGCGCTCAACCGCCAGGCGCTCCTCGCCCGCCTCGAGGAGGAGCTCGACCGCTCCGCCCGCTACCAGCGCCCGTGCTCGATCGTCCTCGTCGACCTCGACCACTTCAAGCGGGTCAACGACACCCACGGGCACATGGCCGGCGACGCGGTCCTGCGCGAGGTCGCCGACGTGCTGCGGACGAACGTACGGAGCGTCGACCTTGTCGGCCGCTACGGCGGCGAGGAGTTCATGATCGTGATGCCCGAGACCGACGCGGACGCCGCGGCGGCCAGCGCGGAGAAGCTCCGTCGCCTCGTCGGGTCGCGCCAGGTCCGCCTCGATGACGGCCACGTCCTGGCCGTCACCCTGAGCGCCGGGGTCGCCGGTGGGCTCGGCCAGTTCCTCCAGCTCGACGCGCTCATCCGCGACGCCGACGCCGCGCTCTACTCGGCGAAGTCGCTCGGGCGGGACCAGGTCTACGTCTTCCACGAGCTCGAGGAGGGCAGCCTGGTCCGGCGGGCAGCGATCGGGCCACAGGCGCGCGAGCGCGCGGTCGAGGTCGGGCGTGCGGCGATGGGCGCCGCGACCGCCGCCCTCAAGGACGCCCTCGAGGCGCGCCCGGCCTGGGCCGGCAAGCCGTCGACGATGATCGCCGAGATGGCCGTCAGCCTGGCCCGGGCGCTCGATCTCCCGGACGGCGAGGTCGAGCGGGTCCGGACGGCCAGCCTCCTCCACGATCTGGGCAAGCTGGCGATCCCGGACGAGATCCTGACCAACCCCGGCGAGCTGACCGATCCCGAGTGGCGGGTCGTCTCCGAGCATCCGAAGATCGGCCAGGTCGTCCTCGAGCAGGCGGGCGCCCTGCGCGATGCGGCGACGATCGTCCTTCATCACCACGAGTGGTACGACGGTCGTGGCTATCCCCACGGCCTGTCGGGCCAGGAGATCCCGGTCGGGGCGCGGATCGTCGCGATCGCCGACGCCTACGAGGCGATGGTCGCCGGTCGACCCTATCGGCGGGCGGTCAGTCACGACCAGGCGATCGCCGAGCTCCGCCGTCACGCCGGGATCCAGTTCGATCCCGACCTCGTCCGCATGTTCGGCGTGCTGTTCGCCGACGGCGTTCCCTGGCGACCGGACGCCCACGACTTCGCCCTCGCCCATCCCCTTGTCGGCGACCCGCGGACCCACGCCCAGATCCACGACGAGCTCCACGATCGCCGCCGGATGGCCGTCCCGACGGACGGTGACGACGACGTGACCGCGGCCGCGCTCGTCGACGCGGCGACCGGGACGACCGGCTGACCATGCGGCAGGGATCACCGACCGACCCGATCCGCCGCCTGCTCGCCAGACTGGTCGTCCGCCCTCCCCGGCGGACTTCATCGGACGACGGTCCGCCTCCGGCCGAGGTCGACATGCGGCTGCCGGAGCAGCGCCTCATCGACGCCTCCGCCCGGTACGACCGGATCCTGACCGGCGACGATCCCTCGCGCCGCTGGCACGACGCCGCCGCGGCCGGGGTCAGGACGGTCAGGGCCACGGATCCCTCGGAGGCCGGCGCACCGGCCTGGGTCCGCCGGCTCGGCGATCCGAACGCCACCGGGGCGGCGCAAGCCGGGACCGTCCCGGTCGAGTCCACCCCGGTCGAGTCGGCGCCGGCCCGCCCGGCGGCCGGTCCGGTCGGCCGGCCGCCACGCGAGCGCCGCCCACGACGCTGACCCGACCGTCGCGTCCGTCGGGACGAGCGCACGATGGCCGCCTATCCTGCCCGCATGACCCGCACGATCTTCACCGGCGGCCTCGTCTTCGACGGGACGGGCGCGCCGCCGGCCGCGGCCGACGTCGTCGTCGAGGACGGCCGGTTCGTGGCGGTCGGCCCCGGCCTCGATGGTGACGACGCGGTCGACGTCGCCGGCCGGACGCTGCTGCCGGGCCTGTTCGACTGCCACAGCCACGTGATGTTCAGCCACGTCGACGCGTGGCGCCACGTGAACACCCCGTTCTCGTACCCGTTCTACGCCGCGATCGCGAACCTCGGGGCGACCCTCGAGGCTGGGATCACGACCGTCCGCGACGCCGGCGGCGCCGACCTCGGGCTCCAGCAGGCGGTGGCCGACGGGCTCGTCCGCGGACCGCGCCTCCGGATCTCGATCACGATGCTCAGCCAGACCGGGGGCCACGGCGACGACTGGTTCCCGTCGGGCTACGAAGCCGGCTTCGGGGTCCCCCATCCCGGGCGACCGTCGGGGATCGTCGACGGCCCCGAGGAGGTCCGGCACAAGGTCCGCGAGCTCATCCGCGCCGGAGCGAACCAGATCAAGGTGGCGACCTCGGGCGGTGTCCTGTCGCCCCGCGACGATCCCCGCCACGGCCACTTCCGCGACGACGAGCTGGCCGCCCTCGTGGCCGAGGCCGACGCGGCCGGGATCCCGGTCATGGCCCACGCCCAGGGCGCCCCGGGGATCAAGGCGGCGATCCGGGCCGGCATCCGCTCGATCGAGCACGGCATCTACCTCGACGACGAGGCGATCGAGCTCATGCTCGCCCGCGGCACCTTCTTCGTCCCGACCCTGGTCGCGCCGATGGGCGTCATCGAGGCCGCCGAGGCGGGCGCCCCGATCCCCGCCCCGATCGTGGCCAAGGCACTGGCCGTGGTCGACATCCACCGGGATGCGTTCCGGCGGGCCGTGGCCGCCGGGGTCCGGATCGCCATGGGCACCGACAGCGGGGTCACCCCGCACGGTCGGAACCTCGACGAGCTCGTCCTGATGGCGGCCGGCGGGATGACGCCGAGCGCGGTCCTTGTGGCTACCACGAGCGCCGCCGCCGAGCTGCTCGGGTTGGCCGACGAGCTCGGGACGATCGAGCCCGGCAAGCGCGCCGACCTCGTCGTCGTCGACGGCGACCCGTTCGTGTTCGCCGGCCTGCGTGACCGGATCCGGGCCGTCTACCAGGATGGCCGGCTGGTGGCCGGGAAGGCCTAGCCGGCGAGCACGGCGGAGGCGGCCAGCCCGAGCCCGATCGCCCCCACCCAGAGCGTTCCGACGATGATCGCCAGGACCCGCCAGCGGGCGATGAGCAGCGCGCCGGACAGAGCGGCCACGCTCGTGCCGGCGCCGGTGATGAGGAACGCCATCGCCGGTCCGCTACCGATGCCGCCGTGCATCGCGACGCCAGCAGCGGGAGGCTCGCCTCGGTGCTGAAGTAGAACGGGACACCGAGCGTGGCGGCGAGGACCACGGACAACGGGTCGGAGCCACCGAGGAGCGTCGTCAGCCAGGCCGTCGGCAGGAGCGCGATGGCATGGCCCGCATCTGTGCCGAAGGGCTCTGGTGCCCGCGTCCGGCCGCGAGCATGCTGTCTGATCGGGGGTGGTCGCCATGTCGTTGAAACGTCTCGGGGGGATCGGTCCCGGGCACGCGGCGACGGACGAAGGACGCACGATCCGACTCGGCGACGCCGCGATCACGTGTGCCGTGCTGCCGCTGGTCGTGTCCGTCGCGGTCGCGATCGCGGGCATCGTGGCGCGGGAGCCGAGGCTCCTGGCCCTGGTCGTGATGGCCCTTCCGCTCGCGGCGCTGGGTTGGGTCGGTCGACGCCATCCGGCTCCGGTCGGGGCGTTCCTGGCGATCGCCGGCAGCCTCGTCGCGGTCGCCTATCCGCTCCTCAACGCGGGTCTGGCCACGGAGATCGTGGTCGCGGTCGAGGCCGGTCTCCTGCTGCCGGCGGTCGCGGCAGGACTCCTGTTCCTGCGCCTGAGCCGCCAGGTCCGGACCGATCCGCGGGGCCGGCCGTCGGGCACCGGATGATGGGCGTGCGCCGGCACGTCCGTGGCCTGCCGGCTCTCGTCGCGGCGATGTTGCTCGCCGGGTGCGTCGGCCCAGGCTCGGCCAGCCTGACCCCGGTCGGCGTGCCGAGCGGCGCGGGTGACTCCGGGCTGCTCCCGGGGTGCCCGGTCACCATCATCGCCTCCGCAGATCTGAAACCATCGCTGCCGGCTTGGCAGGTTCACGCGAGCCGGCAGCGTCGATTGTCGCTGGCCGGGGTCAGCAGGACGGGACGGTGACCGGCCGATCTTCGACCAGGTCGAGCAGTCCGTTGGTCTCGATGAGCTCGGGGCTCGGCGGCACGCCGAGCAATTCGAGGGTCTTGCTGTAGAAGGCCCGCGCCGCTGCGGCGAGGACGACGTCGAAGATCTCGCCATCGTCGAGCCCGAGGGACCGCAGCCCCTCGATGTCGGCGGGGCCGACCCGATGGGCGTCGATCGCGACCTTCTCGGCGAGGTCCATCATCGCGACCTCGAGCGGCTCGAGGCCGGCGTCCCGGAAGTTGCGAACGATCGCCTCGAGTTGCGACTGGTCGACGAGGCCGTTCCGCAGTAGCACGGCGCCATGGGCGCTGACGCAGGCCCGACAGCCCAGGGCACGCGCCGCCGCGATCGTCACCAGCTCGTAGCGGCGGAGGTGGATCGTCTTCCGCAGTTCCTTGACCAGCTCCCGCCAGGCAACTTGGATCGCCGGGCGGAGGCTGAACAGGATCGAATCGGTCGTGACATAGCCGAGGCTTGCCAGGTCACGGTCGTGCAGCTCACGGACTGGGCCTGTCGCCGCTTCCGGGCCGAATGTCTCGATGTACACGACCCTCAGCCCTGGGCCGCCGTGCGGAGCGCGACCGCGTTCGGGTTGCGGAGCGCAAGGAAGATCGGGCAGCGGCGCTGCCAGGCATCGAACATCGGCCCGGTCTTCGAATCGGGATCGGGCGTGTTGACGGTGATCTCGATCTCGAGATCGGTCAGGTCCGGGACGGCGCCCTCGATCCCGACGAGACCGGCGAGGTCGGCGCGGCACCGCGCCACGGCCGTGATGCCGTTGACGGTCACGCCGAACTCGGGCGCAAGGGTGTCGCTGATGAAGACGATCCCGCAGGCGGCCAGCGCGCCGAGGAGGTACGCCGTCGGGCTTGGAGCGACGTTGGTGCCGCCGATCGACAGTGGGAGATCCGCCTCCCAGTTGTGGGGGCCGGCAGACAGGTGGGCCCGGCCGTCCGCGAGGGTCGCGGTCACCGCGGGCGTCGTCCGCCCTGCCGTCGGATCAGCGCGGAACCTTGCACCGGTCTCCATGAGGACGCTCGTCATCGTCGGAACCTCCAAGTGCTGCACCGACACGCTCGGCCGGCGTCGCCCGGATGTTCACGCCCCGGCGGGTGCGGACGGAACCGGGGTTCCACCCAATCGCATGCAGGAGATCGCGGCGTTGGTGGCGCGGTGCACGCAGTGCGTGGTCCGGGGGTCAGGCGAGGCCCTGCCGGAACACCTCCGCCACGGCCGCGGCCCGGGCTGGCTTCCCGACGAGTCCGAGCTTGGAGTAGGCGTTCGAGAGGTGGCGCTCGATCGTCCGCGGGCTCAGGCCCATGGCGGCCGCGATTGCGTCGTTGGCCAGACCGTCGGCCGCGAGGCGCAGCACCTCGAGCTCGCGCCCGGTCAGCGGTTCATGGGGCCCCGCTTCACGGCTGCCCGATGCGTGGGCGGACGCGGCCCATGCGGCGCGTTCCGGCTCCATAAATGACCGGACCTCGGTCACAAACACCTGCCATGCTGGCTCGCCTTCGAGGAGGATGTGGTTGCGGCTCTCGAGTGGCACGAGGCGCGAGCCGCGGATGAGCGAGGCGACCTCGGTCGCGTTGTCGAACGTCTTCAGTCGGTCGCCGACGGCGTGGAGGATCAACGTCGGCGCGTCGACGCTCAGTATCTGTCCCGTGATGTCCTCGCGATACCGGGCGGCTCGCGCGGCCAGGTAGTTCGCCGTGCTCGTCGATTGGCGCTGGAGCTCGTCGAACCAGCGCATCTGCTCCTCGGTCGCATCGGGGATGAAGCCCTGCGTGAACACTCGCCGGAAGCGCGGGTCGGCCCCGGCCCACCCGATCCGGACGAGGCCCTGATACGTCTCCTCCTCGAGGAGGCTCTCGCCCTCGAACACGACCCGCTCGCCGCAGACAGTCCCATACAGGACGAGGCGACTCACCCGGTCGGGGTGCCGCGCGGCGTAGAGCATCGCGATCGGCGAGCCGTCGGACATGCCCAGCAGCGCGACCCGCTCGAAACCGAGCGCGTCGACGATCGCCTCGAGGTCACCGAGTCGTGCGGCGAGGGAGAAGTCGGACACATTCCAGTCCGACATCCCGAAGCCCCGCTCGTCGTAGCGAACGAGGGTCGAGAACTCGCCGAGGTCCTCGAGGAAGTGCCGCCACACGGGGCTCTCCCAGTCATGCTGTAGATGGCTCAGCCAGCACGACACGACGATGAGCGGCGGCCCAGAGCCGTGGAGGGCATAGGCGAGGCGCGTGCCGTCGGAGCCCCGCGTGAAGTGGATTGCCTGCCGCGGCGGGGTGGCTCTCGCTGGTGCCGAGGACGAGACGCTGCGGGGCATTGCCCGAGGATCGTACACCTGCTCCGGCGTCGCCTCGACGTGGATCGTCCTGCTGATGTGACCCATGACTGCGCCCCCAGACGGGCCGAGGCGGGTCGGTCTCGCCAGTGGCTCGGCGCGGTCCCGGCGGCACGAGGTATGGGCCGCGCGTCTGAGCCTCCCGCGTGTGCATCCCCCACTCTTGCAGAGCCCCGCCGTCGCTGCCCAGAGGCATTGCGCCTGATCGGCCCCTGGACGCCCCGCGCGCCCCGTTCAGGCGGGCCGAAGCGGATAAGGAAGGATGGCCCTCGACCAGCGCGAGACGCCGGCGTAGTGTCGGATCGGACCGGGCACCCGCGTGTCCCACGGGCGTCTCTCTCCTCCGACAAGGGAAGGAGGCCGGCGATGAGCCTGTACGGGCACCTGGAGACCAACCCCCGCGGCGCCGCCGAGGGCCGTCCGAGGTCCTACGTCCGTCCCAGTGCATTCCTGAACAAGGTCCTGAACCCGATCACGGTCGCCCTCGGCCGGAAGCCAGTCCTCTTCGTGCGGGGGCGGAAGAGCGGGAAGCTCCTCAAGGTGCCGATGGATCCGCCCTTCGAGTGGAACGGGACCCGCTACCTCGTCTCGCCCCGCGGCGAGACGCACTGGGCGCGGAACCTGCGCGCGGCCGGGGAGGCGGATCTGCGCACGCGTCGTCGTCTCGAGCACCTCCGCGTGGTCGAGCTCCACGGTGCGGAGCGCGACGCGGTCGTGAAGACCTACGCGAGCACGATCACCTGCAATTGCCGGCGCAGCATGCAGCAACTGCCTGACCCGGCCGACCACCCGGTCTTCCGGATCGAGCCGACCGCCACCTGAGGCACTACGGAAGACGCGAACGGATCCAGCTATTCCGCGTCGGGTCCGCGGTCAGGAGCAGCGCAGGCTGGCCGGGCGCTTGGCCTTGAGCCCAGGGTCGTGCCGGACTCATGTCACCTTGGGCGCTCGGCCTATGCGACGCGCTGCCCTGGCTAGACCGTCGACCCGGTCGGCTTGGGCCACTTCCAGGCATGCCAGACGATCAGGAGCCCAGCGATGATCAACGTGACCGTGATCAGGGCCCCGATCTCCAGCCCTTTGCCCGCGTGTTCAGCCAGATCCCACGCCCACATTAGGGTGGCGACCACGCCCAGGATGGCATTCGCATAGCGGTTGATCGGATCCCTCAGGACCAGCGTGAGGAAGGCCATCGTCAGGGGAAGAAGACAGAAGAGCATGACCATGACGGCCAGAAGCGTGGCGTCGATCTTCTCGCCCTCGAACTCCCCCGTGGCGATGTACTTCCCAAGGACGTCCGATGGCATGACCACCGCAAACATGCCTGCCAACATGCCGACGCCGAGGAAGATCCACAGCGTCGATACCCGGAGTTTCCAGGCCAGGAGCTCCACGCCACCCTCCCTGGGACGCCCTCGCGCGGGTCGGTCTCGCCAGTAGCTCGGCGCGGTCCCGGCGGCCAGGGTGTGGCCCGCGTGTCAGAGCCTCCCGCGTGTGCATCCCCCACTCTTGCAGGGCCCCGCCGTCGCTGCCTAGGGGCATTTGGCCTGCCGCGCGATCCGAACCATGAGTTCGTGCGGGTCATGATCCACGCGACGGTCGAGAAGCGGACCGAGGACTACGACGACGCGCTCGGGCACTACCTCGCTCGTGGAGCATCGCGGTTCGAGACCGAGACCAAGGCCGCCCGGGCCATCCCGCCCTACGAGGTGCTCGTCGGCGACGACATCGCGAGATGCGCGAGCTCGCGCTGGAGCACGCCGCGGCGCGTCTCGACGACGCGGAATACCTCGCCCGGATGGCGCGCCTTCGCGGAGAGCTGGAGATCGTCGGGGCGCAGCCGGCCCGCGACCTGCCGGCCCGCCGCGCGATGGAGTGGCTCGACGCCCTCGCCGAAACCTGGCAGAAGACCGATCTGGTAGAGGAGAAGTCCGACGTGATCCACGCTGTCTACGAGCGGATCGTCATCGAGGGGCCGCGCTTCGTCGGCCTACGCCTGACGCCGGCCGCGTGCCGCCACGGACTGGCGCTGGCGCTACCAGATGCTGTTATGGCGCGCCCGACAGGATTCGAACCTGCGACCTTCGGCTCCGGAGGCCGACGCTCTATCCACTGAGCTACAGGCGCGCGATGGTCGGTGCGCTCCTTGGCGCGCAAAGCGAGCACCCGACGCTGTCGATCCAGGCGCGGGGCATCCGCTGCGTCCGCGCGTCGCCGGGTCGACATGATACCCCGGCCTGGCCACTCCAGCCGGCACGCACGCTCCGGTTCGTCCGGCACTTGCGTCGCGAGCCTGGACGTCGACGATGTAGTGATGGGTACGGAGCTCGACACATGAAGCTCGAGCACGTCAGCCAGCTCGACCGAGACCTGGGTGATGTCATCGGGGCGGTCGAGCTCGTCTCCTCCGGGCGAGCCGACCGGGTGGAGGTCTGCAACCTCCGGCACGCTCGTCGGGTCCTGGACCTGGCACGAGCGAGCTGCGCCGACCTCCCGATCGAGATCCGGGCGATCCCGCGAGAGGGCTCGAGCCGTATCGACCTCGTCGTCGAGCGGACCCGGCCGGAGGTGACGAGCTGAGCGCAGTCGAGCCGTCGCCGCGCCGGCCACGCCGGGGCACGGCGACCGCTCACGGACTCCTGGCGCCGGACGAGACGGACCGCGGTCGCGAGCACGCCCTGCGCGGCCGGAAGCCGGGCGATCGCCGCGTCCGGGTCAAGCGGCCCCACGCTCGCTTCTTCCGCTACGCAGGGCCTGGCGTCCTCGTCGCGAAGCCGTCCGCGGACGAACCGTCCGGACCGCTCGGTCGCGCGCTGGCCACCGCGCGACATGTGCTCTTCGGACGGCCGCTCGCCTCGGAGGAGGAGGCCCACGAGCGGCTTCCGAAGTGGAAGGCCCTGGCCGTCTTCTCGAGCGACGTGATGTCCTCCGTCGCGTACGCGACGGAGGCGATCCTGTTCACGCTCCTCGCCGCCGGCACGGGCTTCTTCGGCTACCTGATGCCGATCTCGTTCCTGATCGTCGGGCTGCTGCTCCTGGTCACCTTCTCCTACCGGCAGACGATCCGGGCCTATCCGGGCGGCGGTGGCAGCTACATCGTGGCCCACGCCAACCTTGGCACGCTGGCCGGACTGGTCGCGGCCTCCGCGCTCCTGTGCGACTACGTCCTGACGGTCGCGGTCAGCGTGTCATCCGGGGTGTGGATGGTGGCATCCGCGGTCCCCGGCCTCCTCCCACTGAGCGTCCCGCTCATCGCCGCCTTCATCCTCGGGGTCATGGCCGTGAACCTGCGCGGGATCCGCGAGAGCGGCACGATCTTCGCCGGACCGACCTACCTGTTCATCGTTCTGATGCTGATCATGATCGGGACGGGCCTGGCCCGCGTCTTCGTCGGAGACGCCCCGCGGGTGACCGGCGTCACCCCGGCCCCGGTCCCGCTCGAGGCGTTCGGGCTGCTCCTCTTCCTGCGGGCGTTCGCCGACGGCTGCTCGGCGATGACCGGCACGGAGGCGGTCGCCAACGGGGTGCCCGCGTTCAAACCGGTCGAGTCGGTGAATGCGCGCACGACGATGCTGGTGATGTCGGCCCTGCTGGGGACGATGTTCCTCGGCACGTCGTATCTCGCCGGCGTGTCCGGCGCCGTCCCGGCCACCGACCAGGCCATCCTCGCCCAGGTCGCCCGCGCGACGTTCGGGGCGACGCCGCTCTACTACCTGCTGGTCGCCGCCACGATGGGCATCCTGGTCCTGGCCGCGCAGACGAGCTTCGCCGACTTCCCGCGAGTGGCGTCGATCCTGGCCAGGGACGGGTTCATGCCCCGCCGGTTCGCCTTCCGCGGTGAGCGACTGGCGTTCAATGCCGGGATCGTCGCGCTCGCCCTGATCGCGATCGCCGTGATCATCCCGTTCGGCGGGCGGGTCGAGGCGCTCATCCCGCTCTACGCGATCGGGGTGTTCGTGTCGTTCACCCTGTCCCAGGCCGGGATGGTCCGCCACTGGTTCACCGAGCGCGGGCCGGCCTGGCGACGGAGCGCCCTGATCAACGGCGTCGGGGCGCTGGCGACCGGGGTGGTCGCCGTGATCTTCGCGGTGGCCAAGTTCAGCCACGGTGCCTGGATCGTGATCATCGTGATCCCCATCCTTGTCGCGATGATGCTCTTCGTCCGCCGTGAGTACGCCCGTCACGAGGCCTCGCTGGCGGTCCGCCCCGACATCGTCATCCGGCCGCCGCACCGGAGCCAGCGGGTCGTCGTGGCCGCGACGGCCGTCGACCGGGCGGTCGTCCAGGCGGTCCAGGCCGGGCACACGATGGCCGACGAGGTCGACGTCGTCCACGTCGCCATCGACCGGGAAGAGGGCGAGCGCTTCCGGGAGCAGATCGACCGGCAGCTCCCGGGTGTCCACGTCGCGATCGTCGAGTCGCCCTATCGGACGCTCGTCCGACCGCTCATCCGCTACCTCGAGGTGATCCACGAAGAGGACCCGGAGGCGGTGATCGTGGTCCTGCTGCCGGAGCACCTGGCGGCCCACTGGTGGGATCGGCTGCTCTACAATCAGAACGCCGCCGAGATCCGGCACGAGCTCGTCGGCCGGGAGCATGTCGTCGTGCTCGACGTGCCCTACCGGCGCGACTTGCCGGAGGCCGCCTGAGACGAACCCGGTGTCCGATGACGATGGAGCTGACCGGTGACCGGGTCAGAAAAGGTTCGGAGCGGTCCTCCGAGGAGAACCGCTCCGATGCTGTCCCGGTGAAGGTGCCCGCCGAAACGGACTCTTCTGCCACGCCACAAAGGCATCTATCACGTCGGCTGCACCGACTACCCTGACCCTACCTACCCATGACCTTGAAGCTGGGGCAGCAGGCTGCTTTCGCAGCACCTCTACTGTACCGGCAGACGGACCCGAATCCAAGGGTTTTGTCAGGTTCGGTTGTGAAAATTCCTTAACCTAGTCGGCGTCACAGCCCCTGGCCCGGGGCCCCGGGCCGCCCGCGCGGAACCCACCCGACGTCCACCGCGCGATCCCCGGATAGCGATCTGGCTCGACCGCCCGGAGCCCGCCCGGAACGCCGCTGGCTGCCCAGGTAGCGACCCCCGTGGTCGCATGCGATGACGGCGACTTCGCGGGGCCGACTCCCGGCCCGGATCCTCCCGCGGCGTGCACGGCTCGGGACATCCCGCCCGCCCGGTCCGCCCCGGACGCGGTCGTCGATCGCATCACACCACACCCATCGCTGAGCGGTGAGAACAGCGGTCCCGGCGCAGGGAGCCGGTCCGCCCGCCACCGTGGCCGCCCGGTGCGGGCCTTCGGTCGGGCCGATCAGTCTTCCGTGATCGTGATGCCGGTCATCGCCACCGGATCGTCCGGGAGGTCCCGGGCGTTGCGCGGCGCGGACACGATCCTGTCGACCACGTCCATGCCCTTCGTCACCTGGCCGAACAGGGTGTAGTTCTTGGGCAGCCGGCCGGTCAGGTCGGCGGTGCAGATGAAGAACTGGCTGCCGTTCGTGTTCGGGCCCGAGTTGGCCATCGCCAGGGCGCCCCGGACGTAGTCGCCCTTGGGCGGCTCGTCCTCGAACTTGAAGCCCGGGCCACCGGTCCCGACCCGTCCGGCGTTGAGCGACGCCTTCTTGCCGTGCTCGCCGTCGCCGCCCTGGACGACGAAGCCGGGGATGACCCGGTGGAAGATGACGTCGTCGTAGAAGCCCTTCCGGGCGAGGTCGATGAAGTTCTGGGCGGCCCTGGGCGCGCTGTCGGTGAACAGGTCGACCTCGATGTCGCCGATCTCCGTGGCGATCGTCGCGTGGGTCATGGGTGCCTCCTGCTGGGTCCGGGCCGGCGGCCCGCTCACTGGCTGACGGTGACCTTGGTCATCGGGACCGGATCGAGGGCCGCGTTGGCCGGATCGCCCGAGTTGGGCATCGCGGCGATCATGTCGACGACGTCCATCCCGGTCGTCACCTTGCCCACGATCTGATAGGTGTTGTATGACGCGAGGGCGCTGGCGGCCTGGTCGTCCAGGACGATGAAGAACTGGGAACCGACCGAGTCGGGGTCGCTCGTCCGGGCCATGGCCACGACGCCGCGGCCGTACTTCGCCGACACCGGCTCGTCCTTGATCGTGTAGCCCGGTCCTCCGGTGCCGGCCGCCGAGGGGTCGGCCAGCTTGCCGTCGGCTCCGACCCGTCCGTACTGGCCGTCGCCGCCCTGGATCACGAAGCCCGGCACGAGCCGATGGAAGACGACCCCGTCGTACCAGCCGCAGGCGGCCAGGGCGACGATGTTGCCGGCCGCGATCGGCGACAGCGAGCCGTCGATCTCGACCACGATGGTGCCCTTCGGCGTGACGATCGTCAGGGTCCGCTTCTGGCCGGCCGGCAGCGGCGCCGGCTGGCTCGTCGGGCAGGCGCCCGAGGCGGTCGACGGGCCGGCCGAGCCCGGGGCGTCAGTCGGCGGGAACGTCTTGCTGGCACCGCCCGCGAACCCGCCGATGCAGCCCGCGGTCAGGATCGCAACGACACAGACCAGGGCGACCAGCGAGCCGCCGGTAGCGAGCGGCCGGAGGAGCGGCGCGAGGCGGGAAGGGATCATGCGGCGGCCTCCAGGGCGGCGGGGTAGTCGATGGCTCCCGACAGGAGCGGCTCTCCGAGGATGAGGCCGGCCACGCCGGTGTCGCGGATCCTGGAGATCGCGGTCGGGTCCGCGGCTCCGCCGGCGACGAGGATGTCGGCATCGTACGACCGGACGAGCCGAGCGCAGCAGCTCGAGCGTCCGGGCCGTTCCGACCGTGGCCCAGGACGAGCCGCCGGACACCCCGGTCGACGAGCTCGTCGACCAGCGCTTCGAGGGTCGGCGCCGGCCGCGCGTCGCCACGGGTAGGACGCCAGCCGGTCGGGGCGCGGGTCGAGGCCGACCGCCAGCCAGTCGCCGGCGACCTCGAGGCAGGCGGCCAGCCGGGCCGGGTCGTCGACCACCGACATGGCCAGGACGACCCGGGTCGCCCCGGCCGCGAACGCGAGGCGGATCGCGTCGGCGGTCTCCAGCCCGCCGGCGACCTGGAGGGGCACGGCGACCATGCGACGCGACCGCGCCGATCGCCTCGAGGTTGACCGGCGCGCCCGCCCGGGCGCCGTCGAAGTCGACGAGGTGGATGGTCCTGGCGCCCTGCTCGACGAACCGTGCGGCGATCCGATCGGGTCGGTCGGTCGGGGCGCCGATGCCGGCCGACGCCCCCGGCCAGTAGACGATCCGCGAGCGCCCGCCCTCCAGGTCGATCGCCGGGATGACCTGCACGAACCGGCGGTCAGCGCGCGGCCGCGCGGTCGACGGCCGAGCCCGCCGAGCGCCATCCCGCCGCCCTCGCCCGCGAGGAGCCGGCGATGGAAGCTGATCGGAAGGCTGCCGTTGCGCAGCAGCGCGTCGTGGAAGCGCTTCAGCGAGAACGCCGACCCGAGGCGGGCCGATTCGTCGGCGCGGAGCTGGAGGAGGAGGACCTTGCCCAGCAGGTAGCTCAGCTGGTAGGTCGGCGTGTAGGTGTAGCGGAGGACCTCGGCCCGGGCGTTGGCCTCCTCGAAGCGCGTCTTGCTCGACCATGAACCGGATCGCCTCGTCGACGCCGACCTCGCCGCGGTGCATCCGGACGTCGAGGATGATCCGGCAGGCCCGCCAGATCGCGTCGGTGTGCATGTTCAGCCGGAAGTTCGGGGCGTCGTCGAAGCCCTGCTCGCGCATCAGCTGCTCGGAGTACATCCCCCAGCCTTCGACGAACTCGGGTGCGTTGGTCAGCGCCCGGGTCAGGCTGGGGTGCTTCCCGGCGACCGACAGCTGGAGGTGATGGCCGGGGTACGCCTCGTGGATGCTGGTGTTGCTGATCGAGCTGTAGTTGTGCTCGCGCATGGCGTTCGGGTCGTCGCCCACCGACGGCGTGACGATGTAGATCCCGGACGGGTTCCGGTCGAACTTCGGCGGGTCGAAGTAGGCCGCGAACGGGATGACGTTGCGGAGGTACTCGGGAGTCGGGATGACGTCGATCCGCTCATCGTCGGGGACGGTCACGATGTCGTGATCGATGAGGTGGCGCCGGGCGCGGACCATCACGTCGCGGTAGGCGGCGAGGGCCGCCTCGAACGTCGCCGGGTGGTCTTCCTTGATCCGGTCGACGACGGTCTTCTCGTCGACGCTCGGGTCGATCTCGCGGGCGGCCTCGACCCGTGCCGCCGCATTCCGGGCGAGCTGCTCCAGGCCGATCTCGAGGATCGCGTCGGCGTCGAGCCCATCGAACGCGCGCAGGCCGACCAGCTCGTCGTAGCGCTCCCGGCCGAGCGCCCAGTCGTCGGTCCCGTTCGCCAGGGTGCTCTCGAGCCAGACCCGATACTCGGCGACCGCGGCCCTGGCTCGGTCCGCGGCCGCGCCGCAGGCGGCGCTGCTCGGGAGCGGCCAGGACTCCCTCGCCGGCCGCCACGATCTCGTCGAACAGGGTCGGGATCTCGCCGGCGGTCTCGATCTCGATCGTCTGCCACAGGCGGACCTGGGGCACGACCGCCCGGCTGCGCGAGGCGGCCAGGAAGCCTGGGGTCGCCTCCATCCGGCTGGCCATCGCGTCGAGGCGCTCGGCGAGCGGGGCGAAGTCGCGGGCGAACAGCGCGAAGAGCGGGTCGCCGACCCCGTCGAGGGCGGTCGAACGACGCTCCCAGACGCGCTGGACCTCGAGGTCGAACAGGTCCCGCCGGAGGTTGTGGAGCTCGAGGTCCCGCTCGAGAAGCGCCTCGGCCGACAGCCCAGCCGGGTCGACAGCCTCGACGGCGGCGAGGTGGGCCCGGTCCGCCGCGATCTCGCCGAGGACGGCATCGCGCTCGCCGTCGGCCAGGCGGTGATCCTCGGTGTGGATCCCGATGAACGTGGCGAAGTCCGGGTGGTCCCGGACGATCCGCCGGAAGCGCCCCTCGACCAGGTCGTAGAACCGATCGTCGAGTGGACCGCGATCGGGGGCGGGACCCGGGCGGGGGAGCGCGAATCCGTCGAGTGTCGATCCGGTCACGTGGGTCCTCCCCGGGCGACCGGTCCGGCAACCGGTCGTCAGTGCGTTCCTGGGGCCGCGGGCGTCGTCTCGCGCAACACGGCGCTGACGGCGGCCAGGATGGTCTGGATGTCGCTGGCGTCGATGCCGTGGTGGGTCACCGCGCGCACCTGACCGTGTGGATATTCCACCATCAGGACGTTCCGCGCACGGAGCGCCGCCAGGAACGCCGAGCCGGGAACGTTCGACCCGGAAGACGACGAAGTTCGTGGCGACCCGTCCGGGATCGAGCGGTCCCGACCCGGGCTGAGCGACATCACCGGCGGCGACGATCCCGGGCAGCTCGCCGAGGCCCTCGGCCAGGCGGCCGGCGTTGGCGTGGTCGTCGGCCAGGCGCTCGATCATCCCGGCCGGGCCGTCGCGCAGGGCGACCAGCCCGGGGGCGGCGAGGACGCCGGCCTGGCGCATCCCGCCGCCCACGAGCTTGCGCGCCCGGCGCGCCCGACCGACGAACGCCGCCGAGCCGACGACCAGCGAGCCGACCGGACAGGCCAGCCCTTTGCTCAGGCAGAACGTGACCGAGTCCGCCGGCGCGGCCAGCTCGCGCGGGCGTCGTCCCGAGGGCCACGACGGCATTGAAGAACCGGGCGCCGTCGACGTGGAGCGGGACTCCGTGGTCGTGGGCGATCGTCGCGATCCGGGTCATGTACTCGGCATCGAGCGGCTGGCCCATCGAGTGGGCGTGGGTGTTCTCGAGGGTGACCAGACCGCTCGGTGGCTCATGGACGTCGGTCGGGTCGCGGAAGGCCTCGTCGACCGCGTCCGGGTCGAGCGTCCCGTCGGGCAGCTCGGGCAGCTGCCGGATCGACGCCCCGACGATGACCGCATGGCCGGCCGCCTCGTCGATCACCAGGTGGTGCTGGCGCCCGGCGATGGCCTCCTGGCCGCGGGCGAGGTGACCCATCAGCGCGACGAGGTTGCCCTGCGTCCCGCTGGTCACGAACAGGGCGGCCTCCTTGCCCAGCAGCTCGGCGGCGCGCTTCTCGAGGGCGTTGACCGTGGGGTCCTCGCCGAAGCACGTCGTCGCCCACCTCGGCCGCCGCCATCGCCCGGCGCATTTCGTCGGTCGGGACGGTCACGGTGTCCGAGCGGAGGTCGATCGGGGGCATCGGCCGAGTATAGGGCGCACCTCGGTGGGCCCCCGTCGAGGCCCGTCCCCGCGACGGACAACCCGCTCGCCACCTGCTATCCTCCGCAGGCCGCAACGGACCCGTGGTGTAGCGGCCCAACATGCCAGCCTGTCACGCTGGAGATCGCCGGTTCGAATCCGGTCGGGTCCGCCATCGACGCCTTCATCCAACGCCCCGTCCTCCCGCCCGGACGGGGCGTTCCCTTGCCACCGGTGACGGGGCCCTCGTAGCGGGCTCGTCCATCTGGCAGACTCCGCTGGTGAGCCAGCAGCGTCGTCGTCGCCCGCAGGCCCATCGGATCGGCGAGGTCCGGCGGGGCCCGTCGGTCGGGCCGGTCGGGGTCGCGGTCGGCATCGTCGCCGTCCTGGCGGTCGCGGTCATCCTCCTCGCCGGGCCGGGGGCGAATCCGGCGGCCACACCCGGGCCGGGCGGCTCGGGCGTCGCGGTCGGCTCGGTCGGTGGCCTCGGGTCGGCTTCTCCGTCGACCACCGCCGGGTCCAGCGGGGGGTCGCCCACCGCGTCCGCGACCGGACCGTCGCCCAGCCCGTCCGGCGAGGCGCTGGCGGACGTGCCGATCGTGCCGGTCGTCGACTTCCGGTCGACCGAGACGTCGGTGAAGAGCGCCGACGTGAAGGCGGCGCTCGGGGCGGGGACCGGCCGCTACAAGGCGGTCGAACTGGTGGCCGGCGACGCCGACGCGATCCTGGCCGCGCTCGGCGCCTCGAGGCCGAGCGCGGCCGGCAGGCTGATCCTGGCCAAGGACGCGGCGACGCTGGCCAAGGACCTGGCCAAGGACCGCGACCGGCTCGCCTTCCTGCGCGCCGACCAGGTCAGCCCGGCGGTCCGCGCCCTGGCCTGGGGGGCGAGGGCCCTGTTCGGGGTCGACCGGGTGACGAAGCTGGCCGATTGGCCGCTCAGGGCACGTCTTGCTGCGCCGACCGGCGCCGCGGCGTTCGATCCGGCAGCCACCTGGACGATGGTCGCCGGCGGCGACATCATGCTCGACCGCGGGGTGGCCAAGGTCGTCAAGATCCAGGGCAAGGGCGTCGACTTCCCGTTCAACGGCGGGACCGCCACGATCACCGGGCGGACGTGCTGCTCGGCCCTCGACAACCCGGTCCCGGTCACCCGGCGGACCGGCGGCGCCGGCGCGATGCGCCGCCTGCTGACCTCGGCCGACCTGGCGGTCGCGAACTTCGAGAACCCGGCCCCGAACGCCTTCCGCTATCACACCCAGGGGACGGTCTTCTCGGCCGACCCGAAGCTCATCGCCGGCCTGGCCCACGCCGGGATCGACATCGTGTCGATCGGCAACAACCACATCCGGGACGCCGGGGCGCAGGGCATCCTGGACACGATCAAGAACCTCAAGAGGTACGGGATCGCGTCGACCGGGGCCGGTGCGAACCTGGCCGCCGCGCGGAAGCCGGCGATCGCCAACGTCAACGGGGTCAAGGTCGCCATCCTCGGCTACGACACGATCGCCAAGTCCTATGCGGCCGGGGCGTCGCGGGCCGGTAGCGCCCAGCTCAGCCCGGCGGTCGTGCGGGCCGACATCAAGAAGGCCCGGGCGGCCGGCGCGGACGTCGTCATCGTCTATCCGCACTGGGGCACCGAGTACACCCCCCGGCCGTTCGCCGGGCAGCAGTCGCTGGCCAGGTCGATCATCGATGCCGGGGCCGACATGGTCATCGGCAACCACGCCCACTGGGTCGGGGCGATGGAGGTCTACAAGGGCCGGCCGATCTGGTACGCGCTCGGCAACTTCGTGTTCGACCAGGACTGGTCCGAGCCGACGATGGAGGGGATCACCCTCGAGCTGACGTTCAGCGGGTCGAAGCTGGTCCAGGTCCGGATGCGGCCCCACGTGATCCTGGACAAGGCCCAGCCGAACTTCATGGATCCGGCCGGCACCGGCCGGATCGTCCTCGGCCAGCTGTACGACGCGTCGAAGAAGCTCCTGCCCTGGTGACGCCCGCGCGTACGATTGGGTGGCGCGCCCAGAGTCATCCGCCCGAGGAGGCCCCGATGCTGAACGAGTTCAAGACCTTCCTGGTCAAGACCAACGCGCTCGCCCTGGCGGTCGCCGTGATCATCGGCCTCGCGCTCGGCGCGGTGGTCAACTCGCTGGTGGCGGACATCATCATGCCGCCGATCGGGCTGGTCCTCGGCGGGGTCGACTTCGCCAACCTGCGCTGGGTCCTCGACTCGACCAAGGACGTGGCGATCAACTACGGCGCGTTCCTCAACACGGTGATCTCGTTCGTGATCATCGCCTTCGTCGTCTTCTGGATCTCGAAGATGTTCATGAAGGAAGAGGCGGCGGCCCCGACGAAGAGCTGCCCGTTCTGCAAGGAGGCGAACGCGGTCGACGCCTCGAAGTGCAAGTTCTGCGCCAGCGCGATCTAGGTCAGCCGAGACCGGCGAACAGGTCCGTCTCCGGCGTCGCGGTCTCGACCCGGCTGTCGCGCAGGATGTAGGTCTCGGTCGACCACCAGCGGCGCCAGCCGTCGAGCCCGAAGAGCATGAACGGCAAATCTGGGCTGATCTGGGTGACGTGCTCGTGGATGGCGTCCCACTTCGCCTCGACGTGGGGCCCGACATCGACCCGGGTGGTGATCGACTCGTCGGGGACGAGCAGCTTCTCGAGCCACTCGTTGAACTCGGCCAGCTGCTCCGGCGTGGCGTCCTCGGGCGGCATCCAGAACGAGCGCTTGCCCATCGCCTCGAGCGCCTCGTTCATCGCCATCCGGAGGGAGCGCGACATCGCCTGCTCGTAGAGCTTCGCCGGCGCCCACGGGGCGAGGCCGCCGTCGGCCTCGGCGGGCCCCGTCCCGCCGTGCTCCGGCGCGAGCTGGCCCGGGTAGGCGGCCGGATCGCCGGCCCGCTCGAAGGCGCCGACCGCGACGTCGTGGGTCCGGATGTGGTCGGGGTGGCCGTAGCCGCCGAACGAGTTGTAGGTCGTGACGACGTCCGGCCGGATCCGCCGGATGAGCCAGACGAGGCGGCCGATCGCCTCGTCGAGCGTCGGCCTGCCAGAAGGCCCGCGGGTCATGGTTGCCGGCCGTGCCCATCATCCCGGAGTCGCGGTAGCCGAGGTTCTCCCACTCGGTGACGCCGAGGACGGCCATCGCCCGCTCCAGCTCGCCGGCCCGGATCTCGCCGAGCCGGCGATGGTTGTCGGGCGTGTCCATGCTCGGGCACGACGATCTCGCCCAGCTCGCCGCGGGTGCAGGTCACCAGGACGACCCGATGGCCCTCGGCGACGGCCCGGGCCATCGTGCCACCGGTGCCGATGGTCTCGTCGTCGGGGTGGGCGTGGACGGTCATCAGGGTCAGGGGACGGGGTTCGCTCATGACCGGCATCGTAGTGCCGTGCCGCGCGGATGCGCCGGGGACCGCCATCGCGGCGCTACCATCGAGCCGATGCCGAAGCCGCTCCCGCCCGGTCCGCTGGCCGGGATCCTGGTGGCCGATTGCTCGACGGTCCTGGCCGGGCCGTATTGCACGATGCTCCTGGCCGACCTGGGGGCGGACGTCGTCAAGGTCGAGCCTCCGGAGGGCGACGGGACACGGGCCTGGGGACCGCCGTGGGTCGGCGCCGGGCGGCTCGCCCCCGACGACCCGGGCGTCGCCGCCTACTACCTGGCCGTGAACCGGAACAAGCGCTCGCTCCGGCTCGACCTGAAGACCGGGCCCGGCCGGGAGGTCCTCGGCCGCCTGCTCGGTCGGGCGGATGTGCTGGTCGAGAACTTCCGGGTGGGCGGCTTTGCGGTCCTGGGGTTCGGGGACGACGCCCTCGCCGCGCTCAACCCACGGCTCGTCCACCTGGCGATCAGCGGCTACGGCCCGACCGGCCCGGACGCCGCCAAGCCGGGCTACGACTTCGTCATCCAGGCCGTCGCTGGGCTGATGTCGATCACCGGCTTCCCGGACGATGCCGGCGGCGAGCCGTCCAAGGTCGGGGTGGCGATCGCCGACGTCGTGACCGGTCTGCAGGGCGCGGTCGCCGTCCTGGCGGCGCTCGCCGGGCGCGAGCGGTCCGGGTCGCCGGCCGCGGGGAAGGGCCAGCGGATCGACGTGTCGATCCTCGAGTCGACCCTGGCCGTCCTGGTCAACCAGGCCCAGAACGCGTTCGTGACCGGTCGGGCCCCGACCCGTCGCGGGAACGCCCACCCGAACATCGTCCCGTACGAGACGTTCGCCACGGCCGACGGCGAGATCGCCGTCGCGGTCGGCTCGGAGCGCCAGTGGACCCGGTTCTGCGTTGCCCTGGGGCTTCCGGCGCTGGCGACCGATCCCCGCTTCGCCACGAACGGAGACCGGGTGACCGCCCGCGACGCCCTCCGGGCGATCCTGGCCGAGCGGCTGGCCGCCGACACGACGGCGGCCTGGCTGGGCCGGCTCGAGGTCGCCGAGGTCCCATGCGGTCCGATCAACGACATCCTCGCCGCGCTGGGGACCGAGCAGGCCCGGGCGCGCGACATGGTCGTCGATGTCGAGCACCCGCGGCTCGGCCCGATCCGCCAGCTCGGGATCCCGTTCAAGCTCGGCGCGACGCCGGCCACGATCCGGTCCGCGCCTCCACTCCTCGGGGAGGATGCCGACGACATCCTGGCCGAGCTCGGCTACGACCCGGAGGCGGTCGCCCGGCTACGTGCCGACGGGGTCGTCTGAGCGCGCCGACCCCCGTGCCGCTTCCCGCCCCGGACCGCCGCTACAGCTCCTGGCGGCGGAACGACAGCCAGGCGACTGCGACACAGCCGACGACGATCGCCAGCGTTCCCAGCAGCGCGGTCGCGAGATCGGTCGGTTCGAACGATCGGCCGACCGCGAGCGCGAGCGCCGGGGCGTCGAGACCGCTCGGCAGCCAGCGCCCGACCGGCGGGATCGCCGCGACGAGCGAGAGCACCAGGAGCCCGCCGATGCCGACCCCTGCCGCGGCCGCCGCCGAGCGGAGAGCGGTCGAGGCCAGGAAGGTGATCGTCGCCCAGACCATCAGGAACAGCCACGACAGGACCGCGAACGCGACCCAGCCGGCCGGCGGGAGCGGCTCGAACAGGATCGCCGTGTACGCCCAGGCGACCGCGACGGCGAGGGCGGTCCCGAGCGCCAGGACCGCCCCGAGCCCCGCGACCTTGGCGGTCAGGAAGGCGCCCCGTGAGGCGGGCTTGGTCAGGACGAAGCCCGCCGTGCCGCGGTCCTTCTCGCTCGCGACGAGGCCCATCGCCAGGACGATCGCGGTCAAGGCGCCGAACTGGGCCAGGTTCTTCTGGAGCTGGATCACGGCATCGGCGGTCGTCGGCGTCGGGATGGGGATGCTCGTCGCCTGGTCGCCGAGGGCGGCCTTGAGGATCTCCGGCAGGTAGCGCGCCGTGAGCGGCGACAGGATGCCGACGAACAGGAAGAGCCCGACGACGACCGGGATCCGGCGCGTCCGCCAGCTCTCGAGGAGCTCCTTGCGGAGGAGGATCGAGAGGCCGATCACGCGGCGACCCCGCCGGTCACAGCGCCACCTCGTCGGTACCCCGACCGACGAGCCGGAGGAAGACGTCCTCGAGGGTCGGCCGGACCCGCTCGTACGCCGCGAGCGTGAGTCCCTCCCCGACCACTGCCGGCAGGAGCTCACGGCCGGCTCGCAGCGGGTCGGCGACGGTGACGCGGAGGGTGCCGTGGGCGATATCGACGGCGGTCACCCACGCCGCGGCCCGGAGGGTCTCGGCAAGCCGGCCGACCGCAGCCTCCTGCCCGGGCTCAGGGTCGAGCCGGTAGATCGGCTGGGCGAACCGGTCGAGCAGCTCGTCGAGCGGGCCCTCGGTCACGAGCCGTCCGTGGTCGAGGATCGCGACTCGGTCGCAGATCCGCTCGACGTCGGACAGGACATGGGTCGAGAAGAGGACGGTCGCCGAGCCTCGCAGGTCGGCGATCAGCTCCAGCAGGTCGCGCCGGCCCTCCGGGTCGAGCGAGCTCACGGGCTCGTCGAGGATGAGGACGGACGGACGGTTGACCAGCGCCTGGGCGATGCCGATCCGCTGACGCATCCCGCCGGAGTACGTCGCGATCCGCCGGTCGGCCGCGCCGGCGAGGCCGACCTGGGTGAGGACCTCGGCCGTCCGTTCCCGGCCCGCTGCCCCGGTCAGCCCGTGCAGCTGGGCGACCATCGTCACGAGCTCGCGGCCGGTGAGCCAGCCGTAGTACCGGGGATCCTGGTCGAGATAGCCGATGTGGCGGGCGAGGACCGGGCTACCGCCATCGATCGGGACGCCGGCGACGGCGGCCTGTCCGCCGGTCCGGTGACCGAGCCCGGTGATGAGGCGAAGGGTCGTCGTCTTGCCCGCGCCGTTCGGCCCGAGCAGGCCGAAGATCGATCCGGTCGGGACGTCGAGGTCGAGGCCGTCGAGGGCGAGGACGCCGGCCGGGCCCTCATAGCGCTTCGTCAGGCCACGGCAGCTGATGGCCGGCGCGACGCCGGCGAAGGTCGCGTGCATCGGTCGGAGGCGCGTCGGCTCCGTCTCGACCGGTGGGGCCGCGGTCGTCGGCGTCGTGGTCTCGAGCGGCAGCGGGGAGGTCGGCGCCGCGACGGAGGTCGGTGCCCTGGGCGGCGACCGCCAGCCGGTGACCGCGCCCTGCTCCGGACGGCGCGGCTGCCCCCCGGTCTCCTCGGCTCCGGGCGACTCCTCCCGGCCGATCACGAAGTACAGGATGGGCCCGATCGCCGAGACGAAGATGATCACGAGCGCCCACAGCGCCCGGCTGTCGCCGCGGACCCGGCGGCCGGGGCGGGTCAGGTCCCACAAGGCGACGACGACGAGCCCGAGCTCGACGAGGACGAGCGGGACGAGAAGGGCGAGGACGGTCGGATCGAGGTCGTTGATCACGTGTCGAGGTCGGTGAGCGTGCGGCATCCGGCCGTCACGGACAGGCCGGATATCGTCGCTGCCACGCTACACCGAGCGGAGGGGCCACGTCAGGCCCGCGAGAGATCCGCCGCGTTCGATCCGTGCGCCGCTGCACGGACCCCGACCCACCGGCCGCGGTCCGCTGCTAGATTGGACCGGCCAACAGCGACTGTCCGGAGGGACCCCGTGAGCGACACCCGCGAGCGCTGGGCGCTCATCCTCGGCGCCTCGAGCGGCATGGGCGAGGCGACGGCGCGCGCGCTCGCCGCGGCCGGCTACCGCGTCTTCGGCGTCCACCTCGACTTCCGGGCCGGGCTGGCCCACGTCGAGGAGGTCAAGGCCGCCATCGAGGCGGCCGGATCGGAGGCCCTGTTCATCAACATGAACGCCGCCGACGACCAGAAGCGGGCCGCCGCGCTGGCGACCCTGCGCCAGCGGTTCGACCGGTCCGAGGCTGAGGGCCGCCACCCGTACGTCCGGGTCGTGATGCACTCGCTCGCGTTCGGCTCGCTCGTTCCGTTCATCGCCGCCGACCCGAAGGACGCGGTCGATCGCAAGAAGATGGAGATGACCCAGGACGTGATGGCCAACAGCCTCGTCTACTGGGTCCAGGACCTGTACCGGGGTGGGTTCCTCGAGCGGGGCTCGAGGATCTTCTCGATGACCTCGGAGGGTTCGAGCCGGGTCGTCCCGTCGTACGGGGTCGTGTCGTCCGCCAAGGCCGCCCTCGAATCGCACACCCGCCAGCTGGCGATGGAGCTCGCCCGGACCGGGAAGGGCATCACCGCCAACGCGATCCGGGCCGGGGTCACGATCACCCCGGCCCTGCTCAAGATCCCCGAGCACGAGCAGATGATCGAGATCACCCGGAAGCGCAACCCGACCGGTCGGATGACCACGCCACAGGACGTCGCGGCCACCATCGTCGCGCTCAGCGGCGACGGGGTCGACTTCATCAACGGCGAGATCATCGGCGTCGACGGCGGCGAGTTCATCACCGGCTCGTGACCCTCCGTTGAGTGGCGGCCGCGTCGTCGTCGTCGGATCGGTCAACGTCGACCTGGTCATCCGCGGTGAACGCCTGCCGAGCCCCGGCGAGACCGTGGCTGGCGGGACGTTCGAGCGGCACCACGGCGGGAAGGGCGGCAACCAGGCGGTCGCGGCGGCGCGCCTCGGTCGGCCGGTCCTGTTCGTCGGCGCGGTGGGCGACGACGACTTCGGGACCGCGGCTCGGGCTGCGCTCGCCGGGGAAGGCGTCGACGTGTCGTTCCTGGCCACCCTCGAGGGCGCGGCCACCGGTGTCGCGCTCATCCTGGTCGACCGGCGCGGTGAGAACCTGATCTCGGTCGCCTCGGGGGCGAACGCCGCCCTCGAGCCATCGGCGATCGAGCCGGCGTTCGACCGGATCGGCGTCCACGCCGGCGACGTCGTCCTGGTCTGCCACGAGCTCCCGACCGCGACCGTCCGCGAGGCGCTCCGGGTCGGCCGGGCGGCCGGAGCGCGGACGGTGTTCAACCCGGCCCCGGCCGACGGGATCGACCGGACCGTCCTGGCCGCGGCCGACGTGATCACACCGAACCGCGGCGAGCTGCTGACCCTCGCCGCGACCGAGGCGAGGCGGTCCGGACGCGCATCGACCTCGGCGGCCGCAGCCGCGGCCGACATCCCCCGTGCAGCCCGGACGCTGCTCGAATCCTCGGCGGCCGGGGCGGGTGTCGGCGAGGCGGTCGTGGTCACCCTGGGTCCGGCAGGGGCGCTCCTCGTCAGCCCGGGCGTCACGACCGACATCCCGTCGATCGCCGTGGAGGCCGTCGATACGACGGGGGCGGGCGACGCCTTCAACGGTGCGCTGGCGGCGGCGATCGCCGAGGAGCGCTCGCTCGAGGACGCGGTCCGCCGGGCGGTCGTCGCCGGCGCCCTGGCCACGACCCGGGTCGGCGCCCGCGAGGGGATGCCCAGCGCCACCGAGCTGGAGGCCGCGCTCGGGCGGTAGGTCCGGCCGCCGCCCCGGCCGCGGCCGCGAGTCAGGCCTCGGCGGCGACCCACATCGTGCGGGCGCGCCCAGCGGCGGTCATCTCGAGCCCGCCGTCCTCGTGGACCCACCAGGCGGCGAGACCCCGTGCCCGGGCTACCTCCGCGATCCCATCGGCCCCGCACAGGAACAGGCTCTTCGACCAGACCTCGGCCCAGGCGGGGTCGGCGCCGGCGACGGTCACCGACAGGAGGCCGACGCCGCCCGGCTCGCCGGTCCGCGGGTCGACGAGGTGATGAACGGGCCGCCCGTCGACCGAGGTCCAGCGGTTCACCAGGACCGACGACGTGGCCAGCGCGCCGTCCGGGACCGCGACCACCGCGACGGGCCGCGAGCCACCCGCCGGGTCCTCGATGTCGATGATCCACGGGCCACCCTGCGGGGCCGGACCGCCGGCGACCAGGTCGCCGCCGGCCTCGAGCAGCGCGCCACCGTCGCCGGACAGGAGGCCGGTCCGCTCGATCAGCCGCCATGCCCAGCGGAGCGTCAGGCCCTTGCCGATCCCGCCGAGGTCCACCGGCCGGACGACGCCGACCGTAGCCGCCCGCGGGTCCACGGTCAGCCAGCCGCCGACCGATCCGGGTGGCTCGGTCGCCGCCGCGCGGCCGTCCCGGTCGACGGCCCCGATGTCGACGCCGGCGTAGCCGAGCCGTTCGAGGTCGCCCAGCACGCGCGCGTCGAACCGCCCGTCGGTGATCCGCCCCGCTCGGTCGGCGGCGGCCAGGGCCATGACCAGCCGACGATCGACCCGGACGCACCGGCCGCTCCCGGCAGCGCGGTTGACGACGGTCAGGTCGCTCGAGTCGCGGAAGCGCGACATCGCCTGTTCGGACGCCTCGAACTCGTCGGACACCAGGCGCCAGGCCGCGGCGGCGACATCGGGCTCCGCGCCGACGACGGACAGGCGGAGCGGCGAGCCCATCGCTCGCCGCTCGAAGTCGTGGGTCGCGCCGGACGTGGACACGGCGCTCATCCTACCGGCGGACCCACCTGCGCCCGTGCCGGCGTCGACTGGCTGACGGACGACGGTCAGTGGCCCGACGCGCCGCTCGAGCCGTTCGACGCCGGCTTCGCCGGCGGGGGAGCGACGCTCCTCGAGATGCTCGGCATCCCGGACCGGACGACCGCCGGTGGGTTCCACGCGGCGGCACCCTGGACCTTGGAGACCTGCCCGGCCAGCTTGTCGAGACGCTTCTCGACCTGGGCCATCTTCGCGGTGATGTCGGCGTAGGCGCTCGCGGCCGAGCCGTAGGCCGACCCGGCCGCGGCGAGGCGGTCGCCGAGTCGGTCGTGCTCCTCGGTCAGGGCCGAGATCGCCTCCCCGGCCGGCGCGTTCGCCTCGGCCAACTGGCGGTCGCTGGCGGCCTGGAGGGCCGTCACCCCGGCGAGCGACGCGGCGTAGGCGCCGGCCGACAGCCCGACGACGACCGCGATGTGGATCGGCCGACGGGCCTCGGCCACCCGGGCGACCGGCCGCGCCGGAGCGGCCACCCGGGCGACGGGGCCGCCGCCGGCCGCCTCCGGCCATCGCGGGCGGCTGATGGCGTCAGTCATCCTTCGGCTCCCCGCCCTCGCCGCCATCGTCGCCGCCTCCACCGCCGCTGCTGGGACGCGTGCTGCTGGTCGCCTTCCTCGGTGCGCTGACGTTCCTGCCCGACCGCTGGGCGGCCCGGTTGAGCGCGGCAAGCTTCTTCTGTGCGGCTGCGAGCTTCGCCCGCAGCGCCTTGGCCGTCTGGGCGTCGCTGGCGATCCGGTCGCCGGCGGACTTGAGGGCGGTCGTCAGCGAGTCGGTCTGGCCGGTCAGGCTGGCCAGCTGTTGCTCGAGGGCGGCCGACCTGGCCTGCTCATCGGCCAGCTTCTGGGTCAGCGAGGCCGCCGACTCCGGTTTGACCGTCAGCGGTGCCGACGCGGCGGTCCAGTCGGCCGCGGCTCGGACCGCGAGCGCGCCGAGGGCAAGGCTGAGCGTCACGGCGGCGATGACCGCCGCGCGCCTGATCAGGATCCGGGTCGTCATCATCGGGTGGGAGATCATCGCGATGTCGCCTCCTTGAGCTGGCCCTCCGGGAGGGAGGTCGAGAACGTCGGCCGCGCCTTGCGACTGACCCAGTAGCGGTAGGCGGCCGCCATGAGGACGGCCATCCCGGTCAGGAGATAGAGCGGACGGAGCACGGTCGTGTCGGTCCCGGCCAGGATCCCGTGCAGCCAGGCGAGGATGAACACGACGATGCTGAAGCGATGGAGCTTCAGCCAGAAGCCGGTCGGCAGGAGCCTGGTGTAGCGGGCGGTGACGCCGGTCAGGATCAGGGCGTACATCGCCAGGGTCCCGAGCGCGACCGGCGAGCTGCGGTAGCTCGACAGGCCGGGGATGAACGTCCCGGTCACCCCGACACCGGCGTACGGATCGAGGATCAGGCTGACGATGTGGACGCCGAGGAAGGCCAGGACGAAGACCCACAGGTTCTCGTGCCACGGGAAGAGCCGCTTCGACAGCTTCCAGGTCGCCTGGTTGGTCGGATGGCTCAGGATCAGCCCGAACACGATCTGGCCGGTCAGGAGGAGATAGGACACGATCCCGGCTGCCCGGGCGGCCAGCCAGACCCGCGTCTGGGCCTGGTAGGCCGAGCTGGCCGGCACGATCTGGTCGGTCGCGACGACGATCCCGAGGCCGAGCAGGCCGAGCAGGATCGCGAAGCGCGGTCCGCTCAGGCGCATGAGCTGCGGCTCGTGGCGGTCGGTCGGTCGGTGGCGGTCATGGTGCTCCCGGCGGCAGGGGGTGGTATCTGGTCCGAGGCAAGGATGCGGGCGAAGGTTTCGCCCCGCCGCTGGTGAATCCTTCCCAGGCCGGCCCGGTACGTTCGGGTCGCGCGACCCCGCTCGTCAGCTCTGGCCGGGCGCGACGGCCTCGGGGCCCCGTCTCCGGCGAGCGAGCAGGCCGCGACGCGGCGACAACGCGAGGGCGACCAGGAACAGGCCGGTCTCGACGAGGACGATCGAGGCGCCGGACGCGACGTTGAGGTAGTAGCTCAGGTACAGCCCGACGACCGCGGATGCGCCCGCCACCGCCACGGCGAGGGTGACCATCCGGCCGAACCGGACGACGACGAGCTGGGCCGTCGCCGCCGGCGTCACCAGCATCGACACGACCAGGATGATCCCGACCGCCTGGATGCTGACCACGATCGTCACCCCGAGCAGTCCGAGCAGGAGGTATTCGAGCGTGGTCACCGGCAGGCCGGAGGCCGCGGCGCCGGCCGGATCGAACGCCGCATACAGGAGCTCCTTGCGCAGGATGAACAGCGCCGCCAGGACGACGACCCCGAGCACGGCGATCTGGACGAGGTCGCCGAACGAGATGCCGAGGACGTTCCCGAGGAGATAGCTGAACAGGTCCGCGACGTAGTTGTCGATCGTGCTGAACAGGAAGATCCCGAGCGCGAACGTCCCCGCGAACAGGACGCCGACGGCGGTGTCGAAGCGGAGGCCACCCCGCCGGGAGACCGCTCCGATCGCCAGGGCGGTCAGCACCGCCGCCACGGCGCCGCCGAGGTACAGGGGGACCCCGAGCAGGTAGGCGATGACCAGCCCCGGGAACGCGGCGTGGCTGACCGCATCGCCGATGAAGGCGAGCCCCTTGAGGACCACGAACGTGCCCATCACCGCGCAGACGATCCCGACCAGGAGCGCCGCGACCAGGGCGCGCTGCATGAACCCGAGGGCCCATGGATCGGCCAGCAGCGAGACGATGCTCACGACCGCGCATCCTCGTGGAAGTGCCGGTCGCTGCCGGCCGGCTCGTCGTGGTGGTGGGCGTCGTCGAGCACGAGCGCGCCACGGCCGAGATCCGGCAGGACCAGGACGTGACCACCGTACGTCTCGGCCAGCAGACGCTGGTCCAGGATGAGGTCCTTGGCCGGCCCGATCGCGATGAGGCGTCGGTTGATCAGCGCCGCCTGCTGGAAGCGATGGGCGGCGCAGGCCAGGTCGTGGGTCGTCGCCACGACCGTCTTGCCGGCCCGGGCCTCGGCCTCGAGCACGTCCATCAGGTCCTCCTGGGTCGTGGCGTCGACCCCGGTGACCGGCTCGTCCAGGAGGTAGAGGTCCGGCTCGGCCGCCAGGGCCCGAGCGAGGAACACCCGCCGGCGCTGACCGCCGGACAGGGCGCCGATCTGGCGGTCGATGAACTCGTGCATGCCGACCGTCTGGAGGGCCACGCCGACCAGGTGATGATCGTGGCGACCCGGGCCCCGACCGATCCCGATCCGGGGCACCCGGCCCATCATCACGACCTCGCCGACGGTCACCGGGAACTCCCAGTCGACCAGCTCCGCCTGGGGGACGTAGGCCACTCGCCGGGCGTCCACGCCGGGTGCCGTCCCGAGGACCTCGATCGACCCGGCCCGCGGGTCGAGCAGCCCGGCGATGACCTTGAGCAGCGTGCTCTTGCCGGCGCCGTTCGGTCCGATGACCGCGAGCAGCGAGCCCGCCGAGACGTCGAGGTCGACCGCCTCGAGCGCGAGCCGATCGCCGTATCCGGCCGACAGGCCACGCAGCCGGATCGCCGGCGCTCCCGGGGCCGGGACCGCCGCGGGTCGGGCGGCCGGGTCCGTCTCGATCACGGGTGCCTCCCCTGGGGCGCCTATCGCAGCGCCATCACGATCTGGTCCACGTTCCAGGACATCATCCCAAGATACGTGTCGGCCGGTGCGGGCCCGAGCGCGTCGTTGTAGATGGTCGTCACGACCTGGCTGATGCCGGCCTCGTCGGCCAGCGTCCGGGCGAGCTTCGGGTTGAACTGGGCCTCGCTGAAGACGGCCTTCACCTGGGCGGCCCTGACCGTGGCCACCAGGTCGGCCAACTCGGCCGCGGTCGGGTCCTGGCCGACATTCCGGAGGATCACCCCGACGAGCTCGAACCCGAAATGGCGGGCGAAGTACGGGAAGGCATCGTGGAACGTCACCAGCTTCCGGTTCCCGGCCGGGATCGTCACGACCTGTGCGACCAGGGCGGCGTCGAGCTGGTCGAGCCGGCCGGCATACGCCGCCGCGTTCGCCTCGTACGTCGACCGGCCGGCCGGGTCGAGCGCGCTCAGCTGAGCGACGATGGCCGGCAGGTAGTGATCGCGGACGAGGGTCGGATCGAGCCAGAAATGCGGGTTCGGTTCGCCGTCGACGCTGATCGTCGGGATCCCGTCGCCGAGGGTCAGCAGCGGCGCGCTGGTCGAGTTCGCGTCGAGCAGCCGGTCGAGGAAGTCGTCGAGACCGACCCCGTTCTTGACGATGAGCCGGGCGACCGCCAGCTTCCGGGCGTCGTCCGGCTTCGGCTCGTAGTCCTCCGGCCCGACCCCGGCCGGGATGATCGACTCGACCGAGACCCGGTCGCCGCCGACGTTCCGGACGATGTCGGCGAAGACGGTGGTCGTCGTGACGACGTCGATCGGCGCGCCGCTCGATCCGGGCGCGGGCGTCGAGGTGGCCGAATCCGGCGAGCAGGCGGCCGCGCTCAGCCCGACGACCAGCCCGAGGGCCACGGCCGTGATCGACCTCCCGAGCCCGCGACGGGGCCGCCGCACCGCGGCGATCTCGGTATCGAGTCTCGGTCCCGGCGATCGAGCGGCCGGACGGCGATCCATGGGGCGGTCCTCTGGTGGCGATGGAGGTCAGGCGTCGGCGGTCCGGGCGCAGGCCGGGCAGCGGCCGAACAGCTCGACCCGGTGGCTGTCGATCCGGTAGCCGGTCTGGCGGGCGATCCCGTCGATCGCGGCCTGGAGGCCGGCGTCCCGGACGTCGTCGGTCCGGCCGCACGACGAGCAGACCACGTGGTGGTGATGGGCTGGCGCGCAGACGACATAGGCGTGCTCGCCGCTCGGGAGGTCGAGCCGCTCGACGACGCCGAGGTCCTCGAACAGCTCGAGCAGCCGGAAGACCGTCGCCCGGCCGATGCCCAGCCGGCGGGTCCGGGCGGCCGCGACCAGGTCCGCCGCGCTGAAGTGCCCGCGCCGCTCCGAGATCAGCTCGGCCAGCGCCCGGCGCGGCGCGGTGATCCGGTATCCGGCTCCGTCCAGGGCGGCGACCAGCGGTCGTGCGTCGGTCATCGGCTCGGATGATACCCGGTCTCAGTGACCTTGTCGAGACCGAGTCTCAGTGACGACGGTCGCTCCTGCCGGGCGGGCCGGATGGCACCCGATTCGGGCGACCCTCGGCCCGAGGGTGGGACCGTCGCCTGCGCTAGGCTGTCGCGAACACCCTGCGCCGAGCGAGGAGTCCACCCTGTCCACGAAGAACCCGGATCGAGGCGGCCCGTCGACCCGCCCGCCCACCCGTCGCGAGCGTCGCGAGGCGATGCGGCGCGACCAGGTGGCCCAGCGTCCGAGGTCGGGCCGAGGGCGCGCCGCCCAGCCGGCCTGGCGATCGCCGATCGCCCTGGTGACGATCGCCGCAGTGGTCGTCGCCCTGGTCGTGATCGCCGCCGTCAACCTGCGCCCCGGCTCGACCGGCGGAGGGACGGGCTCGTCCAGCCCCGCGACGGCGTCATCCAGTCCCGGGGCTTCGGCCGGCGGTTCGCCCACGGTCTCCCTGAACCCACCTGCCGCCGACATCCCGGCCGGTGCCGTGCGTGACGGGCGGACCCTCGGCGCCGCGACGGCCAAGGTCAGCCTGGAGTCGTGGGAGGACTTCCAGTGCCCGGCCTGCGGCAACTACAGCGAGGCCATCGAGCCGACGATCATCCAGCGCTACGTCGTCACGGGCAAGATCCGCTACACGTTCCACGACTTCGCGTTCATCGGCCAGGAGTCGCTCGACGCCGCGTCGGCCGCTCGGTGCGCCGGCCAGCAGGACAAGTTCTGGGACTACCACGGGTGGCTGTACGCCAACCAGAACGGTGAGAACAAGGGCTGGTTCTCGACCGACCGCCTGACCGCCATCGCCGACCGGATCGGTCTCGACCGATCCGCCTGGCAGGCCTGCTACGACGGGTGGCGCTGAGCGCCCGGCCGTGACCGCCGAGACGCAGGCAGGGGTCGCGGCGAAGGTGACGGGGACCCCGACCCTGGTCCTCGACGGGCAGATCGTGGCGCTGTCCACGTTCACGTCGTGGGACGACCTCTACGCGGCCATCGACGCGGCGATCGCCGCCGCCGGGTCCGCGGCGCCCTCGGTCGTGCCGTCGGCGAGCTCCGCCTCAGCGGCGCCGTGACGGCCCGGCGGTCCGGACTGGTCATCGCCGCGATCAGCGCGATCGGGCTGGCGATCGCCGCCTACCTGACCCTCACGAAGCTCGCCGGCGGGCTGCCCGTGTGCGGCCCGGTGGGCGGTTGCGACTACGTCGCCAAGAGTGAGTACAGCTCGATCCTGGGCATCCCGACGGCGGCCCTCGGGATGGCCTTCTCGGCGCTGACCGCCGGTCTCGGCCTGGTCTGGTGGCGACTGGGCGACCGGCGCGGCCTGCTGGCGGCCTACGGCCTGGGCCTGTTCGGGATCGTCTTCGTCGCCTACCTGACCTATGTGGAGCTGTTCGTCCTCCACGCCGTGTGCGTCTGGTGCGTCGGCTACGGGGTGACGGTCATCGCCGGCTGGCTGGCGGCGGCGCTCGTCCTCCGCGGGGTGAAGGCCGGCGACTGAGCGGTCACGGCGCCCGGTCCGGTAGCGGGGCTCAGCCGGGATGGCCGCCGGATCGCCCGTTCAAGCCGGCGACCGTGGCGAGGTCCGCCGATGACAGCGTCTGCAGGAGCGCCTCCTGGGCGGCGAAGAAGACCGCGTGCACGTCGCACTGACCGGTCGCGTTGCATGGGCCTCCGCGCAGGACGCACGTGCGGCGCCGGCTGTCCCCCTCGATCGCCTCGATGATCTCGAGCAGGTCGATCTCGCCGGCCGGCCGCGCCAGGCGATGCCCGCCGTTCCGTCCGGCGGCGGACTGGACCAGGCCGGAGCGCCCGAGGTCGGCCATCACCTGGGGCAGGAAGCGGGCGGGGATGCCCATCTCGGAGGCGATCCGCCGGGCGCTCAGCGGCTCGTCCCCGCCGGACCTGGCCAACGAGATCATCGCCCGGATGGCGTAGTCGGCTCGCTTGGTCAGGTCCGGTCGCATCGTTGGCTCCGGGTCAGTTCTTCGGATCGCCGTCGCCGGCCTGGAGCAGGCCGAGGGCGCCGCGCCCGACGAAGTTGAAGGCGTGGGTGACGATCGGGTAGAGGCCGTCCTCGGGCGTCGTCAGCTCGACGATCGCGCCCTGGGCGGGCGACAGGTCGACCGCCTGCGAGCCGTAGTGGCCGGGGTTGTCCGGGGTCAGCTGGATGCCTTCCTTGATGACCGTGTTGAAGATCGTCCCGACGATGTGGAACGAGCTGTCGATGTTCGGGCCGGCATCGAGGACGAAGATCCGGACCTTGCCGCCGGTCGGGACGGCCAGCGGGTTGTCCTTGTACTGGTTGGCGACGCCGTTGAAGACGACGTAGTCGGGCGCCGGATTGCCGGCGGACGCCTTGGTCAGGTCGACCGGCTGGCCCTGCTGGCCGAGGTACCACTCGCTCTGGACGAGGGCGAACTCCTTGTCGACCGGCTTGAAGCCGCCCTTCGGCTCGACGATGACCATCCCGTACATGCCGTTGGCGATGTGGTGCAGCGCCGGCGCCGTGCCGCAGTGGTACATCCACACGCCGGCGTAGTCGGCCTTCCACTCGTAGAGCTTCTCCTCGCCCGGGTTGATCGAGGTCATCTCGTCGTTCCAGGCGACCTGGCTGGCGTGGAAGTCGACGCTGTGCGGGAGCTTGTTGGTGGCCGGGTTCTTGAGATGGACCCGGATCGTGTCGCCGAGATGGACCCGGATGACCGGGCCGGGGACCGTGCCGTTGAACGTCCAGACGGCCTGGACGAACCCGTCGGCGACGGTCATCAGCTTCTCCTGGACGACGAGGTCGATGTCGTGGGTCGTGCCGTCGAGGACCTTCGGCGCGGTCGCGTCGTAGAGGGTGTACTTCGGCGCGTTCGGGTCGGCGGCGACGTTCGTGGTCGGAGCCGGACCGCCGTGGCTGTCCGCCGCTGCTGCCGGCCGTCTGACCGGCGACCGTGACCGTGCCCTTCATCCCGGCGTCGGCGTGGCCCGGGATCGAGCAGATGAAGGTGATCCCGGCCGCCGGGACGTTCACCGTGCCGGTGGCGGTCTGGCCGGCGTCGGCGGCGATCTTCGTGCCGTCGGCGAAGGTCAGGTCGTGCAGGATCGAGCCGGTGTTCTTGAACGTCACCGTGTAGGTCCCGGCGGCCGGGACGGTGACCTCGGCCGGCTTGAAGCCGAGGTCGAAGGCGTCGACCTCGAAGGCCCCGGCGGCGGTCGTGGAGCCCGCGCTCGAGGCCGGCGCCGCGGACGCCGGGGCGCTGGACGATGCGGCGACGGGTAGCGCCGGCGGCCGCTCCGGGCGAGGCGGCCGGGGGCGCATAGGTCCAGGCCGGGGCCGCTCCGGAGGCACAGGCTGCCAGGACGACCGCGATCGCGACGGCGAGGCCGGCACGGACGAGGCCGGCACCGGACGGACGGAGGGACCGTTCCATCGAGGGGCTCCTTTTGAATAGTAAGCAGCTTACTTATATTAGCACGCCGATCGATCGTCCATGGGCCATTCGGCCCGTTCTCGTGCCGAACCGGGCGCGGTCGTCGCGGTCGGGTACCGGCGTCGGGCGGGACCTTCGTCGGGTCGCAAAGCGCGTGATCCGGGCCTACATTCGGAGGGCTCGACCGGCGCTGCCGTCCAGCGCCGGCTGTCGAGCGCATCCGGAGACCGCATCTCCATGGCGATCAACGTCCTGCGGGGGCTTCGCAACCGGGTCGCCGGCCCGGTCGCCTCGCCCGATGGGTTCTCTGACGCGATTCCGCCGGCGATGCCGGCCACCGACACGCCCAGGGGTCCGCAGGTCGCGTGCCCGACCTGCGGACGCCCGCTCGGGCTGACCCGGACCCAGTGCCCGGGCTGCGGGCTGCGGGTGCTCGCCGGCGTCCCGCTCCGCCACGGCGCGCTGCTCATCGTCAGCGGCACCGTGGTCGGGCTCATCGTCGGCGCCAGCCTCGCGGTGGTCCTCGCCCTTGCCGGGCGACCCGCCTCGACGGCCGCCGACGTCCCGGCCGCGAGCGTCGCACCGGGCGAGCTGCCGGGTGCCAGCGGCGATCCGGGCCTGGTCAGCGGGCCCGTCCCGGCGGAGGCGGCGACCGCCCTCCGGCTGGCCGTGACGATCGAGGACCGACTGGCCGCCTCGGCCGGCAACCTGAACAAGCAGGCCAAGGCGAAGTCGTTCAACGCGGTCACCGCGGCGACCACGATCCGGGCCATCGCGGCCGATGCCGCCTGGGGCAGCGACGTCGTCGACCGGCTGAGCGGTTGGCCGGCCGCGGCGCCGCTCCGGGCCCAGCTCGAGGCGTTCTACCAGCAGGTCCGCCAGACGGCCCGCGACGCGCTCGGCGTGTCGATCCGGGACTCCGCGAAGTACAAGCTGTCGGCCAAGCGGATGGTCAAGGTCCTGGCCTCGATCCCATCGACCCGCAAGGCGATGGAAGCCCTCGCCGCGGCGAACCGCATCAAGATCCAGGCCAACCCGAGCGCGCCCTAGGGCGGTCCGTAGCCCGTCAGCTCCACGTAGGCCTCGCCGCCGAGTGCGATCCCGGCGCGGCTGGCCCGGACGACCTGCGACCCCTCCCAGTAGACGACGCCGGTCGTCGCCCGGGTGTCCAGCTCCTGTGCCGCGACGGTCGGCGACAGCTCGATCGTGAGCCGCTCGCCGGGCACCTCGACGACCCAGCCGGCCGGGTACTCCGCGCCCGTCCGGGGCGATCGTCCAGCGACCCGTGACCGTGACCGAGAACGCCGAGCGATCCAGGTGCCGGGAACGGCCGTCCCGATCGACCAGTGTCCCGTAGACGAGCGGGTACGAGCCGTCGGCCGCCCGGACGAGCGAGAGCGTGAGGTCGGTGCCGTCGGCCAGGTTGAGCGCGAACCAGTCCCAGCCGCCAGCGCCGACGCGAGATGAAGTCGCCCCACTGGTGGTCGAACCAGGCGGACCCGCGGACCTCGAGCGTCCGGCCGGCCAGGGTCAGGCTGCCCGAGGCGGCCAGCGCCGTCCTCGAGTAGTAGTACGAGCCGCCGGCCGGCCCGAAGTCGATCCAGCCGTCGCCGTCGTGCAGGGTCGGGCGGCTTCGTCGCGATCAGGTCGAGCGACAAGCCGAGGCCGCCGGGCGACCCGGCCGCCGCGGCCTCGTCGGGCGACAGGTCGGCGGTCAGCCGATCCGTGCCCTCATACCCCCGCATCACCCACGGCGTCGAGTCGGTCGTCGGCTGGGTCGGATCCGACCCGGAGATCGCCAGCACGAAGCTGTTCGGCCCGCTCGACACGGTCGCCGTGGCGTCGACCTGCGGACCGACCTCGCTGCGCTGGGCGTAGTGGAACGCCTGGCCGTGCTCGTCGGTCAGGGCGATGTGCGAGGCCCAGGTCACCGGGAACCTGCCCCGCTCGGCCCGGAAGATCACGAACTCGAAGCCGTAGCGCGCCCCGGTCTGGTCGACGAGGTGGCCGGTGTAGTACCACCACTCGGTCAGCCGGTCGTGCGGCCCGTCGTCCTGCGGGAAGCGGATCGGCTGGGGGTCGACCGCCGGCGCGCGGCTCGGTGCGGCCGCCGGGCCGGCCGCCCGGCCCGCCGCCGGCTGGGCGAGGATCGGCCCGGAGCAGCCGGCGACGACGATGGCGAGGACCAGCCCGAGACCGGCCGCGACGACCGGGCTCCCGCGGGACCGGCGATGGCGGCCCGGCCGGCGGGTCATCGGAGCGCCGCCTCGGTCTCGGCCTCGGAGGCCGGCAGCCGCCCGGCGACCCAGCGCTCGAGGCGGGCCGGCATCCACCAGTTCCAGTCGCCCAGCAGGCGCATCGTCGCCGGGACCAGGAGCGCCCGGACGATCGTGGCGTCGAGAGCGACCGAGATGGCCACCCCGAGTCCGATCGCCTTGATCAGCACGATGTCGGCGAACGCGAACGAGCCGGCCACGACGACGACGATCAGGGCGGCCGAGGTGACGATCCGGCCGCTCCGCTCGAGGCCCCGGGCGACCGCCTCGGTGTTGTTCGCCGGTCCGGTCCCAGACCTCCTTCATCCGGGACAGCAGGAAGACCTCGTAGTCCATCGACAGCCCGAACAGGACGCAGAACAGGATGACCGGCTGGGTCGTCTCGACGTAGCCCAGCGGCTGGAAGCCCAGGATGGCCGACAGGTTGCCGTCCTGGAAGATCCAGACGAGGGCACCGAAGGCGGCCACGATCGACAGCGTGTTCATCACCAGCGCCTTGGCCGGCAGGACGACCGAGCGGAGCAGGACGAACAGGACCAGGTACGTCGAGACGAAGATGAACAGGGCCGTCCGGGGGAAGCCGGCCCCGATCCCGTCGACCACGTCGACGACGTCCGCCGCGCCACCGCCGACCAGGACGCTCGTCCCGACGGGAGGCGCCAGCCGGCCGTTCGCCGCCCGGAGCTCGCCGACCAGGGTCCGGGCCGCATCGGCGTTCGGCCCGTACGGCGTCGTCAGCGTGAACAGGGTGAGGTCGTTCCTGGTCGTCGCGGCGAGCGCGGTCGCCACGAATCGGTCGGGCGGCCCTGACGGCGCCTGGTACAGGAGCAGGTACTGGGCCTTGGTCAGCCGAGGGTCGACGTCGACGAGGCCGTCGACCTGCTCGATCCTGGGGTCGGCCGCGAGCCGGCGCGAGTAGTCGAACAGGGCCGCGACGTTGGCCGGCGAGGTCGCCGGGCCGGTCGTCCGGATCGCCAGGTAGATCGGCGCGAAGCGGCCCTCCCCGAACTGCTCGTCGAGATGGTCGAAGGCGGCCCGCGACGGGACGTCGGGCGGCAGGATCGTCGCGTCCGGCGCGTTGAACCGGACGTGCAGGAACGGTGCGCCGAGGACGAGCAGGAAGGCGAGGGTCGGGATGAACACCGCGACCGGCTGGTCCATCACCCGGCGGGCGAGGCGAGCCCACGGCCCGTTCGTGTCCTGGGCGTCGTTGACGCGCCGGATGCGGATCGCGTCGACTCGATCGCCGAGCAGGCTCAGGATCGCCGGCAGCAGGGTCAGCGCGGCGGCCACGGCGAGCCCGACCACGATCGCCCCGGCGATCCCGACCGAGCGGAGGATCGGGAACTCGAACAGGACGAGCCCGGTCAGCCCGAGGAGGACGGTCAGGCCCGAGAAGAAGACCGCCCGCCCGGCGGTCGCGACGGTGACCCGGACGGCCACCTCGATCGCCGCGCTCCGCGCCTCGGGGTCGGACCCGTCGTTGCCGCCCGCCGCGGCCCGCCGCCGCAGCTCCTCGCGGAACCGGCTGGTCATCAGGAGCGAGTAGTCGACCCCGAGCCCGAGCCCGAGCAGGGTCGCCAGGTTGAGCACGAAGATGCTCATCTGGGTGACCTGCGCGACGGCCCAGATGACCGCCAGCGCGAGCAGCACGGCGCCGCCGCCGACCGCCAGTGGCAGGCCCGCGGCGACGACCGACCCGAAGACCACCAGGAGGGCCAGGGCGGCGATCGGCAGCGACACGATCTCGCTCCGCCGGAGGTCGGTCTCGGAGACGGACTGGATGTCCCCGTAGAACGCCGGACCGCCGGCCAGCGCGACCTCGACCGGGCCGGCCGGCAGCGCGGCGAGTCGCTCGCGAACCCCCGGCAGCGCGTCCGGGGAATGGTCCGGCGGGAGGTCGAGGAGGATGACGTCGTAGGCGGTCGTCCGGTCGGCCGACACCTGGTCGGGAGCCATCGCGTGGGACAGGATCCCGGTCACGTGCGGTGCGCCGCCGGCGGCCGTCGCGGCCGCCCCGGCGGCGGCCTCGAACGTCGGCGTGCCGGCGAGGTCGGTGCTGCTCGTGTAGACGAGGACGAGGGCGGACGGCGGGAGGCCCAGCTCGCGCTCGAGGAGCGAGCGCGCCCGGGCCGACTCGAGACTGTCGAGGGTGAAGCCGCCGGCGCGCAGGGCCGACGCCACCCGGGGCGCGATCGGCAGGGCGACCAGGAGGAGGACGGCCCACCCGGCGATCACCCAGCGGCGATGCCGGTGGACGAGGCGGCCGAGCCGCTCGAAGGCCGTCACGCGCGAGATCCGGTGCCGGCCGAGGCGCGGATGGCACGGCCCGACGCCGGCCGGGACGGGTGGGGCATGGGCCCATCGTAGCGGCCGCGCCCGGAACGTTCCGCCGGCCCGCCGGACCGGCCCGCCGCGCCGCCGGGGTCGCGTCTGCTAGCATGCGGCGGTCACCGTCGGCCACCTGCGGAGGCCCGTCCCGTGCAGCTGCTCCTGGCGCCCTTCAGCAAGTTCCCCGAGTCGTTCGTGGCGTTCATGATCGCGATCGGGATCGCCGGCCTGATGGTGTTCATCTTCATGCGAGCGGCATCGGTCGCGGAAGGCCGTCCGTCGGCGTTGCGCCGGATGGTCAAGATGCCCAACACGAAGATCCTGTTCGCCGTCCTGTTCGTCGGCTGGGCGGTCGTGTTCGGGTTCGGTCTGCTGCTCGTCCCGCACGAGGGCGCGAACTCGCCCTACGGGGCGCTCGCCCTGATCGCGATGTTCACCGGGTTCTTCATCATGATGGGCTTCCTGTGGAGCGTCATCGGGGAATGATCCCGGAGGCCTGACCGGCGCACGGCGGGTCGCCGCCCGGTCGATGCCGCCGGTCCTGGTGACCGCCGCTCATCCCCCGGACGTCCGCTGGACCCGTCCGATCGGCTGCCGTATCATCGGACCCCTATCCAGTCTGCATAGACTTTATGCGTCAGGCACGGTCGGCGAGGCGCGCCGGAGGCTGCGCCCGGACGACGTCTCGGTAGCGACCAGGAGGCCAGCGTGGACGCCCAGGAGATCAGGACCGGCGGAGAGCCGCCAGGCGATCGTGAAGGCGGCCGAGGCGGCGCCGTTCGTGAACCGCCGCGACCCCGCCCAGGCGCTCGGGCCGGACGGCCGACCGGCGGTCAGCCGCCGCGCGCCGCTCTGGGCGGACGTCCCCGACGAGCAATGGAACGACTGGCGCTGGCAGCTCAGCCACCGGGTCAACGATCTCGAGGAGATCGAGCAGATCCTCGAGCTGACCGAGGAGGAGCGGCTGGGGCTCAGCGCCCCGGACAAGTTCCGGGTCGACATCACCCCGTACTTCATCAGCCTGATCGACCCGAAGGACCCGACCGACCCGATCCGCCGCCAGGTCATCCCGCTCGGGCGCGAGCAGCAGGCCTTCACCGCGATGATGGAGGACTCGCTGGCCGAGGACCGCCACTCGCCGGTGCCCGGGCTCGTCCACCGCTACCCGGACCGGGTCCTGATGCTGGTCACGACCCAGTGCGCCAGCTACTGCCGCTACTGCACCCGGTCGCGGATCGTCGGCGACCCGACCCAGAACTTCAACCGCAAGGAGCACGAGGCCCAGCTCGACTACCTGCGCCGGACCCCGCAGGTCCGGGACGTCCTGATCAGCGGCGGCGACGGGCTCACCCTCGCCCCGAAGCTGTTCGAGTCGATCCTCCGCGGGCTGCGCGAGATCCCCCACATCGAGATCATCCGGATCGGCTCGCGGGTCCCGGTCTTCCTGCCCCAGCGGATCGACGACGAGCTGTGCTCGATGCTCGAGAAGTACCACCCGCTCTGGATCAACCTCCACTTCAACCACCCGAACGAGATCACGCCCGAGGTGAGCCGGGCGGTCGACAAGCTGACCAGGGCGGGCCTGCCGGTCGGCAACCAGTCGGTCCTCCTCGCCGGGGTGAACGACTGCGTCCACATCCAGCGCGCGCTCGTCCATCGGCTGGTCGAGAACCGGATCCGGCCGTACTACCTCTACCAGTGCGACCTGGTCGAGGGCTCCGGCCACTTCCGGACGCCGGTCGGCAAGGGGCTCGAGATCATGGAGGGCCTGCGCGGCCACACCAGCGGCTACGCCGTCCCGACCTACGTCATCGACGCCCCGGGCGGCGGCGGCAAGATCCCGGTCATGCCGAACTACCTGATCAGCTACTCGGACCACAAGGTGGTCCTGCGCAACTACGAGGGCTACATCACGACCTACGAGGAGCCGCCGACCTACCAGCAGCACGACAAGGCCGCCTGCGCGTACTGCCAGCACGAGCGCCCGGAGCCCGGCCAGTCCGGCGTCCTCGGCCTGCTCGAGGGCGAGCGGATGTGGATCGAGCCACGCGGCTTCGAGGAGATCCACCAGCGCGGCAACGTCGAGCAGCACCGCCTCCAGGACCCGAGCAAGTGGGTCCCGTTCGGGGTCGGCGCGATCGAGGGCCGGGCGACGCGAGCCGCTCGCGGTCCTCGACCCGGGCCGGCGGCGGCCTGCTCGACGGTGAGCGAGCGGCGACCGACACGAACGCCGGGGTCGTCGAGCCGGGCGACGTGCTCAGCGAGGAGCAGCGGGCCGCCGGAGCCCGACCGACATACGGCCCCGGCGAGGAGCCCCGGCCGCGCGACGGCGAGCCGACCGGGTCGGCCCACGGCGAGCTGCTCTGACCGACCGGACCGCCGGTCGTCCTGTCCGACGCCCGGATCAGCTGCCCTTGAGCAGCTCGATCGCCTTGAGCAGCGGTGCGTCGCCCGACTTCGCCAGACCGTCCGAGCCGAGCGCCGACAGCTCGCCCGGCGTGACGATCTTGCCGGCCGGGTCCGACTCGAGGGGGATGTCGGGCTCGATCCCGTGATTCCAGATCTGGCGCCCGTCCCGGGTCAGCCACTCGACCGTGCCGACGAGGAGGGCGGACCCGTCCTTGAGACTGAACTCGTTGAGGACCGTCCCGGTGCCGAACGTCTTCTGGCCGATGAGCTTGCCCCGGCCGGCGTCCTGGATCGCTCCGGCGACGATCTCGGCCGAGCTGGCGGTGCCGAGGTCGACGAGGACGCTGAGCGGGATGTCGGTCGCCTCGCCCGCCGGACTTGACCGGCACCTTCTCGACCTTGCCGCTCTTGTCGCGCTGCTGGTAGACGATCCCGTCCTTGAGGAACTGGCTGGCGATGTCGACGGCCTCGCCGACGTACCCGCCGGGGTTGCCGCGCAGGTCGAGGACGATCCCGGTCGCCCCGGCCTGCTTGGCGGCGACGATCGCGTCCTCGACCTGCTTGGCCGACCCGTTCGAGAACTCCTCGAGGCGGAGTCGGCCAGCGTCGTGCCCGGGATCAGCGCTCCACGACACGGCCGGGACGGCGACCTTCTCGCGGACGATGCTGTAGTCGACCGGGGCCGTCTCGCCCTGGTGGAGGATCGACAGCTTGACCGTCGTCCCGGCGTCGCCGCGGATCGGCTTGACGACGTCGTCGATGTCGAGGCCGTCGGTCGACGTCCCGTCGACGGTCAGGACCCGGTCGCCGGAGCGGAGGCCGGCGCGATCCGCGGGGCCGCCGGGGATGACCGACTGGATGATCGGGGCGCCCTGGTCGGTGTTCATCAGGGCGCCGATGCCGACGACTCGAGCCGCTCAGCGAGGTGTGCTGGTTCTTGACCTCATCCGGGGTCAGGAAACGGGTGTGGCCGGTGTCGCCGACCGCCTCGACGAGGCCGTTGATCGAGCCGTAGGTGAGCTTCTGCGGGTCGAGCGCCGACGGGTCGACGATAGTTGTCGTGGAGGATCTGCCAGGCCTCCGTGTAGGTCGCGAACTCGGGCGGCAGGGACGACGGGACCGCGATCGAGCCTGCAGCCCGCGCCGGATGCCGGAGCTGTCGCTCTTGCCGACGCCGATGCCGGCGGCGAAGACCGCGACGAGGACGACGATCGCGCCGACCACCTTGGCGACCGACGGCAGGCTCCGTTGCGCCGGATACTCGCGCGGGGGAGCCCAGGCCGGGCGGTCGACCGGGGCCGCCGCCGGCGGAGCGGTCGGTGGCCAGAGCGGTGGCGGTGGCGCCTGTGGGGTCTCGGTCGGGGTCTCGTCGGGCTGTGCGGTGGTCATTCGGTGGCCTGTGCGGTCTGGCGGTGAGGGACCAGTGTGCGGCACGGGCGCTCAGACCGTGTAGCGGAACGATGAAGTCGACGCAACCCGAGCGCGACTCGGCGAACGCAGCCCGGGTCGTGGGTCGGTCGCCTCTTGGCCGATCGTCGGGTGCCGTGCTATCCTCGGCGCCCAATCCCTACCTGCTTCGTCGGAATTAGCCTGCAGGTGCCTCCACCGTGACCGCCGCCCCGATCGCCGCACCCGGCTCGCTGGTCGCTCCGACCCGCGCCGGCCGGCCTGCCGGACGCGGAGCCTCCGCCCGCCGACGATCGCGGCCGCGGGCGATCCGTTCACGACCGCTCCGGGTCCTCGCGGCTGGTCGCCCGGATCGAGCGCGGCCGGCCGGCCCGGATCGACGACATCGCCGCCGCCCTCAACGCCCGGCACCTGGACTGGGCGTTCAGCGCGCCGGTCGTCGCCGACGTCCTCCTCCAGCTCCAGGCGAACTGGATGGCCGACTACCGGAACGGGTCAGGGATCGTCGTCGAGGACGGTCCGTACGGCGCCGCCGTCACGATCGAGGACTAGAGCCGGGTCGACCCGTGGATCGTCCGCCAGGTCGAGCGCGCGGCGACCGCCTGCCGGGCCGCCCTGACCGACTTCAGCCGCCGCGACGGGGGGGGCTTCGATGACTGACCCGCGCCACGCCGGGGCATCGGAGCGCCGGGCCGATGCATGTGTCGGAGGCGGGCCCGACCCTGACGGTCGGTCACCCGCCGCTCCGCCGACCCACCTGTCCGCCCCAGCTGCACCCAGGAGCACCCGATGACCGTCCCCGGTTACGCCAGCGACCGCGTCCTCGTCGACGCGGACTGGGCCATCGCGCATCTCTCCGACCCGAACGTCCGCTTCGTCGAGGTCGACGTCGACACGACCGCCTACAGCCAGGGCCACATCCCCGGCGCCGTGGGCTGGGACTGGACCAGCCAGCTGTCCGACGGCGTCCGACGCGACCTCGCCAGCCGCGAGGACTTCTCGGCGCTGCTGTCGAAGAGCGGGATCGGACCCGACACGACGATCGTCCTCTACGGCGACAACAACAACTGGTTCGCGGCGTTCGCCTACTGGCAGCTCAAGCTGTTCGGTCACGAGGACGTCCGGATCCTCAACGGCGGCCGCAAGTTCTGGCTCGACAACGGGCCTGCCGATCACGATCGATGAGCCGAGCCACGCGGCGACCGGCTACCAGCTGCCCGAGCCCGACTTCGCGCTGCGCGCGTTCCGCGACGACATCCTGCCGCGGCTCGGCGACCCGGAGCTGGCGCTGGTCGACGTCCGTTCGCCGGCCGAGTACAACGGCGAGATCATCGCCCCGCCCGGCATGAGCGAGACCGCGCAGCGGGCCGGTCGGATCCCGGGCGCCGCGTCGATCCCGTGGGCCCAGACGGTCCGCGAGGACGGCACGTTCAAGAGCCCCGAGGAGCTCCGCGTCGCTGTACGAGGCCAAGGGCGATCACGCCCGACAAGGACGTCATCGCCTACTGCCGGATCGGCGAGCGATCGAGCCACTCGTGGTTCGTCCTCCACGAGCTGCTCGGCTACCGCCGCGTCCGCAACTACGACGGCTCGTGGACCGAGTGGGGCAGCCTCATCGGCGTGCCGATCGAGAAGCCGGTGGCGGTCGCCGCCAGGTAGCCGGGCGAGCCTGGCCGATCAGGCCAGGCTGGGATCCGGCGTGCAGTCGCTGCACGGCCGCGCCGGCGCCGAGCCGCCGGCTCGCCTATCATCGCCGGGTGACCGCGACGCTCGCATCCGCTCCCGGCTCGCCTCGCCCGCTCGCGGCGCTCGGAGGCGCGCCCGTCCGGCGGTCCGTCTCGAGCGCCGGCCGGAGCTCGACGGCATCGCGCCGATGGACGTCGCCGAGTCGTTCCGCGACCTGCCCGGGCTGGCCCTCCTGGAGAGCGCCCGGCCGGGCCGGAAGGCTCGCTGGTCGTTCCTGACCGCCGACCCCGTCGCCATCCTCGAGTCCCCGGCGGAGGCCCGGACCCGTTCGCCGAGGCGCGCCGGTCTGGTCGCCCGGCTCGACCCGGCGGAGCCCGCGACGGCCCCGGGCGAGGCCGCGACGCCGCCGTTCCTGGGCGGGCTCGTCGGCTACCTCGCCTACGACCTCGGCCATGCGCTCGAGCGACTCCCGACGATCGCCGTCGACGACCAGCGCCTGCCGCTCCTCCGGCTGGCCCTCCACGACTGGGTCGATCGCCTGGGATCGCCGGGACGGCCGGGCCTGGCTGGCCGGGCGGGCGGTCGACGGCGATCTCGCCGCGCTCGACCGCCGACTCGACGAGGTCCGCGCCCGGCTCGCCGCGGAGGGCCGGGTGCCGCGCCGCGTCCGAGCTGCCCGCCGATGGCTTCGTCTTCCGGTCGAGCCTCGACCGGACCGCCTACGAGGCGGGTGTCGAGGCCGTCCGGGCGGCGATCGCCCGCGGCGACATCTACCAGGCGAACCTCACCCGCCGCCTCGCGACGCCGTTCCGCGGCGATCCGTGGCCGCTCTACCGCGCGCTGCGGACCGGTGACCCGGCGCTGTTCGCGGCCTACCTCGACCTCGGGCCGGGCGGGCCGGACGTCGCGGGCCGGACGGCCGCGGCGCGATGGCGGCGGTCCGCCCGTCCTCCGGGCGATCGTGTCGGCCTCGCCGGAGCCGTTCCTGTCGGTCGACCGGTCCGGCCGCGTGGAGGCGGACCCGATCAAGGGCACCCGGCCGCGCGGGCGGACGCCGGAGGACGGACCGGGCGCTCGCGGCCGAGCTCCTGGCGAGCGCCAAGGACCGGGCCGAGAACGTGATGATCGTCGACGTCCTCCGCAACGACCTCGGCCGGGTCTGCCGGCCGGGCTCGGTCCGCGTCCCGCGGCTGTGCCGGCTCGAGCGGACCGCGGCCGTCCAGCACCTCGTGTCGACCGTGACCGGGCGCCTGGCGCCCGGCCGCGACGCGTTCGACCTGCTCGCGGCGAGCTTCCCCGGCGGGAGCATCACCGGCGCGCCGAAGATCCGGGCGATGGAGATCCTCGAGGAGCTCGAGCCGGTCCGGCGCGGGCCGTACACCGGCGCGGCGCTGTGGCTCGGTCCCGACGGTGCGCTCGGCTCGTCGATCCTCATCCGGACACTCGTGGCCGACGGCGCGCGCCTGTCGCTCCACGTCGGCGGCGGGATCACCTGGCGGAGCGATCCGGCCGCCGAGTGGGAGGAGACCGTGGCCAAGGCCCGGGGCCCGCTCCGGGCGATCGGCGGACGAGAGGTCGACCGAGCGTGACCGGACGGATCTGGCTGGACGGTCGGCTGGTCGATGCCGGCGGTGCCCCACCTGAACGTGACCGACCGCGGGTTCCAGCTCGGTGACGGGATCTTCGAGACGGCCCGGGCTCGACGGGGTGTCGTGATCGAGCTCGAGGAGCACCTCGCCAGGCTGCGCGAGAGCGCCGCGGCCCTGAGCCTCCATCTGCCCGTCGCGGACGGGGCGATCGCCCAGGGGCATCGTCGAGCTGCTCCGGCGCGGAGGCGCTCGACGCGACCGGCGCCGACGGTGCCGAGCCGGGCGATGCCGCGATCCGGATCACGGTCAGCCGCGGGCCGCTCGAGAAGCGCGGCCTCCTGCCGCCGGGCTTCGAGGACGTCGCCGCGACGATCGTCATCCAGGCCTGGCCGTATGCGCCGCCGGCGCCCGGGCTGCTCGAGCGCGGCGTGCGGGCCGATCCCGAGCGCCGTCCGGCGGGACCCGCGGCTCGCCGCTGGCCGGGGTCAAGTCCACCTCCCGCGCGGACTACGTCTACGCCAAGCTCGAGGCGGTCCATGCCGGCGCCGACGACGCCCTCTTCCTGACCACCGACGGGCGGATCAGCGAGGCGACGACGTCGAACGTCTGGGTCGGTCACCGGCCGGGTCGCACCGGACGCCGTCGCGCGGCGAGGCGATCCTGGCCGGGACGACCCGGACCTGGCTCCTGGCGCACGCCGCCGCGCTCGGTCTCGAGGCGGTCGAGGCGGCGATCCGGCCGGCGGACCTGCTCGCGGCCGACGAGGCGTTCCTGTCGTCGAGCGTGTCGGGGATCGTGCCCCTGACGGCCTACGACGGGCGGCCGATCGGGAGCGGCCGCCCGGGTCCCTGGGCGACCGACGGTCCGTCGGGCCCGCGAGGATTGGATCGACGCGGCCAGCCTGGCGGCGATCGCGGGGACGACGCGGAACGACGCCCCCGAGGCCGGCGTCCGGTGACCCGGTCGGAGCTCATCGCCCGGACCCGCCAGCTCGTCGAGGAGGGCGATCGGCTCATCGCGAACCCGTCGCTTCGCGCCCTCCAGGTCTGGCTCCAGCTGTCCGACGACCTGCTCAGCGCGGCCTGGGGCACGATGGACCGCTACCACCTCGCCTGGCTGATGGTCGGCAAGCCGAAGGGGATCGTCCGCGGCCGACCGATGACGCCGGACGAGGAGGCGGCCTACGTCCGGGAGGTCGCCGAGCAGAAGACGGCCGCGCTCCGGATGAGCCTCGACGCGGTCGACCGCCAGGGGATGCCGTTCGTCGGCGAGGACGCCTCGTGACCGACCGGCCGCGGGTGACCGCCGTCGGCGGGGAGCGGACCGTTCCGGCGCCGGACCCGATCGCCCGCGACTACCTGCTCCTCGCGCTCCGCCTCGGCCAGCGGATCCCGGGTCTCATCGACGGCTACTTCGGGCCGGCCGACCTCAAGGCGCAGGTCGACCTGGAGCAGCTCCGCGCGCCGGCCCGGCTGGCCGACGACGCGGTCGAGCTGGCCGGACGGCTCGACGCGGAGGTGGCCGACCCGGCGCGCCGGGATTGGCTCCGTCTCCAGGTCGACGCCCTCGACACCCACGCCCGCGCCCTGGCCGGCGAGACGCTCCCGTACGTCGAGCTCGTCGGCGCGCTGCTTCGCCACGGTCCCGCTGGCGCGCGGCGAGGCGACGTTCCTCGCCGCGGCCGCCGAGCTCGACGCGCTGCTCCCCGGGCCCGGGCGACTGGCCGACCGGCTGGCAGCGTGGGACGCGCGGCTGGTCGATCCCGGCCGATCGGCTGCGGGCCCGTCGTCGACTGGCTCGTGGCGGTCCTCCGCGGACGGGCCGAGCCGCTCTTCGGGATCCCGCCCGGCGACGCGCTCCGGGTCTCGCTCGTCGGCGGCCAGCCGTGGTCGGGCTACAACTGGTACGACGGCGGGCTCCGCTCGCGGGTCGACCTCAACGTCGACCTCCCGATCCGGGCCCCGGACCTGGTCGCGACGCTGGCCCACGAGACGTACGCCGGCCACCACCTCGAGCACGCCTGGAAGGAGGCCGAGCTCGTCGAGCGGCAGGGTCACCTGGAAGCCACTGTCCTGCTCATCAACGCCCCCGAGTGCCTCATCAGCGAGGGCCTGGCCGAGGTCGGCCGCGGCTTCGTGATCCCGTCGGCCGACGAGGCGGACCTCCTCCTCGAGCTCATCTCCCGGGCCGGGCTGGCGGTCGCCGCCGACCCGCTGGAAGCGCGCGAGGTCGCCGGCCGGGCGGCGGCCCTGCGGACCCCCCGGGGCGCCCTCCGGGCGGCCGACATCGATGCCGCGCTGATGCTCCATGCCGACGGCGTCGACCCGGCCGTCGTCCGATCCTGGCTCGAGCGGGTCGCCCTGCTCAGCCCGGAACGCGCCGCCAAGAAGCTCGAGTTCATCGAGCACCCGCTGTGGCGGACCTACGCCTTCGTCTACGGCGAGGGCGCGGCGCTGCTCGAGCGCTGGCTGGCGGCGGTCCCGGCCGACGCGCGGGCGGCGCGCTACCGGCGCCTGCTCGTCGAGCCGCTCACGCCACCCGCGATCCGCGCGGAGATCGGCTAGCGGTCGGCCCCCCTGACCGGTCCGCGGGCGGCGACCTCGTCGTCGGTCACCGCGAGGCAATCGATCCGCCGGTCGCTCGCACGCCAGCCTTCCTCGGTCGGCTCGAACCAGGTGATGTCGAAGACCGACCGGCTCGGCGAACGCCCCACGTAGCCGGTGAACGCGGCAGTGCACTCCTCGGTCGCGAATCCGGCGATCGCATCCTCGCCCGGATACGGCTCGCCCGCACCCGCGGGGTGCCGGAGCGTGGCGATGTACTCGTAGGTGTGGAGGTCGGCGCACGGGATGACGACCACGTCACGGACCTCGTCGGGCGGGTCCCACGGTGCCTCGTCGAAGCAGTCGCCGGCCCGCAGCGACTCCGGACCGACGATCCGGCCCGACGGGACGGGGCCGCTGTAGCCGGGCGCGGGTCGCCCGTTCTGGGCCGCCGGCCGGGAGCTGGCGATCGCGTCGCCGGCCCGCGACAGGATCGTCGACAGCTGGCTTCCGAAGGCGGCCAGGCCGATGACCGGCAACGCCACGACGACGACCAGGACCAGCGCGACCACCGCGACGGCCAGCCCGGGACGCGACGACGACTCGGCCGGCACGTGGGCCCCCCAGCCGGCGGCCAGGCGGTCGTCCGGGAGCGCGCCGCCGGGGGCCGTGCCCCAGCCGGCGACCGGTGACCGGTCCGGCCGGCGCGGCTCCTCCCAGGGCACCGGAGGCGGCGGCTCCGGCTCGGGCGTCTCGCTCATCCTGGGATCCGCCCGGGCTCGATCTCGCGGACGAACACGACCCGGTCTTCGCCCTCGCCGTCGTAGTCGGCGTAGGCCGGTGTGCCGTACAGCCGCTGGGTGCCGGGTCCGTCGTCGATCCGGAACCCGAGGGCGGTATGGAACCCGACCGAGACCCGGTTGCCGGGCCAGGTGATCGCCTTGACCCGGCGCACCCCGCGCCCGGCGACGTCGTCGATGAAGGCGTCGTACAGGGCGCGTCCGAGCCCCGCCAGCCGGCGGTTCGGGTCGGCGGCGATCATGTGGACGTAGCCCGTCTCCGGATCGTCCGGGCTGATGAACCCGACCAGGAACCCGGCCAGACTCCCATCGTCCGTCTCGGCGATCCACGACGTGCCGGTGAAGTGCTGGAACCACAGCCGGGGCAGGAGGTCGTGGATCCGGCGACCGCCCCACCACTGGTCGACCAGCGACACGATCAGCGGATGATCGGCTTCGACCGGCCGACGCAGGCGGATCCCGGCCGACCGCGAACGCCCGCTCTCGACCACCGTCATCGCGCCGACCACCAGGCGGTGAGCGTCCCGACCATGAACTCGAGCGCGACCAGCGGCGTCCCGTAGACCTGGTCGAGGTAGTCGGCCAGCGGCAGGTCGCCGCCTTCGATGCGAGACCACAACCAGGTCGCGACCACGGCCACGGTCATCGCGGCGAGGAAGACGAGGACCGCCGCGACCACCCGGGCCGGCGACGACAGGCTCCGGCCGGCGCCGGCGCGGACGAACAGGCCCACGAACCGCCCGGTGAAGAAGGCCACGACCAGGAGACCGGCCGAGAACGTGAAGCCGATCGCCAGGACGAGGAACGCGACGACGCCGATCCCGGCTCCGATCGCGCCCATCCAGATCGCCCGGGCCGGACTCCCGAGGTCGGCGGCCGCGGCCGGAGACGGGTCGGGACTCGCCGCCAGGCGCTCAGCGGGGGCTCGGTCGAGCCTGCGCCGGACTGTCGGCGGGCGTCGCTCGCCCGGTGTCGGGCTCGATCCCGGGGAGGCCGTGGGCTCGGTCGGCTCGGTCATCGGCGCCATCGTACCGTCGGCGCCCGGACCCGGCGACCGGGCCCCGGCTCGGCCGCCTCGGTCTGCGCTAGACTCTCCGATCGTGAGCCACCCCTCGCTCGGCCTGCCGCCCCCCGACATGACCGCCGGGTTCCCTGCCGCCGCGGCGCGCTTGAAGGCCGCGGCACCGAGGATCGCCGTCCGCGCCCTCGAGGTCGCGCTCGACGCGGACCCGACGATGCGCGAGCGTCACGACGAGATCGCCCTGCGCCGGCTGCTCCGCGACACCGAGGGTTACGTCGAGCGGATCGCCCGCTCCCTGGCCAGCGACGACCCGGGCTTCGTCCGTGACTGGGCCGACCAGGTGGCCCCGGTCTATCGCCGCCGGAGGGTCCCGATGGACGACCTCGTCGGCATCTCGGAGGGCCTCCGGCTGGCGACCAAGAGCGTGCTCGCCCCGGGCGAGCGCGGCCCGGTCGACGAGGCACTCGATGCGGCCGTGATCGTCTTCCGGAAGTACCGCCGGCTCGCCGGGGACGCCCGCAGGCGGAACCGCATCCTCCAGTTCATCTACAAGGGCGCCTGACGATGACGATCAAGTGGGTCAAGTCAGACCCCCTGGTCATGAACGGCGAGCCGTTCTGCTACGGGAGCCGGATGACCGTCCGCCAGCTCCTCGAGGAGCGGCGTCACGGCTACGATCTGACCCGCATCCTGACCGACCATCCCGAGCTGAAGAGGCTCGGCGTCGCCACGGCCTGGGCGTACGCCGCCGCGCATCCCGAGCGCTACGCCGAATTCCTGGCGCCCGACGGCTCGCTCGCCGGGCCGGGCTTCACACCGGACGAGGCGGCGATCCTGCCCGACCAGCTGCGCATCCCCGGGGTCGTCCTCGACCCCGGCGCCGCCCGCGACTGACCGTCGGACCGGGCGCCGATCGCCCGACTTGCGGGCTATTCCGACCTGGATGGTAGGATTTAGCCCGTGACCGACGAGACGACCACGACCGCGACGACCAGCGCGACCCCGGCGGGCCCCGACGGCACGCCGCCGACCACGGCGGCCCCAGCCTTCGATCCCGAGCGGCGGGCCACCGAGCTGGCGATCCTCGACGCTCTCCGGTCGGTGGTCGACCCGGAGATCGGGATGAACGTCGTCGAGCTGGCCCTGATCAAGCAGATCGTCCTGGGGCCCGATTCGACCGAGGTCAAGATGATCCTGACCACGCCGTTCTGCCCCTATGCCGGCTCGATGATCCAGCAGGTCAAGGAGCAGGCCGAGTCGGTCGTCGAGCACGACGTCAAGGTCACCCTCCTGGCCGAGCGCTGGGACCCCCGCGACGCCGGCCTGATGTGGTGAGCGCCGGATCGCTGTCCCGATGACCGGACGACGGGTCGCGACCGGCGCGACCGCCATCTCGATCGACTCCCTCGTCGCCACCGGCCGGGGCGACGACGGCACGACCGGCCTCCTCTACGGCGGCCCCCGCGTGTCGAAGGACGACCCTCGGACCGAGGCGTACGGCACGGTCGACGAGGCGGTCGCGGCGCTGGGGTTGGCGCGGGCCGAGCTCGGGAGCAAGGGCCAGCACGGGGTCCTCAACACGGCCCTGGCCAGCCTCGCCGAGGTGATCCTGCGGATCCAGCGCGAGCTGTTCGTCGTCGGCGCCGAGCTGGCCACGACCCCCGACGCCTGGGATCGGCTGGAGGACGGCCGGACCCGGGTATCCGCCGAGATGGTCGACGGGCTGACCGCCCTGCTCGAGGACCTCGAGCGCCGGATCGAGATGCCCCGCGAGTTCGTGGTGCCGGGCGAGACCCGGACGAGCGCGAGCCTCGAGCTGGCCCGGACGACCGTCCGCCGGGCGGAGCGCCGGGCCGTCGCCCTCGGACGCGATGGCCTGATCCCGGGACGGCACCTGCTACCGTATCTCAACCGGCTGGCCGACCTGGTCTGGGTCCTGGCCAGGGCGGCCGAGCAGGCCGAGGCGCGGACCAGCACCCCGGCCCGCGCCGACGGTCGCCGCCGCACCCGTCCGGCGACGGCCGGAGCGAACCGATCCACGACCGACACGAGCACACCGTCGTCCCGTCGAGGCACCCAGCGAGGAGCGCAGAGTCGATGAACCAGAGCCAGTACCCGTTCGCGAGCCCGTCGCAGCTCGGCGTCCGACCGACGACCGCGCTGTCGGCCGGCTTCCTCAGCCAGTCGTTCGCCTGGATGTTCGTCGGCCTGCTCCTGACGGCCGGCGTCGCCTGGGTCGTCCAGGGCAGCGAGTCGCTGACCCTGGCCGCCGCCCAGTGGTTCCTGCCGGTCGTGATCGCCCAGTTCGTCCTGGTCATCGTGATCAGTGCCGCGATCACCCGGCTGAGCGCCACCGCCGCGCTCGGGCTGTTCCTCGTCTACTCGGCGACGATGGGCGTCACCCTGTCGTTCATCTTCATCGCCTACGAGCTGGGCTCGATCGCCGCGGCGTTCGTCAGCGCGGCCGGGATGTTCGGTGCCGCGGCCGCCTACGGCGCGGTCACCAAGCGCTCGCTGGCCTCGATCGGCGGCTACCTGTTCATGGGCCTGGTCGGGATCGTCATCGCCTCGCTGGTGAACGTCTTCCTGGTCAAGAGCGACAGCTTCAGCCTGCTGATCTCGATCGTCGGGGTCGTCGTCTTCGTCGGCCTGACCGCCTGGAACGTCCAGCGGATCTCGCGCGGCGACTACGCCGCCGCCACCGGGTCGATGGAGAAGGGCGCCGTCATCGGGGCGCTGATGCTGTACCTCGACTTCATCAACATCTTCCTGTTCCTGCTCCGGATCTTCGGCGGCCGGCGCTAGCGGTCGGAGCCACGGCGCGGCGCGGCCGGCTGGCAGGGGTTCCGCCCGGTGGCCGATCCGCGGCTGACCGTCTGGCGCGGATCTGGGACAGTCCGGTCTACGTCCACCCCGACGAGCTGCCGCAGGCCAACGGTGACTTCGCAGCCATCACTGCGGCTGCCGGCCCGCTCGACATCTGGCTCGTCCTTCCGCTGATGCGCGTCATGGGGCGGGGGCGGCGTGAGGCGATCCTTGCGAGATCGAGCCTCAAGGACGTTGCCCGGGCATTCGATCCGAGCGGCACCGTTCCAGGGCTTCCAGGTTGGGAGTGCATTCCTACGCCAGGCCACACGCCGGGGCACGTATCGTTCTTCCGACCGAGTGACCGGGTCCTGATCACCGGCGACGCCGTGGTGACGATGAGGCTTAACTCCATCTCGGGACTGGTGTTGCAGCGCCAAGGCCTCTCCGGGCCGCCGTGGTACACGAGCTGGAACTGGCGCACGGCCAAGACATCGGTTGCCACGCTCGCCCGGCTCGAGCCGCTCGTCTTGGCGGGCGGCCACGGCACGCCCTTGATCGGCGCCGGAACGGCCGGTGCCCTGCGCGCCTTCGCCGATCATCTCTCCGGCCGCGCCACGACGGGATAGGCCAGGGCTGGTGACGGAGCGGCCCCACGAGGAGAGGGAGCGTGAGCTCGCCACCGCTGGAGCCGGAGAGGATGATGCCGTGCGGCCTTCTCCCGCGACACGAGCAGGTCATCGGGGGGCTTCCGGCACGGAGTCCGCGTCCGTGGCAACCGGCGGCGGCTCGCGCTTCGAGCGCAACCGGCCGTCCCAACCGTCAGCGCCCGGGCACTTGACTCGGCACAGACAATTGGAAGTCACGGGCTTTCGCCCAGCCTGCCGCGACCTGCTGGTGCGGCAAGGAGAACCAGATGCAGGCGCCCGGTCCGTTCCCGTCGAGTGTTCTGCGGCCTCCGTCACCGTCGGCGCGCTGTACCTGCGAGCACTGGGTCCAGTGCGATTGCGCGTGTCACGGTCGGCACTGCGACCCGTCCGAGAACACGTGCGACATGGCGTTCCTGCCCGACGAGGGCGGCCTCACGCGCTGGGGCTGTCCGGCCTGCACGGCAGGTGCCGGTACGCCGCACTACCTCGGCTGCGAGCTGATCGGTTGGCACGTGCCCCTCGAACGCGCACGGGGGACCGGGCGGTAGGCTGCTGGCGCCGCTTTGCCGTGGCCGACGAGGTCGGGGCCCTCAGCGGCGCGGGTTCGCTGCCGCCGTTCCGGGCGGGGGCTGCACGAGGAGGCCCCAGCCATCTCGCCCCGACCACGACCCGATCCGCGTCCAGGTCAACGCGAGCGAGGATCTCGTGGAGGTCCCCCACCCGCGCCCGCGCGTTCAGCGGAAGCGAGCGAAGTCCGGCCGCCGCTTCTCGTTGTAGGCGGCGAATCCTTCCCGCCCCTCGTCGGTATTCGTGTACAGGCTGAGCCCGTCGAAGACGAGGTTCTGGATCCCGACGATGTGATCGGTGTCGGCGTTGAAGGAGTGCTTGAGGAACCTCATCGCAGTCGGCGAGTACGTCGCGATCTTCTTCCCCCACGCGACCGCGGTGGGAACGACTTCGTCCGGTGGTACGACCGCGTTGACGAGCCCCCACCGCTCGGCCGTCGCGGCGTCGTACTGCTCGAGCAGGAACCAGATCTGCCGCGCGCGCTTCTCGCCCACGACGCGGGCCAGGTACGCGGTGCCGAAGCCGCCGTCGAACGAGCCGACACGGGGCCCTGTCTGGCCGAACTTGGCGGTCTCCGAGGCGACCGTCAGGTCGCACAGCACGTGGAGCACGTGGCCGCCGCCGATGGCGAAGCCGTTGACCGCGGCGATGACCGGCTTCGGGATCGCCCGGATCAGCCGGTGCAGCCGCTCGATCTCGAAGATCCCGCTCTCAGTCGGCCCATAGTCGCCGGTCTCGGCGCGCTGCTTCTGGTCGCCGCCGGCGCAGAAGGCTCGATCGCCTGCGCCCGTGAGCACCACCGCGGCGACGGAGGTGTTCGCCCACGCCGCCCGAAAGGCGGCGATCAGCTCATCGACCGTGCGGCCGCGGAACGAGTTCATTCGATCCGGGCGGTCGATCGTGATGATCGCGACCCCTCCGTCGATCTCGTAGTGGATGTCGGTGTACCCGTTCCCAGTCACGTTGGTCACCTCGCTCTAACCTCCAGCCGGCCGTCCCGCCTCGCCAACGGCTGATGGCCTCGGGTGCCGCACGGCCAGCCGCTCGAGGGCGGCGGCCAGACCGGCGGCGTCGGCCGCCACCTCGTCCGGTCGCTCGGATGCCGGCAGCCCATCGAGCTGCCCGCGCTTCGTCACGCCGGTCAGCATCAGGACGCTCCGCGCGCCAACGGCGTGAGCGGCGGCGATGTCCGTCCTGAGCCCATCACCGATCATGATCGCGTCGCTCGCGCGCGCCCCCACGAGCCGCGCGGCCTCCTCGAGGATGCCGGGGCGGGCTTGCCGATCGAGATCGGCGTGACCCCCGTGGTTGTCTCGACCGCGGCCACGATCGCGCCGGCCCCAGGCCGCAGCGAGTGCTCGGTCGGGAGCGCCGGGTCCCGGTTGGTGGCGATGAACCGGGACCCGGCACGGATCGCAACGGACGCGATCGTCAGCTTCCCGTAGGTCAGCTCCTGGTCAAGTCCGACGATCACGGCGTCGGGTCGGCCGGCGATCTCGAACTCGTCGACAAGGCGACCGTCGATCGGTGCCTCGGCCGTGCGATGGGCGAGGAGATCGGCGCACTCAGCGGCGTCGATGACCCGGATCCCGACGTCGGCCAGTTCGCGGCGCAGACCCGGCGCGCCGACGACGAGGACGCGGCGGATCGATGGCTCGTGATTCACGAGGTGGAGCGCCGTAGCCCGGGCGGAGCTGACGATCCGGTCTGCCGCCACCGGGGCACCCATCGCCTCGAGCCGGGCGACGTAGTCGGCCCGGTAGTGCATGGAGTTGTTCGTGACGTAGACGACGACATCGCCGCGCGAGGCCCGGTCGGCAAGCACGGCGGCCACGCCGGGCACAGGCTCGCGGCCGCGGTAGACGACGCCGTCGAGATCGACGAGCAGGAGCATCGCCGGAGAGGGTAACCGACGCGGGGATGCGCCGCCTGCGCCCCGTGCGGCGATGCCTGCGTGAGGCAAGGACCGGGTCGCGTCACGGTC
>CAWIOR010000012.1:0-167507 GCA_963837825.1 uncultured Chloroflexia bacterium
CGTTCAGCTTCCCGCTCGCGCTGATGGCGTTCGTCCTCCTGTTCCTCCTCGCCCAGTCGGCGGTCGACCGGCGCGATCCAAAGCTGCGGGCGAACACGGCCGCGGCCGCCGAGACTGTCCTCGGCTTCGAGGATGAGGAGCGGCTGTGACCGCCCAGGCGACCCACCCGGCCCACGTCGTCGTGCCGGCCGTCGACGACCCGGTCGCCCAGGCCGCTCGTCCGGTGCCGGAGTCGAGGGCCGACTTCACCTCGCTCGGCGACCGGATGAGCCACCTCCTCGTCCTCCGGGTCGCGATCGGCGGGATCGTCGCGATCTGGGCGGTCCTCCGCCCGGAGGCGCTGGTCGTCCCGCTGACGACCCTCGCGGCGTTGACGGCGGCCTACCTGGCCGTGGCCGTCACGGGTGAGCTGGTGCGCCGGCGGACGAGCCGCTTCGACTACACGATCCTGACGACGCTCCTGCTCATCGATGGGCTCTACCTGGCCAGCGCGATGTACGCCACCGGCGCCACCCAGAGCCCGATCCGGTTCGTCGTCTACCTCCACCTCGTCGCGGTCTCGCTCCTGGCCTCGTACCGGACCGGGTTGAAGATCGCCCTGTGGCACTCGCTCCTGCTGTTCGTCGTCGTCTACGCCCAGGCCGCCCGGCTCGTCTCGCCGGTCGACGTCACGCCGGGGGTGGCCATCGAGTTCGACCGGATGCCGGTCCTCAACGTCACCTCGTTCTGGCTGTTCGCGATCGCGACCTCGATCTTCTCGGCCCTCAACGAGCGTGAGCTGCGCCAGCGCCGGGCCGACCTCCAGGCGCTCGTCGACGTCGGGGCCAGGCTCGACGCGATCGCGGACGCCGTCCGCCAGTCGGAGCTCGTCCTGGAGGCGCTGGTCAGCCGCTTCGTCTTCGAGCGGGGCGTCCTCCTCGGCGAGTCCGACGGCCGGGTCGTGGTCCTGGCCAGCCACGGTACCGCGCCCGCGCCGACGATCTCGACCGCCGCCGACTGGATCGTCCGGCGGGCTTGGGAGCGACGCGAGATCCTGCCGGTCAAGGAGCTGGACCCGGGCCGCGACCCGCTCCTCTCGTCGCTCCTGCCGGACGCCCGCAACGTCCTCGTCGCGCCGATGATCGCCGACGGCCGGACGGTCGGCGCGATCGTCGTTGAGCACCGCGCCCGGCGACGGACCGGCGTCGAGCGGCGGGTCGCGGCGATGCTCGGCCAGTTCGCCTCGATCGCCGCGCTGAACCTCCGGAACGCCGTCCTCCTCCAGCACGTCCAGGACCTCGCCGAGCGCGACTCGCTGACCGGGGCCGCCAACCGGCGGATGTTCCAGCTGGCCCTCGAGCGGATCCTCCAGTCCGCCCAGCCGGCGCGGCGCGACGATACGGTCACCGCGGTCCTGTTCCTCGACCTCGACGACTTCAAGGTCGTCAACGACACCCTGGGTCATGCCGCCGGCGACGCCCTCCTGGTGGCGGTGACCGAGCGGATCTCCGGCCTTGTCCGGGATGGCGACCTGGTCGCCCGGCTCGGCGGCGACGAGTTCGCGATCCTCATCGACGACGACCCGCAGCTCAGCCGGGCGCGGAAGATGGCCGGCCGGCTCGTCTTCGAGCTGCGCGCGCCGTACGTGTTCGGCGACAAGCACGTGGTCGTCACCGCGTCCGTCGGGATCGCCAGCGCCCGGGACGCCGTGGCCGGCGCGGCGGACCTCGTCCGCAACGCCGACGTCGCGATGTACATGGCCAAGGCCAACGGCAAGTCCGGCTACGCGATCTTCGACCCGGGGATGCACGAGGCGATGCGCCAGCGCCACGAGCTGAGCGTCGACCTCCAGCGGGCGGTCGACGACGACCAGCTGGGCCTGCTCTACCAGCCGATCATCGACCTGGTCACCGGCCGGCTGGCCGGCGTCGAGGGGCTGGTCCGGTGGTCCCACCCGGTCCACGGGCTGATCATGCCCGACCAGTTCATCGAGATCGCCGAGGAGACCGGGACGATCCTGCCGATCGGCCGCTGGGTCCTCCGCGAGGCCTGCCGCCAGGCCTCCGGCTGGCTCGAGGACGGGACGGTCCCGCCCGACATGGTCGTCAGCGTCAACGTCTCGGCCCGCGAGATCCAGCAGCTCGGCTTCGTCGACGGGGTCAAGGCCGTCCTCGGCGAATCGGGTCTCGACCCGACCCGGCTGACCCTCGAGATCACCGAGACCGCGCTGCTCAAGGCGACGCCGACGACGGTCGCCACGCTCCACGCCGTGCGTGCCCTCGGCGTCCGGATCGTCATCGACGACTTCGGGACCGGCTACTTCTCGCTCAGCCACCTCCGCCAGTTCCCGGTCGACGCGCTGAAGATCGCCAAGGAGTTCGTCCAGGACATCGACGAGGCGTCGAAGTCGTCGGCCCTGGCCGGGGCGATCGTGGCGATGAGCCGGTCGCTCGGGATCGAGACCGTCGCCGAGGGGATCGAGACGGCCGAGCAGGCCGACCGGATGCGCCGCCTCGGCTGCGCCTTCGGCCAGGGCTATGCGTTCGCCCGACCGATGGTCGAGCCCGAGCTGCTGGCGCAGTTCGGGACCGCGGCCACGTCGGTCGACCCATCGCCGGCTGCGGAGTCCGGCACGGCGCGTGGCCGGGTCACAGGCCCCGTCCGACGCCGGGTCCCGCAGCCGGCGGCCACGCCCGGGCCTGGGTCGAAGGCGGCCAAGCCGGCGTCGCCCCGAGCCGCTGCCCTCCGACCAGCGACCACCGCCTAGGCCTAGGCCGCCTCAGCCGCGCCGCCGGGCCTCGAACCGCTCCAGCTGCTCGAGCTCGCCCATCCGGTCGAGCTCGGCCAGGGCGGGCTCCATGAGCGCCGGGTCCCGCCGGACGAGGCCCAGCTCGGCTCGCACCCGCGCGGCGTAGCGCCTCGCGCCGATCGTCTCGAACAGGGCCAGGCTTCGCTCGAGCTCGGGCTCATCGCTGGCCAGGATGCCGCGCAATCGCCGGGCCTGCGCCTCGACGACGCGCATCCCGGCCGTCGTGCCTCGGTCGATCAGTCGCTCGATCGCGGCGGCGGGCACTGGGTGCGCACGGTCCGCGCAGATCGCCATCGCGTGCTCCACGAAGTGGAGGCGATCGGGGAAGCGCTCGGCCCGTTCGACGATCGCGGCCGCACCGTCCAGCCGGGGCTCGATCAGGGCGGCGAGCGCGGCCACGGGATGGTCCGGTGCGAACCGGCCGACGATCTCGTCGGCCACCTCGCGCCAGCGTTCCATCCGCTGGTCGTCGCCGCGACCGCGCGCAAGATCGATGCCGCTCAGGAACCCCTGCAGTCCGTAGCCGGCCGCCGGTCGATCGGACTCGATCCACAGCTGACGCTCTCGCTCGACGCTCGCCACCACCTCGTCCCAGTCGCCGATCAGGCTGTAGGCATAGGCGCGCCAGGACGCGCCTCCGATCGCGAACGCCGGGTTCTGATCCAGGTCGATCGAGCCGATCGCCTCGTCCGCCGCGTGGATGACCTCGGCCAGGTCGCCGAGCATCGCCGACGACCAGGCGACCATGAACAGCGCGTCGAGCCGTTCCTGGATCGGAAGCCGGGCGCTCATCGCGACCCGCCGGCGCGAGATCTCGCGGGCGCTCATCGGGTCCATGGTCTGGGCGTGCGAGGTCATGGCGTCGAGTGCCGCGCTGATGAGCGCCGGGTCGTCGAGTCCCTCGGCCAGGGCGAGTCCCTCGGCCACGTTCGCGCGGGCGATCTCAAGGTCGCCCTCGGTCGGCAGTCGGAGTCCGCTGCTGCGCAGCCAGAAGGGCATGAACCCCAGGGCGATCCGGAGGCGAGCTCGGGCATCGAGACTGGTCGCGCGGGACCACAGCTCTTCGCCCTCCTCGACGAACCGGCTCATCTCCGTGCCGGGCGGCTGGCGGGCCACCGAGGCGAACCAGCGGGTGAGGACCATCAGCTGCTGCGCGAGGTTGGTCAGGAGGAAGTCGGCCGGGCGGCCCTGCTCGCGTCCGAGCCGGAGAGCCTCACCGTAGGCGTCGACGGCATGGTCGCCCGACCCGTAGACCTGGGCGAGCCGTTCGTGGAGCTCGGGACCGACTTCGGGTGGAGCGAGCTCGATCGCGGCCCGCAGGTGGTGGGCGGCCTCGACGATGCCGCGCGCACCGGCGGCCACCTCGGCGGCGCGCCGCAGCCAGACGACGGCCCGGAGATCGGCGGACGGGTCCCGCCGGCCGGCTGCCGCCCCGAGCACGGCCGCCTCGCGATAGTGGTAGGCGATCAGCTCGGCCAGCTCGCCCTCCCGTTGCGCGGCACCCGCCTCGAGCCACGCTCCGGCTCCGGCATGGTGGCGGGCACGCTCGGCCCGCGGCAGCGTCCCGTAGGCGACCTCACGGATGAGGATGTGTCGGAAGGCGAACGCTCCACGGACCGGTGACCGCAACAGGTCCCGCTCGATGAGCCGGTCGACGGCCGGCCCGATCTCCTCGCGGTGAGCCGGCTCGAGGGCGACCACCCCGTCGATCTCGAAGCTCCGACCGAAGACCGCACCGAGCTGGAGGACCCTTCGCGCGACGGGGTCCAGCGCATCGAGCCGAGCCAGCACGGTCGCCTGGACCGTGTCCGGGAGACCGGCCGCCGCGACCTCGATCGCCGCCCGGTCGCCCAGGTCGACACCACGCTCGACGAGCGAGCGGACGATCTCGCCGGCATAGAACGGGTTGCCCTCCGAACGGGCGACGACGATCGGGACGAGGTCCGGGGCGGGCTCGCCGAGGATGCTCTCGACCAGCCGCTCGATCGACCTCCCGTCGAGCGGCTCGAGCGCCATCGAGACGTGGTTCCTGCGGCCTCCGCCCCACATCGGGCGTCGTTCGAGGAGCTCTGGCCGGGTCAGGGCGAGCATCACGATCGGCGTGTCCGCCCGCGGCTGCAGGATGGCCTCGATGAGGTCGAGCAGGCTGTCGCTCGACCAGTGGAGGTCCTCGATGACGAGCACGAGCGGCCTGCTCTCCGCGGCCAGCTCGACCGCGGTCCGCCAGGCGCCGAACAACTCGGCCCGGTCCTGGACGTCGGTCTCGGACGCACCGACCGTGGCCGCCAGGAGCTCGGCCGTCTTCGTCGGGGCCTCCGCACCCCCGGCCTCCAGCCAGGCCCGCGTACGCGCGCGGACCGCCTCCGGGAGGGCCAGCGCCTCGGGCAGGTCGAGCAGGGACAGGAGCAATGGCCGCATCGGTCCATAGGTCAGCCGCTGACCGTACGGCAGGCACTGGGCGACGGCGATCTGCACGTCGCCGGCCAGGCGGGGGACGCGCGTCAGGAACTCTTCGACGAGACGCGTCTTGCCGGTCCCGGCCGGGGCGATCAGGCTGACCAGGAACGGCCGACGCTCGGTGAACGCCCGCCGGGCGACGAACTCCAGTTCGGCGAGATCGGCATCCCGACCGATGAGCGGGAGCCTCGCGTGGGTGCCGGTCGAGCGGCCCAGCACCGGGCGGACCGCCAGTCGCCTGGCCTTCCCCTTCACCTCGAGCGCCCGCTCATCGCCCAGGTCGTGGCCGCCCGCCGCCGCACTGGCGGTCCGGGCGCTGGCGAGGATCTGCCAGGGTTCGGCGGCCTGCTGGATCCGGGCCGCGACGTTGACCGCGTCGCCGGTCACGATGAAGTCGGCCGCGTCGGCGTCCCGGCTGGCGACGACCTCGCCGGTGTTCAGCCCGATCCGGATCGGCAGTCGCTCCCCGAGACCGGGGTCGTCGCGCACCCGATCGCGCAGGTCGAGGGCCGCGTCCAGCGCCCGCCGCGCGTCGTCGTCGTGAGCCTGCGGGATGCCGAAGATCGCCATCGCGGCGTCACCGATGAACTTCTCGAGCGTCCCGCCGTGGCTCTCGACGACCTCACGTGCGATCGCATACAGCCGGCCGAGCAGGCCGCGGAGGTCCTCCGGGTCGAGGGACTCGCCCAGCGCGGTCGAGCCGACCACGTCGGCGAAGAGGACTGTCACCAGACGCCGTTCCTCGGACATGGCGGCATCTTAGGCGGGCGGGCACACCCCGAGATCGGCCGTGTCGCTCCGGCACCGCCGATCGGTCGAACCCTGGATGAGCGGCCCATTCCAGCCCCGTGGGCTCATCATTGGCGGCGGGCGATCGGACGGACCGGTCGAGCCGCCGACAACGAGGTCGAGTCAGGTGCCGTGATCTCCCCCGATCCACCGACCGAGCGAGCCTGGATGCAGGCTTCCGCCGACCTTGCGGCGGCCCTGGGGACCGATGCCCGGCGTGGTCTGACCGCCGAGGAGGCCGCCGACCGCCTCGCCCGGCACGGCCCGAACGAGCTCCGGACGCGGGCCCGGACCCCGGCCTGGCGTCTCTTCGTCGGCCAGTTCGCCAACGCGATGATCCTGGTCCTGCTCGCCGCGGCGGCCGTGACCGTGGTCATCGGCGATCTCAAGGACACGGCGGTCATCCTGGCCATCGTCCTGCTCAACGGGGTCATCGGTTTCGCCCAGGAGTACCGGGCCGCCGAGGCGCTCGAGGCGCTCCGCCGGATGACCAGCCCGACCGCCCGGGTGATCCGCGACGGGACCGTCGCGACGGTCCCGGCCGCGGAGCTCGTGCCGGGCGACCTGCTCCGGCTCGAGGCCGGCGATATCGTGACCGCCGACAGCCGACTGGTCGAGGTGGCCGCGCTGCGGATCAACGAGGCGGCCCTGACCGGGGAGTCGGAGCCGGCCGAGAAGCTGGCGGACCCGCTCCCCGATGTCCCGCCGGGACAGCTGGCCGACCAGCGGAACATGGCCTTCAGCGGGACCGCCGTGACCTACGGCCGGGCGACGGCGCTCGTGGTCGCGACGGGGATGGCGACCGCGTTCGGCCGGATCGCCGACCTGCTGGCCGAGGGTCGAGGCGGGTCCACGCCGCTCCAGCGCCGGCTCGATCAGCTCGGTCGATGGCTGGCGGCCGGCGCGCTGGGCATCTGCGGGGTCATCTTCGTGGCCGGGATCGCCCGGGGCGAGGCGATCGAGGAGATGCTCCTGACGGCGATCAGCCTGGCGGTCGCGGCGATCCCCGAAGGCCTGCCGGCGGTCGTCACCATCGGCCTCGCGCTCGGCGCCCGGCGGATGGCCCAGCGGCGGGCGCTCGTCCGGAAGCTGCCGGCGGTCGAGACGCTCGGCTCGGTCACCGTCATCTGCTCGGACAAGACGGGGACGCTGACCCAGAACCGGATGCTCGTCGAACGGGTCTGGACGCCGGCCGCCGAGTACGCCGTCGGCGGGACCGGCTACGACCCGAGCGGGGCGTTCGCGCCCGAGCCGGTCGCCGACGCCGACCTCGACGGGCTGCTCCGGGTCGCGGCGGCCTGCAACGACGCCGTCCTCCACGCTCCACCCCGGCCGGACGAGCCGTGGTCGATCACCGGCGACCCGACCGAGGGGGCGCTGCTCGCCCTGGCCGCCAAGCGGGGGGTCTGGCATCGTGACCTGAGCGACGACCGGCCGCGAGTCGACGAGATCGCGTTCGACGCCTCCCGGCGGCGGATGGCCACCCTCCACGACGACGCCGGCGTCATCTGGATCGCGGTCAAGGGCGCCCTCGAGTCGATCGTCCCGCTCCTCGTGGAGGGGGAGCGCCGGGAGGCCGCCCTGGCCGAGGAGACGGCCACCCGCTGGGCCGCCGATGGCTACCGGGTCCTCGCCCTGGCCGAGCGGCGCCTCCCGGAGCTGCCGCGTCCGACCCGCGCCGGCGAGTCGGACCTCCATCTCCTCGGGCTCGTCGGGATGACCGATCCGCCCCGACCGGGGTCGGCCCCGGCGATCGAGGCCTGTCGGTCGTCCGGGGTCCGGGCGGTCATGATCACCGGCGACCACCCGCTGACGGCCCTGGCGATCGCCCGCCGGATCGGCCTCCTGCGGCCGGGCGACGGGGTCGTGACCGGGGCCGAGCTCGAGGGGCTCCCTGTCGAGGAGCTCGATCGGCTGGTCCCCGGGACGGCCGTCTACGCGCGGACGAACCCGGAGCACAAGGTTGCCATCGTCGAGGCCTGGCGACGGGCGGGCGCGATCGTCGCGATGACCGGCGACGGGGTCAACGACGCCCCGGCCCTCACCCTGGCCGACATCGGCGTGGCGATGGGCCAGACCGGCACCGAGGTGAGCAAGGAAGCCGCGGACATGGTCCTCGCCGACGACGACTTCGCCACGATCGTCGGGGCGATCGAGGAAGGTCGGCGGATCTACGGCAACATCCGGCGCGTCGTGCGCTACCTGCTGACGACGAACTCGGCCGAGATCTGGGTGATGTTCCTCGCCCCGATCCTCGGCCTGCCGCTGCCCCTGCTCGCCGTCCAGATCCTGTGGGTGAACCTGGTGACCGACGGCCTGCCCGCCCTGGCCCTCGGCGTCGAGCCGGCTGAGCCCGACGCGATGCGTCGACCGCCACGGCCGGCCAACGAGCCGATCCTGGGTCGCGGTCTGTGGCAGAGCGCGCTGCGGATCGGGCTGGTCATGGCGGCGATCACCCTGGCGATCCAGTGGCTCGCGCTCGACCGCGGCTGGCCGTGGCAGACGATGGTCTTCACCACGCTCGCCCTGCTCCAGCTCGGCAACGCGGTGGCCGTCCGGTCGGAGCGGGCGTTCGCGTTCCGGCTCGGGCTCGGCTCGAACCTGCCGCTCACGGCCGCGCTGGCCGGGACGTTGATCACCCAGCTGGCGCTCGTCTACGTGCCGGCGCTCCGGCCGCTCTTCGCGACCGAAGCGCTCGGGCCGCTCGAGCTCGGGGTCGTCCTGGTCGCCTCGACCGGCGGCCTGCTCGTCACCGAGCTCGATAAGTGGTGGTTCGCGCGGCGGGAGGGCGGCGCGCAGGCCGGCCGAGTCGCCCCGCCGGCCTGATCCTGCAGGCCCGGACCGCTCAGGGCACGGCCGACCAGTTCCAGGTCTGCCAATCCGTGCCACTGTCGTCGGTGCTCGACAGGTTCCACTCGCCGGACAGCCAGACCTGGCCCCCGGAGCTGAGCAGCGGGTCGGGGCGCGCGCCCGAGTAGTCGCCCCAGCGGCATGTCGGAGCGCACGAGGTGTCGACGTTCGGACCACCCGACTGCTTCACGAGGACCCAGTCGGACTGCGGGTCGGTGCCGCGTTTCGAGAGCATCTGGAGGGCGCTGAAGTCGGCGGCCGAGGACGTGTTGAACCCGAGGACCATGTCGCTGCCGTAGGCGCCGGACGTCCCGTCGTTGGCGCGATCCGGCGAGATGGCCCCGTTCCAGACGTACAGGTCGGCCGACGATGCGCGACCGGACTGGGCGAGCGATGGGCCTCCGTCGGTCGAGATCTCGTACCAGCGCTCCTCCGAGCCGGCCCCGCCGAAGACCGCGTGGCCGGTCCAGATGGCGGTCGCGCCGAGACGTGGATCGTAGGCCGCTACCGCCTGGCGGAGCCGGGTGTCGAGCGTGTCGAGGGTCGCCGACGTGCCCGGTTGCGGGGCGCTCGCCGGGACGCTGTACGGCTCGACCGGGATCGGTGTCGCCGGCCCGAGGACCGGGTCGCCGTTGGATCCCTTGGTCAGCTCGAAGACGCTCACGTAGGCGCCGCTTCCCGTCCCGACGTCGATCGACCCGACGATCCAGCCGGTCGAGCTCGGATCGGCGTTGACCGCCGGAACGGGCGTCGACGTGAGTGAGCCATCGGCGTTGCGGAGCTGGGCCAGGTGGCCGCCGTCGAGCGACGCAGGACACGAGCCGGTCGGGGGCTTGTGGACCCAGTCGAGGTTCGAGCCGGTGTAGGAGGACAGGAGGAAGAACCCGTTCGAGCCGACCAGCACGTAGTCGTCCGTCACCGCCATCTTCGGATAGTCCGGCAGGGTGAACGTCTTGCCGTAGCCGAAGTCGAGGATGTAGTGGCAGAAGTCGGCGGCGGATCTGGGATCCGGGACGAGGCTGTAGCCGAAGCCGAACCCGAACCGGTAGATGTCGAGGGCCAGGTAGTAGAAGCGCTGGGCGCCAGGATCCCAGACGACCTGCGGGTCAGACAGCTCGCTCACCGGCAGGCCCGTCAGCGTACCGAGGTCGCCCTCGTTGACCAGGCTCCCGGCACGGTCGTAGATCCCGTAGCGGAGGTTGATCAGCTCGATGTAGCTCGATGGCCCGATCGCTCCGGTCGGGTCGGGCGGGGCGAGGCCCGTCTGCGACTCGCCGTTCCAGCTGGAACCGACGGTCGGGTCACCGCCCGGAGTGGGTGTGGCCGTCGGCGTGGCGGTCGGCGTGGCGGTCGGCGTGGCGGTCGGCGTGGCGGTCGGCGTGGCGGTCGGCGTGGCGGTCGGCGTGGCCGTCGGGGGTCGGGGTCGGGGTCGGGGCGGGGGTGCCCGCGCTGACCGTCGCCGAGCTCGACTGGAAGGGGCACGACGAGGAGACCGCCATCCGGAGGACGTACCAGTCGTTGGCCGTCGGCGGGATCGTCGTGAACGACCCGCTGGCATGGACGTCGTGGCCGTTCGTCGAGTCGACCCGGCCCTGGCCGGTCCCGGTCGCGAGGACGAAGCCGAGCGCGTCGTCGAGCTCCCAGCTGAACACCTTCAGGCTGCCCCGGCAGTTCGAGCTGACCCAGGCGTCGTACGTCCCGCTGACCGTGGCGCCGGCCGGGTCGATCGTGGTCCCGACCGCGAGGACGTGCCAGACCCCGGCCCCGCTGTACGTGCCGCCGGTCTCGGGGCTCGGGGCGGGCGGGGCCGTGGCCGGCATCGGGCCCGCCGTCAGGCTGGCCGGCGGGTTGGCGAACCAGGGGCACGACGAGGAGACCGCGATCCGGAGCTCAAACCAGTCGTCGGCCCGGGGGCTCGTCGCGGCGGCCGCGTTCCGGAACTCGACGTTGTGGCCGGAGCTCGAGTCGACCTTGGCCTCGGCGCTGCCGGTCCGGATCACCGTCCCGACCGAGTCGCGGACCTCGTAGGTGAAGACCTTGTGCTGGTTGACGCAGTTCGAGCCGACCCAGGCGACGTAGTTGAGCAGGGTCGGCTGCCCGGCCGGGACCGTCCCGAGGGCGACCGCCACGGTGTGCCAGACGCCGGACCCGGAGTACGTCCCCGAGGTGTCCGGGACCGGGGGCGCCGGTGTCCCGCCCGGCGTCGGCGTGGCGGTCGGCGTGGCGGTCGGCGTGGCGGTCGGCGTGGCCGTGGGGGTCGGGGTCGGGGTCGGGGCGGGGGTGCCCGCGCTGACCGTCGCCGAGCTCGACTGGAAGGGGCACGACGAGGAGACCGCCATCCGGAGGACGTACCAGTCGTTGGCCGTCGGCGGGATCGTCGTGAACGACCCGCTGGCATGGACGTCGTGGCCGTTCGTCGAGTCGACCCGGCCCTGGCCGGTCCCGGTCGCGAGGACGAAGCCGAGCGCGTCGTCGAGCTCCCAGCTGAACACCTTCAGGCTGCCCCGGCAGTTCGAGCTGACCCAGGCGTCGTACGTCCCGCTGACCGTGGCGCCGGCCGGGTCGATCGTGGTCCCGACCGCGAGGACGTGCCAGACCCCGGCCCCGCTGTACGTGCCGCCGGTCTCGGGGCTCGGGGCGGGCGGGGCCGTGGCCGGCATCGGGCCCGCCGTCAGGCTGGCCGGCGGGTTGGCGAACCAGGGGCACGACGAGGAGACCGCGATCCGGAGCTCAAACCAGTCGTCGGCCCGGGGGCTCGTCGCGGCGGCCGCGTTCCGGAACTCGACGTTGTGGCCGGAGCTCGAGTCGACCTTGGCCTCGGCGCTGCCGGTCCGGATCACCGTCCCGACCGAGTCGCGGACCTCGTAGGTGAAGACCTTGTGCTGGTTGACGCAGTTCGAGCCGACCCAGGCGACGTAGTTGAGCAGGGTCGGCTGCCCGGCCGGGACCGTCCCGAGGGCGACCGCCACGGTGTGCCAGACGCCGGACCCGGAGTACGTCCCCGAGGTGTCCGGGACCGGGGGCGCCGGTGTCCCGCCCGGCGTCGGCGTGGCCCCGACGATCGCTGGTTGGCCCCGGCCGGGCCCGGGCCTCGGAGTCAGGACCGGGCGAGGCGGCCGGGCGGTGGCTGGCGCAGAGCTACCGCGCGGACGGCTCCGCACCCGCTCGGCAGCGGCAACCTTCGCCTTCGCGAGCCGGTCGGCATCGAGCGGACGCCAGGTCCTCGATCGCGCGGCCGCGCGTTGCGCAGCCGTCGGCGTGACCGCCGGTAACGGCCCGGTGATCCGGGATCCGACGGCGTGCGCGGTGCTGGCCGCGCCGGGACCGGCGGCGCTGGCGAGTGGTGGCCCCAACGCGAGACAGACCGCGACCACGATCGCGCCGATGCCGCGTACCGCCCCCATCTGCCTTCCTCCCGGACGGGACCTGCTCCGGGCGGAGCGAGGGCGCCATCATCCGCGCGGATCGCGCGAAAGACAAGCCGTGACTTCCGTTCGCCGACGGATCACCGTTGGTCCTCCCGCCGGACTCGGCGACACGTCCGGCAGGGCGCCCCGCTCAGACAGCGCCGGCCCGTCGAGCCGGGCGGTCCATCAGGCCGGGACGGCCACCCTGGCCTCGCTGACCGGCATCTCGATCTCGGTCAGGTAGTCGGTCGGCCAGATGCCCTCGCTTGGTCCGTTGAGGTAGTGCTCCCGGACCGGTCCGCTTGCCTCGCGGCCGTGATCGGCGATCCAGTCGGTCAGCGCCTCGTAGGCCTGCCCGAGCGCCTCGTACGGTCCGACGTGGAGCGTCCAGGCGACGGTCGCCGCGTGGAGCTTGCGGACCTTCAGGCCCTCGGTCGGGTTGACCTTCTTGGCGATCGGCACGGCGGCCTCGGCATCCAGCTTGTCCGGGCCGAAATGGTGGTAGATGACGAACGGGGGCGCGCTGGGCTCGACGCCGAGGCGACCGAGCAGGCCGAAGATCCGCCCATAGGACTCGCCGATGAAGCCCGGGATCTCCGGCACGGTGAGCTGCTGTCGGGTCGACACGATCCACTGGTCGGGGACGTCGCGCACGCTGATCTCGTAGCTCATCAGCTGGTTCCTCCTGCGACTGGCTGCCATCAAGTCCGCGACAGCCCATGCTCGCGCCCCGACCCGCCGCGACGCATCTGCCGAAGGTCACCACGCGGCCGATGCCAGCGGCGGAAACCCGTGCCGGCCAGCCCAGGTGGCGGCTGACCTCGGGTGTATGATTGGACAACATCCAATGTAATGCAGCTCGAGGTGGACGAGATGACCCAGACACTCCAACCGACCGGGTCCACGGCGACCGACCAGGCGCCGGCCCTCCAGGCCACCCTCGTGGAGCTGATCGACCTCAGTCTCCAGGCGAAGCAGGCTCACTGGAACGTGGTCGGCCCGGCCTTCAAGCCGGTCCACGAGTTCCTCGACGAGCTCACCGGCGAATACCGCGACTGGTATGACATGGTCGCCGAGCGCCTCACCGCGATCGGCGCGTCTCCGGACGGCCGGAGCGCCACGGTGAGCGGCTCGACGCCCCTCGTCGCCCTCCCCGCCGGGCCGATCCTCGACCAGTCGGCGCTGGCCGCATTCGACGAGCGGGTGACCCTGGTGGCCGCCGCCATCCGCGAGCGGGCGAACCTGATGAGCGACGTCGACCTGGCCAGCCAGGACCTCCTGATCGAGATCCTCCGCGGTCTCGAGAAGCAGCGCTGGATGCTCCGCTCCCACCGGGCGTGACCGCCGCAGCGGGCGGGACGGCCGCCCGCGAGCTGGCCGAGGCGGGCCTGCGGGTCACCCGGGCCCGCCTGGAGGTCCTCGGGCTGCTCGAGGAGCTGGGCGGCCATCGCTCGGCCGACGACGTGGTCGAGGCCTTCCGCGACCGTGGCATCGCCCGGCCGCGGGCGACCGTCTACCACGTGCTCGGCACGCTGGCTCGGGCCGGCCTCGTGCTCATCGCCGACGCCGGGCCGGGCCGCACGCTGTACGAAGCGGCCGGCCGGTGGCACCACCACCTCGTCTGCCGGCGCTGTGGGGCGATCGTCGACGTGGCCTGCGCCAGCGCCACGAGGCCGTGCCTCGAGCCGGACCTGCCCGACGCGATCGTCGAGGAGGCCCAGGTGATCTACCGCGGCCTGTGCCCCGCCTGCGCCCGGCGGCCCGGGGCGTCTCGACCAGCGCGCAGGGCCTCGGGCGAGACCGGGGATCGCGACGGTCGTCTGCCAGGGCGGGCAGCAGGCCCGCCTAGGACAGGACGACCTCGACACTGACCGTCGTCGTGCCCGGCGGCGGCAAGGGGACGACGGAGCCCGGCAACGGACAGGCCTCCGGCCGCTCCTCGACCGGCATCATGGGAGCGCCTCCACGAATGCTTCCACCGCGATCACCGCCCCGGGGGAGGCAGGCAGCGGGGCGAGGTTGCCGTCCACCGTCCGACCGTCCACGCGAAGCCGGGTCACGCGACCGGAGGTGCCTGGCGTCTTTCGGATGGTGACCTGGTACGTCGCGCCGCGGAAGCGCCGCGTGACGCGCTGAAGTCGCCCCACGCGGCGGGCACGCACGGGTCGATCCGCAGGCCGTCGTGCTCGGGTCGGATGCCGAGGATCCACTGGCTGATGGCGACGTAGTTCCAGGCGGCCGTCCCCGTCAGCCAGGAGTTCTTGGCCTCGCCGGGGGTCGCCGCGTCCCTGCCGGCGATCATCTGGGCGTAGACGTACGGCTCGCCGCGGTGGATGTCCGAGATGTCCTCCCGTGCCGACGGGTTGATCCGGAGGTAGTAGTCGAGGGCCCGGTCGCCGTCGCCGACCATGGTCTCGGCGATCATGATCCACGGGTTGGTGTGGCAGAAGATGCCGGCGTTCTCCTTGTACCCGGCCGGGTAGGTGGAGATCTCGCCCAGGTGCAGGTGGTAGCGGGTGAACGCCGGCTGGTGCAGCACGATGCCGTGCGGCGTCGCCAGGCGCTCCCGGACGGAGTCGAGCGCCCGGCGGGCGCGGCCGTCGTCGAGCCCGATGCCGGCCATGATGCACATCCCCTGCGGCTCGATGAAGATCTGGCCCTCCTCGTTCTCGGCCGAGCCGACGGGCCGGCCGAAGAAGTCGTAGGCGCGGCGGAACCAGTCGCCGTCCCAGCCGTGCTGGGCGATCACGTCGCCCATCTCCGCGGCCGCGGCCGATACAGCGGGCTCTCGCGCCGTCGTCGCCGCGGAGGGTCGGCGATCTCGGCGAGCTCGTCGGCGGCGAGCACGAAGAGGCCGGCGATGAAGACCGACTCGGCGACCCCTCCGTGTCGGTTCTCGGTCGTCTGGAACGACTCGCCGGGTGTTTCCGAGAAGCAGTTCAGGTTCAGGCAATCGTTCCAGTCGGCGCGGCCGATGAGCGGCAGGCCGTGCGGGCCGCAGGCGCTCGAGCGTGTACTCGATGCGACGCTGGAGATGCTCGTAGAGCGGGCGCTCGGTGCCGGGCTCGTTGTCGTAGGGCACGGCCTCGTCGAGGATCGACCCAGTCGCCGGTCTCCTTGAGGTACGCGGCAACGGCGAGCACGAGCCAGGCCGGGTCGTCGTTGAACCCCGAGCCGATGTCGTTGTTGCCGCGCTTGGTGAGCGGCTGGTACTGGTGATAGGCGCCGCCCGTCGGCAGCTGCGTCGACGGCGAGGTCGAGAAGGCGCTCGCGCGCGCGCGCGGGGATCATGTGGACGAAGCCCAGCAGGTCCTGGTTCGAGTCGCGGAACCCCATCCCGCGGCCGATGCCCGACTCGAAGAGCGATGCCGAGCGCGACATGTTGAACGTCACCATGCACTGGTAGGCGTTCCAGATGTTGACCATCCGGTCGACGTGCTCGTTGCCGGTCCGGACCTGGAAGGTATCCGAGGAGGTCGGTCCACCGTGCCCGCAGCGCCTCGAACGCCCCGGCGACCACGTCGCTGCGCAGGTACCGGGCGATGGTCGGCCGGACGCAGCCGCTTGTTGATCGTCTGCGATCCGGGCGGATCGAACTTCGCGTCGCGGGGGTTCTCGGCATAGCCGAGCACGAAGAGCACTTCCTTCGTCTCCCCGGGGCCCATCTCGAGGCGGACGTGATGGGAGCCCGACGGCTGCCAGCCGTGGGCGATCGAGTCGGACGGCTGCGCCACGCTCGACCGCGATCGGCCGGTCCCAGCCGCGATACGGCCCCAGGAACGCGTCGCGCTGGGTGTCGAAGCCGGCCAGCGGCTCGGAGCACGCGAAGAAGGCGAAGTGGTCGCGCCGCTCGCGGTACTCGGTCTTGTGGTAGATGACGCCGTCCTCGACCTCCACCTCGCCGACGGAGTAGTTGCGCTGGAAGTTCGTGGCGTCGTCCTGGGCGTCCCAGAGGCAGAACTCGACCGAGCTGAAGAGGGAGAGCTTGGCCGGCTCGGCCCGCTCGTTCGTCACCCGGACCCGCCAGATCTCCAGGGTCTCGCCGGCCGGGACGAAGTAGAGCGTCTCGGCGCGGATGCCGTGGTAGCGCGAGGCGATGATGGAATAGCCCAGGCCGTGCCGGCAGGTGTAGTCCTCCAGCTCGCGCTGGGTCGGCTGCCAGCTCGGGCTCCAGTAGTCGCCGCGAGTCGTCGTCGCGGAGGTAGACGTAGCGGCCGCCGAGGTCGAGCGGCGCGTTGTTGTAGCGGTAGCGGGTGAGCCGGCGGAGCCGGGCGTCGCGGTAGAAGGAGTAGCCGCCCGCGGTGTTCGAGATGATCCCGAAGTACTCCTCGCTGCCGAGGTAGTTGATCCACGGGAGCGGGGTGTCGGGACGGGTGATGACGTACTCGCGCCGCGCATCGTCGAAGTGCCCGTAGCGCACGTAGACCTCCTCCGGGACGCGTCGGTCAGGACCGCGAGCGGACGAACTCGACGACCTCGGACAGCGAGCCGTGGGCCGGCTCGGACGTGGTCATCGGGGTTCCCTTTCCGCGTGGACTGGAATGGACCGGATCACGACTGGCGGACCTCAGCCCGGGGGACCGCCGGTCGACGGCGGGCCGTCGAACGGGAGCCGGCCGGTGCGCGCGACGGCGGCCATGAACCTGGCGCTGTCGCGGACGCGCCGCTCGAACGTCTGGTAGTCGACATGGATGATCCCGAACCGCGGGCCATACCCGTGGGCCCACTCGAAGTTGTCGAGCAGCGACCACACGAAGTATCCGCGCAAGGGCACGCCGCGATCGATGGCGTCGAGCGCGGCGCCGAGGTGTCGGCGCAGGTAGCTGACACGCGCCGGGTCGCGCGCGGGCTCGACCGCATCCGCTGGATAGGCGGCACCGTTCTCGGTGATGTACAGGGGGAGAGCGCCGGTCCGCGAGGTCGCGAACTCCAGCACCTCGGTCAGGCCGGCGGGATGGACCAGCCAGCCCATGGCGGTCCGTTCCGGCTCCGGCCCGACGGGGACCTCGAGCCGGGGCAGGAGCGGGGAGCGGACGAACTGGTGGCTGTAGTAGTTCACCCCGAGGAAGTCGATCGGCGTGGCGATGAGCTGCATGTCCCCGGCCAGCACCTCAGCCCGGTCCCAGCCCCAGGCTCGGGTGCCATCCTCGGGGTAGTCGAGCCCGCTGATCGGGTCGAGGAACCAGCGGTTCGTCTGGTCGTGGGCGACGATCGCCGCCTCCAGGTCGAGCATGTCGCTCGTGGCCGGTCGCTTCGGCTCCAGGTTGAGGACGATGCCGACCGCCGCCGAGGGAGCGGCCGCCCGGATCGCGGCCACGCCCAGCCCATGGGCGAGGAGCAGGTGATGGGCCGCCGACAGGGCGGCGCGAGGCTCGGTCCGCCCGGGCGCGTGCTGGCCGTTCCGATAGCCGTGATCGGCCACGATATACGGCTCGTTGAGCGTCGCGAAGTGACCGACCCGGTCACCGAGGCGCATGGCCACGATGCCCGCGTAGTCGGCGAACGCCTCGGCGGTCCGGCGCGCCGGCCACCCGCCGGCGTCCTCGAGGGCCTGCGGCAGGTCCCAGTGATAGAGCGTCGCGTGGGGCGCGATGCCGTGACTCAGCAGCTCGTCGACGAGCCGATCGTAGAAGTCCAGCCCCGCCGCGTTGACCGGTCCCGTCCCGGTCGGCACGACCCGCGGCCAGGCGATCGAGAACCGGTACGCTCCCAGGCCGAGCTCGGCCATGATCGCGACGTCCTCGCGGTAGCGGTGGTAGTGGTCGCACGCCCGGTCACCGGTGTCGCCGTCTCGGACCCGCCCGGGCAGGCGTGAGAAGCGGTCCCAGATACTCACGCCGCGACCATCCTCGGAGGTCGCGCCCTCGATCTGGTAGGCCGCCGTCGCGGCCCCCCAGACGAACCCCTTGGGGAATGCCCGCCCGTCCAATGGACACTCCTTCCATGGGAGCGCTTTCACCGATATTGCGTCCGGATCATACACCCATAGGACCCTTGACACGCACGATAACAGCCGCTACGTTGAGAGCGCTTCCAATCCGGTGGCCGCGGAGGAGAGTCTTGGCCCGAACGCTCGACGAGCTCGCCCAGATGAGTGGCGTGTCGCGCGCCACGGTGTCCCGCGTGATCAACGGCGGCCCGGTTTCCGAGTCCACCAAGCGCCGCGTGCTCGACGTTCTGGAGCGGTCGAGCTACCGGCCGAACGTGGCTGCCCGGACGCTCGCTTCGGGCGGTCGGTCGGGCGTCGTCGGTGTGGTCATGCACATCGACCCGCATCTGCTCTTCTCGGACCCGTACTTCTCGAGGCTCCTCCAGGGGATGAGCGACGTCCTGTCCGAGCAGGCGACCGGGATGATGGTCTGGCTCGGTCACCGGTCCAAGGAGGAGACCCTCGAGCGGATCCTGTCGATGGGCCTCCTCGAGGGGGCCATCGTCACGGCCCACAACCTGGACGACCCGCTCGTCGACGGCCTTCTCGCGTCGCACCTCCCGACGGTCCTCATCGGTCACCGGCGGGCCGACAGATCCGCCAGCTACGTCGACGTCGACAACATCGAGGCGGCTGACAACGTCACCAGCCATCTGGTCCGGCTCGGCCGCCGGCGGATCGGCCACGTGACCGGCATGCGCGGGACGGTCTCCGGCGAGGATCGGATCACCGGCTACCGGCGGGCGATGGCCCGCGCGGGCCTGTCGTGCGACGGGTTGATCGTCGAGGGTGACTTCAACCGGTCGTCCGGGATGATCGCAGCCGCCGAACTGCTCGATCGGGGCGTGGACGCGATCTTCTGCGCCAACGACACGAGTGCCGCCGGCGCGCTCGAGACCATCCGGGCCCGGGGCCTGCGGGTCCCCGAGGACGTCGCCCTGGCGGGCTTCGACGACCTCGAGCTCGCTGCCCAGCTCGACCCACCCCTGACGACGATCCGGCAAGGCGTCCAGCAGCAGGGAGCCGAGGCGGCCCAGGCCCTGTTCCAGCTTCTCCAGGATCCAGACGGGGGACCACGACGGGTGCTCCTCCCGACGGAGTTGGTGATCCGGCAATCGACGATGGGAGGTGTGGCGCCTGGATGAACGTGGTGGATCGACCGCTCCGGCGGCCTGACGTTTCTCGCGAGGAGGTAACCCTGCCATTTGGTCTTGTGAAGCCCGGTCGACGCGTGCTACGTTGCGCTGGTACCGGTTCCACGGGACCCGTGTTCGACCTATGAGGAGGACATCAAGGTGCGAAACCGTTTCGTCGCTGCGCTGGGCGTGATCGCCCTCGTCGCGACAGCCTGTGGGGGTAGCTCCACGACCGCGTCCCCGTCCGCGTCCACGGCAGCCCCGGCCACGGCGGCCGGGTCCGTCGCCCCGTCCGCCGGCGCCGGCTCGTACCTCGAGCGCGCCCTGGCCGGCGAGTTCAAGGGCAAGCACGTGACGGCCACCGGACCGTTCGTGGATCAGGATGCCGTCAAGTTCAACGCGACCATGAAGGACTTCGAGGACAAGACGGGCATCATCATCGACTACGCGGGCAGCAAGCAGTTCGAGGCGGTGATCTCGGCCGAGGTCGATGGCAACAACGCCCCTGATATCGCCGACTTCCCGCAGCCGGGTCTGCTCGCGAACTTCGCCAAGGGCGGCAAGGTCATCGACCTGTCGAAGTACCTCGACGTGGACGCCCTGAAGGCGAACTACACCCAGTCGTGGCTCGACATGGCGACGATGCCCGGCGCCAGCGGCGACATCATGGCCGGCGTCTGGGAGCGGGTGAACGGCAAGAGCTTCGTCTGGTATCCGAAGAAGGCGTTCGACGCCGCGGGCTACAAGGTCCCGACGACGTGGGATGAGCTGACCGCCCTCCAGGACCAGATCGTCAAGGACGGCGACACGCCGTGGTGCATCGGCATCGAGTCCGGCGCCGCGACCGGCTGGCCCGTCACCGACTGGCTTGAGGAGTTCATGCTCCGCACGACCAGCGTCGAGAACTACGATGACTGGGTCAGCCACAAGCTGCCCTTCAGCTCGCCCGAGGTCAAGGCGGCTGCCCAGAAGGTCGGCGACCTGTTCCTCAACGCGAAGCTCGTCAACGGCGGCGCGGCCGGCATCGTGTCGACCAACTTCGGTGACGCCCCCAAGGCGATGTTCACCGACCCGCCCAAGTGCTGGCTCCATCGCCAGGGCAACTTCATCACGTCGTTCTTCCCGGCGGACGTGAAGCCGGGCGTCGACTACGACGTCTTCTACCTCCCGGGCCTCGACCCGCAGTACGGCAGCCCGGTCCTCGTGGCCGGCGACATCTGGGCGGCGTTCAGCGATCGCCCCGAGGTCATGGCCGTGATGGAGGAGTTCACCAAGGGTGAGCACCTCAAGGCGTGGATGGCCGCCGGTGGCGCCATCGCCCCGCAGAAGGACGCGGACCCCGCCTGGTACGGCACCGACGTGATCTCCGCCTTCGTCGGCAAGACGATCCAGAACGCCACCTCCGTCCGCTTCGACGCCTCGGACCTCATGCCAGGCGCCGTCGGCTCCGGAGCCGAGTGGAAGGAGTTCACCAGCTGGATCTCCGGCAAGGAGGATCTCGACACGGCGCTCAAGAACATCGACGCGGCCTGGCCGACACAGTAGCCGGCGGCGTCGCCTAGCGACCAACCGACCGATCACCGACCCTGGATCGGGGAAGCACATCCCCGATCCAGGGTCTCGTTTCCCGTTATGGTTCTGACGCCGACCGTCCGCGTCGGTGAAGGCGATCTGGGAGGGACCTCGTGACGGAGAACCTCGCCGCGGAAGCCGTCCGACCGGTGCGAGGAGTGCTGTGGGCGCTCACGATCATCGGACGCCTCATCATCTCCATCCTCGTGCCGCTCTTCGCGTTCGTGATCCTGTGGCAGGGCTTCCTGTTCCTGCGCCAGAACGACGCTCCCAAGGTGGTCACCGGGGCGATCGCCATCGTCTGGGGCGTAGGCGGGGTCGCACTGATCTACTGGGTGATGAACTGGTTCCTCGCCCGCCTCCCGGAGCGTGTCGGCTCGCGCATCCTTCCGTACCTGTTCGTCGGACCGGCCCTCGCCATCCTCATCTGGTTCCTCGCCCTGCCGACCCTGCGGACGCTCTGGATCAGCCTGTTCAACGCGGACAGCACGAAGTTCGTCGGGCTCGGCAACTACACCTCGATCTTCGGGGACCCGGCGATGCGCGAGGTCTTCCGGAACAACCTCCTGTGGCTGGTCGTCGGGACGTCGCTCGTGGTCGTGCTCGGCCTGGTGATCGCGGTCCTCGCCGACCGGAGCCGGTTCGAGTCCCTGGCGAAGGCCATCATCTTCATGCCGATGGCGATCTCGTTCGTCGGCGCGGGCATCATCTGGAACTTCGTCTACGTGTACCGCCAGGCCGGTGAGCCGCAGATCGGGCTGCTCGACGCGGGCGTGACGGCCCTGGGTGGCCAGCCGCAGGCCTGGACCACGCTCCTGCAGCCCTGGAACAACCTCTTCCTGATCGTGATCATGGTCTGGCTCCAGGTCGGGTTCGCGATGGTCCTCTTCTCGGCGGCGATCAAGGGTATCCCGGCCGAGCTGACGGAGGCGGCTCGGGTCGATGGCGCGACGGAGCGCCAGGTGTTCTGGCGGGTCACCGTCCCCTCGATCCGGGGGACGATCATCACCGTCGCGACCACGGTCATCATCCTGACCCTGAAGATCTTCGATATCGTGATCGTCATGACCGGCGGCCAGTTCGGGACCGGCGTGATCGGGACGGAGTTCTACCGGCAGTACTTCACGAACCGGAACTTCGGGATCGGGTCCGCGCTCGCGGTCCTCCTCCTGATCGCGGTCATCCCCGTGATGATCTACAACCTTCGCCGCTTCCGCAGCCAGGCGGGCTTCCGATGAGGCGCCCCGACGCCGGCGTTCGATTCGCGGTCAAGGTCATCATCAACACGGCGCTCATCTTCATCTGCTTCATCTGGCTGATCCCGACCGTGGGATTGCTCGTCTCGTCCTTCCGCATGCCCGATGACCTCCAGACCAGCGGCTGGTGGACGGTCCTTCCGCACCCCGACCAGGTCAAGGTCTCCTCGATCCCGATCCCGGCCGGGCTCGACACGAGCGGCGTGATGACGATCGAGGGGGCCACCGGCACCTTCGACCAGTTCCGGGCCGGGATCAAGACCCCCGACGGCCGGCGAGTCATCTGGATCGGCAACAAGCGCGCCGGCCGGATCGAGATCCAGCAGCAGGCGCTGACCGCGAACACGAACTTCACCCTCGACAACTACGGCAAGGTGCTGACCGGGAAGGATTACGTGATCACGTCGGCCGACGGCTCGACCGAGACGGTCCACGGCGACGACATGAGTGGCGCGTTCATCAACAGCCTGATCGTGGCGGTCCCGTCGACGCTTATCCCGATCCTGATCGCCGCCTTCGCGGCCTACGGGTTCGCCTGGATGCGCTTCCCGGGACGCGCCGTGCTGTTCATGCTCGTCGTGGCGATGCTGGTCGTTCCCCTCCAGATCGCGCTCGTGCCCATCCTTCGCGACTACGTGGCCGTGGGCCTCAACGGGACCTACCTCTCGGTCTGGCTGGCGCACACCGGGTTCGGCCTGGCCCTCGCGATCTTCCTGCTCTACAACTACATCGCCGAGCTCCCGCGCGACATCATGGAATCGGCGTTCATCGACGGGGCCTCGCACTTCCAGACGTTCTGGCGGCTGATCATGCCGCTGTCGGTCCCGGCCCTCGCCGCGTTCGCGATCTTCCAGTTCCTGTGGGTCTGGAACGACTACCTCGTGGCCCTGATCTTCATCGGCACCAAGACGGACACCCAGGTGGTGACGCAACGCCTCGTGGAGATCGTCGGTTCTCGGGGTGATGCCTGGCACCTGCTCACCGCCGGCGCGTTCATCTCGATGCTTCTGCCGCTCCTGGTGTTCTTCTCGCTCCAGCGGTACTTCGTCCGAGGGCTGCTGGCCGGCTCCGTGAAGGGGTAGGCGGCATGCCGTTCCCCGCGGGCTTCCTCTGGGGGTCGACCGTGGTGCAGGCGAACGGCCTCCCGGCGGGCCGATGACCGCCCAGGTCGAGCGCCGCCTGCGGAAGCCTTCCTGGGGGATCGCGGATCGCGCCGGCGAAGCATGAGCGTGACCATCGGAGACGTCGCGCGCCTCGCCGGTGTCGGTCGGGGGACCGTCAGTCGGGTCCTCAACGAGCGCGCCAACGTCGGCCCGGCGACACGTGCCCGGGTCCTGGCCGCGATCCGTGAGCTCGATTTCGTCCCGAGCCCAACGGCCCGTCGCCTGAGCCTGCGACGGACCCAGACGGTCGCCGTGATCCTGCCCTTCCTGACCCGACCCTCTGCCGTGGAGCGCCTGCGCGGCATCGAGTTCGCCCTGGTCTCGACCGGCTACGACATGATCGTGTTCAACGTCGAGACCGTGGCGCGGCGGGAAGCCGTCTTCCTCGACCTCCCCCGCACGGAGCGCGTGGACGGGTTGATCGTCGTCTCGCTGTCGCCGCACGCGAGCGAGCTGGAGCGCATCCAGCGATCGGGACTTCCCACCGTGCTCGTCGACGCGCACCATCGGGCGCTGCCGCGGGTGGTCGCCGACGACGTCCTGGGGGGTCGGCTCGCGACTGAGCACCTGATCGGGCTCGGCCACCGACGCATCGGGTTCATCGGGGACACCCCACGGGTGCCGCTGGCCTTCACCTCCAGTCGCCTGCGCCTGAGTGGGTTCCGACGGGCGTTGAGCCGGGCCGGTCTGGCAGCCCCGGGAGAGCTCATCGCGATGGGCGATCACTCGCGCCATCGGGCGGCCGAGCTGTCCCGCCGGATGCTCGTCGGTCGGCGTCCACCGACGGCCATCGTGTGTGCCAGTGACACCCAGGCGGCCGGCGTCATCGAAGCCGCAGCCGCGCTCGGGCTGTCGGTCCCGGACGACGTGTCCGTCACCGGCTATGACGACCTGGAGCTCGCTGATCACCTGCACCTGACCACGATCCGGCAACCGCTCTTCGAGTCGGGCGTGCGGGCGGTCCAGCGATTGCTCGTCGGGCTCGACGACGGGCCGATGACCCCGCTCCGGGAGGTGCAGGAGATCAGCCTGGTGGTCCGCCGTAGCACCGCACCGGCGGCCGCTCGATGACGACCGCCACCGGGCGACTGACCCCGTCGTGCTCCCTGGCGCGTGCCACGACCCTTGCGGTCGAAGAGCTCGAGGGCCTGGCGGAGCGCGACATCGAGCTGTTCACCCTGCGACTGGCGCGCTGGTGGCCCGAACTGGCCGAGAGCTGGACCATCGTGTACGGTGCCCGTCCGGACGACGGGGTCGGGCTCGAACGGCTGATCCGCACGCTCGCTCATCGCTACCGCGACCGACGGCCGGCGCTTCGGACCCTGGATCTCGAGCGGATCCTCCGACCCGACTGGTTCCAGGATCCGTCGATGGTCGGGTACGTCTGCTACCCGGCCAGGTTCGCCGGGTCGATGCTCGGCGTCGAACGGCACCTCGACTACCTCGAGGAGCTGCGGGTCCGCTATCTCCATCTCATGCCGCTGCTGCGGACGCGCGATGGCGAGACGGACGGCGGTTATGCGGTCACCGACTACCGGACCGTCGACCCGAGCCTGGGCACGATCGAGGACCTCGACCACCTGTGCGACGAGCTCCGCCGCCGGGGCATCAGCCTGTGCGTGGACCTGGTCCTCAACCACACCGCGTCCGAGCATGCCTGGGCCCAGGCCGCCCGCGCCGGGGACCCCGAGGCCGCGGCGATGTACCTCATCTTCCCCGACCGCACGTTGCCCGATCGATACGAGCGGACACTGCCGGAGGCGTTTCCGGAGCTGGCACCCGGCAACTTCACCCCACTCGGCGACGGGCGCTGGGTCTGGACGACGTTCAACAGCTTCCAGTGGGACCTCGACTGGTCGAACCCGGCCGTGTTCGTCGAGATGACGGACGGGCTGCTGGACCTCGCGAACCGCGGCGTCGAGGTCTTCCGGCTCGATGCGGTGGCCTTCATGTGGAAGCGACTCGGGACGGATTGCCAGAACCAGCCCGAGGTCCACGACCTGCTCCAGGCGATCCGTGCCTGTGGCCGGATCGCGGCACCGGCCGTGATCCTGAAGGCAGAGGCGATCGTCGCACCGTATCACCTCGCCGCCTACCTCGGGGTCGGTCGGCACCAGGGCCGCGTCTCGGACATGGCCTACCACAACAGCCTGATGGTCCAGTTCTGGTCGTCCCTGGCGACGCGGGACACCCGCCTGATGGCGGAGGTCCTCAGAGCCCTTCCCCGGAAGCCACCGACCACCGCCTGGGCCACCTACATCCGCTGCCACGACGACATCGGCTGGGCGATCACCGAGGAGGATGCCGCCCGCGTGGGCTGGGGCGGCCAGGAGCACCGGGCGTTCCTCTCGGCGTTCTATACCGGTGCGTTCCCCGGGTCCTTCGCCAGGGGCGCGCTGTTCAACCACGTGCCCGAGACCGGGGACAGCCGGGTCAGCGGGACCCTCGCGAGCCTGGCCGGACTGGAGGCGGCGCTGGAGGCCCGAGATCCGCAGCTGGTCGATGACGCGATCGCCCGGATCCGCCTCGGGCATGCCCTGATCATGGCCTGGGACGGCGTGCCGCTCGTCTACATGGGCGACGAGCTGGGCCTGCTCAACGACCGGTCCTACGAGGACGACCCCGATCACATGGCTGACAACCGATGGCTCCACCGTCCCGTCATGGATTGGCGGATCGCCGAGCGACGCCACCGACCGGACACCGTGGAGGGTCGAGTCTTCGCGGATCTGCGACACCTGATCTCCGTACGCCGGCGTGCGCCGCAGCTCCACGCGGCGATCCCGCTGGACGTCCTCGACAGCGGCGACCCGGGCGTCCTGGCGTTCGCTCGCCGGCACCCTGCCGGCGACCTGACAGCCATCAGCAACTTCACCGAGACGCCGCGGACGGTCGAGGTCGCCGGGGCCGGCACGGCGACGTCGGGGATCCTGGTGGACCTCCTGGACGGCTCGCACCTGCCCGGTGATCAGCCGATCGTCGTGCCGCCCCTGGGCGTCCGCTGGCTCGTGCCGCTCGCCGCTCGAACGTGACGACCGGGTCGGCCGGCCCCGCGTTCCGGTACGGCCACGAGTGGTGGCGGCGAGGCGTCGTCTACCAGGTCTACCCGCGCAGCTTCGCGGACAGTGACGGCGACGGGACCGGGGATCTCCGCGGGCTCATCGAGCACCTCCCGTACCTCGGACCGGACGGGCTCGGCGTCGACGCTGTCTGGCTGTCGCCGATCTACCCGTCGCCCGGCCGCGACATCGGCTACGACGTCAGCGATCACGGCGCTATCGATCCACGATTCGGGAGCGAGGCCGACTTCGACCGGTTCGTCGCGGAGGCCCATCGTCTGGGCATCCGGGTGATCCTCGACCTGGTCATGAATCACACCAGCGACGAGCACCCGTGGTTCGTCGCCTCGCGTGCCTCGCGCGAGGGCCCGTACGCCGACTGGTACATCTGGCGCGACCCGTCCGCTGTCGACCGACATGGTCGGCCGTTGCCGCCGAACAACTGGGTCTCCTGGTTCGGCGGTCCCGCCTGGACCTACGACCCGGGCCGCCGGCAGTTCTACCACCACACGTTCCTGCCCGAGCAGCCGGAGCTCGACTGGCGCGTCCCGGACGTCGAGGCCGCGCAGTTCGAGATGGTCCGGCGCTGGACCGAGCGGGGCGTGGACGGCTACCGCCTCGACACCTTCAACGTGTTCCTCAAGGATCCGGCCATGCCATCCAATCCCCACCGGCGGGGAGCGTCGGCATGGACCCGCCAGGAGCACCGCTTCGACCTCGACCAACCCGACCTGCCGGACCTGATCGGGCGGTTCCGCGCGATGGTCGACGCCGCGCCGGACCGGATGTCGGTCGGCGAACCGTTCGTCGGCACGATCGAGAGCGCGGCCGCGCTCACGACCGATCGCCACCTCGTGTTCGACTGGGAGCTTCTGACGCGGCCGTGGTCGGCCGAAGCCTTCCGGACGGCGATCCGTCGCCGCGAACGGGCGTTCGGTCCTGCCAGGTGGCCGACCGTGGTCCTCTCGAACCACGATCAGCCGCGGCACGCCTCGCGGCTGTCGGGCCCGCTCGGTGCCACGGCCGAGATCCAGGACGCCGTGGCCCGGGCGGCCGCCCTGATCCTGCTCACCGTCCGGGGCACGCCCTTCCTGTACTACGGGGAGGAGCTGGGACTCGGCGACGTCCCGATCTCACCCGAGGAGAGCATCGACGCCCCGGCAGCCCGCACCGGTCCCGACTTCCTCTGGTGGGACCGGTCGGCGGCGCGGACGCCGATGCCCTGGGCGCCGGGACCCGGCGTCGGCTTCACGACAGGGACCCCCTGGCTGCGGCTGGGATCGGATGCCCAGGCTCGGAACGTCGAGAGCGAGTCAAACGAGCCCGGGTCGGTGCTGGAGACCTACCGGCGGATCCTCGCCGCGCGCCGATCGACCCGTGCTCTGCAGGACGGCGCGATCTCGCTGACCCGGACGGGTGATCCGACGGTCCTGGGCTACCGACGCCAAGGAGCCGGTGGCGAGGCGATGGTGCTCGTCTCGTTCGGCCCGGGCGATGGCATCGCCCGCGTCCCGCGTCCCGCCCGGGGCGTGCGCTGGCGTCCGCTCGTCGGCACCCACCTCGATCCCCCCGAGACGCTCCGCGTCGGCTCGACGGTCCGCCTTCGTCCGTACGAGGGGATCGTCGCGGTCGCCGAGGACCGCCGAGCGGGAGAGACCGCCTGACCGCCCGGGCGGCGGTCCGCTCGGGTGTACTACCGAACGCTCGCCGGTGACGTTCAGGCGCCCTGTCGCGTTCGATCGAGCGTCGGGTGAGCGCTCAGCGGGCCGCGGCGGCGGTCATGAACGAGACTGCCCAGCGGGCCCATTCGTCCGGGCACGTTTCGATCACCTTGCCGTGTGTCGCCCCCGGACAGTAGTGGAGCTCGACCGGGACCCCGGCCCGGACCGCGGCGCGGAGGTTCATCTCGGCGCTCTCGGTCGGCCGGTCGACGGCGTCGGCCGTGCCGTGGGTGAGGAGGACGGGCCGATCCCCGATCCCGGTGATCGTCCGGACCGGATCGACCGAGGTGATGTCGGCGCCGACCCGCAGCGAGGCCCCGATCACGATCGCCCACGACCCGGGCAGCGACGGGTGCCCGTTCTCGGTCTCGATCGCGTTCCCGACCGACACGACGATCTGGGCGTGCATGGAATCGAGGATGAGCGCCTCGATCCGCGGATCGGACCGGGCAGCCGCCAGGACCGTCGCGGCGCCCATCGAGTCGCCCATCCCGCCGATCCAGCTCGGCTGCTTCGTCCGGACCAGCCAGTCGATCATCGCCCTGACGTCGAGCTGCTCGCGGACACCCGAGGTCGAGATGGCCCGGGTGCTCTGTCCGCCGTTCCGGAGGTCGATCAGGACCAGGTTGAAGCGGTCATGGAGCGGGACGGCGTACTCGAGCATCCCACTCTTGTTGGATGCCTTCCCGTGGACCAGGACGATCGTCGGCCCCGTGGGCCCGACCCCCGTCGTGGCCGGGATGTACCAGCCGGCGACGTGTACGCCGTCGCTCGTGACGACCTCGTCCCCCGCGGTCAGCCCCGGAGCGGGACAGCTCCAGGGCAGCTCGCCGTCGCCGCTCTTGGGGTAGTTGATCGCCTCGTAGTCCCAGCCGTATCGCTGGGCGGGCGTCCGACAGTCGGCGCGCGTGCCCGGGTTGACGAACTGCTCGGAGCCGTAGATGGCGGCGAAGAGCACGTAGCCGGTGAGCCCGATCAGGCCGACGGCGACGGCCCCCACGATGAGACGCCGCCAGGCCGACGGGACGGCCCGCCACGCCGATCGGGTGCTCGTCCAGGGATCATGCCCTCGGGCGATCGGCCCCCCGATCGCGAACCCGACGCTGACCAGGCCCGCCCCGATCGCGGCCCCGAGGAACCAGAACGGACCGGGGCGGTCGGTCAGACCGAGGGCCAGCGAGACCGGGTAGAACGCCAGGACGCTCGCCCAGGCCAGCCAGATCTGCCGCCCGCTGCCGGCGACCGCGCCGACCAGCAGACCCACGGCGATCCAGAGCAGCCACGACCAGGACGAGCTGCCGAACAGCGCCGCCACGAGGAGGAGGCCGACCAGCCCGGCCACGAACGAGCCGCCGCGGCGCGCCCACGCGCGGGTCTGCCGACGAAGGGCATCACGAGGCGGGGACGCACCCGTCACGGGCGCCGCGGCCTGCACCATCTCACCCCATGGCAGGATGCCCTCAGCCGGCCCGAGTGTGCTCCGCGGACACGCGGGCGTCAGGTGCCGTCGGCACCGCCGGCCGCGGGCGCTTCATCCTCTTCGGGTCGGGGGCGTCGGCTTGACGAAGAAACGCCCCGTCCGGGGTCCGGACGGGGCACTTCGGCCGGCACAGCGGCGTCGGCCGCTAGACGGCGCGGACGCGGCTGGCGCGCGGGCCCTTGGGGCTCTGCTCGATCTCGAACTCGACCCGCTCGCCGCCGACGAGGCGGTCGAAGTCGATCGACGATTCGAGGGCGCCGCGATGGAAGAAGTAGTCCTTCTCATCGTCGGCGGTGATGAAGCCAAAGCCGCGATCGGCGATGACTTTCTTGATGGTTCCGGTGGCCACGTGGGACCTCCATCTCTTCCCGAACGACGACTGCCGACGCACGGTCCGTTCGAGAAGTCGATCGACCACGCGGAGCGACGCCCCGAATTGGGGCGGACATCGAGGATAGCACGGTCCGCGCCCGTTCTGGCGGCTTGCCGACCCGATTACGATGGTTCCAGCTGGCACCACTATCCGGGCCAGACGAGTTGCGACGGGAAGTGGCCCAGACGTACTATCGCGACCCCACCCGGAGATAGCCCGAATGTACCAGGACCGCGTTTCGACCGAGCCGGAGAGCGATCCGGGATCGGCGGCCAAGGAGCCGCTCGACGGCTCCACGACCGAGGTCACCGAGGCGACCGACCGACCCGGGTCGGCCGCCGATGGCGCCGCGCCGCGCGATCAGATCCACCCCTTCCGGGAGGAGCTCGCCCGGGCGATGCAGGCGGCCGCCGAGCGGGAGCGCCTGCGCATCGAAGCCAGCGTCGACGCGGACGCCAACGACCCACGTCCAGAAGGTCCGGACGCGCGCCGAGGCAGAGGCCGGCGAGCTCAAGCGGCTGGCCGAGGACGACGTGTCGGGCATCCGCATCTGGGCCAAGTCCGAGATCGAGCGGATCCGCGGCGAGGCGGACGCACAGATGAGCGAACGACGAGAGCGGCTCGAGCAGCACCTCGTCCAGCACGCCTCGATCATCGACGGCGAGGTCGTCCGGGTGTCCGAAGCCGTCGACGGCTATCGCCACGAGCTCGACGCCTTCTTCGCCCGCCTGGCCGCCGAGCGCGACCCGAGCGAGATCGCCCGCCTGGCCGACACGGTCCCCGGACCGCCCGACTTCGAGCTGATCCGGGCGGTCGCCCGGGCCGATGCCGTCGATCGGCTGGCCGAGCTCGAGGCCGCGAGCGAGGCCGGCGCACCGGCAGAGGCCTCCGCCGAGGTGTCCGCCGAGAGCGCGGGCGGCGCCGCCGAGGGCGAGCCCGAGCTCGTGCCGGTGATGGACCCGGCTCTCGCCGCGAAGAGCGACGAGGGCGCGGCCGAGACGGCCGAGGCCGAGTCGCCCGGAAGGCGTGCTGGTCGCAGCCGCCGACATGGCCGCCACGGCCGGGGAGACGGCGTCGGCCGAGGAAGTCGCCGAGTCCCCGGAACCGGTCGCCGCCGCCGCGGGAAGCGCTCCTTCGACGTCGGATGCGAACCCGGCCGCTCGCTTCATCCGGAGCCTGACGACCTGGGGCCAGTCGAGCGACCACGGGGAGCACGACCAGCCCAGGTGATCGCCCGAGGGGTGGGGGAGCCCCTCGATCGCGGCCCGGGTCAGGTCCGTGAGGGCGTCGAGGTCGGGGCCGGTTTCGTCGCCGGGACGTCGTCGTCCAGGAGGAGCTGGGTGGACGAGACCACGGCGACCGTCTCCGTCGCCAGGTCGGCGAGCGCCCGGTGGAGCTCGGTGAAGCGCTCCCGCCCGAGTCGCCGGGCGGCGTCGGCGTCGATCTCCGACACCGCCTGGCGGGCGTGGGCGATGAGGATCAGCCCGCGACCGGTCGGCTGGACGAGCCGGGCCCGGCCGTCGCGCGGATCGGGTCGCCGCTCGATGTAGTCGAGCCGTTCGAGGTCCCGGACGAGCTCGCCCATCGACTGCTTGGTGATCCCGGCCCGGCGGGCCAGCTCCGAGCCCCGCGCGCCACCTCGGTCGAGGTTCAGGAGCAGGGCCAGGTGGCCGGGTCGGACGTCGTCGTAGCCGAGCCGGAGGAGTCGGCTGTGGACCCGTCGCGTCGATCGATCGGACGAGGATCGAGAGCTGCCCGGCGAGGTCGCTTCGGCGTCCCGACGGCTGCTTCAACCGGACCTCCTCGGACTCCTCTCGAGCGCACCATCCACGCACGGATCGGTCAGGTAACCTTACCGGATATGCCCGCCCTTCGCACGGCGCGCGTGCGCGCGCCCTGGCGGTCCTAGGAGACGGGGCGGAGACTGACGTCCGGTCGCGCCGCGATCCGCGTCGCCGGCCGCGAAGAAGTCACGCGGGCGCCAGCCGAACAGGCCGGCCAGGAGGACCGCCGGGACCTGCCGATCCGGGTGTTGTAGCGGTAGACCTGGTCGTTGTAGAGCTCGCGCCGGTCGGCGATGACCGCACTCGAGCCGCTCGATCTCGGCCTGGAGGGCCATCACGTTGTCGTGCGACCTCAGGACGGGGTAGTTCTCGACGACCGCGAACAGCGAGCGGACCGCGCGGCTCGTCTCGGTCGACAGGGCACCCTGCTCGGGGACCGGGCGGTCGGGGTCGTAGGCGTTGCGCAGCCGGCTGACCTCCTCGAGGACGGCCTGCTCGAAGGCCATCACGTCGCGGACCGCGGCGACCAGGTTGGGCAGCTCGTCGTGGCGCTGCTTGAGCGCGACGTCGATGTTGGCCCAGGCCTTGTCGATCCGCTGGCTCAGGGCCACGACGTCGTTGTAGGTACGAGCACGATGAACCCGACGACGACGACGAGCGACGCAGCACAGCGAACCAGGCCGCGGCGGCGAACGGCATCAGAGCGAGGATCCCGCCGCTGAGCGAGGTGGCCAGGGCGACCGCCGAGGCGATCGCCAGGATCGCCCCGAGCAGCCCGACCAGGAAGCGGGTCTCCTCGCGGGCGACGGCGGCGCCCGGCGCCCCGAGCGAGACGAGCAGGTCGGACCTCGGGCGCGGCCGCGACGACGAGCGTCTCGGGCGGGATCTCGAAGGTCCGCCCGACCCGCTCCGCCTCCGCCTGCGTGGCGATCGGCAGGGGAGCGGCGGCCGGATCGAGCTCCGGCGTGCCGGACCGGCCGGCCGATCCCGAAGCCCGGGATCGCGGCATTGCCCCAGGCCTCGGCCGGATCGGTCTCGAGCATGCCCGGCCGCCCGGGCCTCCTCGAGGTCGGCGGCGACCTCCGGGTCGGCGATCGCCGCCGGTCGCGTCGAGGCCGTCCGTCGGCGCGGCGTCGGCGACCGGTCGGATCGTCGAGCTGATCGAACGGGAGGGCCATCCCGACGATCGTCACGACGTCGCCCGGCTCGATCCGCGCCTCGCGGTAGTCGCGTCGGCCGACCGGGTTGAAGCCGCCCGCCGGGAGCCCGCCGCACGGAGCCGTCATCACGCCCCGACGGATCGCTCGGCCGGTGGACCGTGAGGAGCTCGGCGATCTGGGTCTCGCGATCGGCGATGCCCGACTGGATCGCGCCGCCGGTCCGGATGCCGCAGGCCGGCCGGCTCGTCGCCCATCAGGCCGGTTCCCGTCCTTGAACGCGTCCGGGACCAGCCAGCGGGCACCGCGCGGGAAGACCCGGACGTCGCCGCTCGCGTCGCGGACCCGGAACCCGACCGCGCGCTCGTCGTCGAGGACGGTCCGCTCGGATCGGCCCTCGGACTCGCTGACCTTGGCCCGGTAGTAGACGCAGGTGCGGCTCTGGAGCGGCGAGGTCAGGGTCAGCTCTGCCGGCTCGACCACGCCGCTGATCCGGACCTCGCCGACGGCGATCGCGCTGATCGTCGACGACGCGGTGTCGCCGATCCGGGCGGCCCGGCGCTGGCCGGCCATCCCCTTGACGAGGAGGGCGAGCCCGAAGGCGATCCCGAGGGTGGATCCGATCGTGAGCGGCGTGAGGTCGGCTGGCATGCGACGGCCATCCTAGGCAGCCGTCGGTGCCCCGTCGCTGGCTCGATGGTCCCGCGCCCGGGATCGTCAGCCGCCCGGCGTCCCCGCTACCCGGGCGGACGGAGCCGATGACCAGGGCGATCCCGATCACGATCAGCACGACCGGCCAGAACGGGCCGAGCTCGAGGTCCGGGGCCAGCGTCCGGAGCAGGAAGTAGCCGCCGAGCAGGACGAGGACGATCCCGCCGATGATCGCCCCGCCGCCGCCGCGGTGCGATGTCGCGCCGATCGGGCGCCGGGGGCCCGTACGGCCCGGCGGCGGGGGTCCGGCTGCGGTCGCCGGCGGCGCCGGCGCGGTGGCGTCGGCTGTCGGTGGCGGCCACGTCCGGGGTCGAGCCGGCCATCGGACGGCGGCCTCGTCCGCGGCGGCCGGCGTCGGCCGCGGCCGCTCGGCCGCGGCGTCGCGGCGGCGGCCAGGCTGCGCTCGGCGGCCGGGCGACGCGGCCGGGGCCGGCGGCCGACGGCGCCTCCGATCCCGCTCGGGGTCAGCCGGCGGACGTCCAGGCGGCCCAGCGATCCGGCGCCGGCTCGGCGCCTCCGGCACCACGATCGCCATCACGACGTAGAGCCAGGAAGAAGAGGCCCGCCGCTCAGGAACATCAGGATGAGCCAGACGACCCGGACGAGCGACGGATCGAGGTCGAACCGCTCGGCGACCCCGCCGGCGACGCCCGCGAACATCCGCTCGTCGCGCGAGCGGTAGAGCCGGTCGTTCATCGGCAGCCTCCCGTCGGATCGAGCTCGACGCGACCCGGCGTTGGCCGTCAGCGACAGGTCGATCTTGACCGCCGCCGACCCGTAGCCCGGGGTCGTCCAGGTCGACCCGTCCTGGACCAGGCCCGCGCTGGCCGAAGTTGTTCGAGGCCAGGAACGAGCTCGACTCTGGATCCGCAGGCCGACGCCCGCCGGGACGCACAGGCCGAGGCTGCCGGCGTTGACCGTGGCCGAGCCGGACAGGCTCGCCGGCCGGCAGGGTGATCCGGGTCGAGCCGGCGTTGACCGTGTCAGCGACAGCGAACCGAGCGTCGCGCCGGTCAGGTCGACCGTCGTGTCGCCGGCGTTCGTCGTCATCGACAGTCCCGTTGATGATGCAGTCCGCCGAGGCTCGAGGCTGGCGGAACCGGCGTTGAGCGTCGTCGACAGGTCGACAGCGTCGGGTCGGTCGGCAGGCCGACCGCCCAGTCCTCGCCCGGTTCGAGGACCCGAACCACGACCGCTCGGGCGAGCGGACTCGACAGCCGGTCCGAGCTGGCGCTGACGGCGGCGTACTGGCCGTCGGGCGCGCTCCCGGACAGCGTCCAGGCCGCTGCCCGGCGCGGCCGTCACGGTCAGGTCGCCGCAGGTCATCTCGAGCTCGACGCCGGCCGCGCCGAGCCGAGCGTCCCGCCCTGGGCCGGCGAACGGCGGTGCCGGACCGATCCGGACGCGCAGCCGAAGCCGAACCCGACGCCGCCGTTGAACCCGCCGGCGAGGAGGCTGCCGAACATCAGCCCGAAGGTGGCCGCCACGATCAGCCCGCCGACGAAGTGGAGCGCGCGTCCGGCGGAGCAGGATGGCCGACGCCGATCCCGATCGAGGATCAGCGGCCAGAACCGCCAGGAGCCGTCGAACGCGTCGCCGGTCGATCCAGCCCTGGCTGGACCGCGAGCGGGATCGCCCCGAGGAGGATGAAGAAGACGCCCCAGTTCAGGAACCGCGGGTCGAGTCGCATGGCGCCATGGTAGCCTCCGCGAGTCGGTCTGACAGTGCCGAATGTCATGCTCGGGAGGGCCGCATGTTGCTCAGCGCAGTGGCGGGCCGAGGGGTCGCATCCGGCGGCCATGACGCCCAAGGTCGACGCCGTGCTCGAGCCCGTCCTCGTCGGGCTCGGGGCGCCGCGACGACCCCGATTGCTGGGTCACCTGGGGCGACGAGCCGACCCGCTGGTCGCTGATGGCGCCGACCCCGGCCGGGCTGGTCATCGTCCACGTCCGGGTCAGCGCGCCGCAGGAAGGGCCCGCGAGCGGCCGGCAAGCTCGTCCGCTGGAACCGGGTCCAGGTCGGCGACTACTCGATCGAGATGCACGCCGGCCATCGCCTGCTCAGCTTCCAGATCGAGAACCAGGTCCTCCACGGCGTCGACGACGAGTGCGACGCCGCTGTCGGCGTTCATCGCTCCGCCTGCTGGCGCGCGCTCGACGGCGCATCCGCCGACCCGGCCCGCGGGTGAGTCGCCCGCTCGGCGGTTCGAGGCGGTCATCTTCGATCTCGACGGGGTCCTCGTCGACGCCGAGATCTGGTGGGACGAGGTGCGGATCGAGTTCGCGCGCGCGTCACGGGCGGACCTGGACCGAGGCCGACCGGGCGGCGATCATGGGCGCCAACTCGTTCGGCTGGTCGACCCTGATGCGCGAGCGCCTCGACCTCGCGGACATGCCGCGCGAGGACGATCGAGGCCGAGGTCGTCGAGGCGATGGTCGAGCGCTACCGGGCGGAGGGCGCGCCGCTCATCGCCGGGGCCGTCGAGACGGTCCGCCGGATCGCCGCCGCGGTGCCGGTCGCCGTCGCGTCGTCGGGCCATCCCGTCGGTCATCGCCGCCGCGCTCGAGGCGCTCGGGATCGCCGAGTCGTTCCGGCGCGGTCGTGTCGTCGGACGAGGTGCCCGTCGGCAAGCCCGCCCCGGACGTCTACCTGCTGGCGGCCGCGCGGCTGGGCGTCGCCGCCGGGCGAGCTGCCTCGTCGTCGAGGACTCGCTCAACGGCGTGCTCGCCGGGTCGAGCCGCCGGGATGACCGTGGTCCTCATCCCGAACGGCGGCGATCCCGCCGGCGCCCGGCGCGCGCGAGGCGGCGTCGGTCGTGCTCGACCGGATCGAGCTGCTCGATCCGGTCGAGCGACTCGGCAGCGACCGGGCCGAGCCCGGCAGCCGGGCCATGCCAGCGGTGGGATACTCCGCTGGCGTCCGACCGACGCCACGCGACCCGAGCGTCGGACGGTCCACCCGATCCGGCAGGCCGTCCGCTACCGGCTCGCGATGCGCGTTCGCCTGGATCGCGGTCCGGGCGCTGTTCCGGGTCCGGGTCGAGGGGCGCGATCGGCTGCCGGCCGGACCGGCGCTGCTGTGCTTCAACCACCAGAGCTGGGCCGACCCGTTCGTGCTCATGGCCGACGCTGCCCTGGCGACCGCGGCTGTACTTCTTCGGGCCGAAGGAGGAGGACATGTCGCAGGGCGGCCGGAACCGCCTGATGACCTGGACCGGGACGGCGGTCCCGTTCAAGCCGGCCAAGAACGACCTGCTCGAGGCGACCCGTCGGGTCGGGGCGGTCTTCGACGCCGGCGGCGGTCCTGGCGATCGCCGGCGAGGGGCGGATCCATGCCGGGGAGCGGGAGCTCCTCCCGCTCAACGAGGGCGCCGCGTTCTTCGCCCTGCGCTCCGGCGTCCCGCTGGTGCCGGTGGCGATCAACGGGACGAGCTGGCTGGCCTTCGGGCGGCGGATCCGGGTCCGGGTCGGCGAGCCGATCGCCGGCCTCGGGTCGACCGACCCGGACGCCGTCGTCGAGCTGACCGCACAGGCCTGGAGCGCGCTCCACGAGCTCGTGGCCGACTACCCCGACCCGCGTCCCGCCTCGCCCGGGCAGCCCCTGGTATCGGCTGACCGAGGTGTTCAACGATTGGCCGGACGGGGTCCGCCCGGCCGTGCCCACCGAGTCCCCGGCTCCGGGTCGGCCGGCGACCCCGACCCCGGACTGAACCTGCGATACTCCGCGCCGACCGAACGACTCGAGGAGGACCAGTGGGAGCGACGGGACTGGCCGCGGATCCAGCCGAATACCGGACCCGGCTCGGCGAGCAGGACGACGCCCAGATCGACGCCTGGGCGGCCGAGGCGATGCGCGACATCGCCATCCGGCGCGGCGTCCTCCGGGTCCTGGCCGACTTCCGCACGGCGGCCCGGATCGACGATCGCTCGCTCGAGCGGGTCTACGCCGCGGGCGGCGGTCCGCCGGCGACGCTCGGTCGGGATGCCCAGGGCCGGGTCATGATCCCGGCGATCAGCCCTCCATTGCCTGGTCGCCGGGATCCGCCGCGAGACGCCCGACGGACGCGACCGGCTGATCGAGTACCTGGTCGAGAACTTCGAGGAACTCGTCTACGTCTGACCCGAGCGCCGGGCCCCTCCGGCGTCCCGTCTCGAGTCGACCGGCCCGGGCCTGCGCCGGCCCGGCTCGGCGGCCTCGTCCGGCTCGGCCACCCGTTCCCGTCGCTGCTCGACGGCCTCGTCACGGCGGTCCTCGCCCTCGTCGCCGGCGCGAGCGGCGCGCGGGCCGCCGTGCTCGGGGTCGGCGATGGTCGCGCTCCAGGTGTCGATCGGGGCCCTCAACGACCTCGTCGACGTCGATCGCGACCGCGGCCGCAAGCCGGGCAAGCCGATCCCCGCCGGCCTCGTCGGGCGGGGGACCGCCCGGGTCGTCGTCGCCGCCGGATTCCTGGTCGGGCTCGGCGCTGTCGGCCCTGGCCGGTGCCGTGCCGGCGATCGTCGCCGCTGGCCGGGACGGCGACCGGCTACGCCTACGACCTCCGGCTCAAGGCGACCGCCTGGGCCTGGCTCCCGTTCGCCGTCGGCCTGCCGCTCCTGCCGGTCTACGCCTGGGTCGGGGCGACCGGGCGAGTCCCCGGCGCCGTTCGTCCTGCTCATCCCGCTGGCGATCGCGGCCGGGGCCGCGGTCGCCCTGCTCGAACGGGCTCGTCGACGTCGACCGGGACCGTGCCGCGGGCGTCGAGACCCCGGCCGTCCGTCTCGGTGCCGGGCGGGCGCTCCGGCTGACGCGCCGGTCCTGGTGGTCATCGTCGCGATCGGCGTCGGCGGGTCGCTGGCCGTCGATCGGCGCCGCACCGGCGGCCTGGCTCGTCGCCCTGGGCGGGACTCGGGTCCGGCGCGGCCGGCCTCGTCGCTCGCTCGGGCTCGATCGGCGCCCGAGCGTCGAGAGCGCGGCTGGGAGGCCGGCGCCGATCGGGATCGGTCTCCTGGCCGCCGGCTGGGCGCTCGGGCTCGCCGGGCGCGACCTCTTCTAGGCGCGCTCCCGGTCTTGGCGCGCTCCCGGGCCGTGCCTGGGACGGGCGCCGGGCTACTCCTGGTCGCCGCTCCGGACGAGTGCGATCGCATTCTCGAGGCGAAGCTTGGCGATCGTCAGGTACTTGGCCAGGTTGGCCCGGTCGACCGAGCCGATCGAGCCGAGGACGTCCGGCGCCCGCAGGACCCCGACGAGCTCCTCGAGGGCGTCGGCCAGCTGCTGCTTGGCGTTGACCAGCGAGTCGTCGCTCAGCGGCGCCCGGGGCTCCGGTCGCGACCCGGCCCAGGCCGACCCGCCGTCGAGGACGAGTCGATCGGTCTCTGCCCGCCGCGGCCGGCTTCGGCGGGGCGGCTGGCCGCCGTCTCGACGCCTTCGAGGGCCTCCTCCGGCGGTTCGATCTCGACGACCCGTCGCGGCCGGCGCCGACCCTCGACCCGCTCGCGCAGCTTGACCAGGGTCAGCTCGCCCCGGGCGACCTGCTCGGCCAGCCGGCGGCGCTTCTTCGGGTCTTCGACCTTGAGCAGCTCGTAGGCGTGGGAGATCGTGTCTTTGCGCACGGACACCAGGTCCTGGATCTCCGGCGGCGCGTCGGCCAGACGGAGCCGGTTCTCGAGGTAGCCCTTGTCCTTGCCCAGCTTCTGGGCGAGGCGGCGGATGCTGTAGCCGTGCTCCTTGACCATCCGGTCGTACATCACCGCTTCCTCGAGCGGCGACAGGTCCTCGCGCTGGAGGTTCTCGATGATCGCGATCTCGAGCGCGGTGTCGTCGTCGAGCTCCTCGATGAGAGCCGGGATGGTGGCCAGGCCCGCCGCGGTCGCGGCGCGCCAGCGCCGCTCACCGGCGACGAGCTGGTAGCGGTTCGTTGACTCCAGCGGCCGGACGAGGACCGGCTGGAGGATGCCGTGCTCCCTGACCGACGCGGTCAGCTCGTCGAGGGCCGACTGCTCGAACCGGGTCCGCGGCTGGTTCGGGTTCGGGATCGATCCGGTCGAGCGGGATGTGCCGGACGCCGAGCGTCTTGCGACGACATCTCGGCCGACAGGAGGCTGAGGACCTGCGGGCCGAGCTCGCGCTCCTCCGACAGGCGGCGGCCGACCGTCGCGCGGAAATCTGGTCTAGCCAAGGTCGATCACCTCCCGAGCAAGCTCGCGGTACGTCCGAGCCGCCTCGGAGTTCCCGGCGTAGGCCGTGATCGGCCGACCGGTCAACGGGGCCTCGCCGAGCTTCACCGTGTTGCGGACGATGCTGTTGAAGACGTGATGGTCGCCGAGCTCGCGCAGCTCGTCGAGCATCTCGCGACCGAGGATCGTCCGGCCGTCGTAGAACGTCGGGAGCAGGCCGAGGACGCGGAGGTCGCGGTTGAGCTTGGCCCGGATCGTGTTGATGACCTTGACCAGCGCGGTCAGACCCTTGAGCGCGTAGTACTGGGTCTGGACCGGGATGATCACGCTCCGCGCTGCGACCAGGCCGTTGATCGTCAGCAGGCCCGAGCGTCGGTGGGCAATCGATGAGCGCGAAGTCGTAGTGATCGTCGACCCAGCCGTCGAGGACCTCGCGCAACGCGTGCTCGCGGCCGATCGCGCTGAACAGCTCGACCTCGGTCGACGCCAGCTCGAGCGTCGAGGGCGCGACGTCGATCCCGGTCGTCTGGGTCGGGATGACGACCTCCGCCATCGACGCGCGCGAATCGGCCAGGACGTCGGCCATCGATCGATCGACCGTTCCGAGATTGATCCCGAGGCCGACGGTGAGGTTCGCCTGCGGGTCCATGTCGACGCACAGGACGCGGAAGCCCTGCTCGGCCAGCGCGCCGGCGAGGTTGATCGCCGTCGTCGTCTTGCCGACGCCGCCCTTCTGGTTCGCGATCGCGATCACATTCGTCACCGGGGAATCACCTCGATCGTGGGTCGGCCTCGGTCGTCGCGCGCGCCGCGCGGCGGCAGGCTCGGGCGCCCATCCTACTCCACCTCGCCGCGCGCAACCATCGGACTTATCCACACCGAGCGCCGAGTTGTTCACCGATTCTGTGGATACCGCGCGGGCCTTCCGGCCATGCCGAGTGCGCCGTACGCGACGGGTCCGAAGGACCCTTCTCGGGCGAAGGGCGGCGACTATGATGGACCAGACCCCGCCGAGCGCCAAGGTGTCCTTGCGCAAAGACGTGGCCGCGACCAGGCGTCAGGGGAGGCACCGTGACGACGAATGAGGCGCGTACCGAGCGGTTGCGGAAGATGCGCGAGGAGTCGCTCCTCGGAGGCGGACCGGTCCGGATCGAGCGACAGCACGCGTGGGGCAAGCTGACCGCGCGCGAACGACTCGACCTGCTGCTCGACCCCGGCTCGTTCGTCGAGCTCGATGCGTTCGTGACCCACCGCTCGACGCGAATTCGGGCTCGACCGGCAGCACTTCCTCGGCGACGGCGTCGTCACCGGTCACGGGCTCGATCGATGGTCGGCTCGTGTTCGTCTTCTCGCAGGACTTCACGGTCTTCGGCGGTTCGCTGTCCGAGGCGTACGCCGAGAAGATCTGCAAGGTCATGGACCTGGCGATGAAGGTCGGCGCGCCGGTCATCGGTCTGAACGACTCGGGCGGCGCACGGATCCAGGAGGGCGTCGCGTCGCTCGGCGGCTACGCCGACATCTTCCTGCGCAACGTCCTCGCGTCGGGGGTCGATCCCGCAGATCTCGGTGATCCTGGGGCCGTGCGCCGGCGGCGCGGTCTACTCGCCGGCGATGACCGACTTCACGGTGATGGTGGAGGGGACGAGCTACATGTTCGTGACCGGCCCGAACGTCGTGAAGGCGGTCACCCACGAGGACGTCGACTCGGAGCGACTCGGCGGCGCGCTGACCCACACGACCCAGAGCGGCGTCGCCCACCTCGCCGCGCGGGACGAGGCCGAGTCGCTCGACATCACCCGCCGGATCCTCGGCTACCTGCCGCAGAACAACCTGTCGGATCCGCCGCTGCGTCCCGACCAGCGATCCGGTCGACCGTCGCGAGCCTGAGCTCGACACGATCGTCCCGGACGATCCGCAGAAGCCGTACGACATGCACGGCGTCATCAACCGGATCGTCGACGACGGGCAGTTCCTCGAGATCCAGCCGGGCTGGGCCGCGAACATCATCATCGGCTTCGCGCGGCTCGGACGGTCGAAGCGTCGGGATCGTCGCCCAGCAGCCGTCGATCCTGGCCGGCGCGCTCGACATCAACTCGTCGATCAAGGCGCGCCCGGTTCGTCCGGACCTGCGACTGCTTCAACGTCCCGCTGGTCACGTTCGTCGACGTGCCCGGCTTCCTGCCCGGCGTCGGCCAGGAGCACGGCGGGATCATCAAGCACGGCGCGAAGCTGCTCTACGCGTATTGCGAGGCGACGGTCCCCAAGCTGACCGTCATCACCCGGAAGGCCTACGGCGGCGCCTACGACGTCATGAGCAGCAAGCACGTCCGGGGCGACATGAACTTCGCCTGGCCGACCGCGGAGATCGCGGTCATGGGCGCCGAGGGCGCGGTCAACATCATCTTCAAGGACCAGATCGCCGAGGCCGACGATCCGGTCGCCGAGCGCGCCCGGCTCATCGCCGAGTACGAGGCCGAGTTCAACAACCCGTACATCGCCGCGGCGCGCGGCTACATCGACGACGTCATCCTTCCGTCGGATACGCGTCCCCGCCTGATCTCGGCGCTCGAGATGCTCGCGCGACAAGCGGGACACGAATCCCAGGAAGAAGCATGGCAACATCCCTCTCTGAGGTACCGCCGGGTGGCTCCTGTCTTTGCGCAAGGACGGCCGTTCGATCGGGTGCTCATCGCCAATCGCGGGCGAGATCGCCCTGCGGATCATCCGGGCCTGTCACGAGATGGGGATGGAAGCGATCGCGGTCTACAGCGACGCGGACGTCCACGCCCAGCACGTCCGGGCGGCCGACCGGGCCGTCCGGATCGGCCCGCCACCGGCGACCGAGAGCTATCTGCGGGCCGACGCCATCGTCGAGGCCGGGCTCGCGACCGGCGCCCAGGCGGTCCATCCGGGCTACGGCTTCCTCGCCGAGCGAGCGTCGTTCGCGGCGGCCGTCGAGGATGCCGGGATGGCGTTCGTCGGGTCCGGACCACCGGGCGATCGCCGCCCTCGGCGACAAGCTGGCCGCGCGACGGACGGCGACCGGCGCCGAGCGTCCCGGTCGTGCCCGGGCACGCTCGAGCCGGCGCCGGTCGACCGGCCGGACCAGGTCGCCTCGATCATCGCCGCGGCCGAGCGGCGTCGGCTTCCCGCTCCTCGTCAAGGCCGCCGCCGGGCGGCGGCGGGCGGGGGATGCGCCGGGTCACGACCGCCCAGGAGCTGCCGGCGGCGCTCCTGTCCGGCTCGCGCGAGGCGGCCTCGGCGTTCGGCGACGGATCGGTCTACCTCGAGCGAGAGATCCTCCCGGCCCGTCACATCGAGGTCCAGCTCCTGGGCGACGCCGGCCGGCCAGGTCGTCGCCCTCGGCGAGCGCGACTGCTCGCTCCAGCGGCGCCACCAGAAGCTCATCGAGGAGGCGCCGGCACCGGGGCTGACCGAGGCCCAGCGGCGCGACCTGCACGCGATGGCCGTCCGGGTCGCCTCGGCGGCCGGGCCTGCGCAACGCGGCGACCTGCGAGTTCCTGTACGACGCCGACGGCCGGTTCTGGTTCCTCGAGGTCGAACACCCGGCTCCAGGTCGAGCACGGGGTGACCGAGCTCGTGTCCGGTCTCGACATCGTCCGCGAGCAGTTCTGGCTGGCGGCCGGCGCGCCGCTGTCCGAGCGGGCGCTGCGCGGCCGCCGAGCGGGCGGCGACCCCGTCGAGCCACGCGATCGAGGTCCGCCTGTCGGCCGAGGACCCCGCCCGCGCAGTTCGCGCCCGCTCCCGGTCGGGTGACCCGCTGGGTGATGCCGGCCGGGCCCGGGGTGCGGGTCGACACCGCGATCGAGCCCGGGGAGCGGATCCCGCCCGACTACGACCCGCTGATCGCCAAGCTGATGGTCCACGCGGCCGATCGGCCGGCGGCCATCGACCGGCTTCGGCGGGCCCTCGACGAGACCGAGATCGGCGGGCATCCAGACGACCCTGCCGTTCGACCGGTTCGTCGTCCGCGACCCGTCGTTCCTGGCCGGCGACCTGTCGACCGGCTGGGTGCCCGAGCACTGGGACGGGCCGGCCGAGCGGGCCGAGCGCCGTCCGGCGCGCCCTCCTGACGGCGGCGGCTCGCGGCGATCGCCGACGGCCGGAGCGATGGCTCCGAGCGTGCGCCCGACGGGCTCGGACCGGATCGGCCGCGTCGCCGCGGCCGGTCGCGACGGGACCGGCTCGGGGAGCCGGCCTCGCGCTGGCGGACCGCCGGCCTGGTCGCCTCGAACGACGGTGGCCGGCATGACCAGGCGGAGGCCGTGCGCCCCACGACCGCAGCGGCGACGCCCGGACCGACCCCTGAACCCGCGCCGCGCCGAGCCGAGGCTCCCGCGCCGAGCGCACCGATCGATCCGCGGGCCGTCCGGGTCGCGGTCGCCGCGACGAGCCGGGCCGACGACGATCCGACCCTGACGGTCTCGCCGGCTCCGCTGCCCGTGCTCCGTCCGGTCGAGCATCTCGCCGGGACGGCGATCCTCGGCGGGATCCCGAGCCCGGCCGCGTCCGGCACGAGCGGCGACGGGCGACGGCCGCGGCCATCCGCAGGCGAGTCGCCTGGACGACGCCGCGGACGATCGGCCGCTGCCGCCCGGCCCGTCGGCCCGGGGTCCGGGGCGGATCGGGGCCGACCCGACCGAGGTGCTCATCGTCGACGGCGAACCGGCTCGAGTCGGGCTCGAGCCGCTCGACGCCGAGCACGCGGTGCTCGTCGAAGCGGTCGGCGGAGGGGCTCGACCCGAAGCCGGGTCGTCCTCGGCCGCGAGCGTCGTCGGGAGCGCGACGGGGCCGTCGTCCGCGAGGTCGTGATCGACGGCTGGCGGGTCGAGGTCGAGCTCGAGCCGGAGCGTCGGGCGAGCCTCCGCGAGCGGGCCCGGCGGGCGTCCGACGTCGCCGGGCGGAGCGGGCCGGTCGAGGTCCGGGCGATCATCCCGGGCCGGATCGTCGCCCTGTCGGTCGGAGCCGGCGACGCCGTGACGGCCGGCCAGCAGCTCCTCGTCCTCGAGGCGATGAAGATGCAGAACGAGCTCCGGGCGCCCCGCGAGGGCACGATCGAGCGGATCCCGATCGCGGTCGGCGAGAATGTCGAGGTCGGCGACCTGCTGATGGTGATCACGTGACCGACGAGCGCGCGCGGACGCGGCCCCGCCCGCCGGCCCCGGCTCCGGATCCGGCCCGGGACGCCTGGCGGGCCGGCCCGCGGGCGAAGGCGCTCGAGGCGGCGCCCGAGCGGCGGGAGCGGTTCGAGACGAGCTCGGGGATCGAGATCGCCGACGTCTACACCGCCGCCGACCTGGCCGGCTTCGACCCGGCCGACCGAGCTCGGCCTGCCCGGCGAGTACCCGTTCACCCGGGGCGTCCAGCCGACGATGTACCGGAGCCGGTTCTGGACGATGCGCCAGTACGCCGGCTTCGCCACGGCCAGCCGAGACGAACGAGCGCTTCCGCTACCTGCTCGAGCCAGGGCCAGACCGGGCTGTCGGTCGCGTTCGACCTGCCGACCCAGATGGGCTACGACTCGGATGCGCCCGCAGGCCGAGGGCGAGGTCGGCCGGGTCGGCGTCCCGATCAGCAGCCTGGCCGACATGGAGACGCTGTTCCGGGACATCCCGCTCGGCGAGGTCAGCACCTCGATGACGATCAACTCGACGGCCCCGATCCTGCTCGCCCTGTACGTCGTCGCCGCCGAGCGCCAGGGCGTCGACCGGGCCGCCGTCAGCGGGACGACCCAGAACGACATCCTCAAGGAGTACATCGCCCGGGGGACCTGGATCTACCCGCCGCGGCCGTCGATGCGCCTGGTCACCGACGTGTTCGAGTTCTGCGCCCGGGAGCTGCCCCGCTGGAACACGATCTCGATCAGCGGCTACCACATGCGCGAGGCCGGGGCGACCGCCGTCCAGGAGCTCGCCTACACCCTGGCCGACGCGATCGCCTACTGCGACGCGGCGGTCGCCCGGGGGCTCGACATCGACGACTTCGCCGGCCGGCTGAGCTTCTTCTTCGCCGCCTGGAGCGAGCTGTTCGAGGAGGTCGCCAAGTTCCGGGCCGCCCGCCGGATGTGGGCCCGGATCGTCCGCGAGCGGTACGGCTCGACGCAACCCGCGCTCGCAGACCTGCCGCTTCCACGTCCAGACGGCCGGCTCGAGCCTGACCGCCCGGTCGATCGACAACAACGTCGTCCGGACGACCGTCCAGGCCCTCGCCGCGGTCCTCGGCGGCGCCCAGAGCCTGCACACGAACTCGCGCGACGAGGCGCTCGCCCTGCCGACCGCCGAGGCCGCCCGGCTGGCCCTCCGGACCCAGCAGATCCTGGCCCACGAGTCGGGGGTGACCGAGACGCCCGACCCGCTGGCGGGCTCGTACTACGTCGAGACGCTGACGAACGAGCTCGAGCGGGCGGCCTGGGCCGAGCTCGACGAGATCGAGCCGGCTCGGCGGGACGATCGCGGCGATCGACCACGGCTACCAGCAGCACCGGATCCAGGAGTCGGCCTACCTCGTCCAGCGCCGGATCGAGTCGGGCGACCAGGTCGTCGTCGGGGTCAACCGGTTCCAGGACGAGGCCGGGGCCACGCCGCCGCTCCAGCGGATCGACCCGGAGGGGGAGCGCCGCCAGGTCGAGGGCCTCCGGCGGGTCCGGGCCGAGCGCGATCCGGCGGCCTGGGCGGCCGCGCTCGACCGGCTGGACGACGGCCGCCGGCGGGCGACGAGAACGTCATGCCGGCGCTGATCGAGGCGGTCCGCGCCTACGCCACGGTCGGCGAGATCAGCGATCGCCTCCGGGCGGCCTGGGGCGAGCACCGCGAGCTCATCACGGTCTGATCGGCCCTGTCACCGCTTCGCCGGACCGGGTAGTCTCAGCGGCGATGAGCAGGACCGACCGACCCGCGACCCGCCTCCCCGAGCACCTCCACCGGCTCGGCCGGATCCACCACGTCGCGGTCGTCGTCCGCGACCTCGAGGCGTCGCTCGGGTTCTACCGGGACATCCTCGGTCTCGAGCTCGAGACGGTGATGCCGATCCCCTCGGACCGGGTCCGGATCGCCTTCCTGCCGGTCGGCGACTCGAAGGTCGAGCTCGTCGCGCCGACCGACGACACGACCGGGGTCGCCCGCTTCCTCGAGGCGAAGGGCGAGGGCTTCCACCACGTCTGCTTCGAGGTCCCCGACCTGGCCGAGACGCTGACCCGGCTGGCGATCGACGGGATCGAGCTGATCGACACCGCGCCGCGCAAGGGCGCCGAGGGACCGGTCGCGTTCCTCCACCCGCGCTCCTGCCACGGGGTCCTGGTCGAGCTGATCGAGGCGCCCGGCGGACCGGCCTGGGGCGCGCTCGGCTACTGACCTCGACCCGTCGCGGTCCGGTCGGCCGCGGCGACTGGCGCGCGCCCAGAAGCGGCCGCCGTCGACCTCGACCCGGAGGCGCATCCGGTAGGCCTCCGAGAGGACCGGCCCGGTCAGCGTCGCTCCGATCGGCCCGGCCGCCACGACCCGCCGCCGGCCAGGACCAGGGCGTGGCTGAAGCCGGCCGGGATCTCCTCGACGTGGTGGGTCACCAGGGCGAGCGCGCCGATCGCCGGGTCCGCGGCCAGGCGCCTCGATCCGCTCGACGAGCGCCTCGCGCGCGCCGAGGTCGAGCCGGCGGCCGGCTCGTCGAGCAGGACGAGATCCGGCTCGCGTCATCAGGGTCCGGGCGATGAGGACGCGCTGGCGCTCGCCCGACGAGAGCGTGGCGAAGGTCCGCTGCGCGAGCCCGGCCAGGCCGAGCCGGTCGAGCGCCGCCGCGGCGCGCGCCGCGTCGTCGGTGGCGTAGGCGGCCCACCACGGGGCGAGCGCGGCGTGGCGGGCGCTCAGCACGATGTCGGCGGCGACCAGCCGCCGTCGATCTCGGCCGCCAGGGCGGCGCTGACGAAGCCGATCCGGCGGCGCAGCTCGCGGGCGTCGACGGCGCCGATCCGGGCGCCCGAGGACCTCGACCGTCGCCGCGGCTCGGCCAGAGGTAGGTCGCCGCGACCCGGAGGAGGGTGGTCTTGCCCGAGCCGTTCGGCCCGACGATCGCCCAGCGCTCGCCGGCGCGGACGGTCCAGTCGATCCCGTCGAGGATCCAGCGGCCCTCGCGGCGGACGCCGACCCCGGTCATCCGGACGACCGGCGGCGCTGCGTGCCGGCGGGACCACGTCGGCTCAGAGCGACCAGGCGAACAGGACGTCGGGCGCGCGCTCGGCTCGGCGGCAGAACCGGACGACGTCGCCGGCCAGCTCGCGGATCCACGGCTTCTCCTCGCGGGGCAGCTCGCCGAGCTCCTCGTCGAGGAGGTCGAGCCAGCGACCGGCGACCGCCGGCACGTCGCGGTCGGCCAGCCGGGCGATCGCCTCGATCCAGTGCGGGTCGACCCGCTCGATCGTCCGCCCGGCGACGTCGGCCGGGCCGTCGAGCTCGCGCCGGGCGTCGAGGAAGTCGCTCGGCTCGCCGCCGTCGGTGACCGCCCGGACGGCCTCGCTGAACAGGTCGAGCCAGGTCGGGTCGAGCCCGGGACCGAGCGACAGGTGGGCCGGGAACCGGCCGGGATCGGACAGGCCGGCGACGTCGTCGGTCGAGATCGCGACGAGGATCGCCGGGCGTCGCCCGCGACCAGCTCCATGAGCCCGCTCATCCGGTCCGCTCCCTAGTCGCGGTAGCCGGCGGCGCGGAGGAGCGCCGGGAGCTCGGTCGGCGAGTCGGCGACCCGGATCCCGGCCGCCTCGAGGGCGGCGATCTTGTCGGCCGCGGTCCCGGAACCGCCCGAGATGATCGCCCCGGCGTGGCCCATCCGCTTGCCCTCGGGCGCCGTCCGGCCGGCGATGAAGGCGGCCATCGGGACGCCCCGGAGGTGGTCCGCCGCCCAGGCCGCGGCCTCCTCCTCGGCCGACCCGCCGATCTCGCCGATGAGCACGATCGCCTCGGTCTCGGGGTCGGCGGCGAACAGCTGGAGGACGTCGAGGAAGGTCGTCCCGATGATCGGGTCGCCGCCGATCCCGATGCAGGTCGACTGGCCGATCCCGGCGTCGGTCATCGCCTGGACCGCCTCGTAGGTCAGCGTCCCCGAGCGGGACACGACCCCGACCCGGCCCTCGCGGTGGATCGAGCCCGGGATGATCCCGACCTTGGCCCGGCCGGGCGACGTGGCACCCGGGCAGTTCGGGCCCGATCAGCCGGGCGCCGGCGGCCCGGACGACCTCGACGACCTTGAGCATGTCGAGCGCCGGGATGCCCTCGGTGATGCAGAAGATCGTCCGATCCCGGCCCCGACGGCCTCGAGGATCGCGTCCGGGGCGCCGGCCGCCGGGACGTAGATGCAGGACGTGTTCGGCGCCGGTCTGGCGGACCGCCTCGGCGACCGTGTCGAAGACCGGCACGCGGCCGTCGACGGCCGTCTGGCCGCCCTTGTTCGGGGTCACCCCGGCGACGACCTGCGTCCCGTACTCGACCATCTGGCGGGTGTGGAACTCGCCCTCCCGGCCGGTGATCCCCTGGACGACGAGGCGGGTCTCCCGCCCGACGAGGATGCTCACGCTTCGACCGCCCGGGCGGCGGCGACCGCCTTGCGGGCCGCCTCGTCGAGGCTGGCCGCGGTCTCGAACTGGGCCTCGGTCAGCAGCCGCCCGGCCTCCTCGGCGTTCGTCCCGACGATCCGGACGACCATCGGCACGTCGCGCTCCTGGACGGCCCGGGCCTCGATCAGGCCGCGGGCGACCTCGTCGCCCCGGGTGATCCCGCCGAAGATGTTGACCAGGATCGCCCGGACCTTCGGATCGGCCAGGATCAGCCGCATCGCGGCGGCGACCTTGTCGGACCGGGCCCCGCCGCCGATGTCGAGGAAGTTGGCCGGCTCGCCGCCGGCCCGCTTGACCAGGTCCATCGTGGTCATCGCCAGGCCGGCCCCGTTGACCATGCAGCCGATCGACCCGTCGAGGTGGATGAAGGCGATCCCCTGGGCGCGCGCCTCGGCGTCGGCCGGGTCCTCCGAGTCGGGGTCGCGGAGCGCCTCGAGCTCGGGGTGGCGGGGGAGCGCGGAGTCGTCGAGGGTGATCTTGGCGTCGAGGCAGACGAGTTGCTCGAGCGACCGTCCCGTTTTGGTCAGGTTGCCTGACGATCGCGAGCGGGTTCACCTCGACCAGGTCGGCGTCGTTGGCGAGCATCGTCGCGACCAGCCCGTGGGCGATCGCCGACGAACTCGCGCAGGAACGGTCCGCCGAGCCCGATCCCGAAGGCGAGCTGGCGGGCCTGCCAGTCGAGCAGCCCGAGGAGCGGATGGGCGGCCGACCCGGTGGATCGCCTCCGGGGTCGCCCGGGCGACCTCCTCGATCTCGACGCCGCCCTCGGCCGAGGCCATCACGACGATCCGCCGGACTGGCCCGGTCGAGGATCGCCCCGAGGTAGTACTCCTTGACGATGTCGGCGGCCGCCGCGACGAGGACCTTGCGGACCGGGATCCCCTTGATCGTCAGGGCGAGGATCGCCTCGGCGACCGCCTCCGCCTCGTCCGCCGAGCCGGCCAGCCTGACCCCGCCGGCCTTGCCCCGCCCGCCGACGAGGACCTGGGCCTTGACCACGACCCGCTCGGCGCCGCCGGCCAGGATCCGGCCGGCGGCCGCCCGCGCCTCGGCCGGCGGTCCGGGCGACCTCCCAGCCGGGGACCGGCAGGCCCTGCGCGAGGAGCAGGGACTTCGCGTCGGCTTCCTGGATCTTCACGCGGGATGGCTCCGTGGCGAGGACGCGGCGGGGCATCCGATGGTACAGGAGCGCGGCGGCCGTCGCCCGCCTGACGGTGCGGCGAGCCGGGCCGGCCGCGGTCGCGTCCGGCCCGGCTAGAATGCGGTCATCGCCCACCCGATCCACGGTCCCCGGTCGCTGGCGCTCAGTGGGAGGCAGGCCCCCGCACATGGCGGTCACGCGAACGAGCCCGTCGGTCGGACGAACGCCGCTCAAGCCGGCCGGGACCGCCGCCAGGGGTTTCGGGCGCACGTCGCGGACGGACTCGTGGGCGCTGTTCCCGAGCGCCATCGCGGTCGGCCTGGGCGCCTTCGTCATCTACTCGCTGTTCTCGGCCTTCCTCTGGGGCCCGGTGTTCGGGGCGGCCTACGAGGCCGACGGCTATCTCTCGCCGTTCTTCTCGCCGCTGATCGGGGTCGGCATCCTGCCGACCTGGCTGTCGCCGGCGATCCTCATCCTGTGGATCCCGCTCGGCTTCCGGACGACCTGCTACGCCTTCCGGAGGGCCTACTACCGGTCGTACTTCGCCGATCCGCCGGCCTGCGCGGTCGGCGAGCCGCGCGGCCCATCGGCGCTACGCGATGGAGGCGAGCTTCCCGTTCATCCTCCAGAACCTCCACCGGATCTTCCTGTACCTCCAGTTCATCCCGCTGTTCTTCCTGTGGCTGGACGCGTTCGTGGCCCTCCATCCGGACGGCGCCTGGCGGCTCGGGCTGGGCAACGTGATCCTGTTCGCCGACCTGGTCCTGCTGACCGGCTACTCGCTGTCGTGCCACTCGCTGCGCCACTTCGTCGGCGGGCAGGCTCGACTGCTTCTCGTGCACGGCCCGGACGCGGACGCGCCACAGCCTGTGGCAGCGGCTGACCGACCTGAACGGCAACCACATCCGCCTGGCCGGCTGGAGCCTGCTCGGCGTCGCGACGGCCGACCTGTACATCCGGCTCCTGGCGATCGGGCTGTTCAACGACCCCTCGATCCGGCTGTGAACGACGGCCCGGAGCGGCATCCCCACGACGTCCTGGTGATCGGGGCCGGCGGCGCCGGACTGCGGGCCGCGATCGAGGCGGCGGAAGCCGGCGCCGACGTCGGGCTCGTCTGCAAGTCGCTCCTCGGGAAGGCCCACACGGTGATGGCCGAGGGCGGCGTCGCCGCGGCGCTCGGCAACGTCGCCGAGGCGGACTCGTGGCAGGTCCACTTCCGCGACACGATGGTCGGCGGCAAGCTCCTCAACAACCCGCGGATGGCCCAGCTCCACGCCCAGGAGGCGCCCGACCGGGTCCGCGAGCTCGAGGCCTGGGGGGCGGTCTTCGACCGGACCCGCGACGGCCGGATCCTCCAGCGGCCGTTCGGCGGCCACTCCCACCCGCGCCTCGCCCACGTCGGCGACCGGACCGGCCTGGAGATGATCCGGACGCTCCAGGACCGGGCGGTCGCGGCCGGGATCAAGGTCTACATGGAGTGCACGATCACCCACCTGCTGACCTGGACGGACCGGGTCCGCGGCGCGGTCGGCTACTGGCGGACGACCGGCCAGCCGGTCGTCTTCCCGGCCAAGGCGATCGTCCTGGCCACCGGCGGCATCGGCCGGGCGTTCGAGATCACCTCGAACTCGTGGGAGTACTCGGGCGACGGCCACGCGCTGGCCTATCTCGCCGGGGCCGAGCTGATCGACATGGAGTTCGTCCAGTTCCACCCGACCGGGATGGTCTGGCCGCCGGGCGTCCGCGGCCTGCTGGTGACCGAGGCGGTCCGCGGCGAGGGCGGGATCCTGCGCAACGCGACGGGCGAGCGGTTCATGTGGCGGTACCTCCCCGAGGATCGCCGCGCACGAGTACGCGGCGACCGACGAGGAGGCGTCGCGCTGGGTCGAGGCCGCCAGCGCCGGCCGGACGACCGACGCCCGCCGGCCGCCCGAGCTGTCGACCCGGGACAACGTCGCCCGGGCGATCTACACGCGAGGTCAAGGAGGGCCGCGGCTCGCCGCACGGCGGGGTCTTCCTCGACATCAGCTACCTGCCGCCCGAGCACGTCCGGCGCAAGCTGCCGTCGATGTACGAGCAGTTCAAGGAGCTGGCCGACGTCGACATCACCAAGGGCCCGATGGAGGTCGGCCCGACGACCCATTACATGATGGGCGGGATCCGGGTCGACCCGGACACCGGGGCGACGACCCGGGCCGGGCTGTTCGCGGCCGGCGAGGTGGCCGCCGGGATGCACGGCGCGAACCGGCTCGGCGGCAACTCGCTGTCCGACCTGCTCGTGTTCGGGCAGCGGACCGGGGCGGCGGCCGCGGCCGACGCGGCGACCCTCGACGAGGTCCCGCAGGTCGACCCGGTCCAGATCCGGGCGGCGCTCGACGAGCTCGCCGCCCCGTTCCAGCCCGGGCCCGGCGAGGATCCGTACCGGCTCCACGAGGAGCTCCAGGCGACGATGCAGTCGCTCGTCGGCATCTTCCGGACCGAGGCCGACCTCCACGAGGCGATCGGGCGGCTGGCCGGGCTCTACGCCCGCTGGCCGTCGATCCGGGTCCAGGGCGGGCGGGCCTACAACCCGGCCTGGGGCCTCGTCTTCGAGCTGCGCAACATGCTCATCGTGTCCGAGGCGATCGCCCGGAGCGCCCGGCAGCGGAAGGAGAGCCGCGGGGCGCACAGCCGGCTCGACTTCCCCGAGCCGGACAAGGCCTGGGCCAGGAAGAACAGCGTCGTCCGGCGCGACGGCGAGACGATGAAGGTCGACCACCTCGCCGCTGCCGGCCCTGCCGGACGAGCTGCGCCAGCTCATCGCCACGGAGTGACCCGATGCCACAGGCCCACCTGAGCGTCTTCCGCGGGAGCCCCGAGACCGAGGGCGAGTTCGTCGCCTACGACGTCCCGGTCGAGGAGGGGATGGTCGTCCTCGACGCGCTCCACTGGATCCAGGCCCACGAGGCGCCGGACCTCGCCGTCCGCTGGAACTGCAAGGCCGCCAAGTGCGGCTCGTGCAGCTGCGAGATCAACGGCCGGCCGAGCCTGGCATGCAAGACCCGGCTGTCGGACTTCGACCCGGACGAGACGATCACGGTCGAGCCGATGCGCGCCTTCCCGCTGATCCGCGACCTGGTCACCGACGTGTCGTGGAACTACGAGGTGAACAAGCGGATCGCGCCGTTCACGCCGCCGGCCGACCGGCCCCAGGAGGACTGGCGCTGGCAGCAGGAGGACATCGAGCGGGTCCAGGAGTTCCGCAAGTGCATCGAGTGCTTCCTGTGCCAGGACGTCTGCCACGTCCTGCGCAACCACGAGACGGAGCGCCCGTTCATGGGCCCGCGCTACCTCGTCCGGTCGGCCGGGCTGGAGATGCATCCGATCGACACGGCCGACCGGACCGCCTACCTCAAGGACGAGGGCGGGGTCGGCTTCTGCAACATCACCAAGTGCTGCACCGAGGTCTGCCCCGAGCACATCAGGATCACCGACAACGCGATCATCCCGCTCAAGGAGCGCGTGGCCGACCGCTACTACGACCCGATCCAGATCGTCTGGCGGAAGCTCCGCGGCGATCGCCCGGGCGGCGAGCCGCCGGTCCCGAGCGGGACGCTCGAGGCCGCTCGGCCAGCCGGCGGCGGCCGCGGGCACCGGGCGGGGCCGCCCGAGCGGCGACGACAGCGCCGGGGCGTCGAGCTGAGCCGGGCCGAGCGCGAGCCCGACCTGACCTTCTGGCCGCCGCCGATGGCCACGCCCGGCCGACGACGCGACGGCGACGGACGCCGCCGCGGCCGGCCTGACCCGGCGGTCGGCGAGCGCCGACCGGCCGGGCTCCGGCTGGTCATCCGGACCGACGGCGCGGCCCGATCGAACCCCGGCCCGGCCGCCGCCGGGGCGGTCCTCATCGACGCCGGCGTGCCCGGGGCGCGAGACCCGCTGGCTCCGCCGCTGGCCACGATCTCGGACTACCTCGGGGTCCAGACGAACAACGTCGCCGAGTACACGGCGCGTCGTCCGGGCCCTCCGGCTGGCCGCCGAGCTCGGTGCCCGCGAGGTCCACCTGCTGCTCGACTCGAAGCTCATCGTCGAGCAGGTCCACGGGCGCTGGAAGGTCAAGGACGCCAAGCTCGAGCCGCTCCACGCCGAGGTCGCGGCGGCTGCTCCGCGGGTTCGCGCGCTGGACCGCGGTCCACGTCCCGCGGGCCCAGAACTCGGCCGCCGACGCGCTCTGCAACGAGGCGATCGACCGGGCGCTGGCCGGCGGGCCGGCGTCGGTCGTCCGCCGGCCGGGCCGACCCGACCGGTGAGCGGACGGCCGCGGCCGTCCCTGCGGGGCGGGCTGCGGGCCCTGGGCGCGGTCTCGGCGGAGGTCCTCATCGGGTCGCGGACCCGTCGCTGGGCCCTCACCCTGGCCGTGTTCGCGATCGTCGGGCTGACGGTGGCCGGCGCGGCGGTCGCCGGCCTCCCGTTCGCGCTCGGGATGGCCCTCGCGCTCGTCGCCGCCCTCGTCGGGGGCCTGTGGCTCGGTCCTGGCCACGACGCCCGTGCGCGACCGCCCGCTGGCCGGCTGCCTTCCTGCTGGCCGGTCGGCGCGAGCTGAGCCGCTTCCGCCGGGCGACCGGCCGGCGCCTCCGCCGCGGACCCGCTGGGCGATGAGCCGCTGGCTTCGCGGGGTCCCGGAGTCGCCGCCGGACCGTCCGTTCCGGGCGACCTACCTCGTGACCCTCGGCCGCTACGACGAGGCGGCGGCGACGATCGAGCGGATGGAACCCGCCGGCCCGTTCGAGCGATTCGAGCGGGAGCGTCTCCGCGCGATGGTCGACTTCGAGCTTGGCGGGGCTGGCGACCTGTGGCGCGGCCCGGCGCGCCTTCGGCGCGATCGAGGATCCCGCCGAGCGCGCCGTCGCGGCCTGGCAGCTGGCCGTCGAGGACGCCCGCCAGCGCTACGTCCTCGGCGGCGACTGGCGGGAGCCGCTGGCCCTCGCCGCCGGGTCCGGGGACCCTCGGGCGCGCGGCCTGCGCGCCTGGCTGCCGACGCTCGTCTGGGGTGCCGCCCCGATCCTCGTCGCGATCTACCTGCTGGCGCTGGTCGTCGAGCTGGTCGCGACCGGGAGCCTGGTCTGACGTCCCTGGCGGTCGCGCCCGAGGGACGGGGTAGAATCGGTCGGCCAGCGAGGCGGCCGGACGGTCGCGCGCCGGGTCGGTCCGCCGATCCGGCTCGAGGAAAGTCCGAGCTCCTCAGCGCAGGGTAGCGGGTAACGCCCGTCCGCCGTGAGGCGAGGACCAGTGCCACAGAGACGAGTCCGGCGGCTTCGGCCGGCGGGGTGAAACGCGGCAAACTCTACCCGGAGCAAGGCCAAATAGGAGGGCGCAACCCGACGGCGCCGCGAGGTGCCGACGGGGGAGAGGTGCGCTGCCCAGCCCTCGGGTCGGCCGCATGAGCCGCCGGGCGACCGGCGGTCGAGATGGATGACCGTCCCCGCGAGCGATCGCGGGACAGAACTCGGCTTACAGGCCGCCTCGCTGGCGCTCTACTCCGTGCCGGGCCGCGACCCGGAACGTCAGTCCTCGTCGGGACGGAAGATGTGCGCGGCCGTGCAGGCGTTGCAGATCGGCGTCGCCGAGTCGAGGTCGCCGAGCGGCAGCGGCACCTGGCGCTCGGGGTAGAGGCACTCGACCTCGTACATCCGCTCGCGAGCGGCGTCGACCGCGATGAGCCGGCGGTACGTGCAGCGCCGGATGCGCTGCTCGGCGAGGTGGTAGGCCTCGCGCTCGGTCGGCGCGATCGGCAGCTGGATGGCCATCGGCTGGGTCCCGGTCCCTCGGATCTGCGGTCGACTGGGTCGTCGGCGATGGTCGGACCACCGTCGGTGGCGGAGCCTAGCACCCGGCTGCAAGGCCCGGCAACCGGCGAAAGGTACTAGACTCCCGCCGTCGTCGGGCCGGACGACCGCAGCCCGATGGCGACAGGAGGACCCGTGGCCGACCCGCCGGAGACGCCGCCCGACGCTGCCGGGGATGCAGCCGCACCCGCCGGGGATCCGAGCCGCCACCGGAGCGGCCGGTCCGGCAGGCGCCGAGGCCGGGGGCCAGCGAGGCGCCCCGGTCGAGGCCTGTCCGCTGCTGGCCGATCGAGGCGGCGAGTCGGCCGTCGCCGATCCGGGCAATCACTGCGCGGCGAGCGACCCGCCGCTTGCCCTGTCGCTCGCCCAGCAGCGCCTGGTCTGCCTCGACGCGGCGCACGTCGACTGCCCGCGGTTCGTCCGCGCGCTCGGCTCGCCCGCGGACCGGGGGCGGGCGGATCGGGCGCGCCGTCGCTCGCACCGATCGAGGTGGCGGCGTCGGGACGCCGGCTCGAGCCGCGGCGGGGTCGGCCGCGGCGTCGTCGGCCGCGTCGGCGGCTGCCGCCGCCACGACTCGTCGACCACCACGACGTCCTCGGCCGCCGACGCGACACCGACCGTCCACGTCGCTCCGGTCGGACCGGTCGTCCGGAGCCGCCGGCGGAGCGGCGCGAGACCGGCCGGGTCCCGACCGACGCCGCTCATCCTCGCCGCCGGGATCCTGGTCGCGGCGGCCGTCGTGGCCTTCGCGTTCACCTCGCTCCGCGGCGGGCTCGCCTGCCGGCGCCAGCCCGAGCGACAGCGCCGTCGGGAGTCCAGCTCCGAGCCCGAGCGCGTCGGCGCAGCCCAGCCCGACGCCGGCGCCCACCCCGACACCGACCGAGGCAGCCTCGCCGACGCCGACCCCGGTGCCGTCGCCCACGCCGAGCCCGACCCCGAGCGCCGTCGCCGTCGCCCACCCCGACCCCGTCGCTGCCGGCCGCCTTCCCGGGCCTCAAGCCCTGCCCCGACGCCGCCGACTGCTACCTCTACCGGGTCCACTCGGGCGACAACCTGACCCGATCGCCGCCGCAGTTCGGGGTCACCTCGAGGCGCTCAAGGCCGCCAACCCGGAGATCAAGGACCCGAGCCTGCTCCACGTCGGCGACGTCATCCGGGTCCCGCTGCCGGCTTCCTGAGCGCGACCCTCGCCTCCGCGTCGGTCAGGGAGCCAGCAGCCCTGGAAGCCGCCGCATGTCGGTGAAGACGACCGTGGCGTTGGCCAGCCGGTCGACCGGCGTCAACCCACCGGCGTATCCGAGCACACGCATCCCGGCGGCGCGCGCTGCCTCGACACCGAACGGGCTGTCCTCGACAACGACCGCGTCGATCGGGTCGACCTGCATCGAGGCCGCGGCGTGGATGAACAGATCCGGAGCCGGCTTGCCGTTCCTGACGTCGCTCGCGCTGAAGATCCGACCGGCGAACCGCTCGGGGCGCGGCCGCCCGAGCTGAGCTTCGATCTCGCTGACCATGAACTCGTGGGATCGCCCGACGAAGCGCTCGACGATCTCGGCCTCAGCCAGCGGCCAGCCGAGACGCGCCAGCACGACGGCGTCGACGCGCACGGCGATCGGCTCGCTGTCCACCGACGAGCCGAGCGTCGGATCGCTGCGTCACTCGCGTTTTCGGCATTGACGCGGGTGACCGAGCATGTAGAATGCGGCGAAGTGGCACGAAGTGGTGTCAAGTGGGGAGCAGTACCACAACCGAACGGAGTCCCGGCCGAGACGAGGCCGGCCCGGTGGCACCGCCCCCTGAACCCGCAGCCCCGCGCCCCCGCAGCCCCGCCGCTCCTCGAGACCCGCACCGACCCGACCGACGCGACCGACCAGGGCAGACGGCCCGACCAGCGCCCGACCTAAGGGGAAGCCCGACCAGTGTTCACCGGCGAGTACCGGCACTCGGTGGACGACAAGGGACGGATCGCCGTCCCGGCGAAGTTCCGCCTGCAGCTCGACGGCGGGGCCTACCTGGCCCGCTGGGTCGACGCCTGCCTGGCGATCTTCCCGAAGGCCGAGTTCGAGGCGCTCGCCGGCAAGGTCGGCGGGCTGGGGATCGCCGACGCCGTCGGCCCGGACGTTCAGCCGGGCGCTGTTCGCCAGCGCCTACGAGGTCGAGCTCGACCGGCAGGGCCGGATCGTCGTGCCCGGCCTCGCTGCGCGACCTGCTCGGCCTGGCCGGGGACGCGGTCATCGTCGGGGCCCGCGACCACGCCGAGATCTGGGCGCCGGCCGCCTGGGACGACTACCGCAAGGCGATGGAGGCGCCCGACGCCCTCGCCGCCCACCTCACCGGCCTCGGGATCTGAGGACCGGATCGGACGAACGGACCGGGCCGCGATCGGCCCCACCACATGCGCTTCCAGGGTCCGTTCGGGACCGCCAAGGAAACGGGAGACGAGATGAAGGAAGGGCACCTTCCGGTGCTGGCAGAGGAGGTCTTGACGCTACTCGCGCCAGCTTCCGGCAGCCTTCAGATCGACGCCACGCTCGGCGGCGGTGGGCACACCGAACGGATCCTGGAAGCGACAGATCCTGATGGCCGCCTCCTCGGGCTCGACGCCGACGGGGCGGCCATCGCCAGGGTCGCGAGCCGGCTGGCCGCCCGGTTCGGCGACCGGCTCGTCCTCCGCCAGGCGAACTTCCGCGAGCTCGGCGCGGTCGCCCCGGCGGCCGGCTTCGACGCGGTCGACGGCCTCCTGTTCGACCTCGGCCTGTCGAGCTTCCAGCTGGCCGACGCCGGGCGCGGCTTCGGGATCCGGACCGGCGGGCCGCTCGACATGCGCTTCGACACGAGCGTCGGCGTGCCGGCCTCCGAGCTCCTCGCGACGCTCGACGCCGTCGAGCTGGCCGCCCTCTTCCGGCGCTACGGCGAGGAGCCCCAGGCCGGCCGGATCGCCCGGGCGATCGTCGAGGCCCGCCGGACCGCCCCGGTGTCGACCGCCGAGGAGCTCGCCGCGCTCGTCGAGCGGGTCGCTCCGGGCGCGCCCGGGCCGGCGCCGGATCCACCCGGCGACCCGCGTCTTCCAGGCGCTCCGGATCGCCGTCAACGAGGAGCTCGACGCGCTCGCGATCGGGCCTCGCCGCGGCGGTCGACCTCCTCCGGCCGGGCGGCCGGCTCGTCGTCCTGAGCTACCACTCGCTCGAGGACCGGATCGTCAAGCGATTCATGGAGGCCGAGCGGAAGGGCTGCATCTGCCCGCCGTCGGTGCCGGTCTGCGTCTGCGGCCGGTCGCCGCGACTCCGCCTGATCACGAAGTCCGCTCACCGCCAGCCCGGCCGAGGTGGCCGCCAACCCGCGCGCCCGCAGCGCCCGGCTCCGGGCCGCCGAACGGACCGCCGCGTAGCGCCCGACGAGCCGACCGGGCGGACCGGAGCCCGGACCCACGACCCGACGACCAGGCCCCGCGGAAGGGAGGAGAGGACCTCGATGAGCAAGCGTCACCAGTCGAGCCGCCGCCGCTCGTACGGCCGGCGCCAGCACGAGCTCCGGGAGCGCACCGAGCGCCAGGACCCGGTCAGCGATCGACGAGCTGCCGGCGCCGAGTCGGGCGAGGCGGAGCGCGACGGCTTCGCGTTCCTCGACCTCGACCTGCCGGCGCCGGCTCGAGCTTCGCGGTCGGCGACTAGTGGCCGTCTACCAGGGCGCCCGATCGCGCCCGACCTTCCTTCCTCCGCGCGCCGTCGAGACGCCCGCCCTCGAGCGGCGCCGGTCGCGCCAGACCGTCCGCGCCCGGCGCCGCCCGGGCCGGGTCGGGATCATGCTCGGCGGGATCGCCCTCGCCTTCCTGCTGGCGTTCTTCTCGCTCGTCCAGAGCGTCCGCGTGTCGGCGACCGGCTACGAGATCGACCGGCTCGCGCAACCAGCGCTCGACCCTCGATGCCCGTCGCCAGGAGCTGATCGCCGACCTCAACCGGCTCGGGCGAGGCCCGGCCATCCGCAAGCAGGCGATCGACCTCGGACTCGACCAGCTGGCCGAGCCGCTCGTCGTGCCCGCCCGCTAGCCGATCGACCGACGTGCCCGACGGACGTGACGATGCTCGGACGGACCGATTCGCGCCGCCGCCTGCTCGTCGTCCTCGTCGTCGTTCCTCGTCGTCGGCGCGTCGCTCTGCAGCCGCCTCGTCTGGTGGCAGGTCGTCCAGCACGACCAGCTGGCGGCCAAGGCCCAGCGCCAGACCACGGTCCGGTTCGACGAGCCGGTCCGGCGCGGCACGATCTACGACCGGACCGGGACGGTCGTCCTGGCCACGACCGTCGAGCGCTACCTGGTGGCGGCCTCGCCCGACCAGCTGACGCCGAGCCGAGCGGCGCGAGGTCGGCGACGCGCTGGTCGGCGATCCTCGGGCTCGACCCGGACGCCGGCCGCGGCGCTGACCGACAAGATCGAGACCGACCAGGCCGTACGTCATCCTCGCCCGCGGGCTCGAGGACGACGACCGCCGACCGGATCCGCGCAGGGGGTCGTCGGACGGGACGCTCAAGGCGATCTCGCTCGAGCCCGAGGCCGTCCGGGTCTATCCCGCAGGCCGGCGGCGCGGCCGGGACGACCCTGGCGGCCCACCTGCTCGGCTTCGTCAACCGCGACGGCGAGGGCCAGTACGGCGTCGAGGAGCGCTACCAGGCCGAGCTCGCCGGGACGCCGCGCGAGCTGCTGGCCGAGCGCGACGTCGTCGGCCGGCCGATCACCGACACCGCCCAGGTCATCAGCCCCGGGCGTCCCCGGCTCGGACATCCGGCTGACGATCGACACCGACCTCCAGCTGGCCGCCGAGCAGGAGGTCCTGGCCGCCTACACCGCCGACGAGGCGGTCAGCGTCTCGGCCATCGTCATGGACCCGACGAACGGGGCGATCCTGGCCGAGGCGAGCTATCCGTCGTACGACGCCAACGACTACCGGACGATCGCCGCCGAAGGACCCGACGCGCGTTCGTCGACCCGATCGTGTCGTCGGTCTACGAGCCGGGCTCGGTGTTCAAGATGTTCACCGCGATGGCCGCCCTCGAGCAGGGCACGATCGAGCCTGTCGACCAGGATCCTCGACTCCGGGCTCGCTGTCGCTCGACCACGGCGCAGGGCCGGATCTACGACGCCGACCGAGCACGCCAACGGGCTGCATGGACGGCGCGCGACATCGTGGCCTTCTCGCGCAACGTCGGCGCGGCCCGGATCGCCCTCGGCCTGGCCAACACGACCGCCAAGGCGTCCCGGATCCTGGCCGGGGCCTGGGTCCGCCTCGGCTTCGGCCAGAAGACCGGGGTCGACCTGGCCGGCGAGGCGCCGGGGCTGGTCCGCGACCCGGCCCTCAAGCACTGGAGCCAGGTCGACCTGGCCAACGGCTCGTTCGGCCAGGGCGTCGCCGTCACCCAGCTCCAGCTGGTGACCGGCCTTCGCGGCGATGGTCAACGGCGGGAAGCTCGTCACGCCCCACGTCGTGCTCGGCGTCGGCGACCGCGACGTCGAGCCGGGCGACCGCGGTCAGGTCATGTCGCCGGCAGCTGAGCCGGACCCTGGTCGACCTGATGAGCTACGTCGTCCACACGCGTGCCGTGGTATGCCGAGAAGACGCTCGTCCACGGGCTACGACATCGGCGGCAAGACCGGGACGGCCCAGATCTGGGACCCGAAGCTGAGCCACGGCCGCGGCGGCTGGAAGCCGAACCGCTACAACCACACGTTCGTCGGCTACATCGGGCGGGGCAGCCCGGAGCTGGTCATCGCGGTCACGATCCACGAGGCCAAGCCGCTCCACATCAGCCCAGGGCAACCTGCCCCTGGCGGTCGAGTCGTACGAGCTGTTCCGGCGGATCGCCACCGACGCGATGACGATGCTCGACCTGCCCGAGCCGGCCGCGCCAGGCCGACCGGTGAACGGCGGCTATGGGACACTGGCGGCCGTGACCGACGCCCCGCCGCCGTCGCAGCCTCGCGCCGCCGGACGAGGCGTTCGACGGCGCCGGAGATCGCCCGGCTGACCGGCGGTCGGCTCGAGCGGTCGTCGGCCCGACCGATCCGCGGCGCCGCCGTCGACTCGCGCCGGGTCGAGCCGGGCAACCTGTTCGTCGCCCTGCCCGGCGAGCGGACCGACGGCCACGACCACCTCGTCGCGGCCGTCGAGGCCGGCGCCGCGGCCCTCCTCGTCAGCCGGCCGGGCGCCCTCCCGGCGGCGATCGGCGACGTCAGCGTCATCCGGGTCGCCCGGCCGCTCGCCGCGCTCCAGGCCCTGGCCGCCGCCTGGCGCCGGCGGTTCGACCCGCTCACCGTCGGGATCACCGGGAGCATCGCCAAGACCTCGACCAAGGAGGCCGTCGCGGCGGTCCTGGCGACCCGCTTCCGGACGCTCAAGAACGAGGGCAACGAGAACAACGAGATCGGCCTGCCGCTGACCGTCCTCCGCCTCGACCGGCGCCGACCAGGCGCTCGTCCTCGAGATGGGGATGTACGTCGAGGGCGAGATCGCCGACCTCGTCCGGATCGGCCGGCCGCGGATCGGCGTCGTGACCGCCGTCCAGCCGGTCCACCTCGCCCGGATCGGCTCGATCGAGGCGATCGAGACCGAGAAGGGCCGGCTCGTCGAGGCGCTGCCGCCGGACGGGACGGCGGTCCTCAACGCCGACGACGAGCGGGTCCGCCGGATGGCCGACCGGACCGCCGCCCGGGTGGTCGACCTACGGGTTCGCCGCCGACGCCGACGTCCGGGCCGAGGCGGTCGAGTCGCTCGGTCCGGACGGGATGCGCTTCGAGCTGCGGACCCCGGCCGGCCGCCGGACGGTCGCGATCCCGGCGCTCGGCCGGCACGCCGTCCACAACGCGCTGGCGGCCGCGGCCGTCGGGGCGGCCGCCGGGATCGACCTCGATGCGATCGCCGCCGGGCTGGCTGCCGGATCCGAGCGCAGCGCACCGCGGCGAGCTCATCCGTCTCGGCGACGTGACGATCGTCGACGACAGCTACAACGCGGCGCCGGCGTCGATGCTCGCCGCGCTCGACGTCCTGGCCGGCCTGCGCGGCCGGCGGATCGCCGTCCTCGGCGAGATGCTCGAGCTGGGCGAGGAGAGCGAGGCCGGCCACCTCGAGGTCGGCCGGGCCGCGCGGCCGGGTCGCGGACCTGCTGGTGGTCGTCGGCGACGAGGCCGGCGGGATCGCCGAGGGCGCCCTCGAGGCCGGGCTCGAGCCGGACCGGATCCTCCGCGTCGCCGACGCCGAGGCCGCCCACGACGTCCTCCGGCCGCGGCTCGTCCCGGGCGACGTCGTCCTGGTCAAGGCGTCCCGGGGGATCGCCCTCGACCGGCTCGTGGACGCCCTCCGCCGAGGAGCTCGAGCCGTGAAGATCGGCACGGTCGAGCTGATCCAGGGCCTCCTCCTGGCGTTCATCATCGTGGTCATCCTCATGCCGCCGTACATCCGGCTGCTGCGCTACGTCCGGTTCGGCAAGAACATCCGCGAGGAGGGCCCGGCCAGCCACCAGGTCAAGCAGGGCGTCGCCGACCGGCGGGGGCATCCTGCTCATCCTGGTCGTCGCCGGCGATCGCCCTCGTCCTGGGGGCGGTCGGCGGCGACACGCCGGACACCTACTCGCCGCTGGCGGCGCTGCTCGGGGTCGGCGCGCTCGGGCGCGTTCGACGACTACCGCAACGCCAAGACCGGGACCGGGATCAGCGTCCGGGGCAAGCTCGTCTGGCAGATCGTCGTGGCGGTCCTCGCCGCGCTCTACATCCAGCGCCACTTCGACATCGACGCGATCCGGGTGCCGTTCGTCGGCGACGTGACGATCGGCCCGGCGCTCTACGTGGTCTTCGCGGCGTTCGCGATCGTCGCCTCGAGCAACGGGGTGAACATCACCGACGGGCTCGACGGGCTGGCCGGCGGGACGCTCGCCTTCGCGTTCGTCGCGTACATGATCATCGCCCTGCTCAACGTGCCCCACCAGCCGAACCTGGCCCTGCTCTGCGCGATCATCATCGGCGCGATCATGGGCTTCCTGTGGTTCAACGTGCACCCGGCCCAGGTGATCATGGGCGACTCGGGTCGCTCGCGACTGGGCGCCGCCCTGGCGGTCACCGCGCTGATCACCGGCCAGATCGTCGTCCTCCCGCTGATCGGCCTCGTGTTCGTGGTCGAGACCGGCTCGGTCATCCTCCAGGTCGCCTACTTCAAGGCGACCGGCGGGCGAGCGGATCTTCCGGATGTCGCCGATCCACCACCACTTCGAGCTGCTCGGCTGGGACGAGGAGAAGATCACCGTCCGGTTCTGGATCGTGGCGGTCCTGGCCGGGCTGCTCGGGGTCACCCTGTTCATGGCCTCGATCAACTCGCTGGCATGACGACGATGACGACGACCCCGCCGCCGACTCCCGGGCCGACGCTCGACCCGGACGCGCTCGACCCTCGACGCGATCCGGGCCGGCGCCCTGGCCGGACGGCCGGTGGCCGTCCTCGGCTTCGCCCGGAGCGGGATCGCCCTGGCCCGCTTCCTCGTCGACGCCGGCGCGCGATCGTGACGGTCTACGACCTTCGCCCGGCCGACGAGCTGGCCGGCGCGCTCGAGCCGACTCGAGGGCCGGCCGGTCCGCCTGCTGGCCGGCCCCGACGGTCGACCCGGCCGAGGCGCTGGCGCGGACGCGGCCCTGGTGACGACCTCGCCGTCGGTCAACCCCGACTACCCGACGACCGAGCCGCGGCTGCGGGCGGCGCTGGCCGGCGCTGCGTCGCGGCGCGCGCCGCCGGCGACCCGACCGCGCCGGCGATCGTGTCCGAGCCGGACCTCGTCCTCCGGCTGTGCCCCGCGCCGACGATCGGGGTGACCGGCACGAAGGGCAAGACGACGACCTCGGCCCTGGCCCACGCGCTGCTGGCCGCGGACCCGGCCCACCGGGCGATCCTCGGCGGCAACATCGGCCGGCCGCTCGTCGAGCGGCTGCCCGAGCTCCGGCCCGGACGATCGGGTCGTCATCGAGCTGTCCGAGCTCCAGCTGCCGACGCTGTCGCGCGGGACGACCGTCGCCGCGTTCACCAACGTGACCTCGGACCACCTCGACCGGCACGGCTCGCTCGAGGCGTACCGGGCGGTCAAGCGACGGTTCGCCGAGCAGGTCGACCCGGCCGGGGCGCTCGTCCTCAACCTCGACGACCCGGTCGTGGCGGCTATGCCGGGCTCGGCGCGCGCCCGGGTCGTCCCCTACCGGCTCGACCGGCCCGCCGCCGGGCGGCCTCGGGCTCGTCGACGACTGGATCGTGGCCGACCGGCGTCGAGCGGCTGGCGCTGGCCGGCGGCGGGCCCGGCGGCGACCGACGGCCCGAGGCGGCCGGATCATGCCGCTCGCCGAGCTGGCCCTGCCCGGCCGGCACAACCGTCTCGAACGCGCTGGCCGCCGATCGCGGTCGCGCTCCTGTTCGGGGTGCCGCCGGCCGCGATCCGGGCCGCCGCCGGCGCGTTCGTCGGGGTCGAGCACCGGCTCGAGACCGTCGCCGTCATCGACGGGATCCGGTTCGTCAACGACTCGCAGGGGACCCAGCCGGACGCGGTCATCGCCGCGCTCCGGGCGTTCGACCCGCCGATCGTGCTCATCGCCGGCGGCCGGGACAAGGGCATCGACCTGGCCGGCCTCGGTCCGGTCGTCGCCGAGCGGGCCGCGGCCGCGGTCCTCATCGGCGAGAGCGGCCCGGACCTCGAGGCACCGCTTCCGGGCGGCCGGGCCTGGCCCGGACCGAGCGGGCCGCCACGCTCGAGGCGGCCGTCCGCCGGGCGGCCGCGATCGCCGCCGAGCTGCGCGACGCGTCAGCGCGGCGGCGCGGCTCCGGCCGACGGTCCTGCTCAGCCCGGCCGCCGCGAGCTTCGACATGTTCGTCGACTACGAGGCCCGCGGCCGCGCGTTCAAGGCGGCCGTCGCCACCTGGCCGAGGAGGACGAGCGCGATGACCGCCCCGACGACCGCCCTGCGCGGGCAGACCCGGCCGCGGGTCGCCGCCAGCGGCGCCGCCGAAGACGCTCCGACGCGAGACCCACCAGCCCGACTACGTCGATCCTCGTCGCGGTCATCGCGATGTCGGCGATCGGGATCCTGATGGTCTTCTCGTCGTCGGCGATGAAGCGAGTACGCCCGGGACGGCGACGTCTTCGGGGCGGTCGCCCCGCAGGTCGCCTGGGGCGTCGCCGGGCTGCTGGCGATGCTGGCGATGATGCGGGTCGACTACCGCCGGCTGCGCCTCGTGTCGATCCCGATGTACGCGATCGCGATCGTCCTGCTCCTGCTCGTGTTCGTCCCGAGCCTCGGCCAGGTCGTCGGCGGCTCGGCCCGCTGGCTGAAGGTCGGCCCGCTGCCGGCCGTCCACCCGGCCGAGTTCGCCAAGCTCGCCCTGGTCGTCTACCTCGCCCACTGGCTGGCCAAGCGCGGGACCGGGATCGGCGGCCTGCTGAGCGGCACGCTGCCGTTCCTGGTCATCTTCCTGCCGATCGTCGCCCTCGTCCTCAGGGAGCCGGACCTCGGGACGTCGATGGTCCTGGCGGCGACCGGGATGACGATGTTCGTCCTGGCCGGCGGCGAACCTCATCCACTTCGGGGTGCTCGTCGCCGGCGGCTTCGTCGGGATCGTCATGTTCGCCCTGCACGGCTACCAGCTCGAGCGGATCCGGGCCTGGATCGACCCGTGGGCGGACCCGGCGCGGGATCGGCTTCCACTCGGTCCAGGGCCTGCTCGCGCTCGGCTCGGGCGGCCTGTTCGGGCTCGGGCTCGGGCCAGAGCCGCGGGGCCGGCGGGCTGTTCCTGCCGAACGCCAGCAACGACTTCATCTTCGCGGTCATCGGCGAGGAGTTCGGGCTGATCGGGGCGGGGCTGGTCATCGTCCTGTTCGTCATCCTCGCCTACCAGGGCATCCGGATCGCGCTCGTCGGCGCCGGACACGTTCGGGGCGCTGCTGGCGGCCGGGATCACGACCTGGCTGTGCGCCCAGGCGTTCATCAACATCGGCGTCGTGGTGGCGCTCTTCCCGATCACCGGGATCACCCTGCCGTTCATCAGTGCCGGCGGCTCCTCGCTGACGATCAGCCTGGCGGCCGTCGGGATCCTCCTCTCGATCTCCCGAGAGACCGTCGAACGAGGCACCTGGAACGATGCGTCTGCTGATCGCGGGCGGCGGCACGGGCGGGCACATCTACCCGGCTCTGGCCGTGGCCCGGTCGCTTCGCGCCAGCGACCCTGAGCTCGAGTTGAGCCTGGCTCGGCGGCCGGCGCGGGCTCGAGGGGTCGATCGTGAAGGCCGCCGGGATCCCGTTCCGGCGGCTCGTCCTGCGCTCGCTCCGGTCGACCGACCGATCGATCCACCTCGTCCTCGACCCGCTCCGGCTGGCGCTGTCGGTCCCGCAGGCCGCGGCGATCCTGGCCCGCGAGCGGCCCGGCGGCGATCCTGACGACCGGCGGCTACGTGGCGATCCCGGTCCTGCCTGCCGCCCGGCCGCTGGGCATCCCGACGATCCTCTGGGAGGGCAACGTCGATCCCCGGCCGGAGCGTCCGGGCGACCGCCCGGCTGGCGACAGCGGTCGCGGTGTCGTTCGCCGAGACGTGCGCAGGCGCTGGCGGTCGCCGACGAGCGCTGCTACCTGACCGGGACGCCGATCCGCGACTTCGGGTCGATCGACCCGGACGCCGCCCGCGAGCGCTTCGGCGTCGGCCCGGGCGAGCGGCTCCTGCTCGTCTTCGGCGGCTCGCAGGCGGTCCGCCGGTTCAACGCCGCGGTCGCCGACGCCCTGCCGGCGCTCGTCGAGCGGGTCCACGTCGTCCACGTCACCGGCGACGCCGGCTACGCGGACGCCCTGGCCGCGGCGCGAGGCGCTGCCGGCCGAGCGCCGCGAGCGCTACCGGCCGTACCCGTTCCTGGGGGCCGAGATGGCCGACGCGCTCGTCGCCGCCGACCTCATCGTCGGCCGCGCCGGGAGCTCGACCCTGGCCGAGGCGACCGCCCTCGGCAAGCCGCTCGTCGTCGTCCCGTACCCGCACGCGGCCGGCCACCAGCGCGGCGAACGCCCGGCGGATGGTCGAGGCCGGGGCCGGCCTGCTCGTCGCCGACGAGGCGTTCGACGCGGCGGCGCTGCTCGACGCGGCGGCGATCCTCGACGACCCGGCCCGCCACGCCCGGATGGCGGCCGCCGCCCGCGAGCTCGGCCGGCCGGGCGCCGCCGAGGCGGTCGCCGAGCTCGTCCTGGCGGCCGCGGAGCGCCGGCCGCTGCCGGACCAGGCAGCGATCGATCGCCGGTCGCGCGGGCTCGCCGCATGACGACCGGCGCTGGCCGTCGCGGGCCGGAGCCGCGCGATGACCGCCGCCGAGGCCGCCCGCGCCTTCGACCCGATCGCGCTCGGGACCGAGATCCAGCGCCGGATCGGGGTCAAGACGTCGCGCGACGAGCCGCTCGCCCGGTTCACGACGATGCGCGTCGGCGGGCCGGCCGACCTGTTCGCGGTCGCCCACAACGCGTTCGAGCTGCGGGCGCTGGTCAAGTTCGTCCGGAGCCGCGGGATCCCGCACGTCGTCCTCGGGCGGGGGAGCGACGTCGTCATCGCCGACGCCGGCGTGCGCGGGCTCGTCATCCAGGTCCGGGCCGAGGGGACCGAGGTCCGCGACGACCGGCTGGTCGCCGAGGCCGGCGTCCCGATGGCCCGCGCGGCGACCGTCACCCAGGGCGGCGGGCTGTCCGGGCTCGAGTTCGGGCTGGCGATCCCGGGCACCGTCGGCGGCGCCGTCTGGGCGAACGCCGGGGCCCACGAGTCGGACGTCCGGGCGATCCTCGAGAGCGCCCTGCGTGATGACCGCCGACGGGACCGAGGCCCGGCTCGACCCGGCCGGGCTCGGGCTCGGCTACCGCGACAGCCGGCTGAAGCACGCCGCGCGCTCGGCGCCGGCGCGACGCGGCCGGCCGAGGATCCCCGAGGTCGTCGTCGCGCCACGTTCCGGCTCGCGCCGGCGACCCCGGACGAGATCCGCGACCGGCTCGACGAGATCCGGCACTGGCGCCAGGCCCATCAGCCGCTCGGGATCCCGAGCGCCGGCTCGTACTTCCGCAACCCGGCCGGCGACTCGGCCGGGCGGCTCATCGACGCGGCCGGCCTGAAGGGGACCCGGGTCGGCGGCGCGTCGGTCAGCGAGAAGCACGCCAACTTCCTGGTCAACGACCGGAAGGGCACGGCGACCGACGTCCGCCGGCTGGGCGAGCTCGTCCGGGCGGAGGTCGCCCGGCGGTTCGGGGTCGAGCTCGAGCCGGAGGTCGTGTTCGTCGGCGACTGGGGTCCCGGGTTGGGACCGGGCGCGAGCCGGACGAGTGACCGACCACGCCGCTGCCGCCGATCGTCGTCCTCCTCGGCGGGCCGTCGGCCGAGCACGACGTGTCGATCGTCTCCGGGAGCGCGATCGCCGACGCGCTCGAGGACGCCGGCCATGCCGTCGAGCGGATCCTGATCGACCTCGATGGCGGCTGGTGGCGGCTCCCGGCCGCCGGCCATCGCGGGCGGGCCGGCCACCGACGTCCTGGACGACCCGGCGGCCGCTCGGCGCGAGCCGGCCCGAGACGGCCGGCGCGCGCGGTCGACCGAGCTGGCGGCTCGCGATCCGGCCCCGGTCGTGTTCATCGCCCTCCACGGGCCGTTCGGCGAGGACGGCACGGTCCAGGCGATCCTCGAGGCGGCCGGGCTCGCCTACACCGGCTGCGGGGTGACCGCATCGGCGATCGGGATGGACAAGGCGATCTTCAAGCGGCTCGTGCCCGTGGGCTCGGCCTGCCGGTCGGCGACTGGCGCGAGGTGTCTGCGACCCGCTGGGCGGCCGACCGGTCGGGCGTCCTCGGCGAGCTCGAGGCGTTCGCGGCCGGCGACCGGCGACCCACGGCTGATGGTCAAGCCGGCCCGGCTCGGGCAGCTCGGTCGGGATGACCCTGGCCCACGGGCCGGACGAGCGGGCCGGCGGCGATCGAGCCGGCCCTGGCCCACGACACGCTCGCCCTGGCCGAGGCGTACCTCGCCGGCGCCCGCGACCTCGAGGTGTCGGTCGTCGGCAACGACCCGGCCCGGCTCGAGCTGTACGGTCCGGGCGAGATCGTGGCCGGCCACGAGTTCTACGACTACGACGGCGAAGTACACGGCCCGGGCCTGTCGCAGACGACGCCGACCGCGGAGGTCGACCCGCCGACGCGGGCGACGATCCTCAAGATCGCCCGCGACTGCCTACCGGGCGATCGGCGCCGAGGGCTTCGCCCGGGTCGACTTCCTGCTCGACCGATCGAGCGGGTCTACCTGTCGGAGATCAACACGATCCCCGGGCTTCACCCCGATCAGCCTGTTCCCGGTCGATGGCCGCCGCCGGCGGCTACACCTTCGGCTCGGTCGCCGAGCGGATCGTCGAGCTCGCCGCTCGAGCGCCAGGCGGCCGCCGTCCGTCGCCGGCTCGACTCCGGCGGACCTGCCCCGATGAGCGCTCGCCGGACGGTCCGCGCGTGCCGCGCGGCAGTGCGCCGATCCGGCGATCGAGCGCGCGACCGGCGCGGATCGAGGATCCGGCGGGCATCGGCCGGCCTGAACCGGACCCGCTCGCTGGCCCTCCTCGTCGCTGATCCTGTCCGGCCTGGCCCTCTACGGGGCCAACGCCAGCTCGGCCTTCGGCTATCGTCGGCTCGAGCTGGTCGGGGCGAGCCTCACGCCGGAGGCGACCGTCCGCCGCGAGCTCGGCGGTCGCCGACGCGCGAACCTGTTCCGGCTCACGACCGACGGCATGGCCGACCGGCTGCGGACGCTGCCGACGGTCGCCGACGCGACGATCGAGGTCGCCCTCCCGGACACGCTCCGGGTCCAGCCTCGTCGAGCGCCAGGCCGATCGTCGTCTGGCAGGTCGGCGAGCCGGCGCTTCCTGGTCGACGCCGACCGGGTCGCGTTCGCCGAGGCCGGTCCGGACGACCGACCTGCCGGTGGTCGTCGACCGGCGGGTCCCGGCCGACGACCGACCTCGACCCGGATTCGCGCGCCGTCGCCGGACCGGCTCGTCGCAGGTCCATGTCCTGCGCGATCGGGGACGTCGCTCGACCCGGTCGACTTCGACGCCGCGACCCGGCTCGGCTCGCTCCGCCCGGCCGACGTCGGGAGCGGCGCCGCCGGCGCTCCACGTGACGATCGACGACGAGCACGGCTTCAGCCTCGACACGGGCACGGACGGCTGGACGGCGGTCTTCGGCTTCTACACGCCGACGATCCGGCAGACCGACCTGATCCCCGGCCAGGTCCGGCTCCTGCGCAGCCTGCTCGCCGGCCGCGAGGCGACGATCGCCACGATCATCCTGGCCGACGACCTCCAGGGGACGTACACCGTCAAGGCGGCGCCGTGAGCCCACGCGGCCGCGCCGGATCGGCGCGCGGCCGGCGCGTCGCCGGGTTGCTGCCGGTCCGCCGCGTCGGGTAGCCTTGCCGAAACGATCCGACCGGAGGGCGACGCCACGTGCTCCTTCCCCTGGCAGGCCTCGTCCTGGGGGTCCTGCTCGGGCTCATCCTCCAGGTCGACGTCAGCTTCGAGTTCGCCCGCTACTCGGCCGTCGCGATCGTCGCGGCGCTCGACTCGGTCCTCGGGGCGGTCCGGGCCGAGCTCGACGGGGTCTACGACAATCGGATCTTCATCAGCGGCTTCGTCACGAACGCGCTCGTGGCCGTCCTGCTCACGTTCATCGGCGATCGGCTCGGCCTGGACCTGTACCTCGTCGCCCTGATCACCTTCGGGCCACGGATCTTCAACAACGTGGCCCTCATCCGCCGCCACTTCCTATAACGAGGGACAACGACGACTGTGGAACGAGAAGCGGTCCTGGTCGGGATCGACGTCGGCACGACGAAGGTCACCGCGCTCATCGGCGAGGTCGGCCGGGACGGCGGGCTCACGATCATCGGCAAGGGGACGGTCCCGACGACCGGCCTCAAGAAGGGCGTCGTCGTCAACATCGAGCAGACGGTCCAGTCGATCGCCGCGGCGGTCGAGCAGGCCGAGCGGCTGTCCGGCTGGAAGATCGACCGGGCCTTCGTCGGCGTCGGCGGCCAGCACGTCGAGAGCCAGAACTCGCGCGGCGCGGTCGCCGTCAGCGGCCACGGTCGCGAGGTCGCCCGCGAGGACATCAACCGGGCGACCGAGGTCGCCCGGGCGGTCTCGATCCCGTCGAACCGCGAGGTCCTCCACGTCCTGCCGCGCCAGTTCATCGTCGACGGCCAGGAGGGGGTCAAGGACCCGCTCGAGATGAGCGCGATCCGGCTCGAGGTCGAGACCCACATCGTCACCGGCTCGGCGACCGCGGTCCAGAACCTGACCAAGTGCGTCGTCGCCGGCGGGGTGAAGATCGACGAGCTGGTGGCCGACTCGCTGGCCTCGGCCGAGGCCGTCCTGAGCGAGACCGAGAAGGAGCTCGGCGTGGCCGTCGCCGACATCGGCGCCGGGACGATCGACCTGGCCCTGTTCGCCGACGGCTCGCCGTTCCACACCAGCGTCCTGCCGGTCGGCGGGAACAACGTGACGATGGACATCGCGGCGGTCATGAAGACGAGCCTCCAGGTCGCCGAGGAGCTCAAGATCAAGCACGGGACGTGCGACCTGCGCGAGGTCGACCCGGACGAGCTGATCAACGTCGAGATGCTCGGCGAGGAGGCCGGCCGGACGGTCAGCCGGCTCGAGCTGTGCCAGGTCATCGAGGCCCGGATGCGCGAGACGTTCGAGCTGCTGGCCAACGAGATGAAGGCGTCCGGCCACGGGATGCTCCCGGCCGGGATCGTCCTGACCGGCGGCGGGGCCGCAGCTGGCCGGGGCGGCCGAGCTCGGTCGCGAGGTCCTCCAGATGCCGGTCCGGATCGCCGGGCCGAGCGGGCGTCGGCGGGCTCGTCGACAACCTGCTCACGCCGGCCAACAGCACGGCGATCGGCCTCCTCCGCTGGGGTGCCGCGGTCCTCGCCCAGGGCGAGCCGGGCCGCTACGAGTCGGCCCCCGCGATGGGCGGCTTCGGCCGGATCCGGGACGCGCTCCGCAGCATCTTCCCCTGACCCGCGGACTCGGCGCCGAGCCGGGTCGCGGCGCGCTCGGCACCGGCAGCGCCGATGCCGCCGAGACCCGCTCGGAGTCCGATCTGGCCGCCGCCGCTTGACCCAGCGCTATACTCGGCCGACATTTCAGAGCGCGCACCCGACCACCCTGACCGACGAGCACCCGTCCCGAGCCACCCGAGGAGAGGCGATGTCGCTGCGATCCGATTCCGAGAACTTCGCCCTGATCCGCGTGATCGGCGTCGGCGGCGGCGGCAGCAACGCCGTCAACCGGATGATCCGGGCCGAGATGATGGGCGTCGAGTTCATCGCCTGCAACACGGACGCCCAGGCGCTCCTCCAGTCGGACGCCCCGCACAAGATCCGGATCGGCGACAAGATCACCCGCGGCCTCGGCGCCGGCGGCGACGCGTCGATCGGCCAGCGGGCGGCCGAGGAGGACTCGGAGAAGATCGCCGAGGCGCTGCGCGACTCGGACATGGTCTTCATCACCAGCGGCCTCGGCGGCGGGACCGGCTCGGGCGCCGCCCCGGTCATCGCCCAGATCGCCAAGGAGATGGGCGCCCTGACGATCGGCATCGTGACCAAGCCGTTCTCGTTCGAGGGCAACCGGCGCAAGCTCGTCGCCGAGAAGGCGGCCGAGGAGCTCAAGGCCAACGTCGACACCCTGATCACGATCCCGAACGACCGGCTCAAGGACGTCGTCCAGAAGAACACCTCGATCGTCGACGCCTTCCGGGTCGTCGACGACGTCCTCCGCCAGGGCGTCCAGGGGATCAGCGACATCATCACCGTGCCGGGCCTGATCAACCTCGACTTCGCCGACGTCCGGACGATCATGAAGGACGCCGGCTCGGCGCTGATGGGGATCGGCCGGGCGTCGGGCGAGAACCGGGCCGTCGAGGCCGCCCGCCAGGCGATCGCCAGCCCGCTCCTCGAGGTCAGCATCACCGGCGCCCAGGGGATCCTGTTCAACATCACCGGCTCGTCGAACCTCACCCTGTACGAGGTCACCGAGGCGGCCGAGGAGATCCGGGCGGCGGCCGACCCCGAGGCGAACATCATCTTCGGGACGAGCTTCAACGAGCGGCTCGGCGACGAGGTCCAGATCACCGTCATCGCCACCGGCTTCGACGCCGGCCGGAAGCGCGACGCCGCCCGTCAGGCGGCCTCGACCGGCTGGGAGGCCCAGGCGGCCGCCGCGGCCGACCTCGCGCGACTTCCTCGAGGAGCTCGACCGCCAGCGCCAGGCCAGCGCCGGCGAGCGGCCGATCGGACGCGGCCGCCGCGGTCCGGGTCGAGCGGACGACGGTCGCCGACTCGGCCGGCGCCCGTCCAGCGGGCCCAGATCGACCCGGACGACCTGGAGATCCCGAGCTTCCTCCGCCGCGCCAAGTAGCCCGCGCCGGTGGATGCCGGCGCCGCCGCGAGGGACCTTCCCGCGCCCGACCCGACCGAGGTCGCGGAGCTCGCCGCCGCCCGTGCCGTGGTCCTCGGGCGCATCGCCGAGGCCTGCGCGCCGGGCCGGGCGCGACCCGGCGGCGGTCCGCCTCGTCGCCGTCTCGAAGACCGTCCCGGTCGGAGCGGATCCGCGCGGCGGTCGCGGCCGGCCTGACCGTCCTCGGCGAGAACCGGGTCCAGGAGGGCGCGGCCAAGGTCGGCCTCGTCCCGGGCGCCACGTGGCACCTCATCGGCCCGCTCCAGTCGAACAAGGCCCGCCGGGCGGTCGAGGCGTTCGACGTCATCGAGTCGGTCGACTCGGTCGAGCTCGCCGAGCGGCTCGACCGGATCGTCCGCGAGGTCCGCGGCCTGCCGGCGGCAGGGCCCGGTGCCGGAGGCCGCGCGGCTGCCGATCCTCCTCCAGGTCAACGTCGACGACGACCCGGCCAAGGCCGGCTTCCGGCCGCGACGAGCTGGCCGGCCGCGCTGCCCGCGCTGCTCGCCCTCGGCGCGCTCCGGGTCGACGGGCTGATGACGATCGGGCGGCTGGTCGACGACCCGGAGGCGGCCCGGCCGACCTTCCGCCGGCTGCGCGAGCTCGGCGGCCGGGCTGCGCGCGTCCGAGCCCCGCCTCGGCCCGGAGCTGTCGATGGGGATGAGCGACGACTACCCGGTCGCGGTCGAGGAGGGGGCGACGATCGTCCGGGTCGGCCGGGCGCTGTTCGGCGAGCGGCCGGCGAGACCGTGACCGGCTCCGAGGTCCGGTTCGTCGTCCGGCTCACCCCGCGCGGCGGCGCCGACCGGGTCGACGGGGTCGGGGAGGACGGCCTCCTCCGGGCCCGGGTTGCCGCCCCGCCGGTCGACGATGCGGCGAACCTGGCCCTCGTCCGGCTGATCGCCCGCGAGCTCGGCCTGCCCCGGACCGCCGTCCGGATCGCCGCCGGGAGCGACCGGCCCGGCGCAAGACGGTGGCCGTCGAGGGGCTGTCGGCCGGCGGCGATCCTTGCCCGCTGGCCGGGCCTCGGGCTATGATCGGCCGGCTCGGGCGCGACGCCCGACGGCGCTCCGGGGCGATTGGCTCAGTCGGTTAGAGCGCGCGGTTCACATCCGCGAGGTCACTGGTTCGAATCCAGTATCGCCCACCACTCCTCGTTCGCCCCGCCGGGGAAGAACACGCCTTCATCCAATGCGTGATGTCGCTGGAACCCGGCTCGCTCAGCCATGGCCGACCCCCGCGAGCCGGCGCAGGACCGCCGGCAGGATGCCGCCGTGGCGGTAGTAGTCGACCTCGATCGGGCCGTCGAGCCGGGCGATCGACCTCGAACCGGCGCTCGGCGCCGTCGTCGGCGCGCGCCGTGACCGTCAGCGTCGAGCGCGGCGCCGGACCGCCGGCGAGACCCGCGACCGTGTACGCCTCGCGGCCGGTCAGCCCGAGCGACGCCGCGCTCTCGCCGGGCAGGAACTGGAGCGGCAGGACGCCCATCCCGACGAGGTTCGAGCGGTGGATCCGCTCGTAGCTCTCGGCCAGGACCGCCCGGACCCCGAGCAGCGCCGTGCCCTTGGCCGCCCAGTCGCGCGACGAGCCGGAACCGTACTCGCGGCCGGCGATCGACCAGCAGCGGCACGCCCTCGGCCGCGTAGCGGACGGCGGCGTCGTAGATGAACGCCTCCTCGCCGTCGGGCAGGTGGACCGTGTACGGCCCCTCCTTGCCCTCGACCAGCCGGTTGCGCAGGCGGATGTTGGCGAACGTGCCCGCGGATCATCACCTCGTGCTGGCCGCGCCGGGCGCCGTACGAGTTGAACTCGAGCGGGCCGACGCCGTGGGCCTGGAGCCACTGGCCGGCCGGCGACCACGGCGCGATCGAGCCGGCCGGCGAGATGTGGTCGGTCGTGACCGAGTCGCCGAGGACGGCCAGGACCCGCGCACCGACGATGTCGCTCGACCGGCGCCGGCTCGGCCGGCACCCCCTCGAGGAACGGCGGCCGGGCGAGGTAGGTCGAGGCGGGGTCCCAGGCGAACCGGTCGCCGGCCGGGATCGGCAGCGCCCGCCAGCGATCGTCGCCCTCGAAGACGGTGGCGTAGGTCGCCCGGAACAGGTCGGGCGAGATCGACGAGCCGATGACCGAGCGGATCTCGTCCGGCGACGGCCAGACGTCGGCCAGGAAGACCGGCCGGCCGTCGTCGCCGATCCCGAGCGGCTCGCGGGTCAGGTCGATGTCGACCCGGCCGGCCAGGGCGAAGGCCACGACGAGCGGCGGCGAGGCGAGGTAGCTCGCCCGGGCCAGCGGGTGGATCCGGCCCTCGAAGTTGCGGTTGCCCGACAGGACCGCGGCGACGACCAGGTCGTGCGTCCTCGACGGCCTGGGCGATCGGCTCGTCGAGCGGGCCGGAGTTGCCGATGCAGGTCGTGCAGCCGTAGCCGGCCAGGGCGAAGCCGAGCCGCTCGAGCGGGTCCATCAGCCCGGCCGCCTCGAGATAGCCGGTGACCGCCTTCGAGCCCGGCGCGAGCGAGGTCTTGACCGTCGGGCCCGACGCTCAGCCCGCGGGCCACCGCGTTCCGGGCGAGCAGCCCGGCCCCGACCATGACCGTCGGGTTCGAGGTGTTCGTGCACGACGTGATCGCCGCGATGGCGACCGAGCCGGAGCGGATCGTCGCGACCCGGCCGTCGATCTCGATCGCGACCGCATCCTCCGGGCCGTCGGCCGGGCCACCCTCGCGTCCATCCGGGCCGCGTCGGCGCCGGCGGCCGCCGGGACGGTCTGCGGGAAGGCCGACCGGAAGTTCCCCGCGCAGGTCGCCGAGGAGGACCCGGTCCTGCGGCCGACGCGGCCCGGCGACGCGACGGCTCGACGGACGCCGAGGTCGAGCTCGAGGAGGTCGTCGAAGTCGGGCCCCGGGCCGGGCTCCCGCCAGAGCGCCCTGGGCCCGGGCGTAGCGCTCGACCAGGTCGACCAGCTCGGCCGGGCGGCCGGTCAGGCGGAGGTAGGCGAGCGTCTCGGCGTCGATCGGGAAGAGGGTCGACGTCGCCCCGAACTCGGGGCTCATGTTGGCGATCGTCGCCCGGTCGGCCAGGGACAGCCCGGCCAGGCCGTCGCCGGCGAACTCGACGAACGCCCCGACGACCCCGAACGAGCGGAGCAGCTCGGTCACGACCAGGACGAGGTCCGTCGCGGTCGAGCCGCGCGGCAGCTCGCCGTGGAGGCGGACCCCGACGACCCGGGGCATCGGCTGGTAGAGCGGCTGGCCGAGCAGGACGGCCTCCGCCTCGATCCCGCCGACGCCGTAGCCGAGGACGCCGAGCCCGTTGATCATCGTCGTGTGGGAGTCGGTCCCGACCAGCGTGTCCGGGAAGGCGACCGGCCCGTGCTCGTCGGGCCGGGTCGCCACGACCGTGGCCAGGAACTCGAGGTTGACCTGGTGGACGATCCCGGTCCCCGGCGGCACGACCCGCAGGTCGCGGAAGGCGGTCTGGGCCCAGCGCAGCAGGGCGTAGCGCTCGCCGTTCCGCTCGTACTCGCGCTCGACGTTGAAGGCGAACGCGGCCGGCGTGCCGAACCGGTCGACCTGGACCGAGTGGTCGATGACCAGGTCGGCCGGGACGAGCGGGTTGACCCTGGCCGGGTCGCCGCCGAGGTCGGCCATCGCGTCGCGCATCGCGGCCAGGTCGACGACCGCCGGGACGCCGGTGAAGTCCTGGAGGATGACCCGCGCCGGGCATGAACGGGATCTCGGCCTCGGTCGCCGCCGCCGCCGCACCCGGCCGCCAGCGGGCGAGGGTCTCGACGTCCTCGGGCCGGACGACCCCGCCGCCGGCGTGGCGGAGGGCGTTCTCGAGCAGGATCTTGACCGTCACCGGGGTCCGTCCGAGATCGAGCCCGAGGGGCTCCAGGGCGCTCAGCCGGTAGAGGTCCGGGAGCGCCGGGCCGAGGCTCGCCCGGGCACCGAACGGATCGTGGGCCGGCACGCGTCTTCCTTCGCTGGGGTGGCTAGAATCGTCGAATGGAAGCGTACCCCGAACGATGAGGGCCTGGCGCGAGCGCGACCCGAGAGCCGCCCGGGACGACGAGAAGCTGGCCGCCCTGCGCGAGGCCGGGATCGAGCTCGACCCCGCGACGGCCCGCGGCCACGACCACGGCGACGGCACGCCGCACGACCACCCCCACCCCCACCGCCACTCGGAGCCCGGCGAGCCGCCGCTCATCGGGATCGTCGGCGCCGGGGCCGTGGGATCGGCGCTCGGCGTGGCCCTGACCCGGGCCGGCTGGCCGATCGCCGCGGTCGCCAGCCGCGACCCGGTCCGCCGCGAGCGGTTCAGGGAGCTGGTCGGAGGGACGCGGGCGTTCGCCGAGGTCACCCCGCTCCTCGACGAGGTCGAGCTGATCATCCTGGCCGTCCCGGACGACGCGATCGAGCCGCTCGCCGCGGTCGATCCGGCTGTACAGCGGGCAGGCGCTCGTCCACACCAGCGGGGCGCTCGGCGCCGAGGTCCTCGAGCCGGCGATGGCCGCCGGGACCCAGGTCGGCAGCTTCCACCCGCTGGTCGCGTTCGCCGACACGGAGCGGGCCGTCGAGGCGCTCCACGGGGCGACCGTCGCGGTCGAGGGCGACGATCAGCTGGTCGTCCTGCTGGCCGAGATGGCGGCGGCGATCGGCGCCCACGCGGTCCGCCTGGCGCCCGGCACGAAGGCCGCCTACCACGCGGCCGCCGTCCTGGCGGCCGGCGGCTTCGTCGCCCTGCTCGACGCGATCGCCGAGCTCGGCCGGGTCGCCGGCCTGGACGAGGCCGGCAGCGCTGGCGGTCTACGGGCCGCTCATCGAGCAGACCCTCGGCAACGCCCGGGCGCTCGGCATCCGGGCCGCCCTGACCGGGCCGCTGACCCGGGGCGACGTCGGGACCCTCGAGGCGCACCTCGCCGCGCTCGCGGCCCACGCGCCCGGACGTCCTGCCGCTCTACCGCGCCGCGGCCGAGCGCGAGATCGCCCTGGCCGAGGAGCGGGGCGCGCTGACACCGGACGTTTCCAAACGGCTCCGGACCGCCCTTGCAAACACTCCCTGACACGGGTAGGATTGCTGACATGCAGCACTCCATCGCCGCCAAGTACGCGGCTCGTCCGGCGGCGCGTTTCGTGCGCACGTCGAGCCGGGCGCGCGAACGACGGCTCGGCCTGCGGACGACCGCCGACCTTCCGGGCCGTGCCGGCCCGGGCGACCGTGCTGCGCCGTCCCGATCTCGCCCCGCTGCTCCGGCTGCGGGCCAGCTGGCGGTCGATCCAGGCCGCCCGCCCCAGGCGGGCGCCGAGCGGCCGGATCCGTCCCGTGGTGTCGATGCGCTGGTCGCGTCCGAGCGGCCCGGCGCGCGAGAGCCGCTCGAGCGCCGCATCGGCGCCGTGGCTCGCCTGAAGCAGGCGACCGCAACCTCCGCCGGCGGCGTCGTCGTCCGGTACGAGGCCGGCATCCCGCAGTTCGTCGCCGGTCGGCGCAAGCCAGATCAACACCTGGACCCTGCCCAAGGGCACGCCGAACCCGGGCGAGACCGACCGAGCAGACGGCGCTCCGCGAGGTCGCCGAGGAGACCGGGCTCGAGGTCCGGATCGTCGAGCCGCTCGACTCGATCACGCTACACGTTCGCCCAGCGCGGCGCGCGGATCCACAAGACCGTCTTCTACTTCCTGATGCGGCCGACCGGCGGCGACCTCGCCCGCCACGACCACGAGTTCGACGAGGTCCGCTGGTTCGACCTGGCCGACGCGGGCGGCGTGCTGACGTTCGAGTCGGAGCGCGGCCTGGTCGATCGGGCCGCCGAGCGGGTCGCCGGGCGCGAGCCCGCGACATGGGCGGCGGGTCCGGTCGCGATCGGCCGAGACCGGGTGCCTGAGCGGTGGCCGGCGCCGACCGACGACTCGGTCCGGACCACCCCGCTGCTCGACCGCCACCGCGCCCTCGGGGCCAGGCTGATCGACTTCGCCGGCTGGCTCGATGCCGGTCCAGTACGCGGGGATCCTCGAGGAGCACCGGGCGGTCCGCGAGCGGGCCGGCCTGTTCGACCTGTCGCACATGGGCGAGCTGTTCGTCGAGGGGCCGGAGGCCGGGCCCGGCGCTGGCCCACGCCCTGGTCAGCGACCCGCCGGCCCTCGCCGTCGGACGCGCCCACTACTCGATGATCTGCGCCCCGGACGGCGGGCATCCTCGACGACCTCATCGTCTACCGGCTGGCCGAGGAGCGGTTCCTCGTCGTCGCCAACGCCTCGAATGCGCAGCTCGTGAGCGACCTCCTGGTCGAGCGGATCGACGGGTTCCGGGCGATCCTCGACGACCGCTCCCTGGCGACCGCCCTGGTCGCCATCCAGGGCCCGCGCTCGCGCGACATCCTCGCCCCGCTGACCGACATCGACCTCGCCGCGCTGCGCTACTACGGGATCGCCGAGGGCCGGGTGGCCGGGATCGACGCGCTCGTCGCCCGGACCGGCTACACCGGCGAGGACGGCTTCGAGGTGTTCGTCGAGAACGCGCGGGCGGGTCGAGCTGTGGGACGCCCTGCTCGACGCCGGCCGACCGCACGGGCTGGTGCCGGTCGGGCTGGGCGCGCGCGACACGCTCCGGCTCGAGGCGGGGATGCCGCTCTACGGCAACGACCTCGATCCGACCGTCAGCCCGTACGACGCCGGTCTCGGCCGGGTGGTCAAGCTCGACAAGGCCGGCGACTTCGTCGGCCGGGCGGCCCTCGAGCGGATCGCCGCCGAGGGGCCGCGCCGTCGCCTCGTCGGCCTCATCGTCCGCGGCCGCGGGATCGCCCGGCACGGCTACCCGGTCTTCGCCGGGGAGCGCGAGACCGGCGTGGTGACGAGCGGCGCCCCGAGCCCGACCCTCGGCGTGCCGATCGCGCATGGCCTATGTCGCGCCCGGCGATGGCGAACCCGGTACGATGCTCGCGGTCGGGATCCGCGACGGCGCGCGTCCCGGCCGAGGTCGTCCCGCTCCCGTTCTACCGGCGGGCCGGCTGACCGCCCGCCGGACGGACGGGCAGCCGAGACGGGTCGCACGAGGAGGATCGGCCGCCGATGGTCCCCACGGATCTGCGCTACACCAAGGACCACGAGTGGGTCCGCCTGGACGGCGACCGGGCGACGGTCGGGATCACCGAGTACGCCGCCGAGCCAGCTCGGCGACATCGTCTTCGTCGAGCTGCCGGAGGTCGGCCGGGCCGCTGACCCAGAGCGCGGCGTTCGGCGTGGTCGAGTCGGTCAAGGCGGTCAGCGACCTGTTCGCGCCGTTGTCCGGGTCGGTCGTCGAGGCGAACGAGGCCCTCGCCGGCGAGCCGGAGCTCGTCAACGCCGAGCCGTACGGCGCCGGCTGGATGGTCCGGGTCACCGTGGCCGACCCGACCGAGCTCGACGGGCTGCTCGACCCGGCGGCCTACGACGCGCTGATCGCGGAGGGCTGACGCGCCGATGCCCTACGGGCCGCACACCCCGGCCGACCGCGCCCGGATGCTGGCGACGATCGGCATCGACTCGGTCGACGACGCTGTTCGCCGACATCCCCGAGCACCTCCGCGCCGACGCCGCTCGACCTGCCCGGCCCCGAGCCCGAGCTGAGCCTCGCGGCACGCCTCCAGGGCCTCGCCGGCCGCAACCGGGTCGACCTCGCGTCGTTCCTCGGGGCCGGCGTCTACCGCCACTACAGCCCGCCGGCGATCGACCAGATCCTCCTCCGCGGCGAGTGGTACACGGCCTACACGCCGTACCAGCCCGAGATCAGCCAGGGCACCCTCCAGTCGATCTACGAGTACGAGTCGCTGATCGCCGAGCTGGTCGGTCTCGACGTCGTGTCGGCCTCGCACTACGACGGCGCCGCGGCGACCGCCGAGGCGGCCCTGATGACCTGCCGGGCGACCCGGCGCGAGCGGGTCCTCGTGTCGCGGGCCGTCCATCGCCACTACCGCGAGACGATCGCGACGTACTTCCTCGGCGGCGGCCTGACCGTCGACGAGATCCCGCTCGTCGCCGACGGGCCGGCCGCCGGGCACGACCGACCTGGCGGCCCTCGAGCGGCTGCTGGCCGATGCCGGACCGACCGGTCGCCGGGGTGATCGCCGGCCAGCCGAACTTCCTCGGGCCTGCTCGAGCCGATGGCCGAGATCGGCCGGCTCAGCCCACGCCGCCGGGGCGCTGTTCGTGGCCGTCGTCGAGCCGGTCTCGCTGGCCGTCCTCGCCCCGCCCGGCGAGTACGGGGCCGATATCGCCGCCGGCGAGGGCCAGCCGCTCGGGATCGCCCCCCAGTACGGCGGGCCATACCTCGGGATCCTCGCCTCGACCGACGCGCTGGTCCGCCAGATCCCCGGCCGGCTGGTCGGGATGACCGACCGACCTCGACGGCAAGCGGGCGTTCGTCATGACGATGCGGGCTCGCGAGCAGGACATCCGGCGCGAGAAGGCGGCCAGCAACATCTGCACCAACCAGGCGCTCCTCGCCCTCGCCGCGAGCGTCTACCTGGCGACCATCGGCCCGCACGGCCTGCGCGATGTGGCCGCCCTGGGTGCCGCCCGGGCGACCGAGCTCGAGGCGGCGCTCGCCGCGGTCGGCGTCGGCGCGGCTCCACGCGCGGCCCGTACCTCAACGAGTTCGCCGTCCGCGTCCCGGATGCGCCGGCCGTCCACCGACGGCTGCTCGAACGGGGGATCCTGGCCGGCCTCGTCCTGGCCGAGGCCGAGCCCGACGACCCGTCGCTGGCCGACGGGCTCCTGGTCTGCGCGACCGAGGTGACCACGGGGGACGAGATCGCCCGCTTCGCCGGCACGCTGTCCGACGTCCTCCTCGGGCGACCGCCGATCGGCGTCGAGGCCGGCGCGGGCACGGCCAGCGGACCGGCCGCGGCCGCCGTCGCGGAGCTCAGCCGATGAGCGTCACCGGGACCCGCCTCCAGGCGACGATCTTCGAGAAGTCGAGCCCCGGCCGTGGCGGCGGCAAGATCCCGCACGCCCCGAAGGACGCCCTCGCCCGGATCCCGGCCGCGGCACGGCGAGCGACGCCCGCCGCGCTGCCCGAGATGAACGAGCCGGAGGTCGTCCGGCACTACGTCAACCTCAGCCAGCTCAACTACGCGGTCGACACCGGCTTCTACCCGCTCGGCTCGTGCACGATGAAGTGGAACCCGAAGCTCAACGAGTGGGCCGCCCGACTGCCCGGCTTCGCCGACCTCCATCCGCTCGCGCCGGACGCGATCGCCCAGGGCACGCTCCAGCTCCTGTGGGAGCTCGAGGAGGCCCTCGCCGAGATCAGCGGGATGCGGGCGGTGACCCTCCAGCCGGCGGCCGGCGCCCAGGGCGAGCTGACCGGGATCCTGATGATCCGGGCCTATCACCGCGAGCGCGGCGACCTCGACCGGACCGAGGTCCTCGTCCCGGACAGCTCCCACGGGACGAACCCGGCGACGGCCACGATGGCCGGCTTCACGACGGTCACCGTCCCCTCGGCGCCGGACGGCGGGGTCGATCTCGACGCCTTCCGGGCGGCGCTCGGGCCGCGGACCGCCGCGGTGATGATCACCAACCCGTCGACCCTCGGCCTGTTCGAGGCGCGCATCGGCGAGCTCCTCGACGCCGTCCACGCAGGCGGGCGCGCTGGCCTACATGGACGGCGCCAACCTGAACGCGATCCTCGGCCGGTTCAAGCCCGGCGAAGCCGGCTTCGACGTGATGCACTTCAACGTCCACAAGACGTTCAGCACGCCGCACGGCGGGGGCGGACCGGGCGCCGGTCCGGTCGGGGTCGGTCGGAAGCTCGAGCCGTTCCTGCCCGCGCCGCGGGTCCTGCGCGAGCCCGACGGGACGTTCCGCCTCGAGCGCCCCGGCGAGCGCCCGTCGTCGATCGGGCGGATGCGGGCGTTCGTCGGCAACACCGGGGTCCTCGTCCGGGCGTACGCCTACATCCGGGCCCACGGGGCGTCGGGCCTGCGCGAGGTCAGCGACGACGCCGTCCTGGCGGCCAACTACCTCAAGACGCGGTTGGCCGGGACGTTCGACGAGCCGTACGGCAGCCGGGCCTGCAAGCACGAGTTCGTCGCCTCGGCCGCCAGCCTGAAGAAGGCGACCGGCATCCGGACCCTCGACATCGCCAAGCGGTTGATCGACTACGGCTACCACCCCCCGACGATCTACTTCCCGCTGATCGTCGAGGAAGGGATGCTCATCGAACCGACCGAGACCGAGCCGATCGAGACGCTCGATGCCTTCGCCGACGCCCTGATCGCCATCGCGGCCGAGGCCCGCGCCACGCCGGACCTCGTCCGGGACGCGCCCCACAGCGCACCGGTCCGCCGGCTCGACGAGGCGACCGCGGCGCGCCAGCCGAACCTGCGCTGGCGGCCGATGGCCGGGGCCGAGACACCGTGTCCGGACTGAGCCCGGGCCGACGCGCGGCCGACCGGGTGAACCCGGCCGACCATCCGGGCGTATCTTCAGTTGGGACTGGGGAGCGGTCGATCATGCCCGACTCGGAGGACGCCACGACGAGCGAGCCCGTCGAGGACCCGGCGCGGCTTCGGATGCGAGCCGAAGAGGCTGCGCTCCTGAAGCGGATGCAATCCGACGACCTCGATGCCTTCGAGGCCTTCTTCCTGCGCTACCGGACGCCGATCTACCGGACGGCCTATGGCCTGACCGGCGACCCGCAGGCGGCCGAGGAGATCCTCCAGGACACGTTCGCCCGGGCCTACCAGCGGCGTCACATCCTGCGGCCCGACGTGTCGCCGCTGCCGTGGCTCCATCGGGTGGCGCTCAACCTGTGCTACTCGCGGCTCGGTCGCCGCCGGCTGCCCTCGGAACCGATGGGCGAGAGCGTGATCGGGCTCGTCCGCGACCTGGCCGCCGAGCCTGCCGAGCACGCCGAGCAGCAGGAGCTCCGGCGGATCGTCCGCGACGGCGTGGCCGACCTCCCGCCGAAGCATCAGAGCGTGGTCATCCTGTACTACCTCCACGGCCTGTCGCTCCAGGAGACGGCCGACCTCCTGGACGTGCGGCTGGGGACCGTCAAATCGCGCCTCCACTATGCCCTCCGCTCGCTGCGGACGCGGCTCGAGGGCGACCGCCGGTTCGGCGGCGCCTACGAGGAGGTCGGGCGGCTGGCGGCCGATCCGGAGGAGGCCGTCCCATGATGGGTCGGGCGACCGGCTGTGCCGTCCACCGGGCCGCCATCGCAGCGTTCGCCGAGCGGTCCGAGCGGGACGCGTCGACCGTCGCCGCGTTCGACCACCTCGATCGCTGCCGGCGCTGCGAGGCCGAGCTGGCCGAGACGCTCCTGACCATCCACGCCGTCCGCCGCACGTTCGCCGCCGCCCGCGCGGTCGACGCGCCGCCGGACGCGTGGCTCCGCCTCCGTCAGCGTGTCCAGCGCCCGGTGGCGGGCGCCTGGGCCGCCCGGGCGTCTCTGGCCGGGGTCGTCGTCGGAGCCGGGCTGGTGGCCGCGCTCATCGGTCCGACCGCCGTCGTCCGGCCGAAGGATGCGCTCGAGCACGAGCCGGGCCCGCCACGAGCCGTCCTGCGCGCCCAGACCGTCGCCGACCAGCGCGCCGAGGCCGCGTTCCTGAGTCGCACCAAGGCAGAGCGACCCATCGGAGGAGATCGTGTCGGAGGTCGCTCCGGTGACGAGCTGGCCGGGCCCCGATGGGCTCGGCTGGACGAGCTTGACCATCCACGTCGACGTCCCGCCGGCTCGGGCCGACTGAGTCGGCCGGAGCAGGACCGAAGCGAGGAGGTGACGCAGACCGATCGGACGAGCGGCCCCGGACGGGCCGGCGAGGCGCGCGGGGAAGGCTCCGTGGCCGCGTCGCGGCCAAGTTGACACCGCCCGGGTGCGTCCGCATAGTACCGGCAGCGCAGGGACCGCAGCTCACCGTGCGCTCGTTCGTTCGCCCATCGATGTCCGTGCCGGCGGCTCCATCTGCGCAGCAGGGAGCCCGGGACCGCGACAGGGAACGACGGCGCAGGTGCGGCCCGATGCGATTGGGAGTGACAGGGTCAAATACCCGTTGGGAGGACCGCTGATGCGGAATCGTCTACTCGGCTTGCTCGCGACCACGGCGATCGTGTTCGCAGCGTGCCAGGGTGCGCAGAGCACGCCGTCGGCCACGACAGCGCCGGCCAGCCAGGCACCGTCCACGGCGCCGACGGCCACGCCGGCTCCGACGCCGGTCGACTACGACCAGCTGCTGTTCAACTACAAGTACGAGCCGTCCCAGGGCACTGCCGGCGGCAAGGTGATCATCTCCGACTGGCAGGCAGCCAACCAGCTCAACTACTACTACCAGAACGCCGTCGCCAACCAGGAAGTCCTGGCCGCCACGATGCGGACGCTCTGCTCGTGACGACCGCGGACGGCCACTGGAAGCCTGACCTGGCGGCCGCGCCGATCACGTTCAAGGACAGCGTCAAGACCGACGCGTCGGGGACCGGCTTCACCGTTCACGTCACGCTCAAGCCGAACCTCAAGTGGTCGGACGGCGAGGCCGCTGACCCTGAACGACCTGGAAGTACACCCTCGGCTGGATCATGGACAAGGGCCAGATCGGCCTCACGACCCTCGGCTACGAGCTGATCGACACGTTCGACGTCGCGGCCGATGGGCTGTCGGCGGACGTCCACTTCAAGGAGGCGTACGCCGGCTGGCTCGGCACGATCGGCGGCGATGGTCCCGCTGCCCGAGCACTACATGAAGAACATCCCGATCAAGGACGCGCCGGCCAAGAGCTACCCGCTGACGGCCGACATCGCCAAGGCGCCCGACGAGCGGCCCGTTCAAGTACGTCACCGCCAGCGCCGACACGATCGAGCTCGCCCGGAACGACAACTGGGCGGCCGGCGACCACGGCGCCGTATCTCGACGCGGTCACCTACAAGTTCTACCCGGACAACAAGGAGGGCATGATCGCCGCCTTCCTGGCCGGTGAGATCGACGTCGCCCTCGACCTGGTCCAGGCCGACTACGACGCGATCAAGGGCGTCGATCCGTCGATCGGCAAGGCGCTCCTCGAGCCGGCCTGGCTGTACGAGCACCTCGACATGAACCAGGCCGGTCTCGGCCAGGGCAAGGGTCACCCGGCCCTCAAGGACCTCGTCGTCCGCCAGGCGATCGCCCAGGCGATCGACAAGAAGGCGCTGTTCGCGACCGTGTTCCCGGGCTCGCCGCTGCCCGGACAAGGACGCCTGCACCAACGCGCACCCCGACGAACTACTGGCAGCTTCCCGACGCGACGTGCCCGGCCGTTCGACGTCGCCGCGGCCAACGCCGCGCTCGACGCGGCCGGCTACACCACGGGCGCCGACGGGATCCGGGTCGACAAGAGCGGCAACCCGCTCGTCTTCGAGCACTGCACCTCGACGGCCGGCTTCCGCCAGCTCGGCGGCGACTTCCTCGCGAAGTCGCTCCAGGCGATCGGCATCAAGCTCAACCTCAACTTCGTCGACTCGACGACCATCCTGTTCGCCGGCTGGGCGGACGTGAAGGCCGACACGAAGTGCAACCTCGCCCACGGCAACTACGACACGTCGGAGTTCGCCTACGTCCTGACCTTCGACCTGTTCGGCGACTACTACTACAGCTACGCCACGGAGCAGATCCCGACCGATGCGAACAAGGGCAACGGGTACAACTACCTGCGCCTGTCGAACCCGGACATGGACGCTGCGATCGAACGATCCTGAAGGCGGCGATCGACCCGCAGGCTCAGGTCGAGGCCGCCTACACGGTCCAGCAGGTCTACATCGACCAGGTTCCGGAGGTCGTCCTCTACTACCGCAACGAAGCGCGTGGCGTGAGCGTCAAGCTCCAGAACTTCTTCAAGAACCCGTCCACCGCTCGACCGACATCTGGAACATCGAAGACTGGTGGATGCAGAAGTAGCCTCGTCCTAGGCCAAGCTGTGGACGGCGGCTCGAATCACCGAGCCGCCGTCCGCGCATCCGATCTCGGCCACCAGCGGTCCGGAGCGGGACCGGACACGGTCCCGGGGATGGTCCGGCCCCTGCCGGGGGGCCGGCGACCGATCGGCAGACCAGAGGCGTCGGACTCAGCCAGTTGAAGACACCCGGTGACCAGCGATGACCAAGTTCATCATCCGTCGCTCGCTCGGCCTGCTTCCCCTGCTGCTCGGCGTCGTCATCATCAGCTTCTTCCTGATGAAGGCAGCCCCCGGCGGGCCGCAGGCCCAGTTCCAGGGCAACAAGAAGATCAGCCAGGAGCAGATCGACGCCTGGCTCAAGCGCTGGTGCCTCCAGCCGACCGACGCCAACGCGCCGATCGTCCACGCAGGTCGGCAACTACTTCGTCGAGTTCGGCGGCTGGTCGGGATCCTGAACTGCAACAAGCCGGAGTCCAGGCCTTCTTCTCCGACCAGGGCGGCCTGAACTTCCTGCCGGCCGCCCTCGGCGGCGGCACAACGGCGTCCTCCACGGCGACTTCGGCTACTCGATCATCGCCGGCCGGCCGGTCACCGACGTCATCGCGCGAGCGCATCCCGGCGACGCTGATCCTCGCCGTCGACCGCGCTCGTCATCTGGGTCAGCATCGCCATCATCCTCGGCGTCATCGCCGCCGTGAAGCGCTACTCGCTGTTCGACCAGGCGGTGACGTTCTTCAGCTACATCTTCTACTCGCTGCCGACGTTCTGGCTGGGCCTGATCCTCATCTTCATCTTCGCGGTCGCCGCTCCACTGGTCTCCCGCCGGCGGGCATCGTCGACGACCCGCGACTGGCCGACCGTTCAACACGCCCGCAGTACTGGACCGCGCTTCGGGCAGGACCCGGTCGCCGGCGATCGTCGACATCGGCCGCCACCTGGTCCTGCCGGTGATCACCCTCGTCGCGGTCAGCATCGCCGGCGACAGCCGGTTCGTGCGGGCCTCGATGCTCGATCGCTCAGCCAGGACTACGTCCGGACGGCCAAGGCCAAGGGCCTGCCGCCAGCGGACGCGTCATCTTCCAGCACGCCTTCCGCAACGCGCATGCTGCCGGTCATCACGAACGTCGCCCTCGAGATCGCCGTTCCTGTTCATCGGGCGCGATCGTCACCGAGACGATCTTCACCTGGCCGGGCATGGGCCGGCTGTTCATCGAGGCGTCAACGACCGCGACTACTTCGTGCTCATGGGCATCCTGCTCGTCACGCTCGTCCTCGTCGTCTTCGTGAACCTCGTCGCGGACGTCGCTCTACGCGATCGTCGACCCGCGGATCCGCTACGACTGAGCGATGGCCGTCGATGACGCCGACTCGACGTCCTGATCGCACCGGGCCGATCCGGCGCCGGCCGACGCGGCCGAGGACAACGAGGTCGCCCTCGAGTCGCTCAGCCAGTGGCAGCTCGCCTGGCGGCGGTTCCGGCGCCACCGGCTGGCCATCGTCGGGGTCGGTCATCTTCGGGCTGATGATCCTGCATCGGCGATCTTCGGGCCGATCCTGATCTGCCCGTACGACCTCGCTCGACATCCCGCGCCGGCGGCCACGCCGCCCGGCTGGCTGCGACCCGCCGACGCCTCGCCGCACCTCGTTCGGGACCGACGGCGGCGGCCGCGAGACGTGTTCGCGCTGGTCGTCAACGGGGCCCGCATCTCGCTGCTCGATCGGCATCGGCGACGACGCTCATCGCGGCATCATCGGGGTCATCGTCGGCGCGATCGCCGGCTTCTTCGGCGGCTGGGTCGACAACGTCCTGATGCGCATCGTCGACGTCCTGCTTCGCCATCCCGTTCCTGTTCGTCATCCTCGTCGCGGCGCGCTTCTTCGGCGGCGGCGAGCTGATCGTCGCTGATCCTCATCTTCGGCCTGCTCGTCTGGCCGCGTCATCGCCCGCCTCGTGCGGGCCTCGTTCCTGTCGCTGCGCGAGCAGGACTTCGTCGAGGCCGCCCGGGCGGTCGGGCGTCAGCGACCGCCGGATCACCTTCCGGCACATCCTGCCCAACGCGCTCGGCCCGGTCATCGTGGCCACGACCCTGCTCGTGGCCGGCGCCATCGTCCTCGAGGCGTTCGTCAGCTACCTGACTTCGGCATCAAGCGCGACGCACGATCAGCTGGGGCAACGCCCTGTCGAACGCCCAGGACGTGCTCATCGCTGGGCAACTGGTGGTGGGCCTTCTTCCCGGGCATGGCCATCGCCCTCACCGTCATCGCGCATCAACTTCATCGGCGACGGCCTGCGCGACGCCCTCGATCCGCGCTCGCAGGGAGTGACCGCGTGACCGCCACGCCGACGTCCGGCCGACGCGGTCGCCGGCGGCCCGCCGGCCCGACGTCCTGCTCGACGTCCGCGACCTGCGGACCTACTTCCACGTCATGGACGGCACGGTCAAGGCGGTCGACGGCGTCAACTTCTCGATCATGCGCGGGCGAGACGCTGGGCATCGTCGGCGAGTCGGGCTGCGGCAAGAGCGTGACCGCGCTGACGATCATGCGCCTGCTCGACATGCCGCCGGCCGAGATCGCCGAGCGGCGAGATCCTGTTCGAGGGCCGCGACCTCCTGACGCTGCCGACGAGGACGATGCGCAAGGTCCGCGGCAACGAGATCGCGATGATCTTCCAGGAGCCGATGACCAGCCTCAACCCGGTGTTCACGCGTCGGCGACCAGATCGCCGAGGCGGTCATGCCTCCACCAGGACGTGTCGCAAGAAGGAGGCCTGGGACCGGGCCGTCGAGGCGCTGCAGCCGCGTCGGGCATCGCCGACCCGGAGCGGCGCGTCGAAGCAGTACCCGCACGAGCTGTCGGGCGGCATGCGCCAGCGGGTCATGATCGCGATGGCGCCTGTCCTGCGACCCGAAGCTGCTCATCGCCGACGAGCCGACGACGGCGCTCGACGTGACGATCCAGGCCCAGATCCTGGAGCTCATCCGGACGATCCAGGAGCGGACCGGGGCCGCGCTCCTGCTCATCACCCACGACCTCGGGCGTCGTCGCCGAGATGGTCGAGGACGTCGTCGTGATGTACGCCGGCCGGGTCGTCGAGCACGGCACGCGTCGAGCGAGGTCCTGCTCGACCCCGAAGCACCCGTACACCGAGGGCCTGCTCGAGCTCGATCCCGTCGCGAGGGCAAGCGCGGCCAGCGGCTCAACGTCATCAAGGGCACCGTGCCCAACCCGTTCACATGCCGGCGGCTGCAACTTCGCGCCGCGCTGCCCGTACGCCTTCGAGCCGTGCGCCGAGCACGATCCCGCGGCTCGACGAGGCCGACGCCGCCGGACGTCGCCTGCTGGCTGCTACACCGCGGCGCCCGGCTCGGCCCGTGCCGCCACGGGTCCGTCCCCGGCTCGACGTCGTCGAGGCGCTGCCGATCGACGTCGGCTCCGGCGTCGACCCGGCACGGCGCCCGGCCGGAGCCGAGCGCGCGCGACCGTCGTCCGAGCCGAGCGCGCGCCGACCGCCCAGGCGGCGAGCCGCGGCGCCGCTCGTCGAGGTCGCAGGACCTCGTCAAGTACTACCCGATCATGGCGGCATCCTGCGCCGCCACGTCGGCGACGTCCAGCGCCGTCGACGACGTCAGCTTCGACGTCCGCCGCGGCGAGGTCTTCGGCCTGGTCGGCGAGTCCGGCTGCGGCAAGACGACGCTCGGCCGGACGCTCCTCCGGCTCCAGCCGCCGACCGCCGGGCGCGGCCGAGCTCGACGGCGAGGACGATCTTCGCCAAGAAGGGCGACGACCTCAAGAAGCTGCGCCGCCGGATGCAGATCATCTTCCAGGACCCGGTCGGCTCGCTGAACCCGCGGATGCCGGTCAGCGACATCATCGGCGAGGGGCTGCTGGCCCAGGCCGACGCGGAGAACCAGCTGGGGCGAGCGGAAGGTCCGCGACAAGCGGGTCGGCGACTACCTCGAGGCCGTCGGCCTGCGGCGCGACTACGCCCGCCGCTACCCGCACGAGTTCTCGGGCGGCCAGCGCCAGCGCATCGGCATCGCCCGGGCGCTCGCCCTCGACCCGGAGTTCATCGTCTGCGACGAGCCGGTCTCCGCCCTCGACGTGTCGATCCAGTCGCAGATCCTCAACCTGCTGCTGGACCTGCGCACGCGAGTTCGGCCTGACCTACCTGTTCATCGCCCACAACCTGTCGGTCGTCCAGTACATCAGCGACCGGGTCGGGGTGATGTACCTGGGCAAGCTCGTCGAGCTGGCCGACGTCGAGCGAGCTCTACGCCGACCCGCGCCACCCGTACACGGTGGCGCTCCTGTCGGCCGTGCCCGGACCCGGACCCGCGGCGTCCGCAAGAAGCGGCTCGTGCTCACGGGCGACGTGCCCGTCGCCGGCGGCGCCGCCGTCCGGCTGCCGCTTCCACACCCGCTGCTGGCTGCGCGAGCAGCTCGGCAACCCGGAGAACTGCACGACCGAGGACCCGGAGTTCCGGGACATCGGCGGCGGCCACCAGGTCGCCTGCCACTTCGCCGAGGAGGTGCCGACGTCGGTCGTCGCGAGCGCGGTCCCGACCGTCGACGCGGCGACCGACGTCGCCGAGCCGCACCGACCGCCGCGGCATCCGGCGGTCGAGCCGCCGACCGATGCCGGTCCGCCGGCAGAGGGGTCCACGGCGAGCGGCACCTGAGTATCATGCCCGGGTCGGCGGGGACGACCCGACCGGAACGGTCGGACTGGAGGAGGCGACCGTCGCCCGGGCGCAACCAAGGAGGAGAGAGAACCGCATGACCCGAATTCGAACCGGAGCGGTGGTCGCCGTCGCGGCGATCCTGTTCGCGGCCTGCCAGGGCACCGCGACCACGCCGGCGCCCACCAGCCGGCCCCGCCGGCCAGGCGCGCCGCCATCGGAGGCGCCGTCGGCCGCGCCGACGCCGGCGATCAAGGACGGCGGCAAGCTCGTCGTCGCGATCCCGGGCGACATCACCCGGACCGACCCGGCGCTGATCGACGACAGCAACTCGTCCTACGTCATGCAGAACGTCATCGAGGGCCTGGTCGCGCCTCAAGCCGGGCACGACCGGCGAGATCGATCCCGGCCCTGGCCGAAGACTGGACGTCTCGCCCGACGGCCTGACCTACACGTTCAAGCTGCGCGAGGGCGTCAAGTTCCACGACGGGACCGACTTCAACGCCGACGCCGTCAAGTACAACTACGACCGCTGGAAGAACTTCCCGACCGACGCTCCAGGACTACACCTACTACGCCGGCGCGGTCTTCGGCGGCTACGGCGACACGTCGAACGTGGCCTCGGTCGACGCGCCCGAGCCCGACCGACGGTCGTGATCACACCTCAAGACAGCCGAACTCGAGCTTCCTGCTCGCCCAGACCCTGACCGTCGTTCGCGCATCTCCAGCCCGACGGCGCTCAAGGCCGGCGGCGCCGACAACACGATCACCGACGTCAGCAAGATCCCGTACGCCCAGGGCGGCGCCGGCGCATGGTCGGCACCGGCCCGTTCAAGTTCAAGGAGTGGGTCGTCGGCGACCACGTCACGATCGTCAAGAACCCCGACTACTGGAACACGGACGGCATGGCCCACCTCGACGAGGTCGATCTTCAAGCCGGTCGCCGAGGAGGCGCAGCGCTCAACGGCCTCCAGACCGGCGAGCATCGACCTCGCCCAGACGATCGCGCCCGGTCGACATCGCCGACGATCCAGGGCAACCCGAACCTGCAGGTCATCGACCGCGGCGAGTCGTGCAACACTGTTCCAGATCTCGATGAACCACAACGTACAAGCCGTTCGACAACCCGAAGATCCGCGAGGCGATCGCCTACGCGATCAACCGGCAGGCGCTCGATCGACGCGTTCTACGCCGGCCAGGCCGTCGCCGGCCGACAACTGGATGCCGCCCGGCACCCAGTACGCCAAGCCGCTCGGGCCTGCCGACCTACGACCTCGAGAAGGCCAAGGCCGCTGATCGCCGAGTCCGGCGAGACCGACCTGACCATCGACTTCTACTACCCGTCCGACGTGACCCGGCCGTACATGCCGGATCCGAAGGGCATCTTCGAGGCGATCACCGCGCGACCTCGAGGCCGTCGGCTTCACGATCGAGCCCGCACACCGAGACCTGGCGGCCCGACTACCTCGACCACGAGTACGCCGGCAAGTCGAGATGTGGCTCATCGGCTGGACCTGCGACTGGGCCGGCCCGGACAACTTCCTCAACACCGCGTTCTTCGGCTACGTCGACGGCGCGCCGTCGACCGAGTTCGCCTACAAGAACGACGAGCTCGAGCAAGACCATGAACGACGCCCTCGCGGCGACCGACGAGGCCACCGCCAAGACGCTCTGGGAGAAGGCCCAGGACCTGCTCCGCGGCCGACATGCCCGACCGTGCCGCTCGTCAACTCGACGCCGCCGGCGGCCGCGCAGGCGTACGTCAAGGGCTTCGTCGGCAGCGGCGACCTGCAACGAGTTCCTCAACACGGTCTGGCTCGACAAGTAGCCGATCGCCGACGGCGCCCGGTCACCCGGGCCGCCTGACGCGACCCGACCGGTCCCCCGGGGCCGTCCGGCCCCGGGGGCGCGCATCTCCGACCCAGCGCGGACTCAGGCACGCGCCGTGCTCAAGTACATCGTCCGGCGGCTGCTCGGGGCGATCCCGGTCCTGTTCGGGCTGTCGATCGTCCTGTTCGCGTTCGTCCACCTGCTGCCCGGCGACCCGTGCCGCGGCGATCCTCGGCCAGCACGCGACGCCCGAGGCGTCGCCCGCGCTGCGCGAGAACCTGGGCCTCGACCTGCCGCTCTGGCAGCAGTACCTCAACTACCTCGGCAACCTGCTGCACGGCGACTTCGGCGCGAGCATCATCAACAACCAGCCGGTCCTCGACGAGTTCGTCGGTCCGCTTCCCGGCGACGATCGAGCTGACCCTCGCCGCGCTGATCTTCGCGGTCGGCGTCGGGCATCCCGCTCGGCCGCTTCGCCGCCCGCCACGCCCAGGGCTGGATCGACGGCGGCGTGACGGTCATCTCGCTGCTCGGGATCAGCATCCCGGTCTTCGTGCTCGGGCTCGTCCTCTCGTACATCTTCGCCGTCCAGCTCGAGCTGGCTGCCCGACCCGGGCCGGCTCGACCCGCGGGCCGAGCCTCGAGCCGTCACCGAACTTCATGCTCGTCGACACGCTGCTCGCGGGCCGGCCGGACCTGTTCGTCGACGCGCTCCGCCACCTGATCCTGCCGGCCATCGCCCTCGGCTCGATCCCGCTGGCGATCATCACCCGGATCACCCGGGCGTCCGTCCTCGACGTGAGCAACGAGGACTACGTCCGGACCGCCCGGGCCAAGGGCCTGACGCGAGCGCCGGGTCGACGACCGCCACATCATGCGCAACGCCTGGCTGCCGGTCGTGACGGTCATCGGCCTGCAGGTCGGCGGCCTGCTCGCCGGCGCCGTCCTCACCGAGACGGTCTTCGCCTGGAACGGCGTCGGGCGCTGGGTCGTCGACGCGATCGGCAACCGCGACTACTTCGTCGTCCAGTCCACGATCCTGATCTTCGCCCTCGATCTTCCTGGTGGTGAACCTGCTCGTGGACATCTGCTACGCCTTCCTCAACCCGCGGATCCGGTACGCCTGATGAGCCGCGACCGTCGCGCCGCCCGCGCCAGCCGGCGCCCGTCGCGACCCGGGCCAGCCGCGGGCTGTGGCGCGACGCCGTTCCGCCGGCTGCTGCGCAACCGGCCGGCGATGCTCGGGCTGGTCTGCATCGTCGCTGTTCGTCGGCGCGGCGGTCCTCGCCCCGGTCATCGCGCCCGTACGGTCCGCTCGAGGGCACGCTCGCCGACCGGCTCCAGCCGCCGAGCGCCGGCGCACCTGATGGGCACCGACCTCCAGGGCCGCGACGAGTTCAGCCGGGTCCTCTACGGCGCCCAGGTCAGCCTCCAGGTCGGGGTCGTCGCGGTCGTCATGGCGCTGGTCATCGGCGGGATCATCGGGGCGCTCGCCGGCGGCCTCGGCGGCAGGGTCGACGCGGTCCTGATGCGCGTCGATCGACGTCCTGCTGGCGATCCCGGGCATCCTGCTCGCGATCGGCATCGTCGCCTGGCTGGGCCGCGGCCTGCTCCAGCTGATGCTCGCGGTCGCGGTCACCTACGCGCCGATCTTCGCCCGGCTCCTGCGCGGCAGCCTGCTCGCCCTGCGCGAGTCGGACTACGTCATCGCGGCGCGCTCGATCGGGGCGTCGCGGCTCGCGGCTCCTCTCCGCCACATGCTGCCGAACTCGCTGACGCCGCTCATCGTCGCGGCGACCCTCGCCCTGGCCACGGCGATCATCGACATCGCCGGCCTCGGCTTCCTCGGCCTCGGCCCGCCCGACCCGCGGACGCCGGAGTGGGGGACGATGCTGACCGACGCGCCGACGCTTCCTGCGCCGGCGCCGTGGCTCGTCTTCTTCCCGGGCGTGGCGATCGTCATCAGCGCGATCGGCTTCAACCTGCTCGGCGACGGGCTGCGCGAGTCGCTCGACCCGCGGCTGAGGCGCTGAGCGACCGATGGCCGCTGCTCGTCGGTCGAGGACCTCGTCGTCCGCTTCCGGACCCACGACGGGACGATCCACGCCGTCAACGGCGTCAGCTTCGAGCTCGAGCGAGGGCGAGACGCTCGGCCTGGTCGGCGAGTCCGGCTGCGGCAAGAGCGTCACGAACCTGGCGATCATGCGGCTGCTGCCCAAGCCGGCCGGCCGGATCGAGGGCGGCCGGGTCCTGTTCGACGGCCAGGACCTGCGTCGACGCTGCGCGAGGACGAGATGCGCGACATCCGCGGCCGCGACATCGCGATGATCTTCCAGGACCCGATGACCAGCCTCAACCCGGTCCTGACCATCGAGGAGCAGATGGTCGAGACGATCCGGGCCCACCGGAAGGTCGACCAAGGCAGGCCGCCCGCGCCCGGGCGATCGAGCTGCTCGGCGATGGTCGGCATCCCGCAGCCGGAGACGCGCCTCAGGAGCTTCCCGCACCAGTTCTCCGGCGGCATGCGCCAGCGCGTGATGATCGCCATGGCGCTCGCCCTCGAGCCGAAGCTGCTGATCGCCGACGAGCCGACGACCGCGCTCGACGTGACGATCCAGGCGCAGGTCCTCGAGCTCCTCCAGCGGCTCACGACCGAGCTCGGGCACGGCGCTCATCCTGATCACCCACGACCTCGGCGTCGTGGCCGGGATGACCCAGCGGATCAACGTGATGTACGCCGGGCTTCATCGTCGAGACGGCGACGACCGGCGGACCTGTTCGCGCGCGCCGTCGCACCCGTACACGGTCGGCCTGCTGCACTCGATCCCGCGGCTCGACGACGAGCGCGGGCGAGGCGCTCATCCCGATCGAGGGCCGGCCGCCCGACCATGCGCCAGCGCGCCGGTCGGCTGCCCGTTCGCGCCGCGCTGCGCCTGGCGGCTCGAGCGCTGCTGGACCGACAACCCGGCGCTCGAGCCGCTCGTCGGCCGGGACCCGGTCGTGCACGACCGGGCCCGGCGGCCACCCACCGGATCGCCTGCCACAACCCGCCGACCGCGCGAGGAGGCGCTCGCCGGCCGGCCCCTGCGCGCCGGGTTCCGCGCCGGCGCCGCCGCCCGGCGACGACCCGAGCTGGCGAGCGTCGACGAGCTCGAGCTGGCCGCCGCGAGGCCGCCGGTCGACGGCGCTCGCCGCTGCGGAGCCGACCGCGGCGCCGTCGGCCGAGCGACCGTGCCGATCGAGCCCGACGACCCGCGCCGCGAGCCCCGCGACGCGGCCGCCGACGGGCCGCTCCTGCGCGGTCGAGGACCTCAAGGTCTACTTCCCGATCCGCGAGGGGATCATCTTCGAGCGCCACGTCGGCGACGTCCGGGCGGTCGACGGCGTGACCTTCGAGATGACGCCGCGGCGAGACCCTCGGCCTCGTCGGCGAGTCGGGCTGCGGCAAGAGCACGACCGGGCGGGCGATCGTCCGCCTCTACAAGCCGACCGCCGGCCGCGATCCTGTTCGACGGCGTCGGACATCACGCGCGCTCGACGGGGCGAGACCTGCGGCGGATGCGCCGCCGGATGCAGATGATCTTCCAGGACCCGTACGCCAGCCTCGAACCCGCGGATGACCGCCGGCGGGATCATCGGCGAGCCGCTCGACATCCACGGCGTCGGGCACGAAGGCCGAGCGCCGCGAGCGCGTCCGCGAGCTGCTCTCGACGGTCGGGCTCAACCCGGACTACGGCGAGCGCTACCCGCACGAGTTCTCCGGCGGCCAGCGCCAGCGCATCGGCGTCGCCCGGGCGCTCGCGCTCGAACCCGGACCTGATCGTCGCCGACGAGCCGATCAGCGCCCTCGACGTCTCGATCCAGGCCCAGATCATCAACCTGCTCGAGCGGCTCCAGGGCCAGTTCGGGCTGACCTACCTGTTCATCGCCCACGACCTGTCGGTCGTCCGCCACATCAGCGACCGGATCGCGGTGATGTACCTCGGCCGGATCGTCGAGCTGGCCGGCTCGCGCGACCTCAACCGCGAGCCGCTCCACCCGTACACGGTGGCGCTCCTGTCGGCGGTCCCGATCCCGGACCCGGTCGTCGAGGCGCGGCGCCGGCGGATCATCCTCAAGGGCGACGTGCCCTCCCCGGCCGCCCCGCCGTCCGGCTGCCGGTTCCACACCCGCTGCTGGCTGCGCGAGCGGCTCGGCAACCCGGAGCGGTGCACGACCGAGGAGCCCGAGCTGCGCGCACTCTGGCCGCCGGCCACGAGGTCGCCTGCCACTTCGCCGAGGAGGTCGACGGCTCGGCCGAGCAGCTCCAGGCGACCGGGCGCCCGGCGGCGGGCCACGTCCCCGCTGGGAGCCCGCGTCGAGGGCGGTCCGGCGGCAGACGGCACGACGCCGCGACCGGTGCCGCCGACGGGGCCGGAGCCGCCGGCGAGCCTCCCGCCGGCCTGATCGGGGCCGGCCAGGTCCGGCCGAGGGGCTAGACTCCGAGTCGTGCAACCGCTCCGGATCGCCCTCGCCCAGATCGCGCCGCGGCTCGGAGGCCTCGACGAGAACCTCGAGCGCCACCGGGCGCTGATCGGCGAGGCCCGTGCCGGCGGCGCCGGACTGGTCGTCTTCCCCGAGCTGGGGCTGACCGGCTACCTCCTCCAGGACCTCGCCGGCGAGGTCGCGATCCGGCTCGACGACCCGCGCCTGGCCGCCTGGCCGCCGAGACCGCCGGGCCTGTCGGCGATCGTGTCGTTCGTCGAGGAGTCGGCCGACCACCGGCTGTTCATCGCGGCGGCCCTGCTCGAGGACGGCCGGATCGCCCACGTCCACCGGAAGCTGTTCCTGCCGACCTACGGCCTGTTCGACGAGCGCCGCTTCTTCGCCGCCGGGCGACGTCCTGCGGGCGGTCCCGTCGCGCCTGGGGGTCGGGCTCGGGATCGCGGTGTGCGAGGACTTCTGGCACCTGCCGGTGCCCCAGCTGCTCGCCCTCGACGGCGCCCAGATCCTGGTCAACGTGTCGTCGTCGCCGGGCCGGGACCTGGCCGCCACGAACGAGGTCGGCCTCGGCACGGCGACCTCGTGGCGGACGCTGATGCGCACGTACGCCCAGCTGACGACGAGCTACGTCGTGTTCGTCAACCGGGTCGGGGTCGAGGAGTCGATCAGCTTCTGGGGTGGCTCGGAGGTCATCGGCCCCGACGGCGCGGCGGTCTTCAGCGCGCCGTTCTACGACGAGGCGCTCTACCCGGTCGACGATCGACCTGGCCGAGGTCCGGCGGGCCCGGATCGCCCTGCCGCTGCTGCGCGACGAGCGGCCCGAGCTCGAGGTCCGCGAGCTCGACCGGATCGTCGCCGAGCGGGCCGGGCTGGCGGCCGACGCGACGGCGGCGCCCGACGCCGAGCCCGGCCTCGACGTCGCCCCAGCGCCGGCCTCGATGCTCCGACCGTGACCAGCGCGACGTTCGAGCTGCCGGCCGAGCTGGCGATCGACACCGACGTCGCGCGGCGGGTCATCGGCGAGTTCATCCGCGGCCAGCTCCGCCAGGCCGGCTTCGAGCGGGCGGTCGTCGGGCTGTCGGGCGGGATCGACTCGGCGCTCGTCGCCTACCTCGTCGCCGAGGCGATCGGGGCCGAGCGGCTGCTGTGCGTCCTGATGCCGTACCGGACCTCGTCGCCGGCCTCGCGGGCCGATGCCGAGGAGGTCGTCCGGCGGCTCGGCTGCGCCTCGGAGCTGGTCGAGATCAGCGCCGATGGTCGACGGCTACTTCGGGCGGGATGGGACCGCCGGCGCGCTCGGGCCGGCGGGGCTCGAGGCGACCCCGCTGCGGCGCGGCAACTTCATGGCCCGGATGCGGATGGCCGTGCTGTACGACCGCTCGGTCACCTGGCGCGGGCTCGTCGTCGGGACCGGCAACAAGACCGAGTCGCTGATCGGCTACACGACCCTGTTCGGGGACAACGCGTCGCGCCTTCAACCCGATCGGCGACCTGTACAAGAGCCAGGTCCGCCAGCTGGCGGCGGCGATCGGCGTGCCCGACGCGATCATCGCCAAGGCGCCGTCGGCCGACCTGTGGCCGGGCCAGACCGACGAGGCCGAGGCCGGCTTCAGCTACCCGGAGCTCGACCGGCTCCTGTTCTGGCTGGTCGACAAGCGGCGCTCGCCCGAGGAGCTCGTGGCCAAGGGCTTCCCGGCCGGGCTGGTCGACCTGGGCCGTCCGGGCGGTCGCCGGCGCCGAGTTCAAGCGCCAGGTCCCGCCGATCGCCAAGCTCGGGCCGCGGACGGCCGGGATCGACTACCTCTACCCGCGCCGGCGACCGGGCTCGACCCGGTCGTGACCGGGGCCCCGGGCGGCCCGGACCGGAGACGTCCCGCCGGCGGACGGCTGTTCGTCGTCGCGACCCCGATCGGCAACCTCGGCGACGTCACGCTCCGCGCGCTCGAGACGCTCCGGACGGTGCCGCTCATCGCGGCCGAGGACACCCGGCTCAGCCGGCGCCTGCTCGACCGCTACGACGATCCCGACACGATCGCTGAGCTTCCACGCCCGGAACGCCGAGCGGCGGCTGCCGGAGCTGCTCGACCACCTCCGGGGCGGGGCGGACCTCGCCCTGGTGACCGATGCCGGGACGCCCGCTGGTGAGCGATCCGGGCGGCGAGCTCGTCCGGGCGTGGGCGGGGGAGGGAGGCGTCGTCGTCCCGATCCCCGGGCCGTCGGCCGTCCTGGCCGCGGTCGTCGCGTCCGGGATCGCCGGGCCGCGCTGGGCGTTCGAGGGGTTCCTGCCCCGGACCGGCCGCGACCGGCGGGAGCGCCTGGCCCGGATCGCCGCCGACGAGCGGGGCTGCGTCGTCTACGAGGCGCCCGGCCGCGTGGCGGCGACGCTGCGCGACCTCGCCGCGGCCTGCGGACCGGACCGGCCGGCCGCCGTCTGCCGCGAGCTGACCAAGCTCCACGAGGAGATCGTCCGCGCTTCGCTCGGTGAGCTGGCCGGGGCCGCCGGCTCGGGCGAGCTGACCCTGCGGGGCGAGTTCGCGCTCGTCGTCGGCGAGCGGCGGGGTGGGGCAGTCGCCCTCGGCGAGGGTGCCGAAGGCGCGGCCGACCGCACCGACCCGCAGCTCGAGCCTGACGAGGCGCTCGCCCGGGCCCTGGCGGAGGTGGAGCGGCTCGTCGGGGCGGGCATCGCCCGGGGCGAGGCCGCCCGGCGCGTGTCTGGGACGACGGGGATCCCCCGCCGCCGGCTCTACGCGGCGCCGACCGACGCCGACCGACGCCAAACGCGGAGCTCGCCGAGGCGAGGCCGGACGTAGTACAGCAGCCCGACGAGCATCGCCGGGGTCATGAAGTAGAGCCGCGGCGTCGCGATCGTGACCGCCAGCACGACCGTCCAGGGGCGGTCGGTCCGGGCGCCCCAGGCGACGAGCGCGGCGGCGACCACGACTCGGACCCACAGCGGGACGCCGTCACTCGGGGTGATGGTGGCCATGTAGGCGGGCCATTCGAACCACAGCCCAGGGGCGTAGGCGAACGATGCGACGACGATCGCGCCGGTCAGGCCGAGGGCGATCGCCAGGTTCCGCCACTCTCGCCGCACCGCGAACCAGACGCAGGCCGACGCCCGGCGTGACCTTGGTCAACAGGACGAACGACCAGAGGGCCGGCCAGCGCAGGCCCCAGACCGCCACGGCGACGATGAGCAGGTTGACGTTGGCGGCGTTGATCTCGGTGGTGAACGGGCGGCCACAGGATCACCAGCGGCAGGAACGGGCCGGCGAGGGCGAGCGCGGCGGCCAGCTCGGCCGCCCGGATGAGCGCGACGAACGCCTCGAAGGACAGGGCCTGGAACGGGATCATCGCCTGCGCGGCGGCCGGCGGGTAGAAGAAGGCGAAGTCGGTCTGCCAGTACGGCGCACCCGGCGCGATGCGGTAGTAGCACCAGGCGTCGACCGGCTTGCCGACCATCGCGCTGAACGAGGCCCAGACGGTCAGGGCGACGCCGCCGGCGAGGCCGTACAGGACGAGGACCAGGTGGCGCGTCAGCGATCGCCAGGATCGACCGAGGGCGACCGCCGAGAGCCCGACGAGGTCCGCTGGACGACCCCGCGCCAACGTCCGCCGGACATCGTCCGGGTGCTCGGTCTGCACGGTCGTCACGGTCCGTTCCCTCAGCGTGGACCGCGAGTCTGCCAGAGGCAGCACCCGGCGCCTAGTCCTTTGGTACTGGCACCGGTGCGGTTCGACACCGGAGGCCCTCGGCGCCGGGCCCTCGGGCGCGCGAACGGGGCGGGCGCCCGAGGGGGAGAAGCGCCCGCCCCGTCGCGCGGGGAGGAGGGGAGCGTCGGTCGGCCGGCGGGTGCGGGCCTCCGGTCGGCCGGCGGCGGGTCCGGCGGGTCGGTCAGGCCGCGACGGGCTCCGCGGGGATCGGGTCGTCCGGGCCGGGCTCGTCGCCGAGCGTCCCGGCCTGGGTCTCGAGCGCGTCGGCGGCGGCCTGCGCCTCGTAGTCCTTCTTCTTGCGGCCCGACAGCATCTCGACGTGGTTGGCCACGATCTCGGTCTTCCAGTGGCGCTTACCCGCGTCGTCGTCCCAGCTCCGGGTCTGGAGGCGGCCCTCGATCGCGACCTGCTGGCCCTTGCCGAGGTACTGGCCGCAGACCTGGGCGAGCTTGTCCCAGGTGACGATCGTGTGGAACTCGGCCTTCTCCTTGCCGCCACCGGCGTACTCGTTGGTCGCGACGTTGAACGTCGTGACGGACTTGCCGCTCGCCAGCGCGCGCAGCTCTGGGTCGCGCGTCAGGCGTCCGGTCAACAGGACCTTGTTCATCGGTCCGGGTCTCCTTCTCGGTCGGCCGGCGGGGCCGGTCCCGACCCTGCGTCTGCGGCGGGTCGATCCCGACGGCCGGCGGGAGCCGACGGGCACGAGGGACGGTAGCCGGTGGCGCTTACCCAGGGCTTGGCTGCGACTTCGCGCGGACTTACCTGCGGCTCGCGGCTGCGGACGCCAGGATCGACGTGCGAGGGCGACCCCGGCGTCGCCGCGCTCGTAGACTGCTCGGGTGGACGAGGCCATCCGTTCGCTCTTCTCGCCGGCGCCCGGGATCGCCTACCTGGACTCGGCGACGTACGGCCTCCCGCCCGAGCCGACGGTCCGCGCGATCCGGGCGGCGCTCGACGCATGGCAGTCCGGGACGGCCGACTGGATCGCCGACTGGGACCGGCCGGCGGAGGCCGCCAGGTCGTCCTTCGCCCACCTGATCGGGACCGCTCCGGAGCGGGTGGCGCTGCTGCCGGCCGCGTCGGTCGGCGTGGGCCTGGTGGCGGCCGGCCTCGGCCCCGCCGACGAGGTGGTCGCCCCGGTCGACGAGTTCACGTCCGTGCTCTTCCCGCTGCTCGTGGCGCGGGATCGCGGCGCCCTGGTCCGCGAGGTCGACTTCGAGCGGCTTCCGGACGAGATCGGGCCACGGACCACGCTCGTCGCGACGAGCCTCGTCCAGATGCAGACGGGCCTCATGGCCGACCTGGGCGCGATCCTCGACCGGGCCGAGGCCGTCGGGGCGCGTGTGCTCATCGATGCCACCCAGGCGATCCCGTTCGTCCCGCTGGCGCCACTGATCGATCGAGTCGACTATCTCGTCGCGGCGGCCTACAAGCACCTCCTTTGCCCGCGCGGCGTCGCGTTCCTGGCCGTGGCGCCTGGGCGCCTGGCCGACCTGTCGCCGCTCGACGCGAACTGGCGGTCGGCGGACGCGCCGTACGGGCGGTACTTCGGCGGGCCACTCACGCTCGCGCCAGACGCTCGACGGCTGGACGTGTCCCTCGCCTGGATCTCCTGGATCGGGGCGGTCGAGTCGCTCCGGCTCCTCGAGACGTGGGCGCCGACCGGCGCGTTCGAGGCGGCGCTCGACCTGGCCCGCGAGCTCGCCGACCGGCTGGGAGTCCGCTGGGCCGGGGCATCGCTCGTCTGCCCGCCGATCCGGGACGCGGACGCGGCCCGCGCGGCGCTGTCGACGGCCGGGGTCCGGGCATCCGTGCGCGGGACCGCGATCCGCTGCTCCACCCACGTCTACACGACCCGCGACGACATCGAACGCGCGGCCCGTGCCATCGAGCCGTTCCTGGCGCACTGACGCGGCATGCGGCCGCGGAACAGGCCCCGGGGAGACGTCAACACGGTTGACAGCTCCGGTGACGGGCACGCTTGGTCGATCGCCGGACCGACATTGCGGCATCTCGGCCGAGCACGCCGGGGGCTCAGGATGTCAACGTGGCTGACGTCGGCTGGATCGTTGGCTGACCTCGCAGGTCGACCGCTCCGTCTCGGCCGACGGCAACCGCTCCTCTCCTGTGGTCCGGGGCCCCGGCCCTCGGCCCCCGCCCGACGACGGCCGGTCGCGCTGGGTATACTCCCGGGGTCTCGGAACGCGGGCGCAGGCCCGCCTCACGGAGATCAGCCCATCGCTCGAGGAACGTTCGCCCGGTGAGACGAACGCCCACCGCCCTGGGGATCGCCGGAACGACGCCGGCGGCTCGACGAAGGGCGCAGTCTATCCAGGTCCTCGGCCCCACGGTCGGGGGCCTTTCCACGTTCGGCCGGGCGTCGATGGATCGGGCCGGAGCCGCCGTTCCACTCATCGAGGACGTTGCCTGATGCCGGCCACCGTGATCGTCGGGCTCCAGTGGGGCGACGAGGGCAAGGGCAAGACGACCGACTTCCTGGCCGAGCAGGTCGCGATGGCCGTCCGCTACCAGGGCGGTGACAACGCCGGCCACACGGTCGTCCTCGGCGACGAGGTGTTCAAGCTCCGGCTCGTCCCGTCGGGCGTGTTCTACCCGCACATCGCCTGCATCATCGGTCCGGGGGTCGTGGTCAACCCAGGCACCCTCATCACCGAGCTCGACATGCTGACCGCCCGCGGGATCGACACGGCCAAGGTCCGGGTCAGCCGGAACGCCCACGTGATCATGCCCTACCACGTCGCCCTCGACCGGGCGATGGAGGCCCGCCTCGACGGCGAGAAGGTCGGCACGACGAACCGCGGGATCGGCCCGACCTACGCCGATCGGGCGTCGCGGCTCGGCCTGCGGATGGAGGACCTCCTCGACGAGGCGACGTTCCGCCACCGCCTGGCCAAGGTGCTGCCCGACAAGAACACCCTCCTGGCCACGATGCCCGGCGGCGAGCGGTTCGAGGCCGAGCCGCTGGTCGAGCTGGCGATGGCCTGGGGCGAGCGGCTCCGGCCCCACCTGGCCGACACGACCTGGCTCGTCCAGGACGCCCTCCGGCGCGGCGACCATGTCCTCCTCGAGGGCGCCCAGGGCACCCTTCTCGACATCGACCACGGGAGCTACCCGTACGTCACCTCGTCGAACCCGATCGCCGGCGGCGCCTGCACCGGTGGCGGGATCGGCCCGCTCCAGGTCGACGAGGTCATCGGGGTGATGAAGGCGTACACGACCCGGGTCGGCTCGGGGCCGTACCCGACCGAGCTCCACGACGCGATCGGGGCCGGGATCGCCGAGCGTGGCCACGAGTACGGCACGGTCACCGGCCGGCCGCGCCGGGTCGGCTGGTTCGACGCGGTGCCGCTCCGCTACGCCGTCGCCGTGAACAGCGTGAGCAGCATCATGCTCAACAAGATCGACATCCTGTCGGGGATCGACGAGATCCGCCTGTGCGTCGCCTACGAGATCGACGGGCAGCGGGTCGAGAGCTGGCCGTCGAGCGCCGAGGTCCTCGCCCGGGCCACCCCGGTCTACGAGCGCTTTCCGGGCTGGTCCGAGCCGATCCACGCGGCCCGCACGCTGGCCGAGCTGCCCGAGAACGCCCGGCGCTACGTGACCGCGCTCGAGGAGCTGGCCGGGGTGCCGATCGTGCTCGTCTCGGTCGGGCCGGAGCGGAGCCAGACGATCGAGCGGGCCTACCGCCCGATGCGCCACCGCCCGACGGTCCCGGGCAGCCCGGGCAGCCCGGGCGGGACGGGCAGCCCCGGCGGGCCGGGTAGCCCGGGCGGGACGGGCGGCGCGGCCGCCGGGATCCACGGGGCCGTCGCCGGATGAGCCTGGCCGTGACGCCGACCCGGATCCTCGTCGTCGGCGGCGGCGGGCGGGAGCACGCGCTCGCCTGGAAGCTGGCCGGCGAGCCCGGCGTCAACCTCATCGCGGTCGCCCCGGGCAGCGCCGCGATCGGCGCCGAGCCGCGCGTCCGCTGTCTGCCCGACGTCCATCCGCTCGAGCCCGAGGCGGTCGTCAGGGCCGCCCGGTCGACCTCGGCCGAGCTCGTCGTGGTCGGTCCGGAGGCGCCCCTCGCCGCCGGCGTGGCCGACGCCCTCGGCGCGGCCGGCATCCCGGTCTTCGGCCCGACGCGCGAGGCTGCCCGGATCGAGACGAGCAAGGCGTTCTGCCGCGAGGTCGCCGGCGCGGCCGGGGTCCGGATGGCGCGCGGCCGGGCGTTCGTCGCCGGCGAGCTGGACGCGGCCCGCGCGTTCGCCGCCGAGCTGGCACGGGCCGGAGGCGGGCTCGTCGTCAAGGCGGACGGGCTCGCCGCCGGGAAGGGCGTCGTGCTGTGCGACGACCTCGCTGCCGCCGAGCCCCACCTGGCGGCCCTGCTGGCCCCGGCCGGCGGAGCGACTGACGAGCCGCCGGGAACGCCGCGGGTCGTCCTCGAGGAGCGCCTGGTCGGCCGGGAGGTCAGCGTCATCGCCGTCACGGACGGTCGCGACCGCCGTGGCGCTCCCCGCCGCCCGCGACCACAAGCGGCTGTGCGACGGCGACCGCGGCCCGAACACCGGCGGGATGGGCGCCTACAGCCCGGTCCCCGACCTGCCCGACGCGGAGGCCGCCCGGCTCGTCGAGACGATCCATCGACCGATCCTCGCCGAGCTCGCCCGGCGCGGGACGCCGTTCCGCGGCTTCCTGTACGCCGGGCTGATCCTGACGGCCGACGGTCCGGCCCTCCTCGAGTGCAACGCCCGGCTCGGCGACCCGGAGGCCCAGGTGATCCTGCCCCGGCTGGCCGGCGCGCTCGGGCCGGTGCTCCTGGCGGCCGCGCGGGGCGATCTCGGCCCGGCCACCCGGGCGCTCGGGCCCGACGTCGCCGCCCTGCCGACGTTCCCCGGTGCGGCGGTCGGGATCGTCCTCGCCGCCAGGGGCTACCCGAACACGCCCAGGCGCGGCCAGCCGATCGACGGCCTGGACGCCGCCACCGCGCTGGGTGCGCTCGTCTTCCACGCCGGGACCGTCGGGCGACCGGGCGGCGGCTACGGGACGAACGGCGGCCGGATCCTGACCGTCGTCGGGCGCGGCCCCGACCTGGCCCGTGCGCGGGCCGCCGCCGAGCGCTCCGCCGACGCGATCGCCTGGGACGGCCTGCAGCGTCGCCACGACATCGCGGCCGACGCGCCGGGTGTCTCGGCGATGGCCGGGTCGGCCAGATGATCCGGCGCTACACCCTGCCCGAGATGGGCGCGATCTGGTCCGAGACCGCCCGCTTCGAGCACATGCTCAGGGTCGAGATCGCGGTCGCCCGGGCGCAGGTGGGGCGCGGGCTCGTCCCGGCCGAGGCGCTCGCGGCGATCGAAGCCCGGGCCAGGATCGACGTCGAGCGGATCGCCGAGATCGAGCAGACGACCGACCACGACGTGATCGCCTTCGTCAGCCAGATCGCCGAGTCGGTCGGCCCGGAGGGCCGCTACCTCCACTTCGGCCTGACCAGCAGCGACGTGGTCGACAGCGCGCTCGCCCTCCAGCTGCAGGCCGCCGGGGAGCGGCTCCTGGGCGACTGCGACCGGCTCGTCGTCGCCCTGGTCGCCCGGGCGCGGGCCGAGGCCGACACGGTGATGATGGGCCGGACTCACTCGGTCCACGCCGAGCCGACCACCCTCGGCCTCAAGCTGGCCAGCTGGGCGTTCGAGGTCGACCGGGACCGCCGGCGGCTGGTCGAGGCGGTCGCCGAGATCGCGACCGGCAAGATCTCCGGACCGGTCGGCACGTACAGCCATCTCGACCCCGAGCTCGAGGCCGAGGTCCTGGCCGCGCTCGGGCTGCGCGTCGACCCGGTCAGCACCCAGATCGTCCAGCGCGACCGGCACGCGGCGTTGCTCTGTGCGATCGCCATCGCCGGCGGCTCGCTGGAGCGCTTCGCGACCGAGATCCGCAACCTCCAGCACACGGAGATCGGCGAGGTCCAGGAGCCGTTCCGGTCGGGCCAGAAGGGCTCGAGCGCGATGCCCCACAAGCGCAACCCGATCCTGTCCGAGCGGATCACCGGGCTGGCCCGCCTGCTGCGCGGCTATGCCGGCGCCGCGCTCGAGGACCAGCCGCTGTGGCACGAGCGGGACATCAGCCACAGCTCCGCCGAGCGCGTCCTCCTGCCCGACGCGACGATCCTGCTCGATTACATGCTGGTCAAGATGACCGGCCTGGTCGAGGGCCTCGTCGTCCGGCCCGAGCGGATGCGCGACAACATCGAGCGCGGGCTCGGGCTGCATGCCTCGTCGCGGGTCCTGACCGCCCTGGTCGAGGATGGCGGGCTGCCGCGCGAGGAGGCCTACGCGATCGTCCAGCGCTGCGCCCTGCGGGCCGCCGACGAGCGCCTCCGGCTGCGCGACCTGCTGGCGACCGAGCCGGTCGTCGCCCGGCTCCTCTCGCTCGGCCGGCTCGACGCCTGCTTCGACGACGCCGCGTTCCTGCGCCACGCCCCGGCGATCATGGGCCGGCTCGACGCGATCGAGGCGACGGCCCGATGACCCTCGCCGGCGCGTTCGTCCGCTCGGGCAAGGTCCGCGACCTGTACGAGCTCGACGGCGAGCGCCTCCTGCTCGTCGCCTCCGACCGCCTGTCCGCCTTCGACGTCGTCCTCCCGACGCCGATCCCGGACAAGGGCCGGGTGCTGACCGGTCTGTCGCGGTCCTGGTTCGCCGAGACCCGCAGGATCGTGGCCAACCACCTCCTGTCGACCGACCCGCGGGACCTCCCGATCGAACCCGCCGAGGCCGCCGAGCTGCGCGGCCGGATGATGATCTGCCGCCGCGCCCAGGTCCTCCCGGTCGAGGTCATCGTCCGCGGCTACCTGAGCGGGTCCGGCTGGAAGGACTACCGGCGGACCGGCGCGATCGGCGGGATCCGGCTCCCGGCCGGCCTGCGCGAGAGCGACCGGCTGCCCGAGCCGATCCTCACCCCGTCGACCAAGGCCGAGGCCGGTGTCCACGACGAGAACATCGACCTCGACGGGATGATCGAGCGCCTGGCCGCGATGGAGCTCCAGGGACGACCGTTCGGTCAGGCGGCGGCCGTCGAGCTGGCGCGCCAGGTCCGCGAGGTGGCGCTCGCGATCTACGGTCACGGCGGGTCGCTGGCCGCCCGGGCGGGGATCATCCTGGCCGACACGAAGTTCGAGTTCGGACTGAGCCGCCATGGCGAGCTCATGCTCATCGACGAGGTCCTCACCCCGGACTCGTCGCGCTTCTGGGACGCCGCGACGTACGAGCCGGGACGACCCCAGGCGAGCTATGACAAGCAGTACGTGCGCGATTGGCTCGAGGCGCAGGATTGGGACAAGACGGCGCCCGGACCGGAGCTGCCGGCCGAGGTCGTCGAGGGGACGCGTCGGCGCTACGTCGAGGCGTTCGAGCGGATCACCGGCGCCAGCTTCAGCCGCTATCTCGAGGAGGACGTCATCGCCCGATGAGCACGTCGCAGGCGTTCCGGTTCGCGGTCAATGTCACCCCCAAGGCGGGCATCCTCGACCCGCAGGGGAGGGCGGTCGAGGGCAGCCTCCCGCACCTCGGCGTGACGGGGGTGACGGCGATCCGGGTGGGACGGCGGGTCGAGCTCACCGTCGAGGCGCCGACCGAGGCCGAGGCGCGGGCGACGGTCGAGCGCCTGGCCGGCGAACTGCTGAGCAACCCGCTCATCGAGCAGTACGCCATCGAGCCGCTCGGCGGGACGTCGTCGACCGTCTCCGGGATCCCGGTCGGCGGGGTGCCGGCCTGATGGTCCGGATCGGGGTCGTCGTCTTCCCCGGCTCGAACCGGGACATCGACGCGATCAACGCGCTCCGGGTCGCCGGCGCCGAGCCGGTCGTCCTGTGGCACGAGTCGGCCGACCTGGAGGGCGTCGACGGGATCGTCCTGCCGGGCGGCTTCGCCTACGGCGACTACCTCCGGGCCGGGGTCATCGCCCGGTTCAGCCCGGTCATGCGCTCGGTCGCCGCGTACGCCGCCGAGGGCGGCCTCGTCCTGGGGATCTGCAACGGGTTCCAGGTCCTGACCGAGGCCGGCCTCCTGCCCGGCGCGCTCCTGCGCAACCGGTCGCTCCGCTTCGTGTCGCGCCAGGTCGCGATCGCGCCGGAGCGGCTCGACACGCCGTTCACCCGGGCGCTCGACGCGCGCCGGCCGCTCCGGATGCCGGTCGCCCACGGCGAGGGCTGCTACTACGCGGACCCGGCCGCGCTCGACGCGCTCGAGGCGAGCGGCGGCGTGCTCTTCCGCTACGTCCATCCCGACGGGTCGGTCGCCGGCGGCGAGGAGGACCGGGCGAACCCGAACGGCTCGCTCCGGGCGATCGCCGGGGTCGTCAACGCGGCCGGCAACGTCGGCGGCCTGATGCCCCACCCGGAGACGGCCGTCGAGGCGGTCCTCGGCTCGGACGACGGTCTCGGGATCGTCCGCTCGCTCGTCGACAGCGCGGCGGAGCGGGCAGCGGCCGGGCGGCCGGTCGCGGTCGGCGGGGCGCGATGAGCGCGCTCGCGGCGGCCGGCGCGGTCGGCGAGCCGCTCCACCGTCGGCTCGGGCTGACGGACGACGAGCTCGAGGCGATCCGCCACAAGCTCGGCCGCCTGCCGAACGAGCTCGAGCTGGCGATGTTCAGCGTGATGTGGAGCGAGCACTGCTCGTACAAGAGCTCGAAGCCGCTCCTCCGGACCCTGCCGACTGGCGGGGCGGGGGTCGTCGCCGGCCCGGGCGAGAACGCCGGGGTCATCTCGATCGGCGACGGCCTGGCGGTCGCGTTCAAGATCGAGTCGCACAACCATCCCAGCGCGGTCGAGCCCTACCAGGGCGCCGCGACCGGGGTCGGCGGCATCCTCCGCGACATCTTCACGATGGGCGCCCGGCCGATCGCCGTGCTCGATGCGCTCCGGTTCGGCGACCCGGCCGATCCACGGACCCGCCACCTCGTCAACGGCGTCGTCCGCGGGGTCGGCGGGTACGGCAACTGCGTCGGCGTCCCGACCGTCGGCGGGGAGCTCGTGTTCGACCGGTCCTACCAGGGCAACCCGCTCGTCAACGTCATGGCGATCGGCCTTCTCGACGAGCGCCGGCTGACCCTCGCCGCGGCACCCGGTCCGGGCAACCTGGCCGTCCTGTTCGGCTCGACGACCGGTCGCGACGGGATCGGCGGCGCGTCGGTCCTCGCCTCGGCCACGTTCGGGGCCGACGAGCCGTCGAAGCGCCCGACGGTCCAGGTCGGCGACCCGTTCGCCGAGAAGCTGCTCATCGAGGCCAGCCTCGAGCTCATCGAGCGCGGCCTGGTCGAGGGTCTCCAGGACCTCGGGGCCGGCGGGATCACCTGCGCGACGTCCGAGACGGCCGACCGGGCGGGGACGGGCATCGTCGTCGACCTCGATGCGATCCCGCGCCGCGAGCCCGGGCTGGAGCCGTTCGAGGTGATGATCTCGGAGTCCCAGGAGCGGATGCTGGCGATCGTCCGGCCGGAGCGCTGGGACGACGTCCGCGGCGTCTGCGAGCGGTGGGGGCTGCCGGCCGCGATCGTCGGCCGGGTGACCGCGGACGGGGACGTCCGGGTGATCGCCGGCGGTCTCGACCCGTCCGGTCGTCCGAACGCCGGCGCGGTCGAGCTCGCCCGGATCCCGGCCGCGGCGCTGACCAGCGACGCGATCGTCCACCGCCGGCTCGCCAGTCCGCCGCCGCGGCGCCGGGCCGCGCCGGCTCCGGGCATCGACCTCGAGGCGGCGGACGGGCTGCCGGAGCGGGGGATGGACCCGGGTGCGGTCCTCGTATCCCTCCTGGGCGGTGCGAACCTGTCGAGCCGCCGCTGGGTCCACGAGCAGTACGACAGCAGCGTCCAGGCGAACACGGTGGTCGGGCCCGGCCATGGGGCGGCGGTCATCCGGATCAAGGGCACGACGAAGGCCCTCGTGGCCACCACGGACGGCAACCAGGCGGTCGGCCAGGTCGACCCGTGGCTCGGTGCGGCGGTGAGCGTGGCGGAGGCGACCCGCAACGTGTCGATCACCGGCGCCCGGCCGCTCGGGATCACGAACTGCCTGAACTACGGCGACCCGACCCGGCCGGAGGCGTTCTGGCAGCTCCAGGAGGGCGTCCGCGGGCTCGGCGACGCCTGCCGCGCGCTCGGCCTGCCGGTCACCGGCGGGAACGTCTCGCTCTACAACGAGTCGCCGGGCGGGGCGATCGCACCGACCCCGGAGATCGGGGTCGTCGGGCTCCTCGACGACGTCGTCCACCCGGGTCGGGCCGGGCTTCGTCGACGCCGGCGACGTCGTGGTCGTCGTCGGCTCGGCCACGCCGGGCCTGCTCGGGAGCGCCTACGCCGAGCTCGCCGGGGTCGCCCCCGAGGATGGCGCACCGTCGCTCGACCTCGCCCGCGAGGCGGCCGTCCAGGTCTTCGTCCGGGAGGCGATCGCCCGCGGCCTCGTCGCCTCCGCCCAGGATGTCGGCGGCGGTGGCCTGGCGGTCGCCGTCGCCGAAGGCTGCCTGTGGGGCGCCGACGACCTGGGGATCGGGGCGGACCTGCGCCTGCCGGTGGCCGGTGCGCCGGCGGTCGAGCTGTTCGGGGAGAGCCCGTCGCGGCTGATCGTGTCCGCCCGTCCGCGCCACGTGCCTGCGCTCGTGCTCCTCGCCCGGCAGCACGGGCTGCCGGTCGACACGCTGGGCACCGTCGGCGGTGACCGGCTCGTCATCGAGCTCGCCGGGCAGGGCGCGACCGGGGCGGCCGAGGGGCGCGGCTCGCGGGTCGCCGACGCCGTCGACGTCTCGATCGTGGACCTCCGCCACGCCTGGGACCACGGGCTGGCGCGGGCCCTCGGCGAGGACGGTCCCGCGGGCACGCTGCCGGAGGATCGCTGAGATGTGCGGCGTGTTCGGGGTCGTCCTGCCGTCGGGTGGCGCGGCCGAGGCCGCCCAGGTCGCCGCGCTCGGGCTGTTCGCGCTCCAGCACCGGGGCCAGGAGTCGGCCGGGGTCGCGGTCAGCGACGGCCGCGAGCTGATGCTCTACAAGGACCTCGGGATGATCGCCTCCGTCCTCGACGAGCGCCGGCTGCCGAGCCTGCGGGGCAACCTGGCGATCGCCCACTGTCGCTACTCGACGACCGGCTCGACGGTCTGGGAGAACGCCCAGCCGACGTTCCGACTCGGGCCCCGCCGGGCCCTGGCGATCGGCCACAACGGGAACCTGGTCAACACCCGCGAGCTGCTCGACCAGCTCCACGGTGGCCGGGCCCGGCTCCCCGCCTCGACCGACACGGAGCTCCTGACCGCGCTCCTGGCCGACGAGCCGGGCGCCGACACGGTCGAGGCGCTCCTCCGGGTCCTGCCCCGCGTCCGCGGCGCGTACAGCCTGGTCGTCCTCGACACGCGGCGGGTCATCGGGGTCCGCGACCCGTACGGCTTCCGACCGCTCGTCCTCGGCCGGCTGCCCGCGCCCGACGCGGCCGACGGGGCGGCCGAGCCTGGCCTGTGGGGCGACGACGACGCCCGCGCCGGCTGGATCCTCAGCTCGGAGACGACCGGGCTCGACATCGTCGGCGCGGAGTACGTCCGGGACGTCGAGCCGGGCGAGATCGTCATCCTCGAGGCGGGCCGGCCACCACGTTCCGTCCGGTTCGCCGAGGCGCACCCGGCGCTGTGCGTCTTCGAGCTCATCTACTTCGCCCGACCCGACTCGTACATGGAGGGCCGCAACCTGTACGAGGCGCGCCGGCGGATGGGCATGCAGCTGGCCGACGAGCATCCGGCCGACACGGACCTGGTGATGCCGGTGCCGGACACCGGCGCGCCGGCGGCGGCCGGCTACGCCGAACGGTCCGGCCACCCGTTCCGGGAGGGCCTGGTCCGCAACCGCTACACCGGGCGGACGTTCATCCAGCCGTCCCAGACCCTCCGCCACCGGGGGGTGACGCTCAAGCTCAACCCGCTTCGCGAGGTCGTCCGGGGGAAGCGGCTGACGGTCGTCGACGACTCGATCGTGCGGGGCACGACGACCAAGCAGATCGTCGCCCTCCTCCGCCGCGCCGGCGCCACCGAGGTCCACGTCCGGATCAGCGCCCCGCCGATCTACCACCCGTGCTTCTACGGGATCGACACCCAGATCGAGACCGAGCTGATCGCGGCGACCCAGTCGGTCGACGAGATCCGGGAGTTCATCGGGGCGGACTCGCTCGGCTACCTGTCGATCACCGGCGTGCTGGCCGCGCTCGACCTCCCGTACGAGCGGTTCTGCTTCGCCTGCTTCGACGGCAACTACCCGGTGCCGGTCCCGTACGACGCGCGGAGCCGGAAGTTCGTCCTGGAGGAGGATCCGGGCCTCGCCACCGAGCCGGCCCTCGTCCTGCCCGGCTCGCCCGGGTCCGGCGGCCGTGCCTGACCTCCGTCGGGCGTACGCCCGGGCCGGTGTCGACGTGACCGCCGGCGAGCGGACCGTCGAGCTCATCCGCGGGGCGGTCGAATCGACCCGCCGGCCCGAGGTCATCGGCGGACTCGGCGGCTTCGCCGGAGCGATGGCGCTGCCGGCCGGGATGCGCGACCCGATCCTGGTCAGCGCGACCGACGGGGTCGGCACGAAGACGGCGATCGCCGCCGCCCTCGAGCGGTTCGACACGATCGGGGTCGATCTCGTCGCGATGTGCGCCGACGACGTCGTCTGCGCCGGCGCGACCCCGCTGTTGTTCCTCGACTACGTCGCCGTCGGGCAGCTCGACCCGGCCGCCGTGGCCGAGCTCGTCGGTGGGATCGCGGCGGGCTGCCGGCAGGCGGGTTGCGCCCTGATCGGCGGGGAGACCGCCGAGCACCCGGGCCTGATGGAGGTCGACGAGTTCGACCTGGCCGGCTTCTGCGTCGGCGTCGTCGAGCGCGATCGGATGATCGATCCGGCGACCGTCCGGCCCGGCGATGCGATCGTCGGGCTGGCCGCGTCGGGTCTCCACGCCAACGGCTTCTCGCTCGTCCGGGCGATGGTCGCCCAGTACGAGCTCGACCTCCGCTCGCCGTACCAGGAGCGGCTCCGCCGGTCGCTCGGCGATGCCGAGGCCGACCGGGCGCTGGCGACCGAGCCCGGGCTCGCCCTGGCCCCGCTCGGCGAGGTGTTGCTGACCCCGACCCCGGTCTACGCCGCCTCCGTCCTGCGCCTGCGGTCCGACCTCGAGGCCGCCGGGCACGACCTCCGCGGGATCGCCCACATCACCGGCGGTGGCCTCCCGGTCAACGTGCCCCGGGCGCTGCCCGCTGGCCTGGCGGCCCGGCTCGACCCGGCGCGCTGGCCGATGCCGTCGGTCATGCGCCTGTTCGGCGCCCTCGGCGGCCTCGAGGACGACGAGCTGCGAGCCACGTTCAACGGAGGGCTCGGGATGGTCGTCGTCGTCGCGCCCAGAGGCGGTCGAGGCGGCGCTCGCGTCGCTCGCCGGCGAGGGAGTCCCGGCGTGGCGGGTCGGGGAGGTCGTCGCGGCCGGCGCGCGCCGGCGGTCGTCGCTACGGGGAAGGGCCGATCGGATGACCGCCCGCGGACCGCGGATCGCCGTCGGGGTGTCGGGTGCCGGCTCGAACCTCCGGGCGCTGGTGGCGGCCGCTGAGCGGGGCGAGCTCGGCGGCTCGGTCGGGCTCGTCTTCGCCGACCGCGCCTGCCCGGCCCTCGAGTGGGCCGCGGAACGGGGGATCGACACCGCCCTGGTCCCGGCCGCCGCTCCGGCCGACGCGGCGGCCCGCGGCGCGGAGGACGCGGCCCTTGCGGCGGCCCTGGCGGCCGCCGGTGCCGACCTCGTCGTGCTGGCCGGCTACATGCGCGTCGTTGGCCCGGCCACGCTGGCGGCGTACGGCGGAGCGGATCCTCAACACCCATCCGTCGCTCCTGCCGTCCTTTCCGGGCGCCCACGCCGTGCGCGACGCGCTGGCCCACGGGGCGGTCGTGACCGGGGCGACGGTCCACCTCGTCGACGCGACCCTCGACGGCGGCCCGATCGTCGCCCAGGAGGCCGTCCCGATCCTGCCGGCCGACGACGAGACGAGCCTCCACGAGCGGATCCTGGCGGTCGAGCACCGGCTCCTGCCGGGCGCGGTCGCCCTGGCGCTGGCCGGCGCGATCCGGGTCGTGCCGGGGAGCCGCCGGCTGGCGATCGACGTCGAGCGGGCCGAGGCGGCGGCGCCGGTCCCGCGCCGCGCCCTCCTGTCGGTCAGCGACAAGACCGGCCTGGTCGAGCTCGCCCGTGGGCTGGTCGGTCACGGCTTCGAGCTCGTGTCGACCGGCGGGACCGCACGCGCCCTGCGGGAGGCCGGCCTGCCGGTGACCGACGTCGCGGCGGTCACCGGGTTCCCGGAGATGCTCGACGGGCGGGTGAAGACGCTCCATCCCCGGGTCCACGGCGGGATCCTGGCCGACCGGCGGCTGGTCGACCATCGCCGCCAGCTCGTCGCCGCGGCGATCGCCCCGTTCGAGCTCGTCGTCGTCAACCTCTACCCGTTCGCGGCCGCCGCGGAACGGCCGGGGATCGACTTCGACGCGCTGGTCGAGGAGATCGACATCGGCGGGCCGTCGATGGTCCGGGCCGCGGCCAAGAACCACGCCAGCGTCGCGATCGTGACCAGCCCGGCGCGTTATCCGGCGGTCCTGGCCGCCCTGACGGAGGAGGGGAGCGTCCCGCTCGGGCTTCGCTCCGCGCTGGCCGTCGAGGCCTTCCGCCACACCGCCGCCTACGACGCCCGGATCGCCGCCGAGCTACCCGGGCGGATGGCCGCCGCGGGCGTTCCGCTGCCCGACGAGCCCGGCCTGCCCGGCGCGAGCGATCCGTATCCGCCGAGCCTGACGATCGGGCTCGACAAGGTCGAGACGCTGCGCTACGGCGAGAACCCGCACCAGCCGGCGGCCCGCTACCGACGTCCCGGCGGTCCCGCGGCCGACGGCCCGTTCGGGTCGGGCGATCCGCCGCTCCAGGGCAAGGCGCTGAGCTACAACAACGTCCTCGACGGCGCGGCGGTCGCGTCTCTCGCCCGGAGCCTGCGCGGCCCCGGCTGCGTGATCGTCAAGCACACCAACCCGTGCGGGGCCGCCGAGCGCCCGACGCTCCTCGCGGCCTGGGAAGCCGCCCTGGCCGGCGACCCGGTCTCCGCGTTCGGTGGGGTCGTCGGGCTGACCGGTACGGTCGACCGTCCGCTGGCCGAGGCGCTCAGCGCGATCTTCCTCGAGGTCGTCGTCGCCCCGGCCTTCGATCCGGACGCCCTGGCGGTCCTCGCCGCAAAGCCCAACCTCCGTCTCGTCGTCGACCGGTCGCTCGGGGCCGCGGATCCTGCCGGCGCCGGGGCGTCGGGCGCGTCCGCGGGAGCGCCCGACCCGCTCGGCGCGATCCGGACGGCCGGCGGCGCCGTCCTCGTCAGCGCCCCCGACACGACCCCCGACGATCCGGCGGCGTGGACCGTGGCGACCTCCCGCGCCCCGACGGCCGACGAGGCCCGCGACCTCGACCTCGCCTGGCGGCTCGTCCGCGGCGTGACCAGCAACGCGATCGTGCTGGTCAGGGACGGTCGGCTGGTCGGTCTCGGGTCCGGCCAGACGAGCCGGGTCGACGCGGCGCGCCAGGCGGTCGACCGGGCCCGGGCGATCTCCGGCCCGGAGTCGCTCATCGGCGCGGCCTGCGGCTCGGACGCGTTCTTCCCGTTCCCGGACGCGGTCGAGGCGTGCCTGGCCGCCGGCGTGACGGCCTTCGCCCAGCCCGGCGGCTCGGTCCGCGACGCCGAGGTCGTCGGCGTGGCCGAGGCGGTCGGCGCGACGATGCTCCTGACCGGCGTCCGCCACTTCCGGCACTGAGCGTGGCGGTCCGTCGGCGGCGCCGCGGCCGGTCCCGGGTCCGGCGGGCGCCGCGGGTACTGGTCCGGCCGGCCGCTCCGGTGCAGAATCGGTCAGACTGGACGGTGCACAGCATCGACCGACCGAGGAGGACCCCATGACCGACGAGCCCACCACCCCGCCCGCCGAGCCGACCGACGGGACCGGATCGGGATCCGAAGGCGGACGCGACCTCGGGCAGATGGTCGCCGCCGCCGGCGAGACCGTGACCGGCATCGCCCGCGACATCGCCGACAAGGCCGGCCCGACCATCAAGAGCGCTGCCGAGAAGGCCACCCCGGCCGTTCGTGAGGTGACCGCCAAGGCGGCCGAGGTGGCCGCTGCCGCGGCGTCCGCGGCCGGCCCGATCGCCCACAAGGTGGCCGACGTCACCGGCGACGTCGGCGACAAGATCGCCGAGAGGAGTCGCGGTTTCGCCGCCGATGTCCGCAAGGCGAGCGAGGGCGCCGTCGACACCGTCGGCGACGGTCACCGGCCGGGTCCGCTCGGGGATGTCCGGGCTGACCGGCGAGGCCGAGGAGACCGCCGAGAAGGCGAAGGACGCCGCCGCCGACGTGACCGAGGACACGACCGGCACGCCGCCCGCCTGACCGCGCCCGGGCCGGCCGACGGCCCTGCTACCATCGGCCGGCCATGACCGCCCCGCGCCGTGTCTACCTGACCACCGCGATCGCCTACGCCAACAACCGGCCGGGGTTGCACACCCTGTACGAGGTCGTCGGCGCCGACGCGATCGCGCGCTGGCACCGGATGGTCGGGGACCGAGACGCGCTTCCTGACCGGGACCGACGAGCACTCGGTCAACATCGCCCAGCAGGCGGCCCAGCAGGGGCGGTCGCCGCGCGAGTTCGTCGACGACCAGGTCGCCCTGTTCAAGACCGCCGAGGCGGCCCTCCTGATCAGCCCGGACCGGTTCATCCGGACGTCCGACCCGGACCATGTCCGGGCGGCCCAGGAGATGGTCCGCCGGGCCTACGCGAACGGCGACATCTACCTGGGCACGTACGAAGGCTGGTACTGCCCGAACGAGGGCTTCCGGGCGCCGAGCGACGTCCAGGAGACTGCCCGCGGGACGATCTGCCCGAACCACCCCGATGTCCCCCTCCAGTGGCTGTCCGAGCGGAACTGGTTCTTCCGCCTGTCCGCCTACCAGGAGCGGCTCGAGCGTCACTACGCCGACCACCCGGACTTCGTCCAGCCCGACTACCGGCGGAACGAGATGCTCGGGTTCATCCGCCAGGGTCTCGATGACTTCTCGATCAGCCGGGCCGGGGCGGGCTGGGGGATCCCGTTCCCGATCGCCGAGAACGGCGAGACGGCGCAGCGGGAGGACGGCACCTGGGACCCGGAGGCCGGCACGATCTACGTCTGGTACGACGCCCTGATCAACTACATCACCGGGGCGGGCTTCCCGGACGATCCGGAGGCGTTCGCCCGGTGGTGGCCGGCCGACCTCCACGTCATCGGCAAGGACATCGCCCGGTTCCACACCATCTTCTGGCCGGCGATGCTGTGGAGCGCGGGGCTCGAGGCGCCACGCAAGGTGTGGGTCCACGGCTGGCTCCTCGCCCAGGGCGAGCGGATGAGCAAGAGCCGGGGCAACTTCCTCGACCCGGACGCGGTCGTCGCGGCGTTCGGGGCCGACGGCGCCCGGTACGTCACCCTCCGCGAGGTCCCGTTCGACCGCGATGCCGACGTGAGCTGGGATTCGTTCGTCCGGCGCTACAACGCCGACCTCGCCAACGACTTCGGCAACCTCGTCAACCGGACCGTGTCGATGGTGAACCGGTACCTCGCCGGCGACCGCCCGGGCCCGCGGGCGCGGCCCGACTCGCCGCTCGGCGACGCCTGGACCGAGCTCCTGCCGACGTTCCGCGAGCGACTCGAGGGCTGCCTCCTCCACGACGCCCTGGCGATCCTGTGGGACTTCGTCGGCGGGGTGAACAAGACGGTCGACGCCGAGGGGCCGTGGGTCCTGGCCAAGGCCGCCAAGGGCGGCGACACCGACGCCGCGGCTCGCCTCGGGGCCGTCCTCGGCGACCTCGTCGAGGCGTGCCGGCTGATCGCCCTGGCGGCCGCCCCGTTCATGCCGGGCACGGCGCCCAGGGTCCTCGCCCAGCTCGGCTACCCGTATCCGTACGCCGCCGACGGGAACGGCGGGCCGCCGCTCATCGACGAGCTCGCCTGGGGCGCCCATGCCGGCGAGGCGGGGACGCTGGCCGCCCCCGAGCCGCTCTTCCCGCGCCTGGAGACCGAGACGGCAGAGGCCTGAGCCGTTGCGGCTGGTCGATTCGCACGCTCACCTCCAGTCCGACCGGTTCGCCGCCGACGCGGATCTCGTCGTCGGGGCCGCCCGGCTGGCCGGCGTCGAGCGGCTCCTCGTGCCCGGCTGGGACGTCGACTCGTCGGCGGCCGCGGTCGCCCTCGTCGAGCGGTTCCCGTGGCTGGATGCCGCGGTCGGCGTCCATCCCCATGCCGCGGCCGAGGTCGACGACGCAGCCTGGTCGCGGATCGTCGCGCTGGCCGCCGACCCGCGGGTCCGGGCGATCGGCGAGACCGGCCTCGACACGGATCGCGGGTTCTCGCCCCTCGAGGCCCAGCTGGCGAACCTGCGGCGGAACCTCGCCCTCGCCCTCGAGACCGGCAAGCCGGCCATCCTCCACTGCCGCTCGCAAGCCCGGCGCGCGCGACGCGCAGGACCTGCTCACGGCCGAGCTCGAGCGTGCCGGGTTCGGTGGCGACCCCGCCCGGCGTGCCTTCGGCGACCGGCCACCGGCCATCCTCCACTCCTTCTCGGGGCCGATCGACTACGCGGAGACCGCGCTGGCCCTCGGTCTCGCGGTCTCGTTCAGCGGCCTCGTCTTCCGGGCCGGCGAGGAGCCGAGCGGGGCGGTCGCCCGGCTCGTCCCGCCCGACCGGCTGTTGGTCGAGACCGACGCACCCTTCCTTTCGCCGCCCGGTGCGCCGCGCCGGCGGAACGCGCCCGAGTGGGTCGGCCTGACCGCCCGCTGGCTGGCCGATCGGCGGGGGGAGGACGCGGAGGCGGTCGGAGAGCGTCTCGTGACCGCCTACGATCGGATCCTGGCACGCAACCGGATGACCGTCCGGAGCGTCCACGGGTCATGACGACACGCCGCCATCGCCTCCTCGGGAGCGCGTCCCTCGGCCTGGCCGGGCTCCTCCTCGCGACCGCCTGCTCGGCCGGCCCGGTCGCCAGCCCCGGCGGGTCGGCGACCACGACGACGGGCCCCGGCGACTCGATCCCGAGCACGGGCCCCACCTCGTCCGCGCCGACCCCACCGTCGTCCGCCGCGCCGACAACGCCGTCAACCTCGCCGGGACCGACCGGCAGCCCCGCCGCCTGCACGCTGCCCCAGCCCGGCCCGCTGGCCAGCGACACGCTGATCGGCGCCACGCTCGAGCGGGACCGGCTCGTGTTCACCTTCGGGTCGCGGCCTCCGGAGGCCATCGCCCAGCCCGTGCTCGGCGTCGTCTTCGCCGGGCCTCCCTTCTCGATGGCCGGCAGCGGGCTGCCGGTGAGCGTGATCGGGGACCGGTTCCTGAGGATCCGGATGGACGGGATGGTCGTGGCCCGGCCGAACGGGGACCCGGTCTTCAGCGGGCCGCGGGACCTCCTCCTGGCCGGCGGGACGATCCCCGAGGCGGTCATGGTCGACGAGTCGGAGGGTGTCGTGACCTGGATCGTCGGCCTGTCGAGCGACGGTTGCCCGACCATCCGGCGCGACACCACCGGCGGCGAGAAGCTGGTCGTCGAGCTCGCCCGCTGACGGACTTCGCGGCTGTCGCCTCGCCACGGGCGTCTGCGACCTCGTTCCAGTCTCGTCGGCGCCCATTGCCGGGTCGCACGCTCAGCCGGGCGGCCCCACGGGCCCCCGAGGCCGGCCGCGCACCCCGGTCAGCAACCCGTGTGGTGCGAGGTGGAGCCCGGGCCCGCCGCGGGGTCGATCTGAGGTCACACAGCAGTGGGGATGCTGAGTGAGGGCTCGATCCCGGGTCCCAGGCCAACGGTGTCCTTCGTGCACCACGGGCGCCGCTGGCTGACGAGTCCCGCCTCGGACCGCGGGCGTCGCTGGCTGACGAGGGATCCCGCCTCGGACCACGGGCGCCGGGGACTGCCGAGGGGAGCCCGCGGCTCGACCACGCCCGCGACACCGCCTTGACAGGCGCCGGCTCGCTGGTTACAGTGCTGGCACTCTCACATCGAGAGTGCTAAGCGACGCGGCCGCCGGGCATGGGTAAGAGAGAGCCCGAGGCGGTCCACGCGACGCGCTCAACATCTTGGCCACCGGGTCGCTCGGTCGCGTCCGCGCTCGAGAACCGGTCTTCGATCGGTCGACGGCCGTCCGCCGTCGCAGGAGGGATCGCACCTTGGTCACCGCCACCGCGAAGAAGCTTCGCCCGCTCGGCGATCGCGTCGTCATCCAGCCCATCCCCCGCGAGGACATGACGAAGAGCGGCATCGTCCTGCCGGACACCGCCAAGGAGAAGCCCCAGGAGGGCCTCGTCCTCGCCGTCGGCCCGGGCCGGACGCTCGACGACGGCAAGCGCGAGCAGATCGACGTCAAGGAGGGTCAGAAGGTCCTCTACGCCAAGTACGCCGGGACCGAGTTCAAGGTCGACGGCGACGAGCTCCTGATCGTCAGCCAGAAGGACATCCTCGCCATCGTCGAGGACTAGTCCCCACCGTCCGCACCCACTCCACGAACAGCTCCCGGAGGGACCTACCCGTTGGCTAAGCAGCTCATCTTCGACGAGACCGCTCGTCGTTCGCTCAAGCGGGGCATCGATCGCCTCGCCGATGCCGTCAAGGTCACGATCGGGCCGAAGGGACGCAACGTCGTCCTCGACAAGAAGTTCGGCTCCCCGACGATCACCAACGACGGCGTGACCATCGCCCGCGACATCGAGCTCGAAGACCCGTTCGAGAACATGGGCGCCCAGCTCCTCAAGGAAGTCGCCACCAAGACCGATGACGTCGCCGGTGACGGCACGACCACCGCGGTCGTGCTCGGCCAGGCGATGGTCTCCGAGGGCCTCCGCGTGGTGACCGCGGGCGCCAACCCGATGGTCGTCAAGCGTGGCATCGAGCGCGCCGTGGAGACCATCGTCGACGAGATCAAGAAGCAGTCCCGCCCGGTCGACAACCGCGAGCAGATCGCCGCCGTGGCCGCGATCAGCGCCGCCGACCCGGAGGTCGGCGAGCTCATCGCCGAGGTCATGGACAAGGTCGGCAAGGATGGCGTCATCACCGTCGAGGAGGGCCAGTCCCTCGGCCTCGACAAGGAATACACCGAGGGGATGCAGTTCGACCGGGGCTACATCTCGGCCTACTTCGTGACCAACCCCGATCGGATGGAGGCGGTCCTCGAGACCCCCAAGATCCTCATCACCGACAAGAAGATCTCGAGCGTCCCGGACATGCTCCCGGCCCTCGAGAAGGCGGTCCAGATCGGCAAGCCGGTCGTGATCATCTCCGAGGACATCGACGGTGAGGCCCTGGCCACGCTGGTCGTCAACAAGCTGCGCGGCACGATCCAGGTCCTGGCGGTCAAGGCGCCGGGCTTCGGCGACCGGCGCAAGGAGATGCTCCGCGACATCGCCGTCCTGACCGGCGGCACGGTCATCAGCGAGGAGATCGGGCGGAAGCTCGACTCGGTCACCCTCGAGGACTTCGGCGAGGCGCGCCGGGTCGTCGCGACCAAGGACGACACGACGATCGTCGACGGCGCGGGCAAGCCGGACCAGATCAAGGCCCGGATGACCCAGATCAAGACCCAGATCGAGGACACGACCTCGGACTACGACCGCGAGAAGCTCCAGGAGCGGCTGGCCAAGCTGTCCGGCGGCGTCGCCGTGATCAAGGTCGGCGCGGCCACCGAGGTCGAGCTCAAGGAGAAGAAGCACCGCATCGAGGATGCGCTGTCGACGACCCGGGCGGCCGTCGAGGAGGGCCTCGTCGCCGGCGGCGGCACGACCCTCCTCCAGGCGATCCCGGCGCTCGACAAGCTCAAGCTCGAGGGTGACGAGGCGGTCGGCGTCGACATCGTCCGCAAGGCCCTCGAGGCCCCCGCCCGCCAGATCGCCGACAACGCCGGCGCTCGGGGCGAGGTCGTCGTCGACCAGATCCGGGCCGCCAAGCTCGGCCACGGGTTCGACGCGCTCAAGGGCGAGTACGGCGACATGTTCAAGAAGGGCATCGTCGACGCCGCCAAGGTGACCCGCTCGGCGCTCCAGAACGCCGCCTCGATCGCGGCCATGGTCCTGACGACCGAGACGCTCGTGACCGACATCCCGGAGAAGTCCGCGGCCCCGGCCGGCGGCGGTCACGATCACGGCGGCGGGATGGACTTCTAGTCCGCCTGCTCCCGCGACACCCAGAGGCCCGGGCTCACCGCCCGGGCCTCGTCGATTCCGCTGGTCGGCGGTACCATCGACCCAGGGACGACCTCTCTGCCACCGGCCACGCTGCCGATCGGCCCGGCGTCACGTCCCGTCGACGATCGGCGTCAACGCACCGCCCGGCGGGCCGGGCGCCAGCACCGCCACACGGAGATCTCCGATGCCCCGTCGCTTCCTGCTCGCCGTCGCCCTCGTGGCGACGCTCCTCGCCGCCTGCGGCGGCACGCCCAGCGCCCCCGCCCTGACCGATCCCAAGGACATCCTGGCCAAGGCGGTCAGCTCGATCCAGGACCTCAAGACCGTCCACGTCAAGGCCACCCTGGCCGGCAAGATCGACACCGGCGCCGCCACCGGCACGAGTGGTGGCATCCCGGTCGACCTGACCGGGTCGAGCCTCGAGGGCGACATCGACCTCGCCGATTCGGAGGCCAAGGTCAGCGTCGCCGTCCCGGCCCTGTTCGGGTTCAGCGCGGACGCCGTGGCGACCGGCGGCTCGGCGTGGGTCAAGACGAGCCTCAACCCGGACGGCAAGTACCGCAAGATCGACCTCAGCTCGATCACCAGCGGCCTGCCGCTGCCGAGCGGGCTGCCGCTCCCGAGCGCCGCCGCCTCCGGCACCCCCGATCCGAGCGCCGTCGCCGCGATGATCGACCAGTTCAAGGCCGAGCTCGACAAGCTGTCGACGCCACCGACGAAGCTGGCCGATGAGAAGATCGGCGACCAGGACTGCTACCACGTCCAGACCAGGATCACCCAGGCCGACATGGCCGGCGCCAGCCCCGACGCGAGCCCGGAGGCGAGCGCCTCGCCCACGTCGGTGACGATCACCGTCGACATCTGGACCCGCAAGAGCGACTACCGGCCGGCCCGGCTGGTCGTCGCCGTCGACGCCGGGACCCAGGGGAACCTGACGGCCACGGTCGACCTGTCGAGCTACGACGCCGCGGTCACGGTCACGGCACCGACGGCCGACCAGCTCAGCGACGAGCCGTTCTCGATCCCGGGCCTGACGCCCTAGCGCCGCCCGCCTCTTCGACCGGCTGTTCGAAGCCCGTCCCGCCCGGGGCGGGCTTCGTCCTGACCGACGGATGAGGCGGCCGCCCTAGAATGGGGTCGTGAGCCCCACGAGTCGGACCCGCCGTCCCGAGCCGTCTCCGGACGACCTCGCGGTCGACCCACAGGCCGGTGACGTCGTCCGGATCGAGCCGGCCAGAGCGTCGGCCGAGGTGCCGCTCGAGCCCGATTTCCTGGTCGACGCGCCGCCGCCGCTCGACGACCCGGAAGCGCCGTCGAGGACGGTGCCGGATCCCGCGGCCGCGGCCGCCGCGACGGCCGCCCTGGCGGAACGGATCGTCGCCCGGCTGAACCCCGAGCAGGCGCGGGCCGTCACGACGACCGACGGCCCGCTGCTCATCCTGGCCGGGGCCGGCAGCGGCAAGACCCGCGTCCTCGCCCACCGGGTCGCCTATCTCATCGGGGTCAAGGGGGTCCGGCCCTGGCAGATCCTGGCGGTCACCTTCACCAACCGGGCGGCCGGCGAGCTCCGGGAGCGGATCGTGGCCCTCGTCGGCGAGGCCGGTCGGGACGTCCAGACCGGCACGTTCCACGCGGTCTGCGCCCGGGTCCTCCGCCGCGACGGCAGCGCGATCGGGCTCGACCGGCGCTTCGTCATCTACGACACCGACGACCAGGCGACGCTGATGAAGCAGCTCCTGCGCGAGGAGGACCTGCCCACGACCGGCGAGTTCCGCCCGTCGGCCGTGCTCGGCTCGATCAGCCGGGCGAAGAACGAGATGCTCGATGCCGACGCGCTCGCCGAGGTCGCCCTCAACCACCACGAGCGGATCGTCGCCCGGCTCGCGCGGGCCTACCAGGCCCGCCTGCGGGCCGTCGGCGCGCTCGACTTCGACGACCTCCTGCTCGAGGCGGTCCGGCTGTTCCAGGAGGCGCCCGACGTCCTCGCCCGCTACCAGGAGCGCTGGCGCTACCTCCACGTCGACGAGTACCAGGACACGAACCGGGCCCAGTACCTGTGGGTCCGGGCGCTCGCGGCCCGCTACCACAACCTGGCCGTGGTCGGCGACGACGACCAGTCGATCTACTCGTGGCGCGGGGCCGACCTCCGGAACATCCTCGACTTCGAGCGGGACGAGCCGACCGCGACGGTCGTCAAGCTCGAGCAGAACTACCGCTCGACCCAGCTCATCCTCGACGCCGCCCACGCGGTGGTCAGCCGGAACGCGGCGCGCAAGGACAAGAAGCTGTGGACCGCCAACGCCGGCGGCCGGCCGATCCAGCGCTTCGAGGCCTACAACGAGGAGGAGGAGGCCGAGTGGATCGCCCGCCAGGTCGAGGAGCTGACCGGTGGGTCGCGCTCGATCCTCACCCGCCGGGCCGACGAGGAGGCCGAACGGCTGAGCCCGCGCGACATCGCGGTGATGTACCGGACGAACGCCCAGAGCCGGGCGATCGAGGAGGCCTTCCTGCGCTACGGGATCCGCTACCAGCTCATCGGCGGGACGCGGTTCTACCAGCGGCGGGAGGTCAAGGACGCCCTGGCCTACCTGCGCGTCCTGCGCAGCGACAGCGACGCCGTCGCGTTCGAACGGGTCGTCAACGTGCCCGCGCGGGGGATCGGCGAGAAGACGATCGAGGCGCGTCCGCGCGCGCCGTCGCCGGGGCCGGCTCGTACTGGGCTGCGCTCGAGGCGGCCGTCGACGGCCGGGTCGAGGGGATCGCCAGCCGGACCCGGACGGCGCTGGCCGACTTCGTCGGGCTCGTCCGGGCGATGCGCTCGCGGATCGGGATCCTGCCCCTGCCCGAGCTGCTCGACGCGATCCTCGAGCGCTCCGGGTACCGGGCGATGCTGGCCGACGGCTCGGAGGAGGGCGAGGACCGCTGGAACAACCTGCTCGAGCTGCGCTCGGTGACGACCCGCTACGACGACCTCGAGCCGGGTGACGCGCTCGACCGCCTGCTCGAGGAGACGGCCCTGGTCGCCGACCAGGACTCGTACGAGGGCGAGGCCGACGCGGTCACCCTGATCACCCTCCACGCGGCCAAGGGGCTCGAGTTCCCGGTCGTCTTCATCGCCGGGCTCGAGGAGGGCGTCTTCCCGCACAGCCGGGCGCTCGACGACGAGCGCGAGCTCGAGGAGGAGCGCCGGCTGGCCTACGTCGGGATCACCCGGGCGAAGCGGCGGCTCTACCTGTCGCACGCCTGGCGGCGGTCGACCTGGGGGATGGGCGGCGCATCGGTCCCGTCGCGCTTCCTGCTCGAGATCCCGCCGGAGCTGATGGTCGGTCCGTCGCTCGTGGTCGACGACGGCGAGCACGCCGACGGGCCGCTCGACCTCGACCTCGTCTTCGGCGCCCGGCGGACGAGCCGGTTCGGGACGCCGATCCGGGCCGGCGGGGGCGCCTTCCGCCAGGGCAGCGGCCGGCCCGGCGCTCCGACCCCCGACGGCGCGGGGGGAGCGGGTTCCGGCCGACCCGCGATCTCGCCGCGAAGCGCGACGCGTTCGCCGGCGGGGCACGGTCCGGCTCGCTCGGGCGTGCGCCGGGCGTGGCCGCCTGGGACGAGCCTGACGATGTCGGCGCGGATGCCGAGCCGCCCGACGACGTGCCCGCCCGTGGTCTCGAGGAGCGTCCGGGGACGTTCGGCCGGGTCGCCGTCGCGACCGGTCGTGCCCGGCGAACGGCGCTACCGCGACGGGGACCGGGTCCGGCATGTCCGGTTCGGCGACGGGATCGTCGTCAGCGCCCGGCTGACCCGCGACGACGAGGAGGTCACCGTGGCGTTCCGCGACCCGGCCGCCGGCCGCAAGACGATGCTCGCCAGCCTGGCCAACCTCGAGATCGTCGGCTGATCCCCGGCCGGGCCGGGCCGTCGTGCGCAGGACACCGGTGACGACCCGGTCCGCGTTCGCTACCCTCGCACCGATGACCGTGGACCTGCTGGCCGACCGACGCGACGACGACCCGCGCCTCGGCGCGGTCGTCGCCCTGTCGGAGCTCGAGGCGATCGCCCGCGAGCGGATGCACCCGGCCGCCTTCGACTACCTCGCCGGCGGCGCCTGGGACGAGATCAGCCTGACCGAGAACGAGGCCGCCTGGCGCCGGCGTCGGTTCCGGCCGCGGGTCCTCCGGGACGTCTCCGTCGATCGTCGACCGCGACCACGATCCTCGGCCGCCCGGCGAGCCTGCCGCTGGCGATCGCCCCGATGGCCGCCCATGCCCTGGCCCATCCCGACGGCGAGCTCGCCACCGCCCGCGCCGCGGCCGCCGCCGGCGTCCCGTTCTGCCTGTCGACGATGTCGAGCCGGTCGATCGAGGAGGTCGCGGCGGCGGTCGCCGAGGTCGACCGCCCCGGGTCGTCCGCCGCCCGCTGGTTCCAGATCTATCTGCAGGCCGACCGCGGCCTGGATCGCGCGCTGGTCGAGCGGGCCGAGGCGGCCGGCTACGGGGCGGTCGTCCTGACCGTCGACCTGCCGGTCCTGGGCTACCGCGAGCGCGACCTCCGGAGCGGCTTCCGGCTCGACGTCCCGCTCGGGAACTTCGCGCCGAGCGGTCCACCGGCCGACGAGCGGCCGACCGGGGCCGTGCCGGCCGCGGCCGCCGCGGGATCGGACGACGGCTACCAGATGCTCGGCCGACAGCGTCATCTCGGCCTGGTCTGGGACGACCTCGCCAGGATCCGCTCGTGGAGCCGCCTGCCGCTCGCGGTCAAGGGGATCCTCACCGGCGAGGATGCCGCCCGGGCCGCCGAGCTCGGCGTCGACGCGGTCATCGTCTCGAACCACGGCGCCCGCCAGCTCGACCGGGTGCCCGCCGGCCTCGACGTCCTGGCCGAGGTCGTGGCCGCGGTCGACGGGCGCTGCGAGGTCCTCGTCGACGGTGGCGTCCGGCGCGGTCTCGACATCGCGATCGCGCTCGCCCTCGGCGCCCGGGCGGTGCTCATCGGGCGGCCGATGATCTGGGCGCTCGCGGCCGGCGGCGAGGCCGGGATCGCCCGGGCGCTGGCGATCCTGCGCGACGAGCTCGAGCGAGCCCTGGCCCTCCTCGGCGCGTCGTCGGTCGGCGACCTCGACCCGAGCTTCCTGGTGGCCGGCGGCGCCCCGGTCGGGGATCCGGCGGGTCGCGGCCCGGTCCACGGCGCGGGCGGCGGCGCGGGCGTCGAACCGGCGCCATGACCTCGCTCCCGGTCGATCCGGCCGCGGTCGCGACGGCCGCCGCCCTCGCTCCCGACGCGGCCGCCGCCCGTCACGCCGAGCTCGTCGCGGTCATCGAGCGGGCGAACCGGCTCTACTACCAGGACGATGCCCCGGAGCTCAGCGACGCCGAGTACGACGCCCTGTTCCGGGAGCTGGTCGCCCTGGAAGGCGCCTTCCCGGACCTGCGCACGCCGGACTCGCCGACCCAGCGGGTCGGTGGTGGCCCGGTCTCGGCGACGTTCGACGAGGTTCGTCATCGCCGGCCGATGCTGTCGCTGGCCAATGCGTTCAGCCACGACGAGCTGCGGGCGTTCGACGCCCGGGTGCGGAAGGGACTCGGCCTCCCGCCGGCCCCCGAGCCGGCGCTCGACCTGCGCTACGTCGCCGAGCTGAAGATCGACGGCCTGGCCGTCTCCCTGCGCTACGAGCGGGGCCGGTTCGTGCAGGGAGCGACCCGCGGCGACGGGACGACCGGTGAGGACGTCACGGCCAACCTGCGGACGATCGCCGCGATCCCCGACCGGCTGCGCGAGCCGGCCACCCTCGACGCCCGCGGCGAGGTGTTCATGCCCAAGGCGGAGTTCGCCCGGATCAACGCCGAGCGCGAGGAGGCGGGCCTGCCGCTGTACGCCAACCCGCGCAACAGCGGCGCGGGCTCGCTCCGCCAGCAGGACCCGGCGGTGACCGCCAGCCGACGCCTGTCGGCCTGGCTCTACCAGCTGCTCGAGGACGGCGAGCCGACGGTGACCAGCCAGTCGGCGGCCCTCGAGCGGCTCGGCAAGCTCGGCTTCCCGGTCAACCCGGATCGCGCGGTCGGCCTCGACATCGACGACGTGATCGCGTTCACCGAGCGCTGGCGCGACGCGCGCCACGCGCTGCCGTACGAGACCGACGGCGTCGTCGTCAAGGTCGACCGGTTCGACCAGCAGGCCCGTCTCGGGCTCGTCGCCCGGGCGCCACGCTGGGCGATCGCCTACAAGTTCCCGCCGGAGCAGGTCGAGACCGTCGTCGAGGACATCGTGCCGTACGTCGGGCGGACCGGGACGCTGACCCCGGTCGCCCACCTCCGACCGGTCAAGGTCGCCGGCTCGACGGTCGCCCGGGCGACCCTCCACAACCTCGACGAGGTCCGGCGCAAGGACATCCGGATCGGCGACCACGTCATCCTCCAGAAGGCCGGCGACGTGATCCCGGAGGTCGTCCGGCCGATCCCCGACCAGCGGACCGGCGACGAGCGCGAGTTCGAGATGCCGGCGGCCTGCCCGGTCTGCGCCACGCCGATCGTCCGCGACGAGGGCGCCGTCCGCCACTACTGCCCGAACCTGGCCTGCCCGGCCCGGGTCGCCCAGGAGTACGGCCACTTCCTCGGCCGGGGCGGGATGGACGTCGAGGGCGCCGGCTGGGCCGTCCTCGAGCAGCTCCTCCAGCGCGGTCTGGTGACGACTCGCGGCGACATCTACCGGCTGACGGTCGAGCAGCTCGAGGGTCTCGACCGGTTCGCCCGGAAGTCGGCCGAGAACCTCCACACCGCGATCGAGCGGAGCCGCCGCCGCCCGCTCGCCCGGATCGTCGCCGCGCTCGGGATCCCGCAGGTCGGCGAGCAGACGGCGATCGACCTGGCCGACTGGATCGTCCGCGAATGGCCGCCGGCCGAGGCCGAGCCGATGGGCGGCCCCGACGGCTGGACCGCGCGGGTGGCCCGGGAGCTCCGCCGGGTCGCCACCGACGACCCCGAGCGGATCACGGCCGTGCCCGGGGTCGGGGCGGTCGTCGCCCGGGCGATCGCGGGCTGGTTCGCCGACCCGACGACCGGTGGCGTGCTCGACGAGCTCGTCGAGGCGGGCGTCGAGGCCGAGCGGCCGGCGGTCCGCCCGATGGCCGGGGCGGGGGAGGAGGCCGCCGGTCCGCTGGCCGGCCGGACGGTCGTGGTCACCGGCTCGCTCGAGGGCTTCGACCGGCAGGCTGCCGAGGAGGCGATCCGGGCCGCCGGGGGCAAGGCCGGCGGGTCGGTCTCGAGGAAGACCGACTACCTCGTCGCCGGCGAGAACGCCGGCTCCAAGCTGGCCCGGGCCCAGGAGCTCGGCGTGCCGGTCCTCGACGAGACCGCCTTCCGCCGGCTGCTGGCCGGGGAGGAGCCGTGATGGCCACGCGCGGTCGGGCGATGAGCGACGCCGACGAGCGGTTCGCGGCCCGCCTGGCGGACGACCTCGAGCGGGTCCTCGGGGAAGGGATCCTGGTCACCGAGCTCGAGATCGGGCGTGACGGTGGGGTCGCCATCCACCTGGCCTGCCTGGTCGAGGGCCAGGTCCGCGAGATCGACGTCCGGGCCGAGGACCTGCTCGACGCGTACCGCCAGGTCGTCCGGGCCGCCGCGGAGCTCCGTCTGGCCGGGGCCTGGTGGCAGATGGTCGGGCCGACCTGAGGGTCACCCGGTCGCGTAGCTGAACTGCCCCCAGATCGCCCCCGGCTGCCAGCGGATCGGCGTGCCGCGGACCATCCGGACGAGCTCGCGCTCGGCCTGCCAGCCGAGGTTCTCGAGCGTGGTGAGGCGGCCCCGATCGGCATCCGGCAGGGCGGTCCGGGCGTCGACCCCGGCGGGCGTGCGGGCGCGCCGGTCCTCGAGCAGCCGGACGCCGTCCGCCAGCTCGGGCGCGATCGTCGGGTGACCGCCCCATGGGGCCCGGGCCTCGAAGCCGACGACCCGGCCGTCCGGCCCGAGCGCGACGACGGTGCTCGCCGGATCGACGCTGGCCAACAGGAGGTGCGCCCGGTCCTCGCCGCTCGCGGCACGATCGAGGGCCAGGATCGCCGCCAGGTCGTCCGGCACGAACGGCCGGAGGCGCGGCCCGGCCGGCTCGGCGCGCCTGACGTCCGCCACGGTCCGACCGAGGCCAGGCGCGGCGATGATCGTGTAGTCCATCTCGGCGCTGAACCCGAGTCGCTCGTAGATCGGCCGTCCGAGCGGCGAGGCGAGCAGCGCGAAGGCCGTGCAGCCGGCCTCGGCCAGCTCGGCGATGACCGCCTCGGTCAGGTCGGTCCCGAGCCCGCGCCCGCGGAGGCCCTCGTCGACGAAGATCAGGCCGACCCAGCCGACCGCGCCGTTGACCGTCGCCACGCCGGTCCCGGCGACCTGCCCGTCGACCTCGGCGACGAGCGGGATCAGCCCGGGCTGCTCGAGCGCGAAGCGCAGGAGGCGGCGCCGATCGCCCCACCCGCCGCCGACCATCACCTCGGCGGCCGGCTCGACGTCCTCGGCCGTCATCGGGCGGATCGTCTGCTCCTCGGCCATCGTCGGATCGTAGCGGCTATCATCGAGTCATGGCCACGCTCTCCCGCGCCGACGTCGCCCATGTCGCCCACCTCGCCCGACTCGGCCTGACCGACGCGGAGCTGACCCTGCTCGAGGGCCAGCTCAACCACATCCTCGACCAGTACACGAAGCTCGCCGAGCTCGACACCGAGCACATCCCGCCGACCGCCCAGACGATCGAGCTCGAGAACATCCTGCGCGACGACGTCGTCACCGGCTCGCTCCCGGTCGAAGCGGTCCTCGCCAACGCCTCGACGCACCAGGGCGGGTTCATCGTCGTGCCGGCGATCATCGGCGGCGACTGATTCCGCCCGCCGACCGACCCGCCAGCCCCCGATGACCGATTCGACCCGTCTCCACGCCCACCAGCTGGCGGAACTCCTCCGGACCGGCGAGCTGAGCTCGCGCGAGGTGACCGTCGCCGCGCTCGACGCGGCCAGGGCGGGGAACCGCGCCCTGAACGCCTGGTTGTCGATCGACGACGAGCGCGCCCTGGCCGAGGCCGACACCGCCGACGCTCGTCTGGCCGCCGCCCGGCGGGATGGCCCGACCGCCCTCGATGCGCTCCATCCGCTGCTCGGCGTCCCGGTCGGGCTCAAGGACCTCGTCTCGCTGTCCGGCGGTCAGTGCACCGCCGGGTCGCGCATCCTGGAGGGCTACCGGGCGCCGTACGACGCGCACATCGTCGAGCGGCTCCACGACGTCGGGGCGGTCATCGTCGGCAAGACGAACATGGACGAGTTCGCGATGGGCTCGTCGACCGAGCACTCGGCCTACGGCCCGACCGCCAACCCGTGGGACCTCGATCGGGTCCCGGGCGGGAGCAGCGGCGGCTCGGCCGCGGCGGTCGCCGCGTTCCACGTCCCGCTCGCGATCGGGACCGACACGGGCGGGTCGATCCGCCAGCCGGCGGCCCTGACCGGGATCGTCGGTCTGAAGCCGACCTACGGCCGGGTCAGCCGCTACGGGATCGTGGCGTTCGCGTCGTCGCTCGACCAGATCGGCCCGTTCGCCCGTGACGCCCGGGACGCGGCCGCCCTGCTCCACGCCGTCGCCGGTCGTGACGAGCGCGACTCGACCTCGGCGCCGGTGCCGGTCCCCGACGAGCTCCTCCACCTGGCGGTCTCGGACGACGCGGCGGCCGCGGGGCTGCGCGGCAAGCGGCTCGGCCTGCCGAAGGAGTACTTCGTGGCCGGGATGGAGCCCGGCAGCGCGACCCGGGTCCGCGGGGCGGTGGCCGTCCTCGAGGCCGCCGGGGCGATCGTCGAGGAGGTCAGCCTGCCCCATACCGACTACGGCCTGGCGACGTACTACATCGTCGCTCCGGCCGAGGCCTCGGCGAACCTGGCCCGCTACGACGGGATCCGCTACGGGCCGGGGGCGTCGGACGGCGACGTCCTGGCCAACTACCTGGCGACCCGCGGGCGGGGCTTCGGGGACGAGGTGAAGCGCCGGATCATGCTCGGGACGTACGCCCTGTCGGCCGGCTACTACGACGCCTACTACCTCAAGGCCCAGAAGGTCCGGACCCTGATCAAGGCCGACTTCGACGCGGTCTGGGCGGCCGGCTTCGACGCGATCGTGGCGCCGACGAGCCCCGGCGTGGCCTTCAGGTTCGGGGCCAAGATGGCCGACCCGGTCGCGATGTACCTCAACGACGCCTGCACGCTCCCGGTCAACATGGCCGGCCTGCCCGGGATCTCCGTGCCGTGCGGCCTGTCGGACGGCCTGCCGGTCGGGCTCCAGTTCATCGGCGCCCCGTGGACCGAGCCGGCGCTCCTCGCCCTGGCCCGCGGCTACGAGGGCCTGACCGCCGCGGCCGACTGGCGGACCCTCGAGCCGACGGACCTTGCGGCGAGCCTCGACCCCGCGGCGCGGACGCCGGCCGAGCGGGCGGCCGCCCTCGCCTGACGGTCGCCGGCCGCGCCGGCGCCCCGGTCGACCGGCCTACCGCTCGCGGATCAGGCCGTGCTGGATGGCGTAACGGGTCAGGGCACCCATGCCGCGGAGGCCGAGCTTGGCCGACAGGTTCGCGACGTGGCGGCGGACGGTGTGGATGCTGATCCCGAGCATCCGGCCGACCTCGGGCGGCGAGTGGCCGCTGGCGAGGAGGCTGAGGATCTCCCGTTCGCGCACGCTCAGCTGCTGACCGCTCTGGGTCAGCCGGATCGCGTCGTCGACGATCGCCCCGGTGATGCTGCTGTGGAGGTAGCGCTCCCCGCGCCAGACGGCCCGGATCGCCTCGAACAGGTCGCGTGAGCGGGCGCCCTTGACGACGTAGCCGAGGGCGCCGGCGACGAGCGCCTGGCGGACCGACTCGGAGCCGCGATCCATCGTCAGGACGATGACCCGCAAGTCCGGGTGGCGGGCCCGCAGGGCCCGCAGGAGCGGCAGCCCGTCGCCCTCCGGGAAGGTGAGGTCGAGGAGCAGGACGTCCGGGTGGGTGGTCGCGACGAGCTCGAACGCCTCCTCGAAGGTGGCCGCCTCCCCGACGACCTCGAAGCCCTTGTCGCTGCTGAGGACGAGCCGGAGGCCCTCGCGGACGATGGTGTGGTCGTCGACCAGGCCGACCCGGATCGGCGCGAGCTGGCGCCGGAATGGCGGCCCGGAGCGCGTCCCCGACCCGAGAGCGGCCGGTGCCGGATCGCCGGGTCGGGCGGGGGAGGTCAGCTCGTCCATCGGAGCGCGCCCTGGGCGTCCTGCACGGTGACGCCCGACGGCTCGATCGCCGGCGGTGGAGCATCGACCGGGATCTGGAGGTCGACGACCGTCCCGGAGCCGGGCTGGGAGCGGACCTCGAGCCGCCCACGGAGGATCGTCGCCCGCTCTTCCATGCCGACGAGGCCGAGCCCGACGGTCGTCGTCGCCTTGTCGAAGCCGACGCCGTCGTCGCCGACCGAGATGGTGACCAGCCCGTCGGCGACGTCGGCATCGATCCAGACGTGGGCCGCGTGGCCGTGGCGCGCGGCGTTGCCGACCGCCTCCTGGACGATCCGGTAGGCGTCGATCTCCCGCTCGGGCTCGAGGAGGCCCGGCGGGAGGATCGTCGGCGCGAACCGGACGTCGACCGACACGCCGGCCGATTCGGCCAGCCCGCGCACCGCGGCACCCAGCCCGAGCGCCTGGATCCGCGATGGGCGGAGCTGCGCGGCCACGGCTCGCGCCTCGTCGAGGGCGGCGAGGGCGAGCCCCCGTGCCCGGCGGACGGCCGCGTGGGCTGACTCGGCGCTGTCGGCGGTCCGTGCGTCCGGCGGGGTCGACAGCTCCGCATCCGCGGCGTCGAGGGTGAGGACGACGGCAGTCAGCGTCTGCCCGACACCATCGTGGAGGTCGCGGGCCAGGCTGCTTCGCTCGTCCTCGTGAGCGGCAACGAGGCGGTCGCTGGCCTGGCGGTACAGGGCGGCGTAGTGACGCGCGATGGTCGAGACCCGATCGGCGAGGACCGCGATGAGGATCGACAACCCGACCATCAGCGGCCATTCGGGATCGAGGATCTCGATCTCGGTCGGCTGATCGAGGACGACTCCCTCGATCGCCGAGAAGCCGAGGACGACGACGGTCACGACCACGATCCGGATGATCGTCCGGCGCAACCCGAAGACGAACGCGCCGATGGCGAGGGTCACCCACAGGATGTCGACGACGAGGTCCGGATCACCCCATCCGGCCAGCGTCGCGACCACCAGGGCGAGGACGGCCACGTTCAGCAGCCGGCGCACACCGGCCGGCCCGAGACCGAACAGCCAACCGTCGCGCAGGATCCCGGTCCCCCTGGAACCGGATCGGGTGGTCATGGGCGGACCCCCTGAATGGTGAACCGTGAGTATAGGAACGCCCCGTTCCCACGGCAATGATGAATTCGACGGCGTCCTGATCCGATGGGGGGTAGGTCTCGCGACCTCGGCGCCCCGGAGGGAAGGGCGATCCGTGAAGGATCCGGCCCCGGAGCAGGGTGCCCAACGCTGCTCGGGTGTCCCGCGGCGGTGCGCGAACGCACCGCGGAGTTGGTGCGTGACGTTCGCTCGGTGGGGGTCCCGGCCGTGATGCGCTCGATCGTCGCGTCGAGTCTGAGATTGCGTGGCCTGGTGATCGGGATCGCGGCCGCGCTGATCCTGTTCGGCACTGCCCAGCTCCGGACGATGCCGGTCGACGTCGTGCCCGAGTTCGTGCCGACCTACGTCGAGGTCCAGACCGAGGCGCTCGGGCTGTCAGCCGCCGAGGTCGAACAGCTGATCACCGTGCCTCTCGAAGCCGACCTGCTGGCCGGGCTCCCGTGGCTCGACCGGATGGAGTCGACGTCGATCCCCGGGCTGTCGTCGGTCGCCCTGTACTTCAAGCCGGGCACGGACCTGTATCGAGCCCGCCAGGTGGTGGCCGAGCGGCTGACCCAGGCGCCCGGCCTCCCGCACGTCTCGAAGCCGCCGGCGATGCTCCAGCCGCTGTCGTCGACGAACCGGGTGATGATGGTCGGGCTGTCGTCGAAGGACATCTCGCTCATCGACATGTCGGTCCTGGCGCGCTGGACCCTCAGGCCCCGGCTGATGGGCGTGCCGGGCGTGGCCAACGTCTCGATCTGGGGCCAGCGCGAGCGTCAGCTGCAGGTCCAGGTCGATCCGGCCCGCCTGCGCGATCGCGGCGTCTCGCTGCTCCAGGTGATCAGCACGGCCGGCAACGCGTTGTGGGTCTCACCGCTCAGCTTCCTCGAGGCATCGACCCCCGGTACCGGTGGCTTCATCGACACCTCCAACCAGCGTCTCGGGATCCAGCACATCCTGCCCATCAACAGCGCCGCGGACCTGGCCAAGGTCACGATCGAGCCGGTCGATCCGCAGGCCGGTCCGGTCCCCGGCGGGCTCCGCCTGGGTGACGTGGCGACGGTCGTCGAAGACCACCAGCCGTTGATCGGCGACGCGGTCGTCAACGATGGCGACGGGCTGTTCCTGGTCATCGAGAAGTTCCCCGCCGCGAACACCCTCGAGGTGACCGCCGGCGTCGACGAGGCCCTCGCGGCGCTCCGGCCGGGGCTCGCCGGCATCGACGTCGACACGTCGGTCCTCCGCCCGGCGACGTTCATCGAGCAGGCGGCGGCCGACCTGGGCCTGGCGTTCCTGCTCGCCCTGCTGCTCATCGCCCTCGTCCTCGGGGCGCTCCTGTTCGACCTGCGCGCCGGGCTCATCGCCCTTGTCGCGATGCCGGCCTCGATCCTCGCCGCGCTGATCGTCCTCCACCTGCTCGGCGCGACGCTCAATCTGATGATCGTCGCCGGGCTGGTTCTGGCTCTCGCGGTCGTGGTCGACGACGCGGTCGTCGGGACCGAGCGGGTCCTTGACCGCGCGCCGGGTCGGGACGGCGGGGCCGACGACCGGTCGCTCGCCGCGACGGTGATCGAGGCGACGCTCGAGGCCCGCGGGGCGCTCGTCTACGGGACGCTGATCATCGCAGCCACGATCGTCCCGCTCCTGTTCCTCGGCGGCGCGGTCGGCGCGTTCCTGCCGTCCATCCTCCTTGCCTACCTCGTCACCGTTGCGGCGTCGATGGTCGTGGCTCTGACCGTCACCCCCGCGCTGACCGTGGTCCTGCTGTCCCGCTGGCCGGGCCGGCGTCGCGAGTCCCCACTCGCGCGACGGCTCCGGGACGGCTACCGGTCGGTCCTCGGCCGGGCCATCGGACGATCGCGCCGCGTGCTCCTCGTCACCGCCGCGGTCGCGGCCGTCGGGATCGTGGCCGTCCCGCTCGCCAGCGCGTCGATGATCCCGGCCTTCCGCGATCGGAACCTGCTCATCCAGTGGGACGGCCCGACCGGGACGTCGGCAGGGGAGATGGATCGGATCGTCGCCCTGGCGAGCCATGAGCTCCGTGGGCTGCCCGGCGTCAGCGGCGTCGGCGGCCATGTCGGGCGGGCGATCGCATCGGACCAGGTCGTCGAGCCGAACTCGAGCGAGCTCTGGGTGACCATCGACCCGGCGGCCGACTACGACTCGACCGTCGCGGCGGTCAAGGCGGTCGTCGGACGGCTATCCGGGCATCCGTCATCGGGTGACGACCCTTCCGAACGAGCGCATCGCCGGAGCCCTCGCCGGGCGGGGCGACGACCTCGTGGTCCGGGTCTACGGCGAGGACCTCGGCGTCCTGCGGTCGAAGGCCGACGAGGTCCGGGCGGCCGTTGCCGGGATCGATGGCGTCGCCTCGGCGGCTGTCGACTCGCCGACCGACGAACCGACCCTGGAGGTCGAGGTCGACCTGGAGGCGGCGCAGCAGCACGGGATCAAGGCCGGAGACGTCCGCCGCGCGGCGGCGACGCTGCTGTCGGGGCTCATCGTCGGGAGCCTGTTCGAGGACCAGAAGGTGTTCGACGTGGTCGTCTGGGGGACGCCGGAGATCCGCCACAGCATGTCGAGCGTCCAGGACCTCCTGATCGACACCCCGACCGGCGGCCACGTCCGGCTCGGTGACGTCGCCGCCGTCCGGGTCGCCTCGGCGCCCAACGTCATCAAGCGCGAGGGCGTGGCCCGCCGGGTCGACGTCGGGATCGCCGTCCGCGGGCGGGATGTGTCCGCCGTGGCGGGCGACGTCCAGGCGGCGATCGCGCGGGTCCCGTTCCCGCTCGAGCACCACGCCGAGCTCCTCGGCGGGTACGCCGACCTGGGCGCGGAGCGGGATCGGATGATCGCGTTCGGGGTCGCGGCTGCCATCGTCGCCTTCCTCCTGCTCCAGGCCGCGTTCGCCAGCTGGCGCCTCGCGCTCGTCGTGTTCGTCAGCCTGCCGATCGCCCTGACCGGCGGCATGATCGGCCTGAGCCTGTCCGGTGGGGTGGCCTCGCTCGGCTCGCTGGCCGGCTTCGTCGCGATCCTCGGGCTGGCGGCCCGGAGCGGCGTCACATCCGTGGACCGGTTCCGGCGCCTCCGGCGCGAAGACCCCGATGCGTCGCGGCTCGAGCTCGTCCTGCGCGCCGGCGACGAGGGCCTCGCGCCGACCCTGACGACGGCGCTGGCGACCGGTCTGGCCGTCGTGCCGTTCGTGCTGCTGGGCGACCGGGCCGGGTTCGAGATCGTCCGTCCGATGGCGTTCGTCGTCATCGGCGGCCTGCTCAGCTCGACGCTGCTGACCCTGTTCGTCCTGCCCACCCTGTATCTCCGCCCGGAGCTGGACCCCGGGTCGGATCCGTCGACCGCCCGACTCTTCGAGCAGCCGGGTCTCAGCCCGGCCTGACCGGCGATGCACGCTTCCTGGAAGGGACTCCGATGAAGCTCAAGGATCTCCCGCTCGTCGCCCTCATCGTCCTGGCGCTCCCGCTGGCCGCCTGCAGCGCAGCCCCGGCCGAGGCGGCCCCGCCCGACACCGCCGTCACCGTCGTTCCGATCGACGGCAGCGACCTGAGCCTGGTCGTTCTGTCCGACAAGAGCGCCGAGCGGCTGGGCATCCAGACCGCGCCGGCTCGGGCCGGCGAGACCGGCGGGGACGGTCGTCCCGTACGCCGCCGTGCTCTACGACGAGGCCGGCGCCACCTGGGTCTTCACCAACCCGAAGGGGCTCGAGTACGTCCGCGCTTCGATCGTGGTCGACACCATCGTCGGCGACGACGCGCGTCTGAAGGACGGCCCGCCGGTCGGGACCCGGGTCGTGACCGTCGGCGTCGCCGAGCTGTACGGCGCCGAGCAGGGGGTCGGCGACCCCGAATGACGCACGCGGGCCCTCCAGCCATGATGCGCCGGATCGTCAGCGCGAGCCTGCGGTTCCGATTCCTCGTCATCGCGCTTCGCGGTGGGGATGGTCTTCTTCGGTGCCGCCCAGCTCCGCCAGGTCCCGGTCGACGTCTTTCCCGAGTTCGCGCCGCCGCGGGTCGAGATCCAGACGCCCGCCCTCGGGATGACCGCCGCCGAGGTGGAGTCGCTCGTCACCGTCCCCCTCGAGCAGGCGCTGAGCGGCGTCCAGGGCCTGGACATCCTGCGCTCGAAGTCGGCACCGCAGGTCTCGGCGATCGAGCTGATCTTCAAGCCGGGTACGGACCTGCTCCATGCCCGGCAGCTGGTCGCCGAGCGGATGACGAGCGTGACCGCGACGCTGCCCACCTGGGCCGGCCCGCCGATCATGATGCCGCCGCTGTCGGCCACCAGCCGGGTCATGAAGATCGGCATGTCGTCGAGCACCGTCTCGCTCATCGACATGTCGATGACGGCCTACTGGAAGATCCGGACCCGCCTGCTCAGCGTCCCGGGCGTGGCCAACATCCCGATCTGGGGCGAGCGCCTGAAGATGCTCCAGGTCCAGGCCGAGCCGGATCGGCTGGCCCAGTACGGCGTCTCGCTCCAGCAGGTCATGGATGCGACGTCCGAGGCGCTCGACGTCGGGATCCTCCAGTTCTCGTCCGGGGCCGTCATCGGCACCGGCGGGACGATCGACACCCCGAACCAGCGGCTGGCGGTCCAGCACGTCCCGCCGATCATCGAGCCGGAGGACCTCGCCCACGTCACGCTCGTCGGGCGGAACGGAGACCAGGTCGCGCTGACGGACGTGGCCAAGCTGGTCGTCGACCATCAGCCGCTCATCGGCGACGCCATCATCAACGACGGCCCCGGCCTGATGCTCATCATCGAGAAGTTCCCGTGGGCGAACACGCTCGACGTGACCCGCGGCGTCGAGGCCGCGCTCGACGAGATGCGGCCGGGTCTCCAGGGGATCGAGGTCGACTCGACGATCTTCCGCCCGGCCGACTTCATCGAGCTCGCGCTCGACAACCTGAGCAGGACGCTGCTGCTCGGCTCGGCGCTCGTGTTCCTCGTCCTCCTCGCGTTCCTGTTCGACTGGCGGACGGCGCTCATCAGCCTGGTCGCCATCCCGCTGTCGCTGATGGCGGCGGCGCTCGTCCTCGTGCTGACCGGGGCGACGATCAACACGATGATCCTGGCCGGGTTCGTCATCGCCGTCGGGGTGGTCGTCGACGACGCGATCATCGACATCGAGAACATCTCGCGGCGGCTGCGCCTGGAGCGGGCCGCCGGCGAGCGTGCGATCGACCGCGTCGGTCATCCTCGAGGCCTCGCTGGAGGTCCGCGGGGCGATCATCTACGCGACGTTCATCGACGTCGTGGCGCTCCTGCCGGTCCTCTTCATCGAGGGACTGTCGGGGGCGTTCTTCCGGCCGCTCGCGATCGCCTATGGCCTGGCCGTCCTGGCGTCGCTGCGTCGTCGCCCTGACCGTGACCCCGGCACTCGGCCTGATCCTGCTGAGCAACGCCCGGATCGAGCGACGCCGCTCGCCGATCGCGGATCGGCTCCGGGACGCCTACGGGACGCGTCCTCGGCGCGGGTCATCCGGAGCGCCCGTCCGGCGTTCGCCGCCGTGGCCGTCGTCGCCGTGGCCGGGATCGCCGTCGTGCCCCAGCTCGGGCAGTCGCTGTTCCCGGAGTTCAAGGAGCGCGACTTCCTGATGCACTGGGTGACCACCCCAGGGACGTCGCGCCCGGAGGAGGCCCGGATCGTCCTGGCCGCCAGCCGCGAGCTGCGGGCCATCCCGGGCGTCCGCAACTTCGGCTCGCACATCGGCCAGGCCCTCCTGGGCGAGGAGATCGCCGGCGTCGACTTCGGCGAGAACTGGATCAGCATCGACCCGACGGTCGACTACGACGAGACGGTCGAGGCGATCGACGAGGTCGCCCAGGGCTACCCGGGGATGTTCCGCAACGTCGAGACCTACCTCAACGAGCGGATCGACGAGGTCCTGACCGGGTCGAGCGACGCGATCGTCGTCCGCATCTACGGTCCCGACCTGGCCGTCCTGCGGGCGAAGGCCGTCGAGATCGAGTCGGCCCTGGCCAAGGTTCGCGGGATCGACGGGCCCCATCGTGACCTCCTGGTCGAGATCCCCCAGATCGAGGTCGAGGTCGACCTGGCCGCCGCGCAGCGCTACGGGATCAAGCCCGGCGACGTCCGGCGGGCGGCGGCCACGTTCATGTCCGGCGAGGAGGTCGGCGACATCTTCCACGACGGCAAGGCGTACGACGTCCAGGTCTGGACCGTGCCGACGGCGCGGACCAGCCTGTCCGACATCGAGAACATGCCGATCGACACGCCGAGCGGCGAGCCGGTCCGCCTCGCCGACGTCGCCACCGTCCGGGTCGGGCCGACGCCGAACAGCATCATCCACGAGAACCTGACCCGACGGATCAACGTCGGCGCCAACGTCCTCGGGCGCGACCTCGGGTCGGTCGTCGGCGACGTCAAGAGCGCCATCGCCAAGATCGACTTCCCGCTCGGCTACCACGCCGAGCTGCTCGGCGAGTTCCAGGAGCGTGAGGCCGCGACCGACCGCCTGATGCTGTTCGGGCTCGGGGCGGCGGTGATGATCTTCCTGCTCCTCCAGACCTCGTTCACCAGCTGGCGTCTGGCGTCGCTGGTCTTCTTCACCCTGCCGTTCGCGCTCGTCGGCGGTCTGCTGGCCACGTTCTTCGGTGGCGGCGTCATCCAGCTCGGATCGCTGGTCGGGCTGTTCACGGTGTTCGGGATCGCCGCTCGGAACGGGATCATGCTGATCAACCACTTCCAGCATCTCGAGCGCGACGAGGGCGAGGCGTTCGGGCCCGGGCTCGTCATCCGCGGCGCCCGCGAGCGGCTGTCGCCGATCCTGATGACGGCCCTGGCGACCGGGCTCGCCCTCGTCCCGCTGGTCATCGCCGGCGATCTTCCCGGCCACGAGATCGAGCATCCGATGGCCGTCGTCATCCTGGGCGGTCTCGTCACCTCGACGCTGCTCAACCTGTTCGTCGTCCCATCGCTCTACCTGCGCTTCGGGCGGGCAGGGGACGACCGGGACGACGCCACCGCCGTCGCCGTGACGGCCTGATCGGAGGGCACGATGGGACGGATGCGGCTCGTGTCCACGGCGACCGCGGCGCTCGTCGCGCTGTCCCTGGTCGGCTGCACGACCGGCGATCGGCAGCCGGGAGCGGCCGATCCGACAGCGTCCCCGAACGCCGCGCAGGCGACCCCGCTCGAGGCCCCGACGCCGACCCCGCGGATCACCCTGCCGGCGACCGGGGCGAGCCCGCCGATCGACTCGCCCGAGCCGGCTCCGACCGAGTCGCTGACCGAGCCGTTCGACCACGCCGACTTCGGCGCCTCGACCAGCGTCGACAACCGCTGGTTCCCGCTCGCGCCGGGGACGCAGTGGGTCTTCCAGGGCAAGGCCAACGACGGGACCAAGCGGGTCACCCGGAAGGTCGTCATCACGGTCACCGACCTGGTCAAGGTCATCGACGGCGTTCGCAGCGTCGTCACCTACGACCTGGACTACACGGCCGGCGAGCTCGGCGAGTCCGAGCTGGCCTTCTACGCCCAGGACGACGGCGGGACGGTCTGGCTGATGGGCGAGTACCCCGAGGAGATCGAGGACGGGAAGGTCGTCGAGGCCCCCGCCTGGATCGCCGGCCGCCAGGATTCGAAGGCGGGGATCCTCATGAAGCCCGAGCCGGAGCCGTACGCCCCGAGCTACTCCGAGGGCTGGGGCCCGGCGGCCGGCTGGACGGACCGGGCGAAGGTGTTCGAGACGGGCTCGGCGACCTGCGTGCCGGCGGGCTGCTACAAGGACGTCCTGGTCATCGACGAGTTCAACCGGGACGAGCCGGACACCCACCAGCTCAAGTACTACGCACCCGGCGTCGGCGGCGTCCGGGTCGGCTGGGCCGGCGCCAACGAGGAGGAGCAGGAGGTCCTCGAGCTGGTCCGCGTGGTCCATCTCGACCCGGAGGCCATGGCCAAGGTCCGGGCCGCGGCGCTGGCGCAGGACACGCGGTCCTACCGGATCAGCCCGGCCGTGTTCAGCGGGACCGCGCCGCTCGAGCCGGGCCCCTGAGCGCGGGCGTCCCGCAGCTGGCCGCCCGACGGCGGCGCCCGGGTCAGGAGACCCGGCGGGCCTCGTAGCCGCCGGCCTCGGCCGGGCGCACCTCGTACGTCGGCTGGTCGTAGACGGCCGGGCCGCGGCGCCGCTCGCCGGTCACCAGGTCGAACCGCGACTGGTGCCACGGGCACTCGATGCAGCCGTCGACGATCCGTCCTCCGCTCAGCGGGCCGCCCGCGTGCGCGCACTGGTCGTGGAGGGCATGGATCGACTCGCCCCGCCGGACGACGACGACGTTCTGGATGCCGAGCTTCGCCTTGACCGGCACCCCGTCGGGGAGGTCGCCGACCTCGAGCGGCTGCCACCTGGCGCCCGCCGGGCGCCAGGCATGGCGGTCGACCATGTTGCCGAGGACGAACACGACGTCGCCGCCGACGAACGCGCCCGCCGACAGGACCACGAAGGCGATGACCGACAGGGCGATCGGGGCGGTCCGGTCGGCCGGCGAGCCGGCCCGCAACCCCAGCGAGACGAGGTAGACGACGAGCGACACGACCATCAGCGTGCCGTGGACCGTCGCCCGGAGACGTGCCTTCCCGTCGGTCACCGAGTAGTCGGCCAGGCCGGCCAGCGCCGAGCCGACCATCGCCAGGATCCCGAACACCAGCGCGACGTCGGCGCCGACCGGCTGGCCGAGCAGGTCCAGGACGATGACCAGCGTCAGCGCCCCGATCGGCGCATCGGTCAGGACGGCGTGGAGCGGGTGACCGAGCCACGTCCCGTTGAGGAAGCTCCGGAGCGGGACGATCCGGCCGAAGATCGCCCCGACGATGCCGTGGAGCCAGTCCCCGAACGGCCGGGCCCAGCCCTCCTGGGCATCGATCAGCCTGATGAACAGGCGTCCCAGCATCGTCGACTCCTCCTCCCGCGCCTCGCCTGATGCTACGCCGCCGTCCGCGGGCCGGATGCAGGTCGGCTATCCTCGCCCGGTGACGACCGAGACGAGCCTCCCGGCCGACCGCCCGCCGCTCGCGGAACGGGCCCTCAGCCGGCGCGTCCGCGAGGTCCCGCCGTCGGGCATCCGCCGCTTCTTCGACATCCTGGCCACGATGGACGACGTCATCAGCCTGGGCGTCGGCGAGCCCGATTTCGACACCCCGGCCGACATCGTCGAGGCCGGCGTGGCCAGCCTGATGCGCGGCCGGACCCACTACACCAGCAACTACGGCACGCTCGAGCTGCGCCGGGCCCTGTCGGCCCATCTCGACGCCCGGTACGGCGTGCGCTACGACCCGGCGACCGAGATCCTGGTCACGGTCGGCGCGTCGGAGGCGGTCGACCTGGCCCTTCGGGCGACCTGCGATCCGGGCGACGAGGTCGTCCTCCACGAGCCGTCGTACGTCGCCTACGTGCCGGCGATCACCTTCGCCGGCGGCGTCCCGCGGCTGGTCGCCGACCCGGATGGCCGACGACTTCGCGCTCGACCCGGCGGCCGTCGAGGCGGCGATCACGCCGCGCACGAAGGCGCTCTTCCTGGGCTACCCGTGCAACCCGACCGGGGCGGTCCTGCCCGATGCCGTCCAGGACGAGCTCGCCGCGATCGCCGCCCGGCACGACCTGCTCGTCTACAGCGACGAGATCTACGACCGGCTCGGCGTACGGCACGTACCGCCACCGCGCGTTCTCGGCCCTGCCCGGGATGCGCGAGCGGACGATCCTGATGGGCGGCTTCAGCAAGGCCTACGCGATGACCGGCTGGCGGGTCGGCTACCTGTGCGCGCCGGCCGGCATCCTCGACGGGATGGTCAAGGTCCACCAGTACGGGATCATGTCGGCTCCGACGATCGCCCAGGACGCGGCCCTCGAGGCGCTCCTCCACGGCGAGCCGGACGTCCAGCGGATGCTCGCCGAGTACGACCGCCGCCGGCGGCTGCTGGTCGACGGGCTCAACCGGCTCGGCCTGCCGACGTTCGAGCCGCGCGGCGCGTTCTACGCCTTCCCGGAGGTCCGCTCGACCGGCCTGTCGTCGGACGAGTTCACCGAGCGGCTCCTCCACGAGGAGCGGGTCGCGGTCGTCCCGGGCAGCGCCTTCGGGCCGTCGGGCGAGGGTCACGTCCGGATGTGCTACGCGACGGCCTACGAGCAGCTCGAGGAGGCGCTCCGGCGGATCGGCCGGTTCGTCGAGCGCACCCGCGCCGACGGCTGAGGGCCGTCAGGCTTCGCGCCGGCCTCGGCCGAGCCGGCGCTGGCGGGCGTCCTCGATCGCCCGGATCGCGAGCGGACGTCGAAGGCGGCACGGGCGACCGACCCGGCCGACCGCCTGGCGGCCGCGCGTCGAGCACTTGGAGGGCTATGCGAAACTGTCGGGCGTGGGAACGCTGCTCGTGGCCTGTGGGGCGATCGCGACCGTCGTCGGAGCGTGGCGGGGGTACGTCGTCGCCCGCGAGGCGCTCGGCCCGCTGGTCCACGACGACGGCGAGCCGACCCGTCGCGCGATCGACGCGACGCGGCCGGTGCTGGCCAGGATGCGGGTCCGGACGTTCGCCCGGCGGACCGTGGTCGCGCTCGGCTGGCTCGTCGTGGCGACCTATGGCCTGGCCCTGATCGTCGAGGGCCTGGCCGTCCGATGAGCGGCCCGGCGATGTCACTGGACGCCGAACCGGCCATGGCCGGCTCGGACGTCCTGTCACGCTGGGAGCCGGTCGTCGGGATCGAGGTCCACTGCCAGCTCCGGACGGCCAGCAAGATGTTCTGCGGCTGCTCGACCGCCTACGACGGCGCGCCGCCCAACAGCCACACCTGCCCGGTCTGCCTCGGGCTGCCGGGCGCCCTGCCGACGATCAACCGCCAGGCGGTCGAGGGCGTCCTGGCGACCGGGGCGGCGATCGGCGCGACGACGCCGGAGGCGACCCGCTGGGATCGCAAGAACTACTTCTATCCGGACCTTCCCAAGGGATACCAGATCAGCCAGTACGACCTGCCCCTCGCGGCGCACGGCCGGATCACCGTCGACACGAGCGGCGGGCCGGTCACGATCGGGATCACCCGGGCGCACCTCGAAGAGGACACGGCCAAGCTCATCCACGCCACCGACGAGACCGGCCGGAAGGTCAGCCTGGTCGACTTCAACCGGTCCGGCGTGCCACTCATGGAGATCGTCACCGACCCGGACATCCGGTCCGCCGAGGCCGGCCGTCGCTACGCCGAGGAGCTCCAGCTGCTGCTCCGGACGATCGGGGTGTCCGATGCCGACATGGAGCGCGGCCAGCTCCGGGTCGAGGCGAACGTGTCGGTCCGGCCGCGGGGGAGCGAGGCGTTCGGGACCCGGGTCGAGGTCAAGAACATGAACTCGTTCCGCTCGGTCGAGCGGGCGATCGCCTACGAGGTCGAGCGTCAGGCGGCGGCCCTGGAGGCGGGCGGGACGATCAGCCAGGAGACGCGTGGCTGGGACGACGCGAAGGGCGCCACCTTCGTCATGCGCACGAAGGAGGATTCGCACGACTACCGCTACTTCCCGGAGCCGGATCTGCCGCCGCTCCGGGTCGACCCCGCCTGGCTGGCGGAGATCCGGGCCCGCCTGCCGGAGCTCCCGGCCGCCCGCCGGGCCCGCTACACCGCCGGGCTCGGGCTGTCCGACTACGACGCGGCCGTGATCGTGGCCGACCCGGCGATGACCGCCGCGTTCGAGGCGATCCGCTCCGCGGGTCCGGAGCTGCCGGCCAAGGAGGTCGCCAACCTCGTCAGCGGCGACTACGCCCGGGCCGCCAAGACGATCGCCGAGCGGACGGCCGGCGGGCTCGTCGGCCGGGCGGTCGGCGCGGAGCTGGCCGACCTCGTCCGGCGGGTCGTCGACGGCGAGATCAGCCGGGCGAACGCGCGCGAGGTCCTCGACCGGCACCTCGCCTCCGGGCGACCCGGTCGGGACGATCGTCGAGGCCCGCGGCTTCCGCCAGATCTCGGATCGCTGCGGCGCTCGACGAGATCGTGGCCCGGGTGATCGCCGACGAACCCGAAGGCCGTGGCGGACTACCGGGCCGGCAAGCCGACGATCGGCTTCCTCGTCGGCCAGGTCATGAAGGCGACCGGCGGCCAGGCCAACGCCGGGCTGGTCCAGGCGGCGATCCGCGAGCGCCTCGAGGCCGGGTCGCCGGACGGAGCGCGGCGGCTGATGGGCGCGGTCAACGCGCGTCCTGATCCTCGGCGGGGCGGTCCTCGTGGCGATCGGCTGGCAGCGTGCCCGACGGTCCGTGGGACCGCTACCGCGCCCTCAAGGCCCAGGACGACAACATCGCCCGCTACGAGGCCTGGCGGGGCGGCCTCCGGGACGAGTCGAGGACCGGCGCCTCGGTGGCGATGGAGATCCTCCGCCGTCAGGCCCGGCTCGGCGCCCTCGTCGCCGGCTTCGGGATCGTCCTCGTCGTCGCCGGCTTCGTCGTCCGCTGACCGCGTCGGACCGCGGGACCGACCTGGCCGCCGTCCTCAGCCGCGGCCGCGGAGGCGGCGGTGCTCGATCGCCGTGCAGCGGTCCATGACCACGTCGAGGCCGCCGGCGGCGGCGATCCGGGCCGCCTCCCAGTTGACCACCCCGAGCTGGAGCCACAGGCAGCGGGCGCCGACCGCGACGGCCTCCTCGGCGTGGGGCACGCACAGCTCCGAGCGGCGGAACACGTCGACGATGTCGACCGGGCCACTCGCCGCGACCGCTTCGCCGACGCGTCCGGAAGGCCGGCGATCCCCAGCACGTCGCGGGCGTTCGGGTTGACCGGGACGCACTCGTAGCCCTGCTGGATCAGGTAGCGCAGCACGCCGTAGGACGGCCGGCCGGGGTCGGGCGAGGCGCCGACGATGGCGATCCGCCGGGCGCGCCGGAGGATCTCCGCGATCCCCGCGTCGTCGAGCAGGCTGACCGGGCCCCGGCCCTCCTGGAGGTCGAGGATCGCCCGGGCCCGCTCGCGCTCCTCGGCGCTCATCGGCCGGTCATCCCGAGCCGATCAGGTCCGCGCCTCGCGCTTGTAGGGCTGGCCGTCGGCGGCCGGCGCGACGCTCCGCCCGACCGCGGCGACCAGGACGACGATCGTGACGACGTAGGGCAGGGCCCCGAAGAACTCGCCGGGGATCGCCTTGAGGATGTCGCCGAGCTCGCCCGATCGGCGGCCGCAGGCCGATCGCCACCCGGAGGGCGTCCGAGGCGGTGAACAGGAGGGCCGCCCCGAGCGCCCCGATCGGCGTCCAGCGTCCGAAGATGACGGCCGCGAGCGCGATGAACCCCCGGCCGCTGGTCATCCCGTTCTGGAACGAGCCGCTCTGCTCGAGGGTCAGGTAGGCGCCGGCCAGCCCGGCGAAGATGCCGCCGAGGATGACGTTGCGATAGCGCAGCCTGATCACGTCGATGCCGACCGTCTCGGCCGCCTTCGGGTGCTCGCCGACGGCCCGGGTCCGGAGGCCCCAGCGCGACCGGAACAGCAGCACCTGGAGGACGATGACCAGGACGAGGACCGACATCGCGACCGGGCCCTGGGCCAGGAACGCCCGGAACAGCCAGCCGACGAGCGGCAGGTCGATCAGCGCCTGGGGCGGGACGAACGGCTGGAAGATGCCGGCGCCGAGGCGCGGGTTGGGCGAGATGATCAGGCGGTTGAGATAGCCGGTCAGGCCGAATGCGGCGATGTTGATGATCGTCCCGCTGATGATCTGGTCGGCCCGGATCGAGATCGACAGCCAGGCATGGAGGGTCGACACGAGCATCCCGGTGACGATCGCCGCGACGACCCCGATGAGGATCGGCCGGGGTCGCCCCGAAGACGGGCGAGGGGGTCCCGCCACCGAACGCCTGGGCGGCCAGCCCGGCCGCCAGGAACCCGGTGAACGCGGCGCTCAGCATCATCCCCTCGATGCCGATGTTCACCACGCCGGACCGCTCGTTCATGATCCCGCACAGCGCGCCCAGCGCGATCGGCGCGGCCAGGGCGACGAAGATCGGGGCGATGTCCGGCAGGACCGCCATCAGGTAGCCGAGCAGCTGGAAGACGACGCCGAGGACCGGGATCGAGTCGAGGAACGTCGCGATCGCGTCCATCAGCGGGTCCCGCCTCCGTACGACTTGGTGACCGTCTCGAGCTCCGCGATGCCGCCGGCGGCCCGGATCCGGAACAGCCGCCGGACGACGACGTCGGCGGCCAGGAACAGCAGGATGACCGCCTGGATGACGTCGACGATCTCGACCGGGATCTCGGCCTGGATCTGCATCAGCCCGGCCCCGGCCCGCAGCGCGCCGAACAGGAGCGCCGCGAAGGCGATCCCGAACGGGTGCGACCGGCCGAGCAGCGCGACGGCGATCGAGTCGAACCCGATCGAGCGTGCCGTAGGACGGGATGATGAAGTGGCTGACGCCCGAGGATCTCGGTCGCCCCGGCGATCCCGAACAGCAGGCCCGAGAAGCTCATCGTGAAGATGATCAGGAGGGCCGGCCGCATCCCCGCGTAGCGGGCGGCGCTGGGGTTGGCGCCGACGGCTCCGGATCTCGAACCCGAGGGTGCTCCGGTAGAGCAGCCACCAGACCGCCGGGCACGGCGACGACCGCCAGGATGACGCCGAGGTGGATGTTCCCGCCGAGGATGATCGGCAGCACGGCGTTGCCGAGCTCGCCTGTCCGGTTGAACGAGTAGCCGGGTGCCAGCAGCGGCCCGAGGATCAGGTAGGCGATCACGACCGAGGCGATCGAGTTGAGCATGATCGTGGTGACGACCTCGTGGGCGCCCGTCCACGCCTTGAGCGCGCCCGGGATGAAGCCCCAGGCCGCGCCCGCCGAGCGATCCCGGCGACGAGCGAGGCGCTGATGGCGATCGGAGCCGGCGCGGTCGCCAGGCCGGCGCCCGACGCCGGCCGCCAGGGTCGCCGCCCAGGAGGAACTGGCCCTGGCCGCCGATGTTGAACAGTCCGGCCTTGAAGCCGACCCCGACCGCCAGCCCGCCGAGGAGGAGCGGGGTCGCCTGGAGGACCGTGTTGAGGAGGCCCGTGGCGGGACAGGAACGCGCCCTGGAGGAGCGCTCCGTAGGCGACGAACGGCAGGGTCACGTCGAGCGACCCGGTCGTGACCAGGCTCGAGGCGAGGATGATCAGGGAGGCCACCACGAGCGACAGGAAGACCGCCGCGACCGGCACGGCGGCGATCGACCGGCGCCTGGCCGAGCACGGCCCGGGACCGACGCTCGCGATCGGCCCGGGGCGCGTCCGCTGCGCCGCCCGGGAGGCTCATCGGACCGGCCCCCCCGCCTCGCTGGTCGCCGGCTGGTCGCGTCGGCCGGTCGCCATGAGCAGCCCGACCTCCTCCTTGTTAGCGGTCCGCCCGTCGAGGGTCGCGACGAGCTCGCCGCGGAACATCACGGCGATCCGGTCGGACAGCTCGAGGACCTCGTCGAGCTCGGCCGAGACGAGCAGGATCGCGGCGCCGGCGTCGCGCATCTCGATCGCCCGGCGGTGGATGAACTCGATGCTCCCCACGTCGAGGCCGCGGGTCGGCTGGTCGAGCACGAGGAGCTTCGGGCTGGCCGCTGAACTCGCGGGCGACGATCGCCTTCTGCTGGTTGCCGCCCGACAGCGTGTCCATCGGCACCTCGGCCGACGGGGTCCGGATGTCGAACCGCTCGATGAGCACCTTCGCCCAGTCGTCGATCGCCCCGTCCTGGCGCACGAGCCCGCTTGGCGAACGGGGAACGGTAGTAGCTCGTCAGGACCAGGTTGTCCTCGAGCGGGAAGCCGGCGATCATCGCCCAGCGATAGCGATCGCCCGGCACGAACGCGAGCCCGGCCTCGTACAGCGGCCGTCGGTCGCCAGCCGGTCACGTCGCGGCCGAGGAGGGAGACCCGGCCGGCGCTCGGCCGACGGAGGCCGGTCAGGACCTCGACCAGCTCGTCCTGCCCGTTGCCGGCGACGCCGGCGATCCCGAGCGTCTCGCCCGCCCGGACTTCCAGGTCGACCCCGCGGACGACCTCGCGCCCCCGATCGTCCTTGGCCCGCAGCCCGCGGACCTCGAGGACGACGTTCGACGGATGCGAGACGCCCCGGTCGACGGTCAGCTGGACCTCGCGCCCGACCATCAGCTCGGCCAGGTCGTCCTCGTCCGTCTCGGCCGGGATCCGCTGCCCGACGACCCGGCCACGCCGGATGACCGTGATCCGGTCGGCGATCTCGAGGACCTCGTACAGCTTGTGGCTGATGAAGATGATCGAGTGGCCCTCGGCCGCGAGGCGGCGCAGGACGGCGAAGATCTCCTCCGTCTCCTGCGGTGTGAGGACGGCCGTCGGCTCGTCGAGGACGAGGATCCGGGCCTTGCGGTAGAGGGCCTTGAGGATCTCGACCCGCTGCTGCCAGCCGACCGACAGGCTCTCGATCTTGGCGTCCGGGTCGATCTCGAACCCGAACTGCCGACCGAGGGCCTCGATCCGCCGGTGGGCCTCGTTCCGGTCGAGGAAGACCCGGTTGGCCATCGTCTCCTCGCCGAGCAGGATGTTGTCGGCGACGCTCAGGACCGGCACGAGCATGAAGTGCTGGTGGACCATGCTGATCCCGCGGGCGATCGCGTCGGCCGGTCCGAGGATGTCGACCGGCTGGCCGTCGATCCGGATCTCGCCCTCGTCCGGGACGGCCAGCCCGTACAGGATGTTCATCAGGGTCGACTTGCCGGCCCCGTTCTCGCCGAGCAGGGCGTGGATCTCGCCGGGGCGCAGGTCGAGGTCGATCCGGTCGTTGGCGACCACGCCGGGATAGCGCTTGGTGATCCCCCGCATCTCGAGGACGGGCACGCTCTCGGCCATCGTCATCCCCGGTCGCCCTCAGTCGGTTCAGGTAGCACGAACGGGCCGACGCTGGGTCGGCCCGTTCGTGGGGTGTCGCTTGGGGTTCGCCTGTCGGCCTAGTCCTTGACGTCGCAGGCGACCGGCTTGCACGGATCGATCGTCCCGGCCTTCATCCCGGCGAAGGCGTCGTCGATCTTCTTCTGGACATCGGCGGTGACCAGGCTGGCGTAATCGCCGCCGAACGGCGACAGGCCGACGCCGAGCGGGTCGCTCGAGGCGTCCCAGGTGATCGTCCCACCGACGTCCTTCTTGGCGTCGATGTTCTTGATCGCCGCGGACACCGCGTTGGCCAGCTTCTTCTCGGCACTGGTCACGATGCACTTGGCCAGGTTCGGCAGCGACTTGCTCTGGTCGACGTCGACGCCGATGCCGGCGACGCCCGGAGCGGCACAGGCGGCCTCGATGGCGCCCGATCCGGACAGCCCCGCGACCTGGAAGATGACGTCCGCCTTCTGGCCGATCATCTGCTGGGCGATCGACTTGCCGGTGCCCGGGTCGTTGAACGCCTTGGTGATGTCGGTCGAGACGTACTGGACCAGGACCTTGACGTTCGGGTTGATGGCCAGCGCGCCGTTCTTGTAGCCGTTGATGTAGCGGGTGACGGCCGGGATCGTGTTGATCCCGCCGACCGTGCCGATGACGCCGGACTTCGAGATGCTCGCGGCGACGACACCGGCGAGGTAGCCGACCTGGTCCTCCTTGAAGATCAGGCCCTGGTAGTTCGGCAGGAGCTTCGTCGGGTCGCCCTTGCAGGCGAACTTCGGATCGTTGTTGCCCTGCTCGTCGACGCACACGCCCTGGTCGACGCCGATGAACTTGACCTTGGGGTTGTCCTTGGCGGCCTTGACCGTCGCGTCGCCGAGGGCGAAGCCGACGGTCACGATGATCCCGTAGCCCTGGTCGACGAACGTCTTGATGTTGGCCGCGTAATCGGCCGGCGCCTTGGTCACGATGTTGCTGGACTTCGCGCCGATCGCCGTGGCGCCGTCCTGGGCACCCTGCCAGGACGCCTCGTTGAACGACTTGTCCTCGAGCGTCCCGACGTCGGTGACGAGGCCGACCTTCTTGTAGTCCGGCCCGCCGGCACCGCAGGCGGTGACGACAAGTGACATCGTGAACAGGATCGCGAGACCCAGTGCTCGACTGCGCATGGTTCCTCCTCGGTTGGCCGGCGGGCGATACGTGGACGTGAGCTCGCCACCCCGGCCTGGCGCTCCACCTCGCGTGGGACCGTTCGGATCGCATCGTAGTCGTCCGCCGCGGGCCGCGGCAAGACGAATCCGACGCCAGCGACAGGATAGCCCTCCGGCTGGGCTATCGTCGTGTCGCCGGGCGGGTCAGCGCACGTTGGCGGGCGTGGCCAGGCCGACCCCGCCGCGGGCCATCCGGTGGAGCCAGTCGTCCTTCTTGGCCAGCCCCTCGATGTCGACCCCGGTCGCCTGGAGGGCGATCACGTCCTCGGCCGAGCAGGGCCGCCCGAGCAGGTAGCCCTGGCCCGCGCCGACCTCGAGCGCGCGGACGACCCGAAGCTGGGCGGGCGTCTCGATCCCCTCGGCGATGACCGAGGCGCCCCACCGCCGAGCCAGGTCCTGGAGCGCTCCGACGACCGACATCGAGGCCTCGTGGACGGCGCCGCCCTGGACCAGCGACAGGTCGATCTTGACGATGTCGAACTGGACCTGGCTGAGCAGTCGGAGCCCGGCGTTGCCGGCCCCGACATCGTCGGCGGCGAGCCGGAACCCGGCGCTCCGGCAGGCGGTGACGTTCCGGCGCAGGCGCTCCATCTCCTCGATCTGCTCCCGCTCGGTCAGCTCGAGGACGATCCGGGTCGGATCGAGGCCGACCTTGCGGACGAGCGCGACGAGCTGGCCGGCGCTGAAGTCGTCCGCCTCGAGCGTCCGCGGCGACAGGTTGAGGGTGAGGATCGATTCGTCGCCCATCCCGACCGCGCCGGCGGCGACGATCTCGAGGCAGGCGAGGTCGAGCTCGACGCTTCGCCCGGCCGTCTCGGCCGCCGTGAACAGCTCGCCGGGGTTGGCGAAGCCCGATCCGGGCAGCGGCCGGATCAGGCCCTCGGAGCCGGCCACCCGCCCGGTCTTCAGGTCGACGATCGGCTGGTAGACCGGACGCAGGAGCCGGCGGGCGATGACCTCGGCGACCCCGACCGATGTCTGCTCGACATCCGTCGTCGCGGCGGTGGCCGTCCGATGGCGAGCGGGGTCGAACGTCTCGACGCTCGTCCGCCCGTGACGCTTCGCCCAGGTCAGCGCGGCGTCGGCCTGGTCCAGGAGCTGGCGGCGATCGCTGGCCAGCGCGGGGCAGGCGGACACGCCCGCCGAGAACGAGCGCGCCGCCGGAGCTCCCCGCTCGGGCCGGGCGTCCATCGACACGCCCAGGAGTCGCCGCGCCACGGCGGTCGCCGTCTCCGCGTTCGCGCCCGGGAGCAGCAGGGCGAACTCGTCGCCGCCGATCCGGAACGCGCGGTCGGTCGGCCGCAGCATCCCCTGGATGAGCTGGCCGAACGCGGCCAGCGCCTCGTCCCCGGCACCGTGGCCGGCGGCCTCGTTGACCGCCTGGAAGTCGTCCAGGTCGATGAGCACCAGGCCGAGCGACCCGCGTCCGCTCCGGGAGGCGTTGACCTGGCGCTCGAAGGCCTCCTGGAAGGCCCGGTGGTTGCCCAGCCCGGTGATGACGTCGTGGAGGGAGTCGACGCGCGCCAGCTGGTACATGTCCCGGAGGCGCCCGCGCGAGGCCTCGAGCTGCTCGGCGGGACGGAGGACCTGGCGGGCCATCCAGAAGACGAGCCCGCCGAGGATCAGCAGGAACAGGCCGAGCAGCCCGATCAGTGGAAGCGGCGGGGCGGCCACCCGGGACGGTGCCACGAGACGGACCGTCCAGTCGGTCCGCCACGGCAGCTGGGTCGCGGCCCCGATCGACGCACCGGCTGCCGAGCGGGACCCGTCGAGCCGGGCGATCGTCGCCCCGGACCGGTCGACCAGCCGGGCGGACCCGCCGCCGAGCTGCTCGGTGCCGGCGAGCCGGACCAGCTGGTCGAGCGACAGCTCGACCCGGACGACGCCGATCGGGGTCGCCGAGCCCCCTTCGGCGAGGACCGGCGTGGTCATCGCGAGGTGAGCGGTCCCGTCGTCGCCGGTCTCGACCTTGCCGGTCTCGACCGCGCCCCGGGCCGCATCGAGCGCAGCGCCGACGAGCGGGTCGACCGAGGTCGTCGGCCCGGGCTTGACGATCTTCCCGCCGACCGCCCGGATCTGCTGTCGACCGCGGACGTCCAGGAGGGTGGCCGCGACGATCCCGTCGGCGCCGTCCCCGGACAGGACCGCGAGGGCATCCCTGGCCCCCTCCAGGGCCACCTTCGAGCCGGCCGCGTAGTCGCCGACCGCGGCGGAGGCCGCGGTCCGGGCCAGCGTCGCCGAGACCTTCGACAGGCGGCCGCTGAGGTCGCTCGCGACATGCGCCGCGTCGCGCTCGACCTGGGCCTGCTCCGCGGCGCGCTGGCTGTCCAGGGCGGTGCTCAGGATCGGCGCGGCGACCGCGATCGGGACGACGGCCATCGCGATGAGGGCGAGCGTCAGGCGCAGCCGCACGAGCCGGATCGTTCCCGGCTCGGCCGCGAGATCTCCCTCGATCATGGCCGGTTGCGAGTGCACGAAGGCGCCTTCCTCGGGGCGACGCTCAAGTAGGCGTAGATATCCCATGACCATGGGTGAGGACGGGCTGGCCCGATGGTCCGGGGGTCCCCTGACCGATGGCCCAGCGGCACGCTCGACCACGACCTATCGGTGGTGTCGCCGGGCACCGTTCCGGTCAGCCGCCCCGGCGAAGCTCGAGCAGGCGCGCGTCGGACAGGCCGAAATGGTGGGCGATCTCGTGCAGGACGGTCTCCTCGACCGCGGCCGCGATGCCCGCCAGATCGCCCCGCTGGGCGCGCACGAGCGGACCGCGGAAGAGGGTGATCTTGCTGGGCAGCGGGACGTTGTCGGCGCCGAACGCCGTGCGCGGGATGCCCTGGTACAGACCGAACAATCCGCCCGCCCCGACGCTCTCGAGCTGGGCCACGGTCGGCTCGTCCTCGACGACGATCGCGACCGAGCCGAGCCGTTCGGCGTAGGCCGGCGGGAGCTGGTCGATCGCCCGCCCGATCGCCGCGTCGAAGACCGTGTCGATGATCTCGTCGGGGCCGGGATCGCCTGGCCCGGTCACCCCATCCCGCCCCCGAACGCGCCGTCGACGAGGACCGGCACGAGCTCGGTCGCGTCGTGCTCCGCGGCGAGCTCGACGTCTCGCTCGAAGCCCGCCCCGATGAGCTCCCGCCCGGAGGCGCTATCACGGAGGATCGCGGCGAGCCTGGCGCGGGCCGTGTGGAACGCGCCGACCGCCCCGCGCGCCTCCGGCGACAGGCCGGCCGGCTCGACCATCGCCAGGATCGCCCCCGCTCCGACGAGGTCCTCGACCGCCGGTCGGAGCCCGCCGTCGGGCCAGGTCTCGCCGGCCGCGATGATCGCGCTCGCCCCGCCGTGGGCGGCGACCAGGCGCCCGACGGCCGATGCGTTGCGCAGCGACCCGGCGACGACCATGGCGCCGGCCTCTGCGGCCGCGACCGCGCAGGCCGCGCCGTTCGGGGAGGGCAGCACGAGCAGGTCGCCGGGCCGCAGGCCGAGCAGGCTGGCCGGCGACAGGGTCGGGCCGGGCGCGCCTCGGTTCGGGCTGGCCAGGGTCGCGCCGATCGACTTGGCGTAGGCGCGGGCGGTCCCGTCGCGGAACGGGTAGGGGACCACCCGGGCACCCCGCTCGACGGCCACGGTCACGGCCGTCGAGAAGGACAGGACGTCGACGACGACGACCAGGTCGACGACCGGGGCGAGGACCCGCACGCCGGCCACGCCCCATTCGAGCCGGCCCATGAAGTCGTGCTGGTCGAACGGGCTCGGGGCCGGTCGATCCGTCACCCGTGGTCGGCGCCCGGTGGCGCCCGGGCGGCGGGCGATCGCGGGTGCTTCGAGTGGGTCGTTCGATCGGTCGGACATCGACTCGGAGAGTACCGCGGACCTGGGATGGCCGGGTGGCCCTGCGCTATCGTCGACGCGTCCGGCGAGGCTCGATCGGTCGCTGGTCGCCTCGGATGGTCTCCACCCGTCGGGGCTGCAGTACGCTCAGTGGGTCGAGCGGATCGCGCCGGTGGTCCGCCAGCTGCTGGGCGGCCGATGAGGATGGATCCGCGCGGTGAGCCCCGCGAAAGGACCGAGGTCAGCGACGATCCGAACGATCTGATCGTCGGCACGATCCGCCCACCTGCCTGGCTCGGGCGGATCCCGACCCTGTTCGGGCAGGTCATCAGGCGGATCCCGTCGCTTGCCTGGCCGTTCGTCGGCTTGGCCATCGCGGACGTCCTGGCCCGGCTCTACGACCGACTCGGTCCGGCCCTGGATGGCATCTCGGCGATCGGCCTCCTCAGTCTGCTCCTGGACGTCGTCGAGGGCGCGGCGACGGTGCTGCTCCCGGCAGCGCTGCTCGTCGGCGGTCGACGAGCCGGCCGCGCCGCCCCGTGGCTGCTGCTGGGGCGCGCTGGCCCTCGTCGGTGCCGAGATGGTCCGGCTGTTCGGTGAGGGCGTCCTCGACGTCATCATCGGCCCACGAACGCTCGACGAGAACCTCAGCGACCCGTTCGTCCGATCGTCTGCCCTCTGGGGGGTGGCGATCCTCCTGGAGCTGTTCGGGCTTACCAGGATCGCCTTCGGCCTCGGCGATCTCGCACGCGCGAGACGACGGCTGGGCCTGCGTCTCTTCGCCGGACTGGTCTCGGCTGTGGCCCTGGCGATCGTGGTTTCGGGACTGTCCGTGGAGGGCTTCCTGATCGTGCCCGGCGAGCGGACCCTGGTCCTCCTGAACGTGGCGATCATCATCAGCGGGCTGCTCCGCCTGGGGCTGTGGGTCTCGATCGCGGCGATCGCGTCCCGACGCGAAGGTCGCTCATGGTCGACGGTGCTGGTCGGCGCGCTGGCGTTCGTGCTGGCTTCGGTGGTGGGGTCGATCGGGTGGTTGATCTTCCTGTGGCTGTGGCCGGGCTGGATACAGGACCCGCTGTCGTGGCTGAACGGACTGGGGCTCATCTCATCGAGCGCGACCGCGGTCGGAGTGGTCGCGCTGTGGGTGGCGTTCGCGCTCGGTTTCGAACGGGTCACTGACGATGACGAGAACGCTGAGGTGCCGCCGGCCGGCCTCGAGGCGGACCGGGCGGGAGCCTGAACGCCCATGGACCTGACCAAGAGGATCGCCACCGATTCGGCGGTTTCTCTCCCGATGGCCCGCGGTTTCCCTCCTGATGGCCCGTTGACGGCGCGTGTGCCCGGGCATCGAATGGCCATGCGAGGCGGCATGCCAGGTCGGTGACAGAGCGACAGGCCGAAAGTCACAGGCCTCGCCGGTCTCGTCGACGAGCCGGACGATCCGGCCGAGGGTGCCTCCGCGGTCTCGAGCGAGGTAAGGACAGATGGACGTAGTCATGCAAGTACTCGTCCTGATCTGGATCGTGCTCCTTGTCGTGGCCCTCCGTTGGGCGCGAGTCACCGGCCGGGGTGCCAGCGTCGCGAGCTGGCTGGGGTTGACCGCCGTGAGCTGGTGGGTCGAGTTCGCCGTGGCGTTCTTGGCGCTCCACGCGATCCTGTTCTCACTCGGCCGCGAGGCGGCGATCGTCGCACTCATCGTGACGGTCGCCGTCATGGCGTTGACCCCGGTGGCCTGGGCGTATCGCCTGGGCCACGGGAACAGGGAGCGCTCCGCTCATAGCTGAGCCCGCGCCGGACCACAGGGTCGCCGACCGATGAGCGAGCACGAGCAGCCGATCGCAGGCGAGCGCTCACCACTCCCCCCGGAGTCATCGGGCGACGCCGGATCCGCGCCGACGGGTGGCGAGCAGCCGTCGACCGGCGGGCCGCGTCTCGGTCTGCCCTCGATCGAGTGGGCGCGCCTCGCGCATGCGGCGCGAGCGGGTCTCAGGGTGGGCATCTTCGTCGTCGTCGTCTCGGTCGCCCTGGGCAGTGCCGCGTTCGTGGCCGCGAGCCTGTATGGCCAGTACGGTGCGGTCAGGAACGCGCCCAACGCTCAGGCCTGGGCCGGCCTGCCCGCACGTTTCGCCGGGCAGGCGCTGTGCACCTCCTGCCATGCCCCGGAAGCCGCTGCCCAGGATGCGAGCATCCACGTCAACGTCTCCTGCGAGGCCTGTCATGGCCCCGGCGGCTGCTCATTCGGCCAGCGCAGCAGCGGCCAGGGCGGCGGTCCTCAGCAAGCCGACGAGCGCGCTGTGCGTCACTTGCCATGCCGTCACGGCAGGGCGTCCGACGGCATTCCCGCAGATCGACCCGGCCAGTCACTACAGCGGCGGGCCGTGCCTGCGCTGCCACGATCCACACTCGATCGTGGCCGTCCGGCCGCCGACCGTGAGTCATCCCCTGGCCGACCTGCCCGAGTGCACGACCTGTCACGCGCCCGATGGACTCAAGAAGATCCCGACCGGACACGAGCTCGTCGACGACGCGACCTGTCTTGCCTGCCACGGCCCGGCAGCCAACGGAAAGCCCTGAGAGCGGCAACGTGAACGACCCCGCCGACCTCGAGCCGCACGACCCCGCTCGCCGACCGGCGGATCTCGCGCCGGGCGGTCCTCGAACTCGGGGCGGTCGCCCTGCCGTGCCTGGCCGGGTCGGGCCTGGTCTTCGACTGGTTGACCAGGCTCGCCGACAGCGGACCGACCGACGACGCCGAGCCGATCGAGGCTCGCTACGATCCGACCGCCCATCGCTGGGGCTTCGTCGTGGACACGAACCGGTGCATCGGCTGCGGACTGTGCGTGGTCGCCTGCAAGGACGAGAACCACGTGCCCAGGGACCCCGAGTACTCGCGGACGTGGGTCGAGCGACACACCAGGACGGCCGACGGAACGGTCCACGTCGACTCTCCCGAGGGCGGGATCAACGGCTACGAACCCGGCGCCGGCCCGGTCGAGGTCGGGGGCTCCCCGGTCACCGACACCCGCTTCGTGCCGCACCTGTGCATGCAATGCGAGGACTCGCCGTGCACCGGTGTCTGCCCGGTCGGGGCCACCTATCGCACGCCGGACGGCGTCATCCTGGTCGACGAGGATCGCTGCATCGGCTGTGGCTACTGCGTGCTGGCCTGCCCGTATGGCGCGCGCTACATCGTGCCGGCCGGCGGCGATACGCCGCGGGGCGTGCCCGGCGTCGCCGACAAGTGCACCTTCTGCTATCACCGGATCACCACCGGCCGCCGGCCCGCCTGCGTGGAGGTCTGCCCGGTCGGGGCGCGCACCTTCGGCGACCTCAACGATCCGACCAGCCCGGTCAGCGTCGTCCTGCGCGACACGCCGACCAAGGTCCTCAAGGCAGCTCTCGGCACCAGGCCGCGCGTCTACTACGTCGGCCTCGAAGGCGAGGTCGGATGATGACGGTCAACGTCGCGGGTCGCGAGCTGGTGCTCAGCCCTCGCGTGGCCTACCGGGCCGCGCGGGCCGAGGTCACGCGCACGCCGCGGGCCCTGAAGGCCTGGTACGGCCTCCTGCTCGTCGTGATGGCCTTTGGCGGCGTCGGAGCAGCGCTCACGATCGCGCCCGGCACCGAGGTCTTCGGCACGACGCCGTCCTTTGAGTGGGGCATCCTGATCGGCGCCTATGTCTTCTTCGCGATCACGACGAGCGGTCTGTGCCTGAGCTCGTCATTGGGCACCGTGTTCGGCATCGACATGTTCCGACCATTGGAGAAGCGCCACGCCATCCTGGCGGTCCTGTCGCTGACCGCCGCGTTCGGGGTCATCGCCCTCGACCTCCACTATCCGGTGCGGCTGGTCTTCGGTGCGGTCTTCGACCCCTCCCTCTCCTCGCCGATGTGGTGGATGGGGGCGTTCTACGCGGTGTACATGGTCTTCCTGCTCGTTGAAGTCTGGAGCATGTTCACTGGTCACCCCCACGTCCATCGCTACGCCTGTCTCGCGTCCTCCTGCACGGCGGTCCTCGCACCCTCGACGTTGGGCGCGGTGTTCGGCGTGCTGTTCGCCCGCACGTATTGGTATGGCCTCTTCACCCCGATCACGATGCTCGTCACCGCGTTGCTCGCCGGCTCTGCTCTCCTGGGGATCGTGTTCGCCTTCGTCGGGCGCTTCGAGCTCGCCGGGTTCGAGCGCGGGCGACGGCTGGCCATCCCGGCGATCCGCCTCCTGCTGGCGGTCGCACTGGTCGGTTCGCTCATCCTGCTCGGCCGCCAGTTGCTGGCCGGCCTGGCCAGCGACGATGCCGCTCTCCACGGCGCGACCATGGCCCTGGTCAGCGGGCCATTGGCCATCCCGTTCTGGGTCCGGCTCCTGGGTGGCCTGGCGATCCCGCTGGTCCTGATCGCCCTGCCGGTCAGTCGCACGGTGGCGGGTACCGGCATCGCCTCCGCTCTGGTCTTCGTCGGCGTCGTCATCGATCGGCTGCTCTTCGTGAGCGCCGGGCAGGTCATCCCCACGACGGCCGTCGGGGGCGTGGTGTCCGAGACCTACGTCGCCTACACGCCGAGCCTCGTCGAGACCAGCATCGTGCTGGCAGCCTTCGCCTTCGTCGCCTTCTTCTTCACCCTGGCCGAGCGCTACCTCGACCTGCGCGAGGCCGAGGTCCACGTCGGCTTCTATCTGCCGGCCATCGTCACGAGGGCGCGCGAGCGCCTGGCCACTCGGCGAGCCGAGCGGGCGGCGGCCAGGGCCGAGCGGGCGGCGGCCAGGGCCGCGGCGCTGGAGGCGGCCAGGGCCGCAGCGCTGGAGGCGGCCAGGGCCGCGGCGAGGGCGGCGAGCGAGGCGAGCGAGGCGAACGACGAACGGCCCGGAGGCGAGTCATGATCCGCCGAGCCCTGGTGGGTCATGGTTACTGGATCGTGGCCGGGACCCTGGCGGCGGCCGTCGGGCTGATGCTGGGCGTCGTCATCCTCAAGATCGCCATCCCCGAGCTCGAACGGGCCGGCGTCATCGCTGCGACGAGCACCCTCGCGCCGACGGCCGGGCCGGCGGCCTCGGCCGGGGCAAGCACTGGCATCAACATGGGCAGAGCCGTCATCCCGGAGAACGCCCGATGCGCCGGCTGCCATGCGACCACCACGGGCACGATCGACCGGGTCGCCATCCCGGTCATGGGTCACCCGCTCGAAGGCTGGAGCAAGTGCACCGACTGCCACGCGCCCGAGCGGCTGGTGGACACGGCTCCCGGCCATTCGGGCATCCACGCGAGCGAGTGCACCGTCTGCCACAAGCCGGGCAACCTGCCCGCGCCGCTGTCGCGCCCGCACCGCGAGAACCAGAACCTGGCCTGCCTGTCGTGCCACGGGAGCACGGCCCCGCTGCCCTCGGATATGACCCATCGCAAGGAAACGGTCTGCTGGCTGTGCCATCGCCTGCCGACGGTCGAGCCGCCCGTGCCGGCCCACCAGACCGCGCCCGGTGAGACCGACTGTCTGACCTGCCACGTGGCCGGCGGCCGGGCGGGCAAGCTCCCGGCCGACCACGTCGAGCGACCGTCGAACCTGTGCCTGCTGTGTCACGAGGTAACGCTCGGAACGACGCCCGCTACCACGCCGGGGATCACGACCTGGCCGGCCCCGTCGAGCTCGCCGCCGCCCCAGGGGACGCCGTTCACGCCGTAGCCGCCCGCACCTGGCCCCATTGACCTCGCGTGTCTGGCTCGAAGCCCAAGGTCCTTCGAACTACCGTGACGAGCCGTCCGCGGAAGCTCTCCGGGAGACGCGGGTGGGCGTTGGGGGACGAGCGACCGCTCCCGGCGGACGTGATCACCGCGACGGCGACGGTTCTTGGGGCATCCTGGCCCGGGTTCGCGGCGGCGGCATGGCGTGGGATCGCGGCAGCTGGAGCTACGACGGCGACCTTCCGGAGCGGACGTGCCAGATCGATGGGGACGATTCGTCGATCCTACCGGGGCGATGCGCCTGGGACCATCCGCGATCCGCCTGACCGATTCGTACCGTTGTGGCGGGGTCAGGTCGGTTCCATGCTCTGCCCGGTCCCCAGATGCACCACTCGGCCTTGCGCGTGCTCGCGAAACCCTGATGGGGGAACCGAAGAGCGCGATGACACAAGTCAGGATCAAGCCCGCCAACGAGAGCCCACGAAGCCTCGGAGCATCCACCGCGACCTCGGCCTTCCGGAGGGCATCGCACGGTAGCGGTCATGAGCCCCGCCTCTGGGCGATCGTGCTCGCAGGCGGTGACGGTCGACGGCTCCGGAGCCTGGTTCGAGTCGTGCACGGCGACGATCGCCCCAAGCAATTCGCAGCCCCGGACGAGGGTGAGTCCCTCCTCCGTCGGACGCTTCGGCGACTCCGCTGGATGGTGCCGCCCGAGCGAACGATCCTTGTGACCCGCCGGGATCACGACCGGTGGGTGCGGGAGGCTCTTGCGGATCAATCGCCACCCCATGTGTTCGCCCAGCCGGAGGATCGGGGGACAGCCGCCGCCATCCTGTGGCCGGCGCAATGGGTCGCCGCTGCGGATCCTGGCGCGGTCCTGGCGGTCATCCCGTCGGACCACTTCGTCGAGGACGACAAGGCATTCGCGAGCCACATCCGGCGTACGGCTTCGGCACTTTCGGACGACCGCCGGACCATCCTGCTCGGTGCTCGTCCAACGAGCGCGGATCCAGGCTACGGCTGGATCGAGCTCGCGCAGTCGATCCATGGCCTGGGGGGCGACCTCTTCGGTGTTCGCACCTTCCTCGAGAAGCCAGCTCCTATGCGGGCTGAGGAGTGCTTCAGGCGAGGCGACTTGTGGAACACCATGGTCGTCGTGGCCAGAGCCTCCGCCCTGAGCGACTTGGTCCGCACCGCACTCCCGAGCGTGGGGACAGCGTTGGGCCAGATCGCTCGCGCGGCGGATGGGGCGAGCCGACCGGTCGAGGACGCCTACGCGGCCTGCCCCACGGCCGACTTCTCGCACCACGTCCTCGAGATCCGTCCGGATCGCCTGCTCGTGTCGCGCCTGCCGCCTCTATCGTGGGCGGACTGGGGAACGCCCGAACGGGTGCTGCGGTCGCTGGCAGAAGCCGGGGTCCGACCCCGGTGGGCGGACGGCATTGCGGTCGGGTCCTCCGGCTCTCGCCGCTGAGCGACCAGCCATGTCGGGACCTTGTTGTCCACCCGCATCTGCGAGTGACCGGAGTCTAGTCATCCGCGAGGGGGCGCATCCCTCCCCGGCGACCAGCACTATTTCGCCGACTCCAGCCTGCTGTCGTACGACGCGAACGCCGCCGCGCTGCTCCGGCAGCGCGTGCTCGAGTTTCTCGCGACCCGCTGACCTCGCCACCGTCTGCGGACTCTGACATCAATCGAATCGAGGCAGCCAGCGCCGACGCCGTCGGGCGGTTGTACGCAGTGCTGCCGGCCACCCGTCGCCGGGCTACCATTGACGCTCCGTGACGACCATCGCCCCGAATGATTTTTC
>CAWIOR010000013.1:0-183439 GCA_963837825.1 uncultured Chloroflexia bacterium
GCGCCGGGTGGTGCGGAGCGACCCGGCTACCCACCCCGATCCGATCACCCCTGGAACCGGCCCGGGCCCAAAGCACCGAGCCGCGCCGGACTGACAGAATCACTGAGCAGATGACCTGACAGAGTCAGTGAGCAGCGACCCGACCCGCCATCGACGGCGCGGGCTGGGCCGCCCGCTCCTCAGTCGAGGCGGCGCCAGAGCGGCATGATCACCGGCTGGTCGCCGGCCCGGGTCCGCCAGACGAAGGTCACCGAGCCCCAGGCCAGGTCGGCGTCGGGATCGTCCGGCGGGAGGGTCGTCTCGAGCCGGTCGTCGGGCGTCGCGAAGCAGGCGTGCAGGAGGCGGGCGCGCAGGTCGCCCGGCTCGGGTCCGAGTGGGGGCTCGTCGGCGGGACGGTCGGCGGTCGCCAAGGTGCGTCTCCTGCAGCTGGTGCAGCTGGCCGCCGACGCGCCGAGGGCCCTGGCCCCTCCTGGGGACCGTGCCGTCGAGACGAGGGGCCCGGCCGGCCTGTGATGGGGAAGCCTCGATGGAACGCGAACCGGTCGCCGCGCGTAGTGTCGTCAGGGTCACGGGTCGCGGCGCTCAGCGGTGACGGACGGGCCCGACTCGGAGGGAGCGACCCGAATGAGGACGGACCGCGTCCGGATCCTGTTCGCAGGAGGTCTCATCGCGGTCTGCGGCGTGGTCGCCGGCTGCGGCGGGGCGACGACGACGGCAAGCCCGACCGCCTCGACCCCGGCGCCCGCCTCGCAGGCGGCATCGAGCCCGTCCACGGCTCCGCCGACCGCCGCGCCGACGGTCACCTCGAGGCCGAGCGGGCCGATCGTCGAGGTGAAGATCGCGAACGGCAGCGCCGGCTCCTATCTGACCGGGGCGGCCGGACGGACGCTCTACGCGTCCCGGTGGGACCCGGAGAACGGCAGCACCTGCAACCTGGCCTGTGCCGAGACGTGGCCACCACTCGTGCCCGGGGCGGGCGAGACGGTCGTCGCCGGCGACAGGGTGACCGGTGCGCTGGCCACCTTCGCCCGGGCCGATGGCGCCCGCCAGGTGTCCTACCGCGGCCGCCCGCTCTACTACTACTCGGGCGACCAGAAGGCCGGCGACACCAACGGCGACGGGAACGGCTCGGTCTGGTCCGTCGTCAGGCCCTGACGGACCGGCGCCGAGGCGCCGCGGCTGCCGGGTCGACGGCGTCGGCGCCGGCTCCCCTCCCCGCCCTCGGGCGCGCTAGCCCTCGCCGAGCGTCGCCTCGTGGGCGGCGTTCTCGCGGGCGCGCTGGTCGGCCCGGATCGGGGCCGTCGCGAGGGCGGCCAGGATGAACGTGACCGCCATCAGGACGAACACGATCGGCAACCCGGTCGCCGGCCCGGCGCCGTCGATGATCGCGCCGTAGACAGCCGTCCAGAGCGAGCCGACCCCGAACGCCAGCGTGAAGTAGGCGGCGAACGAGGTGTCCCGGATCGATGGTCGAGCGATGTCGGCGAGGAGCGCCTGGAGCTGGGGGCTCTCGGCGAAGCTGAACAGGCCCATCACCACGATCCCGGTCCACAGCCCGATCAGGCTGGAGCCGGCGAGCAGGAAGACCACGAAGCCGACGGCCCCGCCGAGGTAGACCCCGATGATCAGCGGCTTCCGGCCGAGCCGGTCGGACAGCCAACCGGCGACCAGCGGCATCGGCACCGAGAACACGATGAGCGCGCCGTACATCAGCCCGGACAGCGCGTCCGACAGCCCGATGACCTTGGTCAGATAGAGCAGCACGAACAGGTTGACGACGCCGAGGCCGCGGCCGCCGCCGCCGAGGATCGAGGTGAGATAGAGCCAGCGCAGGTCGCGATCGCGGACGACGAGGCGGAACGCGTCCCGGACGCTGCCGTGGGCGAGCGCGGCTGCCCGGTCCGCGCCGGTCTCGCGGACCAGGACGAGGATGGCGATCGCGATGAGGATCGCCGGGATCCCGAAGATGACCGAGGTCTCGCGCCAACCGAGCCCGACGATCATCGACGCCCCGATGAGCGCCACCACGACCGTCCCGACGTTGCCGCCGGCGATATGGAAGCTGATCGCGAAGCCGCGCCGCTCGGGCGGGAACTGCTCGGCCAGGAGCCCGTTGCCGACCGGGTGCTGCGGCGAGCCGCCGATCCGCGACAGGATATTCGGGATGGCGAACGTCCCGAAGCTCGTGGCGAGCGCCTGGGCGGCGAACCCGCCACCGAACAGGATCCCGCCGGCCCCGAGCAGCTTGCGCCGGGAGACCAGCCGGGTCAGCGAGGCGTAGCTCAGCTGGACCATCCCCGAGGCGAACGCGCCGGCCGCCGCGAGGTAGGCGATCTGGCCCTCGCTGACGTGGAACTCGTCGATGATCCGCAGGAAGATCAGCGGCAGCAGGACCGCGTACGAGTGGTTGACCGCGTGGGCGACCGACAGCAGCCAGAGCGAGCGCATCGGCCGGATGACGGTCCGGCCTTCGGCATCGGCGACCACGGCCGGGACGGCAGGCTCACCCATCCGCCGATGATGCCGCATCTTGGACCAGCCGGTTGTGCCATCGCGACGGGTGGTCCGACGGGCCCGTGGTGTGGCGGTCGGACCTGCGGTCAGCGTCGTCCGAGCCGGCTCGCGGACAGGTCGCTGGTCCGGTCGCCCCAGAGCAGGCCGTGGCCGGTGGGCATGGGCGCGGTCGGCGAGCGGAGCGCCCGAAGCCAGGCGACCGACGATCCATCGAAGCGCGCCGCGAACAGGGGTCGGAGCTCCGCGACCAGGACACGGTTCCGGCGCGTCGCACGAACGACGAACAGGCCTCGGACGCGCCACTCGCCGGACGGAGTCCGTGCCTCCTCGTCGTCCTCCGCCGTCAACGGCTCCGGCGCCAGACTGGCGACCCGAAGCTCGAGCGTCGAGACCTTCGCATCGAGGCCGCGGAGGCTCGCCCCGATGTCATCGAACCAGTCCCAGATCTCGACGGCGACCGCCTCGCGGCTGGCCACTCGAACAAGCGCGACGTCGATCGCCCGCGACCTCGGGAGCTCAGGATCGATCGCCAGCTCCGGGTGAGCGGTCCAGCCGCCGCGGGTCGCCAGCTCGATCAGCGCGCTCTGGCGCCGAAGGTGCTCCATATCGCGCGGCTGGTCCGCGCCCGGCGCACGCTCCAGGAAGCCGACGAGCTGCTCGCCGACCGCGGCTGCCAGGCACGACCAGGTCTCGATCGAGGCCGCTGCGCCGTGGCCCCGCTCGATCTCGCTCACCCTGGCCTGCGAGATCCCTGCTCTGGCAGCGAGATGGCTCTGGGTGAGGCCGGTGCCAAGCCGCGCCTCGCGCAATCCGACACCGAGACGGGTCGCCACGGTCCGGGCTCGAGCACGGCCCGACCGGATCGCGGCCCCGGCTCGGGTCGACCGGCTGGTGGCTTCCATATCAGCCCCAGCATTACCGGGCGGCCTTATCCAAGGCTCACCGCGAGATCAGGCAAGAGCGGGGCACGCGTGGGCCGGTTCGAGCCGCCTGTCACGCATGATCCGAGCGTGATCCGAGCGTAGGCCGCGCTGCTGGAGAGGCGCGGGAGTCCCCGCACCGGATCAGTGACCGGCTCGAGGCTCCGCTACCCGGCCTGCTAACGGTGGGATCGATATCGGGGGCCTCAGGAGCAGGCGTCCGCGTGCCGGGCCGGCGTCCGCGTGCCGGGCCGGCGTCCGCGTACCGTGCCCGAGCACCGTGCCGGCGTCCGCGTACCGGCCAGCGTCCGCGTGCCGGGCCGGCGTCCGCGTGCCGGGCCGGCGTCCGCGTACCGTGCCCGGTACCGTGCCGGCGTCCGCGTACCGTGCCGGCGTCCGCGTACCGTGCCGGCGTCCGCGTACCGTGCCCGCGCACCGTGCCGGCGTCCGTGGTTCCGGGGCACCGCCGGGAATCAGAACGGGCGCGGGGCCCGAGGGTCCCGCGCCCGAACGGAGGGACGCGCTAGAACTGATCGAGGTAGCGGTCGACCTCCCAGTCGGAGACCTGGGTCCGGTACTCGTCCCACTCGGCCCGCTTCGCCTCGAGGAAGTGGCTGAGGACGTGCTCGCCGAGGGCGTCCCGGATGACCGGGTCGGCCTCGAGCTCGTCGATCGCCTCGCCGAGGGTGCCGGGGAGCTCCCGGATGCCCTTGGCCGCGATCGTCGCGGCGTCCATCTCGAACAGGCTCTCCTCGACCGGCTCGCCGAGCTGAAGGCCCTTCTCGACCCCGTCGAGACCGGCCGCGATCATCACCGCGAAGGCGAGGTACGTGTTCGACGACGGGTCCGGGCAGCGGACCTCGGCCCGCGTCCCCTCGATCGACTTGCCGGGCGAGACCATCGGCACCCGGATGAGCGCCGAGCGGTTCGTCCGGCCCCAGGTCAGGTAGGTCGGCGCCTCGTACCCGGGGACGAGCCGCTTGTACGAGTTCACCAGCGGGGCGAGGACCGCGATCATCCCCCGGGCGTGGGCGAGGATCCCGGCCATGTACGAGCGCGCCACGTCCGACAGCCCGTACGCGTTCGACCCGTCGGCGAACGCGTTGCGGTCCTCGGCGATCGAATACAGGCTCTGGTGGGTGTGCATCCCCGAGCCGTTGATGCCGTGGATCGGCTTGGGCATGAAGGTCGCGTACAGGCCGTGCTGCTGGGCGATCGCCTTGAGCGCGAACTTGAAGGTGATCGCGTTGTCGGCGGTCCGCAGCGCGTCGCTGTACTCGAAGTCGATCTCGTGCTGGCCGGCCGCGACCTCGTGGTGGGCCGCCTCGACCCGGATCCCGAACGCCTCGAGGGCGTCGACCATGTCCTGGCGGACCTCCTGGGCGAGGTCGGTCGAGAAGTCGAAGTAGCCGGCCTGGTCGTGGGGCAGCGCGGCGATCGACCCGTCGGCGTGGCGCCGGAACAGGAAGAACTCGAGCTCCGGCCCGGTATTGACGATGTAGCCGAGCTTCTTGGCCCGCTCCATCTGGCGGCGGAGGACGAAGCGCGGATCGCCCACGAACGGCTCCCCGCGCGGCGTGAAGACGTCGCAGATCACCCGGGCGGTACCGCGCGGGCCATCGCCCTTCTGCCAGGGGATCTCGGCGAACGTGCTCATGTCCGGCATGAGGTACTGGTCGGACTCGGCGATCCGGGTGAACCCCTCGATCGATGAGCCGTCGAACCAGGTCCCGTGGCGGACCGAGCTCTCGAGCTGGTGGACCGGGATCGTCACAGCCTTGACGTGGCCGATGATGTCGGTGAACTGGAGCTGGATGAACCGGATCCCGCTCGCCTTCGCCGCCTCGATCTTGTCGATGCCGTCGACCGCCTCTCGAACGACCGTCAATGGAGCCTCCCGCGCTGGTTGGCCGACGCGACCCCTGGGTCGCGGGCATGTCCGAGGTGCGCCAATACTTATGCCGTTCGCACGAACTGTCGCCCCCGGCGCACCGATAGCGGGAGTCTAGCAGTCGGGATGGTCCGCGGTCGCCCTTCCAAACGGCCCACTTGTGTGCATCTTGCACAAACCAGCGAGGAAACGACAGGATGCCTCGCTCGGACACCGACGCTCGGACGGTCGCTCGGGATCGGCGACGTGCTCGACGCGCGCTCGGACGGTCCACTCGACGAGGCAGGTCGAGTATCGTTTCCGCCTCATGGGCCGGCTGCCGGGCGGGCCGTCAGTCGGGGAGGATCGGTGCTCGAAGCGGTCGTCATCGGCGCCGGTCAGGCCGGTCTCGCCGCCAGCTACCACCTCGGTCGTCACGGCATCGAGCACGTGGTGCTCGAGCGCGGCCGGATCGGGGAGACGTGGCGATCCCAGCGCTGGGCCTCGTTCGCCCTGAACACCCCGATCTGGATGAACCGGCTGCCGGGCGATCCAGACGAGCCGGGCGAGACGCGCGACGACTTCCTGTCGGCCGACGCCTTCGCCGACCGGCTGCAGGCATACGCCGCGCTCCACGGGCTGCCGGTCCGGACCGGGCTCACCGTGGCGAGTGTCACCCGGGGTGGCGAAGGCACGTTCGGGCTGTCGATCGCCGGCGATGGCGACAGCGCGACGATCGAGACCCGGGCGGTCGTCGTCGCCTCAGGCATCCAGAACGTGCCGAAGATCCCGCCACTCGCCGCGTCGCTGCCGACCGGCCTGCGACAACTCGACGCGGGCGAGTACCGTCGCCCGTCCGGGCTTCCGGCCGGTGCGGTGCTCGTCGTGGGCAGCGCCCAGTCCGGGATCCAGATCGTCGAGGACCTCCTGGCGGCGGGTCGGACGGTCTACCTGTGCACGAGCGCGGTTGGTCGGCTCCGCCGTCGCTACCGCGGCCTCGACAGCACGGAGTGGCTCGCCAGAGCCGGCTTCTTCGACGTCACCCCGGAGCAGCTTCCCGACCCGCGGATGATGGCCGCCACGTGGCCCCAGATCTCCGGCGTCGGCCGGCGCGGCCACACGGTCAGCCTGCAGCACCTTGCCGGGCTCGGCGCGATCCTCCTCGGAAGGCCGACCGCGGTCGACGGCGCGCGGCTGACGCTCGATGACTCGGTCGGGGCGAACATCGCCTTCGGCGACCGGGTCGCCGCGGAGCTCAACGAGTCGATCGAGAAGACCGTCCAACAGTCTGGCCTCCAGGTCCCCGCTCTCGAGCCCGACCCGGCCGACGAGCCGCACCCCGATCCGGGCTCGGTCCGCTCGCCGACCGAGCTCGACCTCGACGCCGCCGGCATCGCGAGCGTCGTCTGGGCGACGGGATTCGGCGGCGAGTTCGGGTATCTCGAGCTGCCGGTGCTGGACGACCAGGGCCGACCGGTCCACGACCGGGGCGCGGCCCCGGTGCCGGGGATCCGCTTCCTCGGGTTCCCGTGGCTGACCAAGCGCAAGTCGGGGATCATCCACGGGGTCGGCGAGGACGCGAGCATCGCGGCCGATCGGATCGCGGCGTCCCTCGTCGACCGCTGAGGGCGGCGACGCCCGCGGCGAGCCGGGAGGCGGTCGGGTCGGTCCCGGTCCGTCAGTCGCCGATCGTGGCGACCATGACCGCCTTGATCGTGTGCATCCGGTTCTCGGCCTGGTCCCAGACGATCGACCGCTCTGACTCGAAGACGTCGTCGGTGACCTCCATGCCGTCGAGGCCGAACCGCTGGTACATCTCCTCGCCGACCGTGGTCTGCCGGTCGTGGAGGGCCGGCAGGCAGTGCATGAACTTCACGGTCGGGTTGCCGGTCAGCGCGACGAGCGCGGCGTTCACCTGGTACGGCCGGAGGAGCTTCACCCGCTCGTCCCAGATCGACGGGTCCTCGCCCATCGACACCCACACGTCGGTGTACAGGAAGTCGACCCCGCGGACGCCCTCGGCCGGGTCCTCGGTCAGGCCGATCCGGGCGCCCGTCCCGGCCGCGATCCGGCGGCACGTCTCGACGAGGTCGTCGTGCGGCCAGAGCCGGCGTGGCGCGCACAGCCGGACGTCCATCCCGAGCTTGGCGGCGCCGATCATCAGCGAATCGCCCATGTTGTTGCGGGCGTCACCGAGGTAGCAGAACGCGATCTCCGGCAGGTGCTTGTCGCTGGACTCGGTCATCGTCATGACGTCGGCCAGGATCTGGGTCGGGTGGAACTCGTCCGTCAGGCCGTTCCAGACCGGCACGCCGGCGAAGCGGGCCAGCTCCTCGACGGTGGCCTGGGCGTAGCCGCGGTACTCGATCCCGTCGTAGATCCGGCCGAGGACGCGGGCGGTGTCCTTCATCGATTCCTTGTGCCCGATCTGCGTCCCGCTCGGGCCGAGGTAGGTGACGTGGGCGCCCTGGTCGTAGGCGGCGACCTCGAACGCGACCCGGGTCCGGGTCGAGCTCTTCTCGAAGATGACCGCGATGTTCTTGCCCTTCAGGCGCTTCCGCTCGTAGCCGCCGTACTTGGCCGACTTGAGGTCCGCGGCCAGCTTCAGCAGGAACCGGATCTCGGGCGGGCTGAAGTCGAGCAGCGAGGTGAAGCTCCGATTCCGCAGGTTGAAGCCCATGCCGTACCTCCCGCCTCCCGATCCGGGGTGCACGCTGATGCTCGACCGGCGGGCGGGGCGCGGTCATCGCCGAACGTCACGATCCGATCGTGCCGACGGGCCCACCCGGAGGGGCCGGTCAGCCGCCGCCGGTACGCGTCGCGGGGGCCTGGTCGGGCCCGGCGTGACCGACGATCCGGAGGGCGACCGCCAGGGCGAGCCTGAGGTCCGGATCGGCGAGGCTCCAGCCGCCGATCTCCTCGATCCGGCGGACCCGGTAGGCCAGCGTGTTGCGGTGGACGCCCAGCGCGGCGGCCGCCTCGCCCGCGCCCGGGTGGTCGAGCAGGGCCCGGAGTGTCGCCAGGCGCTCGGAACGGGCGCCCGCCCGGCTGCCGAGGAGCGGCTCGAGGAGTGCCCGCGCCTCGCGGAGACCGTCGGGCAGGTTGTGCAGTCCGCCCAGCAGCCGGTAGGCGGCCAGCCGGTCCGCCCGGGCGACTGCCGGCGATGGGACGAGCATCCGGACGGCCTCCAGGGTCGACCGGGCTTCGGCCTCGGCCGGCGGTCGATCGGCCGGGTCGGCGAACGGCCGGGAGACGGCCACCGTCCGACCGAGGAACCGGCCGATCCGCTCCGCGGCCCCCAGCCCGGCGACGTCGGCGGGGTCGGCCGCCAGGACGACCCTCAGCTCGAGGCTGGCGGCATCGCCACGGAGGGCCAGGCGCCGGCCGGGGGCGAGAAGGCGGAGCTCACGGCGGAGCTCCTCGCGCGCCTCCAGCGTGGTCTCCTCGCCCGGTGGGGCCTGGTCCGCGAGGAGGACGACCCAGGGAGGACCGTCGGCCGGCAGCGCGTCGCCGCGTGCGGTCGCGTCGCGGGCGCGGCGGACCGACGCGTCCCGGGCGAGCTCGAGGGCGAGAAGCGCGGCGATCCGCTCGACGACGACCCGTTCGAGCTGGCTCGCCGGGCGGTCGCCGAGCAGGGCAAGGCTGCCCGAGCGATGGCGGACCCCGACGCCGCGGGTCGGACCCGCCCCCATCGAGTCGTTGACCGGGGCCGCCGCCCGGCCCCCGCGGTCGGGGCCGCGGGCAGGGCGACGCGGAGGGCGACGCTCCGCGGTCGGGCCAGGTATCCCTGGACCGCCGCGGCGGCGCCGGGCACGTCGGGCGGTGCGTGGACCGCCAGTGGATCGCCGCGTCGCCCCTCCAGCGCGACGGCTCGGCCGAGCCACGCCCCGACCGCGCCGACGAGCCCGGCCAGATCGCTGCCCTCGAGCGCGAGCGCCTCGAGCCGGCCTTCGAGCAGGGTGGCCTGACGATCGAGCTCGGCGCGCCGGTTGACGAGGAACCCGATCGCGCTCCGCTCGAGAGCCGACGGATCGAGCCGCGCCGATCGGAGGGCCGGCAACCCGGCGTTCGCGGCTGCGGCGGCGAGCGCCTCGAGGGCCGCGGCGCCCCCACCGCCCTCGCCCTCGCCCTCGACCAGGAGGAGCGCGGCCACCCGCGAGCGGTTGAACTCGGCGACCAGCGCCGCGGCCTCCGGTGGTCCGGGTGCGACCGCCTCGAGGGCGCCGGCCGGGACGATCGCCAGGTCGCCGGGCTCGAGGGCGTCGAAGGCCGGGACGCGCGCCTTCAGGACTCGCGCCCAGCCGACCTCGCGGGCGCGGGCGGCCGCATCGAGCGGCGCGACCGGGACGGCCGCCGGGAAGAGCGAGGCCCAGAGCTCGGCGAGGGTCGTCATCGCCCGGAGCCGTCAGACCGTCGGCCGTCGGGCCGCGACGAGGCCGTCGAGGAGCCGTCCGAACTCGCGGTCGAAGTCGACGTAACGCTCGGATCGCCCGACGACCGCCAGCCGCCCGTCGGACGAGAGCCGGGCCCAGACCCGGCGACGGGGCAGGTAGAACGTGATGGCGAGCCCGGCGATGAGCGTGGCGAAGGCGAGCCAGACGAGGCCCTGGCCGGGATCCTGCCTGGCGACCAGCACCGTCGCGGCGTCGACCCCGCGGACCGTGACGAAGAAGTCGGTGTCGGGCGACCCGCCGAGCCCGCCGATGGTGACGAAGAACGGCCGGAGCGACTCGAGGTCGGGCGACCCGTCGGGCAGCGTCCCGCGCGGGCGGTAGGGCAGGAACAGGATCCCCGAGCTGCCGTCGTCGGCCTTGGTCAGGAGCATCTCGAGGCCCACGTCGCGACCGGGGACGCTGAACAGGCCATGCGGCTGACCGCCGACCGAGTCGGTCAGCGCGAACGGCCCGTCCCACAGGACCCGGCCCCTGGAGTCGCGGACGAGCAGGTCCGGGGCCGGCTGGAACCCGTTCTGGTGGAAGGTGTAGCCGGCGACCGACAGCGGGTCGTTGACCCGGACGACCTTGCGCGCCAGCAGCTGTCCGTCGCGGTAGACGGCCAGGTCGGTCGTGAAGTCGGCGAAGCTGCCGTCGGCCCGGCGCGGCGCCTCGAAGCCGAGGCTCTTGACGACGATCAGCCCTGGCGTCCCGATCGACCGGACCGGCTGGCTCTCGCCGGTCGTGAGCAGGATCCCCGACTCGAACCCGAGCCGGCTGGTCACGGCGGCCGCGACGAGGAACAGGACGAGCCCGGTGTGGGTCAGCAGGGTCGCCATCTTCACCCAGCGATGACGGTCGCCGTAGAGGTGGACCGTCCCGTCCGGCTCGGTCACGGTCCGGACCCCGAACCGGTTGGCGCGGAGGACCCGTTCGACGGCGTCGGCGGCCAGGCCGTCCAGCGCGGCCCGGTCGGGCAGGCGCGGATCGTAGAACGGCTCGGGCTGGACGACCCGGATGTCCTTCGACTGGCGCCACAGCCGGGGCGTCCGGTCGAGGGTGCAGCAGACGATCGAGATCGTCAGCACGACCAGGGCGGCGCTGAACCACCACGAGCTGAAGACCTGGAAGACCTGGGCCCGCTCGAGCAGGCCGACCAGACCGGTGCCGAGGACCGGGTCGTAGCGGGCGTGGATCGCGTCCATCGCCAGGCGGTAGTCGGCCGGCGTCCGGAAGGCGAACGAGGGCAGCTGCCGGATCGTCATCCCGACGACCGCCATGACGATCAGGACGATGATCTGGGCGACCGCGAAGTCGACCGAGGTCAGGAGCCGCCAGATCGCCCGGCCGAGGCGGCTCAGCGGGATCGGGCCGGCCCCGGGCGACGGCCTCCGCCCGGTCGGCCGCGAGCGTTGCGATGACCGTCCCCCTAGCCGGCGCCGATCGGGACGGACGGCTCTCGGACGCTGGTCGCTCGGCGGCCTCGGCGGCCGCCCCGGCGGCGCGGGCGACCTCGAGCGCCCGACCGAAGTCCTCGATCAGGTCGTCGAGGTCCTCCAGGCCGACCGAGCAGCGCAGCAGCCCGGCGCCGATCCCGGCCTCGGCCAGCTGCGCGGTCGTCGTACTGGCGGTGGGTGGTCGTCGGCGGATGGGCGACGATCGTGTGGATGCTGCCGAGCGAGGCGGTCCGCTCCGGGATCGTCAGGGCGTCGATGAACGCGCCGCCGGCCGCGCGTGCCCCGACCGCGCTCCCGGCCAGCTCGAAGGCCAGCATCCCGCTGGCGTGCGGGAACTGGCGAGCGGCGACGTCGTGCTGGGGATGGCTCGGCAGGTCGGGGTGGTAGACCCGGACGATCCCCGGCTGGGCCTCGAGCCACTCGGCCAGCGCCCGGGCCGTCTCGGCGTGGCGCGCCATCCGGACGGCCAGCGTGGCGATCCCGCGCAGGATCAGGAAGGCGGCGAACGGGGCGAGCGTCGCGCCGGTGTCGACCTCGACGGCCTTGACCGCGGCGATCCGCTCGCTCGAGCCGCAGACCGACCCGCCGAGGGTGTCCGAGTGGCCGCCGAGGTACTTCGTCAGCGACTCGATCACGAGGTCCGCCCCGAGCTCGATCGGCCGGCACAGGACCGGCGAGGCGAACGTGTTGTCGACGAAGAGCAGGGCACCGTGCCGGTGGGCCAGGCCGGCCAGGGCGGCCAGGTCGGCGACGACGATCGTCGGGTTGGAGATCGTCTCGACGTAGAGGACCCGGGTCGGCGCGGCGGCCAGCGCCGCCTCGACCGCCGCCGAGGTCGGTCGCGTCGACGAACGCGACCTCGACACCCAGCCGCCCGAAGCGCTCGGTCAGCAGCGTCCGGGTCGAGCCGTAGATCGCCTTCGTGGCGACGACCCGGTCGCCGGCCTCGAGGACCGACAGCAGGGCGGCGTGGATCGCGGCCATCCCCGAGGCGAAGACGGCGCCGGCCTCGGCTCCCTCGAGCTCGGCGATCGCCGCGGCGAGCGCGTCGCCGGTCGGGTTGCGCGAGCCGGGCGTAGGAGTAGCCGGCGATCCGGCCGGTCGAGATCGCGCCGAGCTCCTCGGCGTCCTCGGCCGAGAACGTCACGGCCTGGTAGATCGGCACCGCGTTCGGGCGCTGGTCGACCCTGGGGCTGCGGGTCGCCGCCTGGATGGCGCGGGTCGAGAAGCCGCGCGGCGCGGCGCGGGCGGTCGGCGTCGGTCATGGCCGGATGCTACACCGAGCGCGGCGGCGACCCCGGCGGATCGCGACCAGCGGGCCGTCCGGGCCGGCGCGTTCCGCGGGCCGCGGCGGGTCGGTCCGCTCGGCTTCCCGCGACCGGCGGCGATCCGCTCGGGTGGCGGCGCCACGCGCCGCCGTAGCCGACGATCCGGTTCTTGCCGCGCCGCTTCGACATGTACATCGCCTGGTCGGCGGCGATCATCAGGTCGTCGGCCGTCCGGCCGTCGGCCGGGTAGGCGACCACGCCGATCGACAGCGAGGTCCGGATCCGCACGCCGTCGGTCTCGATGCCCAGGTCGGCCGCACCGGTGCCGGATCTTCTCGGCCAGGACGTAGGCGCCCGTCGGGTCGGTCTCGGGCAGGAGCACGACGAACTCGTCGCCGCCGTACCGGGCGGCCGTGTCGATCCGCCGCACCCGGTGCCGGATGACCTCGCCCACGCCGCGCAGGACCCGGTCGCCCTGGAAGTGGCCGTACCGGTCGTTGATCGGCTTGAGCCCGTCGAGGTCGAGCATCAGCAGGCAGAAGCCGCGCCTCGACCGGGCGCTGCGCTGGATCTCGCGATCGAGCGCGGCGAAGAAGTAGGCCCGGTTGTAGAGCCCGGTCAGCGAATCGACCGTGCGACAGCTGGATCGCCGCGTCGCGCGACCGGCGCTGCTCCCGGGCGATGACCATGGCGAGGTAGGTCAGCAGCACGAGCGCCGCGATGTTGACCGCCACGGCGACCAGCTGGGCGACCTCGAGGGGCAGGAGGGTCGGGTCGGCCAGCACGCCGACGAGGTAGCCGCCGACCGCGACGGCCGTGACGACCAGGGTCAGCCGCGGGGTCAGGACGAGGGCGGCGCCGGCGACGATCAGGGCGTAGGCGAAGAAGAACGGGCTGGCCGGACCGCCGGTCAGGACGATGAGCAGGGTCGCGAAGGTGATCCCGACCGAGCCCTCGACGATCGGGCGGGCCGCGCCCAGGAGCCGTCCGGGAGGATGTCGTGGACGACGAGCAGGAAGAACCGCCGCGAGGGCCATCAGGACGAAGATCGAGGCCTGGGTCGCCGGCCACAGCCCGCTTGCCGCGACGATGGTCGTGACCGCCAGGATGAACGCCCAGCCGACGACCCGGACGACCCGGTCGTACGTGGCGCTCGAGCAGCGCCGTCCGGCCCGAGCAGGAATCGGCCGGCCCGATCGGCCTGCGCTCGGCAGCGCGCCGCACCCGGCGCTCGGCTCGACGCGCCGCGCCCGCGGGCGCGGATCGGCCGTCAGCCCGACGGCGAGAAGGAGGAGACGTTGATCGCGACGGCGAGGAGGAGGAGCACGAGGAACGGTTCGGCCGGCACGTGGAGCCCCCGGGGACGGCGCCGGGCCGCCTGCGCGACCCGTCCGTCATCTTAGCCGCTGGCCCGTCCGGCTCCAGCCCCTGGGACCTTCGTACCGGCCCGTAGCAGCGGATTCAGGTGCGCCATCGCAACGGTGCTCAGCGGGTCCCCCACTGGTAGGTCTGCTTGACCATCCGCAGGTAGACGAACGTCTCGGTGTCGCGGACGCCCTCGATCGCCCGGAGCCGCTCGGCCAGGAAGTCGAGGAGCGCCGCGTTGTCCTCGCAGACGACCTCGATGAGGACGTCGTAGGTGCCGGCGGTGATGACCACGTAGTCGACCTCGGGGAAGGCGGCGACCGCCTCGGCGACGCCGACCAGGCGGTCGCGCTCGCAGCGGATCCCGACCATCGCCATCTGCTGGAAGCCGAGCTTGAGCGGGTCGGTCACGCCGACGACCTGGAGGATCCCGCGCTCGACGAGCCGGTTCGTCCGGGCGCGCACGGCGGCCTCGCTCACCCCGAGCTCGCCGGCGATCTGGGTGAACGGCCGGCGACCGTCCTGCTGGAGGTGCTCGATGATCCGCTTGTCGAGCTCCGAGACCTCGTCCGAGACCGCGCCCGTTCCGGCTCCGCCCGCGCGCCACCGTCATCGCTCGCCCTCCAGGTGGTGAGGCCGCGAGCCTAGCAGAGAGCGGTCCCGAAACGACGGCCGGCTCGGCCTGGACCGAGCGGCGGAACGAGCCCGGTCAGGGGTTGGCGGGCTTCTTCGTCGGCTTGGGCTTGGGCTTCTTGGTCGGCTTCGGGGTCGGCGTCGGGGTCGGTGAGGCCGAGGCCTGCGGCAACGGGACCGGCGACACCGAACTCTGCTCGAGCGGCCCGAGCAGCGGGTCGAGAACGGCCGCCAGCCTGGCGGCCGCCGCGGAGAAGCGCGACTCGGGCGCCGTCGGCGCCCCGTTCTGGACCTGCGGACCGTAGGCCACGTAGATGTTCAGCCCGGCGAACTCATAGGGCGGGTCGCCGAAGACCGGCTTCTTCTTCGGGTCGAAGCCGGTCGTGGCGACGAGCGCCTGGGCGGTGCTGTACTGCTCGAGCACGAGCGGCCAGGCCTCGTACGTCAGGTGGAGCGTCTTGATCGGCTCCGTGCCCGAGTCGGCCGTGTTCGCGGCGAGCTGCAGACCGGCCTTGCGCAGCTCCTGGTAGACCCTGTCGACGGAGGCGGGCGCGACGAGGTGGGGATCGGGGGTCGGGGTCGGTCGCGGCGTCGGCGGTCGGCGGGACGGGTGTGGGCGCGGCGGAGCCGCACGCGCCGACGATCGCGGCCAGGAGGACGAAGGCGACGGCGAAGCGGACGCGGACCAAGCGATCCCCCAGCGGCATGGCATCGCCCGGGACGCCCGAGCGAGCACGTCCCGAGGCTAGCACCGGATCCGACCGAGCTGGAGAGGCCGATAGTCCCGCCCGGACGGCATTCGTCCGTACCGGTCCGCCCCGCACCGCATACTGGACCGCGGAGAGCCGCATGTCCTGACCGCGGCCCGGCCGGCGATGGGCCATAGGGCTCTTGCCCGGGCCGTCCTGGGCGGAGTCTGATACGTGGTCGGGAGGTCTGGTCCACGCAAGCGGAGGTGGTTCGAATGATCCGTGTGATCGTCCCGTTCCTGGTCAGCATCGTCGTCGTGCTGCTCGTCGTCGGGCTCGCCACGAGGACGCAACGAGCGCAGTTCGTGTGGTCCGAGATCGCCCGACGCCGGCGAGATGCCGAGCACGTCGCGGGCGAGGCGGTCGAAGAGCTCGACGAGACGACCGCCTGAGGACGGATCGCGGCGGCCCGCACCGAGGAGGCGGCCGCCCGGCGAGGATCGAACGTCGGATCGTCCGGCCTGGCCATCGTGGCCCGGTCGGACGTTCTGCGTTCAGACGTGAGGCGCGCCGGCTCCGGCTGTCTCGCTCAGCCGGCCTGGCCCAGCGGGCTCGATGCGATGGCTCGGCCGGCGGTCGAACCGGCCCGGGCGAGATCGGTCATCCCGTCGACCGGCATCGCCAGCGCGATGCGGTTCCGCCCGGCGGCCTTGGCCTCGTAGAGCGCGCCGTCGACCCGGGTGAACCACTCGTCGGCGGTCATGTCCAGATCGGCTGGCCCGAGCGCCACGGCCCCGACACTGACCGTGACCACACCATGGGGCTCGTTCGTGGGGTGCGCCAGTCCGAGGTCCTGGACGGCGATGCGCACCCGCTCCGCGGCCGCCTCGACCCCTCCGGCGATGTTGTCGAGGATGACCAGGAACTCCTCGCCGCCATAGCGATAGACCGCGTCGTCGGCCCGCACGGTGTCGCGCAGGGCGGCCGCGACGCGACGCAGGACGGCATCGCCGGCCAGATGGCCGAGCCGGTCGTTGACCGCCTTGAAGTGATCGAGGTCGACCTCGAGGAGCCCGAACGGCCGACCGGTCCGGCCGACCCGCGCTCGGACCGTGACCAGGTCCTCGTCGAGTCGCAGCCGGTTGGCCACCCGGGTGAGCTCGTCGGTCCGGGCCGTCACCTCGAGTGAGCGATAGACGCGCTCGAGCTCGATCCGCTGGCTGTTCTCGCTCCGGTGGAGGCGGGCGATCGCCTGGAGCTGGCTGAACGCCCGGATCTGCTGACGCAGCAGGAGGACGTGGCCGGTGAAGCTGGCCGCCAGCATGACGACGAGGGCCACGATGAGGTCGCTCCGGTCGATGAGCGCGAGCGGCACGCCCGGGCCGGCGGGAACGAGGGCCAGGAACGCCACCGCCGCCGCGCCGTAGACGGCCAGCCAGCGGACCTCGGTGTAGGTCCGCCACGGGACGACCAGGGCGACCACGGTCGGCAGGAACATCAGGTAGGCGATCGCCAGCGACACGAAGTGCGGGCTGCTGACGCCAAGGATCATCGACGCGAGGGTGATGCCGAGGGTGATGACGAAGGTGACCGCTTCCGACCAGTGGCGCAGGCGACGGCCGAGGGCCCACCACCCGGCGAGCGCGACGATCCCGAGCGAACCGTCGATCGCGACGATCAGGGACGCGTCGGACGGATGGAGGATCGACAGGACGACGACGTGGATCGGCGCGGCGACGGCGATCACGAGCATCCCCGCCCGCGCCGAGCTCCGGGTCAGGTGCCGCTGGGCAGCCCGGAACCGCCGGCTGTCGGCGACGGCGAAGTACTCCTTCGCCTCGATGAGCCGGACCATGCGCCTGGCTTCCCGTCGGATATCGTCAGCCGTGATCAGCATTCACCGGGATCCTGCGGTCGCGGGCGGACCCGCTCCGGCGCACGTCCAGTCCGCCGTGCCGCCATCCTGTGGCCAAGCGAGCGGGATGGACATGGCTCGATAGGGCCATCGGCGGAGGGACCGCCGCGAGCGGACGAGAGGTGGCGGCATGGCTCCATTCCAGCTGAGCGACCCCGAGCAGATCGGCGTGGCGGTCCTGGGCGCCGGGCGGATGGGCCAGACCCACATCCGCACGCTGGCGGGGATCCGGAGCGCCCGGGTCGTCGTGGTCGCCGACCCGGACGCCGCCGCAGCCGAGCGTGGCCGGTCGATCGCCCGCGCCGACCGGGCGATCGTCGACCCGCTCGAGGCGATCGCCGACCCGGCGGTCGAGGCGGTCGTCATCGTCACCCCGACCAGCACCCATGCCGCCCTCATCGAGGCGGCCATCCGCTCAGGCAAGGCCGTCTGGAGCGAGAAGCCGATCGCGCTCGACCTGGCCGAGACCGAGCGGGTGGTCGGGCTCTGGCGGGAGAGCGGCGTCCCGGTCCAACTCGGCTTCATGCGCCGGTTCGACCCGGGCTACGTCCGGGCGAAGGAGCTGATCGCGAGCGGCGAGCTCGGCCGGATCGAGCAGTTCCGGGCGTACTCCCGCGACACGTACCCGCCGTCGCTCGAGTTCCTGCGCCACAGCGGCGGATCGTTCCTCGACATGAGCGTCCACGACTTCGACCTCGCCCGGTTCCTGGTCGGCGATGTCGAGGAGGTCCAGGCCTGGGGCGGCGTCCTGTTCGACGACCGGTTCGCCCAGGCGGGCGACGTCGACACGGCGGTGACGATGCTCCGCTTCCGGAACGGCGCCCTCGGCGTCGTCGAGATGTCCCGCCACTCGACCTGGGGCTACGACATCCGGACCGAGGTCTTCGGCGCGGAGGGCAAGGTCGTCATCGAGGCGGCGCAGAAGACGCAGGCGACCTGGTCGCGGCGGTTCGGCTTCGAGGGCGACCACTACGAGAACTTCCCGGACCGCTTCGAGGTGGCCTTCCGCCTCGAGCTCGAGGCGTTCTTCAGGGCGCTCAGCGAGGGCGGAACGCCGAGCCCGGGCCCCGAGGACGCGCTCGAGACGCTCCGCCTGGCGGTCGCCGCGACGCGCAGCTGGCGCGAAGGGCGGCCGATCCGACTCGACGAGCCGACGACCGGGTCCGACACGCTGAAGGCGTAGGCCGGCTGCTGGAGAACTCGAGTATCGCTGCGCCCGGCCACGCTCGCAGGAAGCAGCCCAGTCGCAGGGGACGGCCCGAGCCTCGTTGCTCGACCTTGGTTCCGAGAGCAGACGGCTCCGATCGGGCCGCATGGCACTGGTCAGGCGGGGGCGTTGCGGGGAACCTGAGAGATTGCCCGGGGAGGGCCAGCCGGGCTCCCACGGTGCTGCCGGCGCCATGCCGAGTCGCTCGCGCCCCGGGCAAGAGGAGATGGCAGATGGCGCACGGGACGATGACGGATCACTTCGATGTGCCGATCGAGCGTGTGTTCGACCTGTACATCGATGTCAAGCGCTGGCCCGAGTGGATGCCGGGCCTGGTGGAGGTCAAGGAGGTCACCGGTCCGCTCGACAGGGCCGGGACGAGGATCCGCGAGGTCTCGCGGTTCCTGAGCCGGACGATGGAGAGCTGGGACGAGATCGCCGAGGTCGAGCGGCCGCGGCTGCTGAAGATGACCAGCCAGGGCGAGGGCGCGAAGTCCTCGATGACGCTCCAACTGACGCCTGCCGGTCAGGGCACCGACGTCGTGGTCGACTTCGACTTCGAGACGCCAGCGGGCTTCTTCGGCCACATCGCCGATCGGCTCTTCATCGACAAGGCGATGGAGCGCCAGGGCCGGCACGCGCTCGAGAACTTCAAGGCGCTCGTCGAGGCGGAGGCCCTAGTCCCGGCCTGACGGCTGACTCGGAAGGGCCGACCGGCGGCTGGGTCGCCCAGGTCGTAGCGATGGCGAAGGCCCTACGCCCGTCGGCATGGGAGTGGGGGCCTAGCCAAACCTCGGAACAGGCGACTTGGCCATGCGTCGCCTCCAGCCGGGCAGCCCAGGATCACCGTTCCCAGGGGCATCTCCCCGACACCGCCGGGTGCCATCGGATCAAGCGAAGTGATCCTCAAGGGCCGGCGAAGTGATGTGCCTCTCCCCAGCACTCGTCGTTGAACTGGTGGTCGGGGCGGTGGGATTCGAACCCACGATCTCGTGCTCCCAAAGCACGTGCGATGCCAGGCTTCGCTACACCCCGTCCATTTGAGCGTGGATACCGCATAGTACCCGGCGATCAACGCCTCACGTCCCCGCGCCACACCGGGCCTGGCAACGAGAATCCGACCGACCGTTGGCTTCGCCACTCATATCGTATGTGCTGCACAAATCGCACGTGCTTGGCACCTGACGGCTGCTCCAGCGACCGCCGAGCCCCCGGAGGCAGCGCGGCGGAACCGGGCGGTAGCCCGAGCAGGCCGGCGGTAACCCGAGCAGGCCGAGGCCCGACGGAAGCAGCACGAGCGCAGCGACTGAGACGACGATCCAGCGAGACAGCTGATCCTTCCTCTTGCCCCTGAGCCTCCCTCGTTGGATCGAACGCTTAGGATTCAGCCGAGATGCCGGACTCGATCAGGCCATTCTTGGCGGGCCTCGACCGCGAACACCTCGTCGAGCTCATCGTCGCGGAGGCCGACCGTGACGACGGACTCGCCGAGCGGCTCGCGCTGCGTGCCGCGCTGGCGGCCCCGGGAACCGAGGGCGTGCCCGGAATGAAGAAGGCGATCGACCGGGCCACCCGCACCTACGGCTTCCTCCGGTATCGGGACGTCCGAGCGTTCGCGAGAGGCGTCGACGAGACCGCCGATCTCGTCGACGGGCTGGTGAAGGACGGCCGACCGGATGTCGCGATCGGCCTGGCCGAGCATGCCATGGCGCGCCTCGAGAAGGCGCTCGATCACGCCGACGATTCCGACGGTTTGATCGGCGATCTGCTCGCTCGCTTCCAGCGGACCCACCTGGAAGCGTGCCGGGCGGCCCGACCCGATCCGGTCAAGCTCGCCGAGCGGCTCTTCCGCTGGGAGCTCCGCGGCGACTGGGAGGTGTTCAGTGGTGCGGCCGAGACGTACGCCAACGTGCTCGGCGAGGCCGGGCTGACCAGGTATCGGCACCTCGCCGAGGCGGAGTGGGAGCGGGTGCCGGCGCTCGCGCCCGCCGCGGACGGCATCGCGCCCCACGACCACGACCGATTCAACGTTACGTTCATGATGGAGTCACTGGCCCGCGTCTACCACGACGTCGACATGGAGATCGCGGTCCGCAGCCGCGACCTCTCATCTGCCTACCGGTTCCTCGAGATCGCGCAGGTCTGTCGGGACGCCGGCCGCGGCGATGAGGCGCTGGAGTGGGCCGAGCGCGGGGTTCGCGCCTTCCCGGAGCGCACCGACGGTCGTCTCCGGGAGTTCCTCGCCGACGAGTATCTCCGTCGCTCTCGAGGCGACGAGGCGATGGCGGTGATCTGGACGCAGTTCGTCGAGCAGCCGGCTCTCGCCGCCTTCCAGGGTCTGAAGCGATATGCCGACCAGGTCGGGACATGGGCGCTCTGGCCCCGATCGGTCGGGCCCGCTACCGCTGGGACCTCCCGGCGGACGGCTCGCGGCTCGTCGACATCCTCCTCTGGGAAGGTCGCGTCGACGAGGCCTGGTCGGAAGCGCACGCCCTGGGGTGTTCGCCGGGTCTGCTCCTCATGCTGGCCGGGGCACGCGAGTCGACGCACCCGGACGACGCCATCCCGATCTACCGCCAGGAGGTCGAGCGGCTCCTCCAGGTGAGCGACAAGCGCACGTACGCCGAGGTGGTAAACCTCCTCGGACACCTCGGCCCACTCATGTCCCGACTCGGTCGCGGTCCGGAGTTCGCGTCGTACGTGGCCGACGTCCGGGCGGCCAATGCGCGCCGCCCTGCCTTCACGTCGCTCCTCGACGCCGCACGACTTGCCCCCAGCCGCCCGATGCTTCGGGCCGTGGACTGAAGCGAACCCCACGTCTCTACGTTCGACTCGGACTCCTGAGGCAGTCGACGAGTTGAACGACCCATCGGTCGAACGCGTTGGGGAAGTCGTCGCCGAACGCGTCGAGATTCGGCTGAGGGAGCCCCTCGCTCACGATTCGGGTCCACAGGCCCTCGACGACCCGACGTGCCTCGATCGCCCGCACCGACGGTGACATCCCGCCCTTCTCGTCGAAGTGAAGCACATCGAGCGCCACGCCGAATTGGGCGACCCAGTCGGGCTGGGCGACGGGTGGTCGGAGCCCCGGGAGGATCTCGCCGGCGCGGCTCAAGGTCACGCGCCGCTCGTTGCCCACCGCCCGCGCCTCCAGCAGGCCCGCCAACACCAGCGCGTCCACCGCGAACGCCACATTTGGCTTCGTAAAGCGCGTCTGGCGGGCGAGGTCGGCCACGCTCAGACCGATCTGAGGAGCGGCCAAGAGTGCCGCGAGCACGTCGGCTCGAGCGTTCACCCCGAATGCGGCGCGCAGGCGAATGCGTAGCCGCGGCCGCGACAAGGCGGAGGCGAGCCGAGCCTTGCCACGAGTCGCGTAGTCCGGGCGTGGCTGGGTCGCCATCGGCCATGAGGGACCCCCGGCGGCCGCCACCGTGGCCACGTACTCGCCGATCGCCTCGGGCGGGGTCCTGAGTTCGCGTGTCACCTGCTTGAGACGCGCTCCATTGACGTATCGGCCATACGCGACGCACCAGTCGGTGCTGACATCCCGCAGGCGGGCATCGGCGTCACCCAGCTCTGCCGTGAGCGCGATGAGCGCCTCGGGATCGACGACGGCATCGTCGCGCTCACCGACGGCGTCGACGCCGAGCGCGATCCACTGGATCCACGCCCGGTTGAGCAGGGCACTCTGGACCGCGCTAGTCGAGTGAGCCATCGGCGTCCTCCACCCCGAGTCGGCCGAGCGTATCGACGAGCAGCGATCGGTACCCAGGCGATGGATCGTGCGTGGCGGTCCAGCGAGCAGCTACGAGGAGCTCGTCGCGGTCCGGGCGGAGTTCGCGCAGATCCTGAAGGTGCCGGCTCCGTGGTCCCTGATCCACGGCCGCGTAGAGCTTGAGGCAGACCATGTCGAAGCGATCCGCGAGCCAGGCGACGAAGCCGCCGTAGTCGTGTCGCTCGAGGCGCCCGATAAAGCCCTCGGGAAGGCCAAGATCGAGCAACGACTCGGGGCCGAGGTTGACCCAGTCGCTCGCGAGCCCGAAGGTGCGAGCGACGTCAACGATCGCAGTGCGCAGGGGTTCTGGCATCGGTCGCATGGGCTTGATCCCGTCGGCCGTCCACTCGCCGAGCAGGTCGAGATCCTTCGTCGTGGGTCGCGTGACGAGCCCGCGCAGAATCAGATTGCCGCCCCCGATGAGGACGACCTCGTAGTGGAACCCGCGGGCCTCGAGGAGCTCCCCGAGCGCCCGGAGCGCGGCCTCGAGCTGGGTTCGACCGATCGACGTCATTCCTCGATTCTCGACGAGTCGCGAGCAAGAGTCAATCTATCGAATCGCTAGAGTCAGCCTATCGTTGTCTGTGCGACGGGCGCCTCGTCCGGGAGCGAGCCGCGGCGGTCGTCTTTGTGCTCGCGAACCGCACGATGATCGGCGCCTTCGCCGCCGCCTCAGCGGCCGTGGCCGACCTCTTCCGGCTCCTCGAACCACTGGACCCGCTCGCCGATCTGGGAGCGCATCCTCCAGCGGGTCGACTTGGGCGCGGCGTCGATCGCCGCGCGGAGGGCGTCCAGCTGGGCCTGGATGTCGAACCGGGGCGGCCGCCGGAAGTCGAGCTCGCCGGGCTGGATCTCGGTGTGGTTGAACAGCCGGAGCTTGTCCAGGTTGCCGGTCACGGTCCGCCACCAGCCCCAGTCCGTCGAGGTCAGGGACGTGATCCGGGCGACGTTGATCGCGCGGTCGTCGGTCGGCTCGAGCGGGTACTCCGACAGGAGCGCCAGGGCATCGAGGATGTCCTTCCGGTTGATCCGGGCGATCTGGAGCTTGGACAGGAGCATCTCCGCCAGGGGGACCGTCGGCGCATCCAGCAGGAGGCGGTCGGCGAACTCGAACCGGTGACACATCTCGAGCCTGTCGATGAGCACATCCACCGGCCGACCCCGGACCGGGTCGACGAAGTAGAGCTGCTTGTGGCCGTAGAGGGCGTTGTACTGGCGGTCCCCGGCGTACCCGTTCGCGTCCATCAGGGCGCTCAGCGCCTTGCGGTCCTTGCCCCGTGTCGCGAGGTCGATGTCCCGTCGCTCGCGCTCGATCCGGGCGGTCCAGTCCGGGCAACGAGCGTGGAAGGCGAGGCCGCCCATCAGCCGGACGTGGAGACCTTGCCCCTCAGCGAGGCGGATCAGGCGGAGCGCCTCGGCGAGCGGGTCCCGGAGCGTCGGGCCCTCGATCTCGACGGCCGGCTCGGGCAGCGGCACGCCAGAGGGCCGACCCCCGTGGGCGGGCTCCGACGCCGCCAGCCCGGGGTCCGGGACGACGCCTTCCGGGTCGGCGCCAGGGGGGTTCTCGGCCACGATGCGCGCCAGTATAGTGGCGCCACCTTCGGGGTTCGAGGAGGCCGGGCCGGGAGGGGAGGCGCGGCGGGCGTGGCCGATGCGGCGGACCAGCGTTCCGCGCGCGGCGTGGAGAGAGGAGAGCCGTCCCTCATGGGTGTCCCTACCGGGAAGACGCTGTTCACGCGCCAGTCATCCGGGCTGGTCCGTGAGGTCAGCGTCGTCAACGCGCTGTTCTTCAACACGTCCGCCTTCATCGGCGGCACGCTGGGAGGCGCCTTCCAGATCGCGGTCCTCGCCGGTGTTCCGGTCGTCCTCGTCGGGGGGCTGACGAACTGGTCGTGGGTCGCGTTCATCGTCGGCGCCATGTGCGTGCTGCTGGCGGTGATCTTCTCGTCGCTGACGAGCGTCATGCCCCGTTCGGGCGGCGACTACGTCTTCTCCAGCCGGATCGTGCCGAAGGTGGGTCCGCTTCTGGGCTGGCTGGAGAGTTGGGGGTTGGTGTTCGCTTCGATCGCCCTCCTGCAATTCGAGACGGTCCAGACGCTGCGCAGCACGCAGGTCGAGGGCCGGATCATCGGGATCGGGACCGGGGTCGACTTCTTCAACAACGCGAACAGCTGGTTCACCGACGGGAACACGGGCGACGTCACCGGCATCCCGGGGTTGATCGCTGCGCTCGTCGTTTTCGCGTTCGTGGCTTGGGTGGTGCTGCAGCCGACCAGGACATTCCACAAGATCGTCACCTACCTCACCGTGCTCGGGATCGCCGGCTGGGCGCTGATGGCGGTCTTCGGGTTGTTGTTCTTCGACCCAGATCAGTTCGCCGCGAATCTGCCGAAGTACGCCAACGGCATCACGGTGGATCAACTGGCCAAGGCGGCCGGTGATGCCGGCCTGGCCGGCGGTTTCGATTTCGGGCCCGTCAGTGCGACGACGTGGCCGCTCATGCTCATGGCCGGCGTCATGCTCTTCCAGTTCATCGGCTTCCAATACTCGGCGTACATCTCGGGCGAGGTCCGGGGCAACGTCCAGCGTGGGATCCTCATCGCAGTCCTCGGCGCCCTGGCCATGGCCGTGCTGATGAACTCGATCTACGCGGAGTCGCTCGGCCGTCGGCTGGGGATGGACGCGCAGACGGCGTGGACGCGCGCTCTGGTGGGGCTATATCGACCGACCAAGGCAGGCGTTTCGCTGCCCATGGGTTCGCCGAACTACTTCCAGCTCATGGGCACCGTCGCGCAGCCCGAGTTGTGGCCGATCTGGACGGTCGTCGGGGCGGCCTCGACCCTGTTCCCGTTCTTGCTGATGCCGGTCTACGTGATCTTCATCAGCCGGATCGCGCTGGCCTGGAGCCTTGACCGTCAGGTTCCCGAATGGTTCGGCACGGTCTCCGAGCGGCTCCGCGCGCCGGCGAACGCGATCTTCGCGGCGCTCGCCATGGGCGTCGTCTTCCTGCTCCTGTGGGCCTTCCCCGTCCTCAAGTGGGTGGGGCTCGGGTTTCTCGCCCCGAGCTCCGACCCGGCATTGGACGGTAAGCTCAACCTCGCTGCCTCCGCCTGGTTCACGATCCTCGCGTCGTCGCTCAGCTGGATCATGCCGGGCGTCAACGCGCTCCTGGCCCGCTACACCCGTCGCGACCTCGTGAAGGACGCACCCTACATCCGGTGGCTGCCCGATCCTTGGCGCGATCTGGCTGGCCTTCACCCTCGTCCTCTACTGGTTCGCCGGGGTCGGGCCGATCTACAACGCGGTCTCCGGCGGTGAGCAGGCGCTCGCCTACCTCAACAGCTCCGGCGTGCACCTTCGTGCTGATCGTGTTCGTCGTCGGCATCGTCTGGTACGTCGTCCAGGCGTATGCGCAACCGGCGGGCCGGCATCGAGACGGAGCTCATGTACCAGATGATGCCGCCGGACTGATCGTCCGGCGTGGCCGACGGGCCGGCCCTGCGGTCGGCCCCTCGGCTTCCAACAGAACAATGTCCCGCGTCACCTTGACTCGCGACCTGGGGCACCGATCCGACCGACGACCCCGGGTCCGTGGTCACGCCACCGAACGAGGGCTTCGATGACCGACCTGAGCCGCCTCGACGCCATCGCCCAGGCGGAGCTGGTCCGACGCGGCGAGGTCTCCGCGCTCGAGCTGGTCGACGCGGCGATCGCGCGGATCGAGGCGCTCGACCCGGACGCCTCAACGCGTCGTCACCCGGCTGTTCGAACGCGCCCGGCGCGAGGCGCACGGCCCACTCTCGGACTCGCCGCTGGCCGGCGTCCCGTTCCTCCTCAAGGATCTCGGCGCGGCCCTGGCGGGCACCCGCCAGACGCGCGGGTCGCGGGCGTTCCGCGACCACGTCTCGGACGAGGACACCGAGCTCGCCCGCCGGTACCGGCGGGCCGGGCTGATCGTCGTCGGCAAGACGAACACGCCCGAGTTCGGCAACCACTCGACGACCGAGCCGGTGCTGTTCGGCCCGACCCGGAACCCGTGGGACCCGGAGCGGACCACCGGCGGCTCGTCCGGCGGCTCGGCGGCGGCGGTCGCGGCCGGGCATCGTCCCGGCGGCCCACGGCAACGACGGCGCGGGCTCGATCCGCATCCCATCCTCGTGCTGCGGCCTGTTCGGGCTGAAGCCCACGCGTGGCCGGAACTCGTGGGCGCCGGCCGGCGACGGGATGGCCGGGATCGCCGTGGAGCACGCCCTGACCCGCTCGGTGCGCGACAGCGCGGCGATCCTCGACGCCACGAGCGGGCGCGTCCCGGCGACCCGTACAGCGCCCCCGCACCCGGGCGGCCGTTCCTCGACGAGGTCGGCGCCGACCCGGGTCGGCTGCGGATCGCCTGGAGCGCGACGCCGCCGATCGACGTCGCCGGTCGACCCGGCCTGCGCCCGCGCGGCGCGCGAGACCGCCGAGCTGCTCGCGTCGCTCGGCCACGACGTCGAGGAGGCGGCGCCGGAGTTCGACGGCGAGGTCCTGATCGAGCCGTTCGCCCGGGTCTGGGCGATCGCCAACCTCGAGTCGACTACCGCGACGCGGCGAACGCGACCTCGGCCGCGAGCCCGCGGCGCGACGAGCTCGAGGTGACCACCTGGGAGCTCGTCGAGCACGGCCGCCGGTTCGATGCGGCCGATCTCCTCGACGCGCTCGACGCGCTGGCCGGCCGCGACCCGCGCGATCGCGCCGTTCTTCGAGCGCTACGCGGCCTGGGTCACCCCGACGCTCGCCCAGCCGCCCCGTCCGCTCGGCATCCTCAACCGGTCCCAGGGCGGCGCCGTGGAGTGGTGGCGCTTCGACTGCGAGTTCAACCCGTGGAACCCGATCGCGAACATGACCGGCCAGCCGGCGATGTCGGTACCGTTGGCCTGGACGAGCGACGGGCTGCCGATCGGCACCCTCGTGTTCGGGCGCTACGGCGACGAGGCCACGTTGTTCCGCCTCGCCGGCCAGCTCGAGGCGGCTCGCCCGTGGGCCGACCGCCGACCGCCCATCCACGCCTGAGGACGACCGGACCGACCGCCATGGCCAAGCCGTTCCGGCTCTACGTCTGCAGCGACATCCACGCCTCGGAGCGATCGTGGCGGAAGTTCCTCAACGCGATGAAGGCGAACGTCTACAAGGTCGACGCCGCGGTCATCGCCGGCGACCTGACCGGCAAGGCGCTCATCGCGGTCGTCAAGGGCGACCACGGCGGGGAGGTCTGGACCGCGACGGTCCTGGGCCAGCGCCGTGTCGCCCGCGACGAGACGGGAGCTCGTCGAGCTCGAGCGGTCGATCGCCGACGTCGGCTACTACGCCGTCCGGGTGACGGAGGCGGAGCGGGCGGCGATGGAGGCCGATCCCGACCTGGTCAAGCGGCACTTCCAGGAGCAGATCACCCACCGGGTGCGCGAGTGGATGGAGCTCGCCGCCGAGCGGCTCGACGGCTCGGGCGTGCCCGTCTACCTGATGCCCGGCAACGACGACGACTTCGAGATCGACCCGATCCTGGCCGAGTCGACCTACTGCCGGAACGTCAACGAGCAGGTCGTCGACCTCACCCCGTGGCACCAGCTGGTGAGCATGGGCTGGTCCTCGCCGACGCCGTGGTCGACCCCGCGCGAGCTCCCCGAGGAGGAGTTCCTCGACCGGTTGTCGGGGCTGATGCGGGGCGTCCGGGACCCGCGGCGAACGGTGATCATGACCCACGTCCCGCCGTACGACTCCGGCCTCGACACCGCCCCGCTCCTGTCGCCCGACCTGCGCCCCACGGTCAGCGCCGGCGACCTCCTGCGCGGGCCGGTCGGCTCGACCGGGGTCCGGACGCGCGATCGAGACGTTCAAGCCGGTCCTCGGCGTGCACGGCCACATCCACGAGTCGGGCGGCGAGCGCCGGATCGGGGAGACGGTCTGCGTCAACGCCGGGTCCGAGGCGTCGATGGGCATCCTGCGCGGCTACCTCATCGACCTGACCGAGCGAGGCGTGGAGCGGACACTCCGGGTGGAGGGCTGACGCCGACGACCGGCGCGGGCTCGTCGAGCCGCCAGCGCGCACCATCGCCGAGGCGCGACCCGTCTGAGGTCTTGACGCCGGGCGGTGACTGGCAGGCAACAGGGGGCCGCCCGGCGTCGCCACGTCCGCATGGGGGGCGTCTCGCGCCGAGGCGGTAGACTGACGTCCCGGAGGCCCGCGAGCCGACCAGCGTCGCACCGGAGATGGTGACCTGTACCAGGCCACGAGGATCCGGCCCGATACCGGGCCGACGGACCGCCGCCGCATCCTGGCGGCCGTGCTGTCGGCGCTGGCCCCCGGTCTCGGCCAGGCGTACAACCGCCGACGCCGGCTCGCCCTCGGCATGTTCGTCCCGTTCGCGATCGTGGTCGCCGTCGCCGCCCTCGCGGCGTGGGCGATCCCCGGGCCACGACTGATCGCCATGGCCATCGTGCCGAGCACGCTTGGCGCGTTGCTCACCCTGAACCTGGTCCTGCTCGCCTGGCGGCTGGTCGCCGTGGGGCAGGCGTTCGCCGACACCCGACACGAGCTCCGACCCGGACGCCTCGGCCTGGTCGGGCTGTCGGTGATCGTGCTCCTGACGGCGGTCCCTCATGTCGGCGCCCAGTACCTCGGCGGTCTCGCCCGGTCCACATTCGCCGAGGTCTTCGACGGCGCAACGCTCGCCGCCCGGTCCGACGGACAGCCCGGCCCGGTCCCAGGCCAGAACGAGCGGCTCAACGTCCTGCTCGTCGGGATCGACGCCGCGGCCGGCCGGGATCACGCCCTGACCGACACGATGATCGTCGTGTCGCTCGATCCGGTCGGCAAGTCGGTCAGCATGGCCTCGCTGCCGCGCGACCTGGTGAACGTGCCGCTCGGCGATGGCCGGACGTTCGCCCCGAAGCTCAACAGCCTGCTCAGCTTCGCGACCGCCCACCCGAAGGACTTCAAGGCTGGCGGGATGCGCACGCTCGAGAACGCGGTCGGGGCGCTCCTGGGGATCCCGATCCACTACTACGCGACCGTGGACCTGGCCGGGTTCGCCAAGATGGTCGACGCGGTCGGTGGGGTCGACATCAACGTCAAGCAGGCGCTCGACGACCCGAAGTACGGGGGCTTCGGGATCAAGAAGGGCTGGTCGGTGACGGTCGGCCAACACCACTTCGACGGCGCGAACGCGCTGGCCTACGCCCGGATCCGACGGTCGGTCGGCCAGACCGACTTCACCCGCCAGGCTCGCCAGCAGGAGATCCTGCTCGCCCTCCGCTCGAAGGTCGTCAAGGGCGGCGCCCTGTTCAACCTGCCGAGCCTCCTCGACGCCGTGGGCGACACGGTCGCCACCGACCTGCCGCCCGAGCGGCTGCCGGACCTGGCGGTGATGGCCGGCGAGATCCCGGCCAAGCGGATCGTCCGGGTGGTCGTCCGCTACCCGCTCGTCCATCCGGCGAAGCCCGGCGAGAACCAGTACGGGGCCGTCCAGCTCCCCGACCTCACCCGGATCGGCGCGATGGCCGCGGCGCTGTTCCCGGCCGCCGGAGCGACACCGAAGGGCTGGAACCCGAAGCAGGCCCTCCAGTCGAGCCCGTCCCCGACCCCGACCCCGACGCCCGCTGGCTGACCCACCCGGGTCGCGGGACCCCGGCGACGCGCGAGCCTAGTGCGCGAGCCCGGCCAGCCGCTTCGCCATCCGCCTCGCCGCCCGGGCGCGATGGGAGATCCGGTTCTTGTCCGCGGCCGACCAGAGGCCCAGGGTCCGGCCGCCGGGCGGCTCGCTCGACGGCTCGAAGATCGGGTCGTAGCCGAACCCGCCGGTCCCGCGCGGCTCGCCGGCGATCCGCCCCCTGCAGGTGCCTCTCGTCTCGGCCACGATCGGGATGCCGCCGCGCGGCCCAGCCGTTCCGGGCCGACCGTCCGCCAGCGCCAGGACGCAGACATAGCGGGCGCCGCGCCGTGCCGGCGGCAGTCCGGCCAGCTCGCCCAGGAGCTTGGCGTTGTTGCCCTCGTCGGTGGCATCCGGGCCGGAGTAGCGGCGGGTGTGGACCCCCGGTCCGCCGTCGAGGGCATCGACCTCGAGGCCCGAGTCGTCGGCCAGCGTGAGCTGGCCGGTGAGTCGGGCGTAGTAGCGGGCCTTGAGCCGGGCGTTCGCCGCGAAGCTCGACCCGTCCTCGACCGGCTCGTGGCCGGGGCGGACGCCGGCCTCGTCGAGGTCGACCAGCTCGACCCGGACCGGATCGATCAGCTCGCGCAGCTCCCGCAGCTTGTGGGTCGAACGGGTCGCGACGACGACCCGGGGCCGGTCCGGCCCGGCCGCGCTCACCGCTTGATCGTGGCGATCGTCGCGGCCTGCTGCTCGAACAACCGGTCGAGCCCGAGTTGGGCGAGGTCGAGCAGGCCGTTCATGGCCGCCCGGTCGAACGGCTTCCCCTCGGCGGTCCCCTGGACCTCGACGTAGGTGCCCGCGTCCGTGCCCACGACGTTGAAGTCGACGTCGGCCCGGGAGTCCTCCGGGTAGTCGAGATCGAGGCAGGGGATGCCGTCGACGAGCCCGACGCTCACCGCGGCGATCCGACCGAGCAAGGTCCGCTCCATCCCGTACGTGATGAGCGCCGTCGCGAGCGCGACGTAGCCGCCGGTGATCGAGGCGGTCCGGGTGCCGCCGTCGGCCTGGAGGACGTCGCAGTCGACGGTCACGGTCCGCTCGCCCAGCTTGGCCAGGTCGACCACCCCGCGAAGCGACCGCCCGACCAGGCGCTGGATCTCGTGGGTCCGCCCGCCGATCCGGCCCTTGGCCGCCTCGCGCGGGCTGCGCTCCGCGGTCGCCCGCGGGAGCATCGAGTACTCGGCCGTGACCCAGCCGGTCCCCTTGCCCCGGAGGTGCGGCGGGACACGGTCCTCGATCGACGCGGCGCACAGGACCTCCGTGTCGCCCACCCGGATCCGGCAGGAGCCCTCGGCCCACTTCTGGACACCGAGGGTGAGCGTGACCGGGCGGAGCTGGTCCGGCCGTCGGCCGTCGGCCCGGACCGTAGGCGGGCGGTTGCCGATCGTCATCGAGCTGACTCCTCCGTGGCCGCCCGGCTGGCGGCGCGCTCCTCGTCCTTGGCAGCATCCCACAGCGCGTCGAGTCCCTCGAAGTCGAGATCGCGCAGGGCCACCCCGCGGGCGGCGGCCATCCGCTCGACCGACCCGAACCGGCGGCGGAACTTGTCGTTGGCCGCGCGGAGGGCGGCCTCGGCCTCGACGCCGTGGCGCCGGGCGAGGTTGACCAGGACCAGCAGCAGGTCGCCGATCTCCTCGGCCCGGTCCGGGGCGGTCTCCGCTCCGAGCAGCTCGGCCAGCTCCTCGTGGACCTTGTCGACGATCCCGTCGATCGTCGGCCAGTCGTAGCCGAGCGCTGCGGCACGCTCCTGCATCTCCTGGCTCGCCGCCAGGGCCGGCATCGACCGGCTGATCCCGTCGAGCGCGCTCCGGGCAGAAGTGCCCGCGCGCCCGGCCTCCGCGGCCTCGGCGTCGGCGCCGGCCAGCTCGGCGGCCGCGGCGTCGGCCCGTTCGCCCGCCTTGATCGCCTCCCACTGGCGGGTGACGTCGGCCGCCGTGCGCGCCTCGGCCTCGCCGAAGACGTGGGGATGACGCCGGACGATCTTCGTCGCCAGGGTCGCCTGGACGTCGGTCAGGTCGAAGACGTCGGCCTCGGCGGCCAGCTGGGCGTGGAGGACGACCTGGAGGAGGAGGTCGCCGAGCTCCTCGGCGAGATCCAGGGTCGCGCCCCGGCCGAGCGCGTCGTAGACCTCGTATGCCTCCTCGAGGAGGTGCTTGCGGAGCGACTCGTGGGTCTGCTCCCGGTCCCACGGGCAGCCGTCGGGGCGGCGCAGCCGGGCGGAGATCCAGGGCATCGCCCACGGTCCGGCCACCGCGCGCTCCGGGGAGACCGGCGCAAGATAGAGTGGACCGGCCAGGTCGTCCGGCCCGAGCTGGCCGATCGTCGTGCCGTCGACGACCCGGAACCGGCCCACGGGATGGTCGGCCGGATAGAGCCGCCCGAGCAGCGCCAGCGGGTCGGCGCCGCCGGGCCCGGCCCGCCCGGGCAGCGGATCGGGGGCAGCGCCCCGGGTCGGCTCCGCGGTCGGGTCGGGAACGGCCCCGGCCCGACCCGAGAGGACCGCCCGAGGCACGATCACGACCGGCCGCGACGGCTCGATCGGCGTCGCCACGAGCCGTTCCGCGGTCACCACCTGGAGGCCGTCGGCCGGATCGAGCCCCCAGCGCAGGCGAGCCTCGGCGAGCAGCGCGTCGAGCACGATCGGCCCGCTACGAGCTGCCGGCCGATGGGGTCGTCGAGATGGTCGCCTTGTCCTTCTCCGCGGCGTACCAGTTCTGGAACGCGGCCCCCTGGAGCGTCTTGAGCTGGTCGCCATCCGGAAGCCGGGTCTGCTCGGCCCGGACGAGGAAGAGGTAGTAGCCGCTGGTCGTCTGGAGCGAGTCGCTGACCTTGCCGACCGGGGCGGCGAAGATGGCCTTCTCGCGCTCGCCGTCGAGCTGGTAGTGGGCGACCCAGCCCAGGTCGCCGCCGCTGGCGGCATCGGCGCTGTCGGAGTTGTCCCTGGCCAGCTGGGCGAAGTCGGCCCCGGCCGCGTTGGCCTGGACCTGGAGCCCGGCGATCCGCGTCTCCGGCGACCCGCGTCGCCCCTCGAACAGGACGACGTGCCAGCCGTACTGGCTCTGGACCGGCGGCAGGAGGTCGCCCTTCTTCAGGCCGTCCTTGAAGATCGCGTCGCCGAACGTCGTGTCGAGCGAGCCGCGGGTGAACCAGTCGAGCTCTCCGCCGTTCACGCCGGAGGTCGTGTCCTTGCTGTCGGTCTTGGCGATCGCGGCGAACTGGGCCGCGAGCTGGTCGGCCGGGAGGGCCTTCAGCTTGTCGTACGTCGCCTGCGCCTTCGCCTTGGCGGTGTCCCAACCGGGGTCGTTCGAGGCGTACGGGGTGTTCGGATCGGGGACCTTGTCGTCCGGCGTGTAGAGGATGTGGCCGACCTTGACCTCGTCGCCCGGTCCCTGGTAGTTGGCGCTCGAGATGTAGATCTCGCTGACCTGGCGCTGGACCGTCGGCTGCTCGGTGGCGTCGGCCACGACCTTGTTGGTCAGGGCGTCGCGGACGAGGTCGGCCCGGACGGCGTCCCGGTAGGCGCCCATCGAGACGCCGGCACCGCCGATCTTGTCGGTCCAGCCCGTGTCGACGGTCTGAGGGGCGATCTCGATGACGCGTCCGATCAGACACGTCCCATCGGCGGTCACGATGACATCGGTCAGTCCGCCCTGGTCGAGCTTGTACAGCGCGGCGACCAGGGCCGAGTCGATCGCCGTGTCGTCGGCCTGGACCCAGCCGACGTCGCCGCCGGTCGACGCGTAGCCGTCGGTCGAGACGGCCTTGGCCACCTCCTCGAAGGTCTTGCCGCCCTTGATGTCGGCCAGCGCCTTGTCCGCCTTGGTCCTGGCGGCGGCCTTCTGGGCCTCGGTCGGCGCGGTGGAGCCGGTCGTGACCTCGGGCTTGACCGAGATCATCCCGATGTGGCGCTCCTCCTTCTGGGTGGCCTCGTCGACGAGCCGCTGGTCGACCTGGGCATCGGTGATGGCGATCCCCATCTTGGCCGCGAGCTGGGCCTGGAGGGTCGCGTCGATGAGCTCGTCGAGGGTCGCGCTGGCCATGGCCTGGCGTTGCTGCTCGAGGACCGCGAGGCGGGTCTGGAGCTCCGTGTCGCTGAGCCGACCGAGCTGGTTCTGGTCACGGGCCTGAGCCTCGGTCTCGTTCAGCCGGAAGGTGTCGATGAGCGCCCGGTCGCGGACGGCGTCCTGGTTGATCGACTGGCCGTTGACGGTGGCGACCTCGATGAAGTGGGCGCCGAAGTAGGTCGAGACCGCCGCGCCGACCAGGGTGATCACCCCGACGAGGATGACCAGCCCGAAGGCCAGGTTGGTGTAGAGGTGCCGGCGGTCCTGGGCGTCGCGCCCCGGCCGGCTCGACCGCTTCGCGGTCGGCTTGGTGCGAGAGGTCATTCGGACGTGGTTTCCTGCAGATGGATCCCGGCGTTCGCGGGAGGGGATGGGTTCGGTATCGTACACGACGTCGCCGCGGACCCCGTTTCGCACTGCGGGGCGCACGACGACCACGATGACACCCTGCGGGCGCGATCGATATCCTAGGGCCTGCCCCTAGACTCCCTCGCCCGTCTCCGAGGTCTGAGGTTTGCGGATGGAGCCGTGCCCGATCTGCGGCAGCGCTTCCGATCCAGACAGGATCGTGCTGCGCGAGATGCTGTTCGGGACGCGCGAGCGATTCCCATATCTGCGGTGTCCGTCCTGCGGGGTTCTCCGGATCGAGACCATTCCGGTCGACCTCGCAACGTACTACCCACCAGACTATTTCGAAGGGTCCAGTGCCGAATCCAAACCGCCTCCGACCGGGCTGGCTGGCCTGGCCGATCGGTCCCGCACGGAGGCGAGGCTCTTTGGATCCGCCCGCCGACGCGCACGGGCGCTCCGAAGGTGGGCCCCAAAAGCTCCTCCCGAACTTACTCACGAGGTAGGTCTTGTGCAGCGCGGCGGGCTCCGTTCCTTCGACGATCCCATCCTCGACGTTGGGAGCGGCCAGATCCCATCCAGCCTATTGCGTCTTCGTCGACTTGGATTCCGACATCTCACCGGCGTCGATCCGTTCCTGGCGGGCCGATCGAGCTATCCCGGGATCACCCTGAGGCGATCGACGATCCATGAGTTGAGCGGCAAATATCGGCTGATCACGATGCACCACTCGTTTGAGCACGTTCCAGACCCACGAGAGACCCTCATTGCAGCCGAGCGACTTCTTCTGCCCGGTGGGGCGATCCTGATCCGCACCCCAGTGATGGGCACCTGGTTCTGGGAGACGTACGGCTCTGACTGGTGGGAGCTGGACGCGCCCCGCCATGTCTACATCCATACGGCCGCAAGCCTCGGGATCCTGGCCGCCGACGCCGGGCTGGTAACGACTGACGTAGTGTGGGACTCAACGTTCCTAGAGATCGTCGCGAGCGAGCAGAATTCGACGCGATCTCGCCTGGCGCGAGCCGGGCTCGTGGTTCACCCGGAAGCCTGCCGATCGTGACGATCCGACGATCCAAGCCTACCGGGAGCAGGCCCTCCGGCTCAATGCCGAGGGCCGCGCGGGCCGTGCCGGGTTCTACCTGCGTCGCGCCAACGAATGGAGCGCGGACGGCGCCGAGCAATGACCGACATCCGAGGCCGCTTCCGTCGGTCTGGCCGGCTCGTGGCGCTCTACCGTGGCGTCCGAGGTTTCGTGGTTGGCCCGGCTTATGGGGCCCCCGCGCGAACATCGAGGACCGACCGCGACGATACTGTCCGGGAGCTGCATCGGGTCACCCCTGAAGTTTCAAGCTCCGGCGGCGCTCGGCTCAACCTGCTTATCCCGACGGTTGAAGCGGCGGGGACGTTCGGGGGGATCCGAACCGCTCTCGACTTGTTCGAGACGATTGCCGATGGAGCGGCGGCCCGTCGGGTTGTGACGATGGCTCCACTGCCAGCGGACACCGCCGCAGCGATGCCAGGCTACCGTTCCGTTGCACCCTTCGACGAGTCCGACGCTCCCAAACAGCTCACGTCGATCCACTCAGAGACGACTGGACGCCTCGCAGTCGGTCCGGGCGACGTGTTCGTCGCGACGTTCTGGGTAACGGCCGAGCTAGCAGGTCGTTTGCGCCGATGGCAAGCCGACACCTTCGGGATCGTGCCTCCCCACTGGGCGTACATCATCCAGGACTATGAGCCGGGCTTCTATCCACTGTCCGCACAATCCGAGCTCGCCCGAGCGACCTATGACGAACGGCCATCAACTGTTGCCATCTTCAACACCTCCCTCCTTCGGCAGGCGTTCCGCGAGCGGAACCTTACGTTCGATCACGAGTTCGCCTTCGAGCCACGGATCCCGCAACCACTGAAAGAAGCCCTTGCGGCGCCTCAGGTAGCGCGCGATCGGACGATCCTGGTGTACGGACGGCCGCGGACACCGCGCAACGCCTTCCCCGCGATCATCGACGGACTTCGCAGGTGGCGGGCGACTCATCCGAATGCGACGGCGTGGTCGCTCGTCTCGGCCGGTCAACCACACCCGGATGTCGATCTCGGTGACGGGGTGACACTTCATTCGCTCGGGAAGCTCGAGCTTAGCGACTACGCGACGCTTCTCCGAACGTCGGCCATCGGAGTGTCGTTCATGATCTCGCCCCACCCGAGCTATCCGCCACTCGAGATGGCCCACCTTGGCCTGCTCGTGCTGACCAATCGATATGAGAACAAGGACCTCTCGACCTGGCACTCGAACATCACGTCCACGAGCGGTGTCTCCGCGGAGGCTGTCGCAGACGGGCTGGGCCGACTCTGTCGCAGGTTCGAAGCCGATCCGGAGATAGGTAGATCCGGAACGTCGAACGTGCCCGAGTATCTGTCGGATGACCCGCAGTTCCCGTTCGCCTCGGACGTGGCTGCGTTGCTCTATCCCAACGACGCGGGTGGACCCGGTCGAAGGACGTGAGCCACGGGACTACTTCATTCGGCGAAGATAGCCTCCCGGGTTCAGGCTGACGAGGAAGCGCTCGCGGTCGCGGTCGACCACGAAGTCGTCAGTGGTCGCCAGGAAGCTGTCGACCGCCTCGCCCGGTCCAGGCCCGAAGTCGGGGCGGACCGGCCGCCCGTTGACATTCGAGTCCTCGACGATGAGATAACAGCCGACTGCGACGAGGTCCTGGTATGCGTTCAGCTCGGCCAGGACGTGCGTCTCGGAGTGATCCGAGTCGAGGATGACCATCGCGCGATGCCTGGCCGCGAGACGATGGACCTTGGCGATCGTCTCCGGGTCGACCGACGAGCCGATCATGTACTCAATCCTTCGGTGCTTCGGGCGCTTGGGCGCGGGATCGATGTCGAGGGTGAGAACGCGACCCCGTCCGCCGAGCTGATCGAATATCGACGCAAGGAAGAGGCTAGTGCCCCCGAAACGAGTTCCCGATTCGATGATGAGATCGGGCCGCGTCTCCACGACGATCTCCTGGTAGGTCCACAGGTCGAACGGGCACTTGGTGGCTCGCACGCCGAGCCACACCAGGTTCAGGGTGTTCTGCCGACCAGCCCATGGTTCGTAGTAGATCTTGTGGAAGGCGTCGACCGTCGCCTGCTCGGCGTCTGTCAGAGCGCGTCGGACCACGAGCGGACGAGATGGGCTCTGTCCGACGACCGGGTGAGGACTGGCGCGCAAGCGCCTCCTGAGACGGCCGAGCGGGCGCCTGATCGTCGATAGCACGGTCGAGCTGAGTATGGCGCTCATGGGCCGAGTGGATCGTCCTCGAGTTCAAGGCGAGGGGTGGTTGATCCGGGCGGGTCGAACGGCGAGTCGCGGCTCGATCGCCTCGATCAGCGACCTGGCCCGGTTGGCGAACGTGTGCCGGCCGACGACCAGGTTCCGGCCGCGCTCGGCGAGCTCGCGCCTCGCGGCCGGATCCGCGAGGTAGCGTTCGACGGTCGCCCGAAGATCGTCGCGGTCATGGTAGGCGACGACGGCCCCGTCGAACTCGGCGTCGAGCCCGTCGATCGCGTCGGACAGGACGAACGCGCCGCACGCCAGCGCGTCGTAGATCCGGTTCGGGATGAACCCGGCCCGGCGCATGTCCGCCCAGGTGTCGTTGAGGACGATGGCGGCCGATCCGTAGTAGCGATGGAGGTCGTCGTTCTCGATGTGGTCGCCGCGCAGGAACCGCCCGTCGAGGCCGTTCTCGAGCCAGCGCCGTCCGTAGACCGCCAGGTCGTGGTCCGTCGGCAGCAGCCAGTCGATGATCGGGCGGCCCGGCCGGTGGTTCGCGACGTACAGGAGGGCGTGGCTCGGACCGTCCCCGCCGGGTCGGAACCGCTCCGAGTCCGTGGCCTGGTGGAGGGCGGCGACCGGGATGCGAGCGAGGCCGGACATCCGCTCGGCGAACGCGTCGGAGGCGACGAAGGCGAGGTCGTACGTGTCGTACAGCTCGGCGCTCGCGAGGTCCGGGTGGCTGATCTGCCACAGGACGTTGAGCTGGGCAGGCCGGTTCTGGGCGCCGATCTTGCCGAAGAGGTGGATCGTGGCGTCGTCCCGCGCGGCAGCGTCGGACGTCCAGTCGTGGAGGAGCCGGACCCGGGTCGGGTAGCCGGCCTGCTCGAGGGCCCGCTGGAGCATCCGCCCGAAGTGGAAGTCGCCCCACGTCCGGACGTTGGACCAGTTCGAGGCGCCGATCCGGACGGCCAGCCGCCGCCGCCCGATCCAGTCGACGAGCGCCCGTTCGAGCAGGGCGGCGGCCTCGCGGCGGCGAAGGTCGGCCCGGAGGATCGGCTTGCCGGTCGATGCCTCGAGTCGGGCGGTATCCTCCGGGTCGGCGGCCGCGATGAGGTCGTTCGCCTGCGGGTCGACCGGCTGGCTCCCGGGCTCGGTCAGCCAGAGAACCCGGATGAGACCGCTCGGGACGGCCCGGATGTCGAGGCCGGGGTCGGCGACGACGACGACGTCGGCCTCGGCCAGGAGCCGGGCGTCGGGCGCGAGGTCGCCGGCCGGCGTCGCGACGATCCGCCAGTCCAGACCGCCCGGCGGGCCGTCCGGCAGCGGCGCCGGCGGCCCGCCGGCGACCACGATCGTCAGCGGCCGGAACGACCACAGGTGGCGTCCGGAGACCACGTCTAGGAGGACCTCGCGCGCGATCCGCGGCCCCCAACGTCCGAGGAACGTCGCCCGGTCCCGGTCCGGCGCCGGCACGGATCGGCTGACGGCCGGGAGGGGAGTCGGCATCGCGGGACCGCGCTCGACCCGGTGGACGACCGCCGCCCGTCCGTCGCGGAGCATCGTCCCCCCGCCGGATCGCAGGCGGAGCGCCAGGTCCGCGTCGAACAGGGGCGCCGCCGCCGGACCGCTGGCGATCCCGTCGTACGCATAGCCGCGCGGCAGGCCGGCTTCCATGAGATCCGCCCGCCGGACGACGAGACACGCCGTCGAGAGGGCCGGCACGCCGACCACCCTGCCGGCTGGAACGAGCGGGTCCCCGCCCACGGACAGGTGACGGGGCAGGGCGACCCCGGCTTCGCGGGCGAAGTCGATCCCGGCCGACAGCAGGGTGAGATCGGCCTGGTGCTGCTCGGCCGGAACGGGTCCCCGGCCGGCGGCCCGGACGATCAGCGGCCCGGCGGCGACGGCCCCGCCGAGAACGGACTCGACGAGGTGACCCAGCCAGTCGGGACGCACGGGCTCGACGGCCGGGTCGAGCAGGCAGACTAGCTCACCACGAGCGTCCTCGAGGGCCGCCTGGATCGCCACGGCGCGCGTATCGGCCTCGGCGCGGTCCCACGCCTGGCTATCTTCGGGCGTCGGATGCGACGCAGTGGGGAACGAATAGACCTCGATGATCATGACTTGTGTCGACCGATAGGCAGTCCGGGACAGGTCCCGGCTCAGGCTCGCCGGGATGGGCCGCCCGGACCGGCCGACCACGACGATCGAGACGAGCGGCCCATCGACCACCTCCGACACCGGCATCTGCGCGCCGAGCCGTCGGACGAGCGCGCGTTGCCCGCCGGGCCGTGCCCGGAGGCGCTGGCGGACGGCGAAGCCTCGGGCGAGCCGAAGCGCCGTCCGGGCCTTGCGTCGGGGAACGGCGAGCATCCTCAGCCCGCCGGCCGATCGCCGGCGAGCCGATCGACGATCGCGGCGTAGCGATCGGCCTCGGCCGCCCAGCCCAGCTCGCGGACCCGGGCGGCGGTCTTCGCCACCCGCGCCTCACGCTCGAGCGGGTCGTCGGCCAGCCGCGCGATCCGGTCGGCCAGCGCCGTCGCATCGCCCGACGGGTAGGTCAGCACGGCGTCGGCGGCGAACGTCCGCTCGACGAGGGGCAGGCGGGAGGCGACGACCGGCTTGCCCATCGCCCCGTATTCGAAGACCTTCGTCGACAGGCTGACCCTGGTGAACTCGTCGAGCCGGGTGGGGGCGATCCCGATGTCGGCAGCCGCCACGGCGGCCGGGACCTCCTCGATCGGGATCCGGCCGTGGAACGTCACGCGTGCGTCGATCCCGAGCGCGACAGCCCGTTCGCGGAGCGACCCTTCGCTGTCACCGCGCCCGTACAGCTCGAGACGGACGTCGAGGTCCGGCCGATCGGTGGCCAGCCGGGCGATCGCGTCGAGCGCGACATCGAGCTCATACGTCGGGGTCAGCGCACCGGTGTAGACGACCCGCAGCGAGCCGTCCTCGCGGAAGCTCCGGCGCGGCCGGCCGGCCGGGTCGAACAGGCTGAGGTCGGGCGAGTTCGGCACGATCGTCAGCTTGTCCGGCCGGACGCCGAACCCGAGGAGGCGGTCGGCCATCAGCTCGTTGACCGCGAAGACACGGTCGGCGAAGGCGATCGACAGGCGTTCCTGGAGCAGCAGGACCCGTCGGACGAGCGGGCGACGGACATTCGGGAAACGGGTCCTGAAGAACTCCGGCATCGCCTCGTGGAGATCGAGGATCACCTTCACCCCGGCGATCTTGAGCGGCAGCGCGGCGAAGACCAGGAAGTCCGGCAGGCTGTGGACCTGGACGACCCGATAGCGCCGGCGGCGCTGGGCTCGTGTTGCCGCCCAGCTCGCCCGGACGAAGAAGGTCAGGTACTCGCGGAGGTAGACCCACAGGCCGGCGCCCTGGTGGCGCTGGACGTCGATCCGGGTGATCCGCACGCCGTTGAGCGCCCCGGATGGGCCGTCACCCGGACGCCGCAGGGCGATGACGTCGACCGGGCGGCCGCGGGAGACGAGCGCCTCCGCCTCGCGCCGGACCCGCGGGTCCTCCTCGTAGTAGGAGTGGACGATCATGCAGACCGGCCGGAGCCGGGTCGCCCGTCCGTCGCGCTCGGCCACCGCGTCAGCGGCCGGCAAGGGTCTTGAGCCGGGTGAGGAGCGCGTCCTCCGAGCCGTCCGCCGGCGGGACGATCCGGTCGACCAGGTTGCCGGCGGCGACCGTGCCGTCGGTCGGATCGGCCGTCAATCGGTCGATCAGCCGCTCGAGGGCGTCCGAGGCGATGAAGATCCGATCGTCCGGGATGTCCAGCCGTTCGAGGTCCACCTTGTACGTGTGGACGTCGATCGTGTCGGTCGGTCCGCTATACGTCCGGGTATCGACCTCGGTGAAGCCGTTCTCGGGGGTCAGCACGTCGAGGACCATCTTCGACGATCGCGCCCGGGTGATCGGGTAGATGTAGTAGAGGGCGTGGTTGTCGCGGAGGAGGGTCATCATCCGGCTCGCCGCGTAGACGTTGAACTGGTTGGCCTTGATCGGCGCGACGTCGATCGCGACGTAGTCCGTCGGGGTCCCGCTGGCGCTGCGCAGGCCGAGCGGCGCCGAGGCGTCGCCGATAGCCAGGAAGTGTCGGACCTGGATCGCCCGGTAGCCGGCCGGGATGTCGATCGACGTCTCCATGCTGAGGTATGGGCCGAACGCGACGGTCGCACCGCTCGCCACGTTGGCCTTCAGCCAGGCGATCGTGTCGGCCGTGGCCCGGGCCTCGTTCCGATCCACCGCGCCGGGGAGACGGGCGGCCCGGACCCCGACGGCGCCGATCCCGACCACGAAGACGGCGGCCGTCACGAGGACGCCGACCGCCGCCAACCGATCGCGGCGGCGGAGCCAACGGACGGCCACGGCGAGGACGACCACCAGGACGACGACGCCGACGACGCCGGCGACGATCACCTTCGGGGTGAGCCGCTGGAGGCTCGACAGCGCGACGACGGTCACGGCAAGGGCGGCCAGCGCCGCGAACAGGGCGATCGACACCCGGTCCCGCTCGCGCAGCCGGAGCAGACCGTGGTACCAGCCGATCGTGCCGGTCAGGACGACCAGGGCGAGCTCCGCGATGTAGTGGCGTGGCGTCTCGCCGACGCCGACCACGAGCAGGACGAGGGGGATCCCGCAGATCGTGGCGACCAGGACGTCGATGCTGGCCTGCGCGACACGCTGGCGGTCCCGCACGAGATCGGCCACAAGCAGGAGGGTCCCGAGACCGAAGGCGAACGCCAGGCGGACGGAGCCGAGCGAGTGGACGACCATGTAGGCGATCTGGTTCGGGTCGAACAGGGAGGCGCCGAGCAGCTTGGGCGTCCGGCCGAAGAAGACCGTCAGGAGGACGAACCAGGCCAGGGTGGCGCCCCAGCCGAGCGCCGTCCGACTCCCCAGCCGAGCGGGGATCCGGCGGACCGCCGTCGCGTTCCAGCCGCGTCCGTCGATCCACCTCGCGATCGGCTCGGCTGCCAACCCGACCACGGTCAAGGCCGCAGCAGCGATCGCGCTCGGGATCAGCGTCCACTCGGGGAAGTCGGCCCGGTAGACCGCGTGGGTGTAGCCCGCGTACATCACGAACCACCAGGACATCCCGAGTGCGGCCACGCCGAGGGTCACCCCGGCCGTCCGGACGATGTTCGGCCAGCGCACGCCCCACAGGATGCCCAGGATGAACGGGACCACCGCGAACGGCAGGATCGTCTCCTTGATCAGGAAGGCGACCGCGAAGATCCCGCCCAGGACGACCGCCCGCCAGGTCGAGCCGGTCCGCACGACGCTGAACCCGAAGCTGATGTAGCCGAGGGTCAGGGCGATCGACGGCAGGTCGATCCCGGCCGTCCGGGCGATGTCGAAGACGTACGGCAGCGACGCGAATAGCACCGCGGCGAGCGCGCCGATCGCCGGCCGGATCCGCCAGCCGAGGTGGCCGACGAGGAGGATCGTGATCGCCCCGCTCAACGCGTTGATGAGGTGGCCGGTCATGATCGGGTGGATCCCGAACAACCGCTCCGGGATGACGATGATCATCGGCCACAACGGCGAGTGCTTGAGGAAGACCACCCCGAACACCGTCGTCGGGCCATTCCCGGCGAGGAAGTTCCGCCCGACGCCGACGTACTTCGCGTCGTCGAAGGTCGGGTTGACCGCCGGCGCGATCGCCAGGAAGAGCAGGAACAGGATCGGCGTCACGGCCAGGATGAACGCGCTGATCCGCCGCTCGAGGCCGACGTCGGCCGGCGTCATCGCCAGCGGTGTCGATGTGGGGCCGGCCGTCCCGCTCGTCGCGCTCACGCCCGGACCGACCAGCCGGCGCCGAGCCGGAGGACCTGGCGTTCCCGCGCGGGGCGGCCGCGCGAGCTGTCGACCGTGTCGATGACCAGGCCGGCCATCGCGTAGACCCGCTCCCAGTCGATCGCCCGGTGGGCGGTGACCACGACGACCGCGTCGCTGTCGGCCAGGAGCTCTTCGAGTTCGACGGACTCGCGGGCGAGACCGTCGCTGTCCCGGAAGCGGGGCACGTGGGGATCGTGGTAGCTGACCGTGGCGCCGCGCGTGGCGAGTCCGGCCAGGACGGCCGCCGCCGGCGAGTTCCGGGCGTCCCGGACATCCGGCTTGAAGGCCACTCCGAGCACTCCGACCCGCGCGCCCTTGAGCGCCCTGCCCCGGTCGTTCAGCCCCTCGGCGACGAGGTCGACGACGTGGCGCGGCATCGCGAAGTTGATGTCCCCGGCGAGCTCGACGAAGCGATCGACGAAGTCGAACTCGCGCGCCCGCCAGGCCAGGTAGTACGGGTCGACCGGGATGCAGTGGCCGCCGACTCCGGGGCCGGGCGTGAACTTCATGAACCCGAACGGCTTGGTCGCGGCGGCCGAGATGACCTCCCAGACGTCGATGCCCATCCGCTCGCAGAGCAGCGCGAGCTGGTTGACCAGGGCGATGTTGACGTTGCGGTAGACGTTCTCGAGGATCTTGGCCAGCTCGGCGGCGTCGGGCGACGACAGCTCGATGACCGCGTTGTTGATCCGGCGCAGGAGGGCCGCGGCACGGGCGGTCGCCTGTGGGGTGGTCGCCGCCGACCAGGCGCGGGACGTCCTTCGCGGCGCTGGCCGGATCGCCCGGGTTGACCCGCTCCGGGGCGAAGGCGAGGTCGAAGTCGCGCCCGGCGATCAGCCCGCTCTGCTCGAGGACCTTGCGGAACGGCCCGCTCGTCGTTCCCGGGAACGTCGTCGACTGGAGGATGACGAGCTGGCCCCGGCGGAGGTGCCGGCGGATGAGCTCGGCCGCCGACAGGACCGGCCCGAGGTCGGGATCCTTGGCCTGGTCGATCGGGGTCGGGACGCAGACGAAGATGACGTCCGCCTCGGCCAGCCGGGCCGCGTCGGTCCCGACGACCCGCATCCCGGCGGCGATCGCGTCGGTCAGGCGAGTCGTCGGGGATGTCGTCGATCGGGCGATCGGCCGGCGCTCAGCTCGGCGACCCGGCCCGGGTGGGCGTCGACGCCCTCGACCTCGAGCCCCGCCTCGACGAAGGAGATCGCCAGCGGCAGCCCGACGTAGCCCAGGCCGATCACGGCCAGGCGACGGTCTTCGTTCATGGATCCTCCAGTCCGGTCACCGGCATCGCCGGGGTCGCGCGCCCGGCGCCGCGGACGAGGCAGGCGGGGCGCAGCGCACCGCGAGAGGATACCCGGTCTCGCCCGAGGCGACCGCCCGACGCCCGCTCAGCCGACCGCCGCCGGCGCAGCCAGCCAGCGCTCGACGATCGCGGCGATCCGCTCGCCGGCGGCGCCGTCCCACAGCGGCGGGGCCTCGTCCGGCGTCGGCGACCGAGCCTTCGAGGACCGCTCGAGCGGCGGCCACGACGTCCTCCGGCTCGACCAGTCGGTTCGTCCCGTGGCTGATCGTGATCGGCCGCTCGGTGTTCGGGCGGAGCGTCAGGCAGGGGACGCCGAGGACCGTCGTCTCCTCCTGGATCCCGCCCGAGTCGGTGACGACCAGTGCGGCGCCACGGACGAGCGACAGGAAGTCGACGTAGCCGAGCGGGTCGACGACCCGGACCCGCGGGTCGTCGCCGAGACCGGCCGCCTCGAGCGTCGCCCGGCCGCGCGGATGGAGCGGGATCACGAGCGGGACGAGCTCGGCCACACCGCGCACCGCCGCGACGATCCGCCGCGCGGTCGCCGGGTCGTCGACGTTGGCGGGCCGGTGGAGCGTGGCGACGCCGTACGGCCCGACCGAGGTCGTGGCGAGCCCGCGCCGCCGCGACGTCGAACCGGTCGAGGTTGGCCAGCAGGGTGTCGATCATCGGGTTGCCGACGAAGTGGATCCGGCTCGGGTCGACGCCCTCGCGGACGAGGTTGACCTCCGCCTCCGGGCTGGTCGTGAACAGGAGGTCGGCGAGCACGTCGGTGACGACCCGGTTGATCTCCTCGGGCATCGTCCGGTCGAAGCTGCGCAGGCCGGCCTCGACGTGGGCGAGCGGGCGGCCGAGCTTCGACGCCACGACGGCCGCCGCGAGGGTCGAGTTGACGTCGCCGTAGACGACGATGAGGGCCGGGTCGAGGGTCGAGGAACGCCCTCTCGAGCTCGACCATGATCGCCGCGGTCTGGACCGCGTGGCTGCCCGATCCGACGCCGAGGTTGAGGTCCGGCTCGGGCAGGCCGAGCTCGCGGAAGAAGACATCCGACATCTTCTCGTCGTAGTGCTGGCCGGTGTGGATGACGACCTGGCGGACTGCCCGCGCGCCGCGAGCGCGCGGATCACCGGCGCGGCCTTCATGAAGTTGGGCCGCGCTCCGACGACGTGTGCTACGGTCTCGGCCATGATCCCCTTCCCGGTGTGGCCCCGCGGTCGACGCCTGCCCCGTGGTATCCGGCGCAGTATCCCCGAATCCGGGCGGGCCCGACGCCGTCCGTTGAGTCGACCGACCGGTCCCGCGGCGGCGCTCCGACACGCGCTCGCCGACCCACGGTCGGCCGTCGAGGTCCTCCGCTCCCACAGGACGCGGCTTCTGGTCCGGCTGACCGACAGCCAGCCGGCGGGTCGGCGACGAGCCGTCGGGCGGACGCTCCTCGCGCTCTCGCGGCCGTTCCTCGCGGGTTCATCCGCGAGTGCTGACGGGGCGCCGCTGCGGACCCTCGGTCTCCGCTGGGCGAGCTCGTCCGCGGGTGCGGTCGAGTACGCCGAGCGGGTCGGTCGGGACGCCCCGGCTGACCCGGCAGGGTGCCGTCCGGCTCGCCCGCGTCTGCCTCGAGATCGGCGACGCCGGCCGCGGCGGCCCGCATCCTGGAGCCGCTGCCGTCGGACGTCGGCCGGGCCCCACGGCTCGTCCTCCGCGCCGAGGTCGACTGGCGGCTCGGCCGCTACCGCGCGGCGGTCGAGCTGCGCCGAGCGTGCGCTCGGAACGCATCCCCGACTGACCCGACCGCGCGGCTGATCCGCGACCGGGCGCGGGCCGAGCTGGCCGTGCTCACGCCGGGCTGGCGTCCCCGGCTCGAACGGGCCCGGCATCGCGCTCGAGCCGGTTCCCGGGCGGATCCTCCATCTGCTGACGAATTCGCTGCCCTACCGCGCAGGCCGGCTACACGGTCCGGGCCCAGAACGTCGCGCGCTGCCAGCTCGACGCCGGGCTCGACGCCGCAGATGGCCACCCGGGCCGGGTTCCCGCGCAACGAGGGGATCCGCGGCGCGCCCGCGACATCGGTCGTCGACGGGGTGACCTACCACCGGGTCCTGCCCGACCTCGATCCGCGGATCGCGATCGACGCGCATCGTGGCCGCCAACGCCGAGGCCGCCCGCGCCGCTCGTCGAGCGACTCCGCCCGGCCGTCCTCCAGCCGGCCTCGAACCACGTCAATGCTCAGGTCGCGCTGGCCCTCGGCGACGCCTACGGCCTGCCGGTCGTCTACGAGGTCCGGGGGTTCCTCGAGGAGACGTGGCTCTCCCGGGCGGGCGCCGACGCCGAGGCGACGCGATCGCTACCGCGCCTCACGCGAGGTCGAGACGGCGTGCGCGCGCGCGGCCGACGCCGTGGTCACCCTGTCGGAGACGATGCGCCAGGACATCGCTCGGCGCGGGGCGGCATCGAGCCCGACCGGATCGTCGTCGTGCCGAACGCGGTCGACGTCGACCGGTTCGTCCCCGGCCCGCGCGATCGCCGCCCTCGCGGCGCGGCTCGGGATCGGCCGACGAGCCCGTCGTCGGCTACATCTCGAGCTTCACCGGCTACGAGGGCATCCGCTACCTCATCGCGGCGGCGGCCGAGCTGCGGCGGCGCGGGCGTCGGGTCCGCTGCCTGCTGGTCGGCGACGGCGAGGATCGTTCGGCGCTCGAGGCGGCGGCCGTCGCCGCGGGGGTCGACGACGGGACGGTGATCTTCACCGGGCGGGTCCCCCACGACCGGATCCTCGACTACTACCGGCTGATCGACGTCTTCGTCGTCCCACGTACGAACGACCGGGTGTCGCAGCTCGTCACCCCGCTCAAGCCGTACGAGGCGATGGCGATGGAGCGGGCCCTCGTGGTGAGCGGCGTCGGAGCCCTCCTCGAGATCGTCGACCGATGGCGAGACGGGCCGGTCGTTCCGCCCGGAGGACCCGATCGACCTGGCCGACGTGGTCGAGCCCCTCCTCGACGATCCGGCCGAGCGGGCGCGCCTCGGACGAGCGGCCCGCGAGTGGGTGATCGCCAACCGGACCTGGACCCAGAACGGGCGGCGCTACCTCGACCTCTACGAGCGGCTCGGGGTGGCCTGACCGTGGACCCGCGAGGTCCCGTGCTACCGTACGCACGCTCATGACCGCTCAGACCAGCGAGGCGATCGCCTCATCGCGACCCAGCGGCCGTCGTCTCGGGCCGATCGCCCTCGTCCGGGCCGGGCTCGGGGAGATCCTCGGCCGGCGGCGGCTGACCCGCTATCTCGTCGGGGCCGAGCTCAAGCGGACGCACGCGGACACGGCCTTCGGCCAACTCTGGTGGATCATCGACCCGCTCCTCCAGATGAGCGTCTACTTCCTCCTCTTCGCGGTCATGCTTCAACACGCAGATCCCCGACTACCCGCTCTTCCTGTTCGTGGCGATCTTGCCCTGGAAGTGGTTCAGCACGACGCTCAACGAGGCGACCCTATCGGTCACCGGGCGGCAGAGCCTTATCCGCCAGGTCCAGTTCCCGAAGATCGTGCTGCCGACATCGGGGGTCCTGGCCGGGACGGTCAGCTTCGGCTTCGGGCTCATCGCCCTCGGCATCGTCTACCTGTTCTACCTCGACCGGCTCAGCCTGTGGGTGCTGTGCCTGCCCCTGATCGCGGCCGTGCAGTTCGTGTTCACCCTGGCGATGGGCATCCTGTTCTCGTCACTGAACGCGTTCTTCCGGGACATCCAGAACGTCATGCGCCACGCCCTCCGGCTGTGGTTCTACTTGTCGCCGGGGCCCTCATCCCGCTCGACCGTATCGAGAACAGCCATCCGAGCCTGTTCACGACCCTGTCGCTCAATCCGTTCGCCGTCCTCATCAACGCCTACCGCGCGGTGACCTACGGCAGCGACCGCCCCGGACTGGGTCGGGCCTGGCGCTCGTGCTGCTCGTTCTCGCTTGGCCTGCTGCTCGTCGCGATCTACGTGTTCAAGCGCGCCGAGCCGGCATTCGCGAGGATCCTGTGATGCGATCCGATGATCCAGCCGCAGGCCGGTCGGCCGGTCGAGACGGCGATCGAGATCCGCGACCTCGGGATCCGCTACGACCTGCGCCTGACGAAGCGGACCACCCTGAAGGGCTCGCTCGCCGGCATGCTCCGCCGCGACTCCGGCGCGGGAGAACCACTTCTGGGCGATCCGGCACCTGTCGTTCAAGCTTGCCCAGGGCGAATCGCTCGCGGTCATCGGTCCGAACGGCGCGGGCAAGAGCACGCTCCTGCTCGCGCTCGCCGGGATCCTCGAGCCGACCGAGGGCGAGATCCTGACCCATGGCCGCGTCTCGACGCTGCTGACGCTCGGCGCAGGGTTCGAGCAGGAGCTCACCGGGCGCGACAACATCGATCTGGCCGGGGCGTTCCTGGGCATCGAGCAGGACCAGATGGACGAGCTCGCCCCGTCGATCATCGAGTTCGCCGACATCGGTGCAGTTCATCGATGCGCCCGTCAAGACCTACTCGACCGGGATGCGGGCCCGCCTCGGCTTCTCGATCGCGACCGCCATCACCCCGGACATCCTGCTCCTCGACGAGGTGCTCGGGACCGGCGACCAGACGTTCCGGGCGCGCAGCCAGGCCCGCGTCCGCGAGCTCGTCAACCGGGCCAAGGCGATCGTGCTGGTCACCCACGACCTGACCTTCGTGTCGGAGTTCTGCAACCGGGCGATCCTGCTCGAGAAGGGCCAGATCATCCAGGAGGGCGAGCCCGGCGGCGATCGTCGACCTCTACCGCGAGCGGGTCGCCCAGCGCAAGCTCCTGGCCGAGGGGGACGCCCAGCGGTTCGCGGCCGTGCCGACCGTCGGCCCCTCGCCGGGTCCGCGCTAGGCCCGCTCGGCGCCCGCAGGTCGCCCGTCAGCGGGTGAGGCCCTGGTACACCTCGAGGAGCCGCGCGACCTGGCGTTCCCAGGCGTATGGACCGCGAGCCGCCGCAAGGGCGGCCTCCCGGAGCGCGCGGCGTCGCTCGGGCGGGCCGTCGAGGATCTCGCGATGGCTGCGGCGATCGAGCCGGGGTCGGTCGGATCGCACAGCACGCCGGCCGCCGGTCGTCGCGGACGATCGCGGCCATCCCCGGCAGGTCGGATGCGACGACCGGGACGCCGGCCCCCAGGGCGTCGAACAGGCGGGTCGGCGTCGTCAGGCGGTGGTTGAGCGTCGTCGGCTGGATCGGCATCGCTGCGACGTCGGCCGCGGCCGTCCAGCCCGGGATCTCGTCCGGCGCGACGGCCGGCAGGAAGTGGATCCGGTCGGCGGCCGGGAGGGTCGGCGGCCTCGGCGATGAGCCGGTCGCGGAACGAGCCGCCGGGACCGACGACCACCAGGACGGCCGCCGGGACGTCGGCGATCGCCCGGCACAGCTGCTCGACCCCGCGCCCGGGGGCGACGTTGCCGAGGTAGAGCACGATCCGGGTCGAGGCGGGCAGGCCGAGCCGCTCCCGGATCGGGACCGCGGCGACCGTCGCGGCGTCGCCGCCCGGGGCGGCGACGAACGGACCGTTGTGGACGACTGTCGCCCGGACGCCGAGCGTCTGGAGCAGGACCGCGGCGTACGGGTCGTTGGCCGTGATCACGGCGTCCGCGGACCGGGCCCAGGCGCGCTCGCGGCGAGCCAGCAGGCGACGCCACGGACCCGGCAGCCTGGCGAACCGCGAGCTCTCGACGTGGAGGTCGCGGGCGTCGTAGACGACCCGGCCGCCGCGCCGCGAGCGCAGGGCGAGGGCGACCGGCAGCGTGATGAGGCCCTCCGCCTGCCAGATGTCGGCGCCGGGCACGACCGCCCCGATCCGGTCCGCCCACTGCCCGGCGAGACGGAGGTAGCGGATCGCCTGGATCCCACGGCCGGCGACGTCGACGATCGCGGCACGGACCGCACGAGCTGCGGCGCGGACACGACCCGCCGGCCGTGGGTGGCTGCGCGGCCCGCCTCACCGGTCACCGGCTCGCCGGTGGCCGCCTCCGGCAGGCGGGGCGCCGGCAGCCACGCGAGCGGGCGTGGCTGGTCGACCCGGACGACCGCGAACCCGTCGCGCGTCTCGCGCTCGGGCAGCCCGTCGGCGCGGCGGGCCACGACCGTGACCGTCCAGCCAGCCGCGGCCAGGCTTCGGGCGATCTTCCACGAGCGGGAGTCCGCCACGAACGGGTTGTTCAGCAGCAGGGCGACCCGTCCCCGCTCGCCCGGGCCCTGGGCGGTCATTCGGGCACCGCCCATCGTTCGGCGGCGAGCCGGCGGTACAGGTCGACGAGCCCGCCCCGGGTCGCCTCCCAGCTGTAGCGGTCGAGGGCGACCGACCGGCAGTGCGCCCGGAGCGCCTCGCGCTCGGCCGGATCGGCGCCCAGCAGGTCGCCGATCGCCGCCGCGATCGAGGCCGGTGAGTCGACGTCGCAGCACCGCCCGACGCCCTCGGCACGGGCGAGCCGGCAGTGCTCGGTCCCGTTCCCGACGACGATCGGCACGCCGGCCATCAGCGCCTGGAAGAGCTTGTTCGGGAGGGTCAGGCGCTGGTTGAGCGTCCGCGGCGGCGCCCCGACGAAGGCGACGTCCGCGCCGGCCGTCCAGTCGAGCAGCTCGCCCTCCGGGACGGCCGGCAGGACCGCCATCCGGCCCGGCCGGCGCGCGGCCTCGGCGCGCAGCCAGGCCTCGAGCTGGCCGAAGCCGAGGAAGACGGCCGATCGCCCCGGTCGCGGCGAACGCCGGCTCGTCGGTCGCCGCGACGAGCTCCTCGATCCCCTGGTCGACCCGGAACGCGCCCTGGTACAGGACGATCGGCCGCGGTCGGAGCCGGGCCCGTCGCGCCGAGCGCCGCCGCGAGCCGGTCCGACCGGACCGGCCCGGGCGTCTCGGGATCGCCAGGCCGGCGGGCAGTTCAGGAGGACCACCGGCAGCGGGACCCCGAACCGGCGGGCGACCTCGGCGGCCATCGCGGGGGTCGCCGCAAGGACCCCGGCCGCCTCGCGGACCCAGCGGCCGCTCGCGGCGCCGGACGAGCGGCGCGGACGACGCCCGGCAGCTTCACCAGCCGAGCGGACTCGGTGTGGAGGTCGGCCACGTCGTAGACGAACCGGCCCCTGCGCCCGGCCGTCCGCCGGGCGGCCTCCCGGGCGACCGGCAGGGCGATGAGCGCCTTGGCGTGGACGACCTCGGTGGCCGGCGCGGCCTCCGCCACGGCCGCCGCCCAGGCCCCGCCCCGCCGGACCGTGGCCAGGATCTCCAGGCCACGCCGGATCGGGGCCCGGAGCGCGGTCCAGGCCGCGCGCCGGCGCGACCGGGAGGGCCTCGGCGTCCGGCGCCAGTCCGGCCGCCCGGAGGATCGCCGCCCGGGCGATGCCGGGCATCGGGCTCAGCCCGGTCGCGATCCGGCGATCGAGGCGGACCCGGCTGCAGCTCGACCCGCTCGGCCAGCGTCGCGGCGTCCGGCAGGCCGTCGCCGGCGAACGCCACGACCGTCACCGCGTGGCCGTCGGCGGCCAGCGTCGAGCGCCGTCTTCAGGAGGCGCGACTCGAACTCGAACGTGTTCGCCGCGACGATCGCGACCCGGAGCCGGCCCGGGACCGGCCCGGCAGGCGTCATCGCGGGGCGGGGGCCGTCCGGACCCGGTCGGGCGGGCGCCCGGACCGGCTCGTGGACGTGACGGCGCGACGGCGGCTCGCACCGCGTCGACGACGCGCTCCTCCTCGTCCGGAGCCAGGCCGGCGTAGATCGGCAGGCTCAGCGACCCCTCGGCCGCCGCATCGGTCACCGGCAGGTCGGCGTGGATCCCCCGCTCGAGGACGTACGGCTGGCGGTGGATCGGGAGCGGGTACTCGATGGCCGCCTCGACGCCCTGCTCGGCGAGATCGGCCGCCACCGCGTCGCGGGCGGCGCCGAGCCAGATCGTGTAGCGATGGAAGACGTGCTTCCGGCCGACCGGGACGAGCGGCCGGCGGATGGGCAGGTCGGCGAACGCTCCGTCGTAGCGATTGGCGATCGCCCGGCGGGCGGCGATCCCCCGACCGAGCCGATCGAGGCCGACCAGGCCGATCGCCGCGGCGACCTCGGACAGGTGGAAGTCGAACCCGAGGATCTCCGCCTGCCGCCCGCGCCGGCCGTGGTCGCGGTAGCGGCGGATCCAGTCCGCCAGGCGGTCGTCGTTGGTGGAGATCAGGCCGCCCTCGCCGGCACCGTACAGGCCGAACGCCCCATGCCCCCACGACCCGGCCCGGCGACCGCGGAAGGTCGCCCCGTGCGAGCCGCCGCCGTCCTCGACCACCGCCAGGCCGTGGCGGTCGGCGATGGCGCGTGATCATGTCCATGTCGGCGACCAGGCCGTACAGGTGGACCGGGTAGATCGCCCGGGTCCGCGGGGTGATCGCCGCCTCGATCCGGGCCGCGTCGATCAGGTACGTGTCCGGCTCGATGTCGACGAACACCGGGGTCGCCCCGGTGTACAGGATCGAGCTGACCGTGGCGTTGCCGGTGTGGCTGACGGTCACGACCTCGTCGCCCGGGCCGATCCCGATGCCGGCCAGGATGCACATCCGGGCGACGGTCCCGTTGACCACGGCGACGGCGTGCCGGACGCCGACGAAGTCGGCCCAGCGGGCCTCGATCTCGTCGACCCGCCGGCCGGGCTTGGTCGAGCCCGACAGGAGCACCTCGGCGACCGCGGCCGACTCCTCCGGCCCCACGTCGGGCCGCACCGCCGGGATCACGTGCGCGCTCGCGCTGCGCGCGGACGGATCGATCACGGTGCCTCCGGCTCCAGTCCTGGTCGGGTGCGGCGAACCAGCCTCCGGGTGACGACCGACCGAACCCCGAGTATAGCCTCGGACGGGTCAGCGGAGCCGGCGGACGACGAGCCAGGCGAGGGCGAGGATGGTCCCGCCCGCGAGGCCGCCGCGCCAGTCGCAGGAGCGGCCGGCCGGGACCGTCGGTCCGGAGCCGCGAGGACGACCGCGGCGGCCGAGCCGCGGCCGAAGTGTGACCCGCTGGGCGACGACCGAGCGGACCAACGCCTGCTCGAAGCGGGCATCCCGGGCGACGGCGAGTCCGACGACCGCGCTGCCGACCCGCAGCTCGCCGGCGGCCGCCGCTCCGATCGCGCCGAGCTCGACCGAGACCCGGTCGGCCCGGGCGGCGCCGATCGCGCCCCTCGACACGACGACCTCGCCTGCCCGGACGGCCCCGATCGCCCCACCCTGGACGCTGACGTCCGGCGGCGGGTCGCCCGCTCCGGGCGTCGCCGAGGACTCGACGGATGGGGCCGGGGCCGGGGTCGAGCCGGTCGACTCGGGTTCGGTTCGCGGGTCGGGCATCGGACGGCTCCCGTGCGGCGGGTCGACCTTCAGCCTAGCCGTTCGCCGGCTTGCGCGCGACGGCGGCTCGCCCCCGTGGGCCCGACCGACATGGGCTCCCGGCCGAGTCGGGGTATCCTGCCCGGCGTCGGGCGCATCCGCCGCCCGGCTGAGGGGTCCTAGATGTCGGCCCGAATCCTCACTTCGGTGCGCGCCGTCCGCGGTCGCCCTGGCGATCGGGCCTGGTCGTGGCCGCCTGCGGCAGCACGACGCCCGAGCCAGCCGGCGGTCGCCTCGCCCCGCACCGGCCGCCACGCCCGTCGGCGTCGGCGAGCCTGTCGCCGACGGCCACGCCGAGCCCGACCGCCACGCCCCTCGCCGACCGCGACGCCCGCACCGACCCCGGTCACTCGTCGCCGCGCCGCTGACCGGGCTGCCGGTCAGCCCGGCCGCCGCGCGTCGCCATCCGATCGCGGTGATGATCGACGACCTCGTCGGCCGGCCCGACCGCAGTCCGGGTTCAGCGCCGCGTCGATCGTCTGGCAGGCGCCGGCCGAGGGCGGCATCCCGCGCTACATGATGATCTTCGGCGAGAACCAGCCGACGGCGGTCGGGCCGGTCCGCAGCTCGCGCTACTACTACATCGCCTGGGCGGCCGAGTGGAAGGCGGTCTACGCCCACGCCGGCGGCTCGCCGCAGGCGCTGTCGACGCTGCGCGCCCAGGGCAACGGCAAGCTGGTCTACAACGCCGACGAGTTCGCGCTGGGGCGGCTACTTCCACCGGGTCAGCAGCCGGTTCGCGCCGCACAACCTGTACACCGACGGCAAGCAGCTCGACCGCCTCGCCAAGCGGCTCGGGGCGAAGGCCGGCGACTACAAGCCGGTCTGGACAGTTCGCGCCCGACGCGCCGCTCGAGCTGCGGCCCGGTCGGCGGCAGGATCTCGTTCGCCTATCCGACCAGCACCATCCGCTACGACTACGACCGCGCCACGAACACCTACCTCCGGACGGTCAGCGTCGAGGGCAAGCAGAAGGACGCCGCGACGAAGAAGCGGGTCGCCCCCAAGAACGTGATCGTCATGCTGATGCGCTTCGGGCCGCTCAACGACGGGCACCCGAACAAGCATCGGCTCGAGGCGAAGGTCGTCGGCAGCGGCGTCGCCTGGATCGCGACCAACGGCCGGACGATCAAGGGCACCTGGCGCAAGAAGTCGCTGACCGCGCCGACCAAGTTCTACGACGCCGCCGGCGCACGAGGTGACCCTGACCGCCGGCCAGACGTTCATCAACGTCATGCCGACCGGGACCGCGGTCAAGATCATCAAGGGCGCTCCGCCTCCGGCTCCGACCGCCGTCGCCGGGCGCCACGCCGTCCCCGTCACCGAGCGGGGCCTCGGCCGGGCTTCGCCTGGCGGTCTGAGGTCAGTTCCGGCCGCGCCCGGCCGCGGGCCGCGACCGCGGAGCTCGTCCCAGCGCAGGGTGAGGACGACGAGCAGCGCCTCGACGATGATCCGCCGCGACATCTTCGACTGCCCCGCCCGGCGGTCCTGGAAGACGATCGGGATCTCGGCGACCCGCGCCCCGAGACGGCTCGCCCGGTAGGTCATCTCGATCTGGAAGACGTAGCCGCCGGCGTGGACGCCCGTCGAACGGGATCGACGCGAGGGTCGTCGAGCGCCAGGCCTTGAACCCGCCGGTCAGGTCGTGCGGCTCCAGGCCGAGGACGATCCTGGCGAACAGGCTGCCGCCCCGCGAGACGACCCGCCGGACGATGCCCCAGTCGCGGACCCCACCGCCCCTGACGTAGCGCGAGCCGATGACCAGGTCGGCGGCGGTCGCCGACGATCGGCGCGATCAGGCCGGGCAGGACGGCCGGGTCGTGGCTGAAGTCGGCGTCCATCTGGACGACGATCGCGGCGCCGCCGGCGACGGCGACGCCGAACCCGTCGAGGTAGGCCCGGCCGAGACCCTGCTTGGCGGCCCGGTGGCGGACGCGGACCCGCGGATCGGCGGCCGCCAGATCGTCGGCCAGCCGGCCGGTCCCGTCGGGCGACCCGTCGTCGACCACGAGGAGGGTCGCTCCCGGGAGCTGCTCGAGGATCGCCGCGGAGATCGGCCCGAGGTTCTCCGCCTCGTTGTAGGTCGGCAGGACGACCCAGGCCCCGGTCCCCACCGGCTGGCTCGCCTCGGGTCCGGGCAGGGGTGAGATCGTCACGATACCTCGGCGGGAGACGCGACCGGATCGGTGCGCTCGACGGTCATCGCGGCCCAGTGTACGGGACGCTGCCGACCCGCGCGGCGCTACTGGACCGAGCGACGGCCCGAGCGCGACGCGTTGCGCCGGCCGGCGCGGTCGTTCGCGCCGACCCGGATCGACGCCGGCCCGCTGCCGCCCGCAGCGACCCGGAAGCTGGCGACGTAGCGGTCGGGCCCGACCGGGGTCGCGAACCTGCGTGACCGGCGGCCGTCCGGTCTGGTCGAACGTCACGACCGGCCGACTCGACAGCGGCTCGACGGAGCCGGAACGGCGACGGTCAGGGTCCGGCCGGCCTTGAGCCCGTGGCCGGAGCGGGTCGACGGCGAACGCGTCGACGACGATCGGCCCGCGCAGGGTCGTCGTCCCGGCGGCGCTCGTCGCGGTCAGGACCAGGACGTACGTGCCCGGCGGGACCATCGCCTTCGCCCCGTCCCGCCCGTCCCACGTCCAGCGGATCGTCCCGGCGCCCTGCGAGTCGGTTCGACCAGACCGTCCGGACGACGGGCCGCCCTTGGCGGCCACGATCGTGCAGCGTCGTCCGGGCCGCCCGGGTCAGCCGGAACGAGGCGCGCGCGGTCTTCGCCAGCCCGTCGAGATCCTGCGGATAGAAGGCCGCCGGCGTCCAGCGCAGCCAGCCGGCCGTCCGGTCGATCCTGAGGCCGACCACCGCCGCCGCCGGTTGCCGGCGGCGTCCTCGACGACGATCCGGGCCCGGTAGGTCCCGTCGGGGACCTTCACACCCGCGCTCGAGCCGGCCGTCCCAGCGGACGGCCCCGCCGCGTCGCGCTGCCGGCGGCGAACGTCCGGACGAGCTTGGTGCCGTGGTAGATCCGGATCGTCGACCGCGCCGGCTCGTCCGTCGTCCAGCGGACGATCGTCGCGTCGGCCGTCGCCGTCGCCGTCGGGCGAGAAGGCCGGCGGGGTCGCGACCGCGGTCAGGCGTCGGGGCGCGGTCCCGTCGACGACCACGTCCCACGACCGGGCCGCGAAGTTGCCGGCGTCGTCGAGGACGGCCAGGGTCAGCCGGTACCGCCCGTCGCTCGCCGCCGCGCCGGCGTCCGTCCGGCCGTCCCATGCCGTCCGCGGCGCGCCGCCCGGCCCGACGATCGTCCGGACCGCGGCCCCCGGGACCGCAGCCGCTGAGGCGAGCGGCCGTCAGGCGCCAGCGGGTCGCCCCGGTCGAGCGTCGCGCCGAAGGGCGACGGTGTCGTGGCGGCCGTCGCGCGTGCGGCGAGATCAGCGCTCCCGAGATGGAGGCGCCGGTCAGCCTCGGGCCGACCGTGTCGACGTGACCCCGAACGCGGGCGACCTGGCCGGCCGTGATCGGCCGGATCGACGGAGCCGTGAACGTCCGTGCCCCGACCTGTCCGACGAGCTGGAGGACGTAGCGGCCGTCGGACAGGGTCGCGCCGCCGACGGCACCGTCCCAGGCCCAGCTCTGCGCTCCGCGCGCCGAGGTCGGGCACGGCTCGCGTCCCGACGAGCCGTGCCGTCGGCCCGGAAGACCCGGAGGGTCGAGCGAGTCGAGGGCGACGCCGTTCGTCCAGCGGAGCGCCAGCCCGTCCTCCGAGCCGTCGCCGTTCGGCGAGAAGGCCCGCGACGCCCGCGCGCCCGGCCGTCGGACCGAGCGAGCCGGGACCGCCCGGCGCCGAACGAGAACCCGACGATGGCCCGGCGTCGACGATCGTCGTGTTCGGGGCGGTCCGCGGGGTCAGGTACGCCGTCGGAGCCGCTCGCGCCGGCGACCCAGTTCCCGCTCCGGACCGGTTCGGTCGGCGCCCACGTGCCGAGCGGGCCGGCGACCTGGTACCAGCGTGTAGCCGTCGGCCTGGACCGGCCCGCCGGTCAGGGCGACGACGTCGCCCTGCGGACAGCGTGGCTGACCGGCGGCGCCGACGTGTCGGGCCGGCTGCGGACCGTCAGGCGTGGCCGCCCTGACACGATGGCGAAGCCGCCCGATGCGCAGGGTCGGACGCGCGCGTCGGCAGGCTGGCGATGTTCCAGCGCCCGCGATTGCCCTTGGCGTCGGTCGCCCGGGCCCGGAAGGCGTAGCCGTGACCGTCCGTGCCCGAGCAGATCGCCTGGGTCGCGCGGGTCCCGCTGAGCCACGCCGTCCACGGCCCGCCGTCGACCGAGACCTGGACGTCGTAGCTCCGGATCGGGTTCATGTCGAGCGCGGTCCAGCTGACGAGGAAGCCCTCGTCGCCCTGGCGCGGCCGGCGAGGACGTCGATACCCGGTCTCGGGCGGGGTCGTGTCGTGGAGGAACTTGGCGACGATCACCCGGTACAGCTCGGGCCGCGTCCCGTCGTAGCCGAGGGCCCAGATCCCGGCCCCGCGCAGCCCGTAGCGGTTGATCAGTGTCGTACTTGGCCCGGAGGCTCTGGGCGTCGTCGTAGTAGACCTCGCGCCAGGTCGTGACGCAGCCGTACGCCGCGGTGCAGTTCCGGCGCTCGGTAGGCGAACCAGGCCGACGACTCCCGGCGTGTCGTAGCGCCGGCCGTGCTGCCTCGGCCAGCGTCGACCGCGTTGGCGTAGGTGACCGACGCCGACCGGCCGTACTTGGCACCGGTCCGGGTCTTCGCCCGCGGCTGGTCCGAGACCGTCGACCAGGCCCGGCCGTAGTACGGGATGCCCAGGATGAGCCGGCTCGCCGGGACGCGGTCGGTGTAGGCCTGGACGGTGTCGATCAGGTCGTAGCCCGGGCCGGCCAGCGGGGCGATCGAGCCGGCCGAGGCCGACCCGGCGGTCCGGTAGTCGTAGCCCATGATGAAGATCGCGTCGGCGCCACCGGGCGCGGTCGCGTCCTCGATCGGGTAGTTGCCGATCGAGCCGGTCGTGTCGAACGTCAGCTGGTAGCCCCTGGCGATCTTGTCCAGCTCGGCCCGGATCGTCCGGACGAGCGCCGTGAACTCGTCGGACCGACCCGAGACGAGCGGCTCGAAGTCGAGGTTCACGCCGTCGGCGCCGCGATCGCGGACGGCCGCGGCGATCTGGCGGGCGAGCGTCAGCCGCGCGGCCGGCGCTGCCCAGCAGGGCGGACTGGTTGTGCGGCCTGGTTGGTCGTCCAGGCGAACGACTGGACGGTCAGGACGACCCGCGTCCCGCGCTGGTGGGCGGCCTGGATGATCGACGTCAGCCGCGAGCTCGTCCAGCCCGCCCAGCCGACCGAGTCGAGCCGTCGCGGTTCCGCTTGATGAGGTCGCCGTTCGCGTCCGCGCCGACGCCGAAGTAGGCGATCGTCGAGAGGAGCTGGTAGTCGAGCCGGGTCGAGCGGTCGCTGAGCTCCCAGTACGGCAGGAACCCGAAGACCTGGCGCCGGAGGTCGGTCGCGGCGGGCGGGTCGGGCTGGCGCTGCGTCGGTCGTCGACGGACCGCCGGCACGGTCGGCGACCGCCGGTCCGTCGCGGTGCGCTCGGGCCGTCGATCGGGCGGCGGACACGCCGGCTGCGCGCCCGGGGCGGCGTGCCTGCGGGGCCGTCGACGCGGGCGCCCAGACGGTCCCCTGCGCGGCTGGCCGCCATCGCCCGGCCGGACGCGGCGCCGGCCGGCAGCCGGCGCGGGGCGACGCCGCCGACCGACCAGCCGTCGTCGGCACGGGGGGCGAACGGGACGGTCGACCCGGCCGCCGGGCGTGAACTCGATCCGGTCGTGCTCGTGGGCGGCGGCGTCGATGGCGATGATCGACGGCTCCTGGTCGCCGCCGTCCGGGCTGTCCGGCGACGCGTCGACCGGCGTCGATCCGCGACCGGCGCCGACGCGGAGCCGGCGCGACGCGGCCGGTCGCGTCGACCGCGGCGAGCGACGGCCCGCCGATCGGTGCCGCGGGGCCCGCGCTCGCGCCGCCGGCTCGGGCGGCCGTCAGCCCGGGCTCCGCGAGCAGCGAGATGGCCAGGGCCAGGGCGCCCGCGAGCCGCGCGCAGGAGCCGGAGGCGGTCGGGGCGGACGGAGGGCGGCCGGGCGCGGTCGTCGGTCACGAGATCCTCGCGGCATGGCGGTCGGAGGGCGACCGTACGTCGCGCGCCAGTCGCCCGGAGCCATCGCCCGAAGGTCCCGGTCCGGGGCGGTACGGTGGGGTCCGGTGCGGTCGTGTGCGGTCGTCGCGACCGCAGCCGGGCTCAGTGGAGGGCGAACGCCCGTGCGGCGCGGTTGACCTGGCTCGGCGCCGTCCGTGCCGCTGACCGAGAAGCGGACCGTGCCGGCCCGGCCCGGTCGACTTGAGCTTGATCGTGACCTTGTACGTTGTAGGTGCTCAGCTTCGTCATCGTCAGCGCTGAACGCGGTCGTGCCGGACTGGCTGACCCTGACCCGGGGCAGCCGCTCTTGAGCAGCTCGGGACTCGTGGCGTACAGGGTGACCTCTGGCCGCGGCCGGGCGTCGAGTCGTTGACGCGTGATCCGGAAGCCGTCGGCGACGACGCGCGGCCCGACCGGTCGCCGAGCAGCTGGCCGTCGGTCGCGCCGATCGTCGGCGGCGTACGTCCCGCGCGGCGCCATCGCCCGCCGTCCAGCCGGCCGTCCCAGTCGAAGACGTGGGTGCCCGCGGCCGATCGGGACGGCGTCGAGGAACGTCCGGACGACGTCGCCGGACTGCGTTCCGGATGACCGCGCTCACGGTGGCCGCGGCCGACAGGTCGAACGAGAAGCGGGTCGTCCTGGCGTACTTGTCGAGGTCCTGCGGGAAGAAGACCGTCTTCGAGCTGGCGACGCGGCTGAGCGTCTGGTAGACGCGCGGCCGGCGTGTCCCGGCCGGGGCCGACGTTGCCGGCTAGGTCGCGCGGCGCCAGCCGGTCACCGTGTAGACGCCGTTGCTCGACGACGTGGCCCGCATCGTCCATGCCGTCCCAGACGACCCGCCCGGCGCCGGCCGCGACCCGGCTCGCGAACGCGCGGACGACGTTCCCGCCGGCGTCGCTGATCGCCGCGTCGACGTAGCCGGTCTCGTCGATCGAGAAGGGAAGGCGATCTGTCGCCGCTGCCGTCGCCGTTCGGGCTGAACGTCGGCGGTCCGGCCGCCCCGGCGGCGGCCACGACCGGGTCGTCGAATGCCGGGGCGACCGTATCGACACGGAACGTCCCGCTCCGCGTGCCGTCCGGGTTGCCCCAGTCGTCGCCGCACGACGATCCGCCAGCGGTAGGTCCCGTCGGTGACCGGCGGTCCCGCCGACGAGTCCGTCCCAGGTGGCGCTGAACGTGTCGCCGGACCCGGTCTTCGTCCCGAGGACGTCGCCGTCCGGCGTCCTCGAAGTCGGACGGTCCAGTCGGCGACCTCGGAGATCCGGCCGGTCAGCCGGTACGTGTCGCCGCTGCCGTCGCCGTTCGGCGAGAACGCGCCGTCGCCGTCGTCGGCCGTCCAGACGACTCGGCGCGGCGCTGTCGCGCGGGACGAGGTCGGCGCCGGACATCCAGCCGGTCGTCGCGCCGTCGAGCGTCGCGACCTGGAAGATCGGCGTCGCCGTCGGGGGTCGTCGACGGCCGCTCCGGGCGAGGAGGCGCAGCCTCGTGTCGCGCGGCAGGCTGGCCGCCGGGCCGCTGTCGCCGGCCGGGGGTGAGCGTCTCGTCGGCGTAGACGTCCGCGGCGTCGACCTCGACCGATGCCGCGCCGGGGACCTGGAAGTCGGCCGGGTCGACGCCCGGTGTCGGCGTACGTCGCGCCGGTGATGTCGTCGGTCGGCGTGTCCAGCCAGCCGGTCACCGACCGCCAGTAGCCGCCCGGGCGTCCCGTCGGGGTCCATCTCGGCGGTCGCGCCGGGGGTCCGGCTCGAGGCGAAGGTGAAGGCGTTGTCGTTGAACGTCGGCGAGTCGTGGAAGATCTGGTCGACCGTCTTGTGGGTCGTGAACAGCTGGCGGACGTACCAGGCCGGGCCGAAGTGGCCCTCGGCGACGACCGCCCGGGCGCCCGTCCTCAGCCAGCCGGCGGCCATGTTGTCGACCCGCTGCTTGGCCTGGGCTCAGGGTCGGCTTCGGCTTGCCCGACTCGGAGTTGCCCGACGCGTAGCACAGGTGGTGGAGCAGGACGATCGCGTTCGGGGCGAGATCGACCTCGCGGGCCAGGTAGTACTCGCCGTAGTACTTGGTCGTGCTGTTGTTGACGCCGGCCTTCGGGTTCAGCCCGAGGCCGTTCTGGGAGTACGGCCAGGGGCTCGTCCGGTAGGGGCTCGGGAAGCCGTTGCCGTGGCCCATGTAGATGACGACCGAGGCGCCCTGGAGCGCCTTCCTGGCCGCCGCCCAGGTCGCGTTCGGGGTGTAGACCTTGACGACGTTGGAGGTGTACTTGCGGGCCTCGGCGTAGGCGGCGTCGCCGTCGGACTTGTAGTAGGCGGTCGACGAGGCGACCGGACCGACGATGATCACGACCTTCGGCTGGGGCGGAGCGGCGGCGCTCGCGCCGGGCACGCCGAAGCCGGCCATGACGAGCAGGCCGATGACGGCCGCAGCCGCGATCCTTCGCACGGAGATGGACTCCACTGGATGATGCCCGCCGTCCGAACGCCAGCGCGACGAACCCGCGACGACCCTCGTCCGGCGGGCGGGATGAGTACGCGCCCAGCACTCCCGAGCGCGCGGTGCCGGCTCAATGCCGACATGGTCCGGGGGTCCATGGGCCGTTCGACGCTCCGCCGGTGCGGCACAGGCGGAGCGGTGCGGTCGGGACCCGACCCGGGGTGGTGCGTCGACGCCCCGGAAACCGGGGCTGAAGGCGGGGCTGATCGAGATCCAGGCCGTGGCCGAAGCCCGTGGGCAGCGGGCCACCTGCATGACCCGATATCGATGCCACCAGTAGCACGCCGGGTCTGGAGGCCCACGTGGCGTTCGGCGATGCGCGTTCGTCGCGATCGGGTCCCGTCGGCAGCGGGCCCAGGCACGATCGGCCCGGGCATGGGTGGCGGTCGGGCGGTCCCGGGGCCAGCCGGGTGGAGCCCGGACCATGGAGTCTGGTCCGCTACTGCTCCGGTCGATGTCCGCCACCAGCCCCCAGCTCGGCTCGGGCGCCGGCTCGGCTTCGGCGCCGATCGGCACGCCCGGGTCGCGGCCACGGCGGGTCGCGGCCACCGCGGGTCGCGGCCACCTCCGGGCCCGCCGGCTCGCGGCCCCGGGCACCTCCGGGCCCGCCACTCGCGGCCCCGGGCCACTCCCGGCCCGCCGGCTCCCGGCCCGCCGGCTCCGGCCCGCCGGCTCCCGGCCGCCTCAACCCCGCAGGCGGGCCACCAGCTCGGCGAGGGGCGGGTTGGTCCGGTCGCGCTCGGACAGGATCGGCCGGCCGTCGACCGTGCCGGGGACGACGGTGGGCCACGGGACGCCGACGGCGGGATCGTCCCAGGCGAAGCCGAGCTCGTCGGTGTCGTCGAACTCGGCCGTGACGAGGTAGACGAGCTCGAGCGGCTCGAGGGCGAGGAACCCGTGGGCGACCCCGGCCGGGATCTCGACCCAGTCGTCGGCGGCCAGCTCGCGGGTCTCGACGACGGCCGGTCCCCGGCCGTCCACGACGGGCCGGACGTCGGTCAGGGCGACGAACGCCCGGCCGCTCGCGACGATCCAGCGGTCGAGCTGGCGGCGGTGGTAGTGGAGGCCACGGAGGACGCCGACGACGGAGGTCGACAGGTTGGCCTGGACGAACCGCGCTCCGGCCACGCCGGCCAGCTCGGCCGGGATGCCGGCGGCCGGGTAGGCGCTCGCCCGCCACAGCTCCCGGAACGAGCCCCGCGCGTCGGCGTGGCGGACGACGACGCCGTAGCGGACGCCGGGCAGGCGACGGATGCCGGGCGATCGGCCATCGTCAGCGGCCGGCTCCGGCGCCGCTCGACGCACGGGCGCGGACGAGCCACGGGACGTGGTCGGCGAACGCCTCCCGCCACGGCCGCATCGTCTCCCCGGACGGCAGGCGGCTCGGCTCGAGGACCGCCCAGCGCGGCGGCGTCGAGTCGCGCGTCCAGGTCGAGGCCGGGACCTCGTCGATCTCGACCGTCGGGCCGACCGCCCGCAGGATCTCGCGGGCCCAGTCCGCCCTGGACGCGGCACCCGACGTTCACGAGGTGCCATGTCCCGCCGATCGCGCCCGGCGCCGATCAGCTCGACGATCGCCTCGGCCACGTCGGCGGCGAGGGTCGGCGAACCGGTCTCGTCGGCGACGACCCGGAGGCGCTCGCCGGCCGCGCTCGCCCGCTCGGCCGCGGCGACGATCTTCGTCGGGAAGTCGCCCCCGGGCGGCCCGTACAGCCAGGCGGTCCGGACGATCGCCAGCGACGGGCCGCCGACGACGTCGAGGTAGGCCTCCCGGGCGGCGAGCTCGCCGGCGAGCTTGCTCGCCCCGTACGGGTTCGGCGGCGCCGGTCGGGTCGTCGGTCCGATAGCCCTGCCGGTCGGTCCGCTCGCCGTCGAAGACCTCGTTGGTCGACACGACGATGAGGTCGACGCCGGACGCGGCGCAGACCGCCGCGAGGTCGCCGGTCATCGCGCCGTTCCGGCGCATCGCCAGGTCCGGGTCCCGGGCGCAGCCGTCGACGTCGGTCCAGGCCGCGGCGTGGACCACGACCTCGGGCCGGTCGCGGGCGACCAGCCGGTCCGCCGCATCCGGGTCGTCGAGGTCGTAATCGGGCCGCTGCCAGGCGATCGGCCCGCCGAGGCCGCGTGAACGGCGCGTCGGCCAGGGCGGCGACGAGCGCCCGCCCGAGCCGGCCGCCGGCGCCGGTGACCGCGACCCGCACCTCAGCCGGCCTCGTCGGACCCGTCGACCGCGGCCGCTGCCCGCGACCCCGCCAGTCGTCGGCCGTACTGGCGGTCGTAGTAGGCGTCCCAGTCGCCGGACTTGACCGCCCGCCACCACGCCTCGTTGGCGACGAACCAGGCGATCGTCGCGGCCAGGCCGTCGTCGAAGCTCACCTGCGGGCTGCCAGCCGAGGCGCCGCGATCTTCGACCCGTCCATCGCATAGCGGCGGTCGTGACCCGGTCGGTCGGCCACGGTCCGGACGAGCGACCAGGGCTTGCCCAGCCGGTCGAGGATCCGTCGGACGACCTCGCGGTTCGGGAGCTCCGTCCCGCCGGGCAGGTTGTACGTCTCGCCGGCGACGCCGTGGCGGAGGACGTGCTCGACCCCGGCCGCGTGGTCGGCGACGTACAGCCAGTCGCGGACCTGGAGCCCGTCGCCGTAGAGCGGCAGCGGCAGGTCGTCGAGGGCGTTGGTGACGAACAGCGGGATGAGCTTCTCGGGGTGGTGGTACGGACCGTACGTGTTCGACCCGCGGGTCACGACCGCATCGAGCCCGTGGGTGACGACGTAGGACCGGACGAGGAGCTCGCCGGCGGCTTTCGCGGCGGCGTACGGCGAGCGCGGCGCGAGGGCATCGGTCTCGACCGAGCGGCCCGTCCTCGACCGAGCCGTAGACCTCGTCGGTCGAGACCTGGAGATAGCGGATCGGGCGGCCGGCGCGCGAGGCCGCCGAGGCACGCCTCGAGCAGGACGTGGACCCCGATGACCCCGGTCCGGAGGAACGCCTCGGGGTCGAGGATCGACCGGTCGACGTGGGACTCGGCGGCGAAGTTGACGACCGCGTCGGCCTCGGCCACGAGCGGTCCGACCGCCTCGGGGTCGGCGATGTCGCCGCGCGACGAAGGTCAGCCGGGCGGCCTGCTCGGGATCGTCGAGGACCGGCCGCAGGTTGGCCTCGTTGCCGGCGTAGGTCAGCTTGTCGAGGACGGCGATCCGGGTCCCGTCGCGCCGGCCGAGGACGTCGCGGACGAAGCACGAGCCGATGAAGCCGGCGCCGCCGGTGACCAGGAGGCGGGCGCCGGGCACCGCCCACGGAGCCGGCCCGCGAGCGCCGGTCACGGGCCTTCGAGCGGGCGCTGGGCGGGCGGCGGCAGGCGGCCGCCGGCGTGGTCCTCGGCGGCCAGCTCGGCCGCGCGGAGGAGGCTCGGGACGGTCCCGGCATCCGTCCAGTGGCCGTCGAAGACGCGCGTGAACAGGCCGCCGCCGGGGACGTAGTGGTTGAGCACGTCGGTGATCTCGAACTCGCCGCGGCCCGACGGGGCGAGGTGCGTCGATGACCTCGAACGCGTCCGGCCGGAGGAAGTAGACGCCGATCGGGATGAGGTCGCTCTTGGGCACCTTCGGCTTCTCCTCGAAGCCGACGACCCGGCCCGACGGCGTCGAGCTCGGCGACGCCGAACCGCTCGGGGTCCGGGACCCGGTAGAGGAGCGTCCCGGCGCCCCACGGGCCGGCCTCGAACTCGCGGGCGATCGGCTCGAGCGCCGGCCCGCGCAGGATGTTGTCGCCGAGGACGCAGCAGAACGGCGTCGTCGCCGACGAAGTCGCGGGCCAGCCCGATGGCATGGGCGATGCCGAGCGCGCCGCTCTGGTAGCGGTACGTCAGGTCGAGCCCGAAGTGCGTGCCGTCGCCGAGCAGCTCGACGACGTCGCCGACGCTCTTGCCGCCGACGATGACCATCACCTCGCGGATGCCCATCCCGGCCAGCGTCTCGATCGGGTAGTAGATCATCGGCCGGTCGTAGATCGGCAGGAGGTGCTTGTTGGTGACGATCGTCAGCGGGAACAGCCGGGTCGCGGTCCCGCCGGCGAGGACGATGCCCTTCATCGGTCGGTAGCGTACCAGCGCGTCGGACCCTCGCCCGGGGTCACGGCTTGGGCGTCGCGATCACGCAGGGCTGCTCGCCCTCGGGCAGGGTCCCGCCCGACGCGCACGGGATCGGCTGCTGGTCGACCGGCGGCAGGCCACCCTGGTAGTCGGTGATGACGAGCACGTACTCGAGCCGGTCGAGATCGGCCGCCGGCTGGATGAAGGCCGTCTGGGTGACCGCGTTGGCGTCCCGCGCCACGTCGACGACGCGTGCCGATGAGGAGGCCCTTCGGGAACGGCGAGCGGACGCCGCCGCCGAGGTCGATCCCGGCCGTCGTGACCGTGTCGCCGATCTGGATCCGCTCGCTCGAGTCGATGTTCTCCATGATCAGCACCCCGCCGAGCTGGCCGATGACCGACCCCGTCGCCTGGTTGGCGCCGAGCTGGCCGATCACCGTCGAGCCGGTGTCGTTGATCAGGAGGATCGTGGCCGAGTTGCCGGTCACGCCGGTGACCCGTCCGACGAGCGCCCCGCCGGCTCCGACGACGACATCGCCCTCCCTGACCCCCCGCTCGGTCCCGACGTCGACCGTCACGACCCGCCGGAACTGGGCGCTCTCGCGACCGACGACCGAGCCGGCGACGGTGCTGAAGCCGAGCGAGCCCTTGACCTCCAGGAGCTGGGTCAGCAGCTCGTTCTGTCGCTCGAGCTCCTTCGTCCGGGCGTTCTCGGCCGACAGCTGGGCGTTCTCCCGGGCGAGCTGGTCGTTGGTGCGGTGGAGCGTGTCGATCTCGGTCACCGTCTCGACCAGGCCGGACACACCGCGAGCGATCGAGTCGAGACCGCTCTGGATCGGCCGGAAGGCGAACGCGACGCCGCGCTGGAGCTCGACCGCCGGCCCGCTCGACGAGACGGCCATCAGCCCCACGCTGATCGCCAGGAGGACGCCGAACAGGATCGTCCGACGGCGGGCGACCCGATCGCCGGACAACGCGGTCACGTCGACCTCCCTCGATCAGCGCGGAGCGCGGGCGTAGGTGTCGGCGACGAGGACGCGCTGCATCGCCGGATCGTTCAGCTCCTCGAGGACGATCCCGGTCCCCCGGGCGACGCAGGTCAGCGGGTCGTCGGCGACATGGACCGGCATCTGGGTCGCCTCGGCGATCCGCTGGTCGAGGCCGGCCAGCAGGGCGCCGCCGCCGGCCAGGACGATGCCCTGGTCCATGATGTCGGCGACGAGCTCCGGCGGCGTCTCCTCGATCGTGTCCTTGATCGTGTCGACGATCTGCTGGACCGACGGCTCGATCGCCTCCCGGATCTGGTCGGCGCCGACCTCGACGCTGCGGGGCAGGCCGGTCAGCAGGTCGCGGCCGCGGAGCGTGACCCGCTGGGCGTCCCACTCGCCAGGGTAGGCCGAGGCGATCGCGATCTTGATGTCCTCGGCGGTCCGTTCCCCGAGGAACAGGTTGTACTCGCGCCGAGCGAACAGGACGATGTCCTGGTCCATCTCGTCGCCGCCGATCCGGATGCTCCGGGCGACGACGATGCCGCCGAGGCTGATGACCGCGACCTCGGTCGTCCCGCCGCCGATGTCGACGATCAGGCTGCCCGACGGCTCGCTGACCGGCAGGCCGGCCCCGATCGCGGCGGCCATCGGCTCCTCGATCAGGCGCGCCCAGCGCGCGCCGGCATTGAGCGCCGCGTCGCGGACGGCCCGCTTCTCGACCTCGGTGACGCCCGACGGGATGCCGAGCAGCATCCGCGGTCGAGGGATCAGCCCGACCCGATCGTGGACCCGGTTGACGAAGTACTTGATCATCTGCTCGGTCACGTCGAAGTCGCTGATGACCCCGTCGCGGAGCGGTCGGACGGCGATGATGTTGGCCGGCGTCCGGCCGACCATCCGCTTCGCCTCGGCCCCGATCGCCAGGACCTTCTTCGTCTTCGCCTCGATCGCGACCACGCTCGGCTCGCTCATCACGATCCCGCGGTTCCGGACGTGGACCAGCGTGTTGGCGGTGCCGAGGTCGATCCCGATGTCGCGGGAGAAGTAGCCGAGGATCCGATCGAGCATGGTGCGGGGCAGGTCCTTCGTGGTGACACGGCGCGGCCGTCCGCCGGTCGTGGGGCGGGTCGCGCGGGCGGGCTACGGGGAAGCGCGTGCAGTATACCCGCCGTCGCGGGCGACCCCGACCGGCCACCCGGGGCCGGCTTCCGGTGGCCTACTCGAGGAACGGCAGGCTGATGTCCTTGGGGATGATCGGCCCGAGGACCGTGAGCATGATCGGGACCGTCGTTGCCCGGAGCACGTCCCTCGGTCGTGGAGGCCAGAAGCCGCCACGATACCCGCCCACCCGGTGGCCCGTGGCCCGGTCCCGTCAGCCGGCGGGGCGCCGTCCGGGTCGATCGAACAGCACGCCGCGATCGCGCAGCGAGACGTAGGCGTCGTGGCCGATGACCAGGTGGTCGAGCAGGTCGATGTCGAGCAGCCGGCCGGCGGCCAGCGCCTCCGCGGTCAGGTGGAGGTCGTCCGGGCTCGGGGTCGGGTCGCCGCTCGGGTGGTTGTGGACGAGGATCAGCCCGCTCGCGTTGAGGCGGACCGCGTCCCGGAACAGCTCGCCGACCCGGACCAGGCTCGACGAGACGTTGCCCTGGTAGACGGTCGCCACCCTGAGCACGACGTTCTTCGTGTTGAGCAGGACGATCCGGAGCTCCTCCCGCTCGAGGCGGCCCATCTGGAGGATGAGCCGATCGGCCACGTCGACCGGAGAGCGGATCGTCCAGCGACCGGCCGGCCAGTCGGCCAGGAGGCGCCGGCCGAGCTCGAACGCGGCCGCCAGCTGGGCCGCCTTCGCGGATCCCACGCCGGGGATCGCCTCGAGCTCGAGGTCGCTCGCCCGGGCGAGGCCGGTCAGCCCGTCGTGGCGGGCGAGCGCCTCCTCGGCCAGGTCGACCGCGCTGACACCGCGCGCGCCCGAGCCCCAGATGAGGGCGATCAGCTCGGCGGCGGTCAACCCGCCCGGGCCGCGCAGGGCCAGGCGCTCGCGCGGACGCTCGGTCGCCGGCAGCTCGCGGATCGCCCTGGCTCGCCCCACGCGGAATGGCGGGACGGGACGCTCGGGCAGCGGATCGGTCATCGTCGACCTCCGCGGGAGTGGATCGTGGGCGTCCCCGGACCCAGACGACGGGAGCCCGCCGATCTCCCCCGCCATCCGGACCCGGGAACGCCCCGGACACTAGCGGGCGGCACTCACCCGGGGCTCACCGGCGCCTTCACCGGGCCTTTGTGGACGAACCGCGGCCCCGCGTCAGCGCGCGGCCGAGCCCGCCATGGCGGCCAGCAGGACGAGCGCGCCGTTGAACGTGGCATGCAGGCCGATCGACGCCGCCAGCGATCGGCGACGGACGAAGATCCAGCCGAGGGCGAGGGCGACCGGCACGCGGGCGAGGAAGGCCACGAGGGCGAGCCTGGCCGCATCGCCGAACTCCGAGCCGCTCAGGGTCAGGACGTGGACGAAGGCGAAGAACAGGCCACCCCGGATGATCGCCGCCGTCGGTCCGATCGAGCGCGCCCAGGCGGTCGTGGCGAAGCCGCGGTAGAAGACCTCCTCGCCGATCGGCGCGACGACGGCGGCCGCGAGCAGGCTCACGACCAGCCCCAGCCGGTCGGACGGGACCGCGATCGGGCCTTCCGGGGTGACCCCGACGAGGCCGACCAGGATCGCCGCCACGATCGACGTCGCCAGGATGACCGGCACCGCGGCGGCGGCTCCGACGAGGACGTCACCGAGCGATCCGGGCCGGCGGGCGCATCGGCCAGCCCGATCGCGATGTCGCGCCAACGGAGCGCGCCGGTGCCGACCACCGTCAGGCCCACCAGGCTCAGCCAGATGGCGCCGGTCGCGACGACCGACAGGAGCGTCGCCAGCGGCGAGGTCACGTCCAGCTCGAGCAGCGACGATCGGCAGGGTCACCAGGATCGTCACCGGCACGCTGGCGCCGAAGACGAGGAAGGGCGACGGCCCGCGATAGGCCAGGTCGACGCGGTCGCGCCGCTCGATCGCCTGGGCGCCGGCGGCGGCGACCAGGCCCGCCCCGAGGAGGATCGACCCGACGACGAGGAGGACGAGCCGGCCGGCATCCGCGACCCCGGACAGGAACGCCGCCGCGAAGAGCGGCCCGCCGAGGACCGTCGCGAGCCAGCCGGCGAGGTACAGGCCAGGTGCCCGCCGGCCGTCCAGCGAGAACGTCCGCAGCGCGGGTCGCGGGGCCTCGGGGGCCTGCCCGGGGATCGCCGGCCCGGGTGCCGCGCCCGGATCCGGCTGCTCGGCGTCGAGCCCGACCGGGTGGGTCGGGTCGGCCGGTTCGGTCGGCTCGGTCAACGCTCCGGGAGCGGGTTCGGCGCCTTGCGCGAGGCCGCGGCCCGGAGACCGGTCTTGCGCACGGGCGACTTGCCGTTGGTCGGCCGGATCGCCTCGGCCGCGGCGACCTGCGGCGGTTGCACGGCAGGCGGGATCGGCGTCGGGGGCGGCAGGACCGGCTGCTCGACGTTCTGGACGACCACGGCCGGGCGAGGGGCCGAGAACGCCGCGGCGATCTCACGTCGCTCGAAGTCCTTGCCGCACCAGGCGCACAGCGACCAGTCGAGGCCGACCAGCCGGCTGCAGTTCGGACAGACGCGGTTGAGGCGGGTGCGGCACGAGGGGCAGATCAGCCACTCGTCGTTGATCCGGCGATGGCAGGCCGGACAGTGCGGGACCGACTCGACCTCGTTGAGGAGCGCCTCCTCGGCCAGCGAGCGCTCGTTCACGTCACCGATCCGCTCGTGGGGCCGGACGATCCGGTAGGCCACGACCCCGAGCAGGAAGAAGACGGGGGTGAACAGGATGATGAGGCTCGCCGCGAGGTACGGCGCGACGGGGTTGTCCGTCCGACCCTGGAGGTCGCGGAACGCCCAGTAGGCGGTCGCGAGCCAGAGCACGACGATGTAGACGGCGGCCGCGCGGAGGGCGAACTGGACGGCCGGGTTCCCGAAGAACCCGCTGATCGCGATCTCCGATCGGCGCGAGTATCTGTTCCATCCGCCTGGTGCTAGCCTCCCGCGACGATGTCCATCAGCGTCAGCCGGCGGGCACGGCCGGTGCGTCCGGCGCAGTGTAGCAGGGGCGCCAACGAGGGCTAGACGCCTGGAGGACCCGATTCGTGGCGCCCCGGACGGCTGGCGGTGAGTCCGCCGCCGATCAGCACGAGCGCCCCGGCGAGCATCACGGCCACGCCGGCGCCACCCCCGGCTGGGCGGGCGTAGTAGGCGAACGCGAGCCCGGCCAGGATCCCGCCGACGAGGAGCGGCAGGGCCCCGGACCGGAACCAGCCCGGGACGGGGTTGTCGACCAGCTCCAGGAGCAGCACGGCCACGACCGACGCGATCAGGAGCAGATGGCCGGGGTTGGCCAGGCCCCAGTTGGCGAGGTAGCTGCTCCCCTGGGCGCCGATCACGCCGCCGGTCGCCCAGGGCAGGACGAAGCTGACGATGGCGAGGGTCGACCCGCCGATGACCAGCCAGTCGGACAGCGTCCGAGCCCGCCCGACCGCCGTCGCGGGCGCCCCAGCCGTCGACGGCGCGCCTGACGCACCGTTCCCGCCGTACGAAACGGCCGACGCGGCCGGCTGCAGCGCCGACGGCCAGGTCGGCGCCTGGGCCGGCCCGGGCTGAGCAGGGCCGGGGTGGGTGCGGCGGGGCGTGCGCTCGGCGACCTGGCCGGCAGCGACCGGCGCCGCATAGGTGGCCGACGGCGCGAGGTAGGCCCCGGCCAGCGGACCGTCTCCGCCTCGGGCCGCCCGCTGAGCGATGGGCGCGGACGGGGACGGGGCGGTGGCCGGGTCCGGCGGTCGGTCGGACCAGTCGTGGAGGATGGGCGGCGCGACGCTCGGCACGGGCCCGAACAGCGCGGTCTGGTCGATCGGCGGGGCGGGATCGGGCGGCGGGCTCTTCACGAAGCGGCCCTTCGCCGGGGCGGCGGGGGCGGCAGGCTTGGGTCGAGGAAGTCGGCGAGGTCCACGCTTGGGCGCCGTCGCCGACTCGGCCACGGCGGCCGCTGCCGGGGACGGCTCGATCGGCCGGGCCGAGGCGAGCGGCCGATCCTCGTCGATCTCCGGCAGCTCGGTCGAAGCGGTCGCCCAGATCGGTGGGCGCCCCGAGCCGACCACCGAGGCGAGGAGCGTGCCGCACGACTGGCAAGACAGCCGGCCCGGCGCGACCGGACTGCCACACTCGGGGCAGACGACCAGGGTCGCCGTCATCGATGTCCTCCAGCGCATGCCTGCGCCGGAACCGTCCGACGCGAGACGGCCTACAGGGTGCCACCTCGGGCGGGGACGGGACCACCCCCCCGATGGTCCTCCACCACGGCCAGACTCCAGGCGGCGCTCCGCCAGGCGGCGGCGATCCCGGCCAGCGCGAGCCCGCCGGCCCAGGTGACCACGAACAGGGCGACGACGGCCACGACGGCGACCGGGTCGGCGGCCCCGAGGAGGACGGCCCGGACACCGCCCCAGGCCAGGGTCGCCGCGGCGACCGCGGGCCCCACGACGACCAGGCTGCCCAGCACGGTGACCAGGCTGACGGCCGCCGAGCGGACCGGTCGGCGGACGATCCAGCCGAGCCCGGCGGCGAGCGAGCCGACGACCGTCCGCCCCTCGACGATCGCCAGCCGGACGGCGACCGAGCCGAGGAGCTCGCTGGCCAGCCAGGTCAGGACGAGCAGGGCGACGACCTCCGGGGCCCCGAGCAGGACCCGGAGGACGAACGGGGTCGTCGAGTCGGAGGGCAGGATCAGCTCCTGGTAGCCGACCTGGCCGAGACGGACCCCGCCGACGGCCACGCCGAGCCCGAACGGGACGAGGCTGGCCAGCCGGATCGCCACGAGCCTCGCCAGGCCGGGACCGCGGTCGGCGCCGTCCGGCGGCGCGCCGGGCCCGTCGATGTCGAGAACGGCCCGGACGAGGACCCGGTCGACCGCCGCCGCGACGAGCGTCCCGAGGACGACCCAGGCTGCCAGGAGGGCGACCGTCAGCGCGAGCAGGGCGACGAGCCGGGGCGCCAGCCCGGCGGCCGTGACCGAGTTCGGGCCGATGAACGTGGTCAGCCCGACCACGCTCGGCAGGACGACGATCGGGAGGGCGAAGGCGACGATCCCGCCGCGGGCGAGGAACCCGGCCAGGCCGATCGCCCACAGCCGCGGCGAGCCGAGCGTCTCGATCACGGCCAAGCGGAGGGGACCGCCGATCACCGAGCGGCGATCACGGGGCCGGGCTGACGTTGACCAGCGCGTCGAGCTGACGGAGGGCGTCCTGGACCTTGGCCATCTCCTGCGCCGTAGGTCGCGAAGTCGCCGGCCCGAAGGGCCGCCTGGGCCAGCTCGAAGTGGTCGTTGGCGTAGGCGACCAGCGCGGCGACGTCGCCGGCCGGCGGGGTCCCGCCCGGGCCGCTCGTCGGGGTCGGGCCGGGCGTCGCCGCCGGGCGACGGGGCTCGGGGTCGGTCGTCGGAGTCGGCGTCGGGCCGGTCCCGCCGGCGAGCAGGAGGTTCGAGCGCCTCGCCCAGGGTCGAGCCCCAGACGATCCTCTTCGAGGTCGCCAGGACGATCCGCTGGAACTCCGGGAAGGCGCTGTTGGCCGACTGGAGGTAGACCGGCTGGAGGTAGATGAGCGCGTCCTGGATCGGGATCACGATGAGGTTGCCCCGGATGACCTTGCTGCCGGACTGGTTCCACAGGGTGGTCTGGGCGCTGATCGATCGGATCGGCGTCGATCTTCGCCTCGATCTGGTTCGGGCCGAGGACCGAGGTGTTCTGCGGGAAGCGGTAGACGCGCACGGCGCCGTAGTTCGGGGCGTCCATCCGGGCGGCGACCCAGGCGATCATGTTCGGGCGGGTGCTCGGGACCATCGGCTGGAGGAGGAGGAACTCCGGGTTCGGCCTCGCCGGGCATCCGCATGACCACGTAGTACGCCTCGTTCGGCAGGCTCTGGCTCCCGGCCGGGCGGCCGGCACGGTCCACAGGTCCTCGTTGTTGTAGAAGGCCGCCGGGTCCTGTGACGTGGTAGCGGGCGTACGTCCGGGTCTGGACGTTGAACAGCTCCTCGGGCACCCGCAGGTGCGCCTGGAGGTCGGCCGGCATCTGGTCGAGCGGGGTGAACAGGGTCGGGAAGATCCCCTCGTAGGTCCGGATGATCGGGTCGTCCGGGTCGGAGACGTAGAAGGTCATCTGGCCGGTGTAGGCGTCCATCGACGATCTTGACGCTGTTGCGGATGTAGTTGAACGGCTGGTCGCGCCAGGCCGCTGTCGCTCGGCAGGTCGGCCGGGTCGAACCACTGGGCGTTCGGGAACCGGTCGCTCATCGTGTAGGCGTCCTGGATGTAGACGAGCCGCCCGTCCGACGTCACGACCAGGTAGGGGTCCTTGTCGAAGCGCAGGAACGGGGCGATCCGCGGCAGGCGGTCGGCGATCGAGCGATGGAACAGGAGCTGGCTGTCCGCCGGTGACCTGGTCGCTGATGAGCAGGTTGAGGTCCCGGAAGCGGAGCGCGAAGAGCAGCCGCGACAGGGTCGTGTCGAGCTTGATGCCGGTCGTGCCGGTCCAGCGGGTGGTCTGGCCGGACTCGGTGCCGCCGTCGGCTGGTCGCGCCGACCGGGTAGTCGAACTCGCTCTGGCGGGCGCCGGTGATGATCCAGTCGCTCGGGCGCTCCCCGAAGTAGATCCGCGGCTCGGTGATCTGTCGGGGCGCCGGCCGATCGAGACCGGCGGCAGGTCGCGGATGATGAGCTGCGGCTGGCCGCCCTCGGTCGCCTGCGTTGACCGGCACCATCGCCACGCCGATGCCGTGGGTGAACGTGATCCGCTGGTTGACCCACGTGCCGCCGCGCGGGTTGCTGCTCGGGCGCCAGCTCGCGGGCCGACAGCATCACCTGGCGGGTCGTGTCCGTTGAGCAGGTAGCGGTCCGTGTCGACGTCGGTGAAGTCGTAGTACTGGCGGACCGTCTGGAGCTGGTCGAGCGTGTCCCTCAGCGGCCGGTAGTCCCACAGCCGGGCGTTCTGGAAGGTCGCCGCTCTCCTTGTCGATCGCCGCCTGGGTCAGCGGGTGCCTCGCCCGAGTAGTTGCTGGCCTCCCAGCTCGTTCAGGTCGAACGCCGAGCCGGGTCATGTTGATGTTGTTGGCGATGTACGGCGTCTCCTGGTTGAGCTGGTCGGGCTCGACCTGGAAGCGCTGGACGAGCGCCGGGATAGACCGTCCCGAGGACGACCGAGGCGCTGAGCCAGACGACGACCACGGCGGCCAGCGGCCACATCGCCCGGGTGAAGGCGCCGATGACCAGGAAGGCGCCGGCGAACGCGGAGATCGCGGTCAGGACGTCGTAGGCGAGGAACCGGGCGTTCTGGTCGGTGAAGCTCACGCCGGTCGCTGACGCCCTGGGTGCTGTACACGAGCTCGAGCTTGTCGAGCTGGTAGCCGACCGCGACCGACAGGAGGTAGAGCCCGCCGAGGACCGCCAGGTGGACCCGCATCTGGGTCGTGAACGCGAGCCCGCCGCGCGACGCCGGCGAGCAGGTAGCGCGCCGAGGCTCAGGACGAGGGCCGCGATGAGCAGGCCGTTGGCCATCGCCTGGACGGCCCGCAGGAACGGCAGCTCGAACAGGTAGAAGCTGACGTCCCGGCCGAAGATCGGATCGACGACCGGCGGCGCGCCGGCCGGCGCGAACGGGACCTGGTTGCGCCACAGCTGGACCGTCTCCCACTGGCCGGACGCCGACGCGGCCGTCGCCAGGGCGATGATCACGGCGAGGCCGATCAGGGCCCAGCGGGCGATCGGGACGAGGTCGGGCATGTCGTCCGCCTCGAAGGTGATCGTCCGGCCGCCGCCAGGCCCGCCGAACCCGGTCGCCGGCGAACGCTCGCCCGACCGCCCGGCCGGCGGCCCGGGCGCGCCCTCCTCGACCCCGAACGCCTCGCCGAGCCGGGCGGCGAACTCGCCGAACGCGTCCGGCACGCTCCGGGTCCGGCGGCGGCGCAAGCCGACCGGCCAGCCAGAGGTTGAACCCGAGGAACAGCGAGGACGACGACGAGCACGCCGATGAACAGGCCGCCTGGGTCCCGAGCCGGGTGAAGAAGACCGCGTCGAAGCCGACGCTGCGGAACCAGATGGCGTCGGTGATGAGGTCGAGCGACGAAGCCGGCCAGGGTGACGAAGGCGATGATCGCGAGGATGACGAGCGCGATCCCGATCCCGCGCAGGCGGTCGCGGCAGCCGGGGGGCACCGTCGTCCGGGCCGCCGCCCCGCACGGCCGCCGGTCGGCGCGGGCCACCGGGTCCGCCCGGGCCGCCGCGCGGGCCTCGCTCGATGGGCCGCGCGGCTCCGGCTCGCGGTCGGTCGTCGGACCCGTCGTCTCCGCTCGTCGCCGTGGCCCGGCGTCCGTCGTCGTCGCCGGACTCGGGCGGCGTCGTCGGCGTCGGCGGCGGGCCGGACGGCGCGTCCGGGTCGCGGCCGGCCGCGAGCGCCGCCTGGCGACGGCGGAGCTCCTCCATGAAGTCGTCGAACAGGTTCTTCACGTCGTCGCGGAGTCTACCCTGCGTGCCGATCGGACCGTCGGCGGGCCCGGCGATCGCCGGGTCGACGCGGTCAGGGGCGGCCGAGCCCCTCGACGGCGCGGCGGAACCCGGCCAGGACCGTCTCGGCGAGCTCGTTCGGGCGCATCGCCGCCGACCCGCATCGGCTCCCAGCGGAAGGCGGCCCGGATCGCCAGCGGCGAGCGCCACGGCTGGAGCGGGTCGTCGGGCGGGACGACCTGGGCGAGCCGGATCGACAGCCGCCCGTCATCCTCGAGGATGAGCCCGGACAGGGCCCCGGACAGGGCCGGCCCGAGCCGGGCGAGCGGGCGGCTCGGGCGGCGGACCGCCGACGGCGCGACGTCCCGGAAGCTGACCACGCCGTCGTCGTCGGCGACCCACAGGATCGCCAGCCACCAGCCGTCGTCGAGCGTGGCCGGCCGGCTCATCCCGGCCCGCAGCCGCCGGTCGCCGACGCGGACCTCGTGCTCGCGGAGGAACGACGGACCCGGCGGGCTCAGGCGGGTCGGCATGCCCGGCAGGATAGCCGCCGATCGACCCGGCCGGGCCGCCGGGCCCCAGGTCAGGACGAGGCGGCCTCGGGTTCGTCGCCGGACTCGTCCTCGACCGCACGCCGCCGGCCGGCTCGGACGGCGGCCGTCGGACGTCGCCTCGACGGATCCGTCCGCGCTCGCCGCGGCGGCGAGCCCGGGTCGGGTCGCCGACGGCCGCGGCGGCTGGGTCGGCGCCCTGGGCGACGGCGTCGTCGGCGGCCAGCGCGCCCGGCCTCGGCCTGCAGGTCGGCGATCAGGGCGGCCATCTCGAGGCGGAGCATCTCGCGTCGGACCTCGAGCGGCGGCGGCTCGAGCGAGCCGGGCGGGGCGACCGGCTCGGTCGCGTCCTCGTAGTCGGTGTCGCCGCTGATCCACGACATGCAGCCGGCTCTTCTTGGGCGTCGTGACCCGGCGGAAGGCGAGCCGCTCCAGGTCGATCGCGGTCAGGCCCGGGAGCTGCGCGTCGCCCTCGCCGACGAGGTTCGCGTGGCAGGACGGGCAGGTCTTGGCGCCTGGCTCCGGGAGCTCGGCTGAGCACCACGGGCAGCGAGGCGTCGAGGGCACGGGTGAAGGCGTGCCGGCGGTCGGGTCGGCCATGGCCCGAACTCTAGCGCCTCCGCGAGACCGATGGACCCCCCGAAGGTCCTACGCGTCGAGCGGGGCGAGTCGATGACGCTACTCCCACTCGATCGTGGCGGGCGGCTTGGAGCTGATGTCGTAGACGACCCGGTTCACGCCGGGGACCTCGTTGACGATCCGCGACGAGATCCGGCCGAGGACGTCGTACGGCAGCTTCGCCCAGTCGGCGGTCATCCCGTCGTCGCTGGTGACCGCCCGGATCGCCACCACGTTGGCGTACGTCCGGCCGTCGCCCATGACCCCGACCGAGCGGACCGGGGTGAGGATCGCGAACGACTGCCAGACGCTCCGGTACAGCCCGGCGGCCTTGATCTCGTCGATCACGATCCAGTCGGCTTCGCGGAGCGTGTCGAGCCGCTCGGCCGTGACCTCGCCGATGATCCGGATCGCGAGGCCCGGGCCCGGGAACGGCTGGCGCTGGACCATCGCCTCGGGCAGGCCGAGCTCCGTCCCGACCGCCCGGACCTCGTCCTTGAACAGGTAGCGGAGCGGCTCGATGAGCTTGAACCGGAGGTCGGCCGGCAGCCCGCCGACGTTGTGGTGGGTCTTGATCTTCTGGGCGGCCTTCGTCTCGGACGTGGCGCTCTCGATGACGTCCGGGTAGAGCGTGCCCTGGGTCAGGAAGTCGATCCGGCCGAGCCTGGCCGCCTCCTCCTCGAAGACCCGGATGAACTCGTCGCCGATGATCCTGCGCTTCTGCTCCGGGTCGATCGACCCCGGCCAGCCGGGCCAGGAACCGCTCCCGGGCGTCGACCATGAGCAGGCGCATCCCGAGGTTCCGCTCGAAGGTCGCCCGGAGCAGCTCCGACTCCTTCTTGCGCATCAGCCCGTGGTCGACGTAGATGCAGGTCAGCCGGTCGCCGACGGCCCGATGGACGAGCGCCGCCGCGACCGCCGAGTCGACCCCGCCGCTCAGGGCGCAGATGACCAGCCCGTCCGAGCCGACCTCGCGGGCGTGGGCGTCGACCCGCGCCCGGATCTCGGCCACCGTCGAGTCGATGAAGTTGGCCGGCGTCCAGGTCGGCCTGGCGCCGGCGATCCCGAGGACGAAGTTGCGCAGGACGTCGCGGCCGCGCGGCGTGTGGGCGACCTCGGGATGGAACTGGATCCCGTACAGGCCTGCGGGCCGGGTCGACGAGGCCGGCGAACGGCGTCGAGTCGGTCTGGGCGGTCGGATGGAAGCCCTCGGGCAGCCGGGTGATCGAGTCGCCGTGGCTCATCCAGACCGGCTGGTCGCGGTCGAGGCCGGCGAACAGGCCGTCGTCCGCGGTGAACGTCACCGTCGCCGGGCCGTACTCGCGCTTGGTGGCCGGGCAGGACGTCGCCGCCCAGCTCGTGGGCCATCAGGTGGGCGCCGTAGCAGATCCCGAGGACCGGGATCCGCCCGCTCCAGATCGTCGCGTCGGGGCGCGGCGCGTCGACGTCGTAGACCGAGTTCGGGCCGCCCGACAGGATGATCGCCCTGGGGTGCCGCCGCTCGATCTCCGCCCACGGCGTGTCGTGGGGCAGGAGCTCGGAGTAGACGTTGAGCTCGCGGACGCGCCGGGCGATGAGCTGGGCGAACTGGCTGCCGAAGTCGAGGACGACGACGGTGTCCGGCTCGGCGGTGGCCGGCGAGCCGGACGGCAGCCCGGCGCCCGGCCGGTCCTGCGGCGAGCGCTCCTGGGCGGGCGCCTTGAGGGCGGTCTCGAGGTAGGCCTCGACCTCGGCGTCGTCCGGGGCGAGGACGCGGTGGCCGGCGTTGGCGGCCTCGCCGTGGACGGTCTTGCCGCGACGCGGCTTGGGCGGAGCTTCGTGGAGGTCGGGGTCGGGCGTCGGCCGATCCCGGCCGGCGGCCCGCTCGACGGGCCCTGTGGTGTCGACCGGCTCCCGAGCGTCCCGGTCGCTCGCCGGATCGGCCTGCTCGATCGTCTCCGCGTCGCTCAATCGCAGCCCTCCAATCGCCCGCCGTGGTCGTCCAAGTCTACCCCGGGCGGGGACCGGAAGCGGCGGCGCGGGGACGGCGGAACGTGGCGGGGCGGAGCGCATCGGCGGGACGTCGAGCCCGCGATGCCACAACCGTCAGCCGGTCCCCGCGCGGCGCGCCTCGAGCAACTCGGACAGGCGGCTGGATCGCGGCGCCGACCGGAGTCCGCCTGCGGGCGAACCGAGCCGGGTCAGCCCTGGGTCCCGCCGCTCGTGGGAGCGGCCGGCGTCTTCGGCTTCCCGGCGGCGACGGAGGAGGCGCTCAGCGAGCCGTCGGCGTTCAGGGTCCCGACCGCAGTCACGCGCATCCCGACCGCGATCTCGGCGAGGGTCGGCGTCTTGTCGCCGCGGATGGCGAGCTTCGTGTCCGAGCCGATCTTGATCGTCGCCGACGAGCCGTCGCGCTGCTTGACCGTGATCGAGTCCTTGCCGACGGCGGTCACCTCGCCGGCGATCCGGGTCAGGCGGACCTGGATCCGGATCGCGGTCGCCGTGAATGCGTCGCCCGGTCCCTCGGTTCCCGCGGCGACCACGACCGAGCCGACCTTCACGTCCGCCTTCTTGCCGTCGGCCCGGCCGAGCTTGAACGTCGTCGAGCCGGTCAGGGCGATGGTCCGGGTGGTGCCGCGCACGGGTCTTCACGGTGAGGCTTTCGGCGCCGACCGCGGTCACGGTCCCGACGACGATCGGCACGGGCACGCTGATCGCCACGATCGCGTACGACCCGTCGTCGTTCCGCTTCTGGCGGAGGACGATCCGGTCGCCGACCTTGAGGTCGCCGACCTTGGCCGTCTGCGCCACCCTTGCTGATCTTCGTGTCGGCGGTCAGGGTGATCGTCCGGGTCCAGCCGTCATCCGTCTTGAGGTCGATCGACGAGCCGTGGATCCCGGTGATCGTGATCGAGGCTCGGCCGACGCCCGACCCGCCAGCGATCCCGTCGGGCGTGCCGCCGTTCTTCAGCAGGCCGCGCAGGCCGGCGAGCCCGCGCGGCAGCACGAACCTCGAGCGGTCGTCGAGGCGGACGGGCCCGCCGGACGCCTTCGGGCTCACCGCGGGCTGGCCGGACGTCGGGGCGGGCGACGCGCCGAGCACGACGACGGCACTCAACGCCAGGGCCAGGCAGGCGCCCACCAGGACGCCGATCCGCAGCACGTCGAGCCTGCGACGGCTGGGCCGCTGTTCGCTCGGTCCACTGGCGGTCATCTGGGCGCTCCGGACGCTGGTGTCGGGCACGTCCCGGTCACTGTAGACCCTTCCGCGACGGCGGCGTGAGCGATCGTCCGCCGGGCCGGCCCGAAAGCGGTGCGCCGGCGCACCCGCGGCCTCAGCGCCGCAGGTTGACCGTGTCGCCCCGGTAGAAGCCGCGGACCGACCGCACCCCGTCGGCGTCGTCGGAGTAGGTGAGCCGGTTGCGGCCGGCGAGCCGGACGGCGAGGCGGAACGTGCCGGCGTCGTCGTCGATCAAGCCGCTCCCGGTCATCGGCGCGCCGCGGGTGAAGGCGCACCGGTCGAGCGTCAGCGCGGGTGCCGTCCTTGACCGGGCTGTAGGTGAGCGTCCCGCCGTCGTAGCAGCCCATCGTGAGCGGCTCCTTGTCGACCCGGTAGCTGTAGTCGTCGGTGTTGGTGATCTGGGTCTCCATGTCCGACATCAGGGCGAGCGCGTCCCGGTAGTCGGCGGCCCGCGGGCGGGCGTTCGGGACGTACTCGTCGCTGACCACGTTCGGGCAGACCGTCACCCGGGTGGCCGGCAGGGTGCCCGACACGAGGTAGTCGGTGATCGGCTTGTCCGGGCAGGCGTCGCCCCGGCCGAAGATCACGTGGGCGCCGCCGATCGCCTCGAGGAAGTAGGCGTCCTTCAGCCGGCCGAACAGGCGCATCGCGTTCTGCGATCGGGGTCGCCGGGTCCTGGGTGGCGGTCAGGATGAACGTCGGGTAGGGCGGGTCGAGGATCGGCTTCGGGCGTGGGTCGGTCTTCGGCTGGGCGGGCCAGTAGAGGCAGGGCAGGTCGCCGTAGAAGGTCGCGCCGAGACGGAGGCGGTTGATGCCCGGCCTTCTCGCCTGCCGTCGAGCCAGGCGGCGAGCCGGGCGTCGGTCGAGCCCAGCTCGGGGTAGAACGCGTAGTCCTGGCACTCGGTCGCGTAGTACATCGCGTCGCTGTAGGTGGGGTCGGGGATCGCCTGCAGGGTCTCCGGGTCGATCACGATCGCGTCGTAGGCGGCCCGGGCGAGCGGCACGTAGTCGCCCTTCGAGGCCGCGCTCAGGTCGCGCAGGAGCTGGGACCGGTCGAACGGGCTGTAGGCGTAACCGGACGCCGCGTTGGCGAGGTCGGTCGACGTCAGCTGACGGTCGATGAACGAGCCCTTGGCGGTCGGGAAGCGGAACGTGAGCGGGCCGGTCGCGAGCTTCGCGGCCAGGGCGTCGTAGGCGGCCAGCGCGTCGCCGCCCGCGTGTCGGACCGGCAGGCCGCCGACTTGCCGGCACTCGGCCAGGGTCGAGACGAGGACGTCGTCGAAGGCCCGGGCGCCCTCGGTGTAGTAGGCGATGGCGTCCGGCGCCAGGTCGACCGGGCCGTCGATGAAGAGCGCCTTGATCCGGTCCGGGATGGGCGGCCGCGTAGGTCTGGACGTACTGCGTGCCGTAGCTCTCGCCGTACAGGTCGAGCTTGTCGGCGCCGAGGTAGTCGAGGAACGCCTCGAGGTCCTCGACGGCCTGGGTCGTGGCGTAGAAGGGCAGGTCGGCCGGGTCCGCCCTGGCCTCCTTGAGGCAGTCGGTCACGTAGGTCGATGCGGCCCTGCCGACCGCGTCGCGCTGGGCCGGGTCGGCCGGGTCGGCGGTGTTCGCGTAGTAGACGGCGGTCGCCGACGGGCAGGTGATCGGATGCGACAGACCGACCCCGCGCTGGTCGAGGAAGACGATGTCGTAGTGCTCGGCGATCGCCGGGTCGAACGCGTCGGTGTAGCTGTCGGCGGAGGCGATGCCGCTCGTCCCGGGACCGCCGGTGATCGTGACGAACGTGCCCAGCCTGGTGCCCGTCGCCCGCTGGATGGCGTAGGTCAGGTCCCAGCTCGGCCCGCCGGTGGCCAGGTGGTCGCGCGGCACCGACAGGGTGATGCAGGTGAACCGGCTCTCCGGACAGGTCGCCGACTTGACGAACCGGTAGCTCGCGCCGCCGGTCCCCGGGGACGGCGACGGCGGCCCGGACGGGGAGCTGCCCGGTGAGCCCGGCGGCGGGGCCGACACGGTCGGGCTCGACGGGGCGGCCGACGGGGCGGCCGACGGGGCGGCCGACGAGGGGCCGGGGCGCTGTGCCGGGAGCTGGGTGAAGCCGGGAGCCGTCCCGCACCCGGCGACGAGGGCGACCGCGACGACCAGGCCGACCGTCGCGACGATCCTCGCCAGGCGGTCGGCGGTCAGACTGGACGCGTCGTCCGAGCGCACGGACGCAGCCTAGCAACGCGGAGTGCACTTCGGCCCGGCCCGTCGCATGGGACGCGCCGGATGGGCCGGATGGCCCGCCCCGTCGTTCGACGCCTGTGGTCTACTCAGCCGCGGAGGTTCGCGATGCCGAAGGACAAGCAGGAGCAGCGCGAGCAGAGCGTCGAGCTCGCTCACGTCTGGTCGGACCCACCGGTCGAGGAGATCGGGGCTCCCGTTCGCACCCTCTCGAACAAGGCCTACCTGCGCGAGCTGGCGGCGCTCCAGATCGAGCTGGTCAAGCAGCTCGAGTGGATCAAGCACGAGGGGCTCAAGGTCGTCGTCGTGTTCGAGGGCCGGGATGCGGCCGGGAAGGGCGGAGCGATCAAGACGATCAGCCTCAGCCAGAACCCCCGCTACTGCCGGGTGGTCGCCCTGGGGACCCCGACCGAGCGCGAGAAGACGCAGTGGTACTTCCAGCGCTACGTCGCCGAGCTGCCGGCGGCCGGCGAGATGGTCATGTTCGACCGGAGCTGGTACAACCGGGCCGGGGTCGAGCGGGTCATGGGCTTCTGCACCGAGCAGGAGTACCGCGACTTCCTGCGCGACTGCCCGGACTTCGAGCGGATGCTCGTCCACTCGGGGATCATCCTGGTCAAGTACTGGTTCTCGGTCAGCGACGCGGAGCAGGAGCGCCGGTTCCAGAGCCGGCTGGAGGACCCGACCAAGCGCTGGAAGCTCAGCCCGATGGACCTCGAGTCGCGCTCCCGCTGGGTCGAGTACTCGCGGGCGAAGGACGAGATGTTCGCCTACACGGACATCAAGCAGGCGCCCTGGTACGTGGTCAACGGCGACGACAAGAAACGCGCCCGGCTCAACCTCATCCATCACCTGCTGAGCCTGATCCCGTACGAGGACCTCACCCCCGAGCCGATCGTCCTCCCGCCACGCCAGCCGGACGGGGGCTACATCCGGCCGCCGCTCAGCGACCAGACGTTCGTCCCCGAGGTCTACTGATCCCGGTTGCGCATCGCCTCGGCGGCCATGTCGAAGTAGGCATGGAGGCGGGCCGCCACCGGTCCGGGCGGGTCGGTCCAGGCGATCGCCTCGCGCATGTGGCGCAGCCAGGCATCGCGGGCAGCCGGCCCGATCGCGAAGCGGGAAGTGGCGCGCGCGCAGGCGCGGGTGGCCGCGCTCCCGGTCGTAGGTCGTCGGCCCGCCCCAGTACTGGACGAGGAAGAGGGTCAGGCGGCGCCGGGCGAGCGGCAACGCGTCGTCCGTCTCCGGGTACAGCGCCCGGAGCTCCGGGTCGAGGGCGACGCCGTCGTAGAACCGCCCGACCAGCGCCTCGAAGAACGGCAGGCCCCCGGCCGCCTCGTACAGGCTGATCTCGGCCGGACCGCGGTCGGCGCTCAGCGGGCCCGCTGCCAGGACTTGCCCTCGGTCTGGACCGACGGGGCGTAGACCATCTCGACCGCCTGCATCTCGCGGACCGTCCGCGCCCCGAGGGCGGCCATCGACTGGCGCAGCGCGCCGACCAGGTTCTCGGAGCCGTCGGTCACGTGAGCCGGGCCGAACAGGATCCGCTCCAGCGTCCCGACCGTCCCGACCCGGATGCGCGTCCCGCGGGGCAGCGTCGCCGAGGGCGCGGCCATCCCCCAGTTGGTCCCGCGGCCCGGCGCCTCCTCGGCCCGCGCCAGCGGCGAGCCGATCATCAGGACGTCGGCGCCCGCGGCGATCGCCTTGGCCAGCTCGCCGCCGCGGCGCATCCCGCCGTCGGCGACGACCGGGACGTAGCGACCGGTCTCGACGAGGTAGGCGTCGCGAGCGGCGGCGACGTCGCTGATCGCGCTGACCTGCGGGACGCCGATCCCGAGGACCTCGCGGGTCGTGCAGGCGGCACCGGGCCCGACCCCGACGAAGACGGCCGCGGCGCCCTGCTCCATCAGCGCGAAGGCGGCCTCGGCGTTCGTCGTGTTCCCGACGGCGACCGGGATCGGCATGAACCGGGTGAACTCGTCGAGCGACAGCGGATCGTAGCCGGTGGCCAGATGGCGAGCGCTCGAGACCTGGCTCTGGACCAGGAACAGCTCGGCTCCGTGCTCGGCGCAGAACGGGCCGAAGCGGCGCGCGGCGGCCGGCGTCGCGGCGACCGCGGCCTTCGACCCGGCGGCGTGGATCTCCTCGATCCGCCGGGCGATGAGCTCCTCGCGGATCGGTTGGGCGTAGGCCTCGGCCAGGAGGTCGTGGACCTCGTCGTCGGGGGCGGCGGCGATCCGGGCCAGGACGGCGTCAGGTTCGTCGTAGCGCGCCTGGACGCCCTCGAGATTGAGGACCGCGAGGCCGCCCAGCCTGGCGAGCCGACCGGCGAACCGGGGATCGACGACGGCATCCATCGCCGAGGCGAGGATCGGGATGGCCAGGTCGATCCCACAGAAGGTCTGGGCGAGGTCGACGTCGGCGGGCTCGATCGTGCTCGTCCCGGGCGCCAGGCTGACGTCCTCGAACCCGTAGGTCGGGCGGATCGTGTCCACCTTGGACCGGAACACGCGGCGCTGGGCCGCGTCGGCCAGGGCCGGGACGGGGCTGGTCGTCGGGCTGTCGGGTCGGTCGAGCAATCTGGCCTCCGAGGGTGCGCGGGCCGCCATCCGCGGGCGGGGGCAGGTTGCGGGTCAGTCTACCATCGGCTCCCGTCGAGGCGGAGCCGGAACCAGGGCTCGCGCACCGGATCGAGCAGGTCCCGCTCGATCCGGGCGATCGACTCGCGGTACGCCGGCCAGACGATCAGCTCGAGCGCCTCCGGCGGCGCGAGCCAGCGGGCGGCGTCGTGCTCCGTCGAAAGCGTGGGCTCGGCGCCGGGTGCCACCCGGACGGCGAAGACCGCGGCGCTGACCACCGCGTCGACGCTCGGCTCGTGGAACTGGTTGACCTGGTCGAGGTCGTACAGCGCATCGATCGCCGCCGCGTCGAAGCCCGTCTCTTCCCGGAGCTCGCGCAGGGCGCCCGCGACGATCGTCTCGCCGGCCTCGAGCGAGCCCGACACGCCCTGCCACAGGCCGGCCAGGATCCGTCCGGCGGCGCGACGCAGCAGCAGGATCTCCGGCCGACCCGTCGGGCCGAGCCGGAAGATCCACACGTCGACGAGGTCGGGCCGGAACACGACCGCCTCAGACCGTCTCGACGGCGTCGGCCGGCCGCGTGATCGTCATCCCAGCCCGAGCCTTCAGAGTCGTTCGAAGCGTTCGACCGGGACGACGAAGACGGTCGCGCCGCCGACCTCGACCTCGAGCGGGTAGGGCATGAAGAACTCGCCGGGCTCCATGATCGGCGGCATCGGGTTGACGATCTGGGTCCGGGCGGTGCAGTTGGCCCGCACGATGCCGATGATCTCCTCGACCTTGTCGTCGTCCACCCCGACGACGATCGTCGCGTTCGACTGCTTGAGGAAGCCGCCCGAGGAATGGAGCCGGGTCGCCCGGTGCTCCTTCTCGAGGAGGGCGTCGACGAGCGCGCCGGCATCCTCGTTGTGGACGATCGCCATCACGAGCTTCATCGGGCCGAGTATAGGGTGCGTCCCTCCGCTCGCACCTCCCCCCGGCGGGGCGTAGGATGCAGCCCTGACCCGCCTGCCGTCCGGAGGACCGCCCGCGTCATGGACCGCCTCGCCGACCTCCTCGCCCACGGCGCCGCAGCGCTCGCCGCCAGCGACGACCTCGACGCCAGCGTCGGGCAGCTCCTGGAGATCGCGACGGACGCGCTCCGCTCGCCGTTCGCCGCGGTGACGCTGCAGGACCCGGATCGAGCCGAGCTGCAGGTGGCGGTCAGGGTCGGAGCCGTCCCATCGGGCCTGCCGGACTTCGAGACGCTGGTCGCCGGGCCCGGCGGACCGGTGGCGGCGACGGCGGCCGATCGGGTCGCCCGGATGGGCGATGGGCTGGTCCATCTGCCGCTGGTCGTCGCGCGCGGCGGGATCGACCAGCTCGTCGGGGTCCTGAGCATCGCCCGCGCCGGCGACACCGAGCCGACCGACGAGGAGCGAACCGCGCTGGGCGCCGTTGCCGCCCTGGTGGCCGTGGCGATCGACCGCGCCCGGCTCGGATCGATGATCGCCGAGCGCTCCGAGTGGTTCGAGCGGATGGCCCACACCGATCCGCTGACCGGGCTGGCCAACGACCGGACCTTCGAGCGGATCCTGGAGCTGGAGCTCGCACGGGCCGGCCGGCAGGGCGGCGAGGTCTCGCTGGCGCTGTTCGACATCGACGGCCTGACCGCCATGAACGAGGCCTCCGGCCACGCGGTCGGCGACGACGTGCTGCGCGCGGTGGCCGCGGTCCTGGCCGAGTCCGTCCGGCTCGTCGACACGGTGGCGCGGGTCGGCGGGGACGAGTTCGTGCTGGTCGCCCCGGGGTCCGCCGGGATGACCGTCGCCCAGCGCGTGCTCGATGGCATCGCCGCGCTCCCGACGGCCGCCGGTCGGCCGATCTCCGTGTCGGCCGGAGTCGCACGCTTCCCGACCGACGGGGGGAGCGCCGACGACCTCAAGGCGGCCGCCAAGGCGGCTCTCGAGGTGGCGCGCTCGGCGGGCCCCGGCGTCCTCGCGTCACCCCCGCAGCCTGCGACCGAGGGCTGAGCCTTCTAGGTCGACCCGCCGCCGATCCGCTCGAGGATGACCGCGAGCCCGCGGGCCACCACGTCCTCGACCGATACCGTCGCGTCGATGATCACGAACCGGTCCGGCTCGGCGGCGGCCAGCTCGCGGTAGCCGTCCCGGACCCGGCGGTGGAACGCGACGTCGAACGCCGCCTCGAAGCGGGTCTGCTCGTCGGCCTGCTTCCTGGCCAGCCCGATCTCGACGGGCAGGTCGAGGAGCAGGGTCAGGTCCGGCCGCAGCCCGCCGGTCGCGAAGGTCTGCAGGTCGCGCAGGGTCGCCAGGGGAAGGCCGCCGCCGTAGCCCTGATAGGCGAGGGTCGAGTCGGCGTGCCGGGCGTCGAGCACGAGGAGGCCGCGGACCAGGGCGGGCCGGATGACCTCCGCGACGAGCTGGGCGCGCGCCGCGCTGAACAGGAGCGCGTCGGTCCGCGGGTCGAGCCGCGGATCGTCGGGCAGGTGGTCCAGGAGGATCCGGCGGACCCGCTCGCCGACCGCAGTGCCCCCGGGCTCCCGGGTCGCGAGGACCTCGATCCCACGCGCCTCGAGCGCGGAGCGGAGCCGCTCGGTCACGAGGGTCTTGCCGGCCCCGTCGGGCCCCTCGATGGTGACGAACCACCCCGGCCAGGCCCGATCCTCGCGCTCCCTCACGGCGGCGAGTGTACCCGACGGGGGTCGGACGGCCGGCCGGCGCTCGGGCCGTCATCCGCCGGGTGGCGCTCGGGCGCACAGCGGTAGGATGCCGCCGATGAGCCGTCCCGGATCCGCGCTTGTCAGTGGAGCGTCCCGCCGCCGTGCCCGGCTCGCCGCTGCGGTCGCCGGTGTCGGCCTCGCCCTGGTCGTGCCCGCGCTGGCCCTGGCCCACCCGCTCGGCAACTTCACGGTCAACCACTACGCCGGCATCCGGGTGGAGCCGGATCGGGTGATCCTCGACGTCGTCATCGATCAGGCCGAGATCCCGACCTTCCAGGAGAAGCTCCGGATCGACACCGACGCCGACGGGATGGTGTCCGACGAGGAGGCCGAGGCCGAGCGCGTCGCCGCCTGCCCGAGGCTCGCCCCCGAGCTCTCGCTCAGCGCCGGAGGGCGGGCGTTGCCGCTCCTCGCCGTCGCCGCCGGGCTGGGCTTCCCGCCCGGCGCGGCCGGGCTCGAGACGATGCGCCTGGTCTGCACGTACACTGCCGCGCTCCCCGCGCCGCTGGCCGCCGGCACCGCGATCGCCTTCAGCGACCGGTCGTACATCGAGCGCGTCGGCTGGCACGAGGTGACCGCCACCGGCAGCGGGGTCACGATCGCCGGCGACCTGCCCGCGACCTCGGTCTCGGAGCGGTTGACCGTCTATCCGTCGAGCCTGCTGAGCCGGCCGCTCGAGATGCGGTCGGTCGCGTTCACGGCATCGCCGGGCGGCCCGACCCTGGCCCCGATGCGCGTCCCGGAGGCGCTGCCGCTGGCGGGCGCTCCGGCGCTCTACCCGCCGGCGGAGGCTGTCGTCGACCCACCGGCCCGCGCGGCGAGGGCCGACGGTCGAGCCCGCCGGCGGAGCCTCGGCCGCACCGGTCGCCTCCGCGGTGCCGGTCGCGGGCGGAGCCGTCCCCGGCGGCGTCGGCGCCGACATCGCCGGCCTGCTCGAGACGGGCGACCTGACCCCGGTGGTCCTCGTCGGTTCCATCGTCGCGGCGATGGCGCTCGGCGCGGGACACGCCCTGACGCCTGGACACGGCAAGACGCTCATGGGGGCATATCTCGTGGGGACGCGCGGGACGGCCGTCCACGCGGTCGCGCTCGGGCTGAGCGTGACCATCTCCCACACGCTCGGGATCCTCGTCCTGGCCGCGGTCGTCATCCTGTTCCGCGGCGTCCTCCCGCCGGAGACGTTCAACCGCCTGGCGCCGATCGTGTCGGGGCTGCTCGTGCTGGGCATCGGAGCGTGGCTGCTGCTCGGCCAGCTCCGGAGCCGCCGCGGTGTCCGGGGCACGGCCGGCGGCGACCATTCGCACGGGCACGATCAAGGGCACGACCACGCGCACGGGCACGAGCCCGCCGGGACGGCCTCGCCCCAGCCGGACGGCCCGAACCTGACCTGGCGGAGCCTGTTCGTCCTCGGACTGGCCGGCGGGGTCATCCCGTCGACCAACGCCCTGATCATCCTCCTGGCGGCGATCGCCACCGGCCGGGCCGCCTATGGGCTCGTCCTCGTGGTCGCGTTCGGGCTGGGGATGGCCGTGGTCCTCGGCGGGGTCGGGCTCGGGCTGGTCCTCGCCCGCGACCGGCTCGAGACCCTGCCGGCCGGCTCGAGCCTCGGGCGGGTGGCGACGTACGCGCCGCTCGCGGCGGGCATCGTCGTCTTCTCGCTCGGGGTCTACCTCACGACCCAGGCGGTCGGCGTCGCTCCGACGCTGTGAGCGGCGGCCCGCAGGTGAACCCCGGGGTGCGCTACGCTGCGGCCCCATGCGCGAGCTGACCGACCGGGCGCTCTCGACCGCCACCGTCCGTGGCGCGAGCTATGCCGACATCCGGATCGTCCGCCGACTCGAGGAATCGATCGCGATCAAGACCGGCCGGGTCGAGGGGGTCGCGAGCGGGGAGACGGAGGGCTTCGGGATCCGCGTCCTGGTCGACGGGGCGTGGGGCTTCGCGAGCTCCCATCGACTGGAGGCGGACGAGGTCGACCGGATCGCCGACGAGGCCGTCCGGATCGCCCGGGCGAGCGCCACCGCGCTCCGCCGACCGGTCGTGCTCGACGACCGCCCACCGGCCCACGGGACCTACGAGACGCCACTGAAGGACGACCCGTTCGCGATCGCGCTCGAGACGAAGATCGGCGACCTCCTGGCGGCCGACCGCAGCGCGGCCGCGGTCCGCGGCGTCGCCTACACCGAGACCGGCTACGGCGCGCGCCGCGAGTGGAAGACGTTCGCGGCCTCCGACGGGAGCTACACCGAGCAGACGATCACCCACGTCGGGGCCGCCGTCGAGGCGAACGCGATCGAGGGCGACGACCACCAGCGTCGGAGCTACCCCGACGCCGGGGGCGGCTGGAACGCCGGTGGCTACGAGCTGATCCGCGCGCTCGACCTGGCCGGGATCGCCGAGCCCCTCGCCGAGGAGGCGGTCGAGCTGCTGTCCGCGCCGCAATGCCCGAGCGGGCGGTTCACGGTCATCCTCGATCCGAGCCAGCTCTACCTCCAGGTCCACGAGAGCTGCGGCCACCCGACCGAGCTCGACCGGGTCTTCGGGACCGAGGCGTCCTACGCGGGGACGAGCTTCCTGACGACCGACAAGCTCGATTCCGGCTTCCGCTACGGCTCCGACCTGATCGACATCGTCGCCGACGCCACGGCCCCCGGCGGGATGGGCACGTTCGGCTGGGACGACGAGGGTGTCGCCGCCCAGGCCGTGCCCCTGGTCAAGGAGGGGATCTTCGTCGGCTACCTGTCGAGCCGGGAGACCGCGCCGCGGATCGGCCGACGCTCCGGGGGCGCCATGCGGGCCGACGGCTGGAACCGGATCCCGCTCATCCGGATGACCAACGTCAACCTCCTGCCCAAGCCCGGGATGTCGCTCGAGGAGATCGTCCAGGACACCGACGACGGGCTCTACCTCAGCTCGAACCGGAGCTGGTCGATCGACGACCGGCGGCTCAACTTCCAGTTCGCGACGGAGGTCGCCCGGGAGGTCAAGGGGGGCAGGTTCGGGCGGCTCTACAAGAACCCGACCTACACCGGCATCACCTACGAGTTCTGGCGGTCGTGCGATGCGGTCGGCGACCAGCGGAGCTACCGGATGCTCGGGACGCCGAACTGCGGGAAGGGCGAGCCCGGCCAGGGCGGTCACGTCGGCCACGCGGTCAGCGGCGCCCGGTTCCGGGACGTCCAGATCGGCGTCGGCAAGTGGTAGCCGTCCGGTGCTGACCACCCGGCGCGAGGCCGACGCCTGGCTGGGGCTGGCCGAGGAGGCGGTCCGCCTGGCGGAGGCCGACGGCGCCAGCCAGGCCGAGGCCGTCGTCACGGCCGAGGACGCCGCCCTGACCCGGTTCGCGAACAGCGAGATCCACCAGAACGTCGCCGAGACGAACGCCCAGCTCAACCTCCGCTTCGTCGTCGGGAAGCGGATCGGCGTGGCCTCGACCGGCCGGCTCGAGCCGGAGGGCCTGCGGCGCGTCGTGGAGACGGCCGGCCGGATCGCCCGCAACGTCGAGGAGAACGACGAGTTCGTGTCGCTGCCCGGCCCGGACCGGCCGATCCCCGACCTGCCGGCCGCCTTCGCTCGGGCGACCGCCGAGGCGTCGCCCGAGCTTCGGGCGGAGGGTGCCCGGGCGGTCATCGCGGCGGCCGACCAGGCCGGCGTCGTCGCCTACGGATCGTTCGCCACGACGACCGAGTCGACCGCGGTCGCCAACTCGCTCGGGATCCGGGCGGCCGGCGAGCGGACCACCTCGCACCTGATCGTCGTCGCCATGGGGCCCGACGGCGGGTCCGGCTACGCCGAGACGGCCGCGGTCGACGCCACGACGATCGATGCCGCCGGCCTCGGGCGGGAGGCATCGGAGAAGGCCCGGGCCACCGCGAACGCCGTCTCGATCGAGCCCGGCGACTATCCGGTCGTCCTCGAGGAGTACGCGGTCGTCGACCTGCTCGACATGCTCGGGTATCTCGGGTTCAGCGCCCTCGCCGTCCAGGAGGGCCGCTCGTTCGCCGAGCCGGGCCGCCGGGTGGGGAGCGAGCTCGTCGACATCTGGGACGACGGCGCGGATCCGCTCGGCCTGCCGATGGCCTTCGATTACGAGGGCGTCGCCAAGCAGCGGGTGACGCTCGTCGAGCGGGGTGTCTGCCGTGACGTCGTCTATGACTCGCAGACGGCCGCCAAGGACGGTGTCCGCTCGACCGGCCACGGACTGCCCGCCCCGAACCCGTACGGTCCGTTCCCGTTGAACATGCTCCTCGGGGCCGGCAGCGCCGGGCGCGACGAGCTGATCGGCGGCCTCGATCGCGGGCTGCTGGTCACCCGCTTCCACTACACGAACCCGGTCCACCCCAAGCTGGCGATCGTGACCGGGATGACCCGCGACGGGACGTTCCTGATCGAGGGCGGGCGGATCGTCGGGCCGGTCAAGAACCTCCGCTACACCCAGAGCTACCTCGCGGCGCTGGCCGGTGTCGAGGCGGTCGGCCGCGACCGACGCTGCCTGCGCGGGCTCCTCGGTGGCGCGGTCGTGCCGGCGCTGCGGATCGCCTCGTGGACGTTCACCGGGGGCACCGAGCACTGAGGCCCCTCCGCCTCGCCGGCGCGTCGGTGTCCGTGGCCGGAGGCCTGGTCTGGGCGCTCGGCGGGTTGGCGATCGGCGGACGGCTCCTCGACGTCGACCCGTCCATCCTTCTCGGCGCGCTCGCGGTCGCCCTCGGGCCGATCCCGCGGGTGTGGCCCACCGGCGGCCTGGTGGGTCGGATCGGGCTCGGCGCCGCCGTGATCGGGGCCGTCGCCCTGTTCGGGCCGTGGCCGGCCCCGATCCTCGGGCAGCTCGCATTCCTGGCCGGTCTGCTGGCGATCGCGATCGCCGGGCTGCGACGAGGGCTCCAGCCGCGCCCGGCCTTCGGGCTCCTCGGCCTGGCCGCCGTCCTGACCGTGGCGCTCGCCCTCGCCGGCCGCATCGAGCTCGGTCTCGTATCGGTCGGGTCGGCCAGCCTGATCCTCGGGCTGACCGGGTTCAGCGGCGGCCGGATCGAGCGCTGGCTGGGTGTCCTGGTCGGCGCCGGATCGGCGGCGGTCCTGGGGCTGACGCTCGCCGCGAGCGCCGGCATCGTGACCCTTCCCGGACGAGCGGGGCCGGTCCCGCAGCGGACCGATCCGCTGCCGCCGATGCCCGTCGTCATCGACACCGACATGCTCCAGGACGACTGGCTGGCGATCATCTACCTGGCCTCCGAGCCGACGGTCGACCTCCGCGCGGTCACCGTGACCGGGACGACCGCCCTGTACTGCGAGGGGGCGGTCGACACGGCCCGCCGACTCCTGGCCGCCGTCGGCAAGCCCGACGTGCCGGTCGCCTGCGGGCGACGACAGCCGCTCCGGGGCGACCATGCGTTCCCCGTCGAGTGGGGCGCGAACGCGCTCCTGGCGTTCGACAAGCTCGGACTGCCGGAGGTGTCGCCCCGACCGGATGCCACGTCCGGGGCGGAGCGGCTCCTCGCCGACGCCATCCGCGGCTCCGACCGACCGGTCACGCTCGTCGCCCTCGGCCCGCTCACCGACGTGGCCGAGGCGCTCGGCGCCGACCCGTCGCTGCGGGAGCGACTCGACCGGATCGTGATCATGGGTGGCGCCGTCGGGGTGGCAGGGAACGTCGCCGAGGCGCCGACCGCCGAGTGGAACGTCTACGTCGACCCGGCTGCCGCCGATGCGGTCTTCCGGTCCGGCGAGCCGATCACGATGGTGGCCCTGGACGCCACCGATCGCGTCCCCCTCAGCGTGGCGTTCATCGACCGCCTGGCCGCCGATCGGACGACGCCGGCGGCCTCGCTCGCCGCGCGGATCCTCGAGGGCTACCGCGACTTCGCCGCGAGCGGCGGGGCGTTCATCTGGGACCCGCTCGCGGCGGCCGTCGCCCGCGAGCCGCGCCTGGTGACGACCCGGTCGATCGAGGTCGCCGTGGTCCAGGACGGACCCGAGGCCGGGCGGACGATCGAGGCGCCGGGGACCGGCGCCACCGTGCTCCTCGCCACGGACGCCAACGGGTCCAGCTTCGAGAGCCTGTTCATGGACGTCCTCAACGGACGCCTGCCCTGACCGGAGGGTCGGCGCGCCGGTGACCGCGGCGCTACGATCGCGGATGTGGCCACGACGACGATCCAGCAGCGTCTCGGCTGGCCGTTCGACGTCCCGACGCTCCGCCGCATCAAGCGGCTATGGGTCCGCCATTCGATCGCCGAGGACGCTCGCGACATCGACGGCCTCATCGCGACGCTGGCGCCGGACTGCATCTACGAGATCGTCCCGACGGGCCAGCGCTGGGAGGGCCGGGCGGGCGCCCGCGCGTTCTACACCGAGCTGTTCGCCGCGTTCCCCGACAACGCCTTCGAGCTGACCGACATCGTGGTCGGGCCGCAGGGCGTCTTCGAGGTCGCCACGCTGACCGGGACGAACCTCGGGCCGTGGGCCGGCGCGCCGCCGAGCGGTTTGCCGGTGCGTCTGCGCATCATCATCCACTTCCCATGGGACCAAAGTACTAGTCTTTTCGGCGGCGAGACCATTTACTTCGACCGGGGGGAGCTGCAACCCGACTGAGGGCCTGCGAGGATGCCGCACAGAGACTACGGAGCGTACCTGACCGACCTCGATCTGGGCCTGGCGATCCTGGTCGCGATCGGTGGGATCATCGTGGCGCTCGGGGTCTACCTGTTCATCCAGTCCGCCCTCGAGGACGTCCTCGCGGCGCTGCCGACCCTCGGCGCCCGGCTCACCAAGGCGAACCGCGATCGACACCGGGCCAACGGTCCCGAATGGGTCTGTCGGGACTGCCACTCGATCAACGCGCCGAACGCGCTGTGGTGCTATCGCGGCTGCGGCTCGCGCTACCGCATGGAGGACGGTCGGATCGACCTCGGCTCGGTCTTCTCCGACGACCGCGGCCGACTCGACGCCTAGCGACCCTCGCTCGCCCCGCCCGTCGCCGGGATGTCGCAGACCAGCTCGAGCCCGAGCCATCGACCGATCGCCCGGCGGTTGCGGGCGATGCCGGCGTATCCCGCGCGGACGAGCGACCGGAACGAGGCCAGGACGCTCCACGGCCGAAGGACCCAGCCGCCCTCGAACCAGCTGTCGCGATCCCAGCGCCGAAGGGTCCGGGCCGTCAGCCCGCAGATCCCGCAGTCCCGGTCGTACAGGATCGTCAGCCGGGACCCGTCGCGCCCGAGACGATGCGGATCGGTCAACCCTGGGCGACGCAGAACTCGTTCCCGGCCGGGTCGGCCATGACCGTCCAGCGCAGGCCGGGGCCCTCGTCGACCTCGCGGACGACGGTCGCACCGAGCCCGACGAGGCGCTCCACCTCCGCCGCCCGGTCGACCGCCTCGTAGTCGACGTGGGCCCGGTTCTTGACCACCTTCGGCTCCGGCACCCGCTGGAAGATGAGGGCCAGCCCGCGGCGGGCGTCACCCGGCGGTGGCTTCAGCCCGGCGAACTGGCCGAACGGCTCGAACCACTGGACGTAGCCCAGAGCGGCCGACCAGAACGCGACGAGGGGTCCGGTCTCGGCGCAGTCGAGGACGACCGCGTGCATCGCCAGGCCGGGCGGTCCGGGCGACGCCCCGGCGACCTCGTCGCTCATCGCCAGCTCGAGCGGGCCGCATCCGGATAGAGCCGGACCCGACGGTACGGCTCGCGGCCGCGCGAGCGCGAGACGAGGTTCGCCCGCTCGGCCATCTGGTGCTGGAGCCGGCGGATGTAGGCGTTCTGCGGGCTCAGCTCGACGGCCTCCGACTGGCGCTGGACCAGGCCGATCGCCTCCTCCGTCTCGCGCAGGGCGGCTTCCCGCGGGTCGACCTCGAGGGCGAAGATCGAGGTCAGGCTGGCCTGCATCTGGAGGATCGTGTTGCTCTTGAGGACGTAGATCGGCATCGCCCGCTCCTCGGCCTCGCGGAGGACCGGGGTCTTCTGGCGGTACTCGCTGCGGAGGGTCATGACGACGTCGGACTCGTCGACGTCGCGGGCGATGACGACCGGCAGCTGGAGCTCGCGGATCGCCTGCTCGAGCCGCTTCCGGCTCACCCCATGCGGGAAGACCCGGAGGGTCGGCAGCGTGCCCCCGCCCTCGATCCGGAGGACCGTGCCCTCGTCCTCCTCGACCGCCCGTTCCCGGGCGACGTCCGCCAGCGCCTCGTCGTCCGCCTCCAGGTCGTCGGCGTTGACCGGCGCGGTCCCCTCGTCGACCTTGAGCTGGCCGATCGCCCGGGCGGCCTGCTCGCGCCACGCCTGCTGGCGCTGCCACTCGCGGGCGTCGCGGGCGCGCGGCTCCGGCGTCGGCGCGACGCCCCGCTCGAGCGGACCGCGATCGGCGATCTCCCCGGCCACGAACGGCAGGTCGGCGACCGGCGGCGCCGCCCGACCTCGGGTCCCGGTCCCGACCGGCGGGACCGCGAACCGCTCACCGGGCAGCGTCCCCGGAGCGCCCTCGGGGGCCCCGGGCTCGGCTATCCGGCCGCGCGGGCCGGTCTCCCGCGCGGACCCTCCCCGGGTCTGGCGCCAACCGCCGCTGGCACCCGGCCGATAGCCGGTGCGATAGCCGGGCCCGCCCGCGCCGGCGCCACCGGGCCCCGTGTCGCGATAGCCGCCGCCACGGTACGCTCCATCGCCACGCCAGCCGGGCTCCATCCGCCACGGCGAGCCGGTCCCGACCAGGCCGGCGAAGCGCTCCGCGCCGAGCTGCTCCCGCGGCGAGGGCCGGGGGCGCGCCTGGGACCGGTGGATCCCCTCCTCGTCGCGCCAGCGCAACTCGGGCGCCACCGGGTCGCCGCGCAGCATCGCGTCGACCGTCTCGGCAACGTCGGTGTGGACCATCACCCGCTGGCGGTCCTGGATCTCGATGATCACGTCGAACGTCGGCGGGGCCTTCCGCTCGAGGACGCTCTTCTGGGTCCGCCGCCGGCGGGCCTCCTCGTCGCCGAGGGTCACGCTCTGGATCCCGCCGATGAGGTCGGATAGCGTCGGGTTGAGCATCAGGTTGTCGAGGTTGTTGCCGTGAGCCGTGCCGATGAGCTGGACGCCCCGCTCGGCGATCGTCCGGGCCGCCTGGGCCTCCAGCTCGGTCCCGATCTCGTCGATGACGATGACCTGGGGCATGTGGTTCTCGACCGCCTCGATCATCACCTCGTGCTGGAGGGACGGCGTCCGGACCTGCATCCGGCGGGCCTTGCCGATCGCCGGGTGAGGGATGTCGCCGTCGCCGGCGATCTCGTTGCTCGTGTCGACGACCACCACCCGCTTGGCCATGTCGTCGGCCAGGACCCGGGCGGCCTCGCGGAGCATCGTCGTCTTGCCGATCCCCGGCCGGCCCATGATCAGGATCGATTTCCCGGTCTCGACGAAGTCGTTGATGATCTCGATCGTGCCGTAGACGGCCCGGCCGATCCGGCAGGTCAGCCCGACGATCTTCCCGTTCCGGTTGCGGATCGCGCTGATCCGGTGGAGGGTCCGCTCGATCCCGGCCCGGTTGTCGTCGCCGAACGAGCCGATGTGATCGACGACGTAGGCGATGTCGGCGTCGACGATCTCGCGCTGGAGCAGGGTCACCTCGCTGTCCGGGAAGCGGGCCTCCGGACGACGTCCGAGATCGAGGACGACCTCGATCAGCTCTTCCTTGGCCGGCAGCCGGTGGACCGCCGCGACGACCTCCGGCGGGAGGGCCGCCAGGAGCAGGTCGAGATCGTCCATCGCCTCGCGGTCGATCGGTTCGGGGCTCAACGGTTCCTCCCCATGGTGCGGGACGGATCGTTCATCGGATGGCCGGGACGAGGGCCGGCTCGGCGACTCGGACGACGGTCTCCTTCATCAGCAGCGTGACGGTCGACTCGACGCCGAAACCGGCCTCCTCGAGGCGCCGGTCGATCGGCGACTCGTAGGTCCGCACGGGCGCGATCACCCCGTGATCGCCGCGAGCGCCGTTCCGGTTCCGGGCGGAGATCACCCCGAGACCGTACTCCACCAGCGGCGCGGTGTCCGCCTCGGGCCGAGCCAGGATCTTGAGGTAGTGCGGCTGGTCCTCCTTGGCCACACCGACCTGGAGGAAGGCGTCGATCCGCGTCCCGTCGGGACCGCCGTCGGGCGCGTCGCGGACGTAGCCCTCGACGTCGGCGAAGCGGAGGATCGGGGCGAGGCTCGACCGGGGCACCCGCCAACCCGGGCCCTGGCGCTCCCAATCGCCGATCCGATACGCCTCCAGGCGCTGGACCGGCTGCGGCGTGACGGCCGCATAGAGTTGGGCCAGGGCGATCGCGTCGATCGGCGCCGCCGGGCGGATCCCGCTGTCGAACGCCCGCTCGTCCGTCCACGGCTCGGGCAGCGCGACGCCGGGCCGCCGGAACAGGAGGAGCTCCTGGCCGTAGCGGACGAATCCGGCCTGCATGAACAGCTCGACGTTCCCGGCGGCATCGGCACAGGCCACATGGAAGCGGATCGCGCCGCGCTTCCCGCCGTCGCGCAGGATGTGCTGGACCAGTCGGAAGCGGATGTCGCCGGCCTCGGCCAGCCCGATCGCGTCGAGCTCGACGATCGTCCACTCGTCGCGCGGCGTCTCGCGCTCGACCCGGATGAGGCCGGACAGCCCGCCCTCCTCCTCGTACACGTAGAGCAGGTCGTGCGGCCGGAAGGCGCCGAGCGGCAGGCGGAACAGGCTGAACACGCCGATCCGCGGGCCGCTCACCGGCAGGCCGAGGGACCGTGTGTCGGCCGCCTCCTGCTGGCACAGCCGGGACAGCTCCCCGAGCGCCGCGAGGTCGGTCAGGCGGGCGACCCGGACGGTGCCCGAACGGCCGCTCACGGTTGCGACCCGGCGGCCCGCCGGGTGGGATGCGGGCGTCGCCCGGCGCCCTCGCCGGGATCGGCGTGCTCCGCGGCCATCGTCGCCACCAACCGGTGGAAGCGGCTCTCTCCGGCCAGCTCGGGATGGAACGCGGTGGCCAGGACGTTGCGCTGGCGGACGGCCACGACACGACCGTCGTCGAGGCGGGCGAGGACGTCGACGTCGGGCCCGACCCGATCGACGATCGGAGCTCGGATGAACACGCCGTGGACCAGACCGTCTCCCAGGACCGGGACGCTGAGATCGCTCTCGAACGACTCGAGCTGACGCCCGAAGGCGTTCCGCTCGACGGTCACGTCGATGAGCGGGAAGACCGGCTCCTCGCCACCGGCGATCTCACGGGCGAGGAGGATCATCCCGGCACACGTCCCGTAGAGCGGCGCGCCCGACGCGGCGAGATCCATGATCGGCTGGTGGAGACCCCAGCGCTCGATGAGCTTGCGCATCGTGGTGCTCTCGCCCCCGGGCAGGATCAGGCCGCTCACCCCGTCCAGGTCCTCCGGGAGGCGGACCTCGACCGGTTCCACCCCGATCCCGCGCAGGACGCGGACGTGCTCGGCGAACGCGCCCTGCACGGCAAGCACGCCGATCTTCATGGCTCGCGTCCCGCTCCGAGGTGGACCGTGGTCGCCGACGTGTCGGCTACCAACCCCGGACGGCCAGCCGCTCCCCCTCCGGGATCGTCTCGAGCGCGATCCCGCGCATGGCCGCCCCGAGACCCCGGCTGACCTCGGCGATCACCTTCGGATTGTCGAAGTGGGTCGTGGCCTGGACGATCGCGTTGGCCATCCGGGCCGGGTCCTCGCTCTTGAAGATACCCGAGCCGACGAACACGCCCTCGGCGCCCAGCTGCATCGCCAGGGCTGCGTCGGCCGGGGTGGCGATCCCGCCGGCGACGAAGTTGACGACCGGCAGCCTGCCCTCGGCGGCGACCGACTGGACGAGGTCGAGCGGGGCCTGCAGCTCCTTGGCCGCGACGAACAGCTCGTCCGGACGCATCCCCTGGAGGCGTCGGATCTCGGCATTGACGGTCCGGATGTGGCGGACCGCCTCGACGATGTTGCCGGTGCCGGCCTCGCCCTTGGTCCGCATCATCGCCGCGCCTTCGCTGATCCGGCGGAGCGCCTCACCGAGGTTCCGGGCGCCACACACGAACGGGACCTTGAAGGCGTGCTTGTCGATGTGGTTCTCCTCGTCGGCCGGCGTGAGCACCTCGGACTCGTCGATGTAGTCGACGCCGAGCGCCTCGAGGACCTGGGCCTCCACGAAGTGGCCGATGCGGGCCTTGGCCATGACCGGGATCGAGACCGCCGCCATGATCCCGACGATCATCTCCGGGTCGCTCATCCGGGCGACCCCGCCGGAGGCGCGGATGTCCGACGGGACGCGCTCGAGGGCCATCACCGCGACCGCGCCGGCGTCCTCGGCGATCTTGGCGTGTTCGGGCGTGACGACATCCATGATGACGCCGCCCTTGAGCATCTGGGCGAGGCCCTTCTTGGTCACCCAGGTGGAGGTCTCGACGGTCATGATCTGGTGGATCCTCAGGTTGCCGCGGGAGGTCGGTCGGCCGGCCGGCCCCGGGGTCGTCGCCCGTTCGTGCCGCTCGGACCGCCTCAGCGCAGCTCGATTATCGCACGGCCCGCGTCCAATTCCGAGTGGCGCGGTCGGGATGGTCCGCCGGATGACGTGGCGCTCGGATCGTTCCGCAGGCTGAGCTCCGGGGTCGCCGGCCGGCCGGCTCGCGGAGGGACGGCGGGCGGCCCGGCTGTCGGGCCTCGGCCGCCGGGACGCAGCCAGTCACGCGTGCCGCGCACACCCCGGGTTCGAACCGGCGGCTGGGCGCCGGCCGGGCTCGAATGGACCCATCCGTCGGCACTCCGGGAGTTCAGGCTCGCCTCGGCGACACCGGGCGGCCGATGACAGCGCCGGCGACACCCGAGCGCATCAGTCTCTTCACCTGCCGACGGTCTTGACCACCCCGGACATCAGCTTGGTGGCCCGCCGGGCGCCGGCCGGGGAGAGCCGACTGAGGCCGTTGACCAGCGACACGACGTCGTCGTCCGGCAGCTCCCCGAGCAGGCGGACGAGCCGGAGCAGCGTCTCGTCGGGGACCTTGGCCAGCAGGCCCAGGATCCGCTCGAGCTCGGCCGGCTCGACGACCGGCACGAGCCCGACCGCCCGGTCGAACACGCGGACGAAGCCAAGGAACGTCCCCAGCCAGTCGCGCAGCGTCCGCAGCTCGGGATCGTCCGGATGCGAGCGGGCTGCGACCTCGGCGTCGCGCAGGGTGTTCTCCAGGACGGCGATGATCGGGTCGCCCTCGAGCCGCTTGCGATGGGCGATGACCCGGGAGAACCAGCGGAAATGGTCGCCGACCGCCAGGTAGGCGGTCCCGGCCGGCCCGCGCCGACCGACCCGGCGCGGCTCCGGCACCTTCTCGACGACACCCCAGCCGACGGCCGAATCCAGCGCCAGGCTGGCCGCCCGGTGGGACAGCCCGAGCGCCTCGCGGACCTCCCGCTCGGTCAGCGGCTCACCGCGGGCCATGAGGTAGGCGTGGACCCGGGCGATCGCCGGCGCCACGCCCCACGACGCGCCCATCGCGCCCCAGGCGTCGGCCAGCTCGAGCCGGATCGCCTCGGCTCGTGTCGCCGGGTCGGAGGCGACCCCTCGCGCTTCTGGAGAACGCGGCTCCACGGCCATAATGTGCACCTTGACAGTAGCGTGTTCTGGCGAGTATTACTTGCTACGAGAGCGTAGCACGGAATCACGTGGGTGACCGCCTGATGATGGGATCCGGACGTCCGCCAGTCGAGAGGATCCGCGTCCGACCGGCGGACCTGGGATGGGTGGCCAGCGGCCTCGGCCTGGTGGTCGCATCCGGACTCGTGGCGCTGCGCCAGGCGAACGCCTCCGATATCGAGCCCGGATCGACGGCCGTCGAGACGGTCGGCTGGTTCGCCTTCTGGGCCGGACCCGCGCTCGTTGGTGCGATCGGGGCGGCATGCCGACGCCGGGAGATCCTGGTCGGCGCGGGTCTCAGCTACGTTTGGATGGCCGCCCTGTCATTCAGCGGCGTCACGTTCATCCTGCTCGCGCCGGCGCTTCTGTTCGCCTATGCCGGTCTCCGGGACGCCGGTCGCCCGGCCGGAGATCGGCCGCGGGACCGCCCGATCGTCACCCTGGCCACGATGGCGCTCCTGGTCGGGGCGTTCGTCGGGCTGTTCGCCACGATGGAGACGACCTGCTGGGAACGGATGGCCGACGGTTCGTACCGGACACATGTCGTGACCACCGGGTCACTCGGGGACGGGGAGGTCTCGGTCGGGATCGGCGACGTCGTCGCGTCGGGCTGCTCCGGCGGCCGGATCTCGCTCGCCGGCACGACGATCGTCGTGGCCTGCGTTGCTGTCGCGTCGGGACTCGCGATCCGGGTCGGCCGCGCCCGCGCCTGAGGGATCCTTCCCGGACGAACGGCGACGGGCCGGAGGCTCGCGCCCCCGGCCCCGCGACCCCGGCTCCCCCCGGCGCCGGCCCCGATGGAAGGTCACTGCCCGCGGAAGAGACCCTTGCTGTGCTCGGCCTTCAACGTGCTGCTGTCAGGCAGCGACGGGCCCTTGATGTGACGCACGTAGTGCGGCTTGATGACCTGGAACGCCCCCGCCCGGGTCGCCTCGGCCAGGCCTTCGCTGCGGTCGACGGTCACGCCCGGCAGGACGGCCGCACCGCGGATCGCCTCGGCTCGGGTCATGCTGGTGTCGTTGTTGAGCCGGCTGCCGGCGCCGCAGGCCGTGATGGCGATCGCGGTGCCGATCGCCAGGGCTGCTGTCTTGACCTTCATCGTCCTTGCCCCCCTTGGTCCGGCGGCCCCCTGCCACCGGCTGTTCGTGGCCAGAAGGATGCGGTGGCTCGGCTCGGCCGGGCCACCGACGGGTCGACAGCGGATCGATCAACGCGCCGACCGCGCGGCCGTCGCGCCACCCGCCGCCGGCGGGCAACGCGGCCGATAGCCGGCCTGACGCACGGGCGACGATCGGGCCCATCGGCACCACGGATCGGGCCCGGTCGGCCGGCGCGGACCGACGGCTATCATCCGGCCATGCCCGTCCTCCGCAGCCGGCTCGACCCCGCCAGCGCGGACGCGCGCGCGAACGTCGAGGCGATGACGGCCCTGGTCGCCGACCTCCGGGCGCGCCAGGAGCGGGTCGCGGGCCGAGGCGCCGGCGGGGACGACGCGTCGATCGAGCGCCACCGGGAACGGGGCAAGCTGCCGGTCCGCGAGCGGATCGACCGCCTCCTCGACCCGGGCACCGCGTTCCTCGAGCTGAGCCCGCTGGCCGCCGGCGGGATGTACGACGACGAGGCGCCGGGCGCCGGGATCGTGACCGGGATCGGCCGGATCGAGGGCACGACCTGCGTCGTCGTCGCCAACGACGCCACGGTCAAGGGCGGGACCTACTACCCGATCACCGTCAAGAAGCACCTGCGCGCCCAGGAGATCGCCCTCGAGAACCGGTTGCCCTGCGTCTACCTGGTCGACAGCGGCGGCGCCTACCTGCCGCTCCAGGCCGACGTGTTCCCCGATCGCGACCACTTCGGCCGGATCTTCTACAACCAGGCCCGGCTGTCGGCGGCCGGTGTGCCCCAGGTCGCCCTGGTCATGGGCTCGAGCACCGCCGGCGGCGCGTACGTCCCGGCGATGAGCGACGAGACGGTCATCGTCCGGGGCACGGGCACGATCTTCCTCGGCGGCCCGCCGCTGGTGAAGGCGGCGACCGGCGAGGACGTCACGGCCGAGGAGCTGGGCGGGGCGAGCGTCCACGCCCGGGTCTCCGGCGTGGCCGACCACGAGGCGCTCGACGACGAGCACGCCCTCGCGCTCGGTAGGTCGATCGTCGACAACCTCAACCGCCGACCGCCCGACGCCACCCTGGGACCGCCGGGCTCCCGAGCCCCCGGCGATCGCCCCCGAGGGCGACCCCGGCGCCGGCCGGGCCCACCTGTACGCCGCGATCCCGACCGACCTCCGCCACCCGCTCGACATCCGCGAGGTCATCGCCCGGCTCGTCGACGGGAGCCGGTTCCACGAGTTCAAGCCGCTCTTCGGCGAGACGCTGGTGACCGGCTTCGCCCACCTCGAGGGCTACCCGATCGGGATCGTCGCCAACGACGGGATCCTGTTCTCCGCGTCGGCCCTCAAGGGCGCCCACTTCATCGAGCTGTGCGCCCAGCGGCGGATCCCGCTCGTCTTCCTCCAGAACATCACCGGGTTCATGGTCGGCCGCGAGTACGAGGCCGGCGGGATCGCCAAGGACGGCGCGAAGATGGTCACCGCGGTCGCCTGCGCCGAGGTCCCGAAGTTCACCGTGATCGTCGGCGGCTCGTTCGGGGCCGGCAACTACGCGATGGCCGGGCGTGCCTACGGTCCGCGCTTCCTGTGGTCGTGGCCGAACTCGCGGATCAGCGTGATGGGCGGCCAGCAGGCGGCCCGGGTCCTGTCGACGGTCCGCGGCGGCTTCGCCGACGACAGCGCGCGGGACGGCTTCGAGGCGCCCATCCTCGAGCGCTACGAGGCCGAGGGCAGCCCGTATTTCGCCACCGCCCGGCTGTGGGACGACGGGGTCATCGACCCGCTCGACACCCGGCGGGTCCTCGCGCTCGGCATCGCCGCCTCGCTCCACGCCCCGATCCCGGAGACCCGCTTCGGCGTCTTCCGGATGTAGCGTCCGGCGCGCCCTGGTTGAAGGGTCGAGCGACCGGCCGGCCGCGTACGATGCGCGCGTGAGCGACCGCCTGCGCCTCGAGCGAACGGGGCCCGGCGGCGTCGTCGCCCGGGTGACGCTGGCCCGGCCCGACGTCCACAACGCCTTCGACGCGTCGCTCATCGCCGAGCTGCGCGCCGCGTTCACGACGCTCGGCCGCGAGGACGCCGACGGCGCTCCGGGCGATCGTCCTGGCCGGCGACGGGCCGTCGTTCTGTGCCGGCGCGGACGTCGCCTGGATGCGCGCGGCGCTGACCCTCGACACCGAGGCGAACGAGCAGGACGCGATGGCGATGGCCGACATGTTCGAGGCGATCGACAGCTGCCCGGTGCCGGTCATCGCCCGGGTCCACGGCGCGGCGCTCGGCGGCGGGATGGGCCTGTGCGCGGTGAGCGACCTGGTGATCGCCGAGAGCGGGACGCGGTTCGGCTTCACCGAGACGCGCCTGGGATCCTGCCGGCGGTCATCGCCCCGTTCGTCATCGCCAAGATCGGCGAGACGCACGCCCGGGCGCTCTTCCCCGGCGGTCGCCGGTTCGACGCCGTGCGGGCCCAGCGGATCGGGCTCGTCCACGAGGTCGTCGAGGGCGAGGCCGCGCTCGACGCGGCGGTGGAGCGGCCGTCGCCGACCTGCTCGCCGCCGGCCCGACGGCCGCCCGGGCCGCCAAGGCGATCGTCCGCGAGGTCCGTGGCCTGCCCCACGGCTCGTCGAAGTGGCACACGGCCCGGGTCATCGCCCGCCAGCGCCGGACCGCCGAGGCCCAGGAGGGCTTCCGGGCGTTCACCGAGAAGCGCCGCGCCGGCCTGGGCACCCGACGCACGCCCGAGCCCGAACGCGGACGCCCGAGCCCGACTGCGAGCCCGGCCCCGACGCGCGATGCGGCCGAGCCGCATGCGCAGCCAGACGGTGCTGCGACTCGCATCACGGACGGACCTCTTGCGCCGGGCTGCCTAAACGCGACAATCGCGCCATGCCGACGCCGGACGAGCTCAGTCCCGAGCCAGGCAGCGAGCGCGCCTCGGGACCTCGACCCGGACTCGTCCAGCGCTGGATCGCCGACCGGCGGCTGCCCGGCTCGGCGGGTCGGTGGCCGATGGCGTGTCGCGATCTGACGCGATTGACGCGTTCGCGAGCCGGATCCGCGACCGCCGAGACCGGCACCGCGCCCGGGCGACCGATCCGGACGCCTGTTCATCGCCAACCGTGGCGAGATCGCGGCCCGGATCCGCCGGACCTGCGACCGGCTCGGCATCCGGGCGATCGTCCCGGGCGAGGACGGCCGGCCGCCGATCGACCTCCTCGACGCCGACGCCGTCGTCGACGCCGCCCTGCGCGGCCGGCGCCGACGCCCTCCACCCCGGCTTCGGCTTCCTGAGCGAGAACGCCGACTTCGCCGAGCGCGTCGATCGACGGCCGGCATCCGCTGGGTCGGGCCGCCGCCCGGCCGCGATCCGGGCGATGGGCGACAAGGCCGCGGCGCGTCGGCTGGCCGGCGCGCCTCGGCGTCCCGGTCGTGCCCGGCTACGACGAGCCCGACCAGTCGGACGACAGCGCTCGGCCGCGGCCGCGGCGGATCGGCCCGCCGCTCATCGTCAAGCCGGCGGCCGGCGGCGGCGGCAAGGGGATGCGGGTCGTCCGCGAGCTCGGCCGCGCTGCCCGACGCGCTCGCCGCGGCCCGGCGCGAGGCGGCCGGCGGCGTTCGGCGACGACCGGCTCATCCTCGAGCGCTACCTGGAGGGCCCGCGCCACGTCGAGGTCCAGGTCCTGTTCGACGCCCTCGGCCACGGCGTCCACCTCGGCGAGCGCGACTGCTCGCTCCAGCGGCGCCACCAGAAGGTCCTCGAGGAGACGCCGTCACCGGCCGTCGACGGAGCGCTCCGCGGGCGCCTCGGCGCGGCGGCCCTGGCGCTGCCGGGGCGGTCGGCTACGTCAGCGCCGGGACGTGCGAGTTCCTGCTCGACGACCGCGGCCGCTTCTTCTTCCTCGAGATGAACACCCGCCTCCAGGTCGAGCACCCGGTCACCGAGATGGTGACCGGCCGCGACCTGGTCGCCGACCAGCTCCGGATCGCCGCGGGCGAGCCGCTCGGGTTCGACCAGGCCGACGGTCGACGCGGCCTCGCGACCGGGCGGCCACGCCGTCGAGGTCCGCCTGTACGCCGAGGATGCCGAGGCCGGGTTCCTGCCGGCGACCGGCCGGGTCGAGGCCCTCCGCTGGCCGGTCGACCCGACGGGCGGATCCGGGTCGACGCCGGGATCGAGCCGGGCAGCGAGGTCGGCGAGCGGTTCGACCCGATGCTGGCGAAGATCGTCGCCGCGGGGCACCGACCGCGCCGAGGCGCTGGCGAACGGCTCGCCAGCGCCCTCGACGACGACGGTCGTCCTCGGGCTGACCACGAACCTCCGCTTCCTGCGCTGGCTCGTCCGCCAGCCGGTCGTCCTCGACGGCGCGGCCCGGATCGACACGCTCGAGCGGATCTGGCCGCCCGGACGGCTGGGCCGCGATGACCGAGCCCCCGGCGAAGGCCTGGGCGACCGCAGCCCGGCTGCTCGGAGCGGGACCCCGACCCGTGGGCCGGCGGCTGGCGGCTCAACGCGCCGGCACGGATCCGCCTCGTCGCCGACGACGGCCGGGAGCGGGTCGTCGACCTCGTCGACGCGGACGACGTCGACCCGGCGACCCGACCGGCGGCCGTGCGGACGGCCGACGGGACGGCGCACGTGGACGTCGACGGGCGGAGCGTGGCCTTCCGGGTCGCGCCGGCGCCGGACGTCGAGCGAGCGCGTCCGGGCGGCCGCCCACCACGGCGGCGGCGTCGGCGAGGTCGCGCGCCGATGCCGGGAGCCGTGCTCGCGGTCCACGTCGGGCCGGGGACGACGGTCGACGCCGGGCGACCCGCTGGTGACCCTCGAGGCGATGAAGATGGAGCACGTCGTCGTCGCGCCGGGCCCGGGGCGGTCGTCGAGGTCCTGGTCCGGCCGGCCGACCAGGTGACCCGCGGCCAGGTGCTGGTCGTCGCTGGGGTGACCGACGGGCGTCGGCGCGGTACGCTCACCGCGGAACGAAGGAGGACCCGTGGCCGAAGACCCTGCCGAAGACCCGCGCCGAGCTCATCGAGCTCCACGGCGGCCCGCCGGCGCCGGGCGGCGGCCCCGCTCGGAAGCGAGGCTACCGGGAGGCGTGCGAGGAGCATCGCGTCGATCGAGGTCCGGATCGCCGAGATCGAGCAGCCGCCGCCGGGCGGCCGACGGGCTAGGCCGACGCATGGCCGACGTCCCCGGCGGACGGTCGCCGACCGCGCACGTCCGGATCTACGAGGTCGGGCCGCGCGACGGGCTCCAGAACGAGGCGACCCCGATCCCGACCGCGGCCAAGCTCCGGTTCATCGAGCTGCTCGTCGCGGCCGGGCTGCGGGAGATCGAGGCGACGAGCTTCGTCAGCCCGCGGGCGATCCCGCAGCTGGCCGACGCCGACGAGCTCCTGCCGGCGCTGCCCGAGGTGACCGGCGTCCGCTACCCGGTCCTCGTCCCGAACCTCCGCGGGCTCAGCCCGGGCCGAGGCGGCCGGCGCGGACGCGCTGGCCGTCTTCACCGCCACGACCGACGCGTTCACCGAGCGCAACATCGGGATGACCGTCGCCGACTCGATCGACACCTTCGCGCCGGTCCTCGAGCGGGCCGGCGAGCTCGGCTGGTGGCGCCGGGCCTACGTCTCGACCGCCTTCGGCTGCCCGTACACCGGCCGGGTCGACCCGGCCCGCGCGGTCGAGGTGGCCGTCGAGCTGCTCGAGATCGGCGCCGACGAGGTCTGCTTCGGCGACACGATCGGGGTCGGCGGTCCCGGACCAGGTCGCCGAGCTGACCGGCCGGGCGAGCGACGGCCGGCCTCCACCTCGACCGGCTCGCGTTCCACTTCCACGACACGCGCGGAACCGCGCTGGCCAACGTCGTCGGCCGGGCTGGCCGCCGGGGTCCGCTGCTTCGACGCCTCGACCGGCGGGACCGGCGGCTGCCCCTACGCCCCGGGCGCGGCCGGCAACCTCGCGACCGAGGACCTGGTCTACCTCCTCGACGCCTCGGGCTGGCAGCACGGCGTCACGCTCGACGGGGTGCTGGAGGCGGCTCGGTTCATCGCCGCGACGCTCGGCCGACCCCTCGCCAGCAAGGTCGGCCAGGCCGGCGGCTGGGACCCGCTGACCGGCGCGGCGACCGGACGCGGCGATCCGCCCGTGGCGGCTGACCGAGGGCGTCCACGCTCGATGGGCGCGCTCGTCATCCTGCTATCCTCGCGGGGCCATGGACGGTGTCGTTCTCGTCCTGAACCAGAACTACGAGCCGCTCAACGTCTGCAATCTGCCGCGCGCCTTCCGTCTCGTGTTCGGCGAGAAGGCCGAGGTCGTCGAGTACGACCACCAGATGATCCGGACGCCGCGGACGGAGTTCCGCGCCCCGTCGGTGATCCGGATCCAGCACCAGGTCCGGCGGCCCCGCCCGCGGGTCAAGCTCACCCGGCGCGAGATCTTCGCCCGCGACGGGCATCGCTGCCAGTACTGCGGCCGCCAGTCGCACGACCTGACCCTGGATCACGTCGTGCCGCGCCACCGCGGCGGCGGCCACACCTGGGAGAACCTCGTCGCCGCGTGCAAGGCGTGCAACCACCGCAAGGGCGGCAAGACCCTCGACGAGGCGCGCCTCCGGCTCGTCCGACCGCCGTTCGAGCCGCGCAGCGACATCTACTCGCTGTTCACGCCGTACCTCGTCGACGAGCGGAACGAGGCATGGCGCGACTACCTGTTCCTCGGCCGGAACTGACGGCCGACGGCCTCCGGGATCCCGGCGCGGCGGATCCCGGCCGAGGTCCTCGACGTCATCGAGATCGCTCCGGGCCGGCGGCCACGCCGGCTATCGTCGTCGGCGGCTCGCTGCGCGACCGTGATGCTCGGGCGCGACGCCGGCCGACTGGGACCTGGCCACCGACGCCCGGCCGGAGCGGATCGTCGAGCTGTTCCCGGGGGCGGTCTACGAGAACCGGTTCGGGACGGTCGCCGTGCGCCATCGCGACCAGACGTTCGAGATCACGACCTTCCGGCGCGACCACGACTACGCCGACTTCCGGCGGCCGCACCGGGTCGAGTTCGGCGACGACGATCGAGGCGGACCTCGCCCGCCGCGACTTCACGATCAACGCGATGGCCTGGGGCGGTCGACCGGGCGAGCCGCGCCCGGGCTGCTCGATCCGCATCGACGGGCTCGACCGACCTCGAGCGCGCCGGCTCCTGCGCGCCGTCGGCGACCCGGAGGCGCGGTTCGGCGAGGACGCCCTGCGGATGGTCCGGGCGGTCCGGCTGTCGGCGGCGCTCGGGTTCGCGATCGAGCCGCGACGCTGGCCGGCGATCGAGGCCCGGGCCGAGCTGGTCCGTCACCTGTCCGGCGAGCGGATCGCGGCCGAGCTCGAGAAGCTCCTCGCGGCGCCGTCCCCGTCGGTCGGCCTCCGGCCGCTCGAGTCGACCGGGCTGCTGCGCTGGATCTCGCCCGAGCTCGCCGCCCAGCGCGGCATCCCCCAGAACAAGGTGCCCGGCGAGGACCTCTGGGACCACACGCTCCGCGCGGTCGACGCCGCGCCGGCCGACCGGCCGGTCGTCCGGCTGGCGGCGTTGGTCCACGACATCGGCAAGCCGGCGACGTTCGCCGACGGCCGGTTCATCGGCCACGAGACGGTCGGCGCCGAGCTGGCCGGCGAGCTCCTCCTCCGGCTCCGCTTCCCGCGCTCGACGATCGACCGGGTCGCCCACCTCGTCCGCCAGCACATGTTCGCCTACGAGTCGTCGTGGGGCGACGCGGCCGTCCGCCGGTTCATCGCCAAGATCGGCCGGCCCGCCCTCGACGAGCTGTTCGAGCTGCGCCGGGCCGACAACGTCGGGAGCGGGCTCGACGCCGGACGCCGGCTGGCCTCGACGAGCTCCGGGCCCGGGTCGCCGAGCAGCTGGCGGCCGAGGTCGCGCTCGATCGGCGCGACCTGGCGGTCGACGGCGACGACCTCATCGCCGAGCTCGGCGCCGTGCCCGGACCGCGGCTCGGCGCCGTCCTCGACCGGCTGCTCGACGCGGTCGTCGAGGACCCGGCCCTCAACGACCGCCCGACGCTCCTGCTCCTCGCCCAGGCCCAGCTCGCCGAGGACGCCTGAGGCCGCGCGGTCGCTACACTCGGGCCGACGAGCGGAACAGGGAGGACGCGGGTGAGGATCCTCGTCACCGGCGGGGCCGGCTACGTCGGCTCGGTCAGCGTCGAGCGCCTGCTCGAGGCCGGCCACGACGTCGTCGTCCTCGACGACCTGTCGACCGGCCACCGCGGCGCGCCGTCGGCGGCGCCCGCTCGTGGCGGGCAGCTACGCCGACGGACCGGCGACCGCCGCGCTGCTCGAGCGGGAGCGGATCGAGGCGATCCTCCACTGCGCGGCCCGCTCGCTCGTCGCCGAGTCGATCGCCGATCCGGCGAAGTACTACCGCGAGAACGTCGCGGGCGGCGTCGCCCTGCTCGAGGCGGCCCGGACGGCCGGGGTCCGGCGGCTCGTCTTCTCGTCGACCGCCGCGGTCTACGGCATCCCGGCACCGACGCCGATCCCCGAGGACGCCCCGCTCGCCCCGATCAACCCGTACGGCGAGACGAAGCGGACGTTCGAGGGCGCGCTCCGCTGGTACGGCGCCGCCTACGGCCTGCGCAGCGTCGCGCTCCGCTACTTCAACGTGGCCGGCGCGTCCGAGCGGAACGGCGAGCAGCACGACCCCGAGACCCACCTCATCCCGAACGTCCTCGCCGCGGCCGAGGGCGGCCGGCCGCTGACGATGTTCGGGACCGACTACCCGACCCCCGACGGGACGAACGTCCGCGACTACATCCACGTCGCGCGACCTCGCCGACGCCCACCTCGCCGCCCTCGAGGCGACCGGCGCCGGACGATCCGCGGACGGCCGATCCCGAGGCGCCCGGCGATCGCCGACCGTGGGCGCGCCGTGGCGCTCAACCTGGGCAGCGCCGCCGGGTTCAGCGTCCGCGAGGTGATCGCGGCGGCCGAGCGGGTCGTCGGCCGGCCGATCCCCGCCGAGCCGGGGCCACGCCGACCGGGCGACCCGCCGGTCCTGGTGGCCGCCAACGAGCGCGCCCGCGAGGTCCTCGGCTGGACGCCCCGGCGCGGGTCGCTCGACGAGATGATCGGCTCGGCCTGGGCGTGGCGACGGCGCCACCCGGGCGGCTACCGGGACCCGGCCTGACCATGGGTCGCTTCGACGGGCGGGTCGCCCTGGTGACCGGCGCCGGCAGCCCGACCGGGATCGGCTTCGCCGCGGCCCGGTCTGCTCGGCCGGCGACGGCGCCGAGCCTGGCGATCGCCGCGACGACCGCGCGGATCCACGAGCGGGTCGCCGAGCTGCGGGCGACCGGAGTGGGCGCGACCGGCCACGTCGGCGACCTGATGGCCGACGGCGCCGCCGACCGGCTCGTCGCCGAGGTGCTGGCGGCGCACGGCGGCCGGCTCGACATCCTGGTCAACAACGCCGGGATGGTCGCGCTCGGGGCGCCCGAGGAGTCGAGCGAGGTCCTCGAGCTGGACCGGGCCGAGTGGGATCGCGGGATCGCCCGGAACCTGGGTACGGCGTTCGCGCGTCACCCGGGCGGCGCTGCCGGCGCTGATCGCCTCGGGGCACGGCCGGATCGTCTTCGTCTCGTCGGTCACCGGCCCGCTCGTGAGCAACCCGGGCTCGGCGGTCTACGGCGCGGCCAAGGCCGGGATCACCGGGCTGATGCGCGCCCTGGCCATCGAGGTCGGCCGCCGCGGGCGTGACCGTCAACGCCGTCCTGCCGGGCTGGATCGCCAGCGGATCGCAGCTGGCCGAGGAGGCGATCGGCGGCGCGAACACGCCGCTCGGCCGATCGGGCAGCCCGGCCGAGGTGGCCGAGGTCATCGCCTTCCTCGCCTCGGACGGGGCGAGCTACATCACCGGCCAGGGGATCGTCGTCGACGGCGGCAACATCGATCCAGGAGTTCAAGGGCCCGGCCGAGGCGTGGTACTGATGGACCGCGTCGCGCTCGTCACCGGCGGCGCCGGCGGGATCGGCCTGGCGACCGCCCGCGGCTCGCCCGTGACGGCGTCCGGATCGTCCTGGCCGACATCGACCGCCGCCGGCCTCGAACGCGCGACCGCCGAGCTCGGCGGGACCGGACGTCGACGCTCGGCATCGTCGCCGACGTCAGCGCGGTCGCCGACTGCGCGCGGGCGGTCGAGACGGCGATCGAGCTGGTTCGGCCGGCTCGACATCCTGGTCAACTGCGCCGGCCTGTGGGTCGAGGGGCCGACCGACCTGATGACCGAGGCCGACTGGGACCGGGTCGTCGACGTCAATCTCAAGGGCACGTTCTTCATGTGCCGCCACGCCATCCCCGCCCTCGAGGCGACCGGCGGCTGCATCGTCAACGTCAGCTCCGACGCCGGGCTGTGGGGCAACAGGGGCGCCGCGATCTACTGCGCCAGCAAGGGCGGGGTCACGGTCCTTTCGAAGGCGCTCGCGGTCGAGCTCGCCGAGCGCGGCATCCGGGTCAACGTCGTCTGCCCCGGCGACGTCGACTACGCCGATGATCGAGTACCAGGCGCGGACGTTCGGCGGCGGCGACCCGGACGGCTACCTGCGCGACCTCCTGGCCGCCTACCCGCAGCGGCCGGCGCGGTTCATCCGCCCGGACGAGGTCGCCGAGCTCATCGCGTTCCTCTGCTCGGAGCGGGCCGACGCCGATCACCGGGGCGGCCATCTCGATCGACTTCGGCCTGACCGCCGGCTACTGAGCCTCCCCGCCGACCGTCCCGTCGCCGATGATCGCGTCGCCGCCGATCCAGCGGTCGCTGACCGGCCAGACGAGCCACAGCCCGATCGACATCGTCACGAGCAGGCTGAGGATCGCGAGCTGGTAGGCGCCGTTGCCGAGCGAGTCGATGAGCAGGAAGACGATCAGCCCGTAGAGCAGCTGGCCGACGACCTGCGAGCCCTTGCCGACCAGCCCGTACAGGCCGAAGAACTCGCCGAGCCGGGCGGGCGGCGACAGCCGGATCATGAGCACGCGGTCGGCGACCTGGACGCCGCCGAGCCCGCTGCCGACGATCGCCCCGGCGACGATGAAGATCGCGAAACCGGGCGTCGTCGACGGCATGGCCAGGGCGACCACGCCGAGGAGCAGCCCGACGACCCACGAGGCGAGGACGGTGATGAGCGTCCGCTTCGGTCCGAACCGGTCGACCAGCCGGCCCCAGCCGAAGCTGGCCAGGATCGCCACGACGACGAGGACGAGCGAGACGGACAGGAACTGGCCCTGGGTCATCCCCATCCCCTTCACCGCGAGGACGCTCATCACGACGATCAGGGTGTTGACCGCGTCCGAGTAGAAGAACCGGCCGAGCAGGAAGCGGAGCAGGCCGGGCACCTGGCGGGCGTGGCCGATGGTGACCGCGATCTGGGTCAGCGACGACCGGACGTCCGCCCAGCCGACCCGCTCCCGACCGGGCGGCGGCGCCGGCTCGCGGACGATGACGAAGATCGGGATCGCGAAGACCGCGAACAGGATGCCGGCGATGAGGAAGATCGGGTCCGGCGTCTCGGTGATGCCGAGGGCGAGCAGGGTGACCGCCGCTGAGGAGCGTCCCGACGTAGCCGACCCCGACGCCGATCCCGGACAGCCGGCCGCGGGTCTCCGGCGAGCTGACCTCCGACAGCGTCGCGTCGTAGTAGATGAGCGCCGCCTGGTAGCCGAAGTTGGCGACCGTGAACAGGGCGGCGCCGACGAGCGCCGGCGTCGGGCCGATGATCGCGCTCGGGACGATCGTCAGGGCGGTGAAGAAGAGCAGGAACGGCAGGCGCCGGCCGCCGCGATCGGACAGCGCGCCGAGGATCGGCGAGACGAGGCGCGTTGAGCCCGACGCTCACCGCGATCGCCACGCCCTGGACGAGCTGGCCGGGGCCCTGGGCCGAAGCGCGAGTCGTCGGTCAGCCACAGCCCGATCGCGGTCGACACGATCGCGTAGCTGAAGACGGTGTTGGCCAGGTCGTACAGGGACCAGGCGACGGGACGCGGGCGCGGCCGCTCGGGGTGAGCGCCGCGAGGCGCGCCGGCGGGTCCATCACGCCGGGCCGGCCGGGGACGTCACCCCGGGATGATAGGCGGCCCGGTGTACCCTTCGAGTCGATGGAGGCGCAGACCGCGACGAGCGTCCGGATCCCCGCCGACGTGGCCGGCTGGCGGCCCCAGCGGTTCGGCGAGCGGCAACGTCCGGAGCGTCGTCGACCCGATCATCGAGCCGCTCTGGAACGGGGTCCGGGCGATCGTCCGGGTCGGGTTCGGCGGAGCGCCGGACGATCGTCGACGAGCGACGGCGAGGCCGGTCGACGAGCTGCCCGAGATCGACGGCGGCGATCGACGCGGCCGCCCGCGCCTCGAGCCTGGTCCTCGACGGCTACCTGACCGGCCAGGCGACCCGCGCGAGCGAGGGGCTCGATGCTCGACGCGCCGGAGGCGCCGTCGGCCGCCGACATGGCCGCCCAGCTCTTCCTCGGCTCGGCCGGCCGGCGCAGGCGCCAGGAGCTCGCCCGCGCGCGCGCGGCGGATGCCGCCGGCCGGGCCGCTGGCCTTCGTCGCGGTCGACCTGCTCCTCGTCGACGACGAGCCGATCCTCGACGTCCCGCTCCTCGAGCGGAAGCGGATCCTCGAGGGCGTCCTCGACGAGGCCGACCTCGTCCGGCGGACCGCCTTCGTCCGCCCGCCGGTCGACCCCTGGATCGGGACGTGGCGGAGCATCGGCTTCGGCCAGCTGGCCTACAAGGCGGCCAACAGCCGCTACCGGCCCGGCGAGACGAATCCCGACTGGGCGACCGTCAGCATCCCCCGGCGCTGACGGCACGCGTCCGGCCGGTGGTACGGTGACGGGGTGCCCGAGACCGTTCTGACCCCGGCGATCCGCGACCAGATCGACCGGCTCGGTCGCGCCGACATCATGGTCGGCATCCCGAGCTTCCGGAACGCCGCGACGATCGGCCACGTCGTCCGCGCCGCCCAGGCCGGCCTCGTCCAGTACTTCCCCGACCTCCGCCCGGTGCTGGTCAATGCCGACGCCGGATCGCCCGACGGGACGCAGCGGGTCGTCGCCGAGACCGAGCCGCCGGACTACGTCGAGCGGATCCTCCTCGTCCGGCCGACGAACCGCCTCGAGCGGGTGGCCCTGACCTACCCGGAGGTCGAGGGCAGTCGGCGGCAAGGGTGCCGCGCTGCGGACGATCTTCGAGATGGCGGCCGCGCTCGACGTCAAGGCGCTGGTCGTGGTCGACTCGGACCTGCGCTCGATCGTGCCCGAATGGATCGAGCTCCTGTCCGGGCCGATCCTCAAGGGCGGCTACGACTACGTCGCCCCCCTGTACAGCCGCTACAAGTACGACGGCACGATCACCAACACGGTCACCTACCCGCTCACCCGGGCGCTCTACGGCCACCGCATCCGGCAGCCGATCGGCGGCGACTTCGGCGTGTCGGGCGACCTCGTCCGGCACTACCTGACGCTCGACGACTGGGACGAGGACATCTCGAAGTTCGGGATCGACATCTGGATGACGACCTCGCGCCCTGACCGGCGGGTTCGCCGTCTGCCAGGCGCGGCTGGGCTCGAAGGTCCACGACCCGAAGGACCCCGGCTCCGACCTCGGGCCGATGTTCCGCCAGGTCGTCGGGACGATCCTCCGGCTGGCCGTCCGGAACGCCGACCGCTGGCTGCCGATCCACGGCTCGCACGACGTGCCGGCCTACGGCTTCGAGCGCCTGGCCGACCCGCCGCCGCTCGAGGTCAACACGATCCGCCTCCTGACCGAGTTCCACGGCGGCTCGCTGGCGATGGCCGCGACCTGGGCCGAGATGCTCACCCCGTCGACCCTGGCCACGGTCCTGGAGCTGGCCGCGCGAGGCCGGCAAGCTGGCCGAGGCGGCCGAGCGGGCCGGCGAGGCCGACGCCGGGCCGGCGATGTCGACCGAGCGGATGGCCGACGCGCTGGCCGCGTTCCACTTCCCCGACGACGCGTGGGCCCGGGTCGTCTACGACCTGATCGTCGACCGCCGCCCGCGCCCCCGAGCTGATCGAGCGGAACGTCGCCGCCCTCGTCCCGATCTACTTCGGCCGCGTCGGCAGCTTCGTCATCGAGAACCGCAAGGTGACGACCGACGAGGCCGAGGAGCGGGTCGAGCGGCAGGCCCGCGAGTTCGAGCTGCTCAAGCCGTACCTGGTCGAGCGCTGGACGCGAGCTCGCGGCCGAGGCGGCCGGATGACCCGCGCCCCGCTGCCGGCCCGGATCCTCATCCCGGTGGCCAACCCGGGCACCGCCGAGGAGCTCATCCGGATCGGGGCGGCGCTGCTCGACCAGCGGTCGGGCGCGCTCGACGCCCTCGGCATCGTCGAGGTCCCCGAGGGGATGCCGCTGTCCGAGGGCGCGACCCGCGCCCGCCACGCCCGACGCCTCCTCCAGCGCGTCCTCGACTACGCCCCGCCCGGCACGACGATCCATCCGCTCGTCCGGATCGGCCGTCACGCCGCCGAGGGGATCGTCGAGGCCGCCGCCGAGCAGGAGGCGGACCTGATCATCTTCGGCTGGGGCGGGAAGCAGTCGCTGCCCGGCCCGACCGGCGACGGCGTCGGCCTCGGCGGCCACCGGCTGGGACCGGTCGGGCGCGGCGCCGGCCGCGCGCCGGCGACGGCGGCGCGACCGTGTTCAGCCCGACGATCGACGCCGTCGTCCGGGAGTCCCCGTGCGACATCGTCGTCGTCAAGCAGCGCGGCGCGCCGCGACGTCCGGCGGATCCTCGTCCCGGTCCGCGGCGGCCCGCACGCCGAGCTCGCGCTGACCTTCGCCGACGCGCTCGGACGAGCCAACGGGGCGGAGGTCGTCGTCCTCCATCTCGTCCCGCCGGGGATCACCCTGGCCGTCCGTGCCCAGGCCGAGCGGGCGCTCGCCGCGTTCATCAAGAGCCACATGAAGGGTCGCGCCGAGCCGCTCGTGCGCGAGGCGAGCAACGTCCGCAACGCGATCCTGCGCGAGGCCGAGCGGGCGGACCTCGTCGTCATGGGCGCGTCGGCCACACCGGGCGGGAGCGGCGACGCCTCGCTGTTCGGCGCGATCCCCGAGGCGATCGCCAGCCGGGCCAAGCCGACCGTCGTCGTGGTCAAGACCCGCGAGCCGATCGGCCGCGGGACGTTCGAGCAGCTCGCCGAGAAGGCCGAGACGCTGGCCGCCGCCGATCGCGCGGCGGAGGAGGCGCGGGCGATCCCGGCCCGGGTCGAGCGCTGGTTCGGCGAATCGAACTTCCACCACGCCGAGTTCGCCGACCTGCGCCGCCTGGCCAACCTCAAGGAGGCCCAGGGCGTCACCGTCAGCCTCGTCCTGCCGACGCTCAACGAGGAGGAGACGATCGGGCCGATCGTCCGCCGGGCGATCCGCGAGATGATGGGCCGGGTCCCGCTCCTCGACGAGATCCTGGTCATCGACTCCGCGTCGACCGACCGGACCCGCGAGATCGCCGAGGCCGAGGGCGCCCGGGTCGTCGAGCACCCGGCCGTCCTGCCCCGCTACGGCTCGTTCAAGGGCAAGGGCGAGGCGCTCTGGAAGTCGCTCTACGAGACCTCCGGGGACATCGTCGTGTGGGCCGACACGGACGTCCGGAACTGGCACCCGCGGATGGTCTACGGGACGCTCGGGCCGCTCCTCGCCGAGCCGCGCCTCCAGTACGTCAAGGGCTACTACCAGCGCCCGATCGTCGAGGGCGGGATCCTCAAGGAGGGCGGCGGCGGACGGGTCACCGAGCTCGTCGCCCGGCCGCTGATCAACCTGTTCTACCCGGAGCTGTCGGGCTTCATCCAGCCGCTCGCCGGGGAGTACGCCGGGCGCCGCGCGCTGCTCGAGACGATCCCGTTCTTCACCGGCTATGCGGTCGAGATCGGCCACCTGATCGACATCGCCGAACGAGTCGGGATCGAGGGCCTCGGCCAGGTGGACCTCGAGCGGCGGGTCCACCGCAACCAGGAGCTCGAGGGGCTGTCGCGGATGTCGTTCGTCATCCTCCAGGCGGTCATGAAGCGGCTCGAGGAGCGGCGCAAGGCGCGCCTGTTCGCCGAGCTCGGCTCGACGATGAAGCTGCCCCGCTCGGGCCGCGGCCGGCTCGGCCTCGAGGTCATCGAGCTGGCCGACCACGAGCGCCCGCCGATGATCCGGATCCCCGAGTACGCCGAGCGCCGAGGCGTGATCGCTGGGGGCGCACCCGATCGCTCAGGCCGCTGATGGCCGAGGCGGATCGGATCCGGATCGGGGCGCTGTCGGCGGCTGGATACGAGGCGGCGATCCCCGGATTGGCCGCCCTGCTCGTCGACGCGGTCGACGGCGGGGCGTCGGTGAACTTCCTGGCCGGGGTCGATGAGGCCACGGCCGCCGGCTGGTGGCGCAGCCGAGTCGCGGCGGTGGCGGACGGGACGATCAGCCCGTTCGTCGCCTTCGACGGCGAGCGGGTGGTCGGGTCCGTCCTGCTGATCCGATCGCGGAACCCGAACTCGCCGCACCGGGCCGAGATCGCCAAGGTGCTCACCCATCGCTCGGCCCGCCGCCGCGGGATCGGCACCGCCCTGATGGCCGCGGCCGAGACGACGGCCCGGGCCGAAGGACGCTGGCTGCTCGTCCTCGACACGGAGACCGGCAGCGCCGCCGAGGCCTTCTATCGGTCGACGGGCTGGCGCGAGGCCGGCACGATCCCCGACTACGCCCTGCTGACCGACGGGACACTCTCCCCGGCGACGTTCTACTGGAAGGACCTGCGGTGAGCGCGGGGCAGGGTACGTCTGACCGGCTGACGGTCGTCTTCGCCCCGGATTCGTTCAAGGGCTCGCTGTCGTCGGTCGAGGTCGCCCGAGCCCTGGCCGAGGGCTGGGCGCGGGCCCGGCCGGGCGACGAGCTCCTCCTCGCCCCGCTGGCCGACGGCGGCGAGGGGACGCTGGCGGCGATCGAGGCCGCCGGGGGCTGGGAGCGCATGACGACACCGGTCCTCGACCCGGATTCGGCCGGCCGATCGAGGCGGCCTGGCTGCGTTCGACGGACGGGCGTCGAGCCGTCGTCGAGCTGGCCCAGGCGTCGGGCCTCTCGCTGCCTGCCGCCGGAGGACCGCGATCCCGTTGCGCCTCACGACGGTCGGGACCGGCGAGCTGCTCGGGGCGGCCGCTCGACGCGGGCATCCGCCGGATCACCCTCGGGATCGGCGGCAGCGCCACGAACGACGGTGGCGGCGGGATCCTCCAGGCGCTCGGGGCCGCCCGCTCGACGAGGACGGGAACACGCCGGTCGAGGAGCCCACGGCGACGATCCCGATCCTGTTCGACGCCATCGTCCGGATCGACCTGGCCGGGCTGGATCCGCGGCTCGCCGAGGTCGATCTCCGGATCGCCTGCGACGTCTCGAACCCGCTCCTCGGCCCGACCGGGGCGGCGGCGGTCTACGGCCCGCAGAAGGGGGCGACCGCCGACGATCGCAGGATCCTCGAGTGGGCGCTCGACGAGCTTCGCCGACGCGCTCGAGGCCGCCACCGGCCGGCGCGAGCGCGACACGCCCGGCGCGGGGGCGGCCGGTGGGGTCGGCTTCGGTCTGCTCTGCCTGCGCGATCGGTTCCGCTCGCTCGAGCTCGTGCCCGGGGTCGACCTCGTCGCCGAGGAGACCGGCCTCGACGCGAAGCTCGCCCGGGCCGACGTCGTCGTCACCGGCGAGGGCCGGATCGACGCCCAGACCGCGTTCGGCAAGACCGCCCTCGGGGTCGCCCGGCGAGCGCAGGCTGCCGGCGTCCGCTGCATCGCCGTCGGCGGCGGCGTCGAGCCGGAGGGTGCCGCCGCCCTGGCCGCGCTCGGCGCCGAGGTCGTCCCGGTCCACGGCGCCCGATCGCGCTCGAGGCCGCGATCGCCGCCGGCGGCGGCACCACTCGTCGCCTGCGGCGAGCGGCTGGCTCGGTCGGCTGCCGGCCGATGACGACCGGGTCCAGTCGACGCGCGCGGATGTCCGCGACCACGCCTCGAGTCAAGACCCGAGCGGCGACGAAGCGGCGCCAGCCGGATCCGATCCGGACCTGGGTCCGCCGGCTCGAGCGCACCCGCCCGGGCCTCGTCACGTTCGTCCTCGACGGCCTGGCGCACGAGTACGGCCACCCGGTCTGGGAGCGCCGGCTCGACCCGACCAGCGAGCTCATCCTGACGATCCTGACCCAGAACAGGGCCGACGTGAACGCCGAGCACGCGTTCGAGGCGCTTCGGGCGGCCTACCCGAGCGACGCGCCCGGTCGAGGCCCACCGGGCCACGCGCCGGCTGGGGCGGCGTCGGCCTGTCCGACGGCCGCCCGCCCGACTGGGCGGCCGTCGAGACCGCGCCCGCTGGCGGAGCTCGTCGAGGTGATCCGGCCGGGCGGCCTGGCGGTCCAGAAGGCGCCCCGGATCCAGGCCGCGCTGCGGACGATCCGCGAGGAGCGCGGCGACCACTCGCTCGAGTTCCTCGGCGACATGCCCGCGCTCGAGGCGCGCGACTGGCTGACCCGGATCGACGGGATCGGCCGGAAGACCGCCTCGGTCCTCCTGCTGTTCTGCTTCGGGGCGCCGCTCATGCCGGTCGATCGCCACGTCGAGCGGGTCAGCCATCGGATCGGCCTCATCGGGCCGAAGGCGAGCGCGGACGACGCCCACGAGATCTACCTCGCCCTGCTCGAGCCGGACCAGATGTACGAGGCCCACGTCAACCTCATCACCCACGGCCGCCGGATCTGCCACGCCCAGCGGCCCGAGTGCGGCCGCTGCCCCGTCCGCGCCCGCTGCCGGTTCGTCGACCCGAAGGCACCCTGAGCCGAGCGGCGGGCGGTCCGCACTGCCTATACTCGGACCATGCTGAGCAACGATCCGGCCGGCGCGCACGGAACGATCTCGCCCCGGATCCTCCTCGTCGACGACGACCCGAACCTGCTCGTCGTCCTGGCCGAGCGGCTGACCGCCGACGGCTTCGACGTCGCCACCGCCCGCGACGGCCAGGAGGCGCTCCGCCGGCTGGCGACCGGCTGGCCGGACCTGCTGATCATCGACATGATGATGCCGCGCCTGGACGGCCTGTCCCTGGCCCGCGAGATCAAGGCCCGGGCGGACCTGCCGATCATCGTCCTGTCGGCGATCGACGCCGGCGACAGCAAGGCCGACGTCCTCGACGAGATCGCCGAGGACTACATCACCAAGCCGTACCACTACCCGGAGCTGCGGGCCCGGGTCAACCGCGTCCTGCGCCGGCTCGGCGACCGGGTCCCGCGCCGGAGCCTGGTCCTCGGGCCGCAGGTCGTCCTCGAGCTCCATCGACGCCAGGCGATCGTCGGCGGCGCAGCCGGTCCAGCTGACCCCGACCGAGTCGCGCCTCCTGTACGCCCTCGTCGCGAACCTCGGCCAGGTCGTCACGACCGAGACCCTCCTCGCCCGCGGCTGGGCGGAGACCGAGGACGCCGACCCGTCCTACGTCTGGGTGACGATGCGCCGGCTGCGGACCGAAGCTCGAGCCCGACCCGAACCGCCCGGCCCACCTGCTGACGGTCCGCGGCGTCGGCTACCGGCTGGTGGCGATCGACGATCCCGACGGCCCGCCGAGCCGGGCTGCGCCGGCCGGGACGGGCTGACCTGACCGTGACCGGTCCGCCGCCCGAGGCCGACGCGGCGGCGATCGCACGCGCCGAGGCCGACGCCGAGCCCGACGCGGCCGCCGGCGACGCCGGCCGCGGCGCCGGACCGCGGACGTCCCGCGCGGACTCGACGGGCCGACGAGCCAGCTCGGACCCAGCCGCCGAGCGGGTCGACGCCGGGATCTCGTTCCGGACCCGGCTGACGATCGCCCTGGTCGCGGCGGCGGTCCTCCCCCTGGCCTCGTTCGGCCTCGTCGTCGTCGCCGCCCAGCGGCTCGCGCCCGACCCGGCCGCGACCGTGCCCCGGGTCCTCCTCCTGACGATCGCGATCGCCGCCCTGCTCGCGGTCCTCGTCGCGTTCGCCCTCGCGTCCGACCTGACCGCACCGCTGCGGGCGATCGCGGCGGCCGTCGACCGGGTCTCGGCCGGCGACCTGAGCACGCCGATCGCGGTCACCGGCGACGACGAGCTGGCCCGCCTGGCCGAGAGCCACAACCGCCTCGCCGCGGAGCTCGAGCGGCGGAACCGCGAGCTCGGCCGGATCCTCGCCGCGCTCGTCGCGGCGTCGCCGCGCGACGGCGTCGACTGGCTCATCGGCCGGGCCGCCGAGGACGCCCGGACGGCGTTCGGGATGATCGACGCCCGGATCCTCCTGGTCGACCCGGCGACGCGTCCCGCTCGAGGAGCGCGTCCCCGGCGAGGCGCTGCCGGTCCGGGCCGTCGCTGCGGGCCGGCGAGGAGCGCCTCGGCGTGCTCGTCGGCCACCTGCCGGCGACCCGGGCCTGGGAGCGGGCGGACCAGGACCTGCTCGAGCTGTTCGCGAGCGAGATCGGGGTCGCCGTCCGGAACGCCCAGCTGTTCGAGCGGGTCGGTGCCCAGAACGCCCGGCTGCTCGAGCTCGACGCCGCCAAGGACGACTTCCTGCGCGGCGTCAGCCACAACCTCCAGACCCCGCTGACGAGCATCCGCGCCTACGCCGAGCGGCTCGCCGCCGAGCGGCCCGACCGCCGCCTCGGGATCATCGCCGAGCAGGCCGAACGGCTGAGCCGGATGGTCCGCCAGCTCCTGACCGTCAGCCGGCTCGAGGCCGGCACGCTCCGGCCCGAGGCGGAGGTCCTCGCCCTCGCGCCGCGGGTCCGGCGGGCCTGGGAGGCGCTCGGCGCGGAGGACGTCGAGTTCTCGCTCGACGACGAGGCCGGCGGCTGGCTCGCGGTCGCCGACGCGCGACCAGCTCGACCAGGTCCTGTGGGCGCTCCTCGACAACGCGGTCAAGTACGGCGGCGCGAGCCGGTCGAGGTCGACGATCGCGTCGACGCAGCCGACGGCGCGCCTGCGGCTGACGATCGCCGACCACGGGCCGGGGATCCCGGCGGCGGATCGCGAGCGCGCTGTTCGCCCGGTTCGCCCGGGTCGGCGAGCAGTCGGCCGAGGACGGCAGCGGGCTCGGGCTGTACGTGTCGCGCGAGCTCGTCCGGTCGATGGGCGGCGACCTCATCCTCGAGCCCGAGCGGAGGGTCGCGGCGCCGCGTTCACCGTCGTCCTGCCGGCGGAGCCGCCGCTCGAGAGCTGAGCCGGCGGTCAGTCGCGAGGTGACGGTCGGCGCCTCGGGTCCGACGTCCGGCGTCCGGGCCGGCGGCCCGGGCCCAGAGCAGGCCGAACGGGTCACCGCCGACCACGACGGCCGCGACGATGCCGAGGACCGGCCCGAACAGGTCGCTCAGGCCGACGTGGTAGGCGAGGAGGTTGCCGAGGTACCAGCCGGCGAAGAGCCACAGGACCGCCGGCGACGATGCGCTTGTTCATGAGCGCTCACGATCGCGCGGCCGCCGCCGGGCCGGCCATGCCACGGAAGTACCAGCCGGAGGTGGTCCGGTCGGATGCTGGCAAGGTGACGTGTAAGGTGCATCCGCGACCATGGCGTCCCGCGCTGGGGCGACGGGCTCTGCGGGTCGACCGCGATCGCATCGAGATGTCATCGCCGATGTGGCGCACGCTCCTCCCCACCGTTCGCCGTCCCGTCGCACGGGCGCGGCGCTGCTTCGATCCGTCGACGACGGGCCGGCAGCCAGGCGCGGCCGCGGCCAGAGCGTCGTCGAATTCGCACTGATCGTGCCGATCATCCTCCTCCTCATCGCCGGCGCGATCGACCTCGGGCCGCCTGTTCTACGCCTACGTCGCCATCGAGAACGCGAGCAAGGAAGGCGCGCTCTTCGGCGCGCGCCACCCGATGTGCGACGCGGCGAGCGCGCACGTGCCCGGATCCCCGCAACGTCCGCTGGATCGTCGAGAACGAGGCCGCCAATCTCAAGGACCGATCCGGCAAGAGCCTGTTGACGACCCAGGTCGCCTGCCGGACGTCGGGCGGGGCGCTCGTGCAGCCGATGAACGACTGCGCGAACGGCGACATCTACGTCGTCAGCGTCAGCCACAGCTTCCGGCTGGTCACGCCCATCCTGGGTGACCTGCTGTCCTCGAACCTGACCCTCAGCGCATCGTCGGAGGCGACGGTCATCGAGGACGGGTTCGACCCGACCGGCCTCGAGGTCCTGGTGTGGGTCGACAAGTCGGGCGCCGAGAACGCGACGGCGATCGCCAACAGCTGCATCGGCGCGGACCCGTCGAAGTCTGCCGGCTACTACTACGCTCCGTGCCAGGACCAGCTGAACCGCTACAACTACCTCCAGTTCCAGGAGGGCCAGTCGGTCAGGTACAAGGTGCGGGTGCGGAACACCGGCAACGTCGACCTGACGTCGTTGTCGTACACGTTCTCGGTCAACGGTTCGGCCATCGGCAGGCCCTCGTCGTGCTCCCTGAACGGGTCGCTGGCCCAGAACTCGCAGCCGACCTACTGCACGTTCAGCCGCACGGTGACGGCGACCGACCCGGTCGGCGGCGTGGCCGACTACCTCGTCCAGGTCGGTGCGCAGGGACAGGCGGCCGGCCTGCCGACCGGAGCGACGAGCGGCTCGGCGACCATCAAGGTGGTCCCGCCGCCGCTGCTGGTGGTCAACCTGCGCGCCGCGCCGTATCGGCTCGGAGGCGACGGCAACGGCATCGGCGGATCGGCCTTCTACGGGAGCGGCGACCTGACCCTGGCCCGGACGACCGCCCCGTCGCAGGATGCGACCCTGAGGAACCCGACCGGGTGGCTGAAGGTCAGTGTCGTCAACCAGGGCGGGACGGCCAGGAACTTCAGCCTGGTCGTGACCCAGGACGGCTCGGCCGTGTCCCTGCCGTCCGATTGCCCGGTCCCGACCAGCCTGGCCGCGGGTGGCTCGCCCGGCGACAGCTTCACCTGCATCCTGCCGCGCACGCTGACGGCCACCCGGGACTACGACTTCCGGGCGACGGCGACGGCCAGCAACGCCCGGTACGGTCCCGGCGATCCGAGGGTCCAGATCACGACCAGGACGTGCCAGAACTCCACGCTCGTCGTTCCGAACCTCGTCGACCGGCTCTCGCCCACGCCCGACGGATCGAGGAAGACCGTTGGCCAGGCTCGCTCGCTGTGGCCGGCGGCCGGGTTCAATGGATCGTTCTCGACGGTCCCAGCCAATGCGGGCAGCAGCGCCTCGGTCCTGACCCAGAGCGTGGTGGCGTACACCTGTCGGGCCGCCGGCCAGAGCGTCCAGGTGGACGCCCGATGAGGACCGGCTGGCGGTCAGGCGTCCGCGCCGCGGTCCGAGGCCAGGCCCTGGTCGAGTTCGCGCTCGTGTTCCCGATCTTCCTGCTGCTCCTGTTCGGGCTCATCGAGGTCGGCCGGTTCATCTACCTGAACAACGCGTTCAACGAGGCCGCCCGCGAGGCGGCCCGGTTCGGATCGGTCGAGCAGTGGCAGTACGCCTGTCCGGCGGGCGTCTCGTCCCCGGACCGCTTCTCGTGCACGGCGCGGGTGGCCAGGGACCGGATCGCCGGAGCGCCGGCGGCCTTCCAGGTGAAGGTCACCTGCAGCACGGGGACCGCGGCGGCGGCGACCGTCTCGGCCCAGGACTGCCGGACGAATGACCTCCTGACGGTCACCGTCTTCACCCCATCGTCGGGGCCGGATGTCTTCCGCTTCCTGACCCCGATCGTCGGCCAGCTCATCCGTGCGCCGGTCATCTCGGGGCAGGCGCAGGTGGTGGTCCAATGAGCGGGCCGTTCGGGCTGCTCCGGCGAGCGCTCACGGCGTCGCCCGGTCCGGCGGGGACGATCCCGCAGGACGGCCAGATCGTCGTCGTGTTCGCCGGCGGGATCGTCCTCCTGTTCCTGATCGCCGGGCTGGTGATCGACGGCGGGACCGCCTTCCTGAACCGGCGCGATGCCCAGAACACGGCCGATGTCGCGGCGCTCGCCGGCACCAAGCAGCTGACCGACTACTACCTCGGAAAGGGGCCGCTGGACGTCTACGGGACGATCGACCGGAGTGCGGCTCGCAACGGGTGCACGGCGACGTGCGCCTGGACCGCCCGGTACGTGGGACCGCGGAGCGGGGCGTCGTTCCGGATCTCGGCGCCGTCGGCGCAGGCGACGGAGCGCCGCCGGCCGGCGCGATCGGGGTGAAGGTGGATGTCACGCGCCAGCCGCACACCTACTTCCTGGGCGTGATCGGCCAGAGCACCTGGACGATCAGCACGACCGCCACCGCGGCCAGCGGCAAGCCCGGCAGCGCGCCGGCCGACCAGCTCCTCCCGATCGCGATCTGGCGGCTGCCCGAGCTCAAGACCGGCACGCTCTACGCGCTGACCAACGGCAAGGACGCCCCCGGCAACTTCGGCTGGCTCGCCTGGTTCGGGACGAGTAGCTCGAAACCCCTGGCGGAGAGCATCTGTACGCCCGACAACCCCTCCTTCGCGCTGCCGGCGTGGTACCCGGGTGATCCCGGCAAGACGAACTCGAGCGCAGTGCGCGATTGCCTGCAGCAGTTGGTCGCCCGGAAGGAGCCGGTCCTCGTCCCGATCGTCGACAAGGTCACCGACACGGGCAACAAGACCCAGTACCACATCGTCGCCATCGCGGCATTCACGATCACCGGCTTCTCGCAGCCAGCGGTCGACCAGATCAACGGCCGGTTCGAGGGGACGCTGCCGTACTCCCAGGGTTCGACCGTGCCTGGGGGGATCACCGAGCACCCGTCGCCGGACGACCCGTTCTACTACATCGGTCTGACGCAGTAAGCGGCCCGTTGCGCGGTTCCCCGGGAGGCCCTTCCATCGGGGCTCCGGCGAGGAGTACCATCACCGCGCGGAGAGGGACCCCAGCCCCCACTCCGTCCCCGGGTCCTCGGGGACCACGCTGCGGCCGGGTGGCGCGCGACGCGTCGCCCGGCCGCTCGCCGTCTAGGCGATCTCGATGGCGCCCTCGGCAGGGACCTCGACCCGCGCGGCCGCCTCTGGACGCCGGTTGACCAGCGCCGGGATCTGGCGACGGATCGAGCGGACCCGTCCGAGATCCAGCTCCGCCGCGATGATCCCCACCCGGTCCGGAGCCTGGGCGACGACGGTCCCCCACGGATCGACGATCATCGATCGGCCGAACGCCGGCTGGCCGGGTGGGCCGCCGACCTGGGACGGCGCCAGGACGTAGGCGCCGTTCTCGATCGCCCGGGCCCGGAGGAGGACCTCCCAGTGGTCCCGCCCGGTCCGCTCGGTGAAGTTGGCCGGGACCGTGAGCACCTCGGCACCGGCGAGCGCGAGTGCCCGGTACAGCTCCGGGAACCGGAGGTCGTAGCAGATCGACAGGCCGACCCGCACGCCGTCGACGTCGGCGACGACGGCCCGATCGCCCGGGCTCACCCGGTCGGACTCGCGGTCGACCGGCCCGTCCTCGACGGTACGTCGAACAGGTGGATCTTGCGGTAGGTCGCGGCGATCGTGCCGTCGGGCGCGATGAGGACGCTCGTGTTGTGGGGCCGGAGCGGGTCGGCCGAGGTCTCGGCCAGCGATCCGACGAGGATCCAGGCGTCCCGCCGCCTGGCGACATCGGCGAACGGCTCGGTCCATGGTCCGGGGATCGGCCGGGCGGACGCCCGGTAGCCGTCATCGGAGCCCCGGTACTGGAGGTACTCGGGCAGCGCGACCAGGCGCGCCCCTTCGCCGGCCGCCTCATCGGCGAGCCCCGCCGCGGCGGCCACGTTCACCGCCACGTCCCCGCCGGCGTCGAGCTGGACGAGGGCGACCCGGAGCCGATCTGTCGCCGATCATGCCGCTAGGCTAGCGGATGCCCGTGTCGTACAGGAGCGGGAACGGTGACGGGACGGGCGAGCCGGCGGTCGGGACCGAGATCGGGACCGCCGGGGCGGTCCCCATCAGGCCCTCGACGGGCTGCGGGACGAGGATGTAGTCGCCGGCCGGCAGATCGACGACGAACCTGCCGTCGGCACCCGTCCTGACCCGTGTCACTTCGGCTCCACCGGGCGTCGTGACGACGATCGTCGCGCCGGACACGGGCCGCGGCCGCACACGCCGAGTCACCGGGGCGCTCGACCGGGCAGACCGGACCGGCCGTCGCGATCCCCGAGATCGTCACCGTTCGGGACGCCGACGGGACCGCGGCGGTCGCGCACGAGCCGGTGACGATGGCGACCGCGGCCACGAGGCCGAGCACGAGCTGTCTCATGTCGCCGAGACGATACCCGCCGGCCGGCGGTTCCGCGTGACGCGTGGGTCTACGACTCCACGGCCGGGCCACGCCGACCGACGAGCGCCCGCCCGAGGACCCTCGGGACGATCGGTCCGCGGAGCGGACGAGGCGGTTCCGGCGGCCGGCGGCGGAGGCTGGGGTCGAGCGCATCGATCGCGCGGGCCAGCCGCCTGATCGCGTCGGACATACGCGACGAGGATCAAGCCACCGGTCGTCGTTCGTCGGTCGAGGCCGGTCTGCGACGAGGACACGGGTCGTACCATCGGGGGATGAGCACGCTGATCATCGCCGAGCGGGACATCCGGACCGGCGATCCATCCGAACCCGAGGACGTGCTCCGAGCAGCAGCGACTGACGAGACCGTCCCGTGAGCGGGCCGCGGATCGTGGCGATCATGGGCTCGGGCGAGACCGCGCCTGCGATGGCCAAGGTCCACCGCGCGTTGTTCGAGCGGTTCGGGCGTCGATCGCTCGTCGGCGCGACGCTGCTCGACACGCCGTACGGCTTCCAGGAGAACGCCGACGACCTGTCCGACCGGATCGTCGACTACTTCCGGGTGAGCGTCGGTCGGGAGATGACCGTGGCCTCCTATCGCTCGCGCGACGTCGAGCCGCTCGAGGCGGCGACCGCCCTTGCCCGGCTCGGTGAGGCCCGCTACGTCCTGTCCGGCCCGGGCAGCCCGAGCTACGCCCTCCGCCACTGGGCGGGCGGGCCGATCCCGACCGCCCTTGCCGCGAAGCTCGCCGACGGCGGCATCGTGACGATGGCGAGCGCCGCGGCCTTGACCGTCGGCGTCCTGACGATCCCGGTCTACGAGATCTACAAGGTCGGCGGCGGAGCCGAGCTGGCTCGAGGGCCTCGACCTGCTCGGGCCGGCGACGGGGTTGCACGCGGCGGTCGTGCCGCATTTCGACAACGCCGAGGGAGGCAACCACGACACGCGGTTCTGCTACATCGGCGAGCGTCGGCTGCGGGTCCTCGAGCGGGCCATGCCCGAGGACGTGTTCATCCTCGGCGTCGACAGCCACACCGCCCTCGTCCTCGACCTCGAGCGGGGCGGCGCGAGCGTGTTCGGCCTGGGTGGAGTCACCGTTCGGGTGGCGGGCCGGAGCCACGTCTTCCCGAGCGGCACCGAGACGACGATCGAGGCCCTCGCGGTGGCCGCCCGGGAGGTGTCGCGTCAGCCGATGGGCGACCTCGAGCGAGGGCGACCGACCGGCGCCCGACCGACCGGCGCCCCCGAAACCGGGGACGCGGCGCCGTCGGCATCGTTCGCCGGTCCGCTCCGCGACGAGGTCGCCCAACTCGAGGGCGCCTTCGTCGACGCCCTGGCCGGTCGCGATCCTCGGGCGGCCGTCGGTGCCCTGCTCGCCCTGGACGCGACGCTCGAGCGGCGAGTCGGCGTGAGCGAGGACAGCCCCGACCTCCAGGCGGCCAGGGCGACCTTGCGGTCGCTCATCGTCCGGCTCGGCGATCTCGCCCGTGCCGGCGCGCGCGATCCGCGCGAGGTCGTCGAGCCATACGTGACGGCCTTGCTCGAGCTGCGCGGCAGGGCGCGCGATGCCCGGGACTGGGCGGCCGCCGACCTCGTCCGCGATCGGCTCACGGCCGCGGGTGTCGAGGTCCGCGACGACGCGACGGGTTCGAGCTGGGTCCTCCGCGCCGACGGTGGGGGCGCCGGCGACAACGGAGGTTAACGGTCTCCCGGTCGTGGCTCGGCGCCTGGTCGCGGGCACGCAGCCCCGTGGCGGGGAGGACGCCGACGGGCTCGACCGCGTCGCTATCATGGTGGGGAGGCTGGGATCTGGAAGGAGGGCCACATGAGTGGTTTCACCCGGCTCGGGCGTGTCCGGCGCGTGTCGATCGCGGCGTTCGCGGTCGCGCTGTCGGTCATCGTCGGAGGGGTCGCCGTCGGGGCGGTCGTACAACCGGCGATCAAGACCTTCACACCCCACTCCGCTGGCCAGATCACGAACATCGATGTGCTGCGCCAGCAGATCAGGAACTACTACGGCGACCCGCTGGGGACAGGGGTCGTGGGTGCCACGAGCTACTACTCCAAGGAAGCCCGGAAGGTCGCCTCGACCGCCTCGCGCTGGCTGAGTCTCACCCACCGGCACACGAAGATGAAGGCGATCGTGCTCGACGTAGACGACACGACGCTGGTGACCTGGAACTACGAGATCTTCAGCAACTGGGCGTACAACCCTGGCACGAACGCCACGTTCGTGACCGACCAGGCATTCCCGGCCGTGCCCGGCATGGTGAACATGGTGAACAAGGCGGCCAAGAAGGGCTATGCCGTCATCTTCATCACCGGCCGACCGGCGACCCAGGAGGCACCGACCCTGGGCAACCTGACGAGCGACGGCATCGGGGTCGACGCCGGCTACCCGGCGCCGACGACGTTGAAGAACGGCGAGGACGGGCTGTTCACCAAGCCCGCGGTCGCCGACTATCCGGCGTACCTGCAGACCGCCTGCGCCGTGGAGATCGCGGCCGGCAAGTCGTGCACGACCATCCACTACAAGTCGGCCACCCGGGCTCATATCGAGTCGCTGGGCTACGACATCGTGGGCAACTTCGGCGACCAGTTCAGCGACCTCAAGGGTGGGTTCGCGGATCGCACCTTCAAGCTGCCGAATCCGAACTACTTCCTGCCCTAGGTCCGGCGGATCCGGCCTGACCGAAGAGGCGATCGGGCCGCCGGGGCGCGCAGGTCGACATGGCTGTGCGTCTCCGGCGGCCGAGCCGGGTCAGGTCACGATCCGGTCCACGAGCGCCTGCGTCCGAGTCGCCAGCGCCACGTCGCCCTTGGCGAGGCACAGGCGCAGCGCCTCCGTGGCATAGGTCTCGGCGACCGAACGCGACCCGAGCGACGCCATGGCGTGGGCCGCGTCGATGTACGCCTCGGTCCGGACGTTGAGCCACGGACCGTCGGCGACCATCGCGAGCAGGGTGTCGACGTCCGCCTCGGCCGCCCGATCCCCCGGGCGGCCCGGATCCTGGCCCGGGCCCCGACGATCCGGGTCTCCGTCGCGCCAATGGGGTCCCGCTCGGCGACCGCCAGGGGCGTCTCGGCCTCATCGAACCGTCCCTCGTTGACGAGCACTTCCGCGAGCCGGCACGACACGAACGTCTCGAGACTCCGATCGCCGATCTCGATCGCCTCGGCGAGCGCCTGGCGCAGGACGGCTTCGGCGGAGGGCAGGTCGCCGGCCAGGCGGTGAGCCCAGGCCAGGAACGTCCGCGCGTTGACCAGCGAGCCGAACTGCGCGAGGTCGCCGAGGATCGCGATGCTCTCCTCGATCTGGCCGAACGCCTCGTCGAACCGTCCGAGCATCGCCTCGGACACGGCGAGGATCTCCTGGGCCTCGGCGCGCACGGTCGGGTACGACGAGGCCGCCCGCTCGGCCAGCTCCCTCGCGGCAGCGACGACCTCGCCGGCCGGGCTCGGTCCGGCGAACGTGCCCACCAGGAGGTTGAGCTCGATCTCCAGCTCGCGCCGGGTGTCGCCGGCCGCGCGGGCGTAGCCGAGGGCGGTCTTGAGCTCGGCCTCCGAGTCGTGGAGACGCGTCTCGCTCCAGGACCGGGCGCTCATCGACTGCCACGCTTCGGCCAGGGCACCCGGATCGCCCGACGCCTCGGCGTCGGCACGCGCGGCCTCGAGCTCGGCGGCGATGGCCGGGTCGAAGGTCAGCAGCGAGCCGTCCGACAAGGAGACGTCGAGACGCAGCAGTCGGGCGCGTGCCGCGGATCGGCTGTCGCCGGCCTCCGTGGCGAGCCGCAGGGCGTCCTCGGCGCAGGCGCGGGCCTCGGCCCCCTGGCCGATGTCGAACAGGGCCAGCCCGTGATCGAGGCGCAGGCTCGCCCGGTCGCGCAGGTCGCGGGTGGGGAGCGCCTCGGCGTGGCCGTAGAGCCGCACGGCCGCCGCCGAGTCCCCCCGGTCCCGCGCTCGCCTGGCCGCCGCGTGGAGGTGGACGACCGCCCGGGCCCCGACCTCGTCGGTGCGTGGGCCGATCTCGCGGAGCTCGACCCGGTAGCGATGAGCCTGGGCGAGGTGGTAGCCGACGATCTCCTCCAGCTCCGACAGCCGATCGGACGCCGCTCGCTCGAGCCAGTCGGCGAAGCGCTCGTGGAGGTCCGCCCGGTCCGACTTGCGGAGGGCCTCGTAGGCGGCGTCGCGGATGAGGATGTGCCTGAACTTGAACGCCTCGGCGACGCTCAGGTCGGACTGCTCGGGTGCGACGAGCTCCCTGCGGATGAGCGCCAGCAGACCGGCGGTGACCTCCGGGCGAACCGGTGGCGGCGTCAGCTCGACGACCGCGACCTGCTCGAAGATCCGGCCCACGACCGAGGCCCGTTGGGCCACCGAGCGTTCCGACGCCGGCAGCCCGTCGACGCGGGCGGCCATCAGGGCCTGGATCGTCGGCGGGACCTTCACCGCGTCGGCATCGAGGCTCGGGCCTCCAGTGCCCTCGTCGGTCGTCAGCACGCCGCCCTCGACGAGCATGGCGACCATCTCCTTGACGAACAGCGGGTTGCCCTCCGCGCTGGCGAGGATGCGCTCCCGGAGCCGCGGCGGGATGGCGCTCCCGCCGGGCAGCGAATCGAGCAGGCCGGCCGCGGCGTCCGCCGGCAGCCCGTCGAGGACGATCGTCGCCCGGTGGGGACGGGCACGGCCCCATCCGGGGTCCACGTCCAGCAGCTCGGGGCGGGCGGGGCAGACGATGAGCAGGGGGACGCCGCGGCCGAGGTCCACGACCTGGCCGATCAGCTCCAGGAACGTGGCTTCCGCCCACTGGATGTCCTCGATGACGAGCACCAGGGGGCGCTCCGAGGCGAGGTGCTCGAGGGTCCGACGGACGGCCCAGAAGATCTCCTCGCGGCGGGCGGACTGCGGTGCTCAGCCCGATGGCACCCGCCAGGCTGGCCGCCACGAGCGGCCCGTCCGCCACGTCGCGCACCAGTTCGGCGAGCTTCCGAACGCCTTCCGCCGGCGAGTCGTCGTCCCGGATCCCGGCCGCGCCGTGCAGGATCTCCCTCAGGGGCCAGTAGGTGATCCCCTCGCCGTAGGGCAGGCAACGCCCTCGCAGGATCATCGCCCGGTCGGCCGCGGCCGCCTGGAACTCCGCGACCAGCCGGCTCTTGCCGACGCCGGCGACTCCCAGGATCGTCACGAGCTCGGCGCGCCGGTCGGCCAGGACCTCGTCGAACGTCCGGCGCAGGGCGTCGAGCTCGGCGACGCGGCCGACGAGCGGCTCCTCCGACCGACGTCCGCCCCGGTCGCGGCGGGTGTCGACCGACACGAGCCGGACGGCGACGACCGGTTCGGCCTTGCCCTTCGCGCCGATCGGCGGGACCTGCTCGACGCTCACGACGTCTCGGACGAGCCGCCAGGTCGTCTCCCCGAGCAGGATCTCGCCGGCGGCCGCGGCCTGCTCGAGGCGTGCGGCGGTGTTCACCGCGTCCCCGGTCACCAGCGTCTGGCGCGCGGACGGGTCGCCGGCCACGACCTCGCCGGTGTGGACGCCGGTCCGCGTCGCGATCGTCACTCCGCGCTCCGCCAGGAGCTCGAGGTTCAGCGCCGCCAGCGAGTCGCGCATCTCCGCGGCCGCGCGAACGGCCCGCAGGGCGTCGTCCTCGTGGATGGTCCGCAGGCCGAAGACGGCCATGATCGCGTCGCCGATGAACTTCTCGACCGTCCCCCCATGACGGTCCAGTACCGCCTCCATCGCGCTGAAGTAGCGGGACATCACGCCGCGCAGCGTCTCCGGGTCGAGGACCTCGCCGAGCGCGGTCGAGCCGACGATGTCGCTGAACAGCACCGTGACGATCCGGCGCGACTCGCGCGCCTCCGGTCGGGCCTCGACGAAGCGACGGCCGCACTCGAAGCAGAACTTCGCGCGCTCCGGGTTGTCGGTGCCGCAGAACGAGCAGGCGGCCATCGCCGGCAGTGTAGTCGGCCGGTCGGCCGGCTCTGATCCCGGCCTCGCGGCGGGTCGGGGCGGCCAGCTCGACGTCCTAGCGCGAGGCGCACCCGGCGTTGAGTCGGGTGATCGCGTCACCGAGCGCGGTGACCGCCGCGGGGTCGCTCCCGTCGAGCGGCAGGAGTGCCGAGATGGCCTGGGCGGAGGTCCGGATGCCCGGGTCGATGCCGGTCGGAGCCTGAGCGAGCGCCTCGGAGACCATCGCCGCGTAGCTCCCGAGGGCGCTCGCGGCCGTGAGCCGCAACGTCGCCGCCACGATCGGGTCCGGGTCCGAGATCGTCTGGTAGTAGCGGTAGTTCGTCACGCCCTGGACGGCGGGGGCGCAGATCGCCGCCTCGGCCTGGATGACGCTCACGTCGGGCGTGCTCGGCGAGCCGGCGAAGTCGGGCAGGCGGACCTGGCTCAGCACCAATGCCCCACCACCGATCGCCAGAGCGAGGCCGGCCAGCACGAGGAGGCCGCGCGTGGCGGACGACGGCCCCTTGGTGCGCGGTCTCGAGACCACGACGGGCTGCCCCCACGCCGCCGCAGCCCCGGGCGCCGGCCAGGGCGCGAGCGTCGTGGATCCGACCCGGTCCGGCGGCGCCGTGGCCGCGAGATCGGTTCCGCACTGGCCGCAGAACCGGTCTGCCGCGCCGCGCGGAGCACCGCACCACGGGCAGAACGCGGCCGGGCTGAGCGTGGCGACGATGGCGGGGGGAACCGTCGGGGCAGGGGTCGGGGCGGCCGTAGTGGCGGCCGACGGGGCGGCCGACGGCGACGCGCTGGTCGGGCCGCTCAGCGGACCTGCCGGCTCGAACGGCACCTGGGACAGGTCGAATGAGCTCGTGTGAAGGCTGCGCACTGGAGATGACCTGCGCGTCCGAGTACTCGGCGCCGTCGTTCGCGGTCAGCATCGCCAGGAGCCGCTCGAGGGTGGCCCGCATCCCGGGCGGGATCACGAGCCGCCTGTTCAGCAGCACGGAACCCGTCGCCGAGAGCACGACGACGTCGAGATCCGCCTGGCCGCCCAGCAGCTCATACGCCATGCGGTCGACGTTCCCGCGTGGCTGGAACGGCATCCCGAGCTGTTCGATCCGGAACGGGCTCGTCGGCTGGTCCCAGATCCGGGCGTACAGCACGACGAGCTGGGGAGTCGTGGCGACGGGGCTGATGACCGTCGCCAGGTCCACCCTGGCGCCCGCGACCGCGTCGGCCGACAGGTCGCCAGCGGCGTCCCGGATGAACAGGGTCGCGCGCGGCTCGAGCCCATCGCGGGTGGCCACCAGGAGCGTTCGGGTGACGCGCCGGAGGATGCTCGGATGTGGGCTCGTGACCGCCGGGCCCCAGGGCGGCAGCCCGAACAACGGCGTCCAGCGCTCCCAGCCATCGACGGCCGAACGCGCTGGGTGGAAATCGGGATGGTCGACCAGCAGTCGGTCCATCTCCGCGCGGGCCGTCTGCCACTGGGCCGCGACGGCGAGCGCCGACGCCCATGCGTAGTGGAGCCGGACGTCGTCCGGTCGAAGCCGATGGGCATCGCCGAGCTTGTCGGCAGCCAGCCCGACCGGCGAATCGGGGCCGCTCAGCGCGGACATCATGCCCGGGGCGATGGTCACGTTGGCCTCGAGGGCCGTGACCGCCTCGAGCGTCAGCGCGGTGGCCCGCTGGGCCGCGTCGATGGCCGGGGCCGGAGACGGGACCGGCTCGGCCGTCGGAGCCGGTGCGGTCAGCGTGGCCGCGGTCCCACGCCCGGGCTCGACGGCGGTCGTCGCGGGGCTCGACGGCGAGGCTGCGGTCGGTGGGAGGATCACGGGCTCGAAGGATTCGGACCGGGACCGGTCCTCTCGAGCCGGGCCGGCCGGCTTCGGTCCGTATCGCGTGGCCCGGGCGGCGCAGGTCGGGCAGAGCAGCCAACCGGTCGTGCTCCGAACGACGAGGTCATCCTTCCACTGGCGGACCGCGAAGTCCCGTGTGATCCCGTGCAGGGCGGCCTGGCGGGCGATCACGTCATCGGGTTCGAACCCCCGAGCCACGAGGCCGCGGAACTCGTCGGCGGTGTAGCTCGTGCCCTCCAGCCAGGACGTCGGTCTGCTGCACACGTCGCAGGCGGCGTTCATCGCAGTCCACCTCCACGGGGCGCACCCGCCGTGGAGCGTGGGCGGAGCGCGGGCGACCTGCCAGAGCCGTCGGTCATGAAGGCCCGAGGAGCAGCTCGTGTCGAACACCTGGTCGTGAGAACGCCGTCGCGGACCTTCTCGTACAGCCGGGGGGCGGTCGCTATCATCGACACGTTCCCAGGTGGAGGCGAGGGTAGGCCGGGTCAGGCCACGCGCTGAGAGCGGAAGATGAGATCGAACCAGCCCCTCCGGGACCTGCCCGGTCGCGATCGCCGGCGGGTTCGCCCGCAGGCCGAGCTCGAGGAGCCGATCCTCGCCGAGCTCTTCAGCGTCGAGCGGCTGGAGCAGCACGCGCAGACCCTCGCCGCCGCCCAGACGGTCACCGACGCGCCCCGCCGGGGACACGCCGTCCGGCCCCGCGTCGCCGAGAACGGCCGCGTCCTGCTGGAGTCGTACCGCGTCCTGGCCCGTGCGATCAAGGACGAACGCTCGATCACGCCGGCCGCCGAATGGCTCGTCGACAACTTCCACATCGTCGACGAGCAGCTCCGCGAGATCCGCGACGACCTGCCGCCGGACTACTACCGCGAGCTCCCCAAGCTGGCCGAGGGCCATCTCGCGGGCTACCCGCGGGTCCTGGGCCTCGCCTGGGCCTACATCGCGCACACGGACAGCCGCTTCGACCCGGAGAGCCTGCGGCGCATGGTGCGCGCCTACCAGGAGGTGGAGCCGCTGACGATCGGCGAGCTGTGGGCGATCGCGATCAGCCTCCGGATCCTCCTCGTCGAGAACCTCCGCCGCCTCGCCGAGCAGATCGTGCGCAGCCGGGCGGCGCGGCAGAAGGCGGACGAGCTCGCCGACGGCCTGCTCGGCCTCGGCAAGGACAGCCCGGAGGTCGCGGCGGCATCCCTGCGTCGGCTGTCGCGTGCGGCGCTCCCGACGGCGGCCCGCGTCCAGCTCTTCCAGCGCCTGCGCGACCAGGACCCCGCGGTCACCCCCGCCCTCCGCTGGCTGGAGGAGCTCCTCGCGGCCCAGGGGACCACCGCCGAGGAGATGGTCCGCCTCGAGCACCAGCGCCAGGCGACGATGAACGTGACGGTCCGCAACGTGATCACGAGCATGCGCCTCATCTCGTGGTTCGACTGGGCCCAGTTCGTCGAGAGCGTCAGCCTGGTCGACGAGGTCCTTCGCGCGCGAAGTCCGTTCGGGGAGATGGACTTCGCGACGCGAGACCGCTACCGGCACGCCGTCGAGGAGCTGGCACGGGGTTCGGGCCGGACCGAGGTCGAGGTCGCCCGGGAGGCCGCGGCGATGGCGGACGCCGCGCCGCCGGCCGACGACGTCGAACCGTCCCTGGCAGCTCGACGCCGGGATCCCGGCTACTACCTGATCTCCGACGGCCGCCCCGCGTTCGAGCGCGCCCTCCACGTCCGGGTGCCGCTGGCGGGCCGGCTGCGGCGCGCCTATGTCCGGGCCGCGCACGGGTGGCTACCTCGGGACGCTCGCGCTGGTCACGGCGCTCATCCTCGCCGTGCCGCTCCTGCTGTCCGGGACTGGCGGCGCCGCGGGCGCCGGCATCCTCGTCGTCGCGATCCTCGCGCTCGTCCCGGCCTCCGACCTCGCGATCGCCCTCGTCAACCGGGCGGTCACCAACGTGCTGGGCCCGAGACCGCTGCCCCGGCTCGATCTCGACGACGGCGTGCCGTCCCGGCTGCGGACGCTCGTCGTCGTGCCGACGCTCCTCACCAGCGAGGCGGACGTCGAGGCCCAGGTCGGCGGCCTGGAGGTCCACTACCTGGCGAACCGCGAGGGCGATCTTCGGTTCGCCCTGCTGTCGGACTGGCTCGACGCCCCGACCGAGCACGTCCCCGGCGACGACGAGCTCCTCGTCGGCGGCGGCGGCGGCCATCGACCGGCTCAACGAGCGCCACGGCGAGGCCCCCGGGGGAGGCGCCCGGTTCCTGCTCTTCCACCGGAAGCGACGCTGGAACGAGGCCGAGGGCTGCTGGATGGGCTGGGAGCGCAAGCGCGGCAAGCTCCACGAGCTGAACGCCCTCCTGCGCGGCTCGACGACGACCGGCATCCTGACCACCGGGCGGGCCGCGTCGACCCCGCCGACGGACGTGCGCTACGTGGTCACGCTCGACGCCGACACGCGGCTGCCCCGGGGCGCGGTCGGGCGCCTCGTGGGGACGATCGCCCATCCGCTCAACCAGCCGACCTTCGATCCGCGGGCCGGCCGGGTGACCCAGGGCTACGGCGTGCTCCAGCCACGGATCACCTCGACGCTCCCGGCCGAGCACGAGGCATCGATCTTCCAGCGGATCTTCTCCGGATCGGCCGGGATCGACCCGTATGCATCCGCCGTCTCCGACGTCTACCAGGACCTGTTCGGCGAGGGGAGCTTCACCGGCAAGGGGATCTACGACCTCGACGCCTTCGAGCGCGGCGATGGCGGACCGGGTGCCCGAGAACGCGCTGCTGAGCCACGACCTGTTCGAGGGCGTCTTCGCCCGGGCCGGGCTGGTGACCGATGTCGAGCTGTTCGACGAGTTCCCGTCGAACTACCTGGTCTCGGCGGCCCGCCAGCACCGCTGGGCGCGGGGCGACTGGCAGCTCCTGCCCTGGATCCTCGGCCGGGCCCGCGACGCCACGGGCCGGCGGAGCCGGAGCTCCATCCCCGGCATCGCCCGCTGGAAGATGGTCGACAACCTGCGCCGGACGCTGTCCGCCCCGCTCACGCTGGCCACGCTCGTCGCGGCCTGGACGCTCCCTTCGGTCTCGGCCGGCCTGTGGACCGCGTTCGTCCTGGCTGCGGTGATCGTCCCCGCGGCGCTGCCCGTCCTGGCGGGACTGCTGCCGCGACGGCAGGGCATCTCCAAGCGCAGCCACCTGCGAGCCGTGGGCGCGGACGTCGCCCTCGCCGCGGCCCACGTCGGCCTCGGCTTCACGTTCCTCGCGCACCAGGCGTGGCTGATGGTCGACGCGATCCTGCGAACCCTGGCGCGGCTGTACGTCACCCGGCGGAACCTCCTCGAATGGACGACCGCCGCCCAGGCCAAGGCCAGCCACGACCTCGACCTCGCGGGGTTCTACCGGCAGATGGCCGGCGGCGTCGCGATCGCGGCCGTCAGCCGCGGTCCTCGTCCTCGCCGTGAAGCCGGGCGCGGCCTGGATCGCCGCGCCGTTCGTCGTCCTGTGGCTGCTCTCGCCCGCTCGTCGCCCGATGGGTCAGCCTGCCACCCCCCGAATCGGCCGCGGCAGCAGCTCTCGGCCGCCGACGTCGGGGCGCTCCGCCTGACCGCCCGCCGGACCTGGCGGTTCTTCGAGACCTTCGTCGGTCCGGAGGACCACGGGCTGCCGCCCGACAACTTCCAGGACGATCCCGGGCCGGTCGTCGCGCATCGCACCTCGCCGACGAACATCGGGATGTACCTGCTGGCGACCGTGACGGCTCGCGACTTCGGTTGGATCGGGACGCTCGAGATGGTGGAGCGCCTCGAGGCGACGCTCGCGACCATCGGCAGCCTCGAACGGTTCCGCGGGCACCTGTACAACTGGTACGACACGCGCGACCTGCACCGGCTCGAGCCGGCGTACGTGTCGTCGGTCGACAGCGGCAATCTCGCCGGCCACCTGCTCGCGCTGTCCAACGCCTGCCGCCAGATGATCGACCAGCCGCTTCCGGTCGCGGCCGCGCTGGCCGGGATCGGCGACGCGATCGCGTTGACGCGCGAGGCGGCCGGCGCGATCGGCGACGACCGGCGAAGCCAGACGCTCACCCGGCGGCACCTCGACGAAGCCCTCGAGCTGCCCGCACGAGGCCAGCGCCGTCGTCCCCGCGACGCCCGAGGCCTGGGCGGCCCGCCTGGACGAGCTCTCCGCGCACACCCGGACGCTGTCGGACGTCGCCGCGGCCCTCACCGCGGAGCGTGGAGAGGGTGCGGAGGGCGAGCTGGTGACCTGGGCCGAGGCGGCCCGGCTGGCCGTGAGCAGCCATGTTCGAGACCTCGCGCTGCTCCAGTCTCCGCCGCAGGCGACCGCCTTCCCGACGATCGCCGAGCTGTCCGATCCGCCGGTCGCGCGAGACCGGCGACGGATCGCCGGCCGCGGCGATGCTCGTTCGACGACTCCAGGCGATCGCCGACCAGGCCCAGCAGCTCTTCCGGGAGACGGACTTCAGCTTCCTGTTCGACCCGACCCGCAAGCTCTTCTCGATCGGCTTCCGGGTCCGGGACGGCACGCTGGATCCGAGCTACTACGACCTCCTCGCCTCCGAGGCCCGCCTGGCCAGCTTCCTCGCGATCGCCAAGGGCGATGTCGCCGCCGGACCACTGGTTCCGGCTCGGCCGCGCGCTGACGCCCGTCGGTCGCGGCTCCGCCCTGATCTCGTGGTCCGGGTCCATGTTCGAGTACCTGATGCCCGCCCTCGTGATGCGCGCTCCCGCCCGCAGCCTGCTCGACCACACGTACCGGCTGGTCGTGGCCCGCCAGATGAGCTACGCCGCCGAGCGCGGCGTGCCCTGGGGCATCTCCGAATCGGCGTTCAACGCGCGTGACCTCGAGCAGACGTACCAGTACTCGAGCTTCGGCGTGCCCGGCCTCGGCCTGAAGCGGGGCCTGAGCGAGGATGTCGTCGTGGCCCCGTACGCGACCGCCCTCGGCAGCGATGATCCAGCCCGAGGCCGCGGTCCGGAACTTCGCCCGGTTGAGCGACGCCGGAGCGGGCGGGCCGGTACGGCTTCCGGGAGGCGCTCGACTACACGGCGCGCCGGCTCCCCGAAGGGCGCGTCGGTCGCGATCGTGAAGAGCTACATGGCCCACCACCAGGGGATGGCGCTGGTGGCCCTCGGCAACGTCCTCAACGACCGCGCGATGGTCGAGCGCTTCCATGCCGACCCGATCGTCGAGGCGACGGAGCTGCTGCTCCAGGAGCGGATGCCGCGCGACGTGCTCGTCGCCCGGCCACGCGCCGAGGAGGTGAAGAGCGCCGCCGACGTGCGCGATCTCGTGCCGCCGGTCCTCCGTCGCTTCACCTCGCCCCACGACGCGATCCCGCGGACGCACGTGCTGTCGAACGGGCGGTACGCGGTCATGGTGACGGCCGCGGGATCCGGCTACAGCCGCTGGGGCGACCTGGCGGTGACCCGCTGGCGCGAGGACGTGACCCGCGACTCGTGGGGCAGCTATCTCTTCCTGCGCGACATGCACACCGGCGCGGTGTGGTCGGCCGGTCACCAGCCCAGCGGCACGGAAGCCGACAGCTACGAGGTCACCTACTCGGAGGATCACGCCGAGTTCTCCCGTCGCGACGGCTCGATCGCGACCGGCCTGACCATCGTCGTGTCGGCCGAGCACGACGCGGAGATCCGCCGCGTGTCGCTGACCAACCTCGGCTCGCACGCTCGCGAGATCGAGCTGACGTCGTACGCGGAGATCGCTCTCGCGCCGCAGGCGGCCGACGTCGCTCACCCGGCCTTCCAGAACCTGTTCGTGCAGACCGAGTTCGTCCCCGAGATCGGCGCCCTCCTGGCGACCCGCCGTCCACGATCCAGGGACGAGCAGCCGATCTGGGCCGCACATGTCGCGGCGGTCGAGGAGGAGACCGGCGGGGTCATCCAGTACGAGACGGATCGCGCCCGCTTCCTCGGCCGGGGCCGGTCGGTCCGCTCGCCGGTCTCGGTCATCGATGGGCGTCCACTCTCGAACACGGTCGGCGCGGTGCTGGATCCGATCTTCAGCCTCCGCTGCCGGGTCAGGCTCGCCCCCGGCGCGACCGCCCACGCGATCTTCTCCACGGTCGTCGCCGAGTCACGCGAGGAGGTCCTGGACCTGGCCGACAAGTACCGCGAGTCGGCCACCTTCGAACGGGCGGCGACCCTGGCCTGGACGCAGGCCCAGGTCCAGCTCCATCACCTGGGGATCGAGGCCGACGAGGCCCACCTCTTCCAGCGCCTGGCCAACCGGATCCTCTACTCGGACCCGTCGCTGCGGCCGTCGGCGGGCCTGCTGGCCCGCAACGAGCGGGGAGCACCCGGCCTGTGGGCCCACGGCATCTCCGGCGACCTGCCCATCGTCATGGTGCGGATCGACGAGGCCGAGGACCTCGACATCGTCCGGCAGCTGCTCCGCGCGCACGAGTACTGGCGGCTGAAGCTCCTCGACGTCGACCTCGTGATCCTCAACGAGCACGGCGCCACCTACGCCCAGGACCTCCAGGATTCGCTCGAGACCCTCGTGCGGACGAGCCAGTCCATCCTGGCCCACGAGGGCCATCCGGGCCGCGGCGGGGTGTACATCCTGCGCGGCGACCAGCTCTCCACCGAGGACCGCACGCTCCTCCAGACGGCCGCCCGGGCCGTCCTGCTGAGCCGCCGGGGCAGTCTTGCCGAGCAGGTCATCCGCCTGGAGCGTCCCGAGAGGATCGCTCCGCCCGCAGCGCCGCCCGGTTCGAGGCAGACCAGCGAGCGAGGCGGCCGCGCCGCGTCCGGAGCTGGAGTTCTTCAACGGGCTCGGTGGCTTCGCCGATGGCGGGCGCGAGTACGTCACCATCCTCGGCCCGGGACAATCCACGCCGGCGCCCTGGCTGAACGTGATCGCCAACCGCGTCGTTCGGGTTCCAGGTCTCCGAGTCCGGGTCGGGCTACACCTGGTCCGGGAACAGCCGCGAGAACCAGCTCACCCCGTGGTCCAACGACCCCGTCAGCGACCCGGTGAGCGAGGCGATCTACGTCCGGGACGACGACACCGGCGAGCTGTGGGGTCCGACGGCCCAGCCGATCCGCTGCGAGGAATCGACGTACGTCGCCCGTCACGGCGCCGGCTACAGCCGGTTCGAGCACCTGCACGACGGCATCGAGCTCGACCTCGTCCAGTTCGTCCCGCTCGACGACCCGCTGAAGGTCTCGGTGCTGACCATCGAGAACCGATCCGGGCGCTCCAGGCGCCTGTCCGTGACCGCCTATGCCGAGTGGGCGCTGGGCACCTCGCGCGGGGCCAGCGCCCCGCGGATCGTCACGGCCCTGGAGCCGGAGACGCGGGCGCTCCTCGTGCGCAACCCGTGGAACACCGAATTCGGCGGCCGGGTCGCCTTCCTCGACCTCGGCGGGCGGCAGACGGCGTGGACGGCCGATCGGACCGAGTTCCTCGGCCGCAACGGCGCTCCGGACCGGCCCGCCGGCCTGGACCGCGGGTACCGGCTGCAGGGAGCCGCCGGCGCCGGCCTGGATCCGTGCGCCGCCCTGCAGACCAGCTTCGAGCTCGCCAACGGAGCGCGGACCCAGGTCCTCGTGCTGCTCGGCGAGGCGGACGGGGCCGCGGCGGCGGCCGACCTCATCCGGCGCGGGCGAGCGGCCGACCACGAGGCGACGCTGCGCGGCGTGGCGAGCTACTGGGACGACACCCAGGGCACGGTCCAGGTGCGGACACCCGACCGCTCGATGGACATCATGCTCAACCGCTGGCTCATCTACCAGACGCTCGCCTGCCGGCTGTGGGCGAGGACGGCGTTCTACCAGGCCGGCGGCGCCTACGGGTTCCGCGACCAGCTCCAGGACGTCATCGCCCTGGTGACCGCGAAGCGCGAGCTCGCCCGGGAGCACCTCCTGCGGGCCGCGGCACATCAGTTCGCCGAGGGCGACGTCCAGCACTGGTGGCATCCGCCGTCGGGTCGGGGCGTCCGGACCCGGATCTCGGACGATCGCCTCTGGCTGCCGTACGCGGTCGATCGCTACCTCGCGGTCACCGGCGACACGGCGGTCCTCGACGAGACCGTCCCGTACCTCGAGGGACCGGCCCTGCGGCCGGACCAGACGGACGCCTACTTCCAGCCGGAACGCTCACCGGAGTCGGCTTCGCTGTTCGACCACTGTGCGGCGGCGCTCGACCGGAGCCTCGCGGTCGGCGCGCACGGGCTGCCGCTCATCGGGTCGGGCGACTGGAACGACGGCATGAACCGGGTGGGTCACGAGGGCCGGGGCGAGAGCGTCTGGCTGGGCTGGTTCCTGCACACCGTCCTGGCCGCCTTCGCGCCGATCGCGGAGGCCCGCGGTGAGCGTCCTCGCGCGGAGCGCTGGCGAGCCCACATGAAGGCGCTCCGGCGGGCGCTCGAGCGCCACGGCTGGGACGGCGACTGGTACCGCCGAGCCTTCTTCGACGATGGCACCCCGCTCGGCTCCGCCATGAACGCCGAGTGCCGGATCGACTCGATCGCCCAATCGTGGAGCGTCCTGTCGGGAGCCGCCAATCCTCCCCACGCGGAGCGGGCGATGGCCGCGGTCGAGGAGTACCTCGTCCGACGCGGCGACGGCCTCGTCCTGCTGTTCACCCCGCCGTTCGACCATTCCGACGTCGATCCGGGCTACATCAAGGGGTACCTGCCGGGCATCCGGGAGAACGGCGGCCAGTACACCCACGGAGCCATCTGGTCGGTCCTCGCCTTCGCGGCGCTGGGCGACGGCGACAAGGCGGGCGAGCTGTTCTCCATCCTGAACCCGATCAACCATGCCAGCACCCGGGCCGGGGTCCATCGCTACAAGGTGGAGCCGTACGTCATGGCGGCCGACGTCTACACCGAACCGCCGCACGTCGGCCGCGGCGGCTGGACCTGGTACACCGGGTCGGCGGGCTGGATGTACCAGGCCGGCGTCGAGTGGATCCTGGGCTTCCGCCTGCGCGGCACGACGCTCCTGCTCGATCCCTGCATCCCCCGCGCCTGGCCGCGGCTACGAGATCGACTTCCGCTATCACTCCGCCAGGTACGAGATCGTCGTGGAGAACCCGCAGGGGGTCAGCCGCGGGGTGGCGTCGTCGGAGCTCGACGGACAGGCGCTGACGGGCGGCGGCGCCGCGATCCCGCTCGCCGACGACGGCGCCACGCACCGGGTCCGGGTCGTCCTCGGCTAGGCCGCGTGCCCGGCCGACGACGCGCTCGGCCGGAGAGGTGGGAGCCGAGCTACAGCTGATACGCTCGCCTCATGATCGATTCCGACTACTGGGCCCGCTACTACACGGTGACCGCCGGGCGCCCTGCCTGGCTGACGGTACGGCGGGCCATCGAGCTGTTCGCCGCCGAGCGGCAGCCCCACCCACGGTTGGCCGTCGATCTGGGCTGCGGGGCCGGGCGAGACACCCGGGAGCTGCTCAACGCGGGCTGGCGGGTGCTCGCGATCGATCGAGAGGACGCTGCGATCGCCGCGCTGGAGGCGGCCACCGCAGCGCACCTGCGGGTCACGCTCGAGGCACGGGTCGCCGACCTCGCCACCGCCGACGTGCCCTCCTGCGATCTCGTCAACGCGAGCCTGAGCCTGCCCTTCCTCCCGCCTGACGCGTTCTGGGGGACGTGGCAGCGGATCCTTGCGGCGCTGCCCGTCGGTGGCCGGTTCGCCGCGATGCTCTTCGGCGACCGGGATGGGTCCGCCTCGGATCCCTCGATGACGTGCCCGCCACCCGCGGAGATCCGGGCGAGCCTCGGCGCGTTCGAGATCGAGCACTGGACCGATCGCGAGGAGGACAGTCAGACCGCGCTCGGTGAACCGCACCACCTCCACCTGGTCGAGCTCGTGGCGCGTCGTGTGCTGCTCGGCTGAGCCCTCCCAGCGGCGTGGGTCATCGGGCGATCCGTTCGCGCCTCAGGCGGGTCGCGGAGCGATCACCGGTCGGTCCAGCCGGATCGCCTGGACACCGAGCGCGAACCAGCCCAGCAGGAAGCAGATGACGGCGGCGAACACGAGGGGCTCGAGGCTCGTGTTGCCGAGCGTCACGAACGGCAGGACCGAGCCGACGCCGAGCAACACCGCCGCTCCGCGCGACAGGGCCGCGGTCCGATAGGTCGCGATCGCGAAGAGCGCCGATCCGGCGAGGGCGGTCACGACCCCGATGAACCACACGCCCCAGTACGGTTCGCCGACAAGGGTCGTCCCGACGAACCCGACGATGACCGCGATCGTCCCGACCGCGGTCACCGCGAAGGCCACCCAGGTCAGGCGCGGGTGGACACGCGCCTGGAAGGCGCTGAGGCCGGCCAGGGCCACCAGCAGACCGGCCAATCCGGTGAACGACAAGACCGACGGGACGGTGCCATCGACATCCACGAGGCTGGAACTCAGAAGCCCCGCGACCGCCAGGAGTGCAGCGCCGACGATGGCGGCGATGCCGCCGATCCGGAGAGACATCGAGAGTCCCCTTCCTTGCCCGTTGTCGGCCCCGCGTCCGCGCAGCCGAAGCTGGGCGTCCAGGGCGCCGAGGAGGATGTCCGCCACGTCGAATGGCCCGAGCGGGCGTTCCTCGAGGACGGCTTCGAACTCATCGCCGTAGCGGGCCCGCCAGCGGGCCGGATAACAGCGGATCAGGAATGACCTCATGGCTGGGTCTTGCCGAGCTGGCGGAGACCCATCTGGGCGAACTCGGACAGGCCGCGCAGCTGTTCCGCGAGGTTCGACGCCCCGACCGCCGTGAGGCGGTATGGCCGGCGTCGGTCGACCGCTGGCAGTGGTTCGATGAGGCCCTGCTCCTCGAGACGAGCAAGTGCCGCGTAGAGGGTGCCGGCACCCATCGGCCGGCCACTGCCTTGCTCGACGTCCTGCATGATCGCGTAGCCGTGCTTCGGCCCGTCACTGAGGCTCACCAGGATGAGCAGCGACGGTTCGGCGAACCGTCCGAACTCCGGGACCTTCGACTCCATCACACCCCCAAGCCGTACGACTGTCGATATATCGCTAGCCGATATATACGACACGGGCGGGAGCGTGTCAAGCCCGAACCGGCGCCTTGTGCGCCAAGCCCGGTTGGTAAGTCGAGGCTGGGGGTGAGCCCGAAGGAAGGCGGCTGTCAGATACCGCTGCTCGGCGGCAGTGGCAGCCCAGGGGATTCCGGCGAGCCGCGATGAGTTCTGCGGCGTCCGGCGGTCGTATCGTCGAAGCCGTAAGCGAGGAGGACTTCTGATGCGCAGCGTGATCTACTCGATGGGCGTCTCGCTGGACGGCTACATCGTCGGGCCGGACGGCGACATCACTGCGCCGCCGCCCGACGAGGAGGTCTGGCGATTGGTCACCGACGAGATACGAGAGGTCGGCGTCCACCTGATGGGACGACGGCTGTACGAGACGATGCTGTACTGGGAGACCGCCGACCAGGATCCATCGCTCGACGACTCAGAGATCGAGTGGGCCGCACTGTGGAAGCCGCTCCCGAAGGTGGTGTTCTCCACCACGCTGTCGGCGGTGCAGGGCACTGCCCGCCTGGCCTCCGGCGGCCTCGCGGAGGAGATCGAGCGGTTGCGAGCCGAGCCGGGGGAGGGCGACATCGCGATCGGCGGCGCGACGCTCGCCGCCGAGGCGGCTGCGTTGGGTCTGATCGACGAGTACCGGGCCAGGGTCTACCCGGTGCTGGTTGGCGGTGGCATTCCGTACTTTCCGCAGCGGGAGCGCCGGGTGGATCTCGAACTCGTCGAGACTCGCACCTTCAGCTCGAGCGTCGTCTACCTCCGCTACCGCGTGGCGAGGTAGCCGCCTCGTCCACCGGGCGCGAGTGGCCGCAGTGGCAGGGTCGGAAGGACTTACAACCGTCCTTGACGCACAAGACCGGCGCCGACGACGGGAAGGTGGTCGACCTTCGGGCCCGGTCAGCCGACGACGGCCCCGGCCCGCGCCTCGACCTTCCGACCGAGCTGCTCGCCCCAACGCCGAGCCCGGTCCAGCTCCCCGTCCACGAGGCGGTCGACGAGCGGCCCGGTCGGCCCGCCGACGAGGAAGCTCTCGGGGGGCACGATCGTCGCGACCCGAACTGGGAGCGCAAGCAGCCGCGCTACGCGAGGCCGCGGGCAGCCCAGGCGCTGGCCGTGAGCGCGAACGGACCGATCGGGAGCAGGCGGCGGCAATGTTCGCGCAGCTCGGCCTGCTGTTCCGGGTCGAGGCGGGCCACGTACGAGCCCGCGGGGCCAACGCCGTGGGTGAACGGCTCCCACCACTCCTCGAAGCTCGGGTGCGCGAGGCTGGCTGAAAGCACCGTCTCCTCGACCTCGCGCAGACCGGCAGCCTCGAACAGCTCGGCCAGATGGCCCCCGCGGACGCCGGCAAGCTGCGATTCGTCATCGACCTCGGGGTCGAGCGCACGCGCCGCCTGCCAGAACACCCTGAGCGGGCCTTGACCGCCGCCGTGATCCCAGACACACGCGGCGACGACCCCCTCCGGTCGGGTCACGCGGGCCATCTCGGCCAACCCTGCGACCGGATCTGGCATGAAGTGGACGACGAGCTGTGCAAGGGCCGCGTCGAACGCCTGGTCCGGGAACGGCAGGTGCTCGGCGGACGCCTGGAGCACCTCGACGCCGGGGTTGCGCGCCCGAGCGGCGGCGACGAATGGCTCGGAAGGGTCGACGGCCGTGACGGCCGCGGGCCCCAGCCGCGTGACCAGCTCGCCCGTGAGTGCGCCGGGGCCGCAGCCGACGTCGAGCACCCGCTGCTGCCCGCGCACGCCGGCGAATTCCGCCAGCTGCGGGGCAAGCAGCATTGAGTACCTGCCCATGAAGCGGTCGTACGCCTCGGCGGCGACATCGAAGCTCACCGGCGCAATCTACGCTGCCGCGCGTCGCTCCGAAACGGCGGCGGTGATTCTCGCCGTCGATGATCGAGTTGCGGGCTGAACAGTAGAGCTCCCGCCGCAAGGTTCCGGCGGCTCGAGTGCCCGACCAGTCGTGCTCGATCCAGGTTGTGTCATCCTCCACTGCGACCCGCTCGACCTCGGTTCGAAAACCCGGCAGGCTGTCGAGGACCGTGCCCCGTCGCTTGTGTACCTCGGCCTGGCCGCCGCTGATCTGCCGTGCTGGATGGGTCGCCCGGCGGGGGTTACGGTGGCGGGCAGGGGGTTCGTGAAAGCCGGGTACGGGGGACACCGAGAGCTGGAACCAAGATGATTCGCGCGGAGGTCAACGGTCTTTCGGTCGCCTACGAGCGGACTGGTGACGGTCCGGCGCTCGTCCTGTTGCACGGGTTCACTCACGACTCGCGCGTGTGGAGGCCACAGCTCGAAGGCCTCGTGGACCAGTACACCGTGATCGCCTGGGACGCCCCCGGCGCCGGCCAGTCGTCCGACCCTCCGGAAACGTTCGGGATCGTCGACTGGGCGGATTGCCTGGCGGGGTTCCTCGACGCCGCCGGGGTTCACAACGCAGACATCGTCGGTCTCTCATGGGGAGGGCTCCTGGCCCAGGAGTTCTATCGGCGCCACGGCGCGCGGGTCCGGTCGCTGGTCTTGGCCGATACGTACGCCGGCTGGAAAGGCTCGCTTCCCGAACCGATCCCCGAGGAGCGCCTGGCGGCCTGCTTGCGAGATGCCTCGTTGCCACCCAACGAGTTTGTGCCCCGATACCTACCAGGGATGTTTGGCGAATCCCCGCCGCAGGAAGCCCGCGACGAGTTGGCGCGCATCATGTTCGACTTCCATCCGGTCGGGTTCCGGCTGATGGCCACGGCGTTGGCGCACGCGGACACGCGCGATCTCCTTCCGAAGATCCACGTTCCCACCGTCCTGGTCTGGGGTGACGCGGACGTGCGATCCCCGATGACCGTCGCGCACCAGATGCGCGACGCGATCCCCGGTGCGCGGCTGGCGGTCATCGCCGGGGCTGGGCACGTCAGCAACCTCGAGGAACCCGTCCGATTCAATGCGGAAGTGCGCGAATTCTGGTTGTCTGTTGAGAACACGTGATCGGCCTTGTGGACCCGGTTGCCGTCGTGGCGGCAGGTCCGGGTGCCACCCGATCCGGAGGAGCCCGGTCAGCCGGTCGAGCCCGTCGTAGGTGTAGCTGAGGGTGCCGGTCTTGGCGTCGCCGCTGATCGCGGCGGCGTTGGCGAGGTTGCGGCCTTCGGAGGTGACCTGCCCACCCGGACGTACCAATGGTACAACTTGACAACTGTGGCCTGGGTGGGCCACGATCCCCGCATGCACCAGCTCACCTACTCGAAGGCACGAGCGGACCTCGCCAACCTTCACGAGCACGCCCTGCGGCACCTGCCGACGAGGATCACCCGCCGGCGTGCGGACCCTGCGGTCCTCCTGTCGGAGGCAGACTTCCGCGCTCTGCTCAGCCGCTATACGTTCCGTCCAGACGTCTTCTTCGAGGGGTCGGCGGTCTCGATCTGGCTGCCCGAGCTGGCCGTTTGGGGACGCGGCGCTTCGTTCGCCGAGGCTCGCGAGGACCTACTCGACGAGATCGATCAGCTCCTCGGCGTCCTCGAGAACGACGAGCGCGCGCGACTCGCGCCCAACATGGTCGAGCGACTCCCGTGGGTTTATCGGCTCATGGATGCCGGATCGGACGAGGAGCTCGAGGCGATCCTGTTCGCCGAACCCGTGGCCCAGCCGCCTGAGCCGGCCGTCGCCGGCGGCTGATCCTTGGCGACGTTCAGGGACCTGCGTCAGTACGTCACCAACGACGGATGGACCGAGGAGTCCAGCCTCGCTCGGGGCCGCCGACGGACCGGTGATCATCGGCGCGACTTCCGAGACCTGCCTGACGGCACGCGCCTGCGGACCAAGGTCTCGCACGACGAACGCGCCGAGATCGGCGAGGATCTGTTCCAGCGGATCCTCCGGGATCAGCTCCGAGTCGCCGAAGAGCGCTTCTGGGCGGTCGTCCGTGGACGGGCCGGACGCGAGGCCGACGCCGCACGTCCCGTCGTCGAGGCGATCCCGGGTTGGCACGTGATACGGCTGCTCTTGACCGTCGGGCTCTCGGAAGCCGAAGTGGCCAGGATGACCGCAACCGAAGCGCACGCCGCGTGGCTCAAGTATCAGACCCGACCCCGCGAAGACCCTTGACGGTCCTGCGCCGGCGTGAACGGGTCGTCCGCTGCGTATCCGCTGTCCGAGCCTTGTGGCCCCCGACCGCGGCTCTGCGTCGCTCTCCACGTCAAGGCTCCGTGAGATGCCGTCGGGACACATCTCAGGAGCAGTGCCTGCGGACCGACCTTCCCCAGCCGCCGGCTGGTTGTGCCGGTCCGAGCGTCAGCGAAGGCGTCCGGTCATCAAGGCTGGACGTTCGCCCCCTCTGGGAGGTCCCACTCCACGACAGGGGTTGTCCCGAGCCGCAGATCGACCATTTCCTGAACGATCGTCCCCTGCATCGGATCACCCGAGGTTTGGATTCGCGTCACGAGATGCGTCGCTCGATCGATCCAGTATTCGGTGGTGGCATCGCTCGCGCAAGCGATGTGGTCGGCAAGCCGGCCGGCGATCTGGTCGACGCCGCGATGCTCCCAGTCACCATCGCATTTCTCGGGGACTTGCATTGGGTAGTCGGCGCCACGCCGCGTCGACGCTCGCCAGACCTGCGTGCCATCGATCAGAGTCTCGGACGTGTATCGATAGTCGTCGCTGCTCAACGTGACCATCGTCGCCTCCCAGACGGTGCCCAGCTGGGATGTCCGCTCGATCCGGTAGCGGCTGGCGCCGTCGAAGAAGAGAACCGATCGCCCGCCCGCGTCGCTGCTGACCGTGGTTCGTTCCTCAATAGTGATGGCGTATGGCCCGAGAGCGAGGGGCGCATCCTGCGCTAGGCGCACCAACTCCGGGAGGTTCGCGACGGGTTGCTCGCCCGGCACCGGCGGCGGCGTGACCAGCGGGCGAGGTGAGGCCAGACACGATCCATATCGAAGGCATTGATGCTGGTCGTATTCGGCTTGCGATAGCGCGCGCGCACCTTCCGGCCGACGAATCTCGAACAACGCTGACGACGGCTGACCAAGCTCGATGCTCGTCACCTCGATTGTGTGCAGCTCACCGGGCACCGGGAAGCCGCCCGTACCGCGGCGGAGACCCTGGCTGCGCAGGGTCAGGCGCGTCTCGACGTCGATCCACAGATCGCCAGTGTCCGCACACGTCACGTGGTGTGCGCGACGACCCGCGACCGTCTCGAGACCGACGTACCGCCACGCGTTGCCGGGCGGATACGAGTAGCTCTCCTCCGGGCTGATTCCGACCTCGCATCCATATTCCGTGCCGGTGCCGTACCTCGCGCCACCAAGGCGCGCGAACACGAAGACGCGTGGGTCCTCCCCGATGGCGTCCTGCTGTTCGTGCCACGCTGGCTGCGAGTCGACGGTCAGCAGCTCGCCCATCGATGTCCCGGAGAGGACCTCGTAAGCACGAGGCTCGGTCGCAGAGGGTGACTCCAGCTCCTCGATCCGGACCGCGCCGGAGCGATCGACGTAGATCCGGCCCGCAATCGACCCGTCCTCGATGGTCGTGATGGTCATGGGCGGTAGCTGGGGCATGGCGCTGTACGCCGTCCTCACGAAGGCCGGCAGGTCGGGCGGCGGCTCCAGGGTCAGATCCCGGATTGGCTCGGGAGCGCGGCGGTCCAGAAACGCGCCGGCCGCCGCGGCCGCCACCGCGCCCATCGCGAGGAGGAGAGCCGCCGCGAGCAGCAGGGCTCGTCGACGGGCCATGGGATCGGCGTCGACGAGCGCGCCGATCGGACCCCACACGCGTCGCTGCTGGTGGGAACTCATCACGTCGGCGACGATCGCGTCGCGGAGCCCGGGTGCCGGAGCCGGGAGGTGTGCCCGAAGGAGGCGACGGAGCTCGGCGTCGGTGAGATGGAAGCCGTTCATGCCTCGACCTCCATCGCCCGTTCGAGGGCCCGTCGGGCCCGGTGCAGCCGCCACTTGACCGTTCCGACAGGGATGCCCAGGGTCCGGGCGATCTCAGCGAGCGGCCGTTCCTCGACGTGGTGAAGCACGAGGATCAGCCGGTCCTGTTCGCGAAGGCGATCGAACGATCGGCCGAGCGCGTCGGCGGAGGCAACGATCTCGATCTGCCGGCCCGCGGCGGGATCGGAATGCTCGGGCCATGACGACGCTGCCGCGCCGTCAGGGACGGTCGAGGTGACCTGGACCTCCCGCAGACGGACCCGGTGGCGACGCGACATCCGCGACGCGTTCGCGATGATCCGGTTGAGCCAGCTGTCGAACATCGACAGGTCGCGCAGGCGCGGAAGCTGGCGCCACGCCGAGACGAACCCGTCCTGCACCGCATCCGCCGCGTCGGCCTCGTTACCGAGTATCGAGTACGCGAGGCGATAGCAGCGGTCCAGTCGGGTCGTGACCAACAGGCCGAATGCGTCGGCGTCGCCGAGCGCGGCGCGTCGCACGAGGGCGTCGGCGCCCGATGTCACGAGTCCCTGTGCGTCGGCGATGGACTGCACGTCCCTCCTTGCCGCGGTTGCCGATCGTACTCCCCGATCGTTCGGGGTCCACTGATCAGCCGGCCGTCGCAGGTCAAGATGCCGCCGGGAAGGCAAGGGTTTGACCGGGCGCGACAATCGATCACCGGCTTCGGGCAAACGCGGAGCCTGTCGCGGGCATCTAGCGGACGTAGGGTTGCGGCCGGCGAACGCGTCGCCCCGACGATCGGCGGACCGGCGTGGGTGCCGGCTCCCTGGAGGTAGTCCCGTGAGGACCGTGCGTCTGGTCTTCCTGTTCGCGTGCGTTGTTGTGGCCGGTTGCGGGTCTGCGACGCCGCCCGCGTCGTCGGAAGCATCAACGCCGTCGGTCGTGCCCTCGGCAGCGCCAACCGGCGCTGTGTCGCCCAGCGTCAGCGCGACGGACGCGGCCAGCCCCACGACACTTGGACCCGTAGAGCGGCCACTTGATGCAGGGACCTACAGGCTCGATCTGGATCAACTTGCGGGCGGCGGCACAGGATTCCCGGGGTTTCTGGCGACCGTGCCGGATGGTTGGTACACGATCGACGGCTGGATCCTGAACCAACCCCGGTCTGGCAAAGACATCCCGCCGGTCGCGGTTCAATTCTGGGATGTCGACCAGGTCTATGGGCATCCGTGTCAGTGGAACGGGACACTGCTCCAACCCGGACCGGCGGTCGATGACCTGGCCGAGGCGCTGGTCGACATCCCGCTGCGAAAGGCGACGGCGCCGACCGACGTGACACTCGACGGCTACGCCGGCAAGTACCTCGAGTGGAGCGTGCCGGCCGACATCGAGGTAGACGAGCAGGGCGATTTTCCTGACTGCGACGGGACAGACGACGGCCATCGCGACTTCAAGAGCTGGACCGGGAAGGGGTGGTCAGGGAACCGCTATCAGCAGGGCGCGGGCCAGATCGACCGCCTGTGGATTCTGAAGATCGATGGCACCCGGCTGGTGATCGACGCCTTCTCGATGCCGTACGCAACCGCTGAGGAGCTTGAGCAGCTTCAGGACGTCGTCGAGTCCATAAGGTTTGAGCGGTAAGTCGAGCGGCTGCTGGTTCGCCGGCCGCCGGACGACGACGGTGACCTCCTCCAGGTTCGCGAGGGCCTGTTCCGATGACGCGCAGACTGATCAGTAGTTCTCGCTCCATAAGATCTCGACTCTGCGGCCAGACAGTCATCTCGTGTATGAAAGCGGTGTCCCGAGCCGCTGACCCTATCCTCTGAGGACCGGGCCAGGGGCAAGGGTGGGACACCACTGGACGGGCAGGCCGCAGAGCTGATGGACCCCGAGTCCGAAGTTATTTCTGGCCGCCCCTGCGACTCACCCGGGTGCGCTTCGAGCGCGGATCCGTTGTTGTCGTGTCGCCCGCCGGTGTCCTCGGAGACGGAGAGGAGGGCGCCATGCGGAGCATCGGACTCGACGTCGGCAAGCGCTTCGCCGAGGTCGCCATCAGCGAGCCTGGGCGAGGGACCGGCTCGGGCGGCCGGATCAGCGCCTCAGCGGACAGCCTGCGAGCGTTCGCCGCGACGCTCGGCCCCGACGACCAGGTCGTCCTCGAGGCGACGACGAACACCTGGCCGATCGTCGAGCTTCTCGAGGGCCATGCCGGCCGGGTCGTCGTGTCGAACCCACTTCGGACCCGGGCGATCGCCGACGCCAAGACGAAGACCGACACGATCGACGCGGCGACGCTGGCCGAGCTCCTCGCCGCCGACTACCTGCCGACGGTCTGGCAGCCGGATCCCGAGACGAGAGCGCTCCGTCGCCGGGTCGCGGGTCGGGCCGCCCTCGTCGCCGAGCGGACCAGGCGCCGCAACCGGATCAGCGCCGTCCTCATGCGCAACCTCCTCGGCTGTCCCTGGAGCGACCCGTTCGGCCGGAACGGACGGTCCTGGCTTACCACGGTCGAGCTGCCGGTTGACGAGCACGAGCTCGTCGACCGCACGCTCCGGCTCCTCGACGGCCTGGAGGCCGAGATCAGCCTCGCCGAGGCCGGGATCGCCGGGACAGTCGTCGACGATCGGCGGGTCCGGCGGCTCCTCTCGATCCCGGGCGTCGGGCTCCAGACGGCGACCGGCCTGGTCGCCCTCATCGGCGACATCGGGCGCTTCCACCGGCCGAACAAGCTCGTCAGCTATCTCGGGCTCGACCCGATCGTCCGCCAGTCGGGCGGCCGGCCGGCCTACACCGGCCACATCAGCCACGCCGGCCAGGGTCACGTCCGGGGCCTCCTCGTCGAGGCCGCCCTCGGCGCCGCGCGGGTGCCGGGCCCACTCCACGCGTTCTACGGGCGGGTCGCTGGCCGACGCGGTCACGCGATCGCGATCGTCGCCGTCGCCCGCAAGCTCGCCGTCCTGGCCTGGCATCTCCTGACCGACGAGGTCGACTACCGCTGGGCGCCGGCCCGGCTGACAGCCACCAAGATCCGGGCGGTCGAGCTGGCCGCCGGCGCGCCATCACGGCGTGGTCGGGTGCCTGGCTCTGGCGACGCCCGGGAGCTGGCGAAGCTCGAGCGCGAGATGGAGCGAGCGGTCCTCGCCCAGGCGGAGGCCGCCTACGTCGCCTTCGTCGAGGCTCGTCAGGAGACGGACGCGGTCGCCGCCAAACGGGGAGCGACTCGGTTAAGCCAAGGCCTGAGCCCGGCAAGGCTGCGCGGCGGAGTCAAATCCCCAATCTCCGCCCTTCGCCACGGGGTCGACCGCGTCCGGGCCGAGGATACGCCCACCGCTTGACACTTTCATCCGTCAGCTGTTCGTTTGGAGGGGGCTCCGGGCCAGGATCGCCGCTACGGCCCGTCTTCCGCCGTGCCGACCCTAACTATTCGAAAATCGTCTCACAGTGGTCGGGCACGACGCCTTTACGGCCGGGATGAACGAACGGGTTCAGGCCTACTTGGAAGCGATCAGGAACGGCGAGGAACAAGCGTTCTGGCGCGCCCGAGCGGTGTTGGACGAGCGATAGCAACCTACGGCCTGTGGATCGAGGGCCGGGATGAGTGGGTCGCGGCGGCCAAGCACCTGGCATGAGAGCACGTACTCCGGCCGGATGGGGCTCTGCAGGTCGCGCGACGGACCGCGAGGTCGGGGTGGTCGATGGGGTCCTGGTTGCCGGGTCAGGGAAGGCGGCCCACCGACTCGGCCTGTCGCACTCGACCGTCAAGCACAACCTCGCGAACGCGCGGTCCACGGTGAGGGCGGCGACGACCGCGCAGCTCGTGTGGATCCTCGCCCCGCGCCTGTCGGATCCCGAGGGCATGGCCCTCGAGGCCGTGACGAACGCCTGGTCGAGGAATGCGATCATTCGCGTTCGTGCTGAATCTCGCTGGACCCGCGAAGAGCTGCGGCTTGGACGGATGGCCGGCCGACCCCTTCGAATAGCTGCTGGGCCAGCGCGCTACTCGTCCAGGCGACCCATTCCGCGTGTGTCCAGCCGCGGTCGAACACGAGTGCCCGGTACGCCCCGGGGCTGGCGAGGAACAGCATCAAGTCCGTCGCGTGCGCCTCGGTGAGGTTCTGGCGCAGGGGGCACTTGCGGCTGAGCAACCCCACCATCTCGCGGTAGCCGTCCGCCCGCATCCCCTCGTTTCTGGTCAAGAAGGCGGACGCCTCAGGATCGGCGGAAGCCGCGGTCCGTACCGCGAAGTCGAGCGGCGCGACCCGCCGCAGGATCTCGCTCAGCCCGTCGACCACGAGGTGCACGGCGATCGAGACGTCAGGCTCGGCGAGGGCCTGCCGGTACCACGCCTGATCCTGCGGCACGGCCGGCTCGTTCTCGCCCATGACGGCCAGGCCGTAGGCGCTGTCGAGGACCTCCGTCTTCGTGTGAAAGACGAAGTAAACCGTCTGGACGGCGACACCAGCGGCAGCGGCGATGTCGGCCATGGTGGTCCGGGTATACCCACGGTCGGCGAAGAGCTCGGCTGCTGCCTTGGTGATGCGGAACCGCGTGGCGCGAGCGCGCCGGCGTCCGGATGGTCCCGATTGGGTCGAGGACTTGACAGGTTCCATGGCGCAGTCCAGATTACGCGATCCAAGGACTAGAGTGCGACTCTAGAGACGCATACCAGCGAGGAGGCTCGTCGTGATCAAGGTCGAGAAGAGCACCATCGTCCATCGACCGAGCGACGAGGTCTTCGCGTTCGTCGCGGACCAGACGAACGCGGCCCGATGGCAGTCGGGGATCGTGGAGGTCCGGCGGCTCACCGATGGTCCGCCGGGGGTCGGCACCAAGCACACGTTCACACGTACGTTCATGGGCAGGCGGATGACCGGTGAGAACGAGTACGTCGCGTTCGAACCTGGCAAGCATGTCGCCTTTCGTACCACGACAGGACCCCGGCTCCTGGCCTCCTACGCTGTGATCGCGACGGCGGAGGGCACCCGCCTCACGGCGACAATGGAGGTGGACTTCTCAGGGATCATGTCCGTGGCGGAGCCGCTAGCGGCCCGGGCGCTCAGCCGGGACGTCGTCGCGAACCTCGCTCGGCTCACGGCGATCCTCGAGTCGGGCCCGGCTGCAGCTCCCGCGATCACCCAAGAGGCTGGCCAAGTGTGACCCGCGCGATCGTGCCTCATCATGGCGGCGACGACCACGGCGCAGCTCGTCGGGATCCTTCCCGCGCCTGCCGGAGCCCGACGACGTGGCCCACTGGGACCGGTTAGCGTCTGCGGACGTGGTCAGGCTCGCCGGCTTCGTGGGCCGCCCGCCTGGTCACCTCGTTCACGACATCGTGGACAAGCGCGGCGTGAGGCGTTAGGTGTCCATCCCCATCACCGCCGATGGCGCGGACGAGGCTGCAGGAGGTCGTGTGGAACGTTCGCCACGGACGACGCGTCTGGCGTCGGTGCTGTACGTGGTCCCAGGGCTCGGTTTCGCGCTCGCGACGGCGGCCATCCTCCTGTACGACGCGCGGCGGCACGAGCTGCCGATGACGCCATTCGGGTGGCGCCTCCTCGGCGGGCCATACGAGCAGATCGGCACCGACACGCTGACGGGCCTCGGCCGGGTCCTCGGGACCGCGTTGATCGTCGTGTCGGTGTTTGATCTGGTGGCGGGCGTCTGGCTACGGCAGGGCCGTCGACGCGGGGCGATGTTGGGCGTCGCGACGACGCCGATCTCGCTCCTGCTTGGAACGCTGTTCGTCGTGCCGGCCCTCTGGATCATCCCGCCCGTGCGGGCGGTCCTCGCGATAGCCGGCTGGCGCCGCCTGCGCTGACGGGCCGTTCGAAGGGGGCCGGCCATCTGGCGGCAGCCGAAGGGTGACATCGGCGGCGCTCGGCGATCGCTCCGCCACGAGGGTTACGCATGATCAGCCCCTCAGCTGGCTGATCGCAAGCCCGTTCTTGCCAGGACCTGCGCGAGATCCATGGACAGTCGGGCCGGGTGGACTCGACTATTCCGGAGCATGCTCATTCCCCTCACGATACGCTCAAGCCGAGGCTCGCTTCGTCGCGCGGTGTGCAGCGATTCCGGCTGCTACACCGATTGCGATCAGGGCGACGTCCGTCGTCCAGGCCGCAAGTTCGCCGAACTGCTGCAAGGCGAGCGCCCCGTAGAGCACGGTCCACGCCACGGCGGCGACGTTCGACGCGGAGACCGCCGGGGCGCTCGGTCGGGCCATCAGCCACAGACCCAGGGCCGCAGCGACGACGCCGATCACTATCGTCACGACCACCTGGACCGAGTCCGTCCGGAAAGCGATCGTCATCGCGATCGCGAATGCGGCCGCAGCGATCCAGGTCACACCAGCCGCAATCACCGGTTCACCGGCATTACCGCGGCTGCCGCGTCCCGTCGATCCTCCAGCGCACGGCGGGCGTTGTCGACGACGCCACGCTCGGCGCGACGCATCACCCGGATGAACATCGGGAACACGAGCCGAAACCAGCCGCGCGGCGTCCATTCGCCATGCGAGATCATTCGAGTGCCGCCGGTCGGCGTCGGCTCGAGCGTTATCGTGAGCACGAGGCTCGCCGGACCGCCGTTCACGTACCGCCAGGCGCGTGGCCGATCGAACAGCGTGCACTCCGTTTCGATGGACGGGCCTTGCTTCCATTTCGCCCGAAACCTGGTCCCCAGGTCCACCGCCCCATCGGTGAGCTTCTCGACCGAGACGGAGTCGGGATTCCACTGGAGCTCGTTCCGCAGGTCGGACAGGTAGTCGAAGACGGCCTCGGGCGTCCTGGCAATGTCGACGGTGTTCTCGATGACAGCAGTCACGGCGCCCTCCAAGACTCTTCCAGAGCGTTCACTAGAGTGCACGCTAGTGAGGAAACGGAGTATCCTCTCCGGCATGGATGTCGTCAAGCCCCATCCACGACCGCCCGCCCGTCCCGGGCCGACCCGACGCGAGCGCGCGCAGGCGACTCGTCGCCGGATCATCGAGGCCGCCCTCCTCCGCTTCCGGGGACCGGGCTACGCAGCCACGACGATGGAGACAATCGCCGTCGACGCAGGAGTCGCCGTGCAGACTGTCTACTTCGCGTTCCATACCAAGGCCGAGCTGCTCCTCGCGGCCTTGAGGGTGGCCGGCGGCGAACGCGGCGATCCCGAGGAGCCCATCGAGCGCGCCTGGTTCGGTCGAGTGATGACCGCGACATCCGGAACCCGGAGGCTCGCGCTGATCGTCGAGCTCGGCAACGAGATTTACCGGGGCGTGAGCCCGCTGATGCCTGCCGTCCGCGCGGCGGCATCGGTCGACCCAAGCGTCGACGCCGCGTGGCAGAAACTCGCGCGGGACCGCCGGGACGGCATGCGACGGGTCATTGATGCCTTCGCGCGCCACGGCGAGCTGCGTCCCGGCCTCGATCCCATGCTGGCGCTCGACCTGCTGTCCGGTGTGCACCGATGGGAGACCTACCAGGCCTTCATCGAGGAATGCAGGTGGCCGATGGAGCGTTACAAGGCGTGGCAGTTCGCGACGCTCGCTCGCCAGCTGCTTCCAGACGGTCCCACGGAAGCCGCTTTGGCCGGAAACTCCACCGATGTGGCAGACCTCTCGTTTGCAGCGGAGCTGGAGTTGTTCCGTTGAGCCGGCGCGAGACCTAACTCAAAGTCGTCTCATCGGCTCGTTGCCGACCGTTCGTCCGATACTTATCAGCTGTTCGAGCCTTGTGCGAGGGTGTCGAGCACGATCCCGAGCGCGATTGCCCGGTCACAGACAGCTAAAGATCGTGAGCATCGGCTATTCTTGATCGGCGCCGACATAGCTCAGCGGTAGAGCAGCTGTTTCGTAAACAGCAGGTCCTCGGTTCAAATCCGAGTGTCGGCTCCAATCACCCGCACGGCAGGCACCGCCCAGACCCGCTGAGTGCCGCCCCGGATCACTTCATCAGTGGTCGCATGGGTCGTCGGATTCCGGCCAGCTTGATGCAGGGAGCTGGAGGCAGAGCCTAAGCCCGAGCTCCGACCATTCGACGCTCGTCGCCCTTCGGCAGCGGCCTCGGTGTGTCCGCAACTCTTCGTCCGCCTGCACCGGATCCATCGCTCCAGGACCTCCGCGTCCTTGCGCCGCGCGCCGACCTGATCTAACGATGGACCGTGCGACACCGACACCTTCGCTCCCAGCGCTGGTCCCACGAGGCCGTGCGCTCATGCCTCGAGCGTGGCGGACTGGTGGAGTGGCGCGGCCTGATGCGCGTCGTTTGGGCAGCCCCGCACGGGGCGCTGGCCGCACGTCTAGAGCACGTCCTCGATGACGATGAGGATGGAGCGCACCAGCAACGTGAGGACCCCACTTCCTTCGAGGGTGGCGTCGACTCGGTGGTCTACTCGCTCTGGCGCGCATACCTGCGCGATGCGCGGGCTTGGTCGATGGAGCACGGACGATGAGAGGGCGGATCACCCGCATCGCGCCCCGCCTCAGCGTTGCGCTCGGCCTGGCGCTTCTCGCCGTCGTGGGCGTGAGCCTGGCGGCCAACCTGTCGCCGCAACCAAAGCCGACGCTCCCGCTCGTGGGCTGTTACCTCAGCTTCTATCAGGGCGAGCTTGTGAACGACCCATCCCTCGGGCCGGCGATCGTCCAGAGCGACGGCCGAAGGCAGCAGGTCAGATGGCCCGGGTACTGGACCGTCACTCCCACTGGAGGCGAGGTCGTTGTGACCGACGGCGCCGGCAATGTTGTCGTGCGTACGGGCACGCGGGTCTATCTGCCCGGCGGCACGGCTCCTGATGGCCGCTGGGAGACGTGCTCCGGCGCCAAAGAGCTGCCATGAGACGGCTCGGGGTCCTGGCCCTGGGTCCTGACCCTGGCTACCTGCGCCTCTCGCGACGCCGGCCACGATGAGCCCGACGGATAGGATCCGACGACGAGGGCTCGTCTGCGGCACCGAGGCCACAGCCGGAGATTCGATCATGTCCCGCTTCCTTTCGGTCCGGCCGTGGGCGGTACGAGGCCGCAGTCCGGCGTGGTGCATAGAACGAGCCCGAGCTCGGCCAGGCCCTCGGCGAGGGGCGTGAACCCGAGCCATCCGCCGAAGCTGCGGCTCGTGACCCCGGCCGGGATCCCCCGCACGAGGACCGCGCCGCCGGAGTCGCCGACTCCGACCGGGATGTGCGCGGCGATCATGCACGGGAAGTAGGAACCGTCCTGCGCCTGTGGGTGGAGGTTCTCGCCCTTCTCGGCCACCGTGCCGCTCCGGTAGACGTCGCGGCCGTCGATCTCGACCGGGTCGCCGATCGCGATGTCGGCGCAGGCGAGCGGCTGGGTACCGGGCGGGATGATCCGGTAGCCGGCCGTGCCCAGGTCCACGACGTTGAGGTGCCCCCACGGGATGCGGTCCGGGGCGACCACGAGGTAGTTCATGTCCGAGGCCGCGCACGTGTGGCCCGGATACGGGCACGTGGCGTCCTGGGCGGCCGGGCCGAAGACGCCGCGCACCGTGATGCCGTCCGGGTCGTAGGCCACGGTGCCCTCACTGGTGCAGTGGCCGGTGGAGGTGAGCACGATCGTGTCCCCGTGGCGTGCGTAGAACCCGCCGGCACACGCTCCCCAGAGCTGCTGGCCGGCGAGGACCGGCGGGTCATACACCGGGGTGGTGCGCCGCGGCTCGAGGGCTCTCCCGAGCGCGAGGACGCCGATCGCGAGGATCAGGCCCACCAGAATGGCGACCAGGAGTCGGACGGGGCGGACCCGCGCTCTCGCACCCGTCCTCGCCACCAGCGTCACCGTCGACCTCGCTCAGCGGCGGGTCGAGGACGCTGACCCGGTGATCCGATCATCCGTGGCACTCCCCGATGGGGCAACCCTTACCTTCGGCCTTCGTTGGAGTTCGGTCACAGACGCTCAGCACTAGTCCTCGATCAGCCCCGCCAGCGGAACCACAGGATCGCCCCGAGGTAGCCGATCCCGGCCGCGGCGGCCACGACGGCGAAGTCGTTGCCGCTCTGCCCGTGGGCGATCGACCACAGGAAGCCGGCGATCGCGACGACGATCGCGACCGTCCCGGCGACCGCGGTGGCGAGGATGTTGAAGGAGGCAAGCCGCTCGTCGGCCGGCCTGCCCCCCAGCACGGCGATCGTCTCGCTCCGGCCGCCGAAGACGACCAGGATCGCGCTGTAGATCGCCATGACGGCGAACATCCCGAGCCCGAGGACGGGCTGGCCACCGATGGTCGATGCTGCGAACAGCAGGACCCCCAGGAAGAGCCCGAAGGCCGGCATCCCCCACCTAGCGTTCATCGTCGTCCTCATGGAACAGCTCCTCCACCCGCCTGCCGAAATAGCGCGCCAGGGCGATCGCCAACGGCAGCGATGGCAGGTAGCGGCCGGTCTCGATCGCGTTGACGGTCTGGCGCGACACCTTCAACGCCTTCGCGAGGTCCTCCTGGCGGAGGCCCCGGTCCGTTCGCAGTTCTCGCACGTCGTTCCGCATGGATGGAAAGGTAGCTTGACATCGTGGCGGTGTCAAGCCTCTTTTACATGCTCGGTCGTTGCCGGCCACAACCGCTCGCGCGGAGACGCCCTCCTGCATGCTGTTCCGACCCGATACGTCGAACAGGCGCACGACGCGGACCTTGACGGGCTCTTGATACTGGGGGGGAGTATCAGTCACCGGGCGGCGCGAGATGGACTCAATGACACATCCCCAACATCAAGGCGACGGCGAGGCGGCACCGACGTTCATGGCGCCAGCCGACGAGTCCAGCGGCCATGCCCATCACCACTCAACGGCCGGTGGTGGGCACGATCGACACGAGGGTCACTCGGTTGCGCTGTTCCGCGACCGGTTCTGGCTCAGCCTGCTGCTCACGATCCCGGTCGTCGTGTGGAGCCCGGACCTACAGCATTGGCTCGGCTACACGGCTCCCGTCTTCCCCGGCAGCGAGCTCGATCCCGCCGGTCCTCGGCACCATCGTCTTCCTCTACGGCGGGCTCGTGTTTCTCCGCGGGGCACGCGGCGAGCTGGCCGACCGCGCGCCGGGGATGATGACGCTGATCAGCCTGGCCATCCTCGTCGCCTTCGTGACGAGCTGGGCGGGGACCCTCGGCTTGTTCGAGGTCGAGATCTGGTGGGAACTGGCGACCCTCATCACGATCATGCTGCTCGGGCACTGGTTGGAGATGCGCTCGATCGCCCAGGCGCGCGGCGCGCTCGCGGCCCTGTCCGAGCTGATGCCCGATACCGCCGAGCGGATCACGCCGACGGGAACCGACGAGGTGCCCCTATCTGCGCTCGCCGTGGGCGATCTCGTCCTCGTCCGACCCGGTGGCCGCATCCCGGCTGACGGCACGGTGGCGTCGGGCAGCGCCGAGATCGACGAATCGATGATCACCGGCGAATCGCGCTCGGTCACCAAGGAGCCGGGCGCAGCGGTCGTAGCCGGCACCGTCTCGATCGAGAGCAGCCTCAGAATCAGCGTCACGGCGGTCGGCGAGCAGACCGCCCTGTCGGGGATCATGCGGCTGGTCGCCGAGGCCCAGGCGTCGGGATCGCGTGCCCAGGCCCTCGCGGACCGGGCGGCGGCGATCCTGTTCTACGTCGCGCTCGTCGCGGGCGTCATGACCCTTGGCTACTGGTGGATCGCGGGCGACCCCGAGGCGGCCCTCGTGCGCACGGCGACAGTCCTCGTGATCGCCTGCCCCCATGCCCTCGGCCTGGCGATCCCGCTCGTCATCGCCATCTCGACCTCGCTCGGCGCGCGCAACGGCCTGCTCGTGAAGGACCGGCTCGCGTTGGAGCGCGCCCGAGACCTCGACCTCATCATCTTCGACAAGACCGGCACCCTCACGAAGGGATCGCCGGTCGTCACGGAGATCATCGGCCTCGCCGGCACCTCCGCGGATGAGGCGCTGCGCCTGGCCGCCGCGGTCGAGGCGGACTCCGAGCATCCGCTTGCGAAGGCGATCGCGCGGCGGGTGGCCGGGTCGGCCCTCGAACTACCCCCGGCAACGGGCTTCGAGTCGCTCGCGGGCCGCGGGGCTCGCGCAGACGTGGACGGTCGGGCTATCGTCGTTGCTGGGCCGAGGCTGCTGGGCGAGCTCGACGTTCAGCCGTCCGGCGACGCCGTTGCGGTGGCCGAAACGTGGGCCGGCCGCGGGCAGACCGTCCTCTACGTCATCGCCGACGGGTCGGTCGTTGGCGCGCTCGCACTCGAAGACGAGATCAGGCCCGAGTCGGCCGCCGCGGTCAAGGAGCTCCACGAGCGCGGGATCAGGGTCGCCATGATCACCGGCGACAGCCAGGCGGTGGCCGACTCGGTGGCTCGTCGGCTGGGGATCGACGAGGTCGCCGCGCAGGTGCTGCCGGCCGACAAGTCCGAGGCGGTGCGGCGGTTCCAGGCAGGTGGGCGCAAGGTTGCCATGGTCGGAGACGGGGTGAACGATGCTCCCGCTCTGGCGGCCGCCGATGTGGGCATCGCCATCGGCGCGGGCACCGACGTGGCGGTCGAGTCGGCCGGGATCGTCCTGGTGCGAAGCGATCCGCGCGACGTGGTCGGCGCGATCACGCTCTCGCGCGCCACCTATCGCAAGATGGCCGAGAACCTCGTCTGGGCGACGGGATACAACCTCGTCGCGATCCCGATCGCGGCCGGCGTGCTTGCTCCGTGGGGGATCGACCTGCCGATGGCTGTCGGTGCGATCGCTATGAGCCTCTCGACGATCATCGTCGCCACCAATGCGCAGCTCCTGCGGCGGCTGCGGTTGCGTGACGACGAGGTCGATACCGGAGGTCCCCAGGGTCAGCGGGATGCGGAAGCACTCAGCCCCGGTTGAGCGACTCCCGATCTGCTTCGTTCCCCCGCTCTGCGGGCGCCTCAGGGGATGACGACGATCGTTCCGGTCATCCCGGCTTCGTAGTGCCCCGTCGCGTGGCAGGCAAACGCGTACGGGCCGGAGCCGACGAAGGTGTAGGTCACCGAGCGCGTTTCCATCATCCCGATGTCGGCGATCTCGGGGGTGCCCGGTTTGTCGGCGGCGACATCGGCCGCAGGGCCGACCATGAACTCATGGACGGTCGGGCCCATCGTGGTCACCTCGAAGGTGACCGTCTCGCCCTGCTTCACGGTGACGACAGCGGGCACGAAGCGGAGCTGCGGCGTGGCGCTGATGCGAACGACGCGCGGAGACGAGACGGTGCCAGCGACGAAGCCGGCCGAACCGGGTTGGGGACCGCCCCCGGACCCCGCGATGCCCGACATCATCCCGCCACCGGACATCATCCCGGCTCTCGTCCCCATCATCGGGAACGTCGAACGACCGAGCATCGTCGCGGTCAGGGCGACCGTGGCGAACACGAGCGCGACGATGGCGACGACCACGGCGACCCAGACGGGCACGACGGATCGCGGAGTGTTCTGCGTTTCCATGTTTCTACCTTCCGGTGAGTCGGTCGAAGAGGCTCTTGCGGTCCTCGGTCGGGACGACCGATGCGGCGTCGAGATCAGCCTCGTAGCCGGCGGCCTCCACCGCCGCCACGAGCGCCGCGTTCGACACCAACGCGGGCTCGCGGCGAACGGTGGCGGTCTCCCGGCGGAGGTCGACCTGAACCTTCGTCACGCCGTCCAACTTCCGGACCGCCCTCGTGATCCGGTTCACACAGGAGCCACAGGTCATCCCCGCGACGGGGAAGCGGATCGTCTCGGGCTCGCTCACATCGACACCATCAGCCCGAAGCTCATGGCGATGACCGCGAGCGCCAGGCCGGCCTTGATCCACGGCGAGTTCGCCCGGTTCCAGCGGCCGAGCTGTCCCAGGACCCGCCGGTTGCTCACCGACAGGAGGAGGATGAGGAGCGGGACGATGAACGCGATGTTGTAGAGCGCGAGGAGCGCGAGGCCGGTGAGCCCGCCGCCCGACGCATGGAGCACCGCGGTGATCTCGAGGTAGATCGCGCCCGAGCAGGGCACCGTGCAGATGCCCGACGAGGACGCCGGCGATGAGCATCCCGGCCAGGCCGCCGCGCTCCATCGCCTTCTGCATCCGCCCGTGGGTCCCCGACGGGGCCATCATCGACGGCCCGACGCCCGGCAGGAACACGTCCTTGAGCATCCAGAGCGCCATGACGAGGGCGAGGATCGATGCGCCGCGGGCGACGAGGTGGTCGCGCCCGAGCCAGCCGAGGAAGCTCAGCAGCCCGAGACCGATGATGAAGTAGGTCACGAGCACGGCACCGACGTACAGCGAGCCCGCCCCGAGGAGTCGCCGGCGCGCCTCGAGCGTCGGGGTCCCATCGCCGGTGACCGCGTTCACGAGCGTGAGCGTGTAGGTGGCGAACAGGACGAGCAGCGCGAACGCGCACGGGTTGAACCCGTCGGCGAAGCCCGAGGCGAGGACCGTCGGGACCGTCAGGCCGCCGAAGGCCGCCGTGTCGAACGGGACCGCCAGCGACGTAGGCCGCGGCCAGGAGCCCGACGCTCGACGATGAGGGTCGCGAGGGCGACCGCCGGGCGGGGCCAGCCGAAGATGAGCGGCGAGACGGGCAGCCGGGCCGCGGCGGCTCCGCGCTCATGCCGCGGGCTCCACGACGATCTTGCCGTGCATCGTCGGGCTGTCCTTGCCGCCGCAGCACGAGTCGCAGTAGACGTCATACGTTCCGGGCTTGTTCGGGACCTGCCAGGTCACGGCCCGCCGGCTCTCGGCCGGGAGCTGCTCGATCGAGGCCCAGGTCCGGGGCGATCATCGTGTGGACGCCACCTTGGAGGTGCATCGCCGCGTCCTCGGTCCACCAGTCGAGCGTCACGGTCGAGCCGGCCTTGACGTGGATCTCTGACGGGGTGAAGCCGGCCATCGAGCTCTGGACGCTGATCGTCCCGGCGGCCGCGGCGGGTCGGGTCGAGGAAGTTCCCGAACGCGAGCTACCCGCCGACGGCCAGGACGGCGACGACGATCAGCCCGAAGATCGCGGGCCGGGCCTTCTCGAACGTCGTCTGCTGCGGGATGCCGCGCGGTCGCCGCGCGGTGACCTTCGCTGTCATCGGATCGTCTCCTTGCGGTGCCATCAGGGACTCGAGGAGGCGACGCGCCGCCTCGAACTCATCTCGGCTGATCTCGCCGCGGGCGAGACGCGACCGCAGGGTGTCGAGCGCCTCGTCACGCCCGGTCCGGCGCGGTTCACGGACGAGGAGCCAGACCAGGACGCCGAGAGCGAGCACCCAGGCTCCCATCCAGAGCCAGGCCTCGAACCCCATCGTCAGGCCGTCCATCATTCGCGGGACCTCTTCTCGTGCCGCGCCGCGAGGACGCGACCGGCACAAGACGAGGTTGGGCCGCGAACGTCAGGCGTCCATGCAGAAGGCCGCAAGCGTTCCTCAAGATTCGGTCAAGGACGCCGCGGCATCCTGGCGATCAGGCGGCCGGGAGCTCCAGCAGGAACGTGACCCCGGCGCCATCGGGCGGGCGCTCTCGCCCAGGCCCGACCGCCCATCGCCTCGGCGAGCGCGCGGGCGATGGTGAGCCCGATCCCCGAGCCACCGGCCGATCGGCTCCGCGCCGGATCGACGCGGTAGAACCGCTCGAAGACCGCCTCGAGCTGGTCGGGCGCGAGGCCCGGCCCGCGGTCGGTGACGGCGAGCCTGCACGCGGCCGCTCGACGACGCCGAGGAGACCGTGATCGTCGACCCGTCCGGGCGCGTGCCGGATCGCGTTCGACAGGTAGTTGCCGAGGATCTGGGCGACGCGGTCGCGGTCGGCCGCGCGCGAGTCGTCTGGGCCGTCGGGAGCGTCGATCGTGGATCGCGCGCGCGGCTCGCGAGCGGGGCGAACCGCTCGACGACCTCGCGCGCGACCGCGGCGACATCGACCGCCTCGATGTGGAGCGGGAGCTGGCGGGCCTCGGCCCGCCAGAGCTCGGACAGGTCGGCGACGAGCCGGGTCAGCCGCCCGGTCTCGGCGCGCAGGAGGCGCCAGGTCTCGGCGCTCGGCTCGATCACGCCGTCCTCAAGGCCTTCGAGGTAGCCGTCGAGGGTCGTGAGCGGCGTCCGCAGCTCGTGGGCCACGTCGCCGACGAGCTGGAGGCGGCGACGCTCAGTCGCCTCGAGCGAGCCCGCCATGTCGTTGAAGGACGTCGCGAGCTCGCCGAGCTCGTCCGGGCTCATCGACCGGGACGCGCTCGGCGTAGTGGCCGCCGGCGATCCGACGCGCCGCCGCGGCGAGGGCGCTGATCGGGCGCGCGATCCGGGCCGCGACCGCGAGGCTGACGACCGTCGCGGTGACGACCGCGATGACGGTCGCCGCGAGGAGCGCCTGGCGCATCGCATCGGCGAACGCGGCCTGGGTCGCCTCGCCCATCGCCTCGCCCATCGGGTCGCCGGGCATGTGGCCCATCGCCTCGGCGAAGTACCCGGGGCCGACCAGCAGGACGGCCACCGCGACCGTGCCGAGCGACGCGGCGACGACGACGAGGAACGCGACCAGGAGGCGCGCCCGCAGCGAGCGCGGGAGCATCACGACCCCTCGCGCAGGCGATAGCCGACGCCGCGCACCGTCTCGATGAACCGGGGCTGGCCGGGATCGTCGCCGAGCTTGCTTGCGCAGGTTCGCGATGTGGACGTCGACGAGGTGGTCGTCCGCCACGAACTCCGGGCCCCAGACCCGATCGAGCAGGGCCTGGCGCCCGACGACCACGCCCGGATCGCGGGCGAGGACGGCCAGGAGGTCGAACTCGAGCGCCGTGAGCTCGACACGGCGCCCCGTCCACGCGGACGAGCCGGCGCGCCACGTCGAGCTCGAGGCCCGACGGGCCGCCCGCCGCCGGCTCGGCCGGCACGGCGTGGCCGCCGCAGGAGCGCCTTGACCCGCGCGACCAGCTCGCGCGGCGAGAACGGCTTCACGAGGTAGTCGTCGCGCGCCGACCGTCAGGCCCATGATCCGGTCGATCTCCTCGCCCCGCGCCGTGAGCATGAGGACGTAGGCGTCCGAGAACGTGCGGATCTGCCGGCAGACCTCGATGCCGTCGAGGCCGGGCAGCATCACGTCGAGGATGACGACGTCGGGTTCGGACGGTGCGGACGGCGTCGACGGCGGCCGGGCCGTCCGACGCCGACTCGACCGCGAAACCCTCGCGTTCGAGGTAGCCGCGGACGAGCTCGACGATCGGCGCCTCGTCGTCGACGACCAGGACGCGCGGCGGCTTCATGGGCGGATGATGGCACGCGCGGCCGAGCGGTCGGTCTTCCGTGTCACCGAAATCGGGCTGGACGGCCCTTTGACCGACGCCGCTCGATCGCGATGCTCTCGGTCAGGGGCGGACCGTGTCACCGTGCCGGGCTCCCGGTCGGCTGCGCGACCGTTGCCCGCTTACGTCGACGCGTCTGTCCGCCACACGACTTCGAGATGGTGCCGTTCATGCGTTCACTCCCTGAAACATCCCACGAGCACCACGAACTGATCGAGCCGCACGTCGACCGGCTTCCCGAACTTGCCGAGATGATCGGCCGCGTGACGCCGGAGGAGTTCTCCGCCAGCTTCCAGGAGGAGTGCAGCTTCATCGTCGGCCGGCTCGTGCCGCACATGGAAGCGATCGAGACGACCCTCTACGGGCGGCTCGAGCAGCTGATGGACAAGCGCCATTCGATGGCCCCGATGCGGCGCGAGCACGAGCAGCTGCGCGCGCTGTTCGGGTCGCTCTGCCAGTACCGCGAGCTCGTGGCCGAAGGGACGCATGAGCCAGGGCGACGAGATCGGTCTTCGGCGGGTCCTGTACCGGCTCTACGCGATCCTGAAGGTCCACCTCGCCGAGGAGGAGCTCTACCTCGGCGTCCTCGACCGCAACCTGTCCGCCGAGGAGAAGGACCTCCTTGCCCGGGGCATCGACCACGCGAGCGCCGAGCCGCTGTAGGAACGGTCAGCGGATCCAGGTGCCCGGCTGCGGACGTCTGCGGCCCTGATCAGCCCCGCTTCCGCGGCGCCGCGACGGCCTCGAGGTACCGGGCGTTGAACTCGGCGATCAGCCGGGCCCGCTCCTTCATGACGGCCGCCCATGCGTCGAGGGCGGCGTAGCCTCCGTCGGTCAGCACGTAGTCGCGACGCTGCGGGCCGACCGGCTCGGTCGACCACGATGAGGTGACCTGGCCAGCCTCCTCCAGGTCCCGAAGGGTCCGATAGACCTGGCCGACGTCGACCGACCCGCCGGTGATGCCCATCTCCTCGAGCTGGGCGGTGATCGCGTAGCCGTGCGCGCCGCCGCCAGCCAGGAGCACGAGCACGAACGGCTCCATCCAGCGGTGGCGCCCGCCCAGCGGCGCCCAGCCACGGTGGACCGGGATCCCGGCGGCATCGCGATCCGATGCGAGGGCGTCCGGGTCCGCCGAGGCTCCGGTCCGCGTCGACGCATCGCAGGCTGGTACCGGCGAGACGCTGGTCTCGCCTCGTCAGTCGGTCGCCGCTCGACGCATCCATCTGCTTCGGGAGCATAGTCGCTTCGCGCACCCGGGTACGGCCATGCCGAGGGCCCGGTCGTCCGGTCAGAACTCCGTGGTGCCAGCGTGTTCCATCGCCGCCGCGAGCGCCTCGGCGCCGTCGGCCGACACGCCCTGTTCGATGATCCCGAGGTAGAGCTGCTCTTCCGCGAGATGGACCTTGAGCAGGGCGTACAGGCGGAAGATGACGCGGCGCAGGGCGACCGCCTGACCGGTCGGCAGGTGGCCCGGCGGCCGCTCGCTGGAGGTGCGCGAGTTCGGCCACCAGCTGCCGGATCTCATCGTGCTCGCGCCGCATCGGGGTCATCGAGTGGCGGTTCTGGAGCAGGCGCTCGAGCTCCGGGTAGAGCGTGCGCTCGGCGGCGTCCATGTGCGGGATGAGCAGCCCGTCAGGAACCCGGCCATCTCGTCGACCTGGGGCCGGAGCTCGGCGAGGGGCGCTGCCCCGACCAGGTCGCCCGTGGCCGGCATGAGGTCGACGTGGTGCATGAGCCGCTCGTGGTGTTCGACGGACACCTGGGGCAGGGTCGCGGTCATCTCAGACCTCCTTGGCACTCGGCTGCTTGGACGGGCACGGGCGTGATCCCGGCCGAAGATGACGCTGATGAGTGGGCGCCCGGCGAGCTCCCGATGGTGTCGTCAGCCACTCAGGCCTCCTCCCGCGGCTGGTCCCCCGGCGTGCCCGCGAGGGCCAGGAAGAACAGGGCGACCGGCCGGTAGACGGCATGGGCCAGCTTCATGAACGGGGCGAGGATGCACCAGCTCCATCGCCACCGCGACATGGAACAGGAAGACCCAGTAGCCCCAGGCCGGAGCGCTCGGCAGGTACAGCGCCAGCTCGAGCGCGAACCCGGTCACCCCGGTGATCCAGACGAGGGCGAGGAAGGTCCAGTCGGCGGTGGTCGAGTGGCGGACCGAGCGCTCCGCGCCGCGGAAGCGCTGGACGATGAGCATCGTCGCGCCGTACACGAGCAGGATCCCGGCGACCGTGCCGAGCAGGCGGACCGGATACCAGATCGGGACCGGCGTGCCGGTCGCCTTGATCCCGGCGAGCGCCAGCCCGTAGTCGAGGATCGTCGCCGCCAGCAGGCCCAGGAAGCCCCACATCGTGGCGGCATGGAGGAACCAGCGGCGGCAGGTACCAGGGCGGCGCGGCCGCGTCGGCGTCGCAGTCGTCGCGATAGCGACGCTGGCCGAGCGTCTCGACGGCGAGGGCGCGTCCACAGGGCGCCCGCCGGAGCGGCGGAGCGCCGCCGACCGCCGACGACGGAGCGGACCGTGACGCCGCCGGCTCGCCCGACGCGCCCGGGCCATGGTCGCGACGCCGAGCGAGCCCGGCCAGCGAAGACGACGACCATGACCGCGATGCCGAGGTCGTGGATGAGCTCCTCGGGGATGAACCCGAAGATGTCCAGCGAGGTCGGCGCTCTGGGGGCCGTGGCCCGCGTACATGAACAGGGCGAAGAAGGCGGCCAGGGCGACCGCGATCAGCGTCCCGAGCAGCGGCCGGGTGTACATCGTCCGGGCGAGGCCGGTCCGGTCGTAGCTGGCGATCGCGTAGCGCCGGGCCGCGGCCATGAACTCGCTCGGCTCGGCCTGCGTCGGGCAGGTCTCCGAGCACTCGCCGCAGGCGTAGCAGGTCCACAGCTCCTTGCTCGACAGGAGCTTGTCGCGCATGCCGACCTGGGCGTAGCGGATCATCCGGCGCGGGAAGGTCGCGTCGTTCGCTGACCAGCGGGCAGGTCGCCGTGCAGGTGCCGCAGCTGAAGCAGGCGGAGACGTCGGCCGCGCCGAAGCGCTGGAGGTCGGTCAGCAGGTCGGTGTCGACGCAGGGCGGTCATGACGGATCCTTCTCGATCGCTTCGTAGCGGAAGTAGCCCTCGTCGGTGACGCCCTTGACCTCGCGCAGGTGGCCGTAGCGGCGCATGCCCATCACCCAGAACAGGACCTCGTGGGTCGGGCAGTCGAGCGCCGCGGCGATCTCGGGGACGGTCCGCGGTCCGTCGCTCGAGCAGCGTCGAGGATCCGGGCGCGCATGACCGGCTCCTCGCGGATGATCTCGCGGAGCTCGCGGTTCGGTGCGTTCATGCGACCGGGACCTCCAGCAGGCTGTCGATCATCGCCGTGATCTGGGCGTCGGTGTAGCCGAGCAGGTCGATCGCGTCCTCCGGGCAGACCGGCACGCACCCACCGCAGCCCTTGCAGCCCGTCTCGCTGATGACGGCCACGGACCGGCCGTCGGCCGCGGCCATCTCGATGGCGCCGTAGGGACAGGCGTCGAGGCACTCGCCGCAGGCGGTGCAGGCGTCGGTGTCGACGATCGGCGACGAGCGGGTCGAGCTCGGCGAAGCCCTTCTTCAGGATGACCGCGCTCTGGGTGACCGCGGCCAGGCCGGAGGCCACGCTCTCGCTCGAGTTCTTCGGTCCCTGGCAGGCGCCGGCGATGTAGCACGCCGTCGACGACGGTCTCGACCGGGCGCAGCTTGGGGTGGATCTCGTTGAAGAAGCCGTCCTTGCCCACCGGCAGCTTGAGGACGTCGATCAGCTCCTCGTTCTGGCGCGGGACCATGCCGGTCACCAGCACGACGAGGTCGGCCGGGATGGCCAGCTCCTCGCCGCCGGTCAGCAGGTCGCGCACGGTCACGACGAGCCGGCCGGCCGTCGTCCCGGGCCACGGTCGGCGGCGCATCGTCGGCGAACTTGAGGTAGACCGAGCCGAGCTTGCGGGACTCCGTGTACATCAGCTCGTACTTGCCGTAGGTGCGCATGTCGCGGTAGAGGTGGTACTGGTGGATCCGGGCGTCGCGGGAGGCCAGCTGGACCGAGGCGGCGACCGTGGCCGCGCAGCAGTAGCGCGAGCAGTACTCGTTGGCCTCGGGCTTGCCGGCGGCTCGCGGCTGCCGACGCAGTAGATGTAGGCGACGCTCCGGACGGGCTTGCCGTGGTAGTCAGCGGGCCCGGTCGCGCCGTCGATCAGCTCCTTGAACTCGGGCAGCGTGACGACGCCCTCGATGCCGTAGCCGAACTCGCCGACCTCCGGCTGCGTAGGTGTCGAAGCCGGTGGCGACGACGATCGAGCCGACCTCGACCGACGAGCGTCTCCGGCGCCGCTCCCGCCGACCCGGATGCCGACCTGGTAGTTGCCGAAGCTGCCCGACTTGCTGACCAGCTCGGCGTTGGTGAAGACGCGTGATCGACGGGCGCCGGCGGACCCCTCGATGAGCTCGGCGATGAGCTCGCGGCCGTTCTTGCCGTTCGGGTACATCTCGCCGAAGCGGCCGACCCAGCCGCCGAGCTCGGCCTCGCGCTCGACGAGGAAGACGCCGAGGCCGATGTCGGCCAGCCCGATCGCCGCGCGCAGCCCGGCGACGCCGCCGCCGACGACCAGGGTCTGCTGGGTCGTCTCGACGACGAGCGGCTCGAGCGGCTCGGTCAGCCGGGTCCGGGCGATGCCGGCCTTGACCAGGCTGATCGCCTTGTCCGTGGTCGCGCCTGCGCGTCGTCGCGTGTGGATCCAGGAGGCCTGCTCGCGGACGTTGACCTGGGTGTACTCGTACGGGTTCAGGCCGGCCCGCTTGGCGACGCCGCGGAAGGTGACGACGTGGAGCTTCGGCGAGCACGAGGCGACGACGAGGCCGTCGAGCTCCTGCTCCTCGATGTCGCGCTCCATGTCCTGCTGGCCGGCGTCCGAGCAGGCGAACATCATCTGGCGGGCGACGACCACGCCGGGCTCGTCCTGGGCGGCCGCGACGACCTGGTCGACGTCGACGTAGTCGGAGATGTTGCCGCCGCAGTGGCAGACGTAGACGCCGATCCGGCGCTCGCTGCTCGGTCATGCCGGCACCTTCGCCCTCTCGAGGTAGGCGGCCACCTGGGCGACCGCCGCGCCGGCGTGCAGGATCGAGTCGGCGATGTCCTTGGCGCCGGAGGCGGCGCCGGCGACGAAGACGCCGGGGATGCTGGTCTGGCCCGGGTTCGCGTCCTCGTCGGGCTCGGCGACGTAGTGGAACTCGTCGAGCGACAGGTCGCCCTCCGGGAAGAGCGCCTGGGCGTCGCTGTTGGGCTGGACGCCGACGGCCAGCACGACCAGGTCGTACTCGGCCTCGACGATCCCGCCGCCGTTCTCGATGTCCTCGTAGCGCAGGACCAGGTCGCCGTTGTCCTTCTCGGTGATCTTGGCGACGCGGCCCTTGACGTAGTTGGCGCCCATCGCCTTGGCCTGCTCGTAGAACTCGTCGTAGCGCTTGCCGGCGGCGCGGATGTCCATGTAGTGGACGGTCACGTCGGCGAGCGGCAGGGCGCCCATGATCAGCTGGTTCTGCTTGATCGAGTACATGCAGCAGAAGCGCGAGCAGAGCGGGTTGCCGACCGTCTCGTCGCGCGAGCCGGTGCACAGCACGTAGGCGATCCGCTCGGGGACCTTGCCGTCGCCCGGCCGCAGGATCGTGTTGAACGGCCGGGTCGGGGCGAGCAGGCGGTCCATCTGCATGCCGGTGATGACGTTCTTGAACGTGCCGAAGCCGTACTCCGGCTTGAGGTCGGCGGCGAAGAGCTTGAAGCCGGTGGCGACGACGACCGCGCCGACCTCGACGTCGATGACCTGGTCGCGCGCGCGCAGGTCGATGCAGTCCGTCGGCCGGGCAGGCGTCGACGCACTCGTGGCACTCGGAGCAGACGCCGCAGTCGAGGCACAGCCCGGCGCCGTAGCGGGCCTCGGCCTCGGTCATCGGCGGCTCGACCTCGCGAAGTCGGTCGGCGCGGCGCTGATGACCTCGCTCGGGGCGGCCGGCAGCGGCCAGGCGGTACGCCTTCTGGCGCGCGAGCACCTGCGTCCTTGTCGACGACCGGGAGCCGCAGGTCGAAGCCGTCGAGCGTCCGGTCCTGGAGCCAGCGGTCGATCATGAACGCGGCGCGCTGGCCCTGGCCGGTCGCGCGGGTGATGTCCGAGGCGCCGGAGACGACGTCGCCGGCGGCGAACAGCCAGGGCACGTCGCGTCTGCAGCGTCCGCGGGTCGACCTCGAGCGTGCCGTTCGGCGTTGGCCCCGACCTGGCCGGCGAAGGCGCTCGGTGTCGGCGCGCCATGCCGATGGCGGCGATGATCACGTCGCAGTCGATGTCGAACTCGCTGCCCGGGATCGGCTCCGGCCGGCTGCGGCCGGACGCGTCCGGCGCGCCCGGGGCCATCCGGCTGCAGCGCAGACCGCGCGTCGCCGCCGTGGCCGTCGTCGAGCACCGCGACCGGGGCCGCCTGGAAGACGAAGCCGACCCCCTCCTTCTCGGCGTCGTCCGCCTCGACGTGGTGGGCCGGCATCTCCGCGCGGGTGCGCCGGTAGACGACGGTGACGTCGCGCGCGCCGAGCCGGCGGGCGGTGCGGGCGGCGTCCATGGCCACGTTGCCGCCGCCGACCACGACGACCCGGCGTTCCGTCAGGTCGACGCCCTCGCCGAGCTTGACCGCGCGCAGGAAGTCGACGCCGCTGAGGACGCCGTCGAGCTCCTCGCCGGGGACGCCGAGCCTGGTCGAGAGCGGCGTGCCGGTCGCCACCAGGACGGCGTCGTAGCCCTCGCCGTGGAGCGCCTCGAGGTCCTCGACCGGCGTGTTCGCGGCGATCTCGACGCCGAGCGCGGTGACGTTGGCGATGTCCTGCTCGACGACCTCGGACGGGCAGGCGGTAGGCCGGGATGGCCAGGCGCAGGAAGCCGCCGGCCTCGGGCGCCGCCTCGAAGATCTTGACCGCGTAGCCCTTGCGGGCGAGCTGCCAGGCGGCGGTCAGGCCGGCCGGCCCGGAGCCGACGATGGCGACCCGGTGGCCGTTCGGCTCGGGGACCGTCGACGCCCGGGCCGTCGACTGCTCGTAGTGCGATGTCGGCGACGAAGCGCTTGAGCCGGCGGATCGGCAGCGGGCCCTCGAGCGAGCCGCGCGTGCACTCGACCTCGCACGGCGCGTAGCAGGCGCGCCCGAGCGTGCCGACGAGCGGCGTCGCGTCGAGCACGAGCTGGAACGCCTTCTCGTACTCGCCGCTGCGGATGAGCGACACGTAGCCGTGCGCCTTGATGCCCGGCCGGGCAGGTGTACGAGCAGGGCGAGGAGCCGGCCCGCTCGATGACCGCCTTCTTCGGGCACCGCCTGCGGGAAGGCGATGTACGCCGCGCGGCGGGCGACCAGGTCGGCGTTGAACTGGTCGGGGACGGCGACGGTGCAGGCCGTCTCGCACTGCTGGCAGCCGGTGCAGGCCGCCTCGTCGACGAACCGGGCCTTCTGCTTGATCTTCGCGTGGAAGCGGCCGTCGGCGACGCGGCTCGATGCCCTCGACCTCGCTGTAGGTCAGCGTCGTGACGTTGGGGTGGTGGATGGTCGCGGCCATCTTCGGGGTCGAGATGCAGCTGGCGCAGTCGAGCGTGGGGAAGACCTTGCTGAGCAGGATCATCTTCCCGCCGACGCTGGCCTCCTTCTCGACCAGCAGCACCCTGTAGCCCATGTCGCCGAGCTTGAGCGCGGACTCCATGCCGCCGATGCCCGCGCCGACGACGAGGACGTCGTAGTCCGTCATGACTTCACCGCCGACGGTCCCAGCTCGGCCAGCGCCTGGCCGAACTGCTGGACGTGCTTCGTGAACGGCTCCGCGCAGACCGAGCAGATCGCGGCCATCTTCAGCCGCTGCGGCTCGTGGCCGCCCTGCTTGAGCAGCTCCTGGGCCTCGGCGACGATCCGCGAGGCCCGGCTCGAGCAGTCGGACAGGTAGGCGCACTCGTCGCCGTCGGAGGCGATGAAGACGCCGTCGAAGCCCTGCTCGATGGCGTGCAGGATCCAGCTCGGCCTGATCCCGCTGGTGCAGGGCAGGCTGATGACCACGACGCCCGGTGAGTAGTTCATGTGCGAGCTGCCGGCCAGGTCGATGCCGGGGTCGGAGATGTTGTTGGTCGAGAAGACGAGGATCCGGGGAACGAAGGTCCGTTCCTGCTCCTGTGGCTTCTCCGGGGCGAGCGTGGTCATCGCAGCGTGACTCCTTGGCGGACCGTGGTCAGCGGCCCGCCATCGCTACTTCTGGCGCATGACGAAGACGCGCTCGTAGCCCTCGCCCGGCAGGTACCGAGGTAGGTGTGGCCGACCTTCGCCGACCAGGCCCCGATGTCGCTCTTGGTCGCCGGGTCGCTCGACCAGATCTCGATGACCTGCCCGACCTGGACCGTGTTCATGCGCCTTCTTGGCCTCGAGCAGCGGGCCCGGGCAGGCGCTGCCGCGGGCGTCGACGACCTTGGCGCTCTCGAGAGCCATGAGGTCGGTGTCGCTCAGTGGAGTGGTGATCGTGAGCATCGGAGTGATCTCCTTCTTGGTCGCTCGGCCGACGCTGATGCGCCGCCGGCGAGGTGGCTCAGTAGACGAGGCTGTTCGTGGCCGAGGTCACCTCCGCGACGAACGGGCCGCGGCCACGATCTCGGCGCCGGCCACGAGCGATTCCGCGATCCGCGGCTCTTCACGCACGGCGAGCAGACGAGGAGCTCCCGCCGAGCTCGCGGAAGTCGTCGAGCAGCTTGGCCAGCGGCGGGAAGTCCGGCGCCTGGACCGTCTCGGCCTCGCCCTGGTGGACGAGGCGGACGCCGTCGCCCTGGAAGCCCATGACGACCGCGACGTCCGACGCCAGCGCCGCGCAGGCCATGACGAACGGGATGGTCGCCAGCTCCGGGTCCTCCGGCCGTGGGTGGCCATGATCACGAGCTTCTCGTGCTCCGCCATGTCGAGGCTCCTTTCCGTGTCTGAGGCTCAGATGAAGAGGATCTGGCCGTCCTCGGCGGCCGCGAGGAACGAGGCGATCCCGCCGGCGTCGTCGACCAGCGGGTCGAGCGCGGTCGCGTCGAGGCCGAGCGTGGCGAGCGATCCCGAGCAGGCCCGGATGGTCACCTCGCCGAGCTCCTTCGCCTGTCGGAACGTCTCCAGCCAGGGGATCTCCCCGACGTGCTCGACCGGCTCGTTCGACCGGGGCCGCGCGGCGTCGTAGGCGAGCCCGTGGTCGTTGGAGATGCGATCGGCCCGGAAGGCGTCCAGGGCCCAGTACATCAGCAGGATGCTGACCGGCGTGCCCATGGCGGCGGCGCCGGCAGCGATCGTGGCCGCCGCGTGGAGCTTGTCGTCCGTACCCGAGAAGAGGACGATGGAGAGGCTGTCTGCTCACGGATGACCTTCCTGACTGGTGGAGGCGAGGAAGACGGTCGGCTCGTGCACCGCGGCGGCCAGATCGCCCAGCCTCGAGAGCCGGCGGACCAGGACGGCGCGCATGAGCCCGCAGGCCGCGAGGATCTGCGGGTCGCTGAGCCGGTAGCTCACGGTGCGTCCGTCGCGGATGGCCTCGACGAGGCCGACGGCCCGCATGGCGCCGAGGTGCTGGGAGGCCGCCGCCTGGCTCATCCCCAGCTCGCGCGCGACCTCGTTGACCTCGCACGGCCGCTCGCCCAGGAGGTGGAGGATCCGGAGGCGATGTGCGCTGGCGAGCGACCGGAGCAGCGAGGCCTGGAGCTCATCGATGTCGTGCGTGGCGCTTGGCATTCGCTGCTCCTCGCCCTGGTCGTGTTCATCGTCGGTCGCTGCCGTATGCCCACGACCACTATTCGTTCTGGCGAATATATGTCTAACGCATATAAGGCCGTGGGCCATTGGTCACGAACGTGGGCCAGGCGGACCTTCGGCTCGGCGGGCGATCCGCTCGACCGGCCGCGATGTATCCATCCCGGCCCGGGTCTCGTCCCTCGGGTAGGAACGGGCAGCCGCCCGTCGACATCACGAGGACACCGAGATGAAGTTCGCGACCAACGAATCGACCGATCGACCGGATCATCAGGATCGTGCTCGGGATCGGCCTCGCCGCGCTCGCCCTCGCCGGCGCTGTGACCGCGCCGCTGCTCTACGTCGTCTGGGTCGTCGCCGCGATCGCCCTCGTCACGGGTATCGTTGGCTTCTGCCCGCTGTACGCGCTGCTCCGCGTCGGCACGAAGCGAGCCGCCCACTGATCGGACGACCTCGAGGATGAGCGTGACGCGTGGCGGCAGACCTGATCGAGCCGACGATCGACGACGCGATCCGACGGCGGATGCGTTCGCCGACGCGCTCGTCGGCGAACTGCCGCGGCTCGTCCGGCTCGCGACCCGGCTCGTCCGCGACGCGGACCAGGCCGAGGACTGCGCCCAGGAGACGATCGTCGGCGCGTGGCGTCGCCGGGACCAGCTTCGCGATCCGGCGGCGCTCTCGGCCTGGCTCCGGCGCAGCCTCGTCAACCGGATCATCGACCGGTCACGCGTCCATCGCGACGAGCTCGACATCGAAGCCGTCGAGGCGGACTGGCGCGACGACCGCTACTCGGTGGCGCCCGACCGGGTCCTCGAGCGAGCCGAGCTTCGCGACGAGCTCGAGGACGCGCTCGCGCGCCTGCCGGTCATCTACCGGGTGCCGGTCGTCCTCCACGACGTCGTCGGCTGGACGGCCGCGGAGATCGGCCGCGCGATGGACGCCGGGCTGCCGGCGACGAAACAGCGCCTGCGGAGGGGCCGGATGATGCTGGTCAGTGCGCTCGCCGAGGGCGACGAACGACGGCAGGCGAGCCTCGCCCAGCCCCTCCGCTGCTGGCGGGCGCGCCGGCACGTCTCGGCGTACCTCGACGGCGAGCTCGACGCGGGCACCCGCTCGGCGGTCGAGGCGCACCTCGAGACCTGCCCGACGTGCCCGCCGCTGTACGCCGGGCTCGTCGGCGTGAAGGCGAGCCTGGGCGGTCTGCGCGACCCCGATACGGTCGTCGAGGATGCGATCGCTGGGCGGATCCGGGAGCACCTCGACGATCAGCCGGGCCGGTCCCGGTCGTGAGCGAGCAGCGGCGACGGACCGGCTGGGTCGAGCCCGAGCCGGCGGAGCTTGGGACGAGCGGCATGCATCCCGGGACCCGATCGAGTCGCGCGGACGCCGATCCGACGCTGGTCGAGGAAGTCGGGGCGATGACGCCCGGGCGTGCGCTCGACCTGGGTGCCGGGGACGGCCGCAACGCGGTC
>CAWIOR010000014.1:0-381206 GCA_963837825.1 uncultured Chloroflexia bacterium
CATCTCCTGCTGCATCTGCTGCGCCATCCGCTGGAGGTTGGCCATGCCCATCCGGGATCGTCCTCCTTGCGCCGCGACGCGACCGCGGTCCGCTCCGTCAAGTCTGGCCGATGCGCGCCGGCCGCGCAGCGCGCCGGGGCGTCAGCCGACCTCGCCGGCGTCGACCAGGTCGTCGGCGAAGATCCGCCTGGCGGCGGCGATGATCCGCTCGGCGTCCTCGTCGATCGGCGGGGGCAGGAGGTCGAGGTTGGTCGCCACGAGACGGACCGCGACCGAACGCCCGATCGCCCGGCCGATCCCCTCCTCGAGGGTCGAGCGTCGCCGTTCGGCGACGTCCTTGAGGAACGACTTGCCTTCGGGGAAGCCGAGGGTCACGACGTCGCCGTCGACGGCGATCGGGCGGCAGACCTCGATGAGCGGCTTGATCGGCGGCGACTTGCTCAGCTCGGCGACGATCTGCGGCCAGGCCCGGTCGAGCTCCCGGAGCCCTCCCTGGTCGGGACGCGGGACGGCAGTGGGCGGTGCGGCGGGTGGCGCGGCGGGATCGCGGCCTCGGCGGGCGGGGTCGCGGAGTCGGGGGCGATCCGGCGGCTGCCTCGGCGACCGCGGCGGTCTCGGCATCCGGGGTGGACGCCGGGCGACCCTGCGGCGCGGGTCGCGGGCGACGGGCGGCGGCTCGGTGCCGCGCCCGGCCGGTCCGGGGCCGACGGGCACGGCGGCAGCCGGTCCGACGTCGGCCACGGCTCGGCTCGGCCGATGCACCAGGCGGGCGGCGGGCGGCGGGCGCGGCTCCGCGGCGGTCGATCGAGCGCGCGGCGGACGCGCTGCCGACAGGGCGAGCTCGAGCTGGAAGCGGAGGCCGCCGACGCCCTGGCCGGCTCGGGTCGATCGCGGCGATCCGGCGCGCGGCCGTCGGTCGACGCTCGGCCACGGACCGCGTGGAGTCCGGCGGCCGGCCAGCCGGCAGCGCGCCGACGAGCGACTCGCGCAGCGCGACGACCAGCTGGTCGAGGAACGCCCCGAGGTCCCGGCCGGCTTCCTCGAGGCCGTCGAGGATGGCGATCCCGGCGAGCGCGTCGCCCCCGACGAGCGCGTCGAGGAACGGCGTCGATGACCTCGGCGTCGACCAGGCCGAGGAGGTCGCGGACGGCCTCGATCGACAGGCGCTCGGCGCTCGAGGCGAGCAGCTGGTCGAGCATCGACTCGGCGTCGCGCATCCCGCCGGCCGCCTGCCGGGCGACAAGCCGGATGGCCTCGGGCATCGGCGCTCCCGTCCGTCGGCGGCGAGGATCGTCGCCAGCTTGCCCTCGATCTGGGGGATCGTCAGGCGGCGGAACTCGAAGCGCTGGACACGGGACAGGACGGCCGGCCGGATCTGGGTCGGGTCGGTGGTGCAGAAGATGAACACGACGTGGTCGGGCGGCTCCTCGAGGGTCCGGAGGAGGACGTCCCAGCCCTGGGTGATCCGCTGGACCTCGTCGATGATGAAGACCTTGCGGCGCAGGTCGGACGGCGCGGTCCAGGTCCGCTCGAGGAGCTCGCGCATCTGGTCGACCTTGTTGTTCGTGGCGGCGTCGAGCTCGACGACGTCGAGCGCCCGACCCTCCCGGATCGCGACGCACGACGGGCAGGCGTCGCACGGATCGCCGTCCTGGAGGTTCGTGCAGTTGAGCGCCTTGGCGACGATCCGGGCCATCGACGTCTTGCCCGTCCCGCGCGGGCCGACGAACAGCAGGGCATGGGCGACCTGGCCGGTCCGGACGGCATTGCGCAGGGTCGTGACGACGGCATCCTGGCCGACGATCCGGCCGAACGTCTGGGCTCGCCAGCGCCGGTAGAGGGCGACGTGCGGTCCGTCGCCGCGGGTCGCGTCGTCGGAGTTCAGGTCAGGGTCCACGCCACGCTCCGGTCCGGCTCGAAGGGTCGAACGCCGTGCACCCTCCGTCGATCGGACGCTCCCGCGCCCACGTGTCTCGAGCGGCTCGGACCAGGCCGTTCCGCGGCACCCGGCGAAGATCGCTTAGTGCTGCTTCCTTCCGGACCTGACACGGTTCACGAGTCGCCGCTGCGCGGGACCCGGCCCTCAACGTCGCTCGTGACGGCGGCTTTCGAGAACGAAGACCTCGGGAGGGGATTCAGCCCTGCTGGAGCGGATTGCAGGTACAGGGCACCGCTAGTTCCCCGCCTAGCACGGCACGCGCAGTCTACTGCGGATCTGCGGGGACGGCGACAGCAGGGGCACCGTCAGCGCGAAACGAGCACTCGGTCACCGAGGGCGCGAGGCCGAGCCTCGCGAGTTGCCATCGCCCCGAGGTCGTGGCGGAGAGGGCGGGATTTGAACCCGCGACAGGTTTCCCTGTACCGCATTTCCAGTGCGGCGCCCTAGGCCACTAGGCGACCTCTCCCGGCCGAGGTCGAGCTCGACGCGAGGCCGTCGAGCCGAGGATTGGCGGAGAGGGCGGGATTCGAACCCGCGGTGCTTTCGCACACCGCTTTTCGAGAGCGGCACCATCAACCACTCGGACACCTCTCCGCGCGAGAGGATACCAGAGGAGGCCGGCCGGGCCGCTCGGCCGAAGGTCCCGGATCAGCGCGGCGAGCGGGCCGCGACGGCGGCGGCGAGCGCCCGCGACGAGCTCCTCGGCCTCGTCGCGGCGGATCCCGCTGACGACCTGGAGGCGGCGGGCCAGGGCCGGGTGCTGGGCGAGCTGGAGGACCGACCCGGCGGCCCCGTCGCGCCGGTTCGGGACGGCGTAGACGAGCTCCGTGACGTCGCTGGCCAGGAGCGCCCCGACGCACATCGAGCACGGCTCGAGGGTGGAGAAGACGGTCACGTCGCCGAGCTGGGCGGTGCCGAGCCGCCGGGCCGCCTCGCGCAGGGCGACGATGACGGCGTGGGCGGTCGGGTCGTTCGTCTCGCGGACGCGGTCGTGGGCCCGGGCGACCATCGCGTCGTTGACGACGGCGACGGCGGCGCTCGGCCGCTCGCCCCGCTCGACCGCCAGCCGCGCCTCGGCGAGGGCCTCGCCCATGAACAGCTCGTAGTTCATGGGCCGATGATACAGGGCGGCCCCATGCGCTCGACGCGGTCGGGTCTAGGATTCGGGCGGCACGCGAGCTGCGCAGCAGGAGAGCGCACATGGCCCGGACCCGCAGGATCGGCGTCCTCACCGGAGGCGGCGACGTCCCCGGCCTCAACTCGGTCATCAAGAGCGTCGTCTACCGCTCGACCGAGCTCGGCTACGACGTCATCGGGATCCGCCGCGGCTGGGAGGGGCTGACCCACATGCGCCCGGGCCCGAGCTCGACCACGACTACCTCCGCCACCTCGACCGGATCAACACCCGGACGATCGACCGGACCGGCGGGACCTGGCTCCACACGTCGCGGACGAACCCGCGCAAGATGCGGGCGAAGACCCTGCCGCCGTGGCTGCCGGCCGAGCGAGGCCGCCGAGCTACGCGGTCGGCGAGGACCTGTACGACCTGACGCCGCTCGTCCTCGACCACATCGCGTCGCTCGGGCTCGACTACCTCGTGGCGATCGGCGGCGACGACACGCTCAGCTTCGCCGAGGTCCTGTCATCGAAGGGCATGCCCGATCGTGGCGATCCCCAAGACGATGGACAACGACGTCCAGGGGCACCGAGTACTGCATCGGCTTCTCGTCGGCGATCACCCGGGCCAAGGAGCTGATCAACCGCCAGCGGACGACGCTCGGCTCGCACGAGCGGATCGGCGTGTTCCGGATCTTCGGTCGGGACGCCGGGTTCTCGGCCCTGTTCACCGCCTACGTCACATCGGGACGCTGCCTCATCCCGGAGGCCCCGTTCGACCTCGAGCGGCTGATCTCGGTCCTGGCCGAGGACCATCGCCTCAACCCGAGCCACTACGCGTTCGTGATCGCCGCCGAGGGAGCGATGTGGGAGGGCGGCTCGCTGGCCGAGTACGGCGAGGCCGACGCCTTCGGGCATCGCCACAAGGTCAACGTCGGCGAGGCGCTGGCGGCCGAGATCCGGTCGCGGACGGGGATCGAGTCGGTCTCCAGCGAGCTGACCTACGACCTGCGCAGCGGCGAGGCCGATTCGCTCGACCAGATGGTCGCGATGACGTTCGCCAACGTCGCGATGGACCTCATCGCCGACGGCCAGCAGCGGCCGGATGGTCGCGATCCGGGACGGCCACTACGCCCACACGACGCTGCCCGACCCGAAGCTCGGGCCGCGCAAGGTCGACGTCGAGCGGCTGTACGACATGGAGCGGTTCCGCCCGAACTACTCGGGCAAGCTGGGCGAGCCGCTGCTCCTCCTCGGGACGCCGTCGCTCACCGTCGCCTGACCGGGCGCCGGTGCGGGGCGGCCGGTCAGCTCGGCAGGCCGGCCCGGGCCCGGATCGATCGGGCGACGGCCGACATGTCGTCGTCGGCGTGGCCGTCCGCCACGAGGCCGCGTTCGATCTCGGCGCACAGGCGGGTGACCGGCAGCTCGACCCCGAGCTCGTCGGCCATGCCGAGCCCGATCCCGAGATCCTTGAGGTGGAGCTCGACCTTGAACCCGAGCGGGTAGTCGTTGGCCAGCATCCGACCGCTCCGGTTGGCCAGGACCCAGCTCTGGGCGGCCCCGCCGGACAGCGCTCCGACGACCTGCTCGACGTCGAGCCCGGCCTTCAGGGCCAGGACGATCCCCTCGGCGACCCCGAGATACGTCCCGGCCAGGATGACCTGGTTGACCGCCTTGACCGCCTGGCCCGAGCCGATCGGGCCGACGTGGGTGATCGTCTTGCCGAGGACGGCCAGGATCGGCTGCGCCCGCTCGACATCGGCCGGCGCGCCGCCGACGAAGATCGACAGGGTCGCCTTCTGGGCGCCCTCCGAGCCGCCCGAGACCGGAGCGTCGACCAGGGCGATGCCACGTTCGGCGAGTCGGGCGCGCGAACTCGCGGGTCGGCCCGGGCGCGATCGTCGAGCAGTCGATGACCAGGGTCCCGGGACGGGCGCCGGCGGCCACGCCGGCGGGCCCGAGAAGGACAGCCTCGACGTCCGGGGTGTCCGAGACGCAGACCACGACGACGTCGCTGGCGGCCGCCAGTCGGGCCGGGTCCGGCGCCTCGACGGCCCCGAGCGCGACGAGGTCCCCTGCCCTGCCCGGGGTCCGGTTCCAGACCGTGAGCGGGGTGACCGGCGCGGGCGAGATGGCCCGCCATCGCGGCGCCCATCGTCCCGAGCCCGATGAAGCCGATCCGTTCCACGCCACCACCCTCACCTTCTGGTCCATCGTTGACCGACCGATGATCCGGCGGAGACGCGCTGTTGACCCGCCGAGCCCAGCCTGTGGACATGGTCGCATCAACGCCGACCGGTGAGCGCGGCCGACGGACGGTCCCGGGTGGGGTGCCTCGTCGGATCGCGCTCGGTGGCAGGCGGATCGGGCGCGCCTCCCGGGCCGGACTGGGGGCCGGGCCGGCGTCCCGATCCGCCACCGCCCTGGCCGGCGGTGCGGCCATCTTCTGGGACCTCCGGGCCGAGCGCCCGGGCGCCTGGCGGCGCAAGGCGTTCCGCCGCTGGGTCGAGCTGATCCGCGGCCACCTCGCCCCGGTCGGCAGCCTGGCGACCCTGACCGAGTCGTTCGCCCGCGAGGCCGCCCTGCCGATCGCCCCGGACGTGTCGACCCCGGAGTTGCGCGACCGCCTCGAGGCCTCGCCCCTGCTGGTCGCCTACGTCATCCGCTGGCTCGAGCTGCGCGACGGCGTGCCGCTCGAGCCCTGGCGGTCGATGACCCGCTAGTCGGAGGCCGGTCCTCGCCACCCCGGGCGGGGCCCTGGCCCGCGAGCGCGTAACCGATTCGAAAGACCCCCTGGCGGAGACTCCTGTCGGGAGCGAACGGTCAGGCGGACGGACCCGGGCCGAGGCCCTCAGAGCGTCCCGTGAGAGGTGACGTCGATGAGGATGAAGATCGCGGCAGCCATGATGATGGCCGCCGTGGGCGTCGGAGCCGCCGGCCTTGTGATCCTGGAGCCGTGGTCCGGTGGATCGAGCGAGGTGACCTACCAGACGGCCCAGGCCGCGACCGCGAACGTCATCGACGCGGCGGTCTCGGACGGCACCATCGCCGCCGCGGAGACGTACTCCCTGAGCTTCGGGGTCGAGCCCACGGTCACGACCGCCGGCTCGACCACCGCGACGACCTCTGGTTCGACGTCCACCGCGTCCGGGACGACGAGCGTCAGCTGGCCGGTCACCGTCGTCAACGTCAAGGTCGGCGACCAGGTCGCCGCCGGCGACGTCCTGGCGACGGCGGACACGGCCAACGCCGAGCTCCAACTCAAGATCGCGCAGGCGACGCTCGACGCCGCGAAGGCCAGGCTGAAGACCGACAAGGCCGGCGCCGACGCCACGACCCGGGCGGCCGCCAGGGATTCGGTCAGCCAGGCCCAGCTGCAACTCAGCCAGGCGATCCAGTCGTCCAGCGATACCAAGGCACAGAACGCGCTCTCGGTGAGCCAGGCCCAGGCGGCGGTCACCAAGGCCACCAGGCAGCTGAAGGCCGACCAGAACGCCGGCGCCGACGCGCAGACGATCAAGGCCGACAGGGAAGCGCTCAGTCAGGCGAAGCAGAACCTGGCGTCGACCAAGGTCAGGGCGACGGCCTCGAACCATCAGGCGGCCAACCAGGTCGCCAACGCGAGGTTGTCGCTGACGTCCGCGAAGCACAATTACGCCAAGCAGGTGGCCGGCGCCTCGGACGCCGACATCGCGACCGACGAGGCGGCGGTGGCTTCGGCCAGGGTGAGCCTGGCGGCCGCTCAGACCACGGTCGCTCACGCCACGATCAGCGCGCCCGTGGCGGGCCGGATCAGCGCGGTCAACATCACCCCCGGCTCGGTCGCCCCGTCGGGCGTGGCGATCACGCTCCAGTCCGCCGACCTCGCTGTGACGGCCTCCTTCAGCGAGGACGACATCCTGAACCTGAAGGTCGGACAGACCGCCAGCGTGACCGTCACCGCGACCGGGACCACGGCGACCGGCACGGTCGCGGCCATCAGCACGAGCGCGTCCGGCACGACCGGGTCGAGCGTCGTGAGCTACTCCGTCACGGTGGATCTCGATGGCACGCCGGAGACGGCAGCCGGGACGGGCTCGGCCACGCCCGTCACGACCGGCGGAGCGACGCCGAGCGTCTCGCCGGATGGGAGCGCGGCCAGCCCGTCGGCCTCCACAACGGTCCAGCCGCTGCCCGGGATGTCGGCCGAGGTGTCGATCACGATCAGCCAGGCCGACAACGTCCTGGCCGTGCCCGCGATCGCCGTGAGCGGCACGAGCGCGACCGGGTACACGGTCCGGGTCCTCGGCTCGGACGGGTCCCTCGAGACCCGGTCTGTCCAGGTCGGCCTGATGACCGACTCGATGGCCGAGATCACGAGCGGTCTGACGGCCGGTGAGGCGGTCGTGACCGGGACGTCGGCCGATCAGGTCACCACGACCACGACCACGAACCAGGGCGGCGGCTTCCCGGGGGGCGTCCAGGGCGGACCTCCCGCCGGGGGCCCACAGCCATGAGCGGCGGCACCGTCATGACCGATCCGACGGCCGTGGATGGGACCGCGATCGCCATGGAGGGGACGTTCGCGCCGCGGGGCGAGAGCCCGGCGCCGCTCATCTCCCTGCTCGGTGTCTCACGGATCTACGACCTCGGGCACATCGAGGTGCCGGCCCTCGTGGACGTGGACCTCGAGATCCGACGCGGCGACTTCGTGGCGATCCTGGGACCGTCCGGGTCCGGCAAGTCGACCCTGATGAACATCCTCGGTTGCCTCGACCGGCCGACGGCGGGAACCTACCTGCTCGAGGGCCGATCGGTCGCCGAGCTCGACGACGACGCCCTCGCTCAGCTGCGCAGTCGGACGATCGGGTTCGTCTTCCAGAACTACAACCTGATCCCGCGGACGACCGCCCTGGACAACGTCGCGACCCCGCTCCTGTACCAGGGTGTCGGCCGACACGAGGCGATCCGTCGGGCGGGATCGGCGCTCGAGCGGCTCGGTCTGGGCGACCGCCTTCGCCACGTCCCCTCGGAGCTGTCCGGCGGGCAGCAGCAGCGGGTCTCGATCGCCCGGGCGATCGTCACGAACCCGTCCATGCTCCTCGCCGACGAGCCGACCGGCAACCTCGACAGCACGTCGGGCGCCGAGGTCATCGAGCTCCTCCACGAGCTCCACGACGAGGGTCGGACCGTCGTCCTGATCACCCACGACAGCGATGTCGCCGCCCACGCCGACCGCGAGATCCACGTGCGCGACGGGAGGATCGCGGCATGAGGACCACGGAACTGCTCAGGCTGGCCATCGGCCGACTCGGCACGAGCCGACTGCGGACCGCCCTCACGATGCTCGGCATCATCATCGGCGTCGCCAGCGTGGTCGCGCTCGTGTCCGTCGGCCTCGGCGCCACGAGCGGGGTCACCAGCCGGCTCGAGGGACTCGGCACGAACCTGCTGACCATCAACGCCGGCGCCTCGTTCAGCGGCAGCACCCGCAGCGCGGCCGGCTCGGCAACGACCCTCACCCTGGCCGACGGCGACGCGATCGCCGCGCTCGACGGCGTGGCCGGCGTCGCCCCCGAGCTCAGCACCAACGCCTTCGTCGTCGCCGGCTCGGAGAACACGACGACGACGATCGTCGGCACCACCGCGGACTACCCCCTCGTCCGGAACTACGACGATCTGGCAGGGATCCTTCCTGACCGACGCCAGCGTCGAGGCGGGTCTGCGAGTCGCCGTCCTCGGGGCGACGACCGCCGACGACCTCGGCCTGGGCCAGAGCTCGCTCGGCACCGAGATCACCATCGGCGGCATCCCGTTCCGGGTCGTCGGGATCCTCCAGGAGAAGGGCAGCTCGGGCTTCCAGAGCTCGGACGACCAGGTCCTCATCCCGGTCTCGACGATGCGCCACTACTTCGTCGGGAGCAGCACCGATTCGGTCCGCTCGATCGGCGTCAGCGTGTCGACCCAGGGCCAGGTCGAGACGGTCAAAGCGCTGATCACCACGACCCTGCGCGACCGGCACGACCTGGCGTCCGGCGACACCAGCGACTTCTCGGTGTCCGACCAGACCCAGCTCATCAGCACCGCCAGCTCGGTCTCCGCGACGATGGCCCTGCTGCTGGGCGGGATCGCCTCGATCTCGCTGATCGTCGGCGGGATCGGGATCATGAACATCATGCTGGTCTCGGTCCGGGAGCGGACCCGCGAGATCGGCATCCGCAAGGCGATCGGCGCCCAGAGCCGGGACATCCTGCTCCAGTTCCTGGTCGAAGCCCTGACCCTGTCGCTCATCGGCGGCCTGATCGGCATCGTCGCCGGTCTGGTCGCCTCCGCGGTCATCGGCGCGTTCGCCGGCTGGGGCTTCCTGTTCAGCCCGGTGACCCTCGTCGCGGCGGTCCTGTTCAGCCTGGTCGTCGGCGTCGTGTTCGGCGTCTGGCCGGCTCGACAGGCGGCCCGGCTCGACCCGATCGCCGCCCTCCGCTACGAATGACGAAGGAGCTCCGATGACCACCGAACCACTGCCCCGACCCGCCCCAGCCGCGGCCAGGCGCTCCGCCTGGGGCGGCCTGGTGGTCGTCCTCGGCGCCCTGATCGCCGTCGGCGGGCTCGGCTTCGCGGCTGGTCGGATGACCGCCCCGGCGACCGCGTCGAGCGCCGGCGGAGGACGCGCCGCAGGGGCTCCCGGCGCGAGCTTCGCGCCGAGCGCCAGCGGCGGCCCCGGAGGTCTCTTCGGAGGCGCGCTCACCGGCCTGTCGGTGAGCGGGACGGTCCGATCCGTGACCGGTGACACGCTCACCCTGGAGACATCCGACGGCCAGACCGTCCAGGTCGGCCTGTCCGGGACGACCTATCACGGGCAGACGGCGGCCAGCGCGTCCGACGTGAGCGCGGGCAGCAAGGTCGTCGTGCAGCTGAGCGGCGGAGCCGGCGGACCACCCGGGGCCGGTGCGAGCGCCAGCCCGGGCACGGTCTCCGGCACCCGGACCTTCAGCGCGACCGACGTCACGATCGTCACCCCGTAGTCGATCACCCGCCGACGAACGGCGTCAGGTGGGTGTCGGTCAGGGCGCCGAACAGGCCGGCCAGGGACTCAGTCCGGCCGATCGGCGCGGGCCCGGCGGGATCGGATGGGTCCGCTCGGTCAGCCCAGCTTGAAGCCGGCGAAGACGACCGATGCGATGGCCAGCGCGAGGGCGAGGTTGAGGAGCGTGGCGCCGGTGAAGACGGCGATCGGCCGGATCCCCGCCTCGCGGAGCGAGACGACCTTCAAGTCGAGCCCGATGCAGACGAAGGCCAGAGTGAACAACCACACGCGCAGGTCGCTGCCAGCGATCTTCAGGGTGGCCGACGCCGCGGCCTGGTTACTCGCAGCGGTGACGAACCAGGTCCCGATCGCCGAGGCGACGACGAACCCGAGGATGAACTTCGGGAAGCGCTGCCAGAGGACGCCGATCCCGACCGAGGTGCCCGGCTTCCGCTCGACCCGGTAGACGAAGTAGACCGTGAGCAGGAAGGCGACCAGGCCCATCATCGCGTTCTGGGTCTGCTTGACGATCGCCGCCACCTTGAGGGCGTCCTCGCCGACGATCGATCCCGCCGCAGTGACCGCGGCGGTCGTGTCGATGTTGCCGCCGATCCAGGCGCCGGCGACGACCTGGGAAAGGCCGAGCTGCTGGGCGAGCCACGGTTGGATGAAGATCGACGGCAGGGCGAACAAGATGACCAGGCCGGTCACGTAGACGAGCTGTTCCTTCCGGGCGGCGACGGCGCCGGCGGCGGCGATCGCGGCGCTCACCCCGCAGATCGAAACGGCCGCCGCGATCAGGGCCCGGAGCTTGGGATCGAGCCCGAGCGCGCCGGCCAGGAACCAGGTCGCCAGGAAGATGCACGAGATGAGGAGGACCGACTGGCTGATCGCCGGCCCGGCCGCCCGAGCGATGAGGTTCAGGTCGATCGAGGCGCCGAGGAGGACCAGTCCGGTCTTGATGTAGAACTCGGTCCGGACGGCAAATCGGAGGCGCTCGGCAAGGCCCAGGGCACCGAGTGCCGCGCCGCCCAGGAGCCCGACGGCGATGGCATAGATCGGGAACTCGACCGACTTCAGCCAGGTCTGTGACGGGAACCAGGCGGGCACATTCGTGTCCAGGAAGTGGACCAGGCCGGCCAGCCCGAGGACGAGGACGACCGACGCCAGCGGCCACCCCCGTCGGAGGCTGGATGTTGCGGGGGGTCGGTCGTCGCCGCGCGTCGCCGCGGCGATCACGGGACGACCCCCTTCCCGATCACGCCGAGCAGGACGAGGATCAAGAGGACCAGACCGACGATCGTCGCCGCCCAGTCCTCGTTGATGGCTGAACGGGGCGCCGGTTCGGGCGCCGCCTGGGCATCCGGCGCGGTGGTCGGCGGGTCTGACATCGGGCTCACCAGGTCGGGACGCCCTCGGCCGTATCCCGGCTCACGCTCGCCGGATCGCCGACCTCACCCGGGCATTCTAGTCTCCCGCGTCGCCTCGGTCCGATCCATCGGCGGGCTGGCGGCCCGGGGCCGGAAGGCCGAATGGCCGGGCCGCCGGGGCAGACCGGCTCTGGACCCCCCGCGCGACCCCGGTCCAGCATGATCGACGGTGAACCCTCGAGGCATGAGATCGGTCCGGCTGCTCGCGGCCGGCATGCTGGCCTTGGCCGCGATCGCGCTCGGCCCGCTCGCGGTAGCTCCGGTCATGGCCGCCGAGCCGACGCCGGCCCCGCCGGTCGACGGCGCGCCGTGGTGGCATCGCGGCGCGGACGGGAGCCCGGTGGTCGACCTCTACTTCGGCTACTCGAGCACGTGCCCGCACTGCCAGCAGGCGATGCCGTGGGTCCGCCAGCTCGAGACCGAGCTGCCCTGGCTCGAGGTCCACTGGCTGCAGCTCGACGAGGGGCACGACGCGAACGTGGCCCGGATCGTCGAGCTCGCGGCCACGATCGGGCAGGACGTCCGGTACGTCCCCGTCTTCCTGTTCGGAGCGCGCCTCGAGACGGGGTTCGACACGCCGGCCACGAGCGGGCCTGCCCTGCGCGCAGGCATCGAGGCCTACCACGACCAGGTGGTCCAGGCCAGCGGGACCGGTCCGGCGGCCTCGCCGGGCCCGATCGGCTCGGGCGCCCCGGCCTCCGGTGGCGCGCCGGTCAGCCTGCCGTTCGTCGGCCAGGTCGACGCGGCGTCGGTCTCACTGCCGGTCCTCGCCGTCGTCCTGGGCGGCCTCGATGCGTTCAACCCGTGCGCCCTGTCGGTCCTCCTGTTCCTGCTCAGCGTCCTCGTGGCGACCCGCAGCCGGGCCCGCATGGCGACCGTCGGGCTGACCTTCGTGGCCGTCTCGGGGATCGTCTACTTCGTGCTCATGGCCGCCTGGCTCAACGTGTTCCTGATCGCCGGCGAGCTGCGGCTGATGACCCTCGCGGCCGGCGCCGCGGCCGTCATCGCCGCGCTGATCAACATCAAGGACTTCGTGTGGTTCCGGCGCGGCGTCTCGCTGGTCATCCCGGAGTCGGCCCGTCCGGCGATCTTCGGACGGATGCTCGATCTCGGCGAGGCGGTGACCTTCCGGACGGTCCTCGTCGCGACGGTGCTCGTGGCGGCCGCGGCGAACATGTACGAGATGCTGTGCACCGGTGGCTTCCCGGTCGTCTTCACCCGGGCCCTGACCCTCCACGACCTGCCGACCGCGACGTACTACGGCTACCTCGTCCTGTACAACGTCGTCTACGTCGCGCCGCTGGCGCTCATCGTCCTGGGCTTCACCGTGACGCTCGGGTCGCGCGGGGTCAGCGTGGTCGAGGCGCGCCGCCTCAAGCTCCTGTCCGGCCTGCTGATGCTCGCCCTTGGGGTCGAGCTCCTGGTCAGCCCTGACCGGCTGTCCGACCTGGGGACCTCGGTCGTCGTCTTCGGCGCGGCGATCGCGACCTGGGTGGTGGCGGTCCTGGTCGACCGGCGGCGCGGCCCGGGCAGCCGTCGCCCGCTCGAGACCGCCCGTGCGGCCGGCCGGTGACGGCCGGATCGGACGGTCGAGCCCAACGGCACTTCCCGGGACCCGCGCCGATCAGAATGATCGCCCTGCCGTCGCCGGCTGTCGGCGTCGCCCGGTGAGAAGGAGGCCACGATGACCGAGCGGAAGCGGATCACCCTGCCCGGGCTGTTCGCCAAGGTGGCCGAGGGCACGCCGATCACCTGGCTGACCTGCTACGACTACCCGACCGCCTACCTGCAGGACCAGGCCGGCGATGGACATGATCCTGGTCGGCGACAGCCTGGGCATGACGATGCTGGGCTACGACAGCACCCTGCCGGTGACGATGGACGACATGATCCGGCACACGGCGGCCGTGCGCCGCGGCGCGCCCAACGCGTGGCTCGTCGGCGACATGCCGTACATGAGCTACCAGCCCAGCATCGAGACCGCGATCCGCAACGCCGGCCGGTTCATGGCCGAGACCGGCTGCGACGCGGTCAAGCTTGAGGGCGGCGCCGAGATGGCCGACCGGGTCGCCGGCATCGCCCGGGCGGGGATCCCGGTCATCGGCCACCTCGGACTGACCCCGCAGAGCGTCAGCGCGCTCGGGGGCTTCCGGCTTCAGGGCAAGGCGCCGCGCAGGCCAAGAAGATCGTCGACGACGCGAAGGCGCTCGAGGAGGCCGGCGCCTTCTGCATCCTCCTCGAGCTCGTGCCCGACCGGGTCTGCCGGCTCATCACCGAGCGGGCGCGAGCACTGCATCATCATGAGCCTGGGTCCGGCCCCGACGCGCACGGCCAGCTGCTGATCTACCACGACGCGTTCGGGCTGTATCCCAAGTTCACCCCGCGGATGGCCAAGGTCTTCGCCGACGCCGGGGCGGTGATCCGCGACGGCCTGGCGGCCTACGTGCGAGAGGTCACCGAGCGGACGTTCCCGCAGCCGGCGAACTGGTTCGGGATGCGCGACGAGGAGTACGACGAGCTGATCAAATGCTCGACTGAGGACTGCCGACCGCGCGAGGGGACGGCGATGACCGCCGACCTCCGTGGCCGACCTGGCCATCCTCGACGGCGCGGCTCGACGACCTCAACGCGCTCCTCCTCGACCCGGACACCCGGGTGGTCAACGACATCCTCGCCGTCGTCGCCCGGTACGGGACCCCGGAGGAGATCAATCGCAGGGCCGCGGTGGCCGGCGAGCTACCGGCCCTGCTCGAGCGGGTCGAGGCGACCCGCCCGGAGTACCGCGCAGACCTCGACTGGCTGGCGGCCCAACGCGACGCCGGGGCGTTCGTCACGATCGCCGACTACCGCCGGGCAGTCCTCGGGCCACGAGCGGACACGATGACGTTCCGCGACGACATGGCGGTCACCCTGGAGATCAGCTCCCTGCACTACTTCCCATGGGTCGTCGCCGCGGCCCGCAAGGCGATCGACGAGCGCTCGCTCATGCCCGGTCGCTGGATCCGGGTCCGGAAGATGAAGGAGCAGGAGGCCGACGGCGACCTCGCGGCGGTCGCCGCGGCGATGGGGATCATCGGCGCCAGCGTGGTCGAGACGCTCGACACGAAGGGCACCGACGGCTCGAACATCCACCTCGACGGGCCGGCCACGATCACCGGTTACTTCGGCGGGGTCGGCCAGCCGAACGACCACCCGCTCCTGTGGCTCGACGAGCTGCTCTACTACTACACGACGTACGGCGTGCGGCAGGTCCTCAACGTCAACTCTGGCACGGTCCTGGCCGCCTACCTGCTGTACCGCCTCGGCGTCGACATCGAGTTCAAGATCTCCGTGTTCATGGGCAACGACAACCCGTTCGCCGCCCTGTGGACGCTGATCGGGGCGAAGCTGTTCGCGCGTGACGACGGGACGTCCCCGCTGATCGGCTTCAACTGGAGCAACTCGGTCGACAACGAGACCCTCGAGATCACGGCCGACATCCGCCGGGCGCTCGGGTTCGAGGACGTCGTCCGCTTCGAGCACCACATCACCGAGACCTGGAAGAGCATCGTCCGCCAGCCGTACGACCGTCGAGCGGAGCTCGTCGAGCTGGCCGGTCAGGTGCCGAACATCTCGGCCAAGCACGAGGGCGGCGATCCCGCCGTGGACGCCGCCCGGGCCCACCCGTCCGACATCCTCGACTACTTCCGGGACAAGGCCGAGGTCATCGCCAGTGGCGACTGGGACGCCCTCCAGCTCAACTTCATGGACAAGCTCGACGCGACGAACCACACGGCGCGGGCACTGACGGAGCACGGCCTGAGCTTCGTCGCGGCCCGGAACCTGCACCGCTGACGGTCGGCGCCGCTCAGGCGCGGAAGTCGAGGCCCCCGTCAGCGGCCCGGAGTCGGAGCTGGGACGCCTCGATCTCGAACGTGATCGTCGCGGCTCGAAGCAGTCCGAGCACCGACGTCTCGACCGAGCCGGCGGCGCCCAGGCAGGCCTTCTTGGTCATCGCGAGGTCGGAGATCGCGAGAGTCCCCGTGCTGGCGGTCGCACCCGGCTCGACGGTGTAGCGGCCGGCCCCGGTGTTGCAGCCGCTGGCCACTATGACCCCGCCATCGGCACCGAACTCGATCGTGGCCGTGACGCCGGTGGGGACGCTCGACGCCGCGTCACCCGAGATGATCGACTCGAGCGTCCACGTCCGGCCGGTGAGCGGCAGGTCCGGTTCGGCGACCCGCCGGTCGAGCAGGGTGATGACGGTCGTGCCGGCCGCCAGCGTGAGCTGGTCACCCGAGAGGGCGAGCGTCGGGGACGACCCGAGGAGGCCGAACAGCCACTCGTCCTGGTCCTGACGCGGCCCGTCGCAGCCCATCTCGGTCATCGCGCCGCCGCTGGTCTTCAGGACGGCGCCGGCCAGCTGGAACGTGGCCCCGAAGGTGTTGCATCCGGCGGCGGCGCTCAGGGCGTCCTGCTTGAAGGCGAGACGGATGCGGGTCCCGGCGACGAGCTCCTTCGCGACGCCGCCGACGGTCACCCCGGTGGACAGGAACGTCCGACCGTCGAGCCCGGCTGCGAGGTTCGGAGCGGGCGTCGGGCTCGGGGTGGGCGCCGGGCCGCCGACGCACCCGCCGAGCCCGAGGGCGGCGATGAGGAGTACGGCGATGAGCGGCGCGGCTGCGCGTCGTCTGGTCACGGCCCGAAGACGCCGCGGGGGCGATCCCGGTTTCGCGAGCCGGGCACGTGCCCCGGGGCGGGGCCTAGCCGACCCGGGCGACGATCGCCGACATCTCGTCGGCGCCGAAGGCGCGCATCGTCGTGGTCCGGATGTTGCCGGCCGAACCGAGTGCGAGCGCGAACGCGGTCGCCGATTTGTCGTCCGGGAACTCCGACAGGGCGACCAGGTCGTACGGCCCGATCGTCCACCAGACGGACACCATGCGGCCTCCGAACTTGCCGGCCAGCGCGTTCGAATCCTTGGCCCGCTTCGCGGTGTCGCGGTAGCCCTTGATCCCCTGTTCGGTCCAGTTGACGAGCGAGATGTAGCTGGCCACCGACCCCTCCTTCGATCCTCTCGCGCGGCAGCGGCGCCACTCGGCGCGGCGGTGCCACACCGGCCATCATGGCCCACATCGGGTGCCTGCGATAGCCCTCCTGGCCCGCGAATCGGGGTCCGACGGTCGGACTGGCCGGCTCAGCTCACAAATGGCGTCAGGTGGGTGTTGGTGATCGCGCCGGCCAGACCGGCGAGCGCCCCGAAGGCGAGCAGGAAGCGGGCGAGGATCGGGCGACGTCGGTCGCACATCCGGGCCACGGCGATCACAAAGACGATCAGGCCGATCTTGACCGCCAGGCGCGCCCCCGGCAGCGATGCCAGGGCGGCCGCGAACGGGTTGAGCTCGCGGGTCACGCCCCAGGCCGTGACGAGGTCCGCCAGTTGAGCGATCGCGAACACGACCGCGACCCAGGTCAGCGGGAACCTCGCCAGGCGTCCGGCCAGCATGCTCGTCATGACGGCGTCTGGGTCGCGAGGAGCGGGATCGTCCCCGGTCGGGAAGGTCATCGCGGAACGATACGCGACCGGCGTCGTGGGGGGGTGGCGCGCCCGGCGGGACTCGAACCCACGACCTTCAGGTCCGCAACCTGACGCTCTATCCGCTGAGCTACGGGCGCACGCGATGGGTCCGGACAGGGGTGATGGCGGAGAGGGAGGGATTCGAACCCTCGAAGCAGGTTACCCCACTTGGCGGTTTAGCAAACCGCTGCACTAGGCCTCTATGCGACCTCTCCCCGGACCGGCCGGGATTCTAGCACGGCCCCCGAGCCGGACCTGACGTTGCGTGCCACGCAGCAGACCGGCGACGCGATCGCCAGAAGGGAGTCTGCCTGTACGTTCTGTTGCCCTGCCGCCAACGGATCGACCAGGGTGACGGCACCACGCGGTGGCGGCGGTCATCGGTTGCAGGTCGGGCAACAAGCCCGAGGTGGCGGTCGACGGCGGCTTCTGCCGGCGACTCGGATCGGCCCTCTGGCGACCCGCCCGATCCGTTGACACGAGCGGGCCCCTCGACTAGCCTCAGGCCACGCATGAGCCGCTACTTCTACTTTCCGACCCCGGCATGATCGTTCCCGGAGCCTAGGCCCGGGAGCACGGGTCGTGCCGGGGTAAGCAGAGGTCACGACCTCTGCTTTTTTGTTTGTCCCGGCCCGAGCCGCCAACCTTCAGGAAGGACACGCACGGATGTTCGTGGTGATGGCCGTCGGCGCCAGCGAGGGCGAGATCAACGCGGTGAAGAGCCACATCCTGGCCGAGGGGCTGACCCCGTACGACCACGAGGGCACCGAGCGCGTCGTCATCGCCGTGGTCGGCGAGATCGGGCCGCGCAAGCCGGTCCTGATGAGCCGGCTCGAGGCGCTGCCCGGGGTCGAGTCGGTCACCCCGATCAGCCGCCCGTTCAAGCTGACCTCGCGCGAGTTCCACCCCGAGGACACGGTCATCCGGGTCCTCGACGCGACGATCGGCGACGGGTCGCTGACGGTCATGGCCGGGCCGTGCTCGATCGAGAGCCGCGAGCAGCTCATGGAGACGGTCGACGGGGTCGCCGCCGGCGGGGCGACGATCATCCGCGGCGGCGCGTTCAAGCCGCGGACCAGCCCGTACTCGTTCCAGGGCCTCGGCGTCGAGGGCCTCCGCTACCTGGCCGAGGCGCGCGAGCGGACCGGCCTGCCGGTCATCACCGAGGTGATGGAGCCGAACCAGGTCGACATCGTCGCCGAGTACGCCGACATCCTCCAGGTCGGGACCCGGAACATGCAGAACTACTCGCTCCTCACGGCGGTCGGCCGGATCGCCCGGCCGGTCATGCTCAAGCGCGGCTACGGGGCCACGATCGAGGAGTGGCTGATGAGCGCCGAGTACATCGTCAGCAGCGGCAACCCGAACGTGATCCTGTGCGAGCGCGGCATCCGGACGTTCGAGACGTACACCCGGAACACGCTCGACCTGGCGGCCATCCCGCTCCTCCACCACCTGACCCACCTGCCGGTCATCGTCGACCCGAGCCACGCCACCGGCAAGCGCTGGCTGATCAAGCCGATGGCCCTGGCCGGCGTGGCCGCCGGCGCCGACGGGGTGATGGTCGAGGTCCACCCGCGGCCCGACGAGGCGCTGTCCGACGGCGAGCAGTCGATCACCCTCGAGCAGTTCGCCGGCGCTGATGACCGCCCTCCGGCCGATCCACGCCCTGGTCCGCGACCTCCACGGCGACCCGGTCCTGTCCGGGGCCGGCGCTGCAAGGTCGGCGGGGCGAGCAAGCATTGAGCGGCCAGCACCGACGGTCGACCAGGCGACCGAGCCCGGGACCGACCGGGCCGGCGGTCGTCCGGCCGGCCGCCCGCCTGCGCGGCGAGCCCGGGCTGCCCGGCGACAAGTCGATCAGCCATCGCGCGCTCCTCCTGGCCGCCCTGGCCGAGGGCGAGAGCCGGATCGACGGCGCCGGCGACGGCGCAGGACGTCCGGACGACCGCGGCGCTCATCGGGCGCCTCGGCGTCGCGGTCGAGCGGCTGGCCGCCGACGGCCGGCGGGTGACCTACCGGGTCGTCTCGCCCGGGGTCGACGGGCTGCGCGAGGCCGACGGCGTCCTCGACTGCGGGAACTCGGGGACGACCCTCCGCCTGTCGGCCGGGATCCTGGCCGGACTGCCCGCGACCCACGTCCTCGACGGCGACAGCTCATTGCGGCGCCGTCCGGTGGCTCGTATCATCGAACCGCTGCGCTCGATGGGCGCCGTGCTCCATGCGCGCCGGAACGATTCCCTTCCGCCACTGACCGTGGTCGGCCGCACCCCGCTTCGGGCGATCGACGTGACGACCGTCGTCCCGAGCGCCCAGGTGAAGTCGGCGATCCTGCTGGCGGGGCTGCGGGCCGACGGCCGGACGACCGTCCGCGAGGCGATCGCGACGCGCGATCACACCGAGCGGATGCTCCGGGCGCGCGGGGTGCCGGTGGCGCACGAGGCGATCGAGGGCGGGCCTGGAGCGGCCTGGAGTGTCGAGGGAGGGGTACGCGTGCGAGCGGTCGCTGAGCGGGTCCCGGCGGACGTGTCCGCGGCCGCGTTCTGGCTGGTCGCCGGGGCGATCCACCCGGACGCCGAGCTGACCCTGCGCGGGGTCGGCACGAACCCGACCCGCCGGGCGATCCTCGACCTGCTCCGCCGGATGGGCGCCCGGATCGACGAGGCGGTGGCGGACGGCCGGGCGGCGGGCCCGGACGACGGCGTCGGCGAGCCCGTCGCCGACCTGACCGTGCGCTCGAGCGCGCCTCGAGGCGATCGACGTCTCGCCGGCCGAGGTCGCCGCCGCGATCGACGAGATCCCGATCCTGTGCCTGGCCGCGACCCAGGCCCGCGGCCGGACGACGATCCGCGGCGCCGGCGAGCTGCGCCACAAGGAATCGGACCGGATCGCCGGGATCGCCGCCGGGCTGACCGCGCTCGGCGCCCGGGTGTCGGTCGACGGCGACGACCTGGCCATCGACGGGCCGACCGCCCTGACCGGCGCACCGACCGACAGCCTCGACGACCACCGGCTGGCGATGACCTTCGCCGTCGCCGGCCTCATCGCTCCGGGGGAGACGACGATCGACGCGCCGGCCTGCGCCTCGATCTCCTACCCCGGCTTCTTCACGCGAACTCGAAGGGGTGCGGGCATGACCAAGCGCGTCGTCCTGATCGGCCATCCGGTCGCCCACTCGCTGTCCGGGGCGATGCAGCAGGCGGCCTTCGACGAGCGCGGGATCGACGCCCGCTACGAGCTGTGGGACCGCGCCCCGATCGAGCTGGCCGACGCGATCGGCGAGCTCCGCGGCGACGACTTCCTGGGCGCCAACGTGACGATCCCGCACAAGGAGAAGGTCGTCCCGCTGGTCGACCGGCTGACCGAGGAGGCGCACGCGACCGGCGCGGTCAACACGATCACCCGGGAGGGCAAGCGGCTGATCGGCCACAACACCGACGTGCCCGGCTTCCGGGTCGCCCTCGACCGGCTGGTCGGCAAGCAGAAGATGCCCCGCCAGGCGGTCGTGCTCGGGCGCCGGCGGCGGCGCCCGGGCGGTCGTCTACGGGCTGATCACCGAGGGCTTCACCCGGGTCATCGTGTTCAACCGCCACCTCCATCGGGCCGAGGCGCTGGTCAAGCACTTCGGCCGGAGCGCCGCCCACATGGAGCTCAAGGCGATGCCCTGGCACGAGTCGATCATCGAGTCCGAGCTGGCCAAGACGCAAGGTCCTGGTCAACGCGACGTCGATCGGCCTGCACGGCGACGAGTCGCCGATCCCGGGCGAGCTCCTGCCGCCGGACCTGCTCGTCCTCGACCTCATCTACCGCCGGACGAGGCTCCTCCGCGACGCGGCGGCCGCCGGCGACCAGACCGCCGACGGCGAGCTGATGCTCCTCCACCAGGGCGCGGCCGCGTTCACCCTGTGGACCGGCCAGCCGGCGCCGCTCGAGCTGATGCAGGCGAAGCTCCAGGAGGCCCGGGCCGGCGGCATCGAGTCGGCCGAGGGCGAGCCGACCGGCGCGGCCACCACCGGCTAGCGTGGGACGGCTCCGCTTCCTGACCGCCGGCGAGTCCCACGGGCGGGCCCTCGGGGTCATCGTCGAGGGGATCCCGGCCGGCCTCGCCCTGACCGCCGACGCGATCGCGGTCGACCTCGCCCGCCGCCAGCGCGGCTACGGCCGCGGCGCGCGCCAGGCGATCGAGCACGACCGGGCGGAGATCCTGTCGGGGGTCCGCCACGGGCTGACCCTCGGCTCGCCGATCCTGCTCGAGGTCGCCAACCGGGACTGGGAGAACTGGACCGGGGTCATGCAGGTCGAGCCGCTCAGCGACGAGGCGGCGGCCGAGCTGCTCGCCGCGGCCGAGGGCGGCAACAAGCGGGCGACGCCGGTGACCCGGGTCCGGCCCGGCCACGCCGACCTGGCCGGCGCCCTGAAGTACGGCTTCAACGACGTCCGCAACGTCCTCGAGCGGGCGTCGGCCCGGGAGACCGCCGCCCGGGTGGCGGCCGGCGGCGTCGCCCGGGCGTTCCTCGCCGAGCTCGGGGTCGACGTCTGGTCGTTCACGGCCGAGGTCGGCGGGGTGGCGCTCGATCCCGGCCCGCGCCACGCGCCCGCGCGAGGAGGCCGACGCGTCGCCGCTGCGCTGCCCGGATCCGGACGCCGAGGAGCGGATGATCGCCCGGATCGACGAGGCTCGCGAGAACGGCGACACGGTCGGCGGGGTGTTCGAGGTCGTCGCCCACGGGCTGCCGATCGGGCTCGGCTCGTACGTCCAGTGGGACCGCCGGCTCGACGCCGCGCTGGCCGCCGCGGTGATGAGCATCAACATCGTCAAGGGGGTCGAGTTCGGGCTCGGCTTCGAGCAGACCCGGCGGTTCGGGTCGGCCGTCCACGACGTCATCGAGGGCCGCGGCGAGGGCGGCCGCTGGATCCATCGCTCGAACAACGCCGGCGGCCTGACCGGCGGGGTGACGAACGGCGAGCCGCTCGTCGTGCGCGGCGCGGTGAAGCCGATCTCGACCCTGGCCCGGCCGCTGCCGTCGGCCGACCTGGTCACCGGCGAGGCGGTCGACAAGGCGCACTACGAGCGGAGCGACATCAGCGTCGTCCCGGCCGCCGGGGTCGTCGGCGAGGCGATGGTCCTGCTCACCCTGGCCGACTTCGTGCTCGACAAGTTCGGCGGCGATTCGCTGGCCGAGACGCGCGACAACCTCGAGCGCTACCGCGAGCGGATCGCCCGGCCGCCCGAGGCACCGGTCGCCGGCGGGCGGCGGGCGGTCCCGCGGGCGGGCGGGTCGATGTCCGGCGCTCCGACGCCCGGGGACGGCGAGGCCGGCTCCGGCGGGGACGACTGAGGCCGAGCGATGGACGTCGTCCTCGTCGGGCTGCCCGGCAGCGGCAAGAGCGCCGTCGGTCGGCGCCTGGCGGCCCGCCACGACGCCCGGTTCATCGACCTCGACGAGCGGATCGAGGCCGCGGCCGGCCAGCGCGTCGCCGAGATCTTCGCGGACGAGGGCGAGCCGGGCTTCCGGGCCCGCGAGCGCGTCGCCGTCGCCGAGCTCGGTCCGCCGAGCGAGCGGGGCCGGCGTCGAGCGGGTGATCGCGACCGGCGGCGGCGCCGCCGGTCGACCCGCGCAACCGCTGGCGGCTCTACCGCGGCCGGACGGTCATCTGGCTCGACGGGGCGCCGGAGGCGCTCGCCCAGCGGCTCCGCCACAGCCCGAACCCGCGGCCGCTCGTCGCCGGGCCGGATCCGATCGGGGCGATCCGCGCCCTCGCGGCGGCCCGGCGAGCGGTTCTACGCCGCCGGCCACCGGGTCAACGGGCTTGCCCCGGTCGGGGCCGTCGTCGACGCGGTCGAGGCGATCGTCGCCGGCCCGCGGGCCGCCGGGACCACCCTCCTCGACGCGGACACCCCGATCGGGCGGATCGTCATCGGCGAGGGGATGGCCGGTCCGCTCCTCGTCGAGCAGCTCGCAGCGGCTCGGCGCCCGGCGCGCGCTCGTCGTCTCCGAGCCGGGCGCCTGGGGGGCGGTCGGCCCGTCGATCTCGGGCGCGCTCGAGGCGGCCGGGCTGCCGCTCGAGCTCGGGCTGTTCCCGCAGGGCGAGGCGGCCAAGACGCTCGGGGTCGTCGAGAGCGCGGCCCGCGAGCTGGCCCGGCTCCGGGTCGAGCGGTCCGAGCCGCTCGTCGCGATCGGCGGCGGCGCCCTCGGCGACAGCGCCGGCTTCCTCGCCGCGACGTACCTGCGCGGGATCCCGCTCATCCACGTCCCGACGACGCTCGTCGCCCAGCTCGACAGCTCGATCGGCGGGAAGACGGCGGTCGACCTGCCCGAGGGCAAGAACCTGGTCGGCGCGTTCCACCAGCCGGTCGCGGTCATCGCCGACGTGACGTTCCTGCGGACGCTCCCCGAGCGGCAGCGGCGGGCCGCGCTCGGCGAGGCGGTCAAGATGGCCGCCCTCGGCGACGAGCGCCTGTTCGAGCTGCTCGAGGCCGACGGCGACGCGATCGCCCGCGGGGACCGACGCGGCGTTCGACGAGCGGGGCGGTCGCCGAGGTCGTCGAGCGGGCGGCCTGGGCCAAGGTCGAGGTCGTCCTGGCCGACGAGCGCGAGCGAGGCGGAGCGCCGGGCGCGACCGGGACGGCGGCCGCCGGCCGGCTGGCGCTCAACCTCGGTCACTCGCTCGGTCACGCGGTCGAGGCGGCCGGCGGGTACGAGACGCTCCTCCACGGCGAGGCCGTCGCCTACGGCCTCCGGGCGGCCTGCCGGATCGGCGTGGCGGTCGGGGTGACGCCGCCGGAGCGCGCGGCGCGGATCGGCGCGCTGCTCGACCGGCTCGAGCTCGGCCGCGGCCGGCTGCCCTTCTCCGGCACGGCGGTCCGCGAGCACCTCGGGATCGACAAGAAGCACGCCGGCGGGCGGCTGCGCTGGGTCCTGCCGACCGCCGACGGGGTCGTCGTCCGGTCGGACGTCCCGGACGAGGTCGTCGAGACGGCGATCGCCGGCGCTCCTCGAGCCGGCCGCCTCGGAGGCGGGCGCCCGATGACCCGCGTCCTCGTCCTCGAGGGCCCGAACCTCAACCTGCTCGGCACTCGCCAGCCGGAGATCTACGGCCGCGAGACGCTCGACGAGATCCACGCCGGGATCGCCCGCCGGGCCGGCGAGCTCGGGCTCGCGGTCGACTTCTTCCAGTCGAACCACGAGGGCGAGCTGATCGACCGCCTGCACGCTCGCGACTTCGACGTCGCGATCGTCAACGCCGGCGGGCTGACCCACACCTCGGTCTCGCTGCGCGACGCCCTGCTCGCGGTCGACCGGCCGTTCATCGAGGTCCACCTGTCGGACCCGTCGACCCGCGAGCCGTTCCGGCAGGTCAACTTCCTCCACGACATCGCCCTCGAGTCGATCGTCGGCCAGGGAGCCCGCGGCTACACCCTGGCGCTCGAGTCGATCGCCGGCGCGGGTCGCGGCCGGGGAGCTGCCGCGATGACCGACGCGGGACGAGCGAGCTCGAGGCGCTCCGGGCCCGGATCGACGAGCTCGACCGGGAGATCGTCGAGCTGCTCAACGAGCGCGCCCGGCTGGCGCTCGAGGCCGGCCGGCTGAAGGCGGCCGCCGGGCCGGGACGGCGTGCGCGACCCCGAGCGCGAGCGGGAGGTCCTCCTCCGGGTCGCGATGGCCAACGAGGGACCGCTCCCCCAGGCCGACCTGGTCGACATCTACCGCCGGCTCATCGACGCGCTCGTCGCCCTCGAGGAGGCGGACCGGGCGAAGGGCGCCTAGCGAGCTCAGCCCGGCTCGATCCGGTCCTCGATCTCCCAGGCGTGGTCGAGGGCGTGCCAGGCGATCCGCCGGGCGGCGTAGCGGGCGGTCCACTTCCGATCGGCCAGCGGTGAGCCGTCGGACGGCCGGCGGAGGACGTCGAGGATGGCTCGTCGCTCGGCCGCGACGGCGGCCCGGTCGCCGGGCGACGGCTGTGAGAGCCGGACACCGACCTCGCGGGCGTAGTAGTGGTCGGACTCGATGACGTGGCCGACCATCTTGTCCCGGTCGCGACCGCCGCCGCGGGGGCCCTTGCGCAGCTCCGCGGGCGCGGCCGCGGCGACCCGGTCGAAGACGGTCCAGGCCGCCTCGACGAGCCGGGCGAGACGCTCGGCGTCGGCGCCCGTGGTCGGTCGGCGGTCCAGCTCGGTGATCGCCGACGGGACGCCGAAGTCGGTCCCGCTCCCGCCGGGGACCGACTCGACGGTGCGGACGTCGCGGCTCGTCAGCGCGCCGTGGGCCGCCGGGAAGTCGAGCCCGGCCTCGGCGGCGACGATCGCGTAGCGCGGCGCGCAGGCGACGAAGGCCTCGAGGGCGAGGTCGGCGTCCTTGCCGCTTCGGCACCAGCCGGGCCAGTCGACCGCCCAGCGGAAGACCCGCTTCTGGCCGATCTCCTCGCCGCTGTCGATCCGAACGGCGTCCATGGCGTCAGAGGATAGCCCGGGCCGCGACCGCGATCGACGGCCGGTCCGTGTCGAGGAGGTCGACCCCGAGGGCCGCCGTCGCCCGGACGCCGGCGGCGTCGTTCCGGGTCCCGGCACCGACGAGCAGGCCGGCCGCGTGGAACCGCTCGACGAGTGACCGATCGAGACGCGGACCGAGCAGGCCGGCGCCGTCGGCCCGGGCGGTCCGGGTCAGCTCGAGCGGGTCGGCGCCAGCCTCGGCCGCCTCGTCGAGGTCGACCAGCAGAAGGGCCGGGACGGTCGGGTCGACCCGCTTCGCGGCGCGCAGCTCGGGCGCGCTGAACGAGCAGATCGCGAGGTGTGGCCGGGCGGCCGAGGCGGCGATCCGGCGGGCGATCCTTGCCCCGGTCCCGCGTCCCTTCGCCTCGAGCACGGCCCCGAGCGGGGCACGCGCCTCGAGCCAGGCGAGGAACGCGGCGAGGGTCGGGACGCGCTCGCCGGCGAACCGGGGGGCGAACCACGTGCCGGCGTCCAGCCGGGCGAGGTCGGCCAGGGCGGTCGTCTCGACCCGGCCGCGACCGTCGGTCGTCCGGCGGAGCGAGCCGTCGTGGATGACGACGAGGACGTCGTCGGCCGTCAGCCGGACATCGAGCTCGACGTAGTCGACGTCGGCCCGGGCGGCCAGCTCGAAGCCCGCGAGCGTGTTCTCGGGCGCCTCGAGCCGAGCTCCGCGGTGGCCGCCGATCCGCAGCCGGCCGAGCGGTCGCCAGTCCATGGAGATCGGTCGCTCGCTCGTCGGCTCGGTCGGTCTGCGCCGGTCAGGCGCGGCGCGTGGCGGCTCGAAGCTCGCCGACGAGCCGCCCGAGCGCCGCCACGTCGCGGCCGTCCGGGCCGAGGGCGTCGACGAGGGCCGAGGCGACGATCACCCCGTCGGCGCCGGCACTCGCGAGCGCCCGGACGTGGGCCGGCCGGCTGACCCCGAACCCGACCGCGACCGGCACCGGGCTGGCGGCCCGGACGTCGCGGACGAGCCGGCCGACCGTCCGCGGCAGGGTCGCCCGGGCGCCGGTCACCCCGACCAGCGAGACGCAGTACAGGAAGCCGCCGCTGCGAGCGGCGATCCGGGCGCGGCGCTCCGGCTCGGTCGTCGGGGCGACGAGGTAGACGACGGCCAGGCCGGCCGCCCGGGCGACCGCCTCGAACGGCCCGCCCTCGTCGGGAGTCAGGTCGGCGACGATGATCCCGCTCGCGCCGGCCGCCGCGAGACGGCGAGCCGTCGCCGCCCCGTCCCCGCCGCCGATGACCTGGTTGGCGTAGGCCATCGGGACGAGCGGGACCGCGGGCCGGGCGGCGGCGATCCGCTCGATCAGGGCGATCGAGCCGTCGAACGTCGCACCGGCCGCGAGCGCGACCTGCGAGGCGCGCTGGAGGGTGGCGCCGTCGGCCAGCGGGATCGGAGTACGGCAGCCCGACCTCGAGCAGGTCCGCGCCGGCGTCGGCCGCGGCGAGGGCGATCCGGAACGAGGTCTCGGCGTCGGGGTAGCCGGCGACGAGGTACGGGACGAGCGCGGCCCGACCGTCCTTCGCCGCCCGGGCGAAGGCCTCCGCGATCCGGCGGGCGCCGGGTGTGTCGTTCGTGCCGGCGCCCGCGGCCGGTGCCGCCGGCGCGCCCGCCGCCGCGCTCACTCGGGCACCTCACGCTCGAGCGCGGCGAGGTCCTTGTCGCCGCGACCGCTCAGCCCGAGCAGGACGATCGTCTCGTCGGGGTACGGCGCACCGGAGCCCTCGATCCCGGCCAGCAGCCGGGGCAGGACCGCGAACGCGTGGGCCGTCTCGAGGGCGGGCAGGATCCCCTCGACCCGGGCGACCGCCCGGACGGCCGCCAGCGCCTCGGCGTCGGTGGCCGCCGCCAGCTCGACCCGACCGGCCGTGACCAGCGCGGCGATCTGCGGCCCGACGCCCGGGTAGTCGAGCCCGGCCGAGATCGAGTGGGCCTCGACGACCTGGCCGTCGCGATCCTGGAGCATCAGCGAGCGGCTGCCGTGGAGGATGCCCGGGCGTCCCGCCGGCCAGCGCGGCGGCGTGGCGGCCGGTCGCGATCCCCTCGCCGGCGGCCTCGGCCACGGCCATCCGGACCGACGGCTCGCCGATGAACCGGTCGAGCAGGCCGATCGCGTTCGAGCCGCCGCCGACGCAGGCCAGGACGAGGTCCGGCAGCCGGCCCTCGACCGCCCGGAGCTGCGCGGCGGCCTCGTCGCCGAGGACCCGCTGGAGGTCGCGCACGATCGTCGGGTAGGGGTGCGGGCCCATCGCCGAGCCGAGGACGTAGTGGGTCGTCTCGACGTTCGTGACCCAGTCGCGCATCGCCTCGTTGACCGCGTCCTTGAGGGTCGCCGAGCCGCTCGTGACCGGCCGGACCTCGGCGCCGAGGGCGCGCATCCGGAGGACGTTCGGCGCCTGGCGGCGGATGTCCTCGGCGCCCATGAACACGACGCACGGCAGGTCGAGCAGGGCGCAGGCGGTCGCGGTCGCCACGCCGTGCTGGCCGGCCCCGGTCTCGGCGATCACCCGCGTCTTGCCGAGCCGGCGGGTGAGGAGCGCCTGGCCGAGGGCGTTGTTGATCTTGTGGGCGCCGGTGTGGGCGAGGTCCTCGCGCTTGAGGTAGAGACGGAGGGTCGAGGGCAGCCGTCCGGGCGCGGTCGGCCTCGGGGCCGAGAGCGCGCGGGCGGTCGCCAGGGTCTCGGCGGCCAGGCGGTCGGCCCGGTAGAGCGGGGTCGGCCGCCCGGAGTACGTCGCCAGGCGCTCGCGGAACTCGGCCCAGAAGCGCGGGTCGTGGCGGATCCCGGCGTAGGCGCGCTCGAGACCCTCGAGCGCGGCCATCAGCGTCTCGGGCACGTAGCGGCCGCCGAACTCGCGGTCGACCCCCCAGCGGCCGGCCGCGTCCGCCTCGAGGAGACCGGGATGGACCGGCGTCGGGCGGGCCGGGACGTGGGGCCGGTCGATCCGGGCCGCGCGGGCCCGCTTGGCGAACAGCGCGACGCGGAGCGGGTCCTTGCGCGGGCGCTCGCCGGGTGCTCGCGCCGCCTCGACGCCCGAGGCGACGTCGACGCCGACGGCCGGGATCTCGAGGATGGCCGCGGCCGACGTTGGCCGGGTCGAGCCCGCCGGCGAGCACGACCGGCAGCTCGCGGGCGACGGCGGCGGCCAGCGGCGCCGGCGGCCCGGGTCCCGGTCCCGCCCGGGATACGGGCCGCCGGCCGTGTCGAGCAGGAGCCGCTCGGCCCCGGCGGCGAGGAACGCCCGCCCGCGGTCCGCGACCGCCGTCGCGGTCGCGGCCACGAGGTCGTCCGGCGCGGCGGCCGGCAGGTGGAGCGACCTTCCAGGCCGCTCGGCCGAGCTCGGCCACGAGCTCCGGCGGCTCGCTCGCCGTTGAGCTGGATCGCGTCCGGGTCGACGGCCGCGACGATCTCGGCCAGCCGCGCCGCCCCGGCGTCGGCGGTCACCGCGACGATCGCCGCTGGCCGGGCGGCCGGCGGCGATCGCCCGGGCGAGTCGGGCCAGCTCGGCCGCCTCGTCGAGCTCGAGCGCCCGGGGCGTGCCCGGCACGAGGTTGAGCCCGATCGCGTCGGCGCCGGCCCGGATCGCGGCCTGGACGCCGTCCGCGTCGGTCACCCCGCAGATCTTCACGAACGGGAGCCGGTCGGCGACCGCGGGGTCGTCCGGGAAGGCGCCGGCCGCGACGAACGCGCGCGCGGCCGCGGCCGGGTCGGCCGACCGCATCAGCGCCTCGCCGACGAGGGCGGCGTCGAAGCCGACCGCCCGCCAGCCGGCGACCGTCGCCGGGCTCGCGGACCCCGGACTCGGCGACCGCGATCCGATCGTCGGGGACGAGGCCGCGCAGCCGGACGGCCCGCTCCGGGATCGACGTCGAGCGTCCGCAGGTCGCGGTTGTTGATCCCGATGACCCGCGCCCGGGTCGCGAGCGCCCGTCGAGCTCGCGGGCGTCGTGGGCCTCGACGAGCGGCTCGAGCCCGAGGTCGAGCGCGGCGTCGACCAGCGCCGGCCAGCCGGCGCGCCGGATGGAGGACGGCCAGCAGCAGGACGGCGTCGGCGCCGGCCGCGCGGAGGAGCGGGAGCTGGCGCGGGTCGACGACGAACTCCTTGGCCAGGACCGGCAGGCTGACGGCCGCGCGGACCGCCGCCAGGTCGGCGATCGAGCCGCCGAACCAGTGCGGCTCGCAGAGGACCGAGATCGCGCTCGCGCCGCCGCGCTCGTAGGCCCGGGCGCGGGCGACCGGATCCTCGCCGGGACCGGCGATCGCGCCGGCCGACGGCGAGCGGCGCTTGACCTCGGCGATGAGGTGGAGCCCGGGCCGGGCGAGCCGCTCGGCGAAGGTCGCGCGGCGGCGGGGCGGCGGCGGCGGCTCGGGCGAGCTCGGCCGCGACCGAGTCCGGCGAGCTCCGGCGCGAGGTCGGCGAGCCGGCGCGCGGCGATCTCGGCGACGACACCGCCGGCCGGCCGGCGCGTCGGGCGAGCCGGGCGTCGCGGCGGCCGGCCGACGGTCGGCGACGCGTCATGCGCGGCGCTCCCTCGGCCGGCCGCGGCTCGGCTTCGGCGGCGGCCTTCGCTGCGTCGGCGGCCGTCCGCTCGGCTCGCAGCCGCCCGAGGAGGGCCGTCGCCCGGCCGTCGTCGATCGCGCGCGGCCGCGAGGCCGACGCCCGTCGGCCAGATCCGGCGGCCCGACCGGCCGCGACGAACGCCGCGGCCGCGTTGAGCAGGACGACGTCGCGGCGCGGCCCGCGCCGCGCCGCCGAGGACCGCCTCGACGAGCGCGGCGTTCTCCTCGGGCGTGCCCGCCGGCCAGGGCGGCGTTCGGCGACCCGGCCAGCCCGAGGGCGGCCAGCTCGCCGGCGTCGATCGTCCGTCGGTCGATCCCGCCGGGCGTGACGTCGAGGACGACCCCGCTCCCGTCGAGCGGCAGCTCGTCGACGCCCGGTCGCCGTGGACGACGAGCGTCCGCTCGGTGCCCGAGGCGCCGGGCGACCTCGGCCAGCCGCGGAGCCGCGGCGGCGTCGCCGACGCCGAGGACCTGGCGGGTCGCGCCGGCCGGGTTCGTCAGCGGGCCGAGCAGGTTGAACGACGTCCGGACGCCGATCTCGCGCCGGGTCGGGCCGGCGTGGCGCATCGCCGGGTGGAAGTTCGGGCGCGAACAGGAACGCGAAGCCGTCGCGCCGGAGCGCCTCGCCGGCGCTCGCCGCGTCGTGGTCGATCCGGACGCCGAGCGCGTCGAGCACGTCGGCCGAGCCGGAGCGCGAGGTGATCGCCCGGTTGCCGTGCTTGGCGACCGGGACACCGGCCGCGGCCACGACGAGCGACGCCGCGGTCGAGATGTTGAACGTGCCGCTCCCGTCGCCGCCGGTCCCGACCAGGTCGATCGTGCCGGGCGGCGCCTCGACCCGGACGACCCGGTCGCGCATCGCGCCGGCGAACCCGGCCAGCTCGTCGGTCGTCTCGCCGCGCATCCGGAGCGCGACGAGGAGGGCGGCCAGCTGGGCCGGGGTCGCCTCGCCGTCCATCACCGAGCCCATCGCGGCGCGCGCCTCGTCGAGCGTCAGCGTCCGGCCGTCGACGACCGCGGCCAGCGCGGCCCGGACGATCTCGCTCATCGGACGCCGCCTCGACGCGCCGCGGCCGCCGGTCGGCCGCGTTCGGCCGGCTCGGCGTCCTCGGCGCATGCCCGGCCGGTCGCGAACGAGCCGGCGACGCGTCGAGCCGGCCCGCCTCCCCCTCCCCGGCCAGGCGGAGGAAGTTCGCCAGGAGGTGCGGGCCCTCCGGGGTCAGCACCGACTCGGGGTGGAACTGGACGCCCTCGAGCGGGAGCGTCACGTGGCGGAGGCCCATGACCACGCCGTCCTCCTCGGTCATCGCGGTCACCCGGAGCTCGTCCGGCAGGGTCGCCCGATCGACGCACAGCGAGTGGTAGCGGGCGGCCATGAACGCCGGCGGCAGCCCGCGCAGCAGCCCCTCGCCGTCGTGGGTCACCTCGGAGGCCTCGCCGTGGACGAGGGTCGGGGCCCGGACGATCGCGGCGCCGAACGCGGCCGCCATCGACTGCATCCCGAGGCAGACGCCGAGGAGCGGGATCGACCGGTCGGCGGCGACCTCGATCGCCGCGACCGACACCCCGGCCGAGGCCGGGTCGCCCGGGCCCGGGCGAGACGACGATCCCGCGCAGCTCGCCGGCCGGGTCGTCGGCCAGCGCCTCGACCCCGGCCCGGTCGATGGCGTCGTTGCGGACGACCCGGACGTCGGCCCCGGCCGCCTCGAGGGCCTGGACGAGGTTGAACGTGAACGAGTCGTAGTTGTCGATGACGAGGATCATCCGGCCGCGCCTCCGGCCGGCGCCGCGCCCGGCGAGCCGGCCACGGCCGCGGTCGGCCGCTGCCCGGCTCCTCGGCGCCCCGGGCGCGGTCCGGCCGGCGCGCCTCGCCGGCGCCGGCCGCCAGCTCGATCGCCCGGCGCAGGGCGGCCGCCTTGTGCTCGGTCTCCTCGAACTCCTTCTCCGGGACCGAGCCGGCCACGATCCCCGCCCCGGTGTGGACGTGGGCCTGGCCGGCCCGCAGGACCGCGCTCCGGATCGTGATCGCCGTGTCGAGGTTGCCGTCGTAGCCGAGGTAGCCGACCGCGCCGCCGTACAGGCCGCGCCGCTCGCGCTCGGCGGCCGCGATGAGCTGCATCGCCCGGACCTTGGGCGCCCCGGACAGGGTGCCCGGCCGGGAAGACCGCCCGGAGCGCGTCGAGCGCGTCCAGGTCGGGCCGGAGCCGGCCCTCGACGTGGCTGACCAGGTGGAGGACGTGGCTGTAGCGCTCGACCTCCATGTACTTCGTCACCCGGACGGTCCCGGGCCGGCTGACCCGGCCGAGGTCGTTGCGGCCGAGGTCGACGAGCATCACGTGCTCGGCCTTCTCCTTCGGGTCGTGCTGGAGCTGCTCGGCCAGGAGCTGGTCCTCGGCCGGGGTCGCGCCGCGCGGCCGGGTCCCGGCGATCGGGTGGGTCGTCAGGCGGTCGCCCTCGACCTGGAGGAGGAGCTCCGGGCTCGCCCCGACGACCTCGAACGAGGGCGTCCGGACGAAGAACAGGTACGGGCTCGGGTTGACCCGTCGGAGGGCGCGGTAGAGCCCGATCCCGTCGATCGGCCGGCCGTCGGGCCCGGCCGGCAGGTCGAACGACTGGCGGCGGGCGAGGACGACCTGGATCGCCTCGCCGGCGGCGATCGCGTCCTTGGCGACCTCGACCGCCCGGATGTAGGCGTCGCGGCCGAGGCTCGTCTCGATCCGGGCCTCGCGACAGCGCCGGCGCGCTGACCCGGCGCCCGGGCCCCGCGCGACCGCACGCCGGTCGCCGGCCGGCCAGCTCGGCGGCGCTCGGGCGGGCGGTCCGCTCGAGCGCCTCGAAGATCGCCCGCTCGGCGATCGCGTAGCGGCCCTCGAAGTCGGGCGCGTCGGTGTGGAGGCTGGCGATCGCGCTCATCGTGTGGGTCAGGTGGTCGAAGACGAGGACGAGGTCGGTCTCGATGAAGCCCGCCGTCGGGACCCCGACCGGGTCGGCGTCGGGCAGCGGGACGGTCGGCTCGAAGGTCGACACGGCGTCGTAGGCGAGGGCGCCGACGGCGCCGCCGGTGAACCGCGGCATCCCGTCGACCGGCAGGACCCGTCGCCGGGCGACGAACGCCGCGCAGGGCGGCCAGCGGGTCCGGGGTCGGCGACGCGCTCGGTCGGCAGGTCCGGGTGATAGGCGTCGACGCTGAGCGGCCGGGTCTGGATCGTGGCGACGCCGTCGCGGACCTCGAGGAGACGCCGCGGGCCGACGCCGAGGAAGCTGTACCGCCCGAGCCGCTCGCCGCCCTCGACCGACTCGAGGAGGTAGGCCGGGCCGCCGTCGTCGAGCCGGAGGAAGGCGCCGATCGGCGTCTCGAGGTCGGCGTCGCGGGTCGCCCGCAGGAGGATCGTGTCGGCGTCGCCGACGAGGCGCTTGGCCTCGGTCAGGCTGAGCGGGTCGGTGGTGGTCATCGGTCTGGTCGCCTCCGAGGCGGTGCGGCGGTCCCGGTGTCCGAGGTCCCGGCCCGGGAATCAAGAACGGCCATTCGTCCCGGGGACGAAAGGCCGTGCCTTCCGCGGTGCCACCCTCATTCGGCGTCTGCCGCACTCACCTGACCGACGGGACGGCCGTCGGGCCCGTGGACCCGGTGCCGCCGATCGGCGCTGCCCGCTATCGCTGGCGCTCTGCGCCGGAGCCTACTGGGGATCGCGCCCGTTCGGTCCGGAGGCTCCCGGGTCCATTCCCCGCCGTCGCCGCCCCGGTTTCCACCAGCCACCGGGTCTCTGTGCCGACGTGCGACGGGTACTCGTCCCGTTCATCGCCCGTTCTTCGTGATGTGGGCGGGAGTCTAGGCGCGGCCCGCAGGGCCGTCAAGTCGCGCCGCGTCGGGGGGTGCCGGCGGCCGAGACCGAACGCGCCGATCTTCCTGCGGACGACCGGCAGCCAGGCCAGGGCGCCCATCGCCTGGGCCAGCGATGAGCACGATGAGGAGGAGGCCCGGGCCGGTCAGGATCACCCCCGGGACGGCCCAGTCGAAGACCCCGAACCCCGGCACGCCGCCCGTGTCGAACGGGCGACTCGGACCAGGGTCGGCAGCCGGTACGTCGAGGCGCCGGCGGATCGGGCCGGGGCTGGACCCGGGGCCGCCCGATCCACCGGCACCCGCCGCCACCGGCTCCCGGGGAGCCGCCGCCCCCCTGGCCGCCGGGCGTCGGGGTCGGTCCGGCCGTCGTCGTTGGGGTCGGGCGCGGGGTGGGGGTGCTCTCCGGCCGCGTGGACGGCGATGGGGTCGGCGTCGGGGTCAGGTCAGGCGAGGGAAGGGGCGGCAGGCTCACGATCGGCGTCGGCGTCGGGATCGGCGGCGAGTGTCGGAATCGGGGTCGGTGTCGGTGTCGGGCTCGGCCGCGGTGTGGGGGTGTCCGTCGGGACCAGGGTCGGGAGCGCGACGATCGTCATCGGGATGAGGACGGCCGCGGACTTGCTTGTGCACCCGATGTTCTGGAATGCGCTGGCCGTCCACGACCACGCCGGGCCGGTCTTGCCCACCACGGTCACGTCGAGCTTGAGCTGGTCAACCTCCGGGCTGCCCAGCAGCCGGTCGGCACTCGAGCCGGCCGACGCGATGATCCCTGGGAGCGAGGTCGACCGGGCAGCCGACCACGACAGCCCTCGGGAGACCGAGACGACCGCGACAGCCGAGACTGATCCTTGTGCCGTCGGGATCTCCACGGTGACGCAACCGATCGCGGGACCAGACGAGATGTTCGTGATCGTGAGGCGGACGTCGGTCGACACGTTCTTCGGGACGGCCATCGTGCTCGCCGTCACGGTCCAGACTTTGGCCGCCGCGACCGGGCCGACGATGCCGAGCACAACGAGTGCCGCCCCGAGCGCGGCGAGGAAGGCCTGGCCCGGCCCCGGCCGGCGACGGACCCCGGAGCGGGCCATGGCGCTCAGGCGACCTTGGTGTACGGCGCCCAGAGCCGTGCCGAGACGGCGTCCACGCCGGGCATCGGAGCGTCCGACGCCGTCCGGAGCCCCTCGACGAACGTGCTGACGAGCCGTGCCTCGAGCTGGGTCCCGGCCGCCGCTCTCCAGCCGGTCGAGCGCCTCCTCGAGGCTGAGCGCCTTGCGGTACGGGCGGGTGGTGGTCATCGCCGAGAAGACGTCGCCGACGGCCACGATCCGGGCGACGAGCGGGATGTCGTCCTCCTTCAGCTCGTCCGGGTAACCGTGCCCGTCCCAGCGCTCGTGGTGATGGCGGATCCCGGCCCGGATCAGCTCGATGTTGGGCAGGTCGCGGACGATCGAGTCGCCGAGCGCGACGTGCTGCTTCATGACCGAGAACTCGTCCTCGCTCAGCCGGGCCGGCTTGCGCAGGATCGCGTCGGGCACGCCGATCTTGCCGACGTCGTGGAGGAGGGCCGCCACCCGGATCGTGGCGATCAGGTCCGGCTCGAGGCCGATCCGCTCGGCCAGGAAGACCGCGTAGCGGGCGACGTCCTCGGAGTGACGCTTCGTGTAGTGGTCCTTGCCGTCGACGGCCAGGATCAGGCCCTGGTAGACGTCGAACGTCCGGATCTCGGCCGGCACGTCGAAGCCGGGACCGGCGATCCGGACCGAGTCGCCGCCGCTCGTCTTCGCCTCCTGGAGGGTGATCGCCGCACCCGACAGGAGGTCGGTGACCGATCCGGCGTGGTCCGGGAACGAGCAGATCCCGGCGCTCACCGTGACCGGCAGCGACTCCGAATCCCCGAACTGGAGGGCGCGTTCGGCGAGCATCCCCCGGAGCCGGTGGACCGCCCGCTCGAGGGTCAGGACCTCGGCCGACGGCTCGATGACCAGGAACTCGTCGGGCCCGTACCGGCCGAGCGTCGCGCCGGTCGGGAACTCCGCCCGGAGAAGCTCCGCGACGGTCAGGATCGCCTCGTCCCCGGCGGCATGGCCGTGGGTGTCGTTGAGGAGTCGGAAGTTGTCGATGTCGACGAGCGCGACCGAGATCGGCTCCTGCTTCGAGCGCGCCGCCTCGATCGCCTCGGCGAGCGCCTCGACGAGCGTCCCGTGGTTCGGGGTGCCCGTCAGGGGGTCGCGCCGGGTCGCCTCGATGAGCGCCTCCGTCTGGCGGTTGATCCGGCCCTGGGCCGCGCGGAAGACCAGGAACAGGACGACCGCGGCGACGAGTCCGGCGGTGAGGGTCACGATGATCACGTCGGTCCGGATCGACTCGAGTCGGGTGAGGATCGGCCCGGCATCGCGCCACAGGCCGACCACCGCCAGGACGTTGCCGCCACTCTTGATCGGGAAGTACTCCCGGAGGACGGTGCTCGCGCCGAGCGGGTCGCCGAGCGCTTCCGACGTGGGGGTCGGGACGAGGTTCGCGCTGGCCTCGCCCGTGAGGGCCTTGGCGAAGTCGGGGCTCGAGCCCGCCTTCCCACCGACGACGGCCTGGTCCGACGACCAGAGCACCGCGCCGTCCGAGAGCCGGATCTCGACCCGCAGGATGCCCTCGGGCTCGACCAGCGCCCCGAGCCCCCTGTGGATCGTCGACGCTCGGGTGGCGTCCGTCGAGCCCGGCACGAGGTCCTCGGGCGTCAGGAGCACGTCGGCCACGCTGCGGACCGTGGCCGCGTCGTCACGGATGACAGAGCCGAGGATCGACTGCGAGTAGTTCGTCGAGACGAGGATCGCCTGGGCCAGCGCGGTGATCCCGACGATCACCAGGAACACGCCGAAGACGAGCAGAAGAAGGATCGGCTTTCGCGTGCGGGCGCGAACCCCGGACACGGACGGGCGCCTCCTGTTCGTTTCGAACGGACCGAAGGTCAGCCTACGTTCGAAGCCGGAGGCGGCCCATAGGGCCTAGGTACGGGGTGGTCCGGCGCCGAAAGGGCCAGTGGCGGACGCTCGCTGCCGGTCATCGGGCCGGAGCCGCGCGGAGGCTCGGTGACCCGGCCCTGCGACGCCGCCCGGCCACTCTCAGTGGCCGGATCGCCTGGCAGCCCGCGCGGCCATCCAGCCGATCGTACGGATCGGGCGTCGGCCACGCTCACCGGCCCGCCCGATGGCCACTGGAAGTGGCGAACCCTCACCCAGGCGGACCTGGCAAGGGATCGCTGGCGGAGAGGGTGGGATTCGAACCCACGGACACTTGCGTGTCAGCGGTTTTCAAGACCGCCGCGATCGACCGCTCTGCCACCTCTCCGCCGGCCATTGTCACCCATCGGCGCACGGATGGCCGGGTTCTCGATCACGTGCTCGGGAGCAGGTCGTCGGCCGCCCGGACCACGGCACGCAGGACCAGGAAATCCTCCCCGTACGTTCCCGCGCTGACGGCCGCGATCCGGGCGAGCTGCTGGACGCGTAGCAGCGCATGCAGGATCGCCTCGGCCGGCGACGCCCCGACCGGGTCGGCCAACGCGCCGGGTCCGGCGCCCCCGACCGCGATGAGCGCGACGCCGAGCTCCGCGAGCTCCCGTGCCAGCCGGTCGAGATAGCGACGGCGGTCGTCGTTCGGGGCGAGACCGGCGTCGACGAGGATCACGGCGTCCTCGACGCCGCTGGCCTCGATCGGACCGTGACGGAACTCGCTGGGCGTGCAGAAGATGGTCGGCAGGCGCGCCTTCTCGTGGAGCAGCAGCGCCGTCGCTCGGGCGACGCCGAGCGCCGGTCCGAAGCCGAGCGCCCAGCGACCTCGACTCCGCCCGACGATCGCGCCCGCCCCCATCATCGAGTCGAGATCAGCCGCGCTGGCCTCCAACCGGTCTCGAAGCTGCCGGACCTCCGTCGATCCCGTCGGCAGGACGCCCGCCAGCGCCGCCAGCGCCGCGAACGCCGACAGCTCGGACTTCGTGGCCGCGCCGGTCTCCTCGCCGATCGGGGTCAGCACCACGTCGTCGACCGCGGCGGCGAGCGGCGAGTCGGCCCGCGCCGTGACGGCAACGAGAGGAGCGCCGGCACGCCGAGCCACCTCGGTCGCGGCCCGCGTCTCGGGGCTTCGGCCCGACATGGACACGGCCACGACCACGTCGCCCGGCTCGATCGGCCGGCCGTCGAGGTCGCCGAAGGCCAGGCTCGAGGCTTCGCGCGCGAGCGCCGCCGGGCGCACGAAGAGCGGCGCGGCGGCCTCGGCCATCGCCAGCGACGCACCGGTGCCGACGAGCAGGACCCGTCTCCCCTCGGCCACGCGCCGAGCGGCCGACCGATCGGTCATCCCGAGGAGCGTCGCCTCGACGGCCGCCGGCCCCTCGGCCGTCTCGCGACCCATCGCGTCCGGGCCATCGAACGCCAGCGCGGCCGGGCCGGTCATCCCTTGACGCTCCCGGCGGTCAGGCCGGCGACGATGTAGCGCTGGAACACGAACGCGATGAGCACCGGCGGGATCGCGGCGATGACGCCGCCGGTGGCCAGCAGGCCGAAGTCGAGCCCGTAGCGGCCGATGAAGTCGTTCAGCGCGACGGGCAGCGTCTTCGAGGCGTTCGTCTGAGGTGAGGATCAGCGCGTACAGGAACTCGTCCCAGGCCAGGAGGAAGGCGAGCAGTGCGGTCGAGAGCAGGCCCGGGGCGGAGACCGGCACGATGACCCGGACCAGCGCCCCGAGCCTGCGAGCAGCCGTCGACGCGGGCGGCGTCGTCGAGGTCCGACGGGATCGTCTGCGATGTAGCCGCGCATGATCCAGATCACGAACGGGGTCACGAACGACGAGTAGATGATGATCAGGGCGAGCGGCGTGTCGCGCAGGCCGAGCGCGCCCATGATCTGGTAGAGCGGCAGGATCAGCGCGATCGGCGGCAGCATGTAGGTCGCCATGAAGGCGAGGATCAGCCAGCCGCGACCGGGGAACCGCAGCCGGGCGAACGCGTAGGCGGCCAGCGTCCCGACGACCATCGACGAGCGCCGTCACGGTCGACGCGATGAGCATGCTGTTCATGAGCGCCGACCGGAACCCCTGGGCCTGGTCGTTCGGCTCGCTGCCGACCGTCAGCTCGACGAACCGATCGAACGTGATGTGCTCCGGGATCCACTGCAGCGGCCGGGCCAGCAGGTCGACCGGTGCCGCGACGCTCGAGATCAGGAGCCAGGCGAACGGCGCCAGGACGACGACGAGGGCGATGACCATCGCCGCGTAGAGGAGGGCCGCGCGGGCGACGGCGCCGCGGCCGGCGTCGCCGCGGCGCGGCGCGCGCCGCGCGGGCCGCGCGGCGACCGTCCGGCGTCGCCATCAGCGACCCGGTCCGTCCGAGCAGGCGGAGGTAGATCGCGGCCAGGACCATGATGACCAGCGCGATCAGGTAGCCGAGCGCAGCACCGCGCCCGAAGTCGAAGCCCTGGTAGGCCGTCTGGTAGGCGTAGATCGCGATCGTCTGGGTGGAGTTCGCGGGTCCGCCGTGGGTCATGATCCAGATGATGTCGAAGACCTTGAACGCCTCCATCGTCCGCAGCACGAGGACGATGAGGATCGACCGGCGTGATCAGCGGCAGGACGATGTGGCGGAACAGCTGGAGCGGACCGGCGCCGTCGACCTGGGCGACCTCGACGACCTCGCGGTCGACGCTCTGGAGCGCGGCGAGCAGGAGGATCGCGCACAGCGGCGTCATCTTCCAGACGTCGGCGATGATCACCATCCACATCGCCGTGTCGCTGTTCGACAGCCACGGCTGGTAGTCGCTGGATGATCCCGGTCTGGGTGAGCAGCGCGTTGAGCGAGCCGTACTCGGCGTTGTCGATCCAGCGCCACATCAGCGCGTTGACGATCGTGGGCAGCGCCCACGGCAGGATGATGATCGAGCGGAGCAGCCAGCGGAACCGGAGCGGCTGGTCCATGAGCAGCGCGAGCGCCGAGCCCGAGCGACGAGCTCGAGCGCGGTCGACACGACCGTGAAGTAGAGCGCCCGGCCCGTCGGCGGCCCAGAAGTCCGGGCTCGTCAGCTGGCTCGATGTAGTTGTCGCAGCCCGACGAACGGCTCGACGCCGGGCCGGGTCAGCGACGATGTGGAACAGGCTCATCCACAGCGCCCGGCCGAGCGGGACGATGACGATGAGCAGGACGACGAGGGCGGCGGGGGCCACGAAGGCCGCCGCCACCCACGTCTCGGGCCAGGGCCGCCTCGAGCGCCCGCGGGGCGGGCGCGGCGACGGCGGCCTGCCGGTCGCCATCGGTTCGGCGTCGGTATCCGGCGACTCGGTCACTTCTGGAGGTCGGGCAGCTTGGCCGCGACGCCGTCGAGTGCCTGCTGCGGGGTCTTGGTGCCCTTGAGCGCCTCCTGGATCGCGACCTGGAGGGCGCGTCGAGAGCTTGGTGTAGTACGGCACGATCGGCCGGGCCACGAGGCCGCGCGAACTGCGGTCTTGGCCGCCGCCCAGAAGTCGGGCGCGGCCTTGGTCAGGTCGGTGTTGTCGAACGAGGCCTTCCACATCGGGAAGGTGTTCGCGTCGTACTTCTCCTGCATCGGCTGGCTGGCCATCCACAGGGCGAGCTTGAGCGCTCCGTCGGGATGCTGCGACTTGGTCGTGACGGCGATGCTCATCCCGCCGTTCACGCCGGCCGTGGCGGTGCTGGCCGTGCCCGGGCGGCCGCGACGCCGATGTCGCCGGCGACCGTGGACTTGGTCTTGTCGTTCAGGACGTGTAGCCGTAGGTCCAGTTGAGGCGCCATGGCCGCGTTGCCGGCCGCCGAGCGTCTTGTTGACGTCGTCCTCGACGAAGCCGAGCGAGGCCGGGTTCGTGAGCCCGAGGTCGATGGTCTGCTTCATGAACTGGAGGGCGGCGAGGCCGCCGCCGGTGTTGAACGGCGCCTTGCCCTGGTCATCGACGAAGTCGGCGCCGCCCATGACCCCGGCGATCTCCGCCCAGTCGCAGATGACCGCCTCGGCCTGGTTCCAGCTCCAGACGAGCGGGTACTTGACGATGCCCTTGGCCTTGATGGCCTTGGCCGCGGCTGATCGACCTCGTCCCAGGTCTTGGGGACGCTCGTGATGCCCGCGTCGGCGAGCATCTTCTTGTTGTAGAAGAAGAACTTCGTGTCGTTGATCCAGGGCACGCCCCAGTACTTGCCCTTGTACCCGGCGGCCGTCCAGGCGCTGTCGAAGACGCCGCTCTTGAAGTCGGCCGGGATCTTGTCGGTGATGTCGGTCACGATCTGCGCGTCGGCGAACTCGGCCGGCCACGGCGTGTCCATGAGGACCGTGTCGTACTGGCCGCTGCCGCTGACCTGGGCGGTGACGATCTTGTCGTGGAGCGCCTCGTACGGCGACGAACTCGGCGTTGACGGTGATGTTCGGGTTGGCGTCGGTGAACGCCTTGATCATCGCCTTGACGTCGTCTTCGCTGTAGGCGGCCTGCTTCATCCAGATCGTGTTGAGCGTGACCGGTGCGGCCGCGGTCGGCGCGGTGCTGCCCGTGGCGGCCTCGACGGCGCGCTGCTGGCGCCGCCCGAGCTGGGCGATGGGGTGGCTGAGGTTGAACAGGCTGCAAGCGCGACGGCGGCGAACAGCGCCAGGACGCTCCGAGCGCCGAACTGCCTGCGAGGGATCTCCCTCATCGATGTCCTCCTCTCGACTGAGCCGACAGCCCGGCTCCGGCATGACTCGACGAACCCTCGACGCGAGGGCTGCGCGGGCGCACGAGGTCCGCCCCGATGAGCTCGGCGTCCGGGCCGAGCGCGCCGAGGCGGATCGTCGGTGGGAACGGGACCAGCTCGGCGACCCGGGCCCGAAGCCGGTCGAACAGGTGCTCGGCGTCCGCGGCGACGGACCCGGTCAGGACGACCGCGTCGAGGTCGAGGACGACGGTCAGGTTGGCGATCAGCAGGGCCCATCCCTCGACCGCCCGGTCGACGACGGCGCCTACGCGCGGGTCGCGAGACCCTTCGGCCGACAGGACCGGCGGAACCGCCGGAGCACCGGCCTCGAGTGCCGCGTCGGCCAGCGCGGCGCCACCCACCAGTCGCTCGATCGTGGCGTAGCCGATCGGGCCCCGGTCCTCGATCACACCGAGGCGCCCGGCATCGAGCATCGGCCGGCCATCGCCCGATCGGGCCGTCGGCCGCGCCGGGACCAGCATCAGGCCGACCTCGCCGGCGGCGCCGTTGACGCCTCGATGGACGACGCCGTCGAGCACGAGCCCGAGGCCGATGTTCGTGCCGATCGTGATGACGGCGACACTCGCCGAGCCCCGTGCCGCCCCTCGCGTCGCCTCGGCCAGCGCCGCCAGGTTGGCGTCGTTGTCGACCCTCACCGGCCGATCGAAGGCTCCCGCCAGGGCGTCCCGGATGCGAGTGCCGCCGGGGATCCCGAAGTCGCGGGGTTGGAGTACCGAGCCGGCGAGGTCGATCGCGGCGGCCAGGCTGATGCCGATAGCGACCGGTCGAAGCGCGGGGTCGCGGGACACGCGGTCGGCGAACTCGCAGGCGACCGTCACGAGCGTGGCCGTCACGTCCCCGTCGGAGCCCGCGAGGTCCGCTGTCAGGTGGGTCTCACGCTCGAGCACGACCCCATCGCACACCAGCGCCAGTCGCGACCGGGTGCCGCCGACGTCGACCGCCAGCGTCGTGGGCGCGGATCGATCCGGTTCAGCTGGCATGGCGCGCCACCCCACCGACGCTGAACGAGGACCGGACCACCGCCGGGGCCGGCGCGACGCCGCGCCAGCTCGAGCGCCGCCGCGACCGCACCGAGGACCGTCGCCTCGCGACCGAGGCTGGAGATCATGACCCGAGGCAGCGACGGCACACTCGGTGCGACGCGTCCCATGAGGTCGTCAAGGTACGGGCCAAGGGTCCGTCCGAGACCGCCTTCGAGGATGATCACCTCGGGATCCACGGTGCACACGAAGGCGATGACGACCACCGCGAGGTCGTCGAGCAGGTCGTCGATCACCGAGCGAGCGAGCTCGTCGCCGGCGTCCGCCGCCTCGACGACCGCCTCCGGCCCGATCTCGCGCTTGGTCAGGCTCGATGGCCTTCCGTCGGCCAGGAGGGCCACTGCCCGGGCCGCGATCCCAGGGCCGGACGCGATCGACTCGAACGCACCGAGACCGTCCCGGATCTGCCAACCGAGCATCTGCGGGCGCACGACGAGATAGCCGACCTCGCCCGCAACGTTGTGATGGCCCTGGAGCAGCCGACCGCCCGACACGATCGCGGCACCGCTGCCGGTGCCAAGAGAGAGCACCACGAAGTCGTCGACCCGTCGCCCGTCGCCGCGCCAGGCGTGGGCGAGGGCGGCCAGGTTGACGTCGTTGTCGACGACGAACGGGACGTCGACGATGCCCGCCAGCCGATCGACCAGCGGGAAGCCCTCCCAGCCGACGTAGGGTGCGTCGCGGACGGTCCCGGCCGCCGGGTCGACGATCCCCGGCACGCCGACCGCCAGGGCCTCGATCGGGACGCTGCGTCGGTCGGCGGCCGCGCGCATCGTGTCGATCGTGGCGGCGAGGGTCGCGAAGGCGTCGCCCTCGGACCGGGTCGGCCGCAGGTCCTCCTCGAGGATCGTGCCGGCGAGATCCGCGAGGGCCGCGTGGCATCGTGTGCCACCGAGGTCCACGGCCAGGACCGCACCGGCGTCGCGTCGGAACGACACGACGGTTCGCGGCCGGCCGCCGGGGGAGCGGACGGTCCCGGTCTCGACGATCGGGCCGTCCCGGCGAAGCCGCCCGACGATGCGGCTGACCGAGGCAGCGGACAGTCCAAGATGGCGTGCGATGTCGATCCGGGTGGTCGGACCGTGGTCGCGCACGTAGTCGAGCACGAGGAACTCGTTGATCTCGAGCATCGTGCCGTGCCGCACGGGGCCGGGTCTTTCTTTCTGATAGAAAGCCACGCGTGGAGACTAGCACCCGCCCCGCCGGGATTCAAGATGTTGTCGTGGTCGTGCGGGGGCCGGGAGGACGACCGCGGCCTGTTCCCTGGACGTCGCGCGGCGCGGCCAGCGGCCGGCCAGCCGGTCGATGCGCCTCAGCGGGCCGTCCACCCTCCGTCGATCAGGATCGTCGCACCGGTGATCAGCGACGCCGCCGGCGAGGCGAGGAACACCACCGCCCCAGCCACGTCCATCGGCTCGCCGATCCGGTGGAGCGCGGCGATCCGCTCGATGACCTCGGCCTCGAAGGCAGGATCGGCCAGGTCTTCGCTGGTGCCCGGGGTGCGGATGAACGTCGGAGCTACCGCGTTGACCGTGATGCCGTGGCGCCCCCATTCGACGGCGAGGCACTTCGTGAGGTGGGCGACGGCTGCCTTGGTCATGCAATAGACGGACTCGCCAGGCAGGGCCACGAACCCGGCCTGCGAGCTCAGGCTGACGATCCGGCCACCGCCCTGGCGGATCATCTGGCGGCCTGCCGCCTGGCTGGCGAAGAACACGCCCTTCACATTCACGTCGATCGTCAGGTCGAAGTCCTCCTCGGTGACGTCCTCGGCCGGCGCGCTCGGGCCGAGCCCGGCGTTGTTGACCAGGATGTCGAGCCGCCCGAACTCGCGCACGACCGTCTCGACGGCGGAATCGATCTGGTCACGCCGCCGGACATCCATCGCGACCGGCAGCGCCCGCCGGCCGAGCGCCCGGATCTCGTCGGCCAGGTCCGATCCGCCGGCGGGATCGCGCAGCCCGAGCGCGACGTCGGCGCCGGCGTCGGCGAGCGCCAGTGAGATCGCCCGCCCAATTCCCCGCGCGGCGCCCGTCACCAGCGCCGTCTGCCCGGTCAGGTCGAAGCTTGGAGAACCGGCCATCGAAGCCCTCCCGGACCTGCGGGCGCCCGCCGTTACTGCCGCTTGACGACGACGGTGCCGGCGATCAGGTCGTGCCAGCCGCGGCGACGCTTGTCGATGAAGATCCAGATGTAGCCGATGTAGAAGACGGCGCCCGAGACCCAGTACCCGATCAGGCGAAGGACCGCCTGGCCGCCCGAGATCGGACCGCCGTCCGCGTCACGAACCACCTTCAGGCCGAACATCCTCATCCCCGGGGTCTGGCCGTCCCGCGCCCAGAAGTACGGGAAGTAGGCCAGCGGGATGATGAGCAACGCCAGGACGAGCACGACGAGCCCGGTCCCGGCGAGGACCCCGTTGTTCGTCGCGGCTCCGCCCGCGACGACGAGCCCACCGAGGATCGCGATGACGATGATGACGAAGCCCGTGATGACGATGTCGACGATGTACGCCACCAGGCGCTCGCCGAACCCGCCGAAGGCGTAGCCCGGCGCCGGTCCGGCGACGTACTCGGGTGCCTCCCACTGGGACGGCGGCGGTCGGCGCGGCGCGGCGGCGGGGTCATCGGCGGGGGCGGCGGGCGCAGGTGCAGCGGCGGGCGGCTCCGGCGGGGTCGATCCGGTCGACCCGGACGTCGGTTCCTGGGGTGTTTCCATTCCGAACCTCCCTCCCGGGCCGGGCGCCGCACGCGCTCAGCCCGGCAGGGGGATGGTATCGCGCCCGAGATAGGGCCGAAGGACCTCGGGATCTCGACCGTCCCGTCCGGCCGCTGGTAGGTCTCGAGCAGCGCCGCCACGACCCGGGCCAGGGCGAGGCCGCTGCCGTTGAGGGTGTGGACGAGCTCCGGCTTCGCGCCCGGCTCGGGCCGGTAGCGGACGGCCATCCGGCGGGCCTGGTAGTCGCGGAAGTTCGAGCACGAGCTGACCTCGAGCCAGCGCTCCACGCCCGGCGCCCAGACCTCGAGGTCGTACTTCTTGGCCTGGACGAAGCCCATCTCGCGGGTGCTCATCGAGCAGCGACCCGGTAGGCCAGCCCGAGCCGCTGGAGCAGGTCCTCCGCCCGGCCGGTCATCCACTCGAGCGCCTCGGACGACGCCTCGGGCCGCTCGAACAGGACCATCTCGACCTTGTCGAACTGGTGGACCCGGAGGATCCCCCGGGTGTCCTTGCCGGCCGCCCCGGCCTCGCGCCGGAAGCACGGCGTGTAGGCGGCGTAGCGGATCGGCAGCTCGGCGGCCTCGAGGATCTCGTCCCGGTGGAGGTTGGTGACCGGGACCTCGGCGGTCGGGACCAGGTACAGCTCGTCGCGGGTGACGACGTACATCTGGTCTTCCTTGTCCGGGATCTGCCCGGTGCCGCGGGCCGAGGCCGCGTTGACGACCGCCGGCGGCCAGATCTCGGTGAACCCGTTCTCGCGCGCTGTGGACGTCGAGGAACCAGCTGATCAGCGACCGCTGGAGGCGTGGAGCCGAGGCCGCGGTAGACCGGGAAGCCGGAGCCGGCGATCTTCGCCCCGCGCTCGAGGTCGAGGATGCCGAGCCGCTCGGCCACCTCCCAGTGCGGCTGCCGCTCCCAGGTCGCGCCGCCGGCGCGCCGCATCGGCACCCGACCTCGCCGCTCAGCGGCTGGACCCGCGGGAGCTGCTCGCCCCACTCGCGGACGGTGACGTTGGCCTCCTCGCCGCCGACCGGGACGTCGGGGTCGGCCGGGTTCGGGATGCGCAGGAGGAGGTCCTCGAGCCGGGCCTCGACGGTCGCCAGCTCGGCGTCGATCGCCGCGATCCGCTCGCCGGCGGCGGTCGAGGCGGCCTTGAGCGCGGCGACCTCCGGGCCGTTCGGGTCGGCGCCGCCGCGGACCGCCTCGCCGATCGCCTTCGAGGCCTGGTTGCGCTCCGCCTTGAGCCGGTCGCCCTCGGCCAGCAGCTCGCGCCGGCGGCGCGTCGGCCGCGAGCGCCTCGTCGACGAGGGCCGGGTCCTCGCCCTTGTCGATGGCGCCCTGGCGGACGGTCGCGGCATCCTCGCGCAGCCGCTGCAGCCCGACGCTCATGCGCTCACCTCCGTCGCCCTGCCGACGCGGTCCGTGCTGCCGGCCTCGCGCAGCCGGTCGAGGACGAACGCCGGGTCGAGGCTCGGCCAGCAGCCAGCCCGCGCGCGGACCGTTCGGCCGGCCGAGGAAGGCCAGGTAGATCGCCGCGAACGCCCGCCCGTTGGGCAGGCCGCGCTCCGCGGCGACCGAGAAGATCAGCGCCTGCCAGGCGTCGCCGGCCGCCGGTCGGGCCGCCTCGACGGCGTCGGCCAGCGCCAGCCAGGTAGGCCCGCTGGTCGGCGCTCGAGCGCGTCGGCCTCGGCCGGCAGGCCGTCGCGCCGGACGGTCGATCCGGGCGCGCTCCGGCGCGTAGGTCGTCGAGCCAGCGCGCGGGCCGCCGCGACCCGCTCGTCGAGGATCGTCCGCCTCGCGCGTCGGTGAGCGGGCTGCCCTTCTCCGCCTCGACCCGCTCGACGAGGTCGACGCCGGGGATCTGGACGAGCAGGGCGAGGTGGCTGAAGTCGGCCCGGAAGGCGGCCGCCTCGGCCGCGACGTCCGGCGTCCGGGTCGAGCAGCGAGTAGCGGAAGATCGACTCGGGCCGGCCGGCAGGCTCGCCCTTGACCTCGCGGCCGGCGGTGGCGGCGGCCAGCTTGTCGAACTCGTCGAACAGGCGCGGGATCGCGTCCGTGCCCTCCGGGTCGAACTCGATCGCGCTGTTCGGCCGCGGGCGCAGGAAGAGCAGGCGGAGCTGCTCCGGCGGGCACGACCTCGGTGAACTGGTGGGCCGGCGGCGCCGCGGCCCTTGGAGGTGGACATCTTCTGGCCGCCGATGTTGAGGAACTCGTACGGGACGTTGAGCGGCGGCTCGCGCTCGAAGACCTCGCGGGCGATCGCGTCGGAGCGGTCGCGCGAGCCGCCGGCGGTCGAGAGGTCCTTGCCGCACGGCTCGATCGTCACCCCGAAGAGGCTCCACTGGGCCGCCCACTCGAGGTTCCAGGGCAGCTTGGCGTTCCCGCCGAACGGCGAGATCCAGCCCGACGCCCCGCAGCCGCGGGCCCAGGTGACGAGGTCGGGCCGGCACTCGTAGAACACCCGCTCGCCGTCCCACTGCGTGACGATCGTCGTCCCGACCTTGCCGCAGGTCGGGCAGATGACGCCGAGCGGGTGCCACTCGGCCGGGTGCTGGACGTTGGCGACCCGGCGGTAGATCTCGCGGACCGTGTCGGCCCGGTCGAGCGCCAGCCGGATGTACGGGTCGACCGCGCCCGGTCGGGTAGATGTCGCTCATCCAGTAGTAGCGGTCCGGGCCGGATGCCCAGGCCGGCGAACGTGTCGATGAAGACCTGGGCGTGGTGGCGGGCGTACGACGCGTGGCCGTCGCCGGCCTGGTCCGGGACGTGGGCGAGCGGGCGGCCCATCTCGTGCTCGACCGCGTCGGGGGTCAGGAGCGCCTGGGCGTCCATCGGGTCGAGGTCGTCGACGCCGTACAGGAGCTGGGTCTCGATGCCCGCGCGCGCGCAGGGCGCGGGCGATCGCGTCGAGGATGACCGGGCCGCGGAGGCTGCCCGACGTGGACCGTCCCGGACGGCGTCTTGCTGTCGTTGACGACCTGCGGGCCGCTGACCGATGCGGCGAGTTCGTCGGCCCAGTCCATCGCGTCCTCGCTCCCGGCTGCGGGCCGGGCCCCTCCCGGCAGGCGGGCCGGGCCCATCCGGCCGGCGGGCCGGCTAGCGGATCGCTGGCGATCGTGTAGCTGAAGTCCCCGGCGGGGACGCGGACGACGACCTTGTCGCCCTTCTTGCGCCCGAGCAGCGCCCGGCCGACCGGCGACTCGTTCGAGATCCGGCCGTCCCGCGGGCTGGCCTCGGTCGAGCCGACGATCGTGAACGTCTCCGAGCCGTCGCCGCTCTCGACGGTCACGGTCGAGCCGATCTGGACGTGCTCGGTGGAGTGCTTCTCGTCGATGATCGTCGCGTTCTTGATCAGCGCCTCGAGGGTCTGGATCCGGCCCTCGACGAACGCCTGCTCGTTCTTGGCGTCCTCGTACTCGGCGTTCTCCGAGAGGTCGCCGTGCTCCTTGGCGTCGTGGATCCGGGTGGCGACCTCGGCCCGCCGGACGTTGGCCATCTCGTCGAGCTCGGTGCGGAGCTTCTCGAGGCCGTCTCGGCTGAGGTAGGTGGGCTTCGTGTTCACGCCGGGTGGACCCCCGTCTGCGATGGCCGCGAGGCCGTCGGCTCCAGGCCTGGGTAAAGGAAAGAACTCCAGGTATCCGCGGCACCCGCGCACCTGAAGTTCGGCCGGTGGCGAATGGTAGCCCCGCCGGTCGCGGGGTGTCAAAGCCGGCTCGGACGACCTGGGCCGGCTCAGGCCTCCGTCGAGCGCGGACCAGGCGACGCCGGATCCGGCCGAGCGAGGTCCGGTCGGTGAACGCGACGAACAGGGTGTCGTCGCCGGCGACCGAGCCGGCGACCTCCGGCCAGCGGGCCCGGTCGAGCGCGGCGGCGATCGCGTGGGCCGAGCCGGGCAGGGTCCGGACGACGAGCAGCAGGCCGGCCTCGCGGATCTCGACCGGCAGGTCGCGGAAGAGCTTGCGCAGGCGGTCCTCGCCGCTCGTCTCGGCCTCGATCAGCCGCGGCGGCAGGGCGTAGGCGACCGTCCCCTCGCGGCTGACCTTGATCAGGCCGAGCTCGGCGACGTCGCGGCTGATCGTCGCCTGGGTCGTCTTGAAGCCGCGCTCGCGGAGGGCGGCGGCCAGCTCCTGCTGGGTCCGGATCGATCCGCTGCTCGACGAGGTCGCGGATCGACCGCTGGCGGAGCTGCTTCATGACCTCCATCGCGCGGATCCCGGTCAGCGGGCCAGGAAGAACGACGATGACGACGGCCGCGAGGACGAGCCGGTAGACGACGAAGATCGTCAGCGTGTTCGTCCGCAGGTAGCGCAGCAGGAAGTGGATCGCGGCCAGGCCGGAGACGAGCGCGGCGACCATCCCGACGACGAGCGGGCCGAGCTCGGGCGGTGGCGCCGGCCTCGCCCCGGATGAGCTTGCAGCGTCTCGTACAGCCCCGGCCGCCGGCGGTGATCGGGGTGGCCATCAGGAAGCTGAACCGGGCGGCCGACTCGCGGGTCAGGCCGACGAACAGGCCGGCCGAGATGCTGATCCCGGACCGGCTGATCCCGGGCACCAGGGCGATCGCCTGGGCCAGCCCGATGCCGAACGCGCGCGCGGAACGTCAGCCGGTCGATGGTCGCGGTCCTTGGCGCCCCGGCGATCGGCCAGCCACAGGATCGCCGCGCCGATGACCAGCGTGATCGCGACGACGCCGGCCGAGCGCACCTCGGCCTCGAGCGTGTCGTTGAGGATCGGACCGACGATGATCGCCGGGATCGTCGTGACCGCGATGAGCCAGGCGAGCCTGCGGTTGGGGTCGTCCCGGAACGAGCGGTCGCGGATCGTCGCCAAGCCCGGCCGGGACGAGGGCGAGCCAGTCGCGCCGGAAGTAGACGAGCAGCGCGACGAGCGTGCCCAGGTGGAGCATCACGCTGAACGCCAGCGAGGTGATGAACGGGTCCGTCCAGCCGAACAGGTACGGGACGAGTGATGAGGTGGCCCGAGCTGGAGATCGGCAGGAACTCGGTCAGTCCCTGGACGATCCCCATGATCAGGGCCTGGACGATGGTGTCCATCGTGACTCCCTGCGGTCGCCGGCGGGTGGGCGCCCCGCGGGGACTGGTGGACGCGCGCTAGCGGATGAACAGCGGGGCGAGGACCAGCGAGATCGTCGCCAGCAGCTTGACCAGGACGTGGAGCGACGGGCCGGCGGTGTCCTTGAACGGGTCGCCGACGGTGTCGCCGACGACGGCCGCGGCGTGGGCCGGGCGTCTTCTTGCCGAGGACGTTGCCCTGGTCGTCCTTGAGGTGGCCCGACTCGATGTACTTCTTGGCGTTGTCCCACGCGCCGCCGCCGTTGTTCAGGACGGTCGCCAGCAGGACGCCGGCGATCGTCCCGACCATCAGCATGCCCGGCGACCGCCTCGAACCCGAGGAGGAGGCCGATCGACGATCGGGGTGGCGACGGCCACGACGCCCGGCGCGATCATCTCCCTGAGGGCGGCCTTCGTCGTGATGTCGACGACCCGGGCGTAGTCCGGGCGCTGGCGTGTAGTCCATGATCCCGGGCATCTCGCGGAACTGGCGGCGGACCTCGACGATGATCGACTGGGCCGTCGTGCCGACCGCCCGGATGGCGAGCGAGCTGAAGAAGTAGACGAGCATCGCCGCCATGAGCGCGGCGATGAACACGTTGACGTTGGCCAGGTTGACCGAGTTGAGCAGCTCGACGCCCGGCACGCCGGCCGCGAGCCGGCGACCCTGGATCAGGTTGACCTTGTCGATGTAGGCGCTGAACAGGAGGAACGCGGCCAGCGAGGCCGACGCGATCGCGTAGCCCTTGGTCAGCGCCTTCGTCGTGTTGCCGACGGCGTCGAGGCGGTCGGTGATCTCGCGGGCGCCGGCCTCGGCCCGGCTGAACTCGGCGATCCCGCCGGCGTTGTCGGTGATCGGGCCGAACGTGTCCATGGCCAGGATGTAGGCGGTGGTCATCAGCATGCCCATCGTCGCGACGGCGGTCCCGAAGATGCCGCCGACGTTCCGGCCGTCGGCGTCGACAGCAGGTTGGCCTGGTCGCCGAGCCAGTGGCTGACGAACAGGGCGATGCTGATCGTGATCGCCGTGACGGCCGTCGTCTCGAAGCCGACCGCGGTGCCGGCGATGATGTTGGTCGCCGGGCCGGTCTTCGACGCCTCGGCGATCTCGCGGACCGGCCGGAACGAGCCGGCCGTGTAGTACTGGGTGATGTAGACGAAGGCGACGCTGGTCGCCAGCCCGACGATGCCGGCGCCGAAGAAGTAGACCCAGGTCGGCAGGCCGCTCGTGCCGGTCCCGCCGTTCGTCTGCATCATCACGTTCGGTCGTGATCGCGAGGCCGACGACCGACAGCAGCGGTCGTGACCCAGTAGCCGCGGTTGAGCATGTTCATCGGGTTCTCGTCCTCGCGCCCGCGGACGAAGAAGATGGCGACGATCGTGGCGAGCAGCCCGAACGACGCGGACGACGAGCGGGAAGAAGATCCAGGCCTGCGGGTTCGGCCAGCCGGCCGCCTCGGCGATGGTGTAGACGCCGACGCCCAGGATCATCGCCCCGATGTTCTCGGCGGCGGTCGACTCGAACAGGTCGGCGCCACGACCGGCGCAGTCGCCGACGTTGTCGCCGACGAGGTCGGCGACGACGCCGGCATTGCGCGGATCGTCCTCGGGGATCCCGGCCTCGACCTTGCCGACGAGGTCCGAGCCGACGTCGGCGGCCTTGGTGTAGATCCCGCCGCCGAGCTGGGCGAACAGGGCGACGAAGCTGGCCCCGAAGCCGAAGCCGACGATGAGGAACGGCGCCTGCGCCGGATGGTCGAACCCGCCGATGAGGTCGACAGAACGTGAAGATCCCCACACGCCGAGCAGCGACAGGGCGACGACGAGGAAGCCCGACACGGCGCCGCCGCGCATCGCGACCTGGACCGCCTCGACGAGGCTGCGCTGGGCGGCCGACGCGGTGCGGACGTTCGGCCTTGACGCTGATGTACATGCCGATGATCCCGGAGGCCATCGAGCAGGTCGCCCCGACCAGGAAGGCGAACGCGGTCAGGATCCCGATCGGTAGCGCCGGCCAGCTCGGGGACGTCGGCCACGTCGGCCGTCTCGACGATGGTGATGACGAGCCCGATGATCACCGCGCCGACGAGGGCGAGGATCGCGATCGTCGAGTACTGGCGCCGGATGAACGCCACGGCGCCCTCGAAGATCGTCCCGGCGACGTCCTGCATCGCCTGCGTGCCCTGGTCGCGCCGGAGGACGTCCCGAGCGAGGTAGAGCGCGAAGAGGATGGCGATCAAGCCCGCCGGGAGGATGATCAGCTCGAGCGTCTTGGCATCCATCGGGGTCCGGGCTTCCTCCTGTCACGGGCGTACCCGGGGCGCGACGCGCGCTCCGCCAGGCTCGGCGGTCCCGGGGAAAGACTGCTGGCGTGGGGCGTTCCGGCCGCAACCGGAGCGAAACCTTTCAGGCCGCCGGCGAGTGTATCAAGCGGCCGAGAGCGCGGGTCAAACCCGGCCCGAGCGCGAGGATATGCAGCCGCCCCGGGACCAGGTCTCCGCCCGGCGGTCCGCGGATCAGGGCAGCCAGCGCGGCCGCCGCGCCGTCGGTCGACAGCTGGCGCAGGTCGCGCCCGTCGAGGCCGCACAGCCAGATCCCGGCCGAGCGCGTCTGGTCGACGGCCAGCACCCGACCGAACAGCGAGGGTCGTGCCGTCGGGCGAGAACCCCGGCGCCCGGTCGAGCAGGTCCGGGGCGCTCGTCAGCGCCTCCGGCGGCCGTCGAGGCGAGAGCCGTGTAGCCGATGTGGTCGCCGTCCGGCGCGACGAGCGTGGCGATCCCGCCGTGCCCGGCCACGGAGGCCGGCCCGGTCGCCGGGAAGAGGAGCCGTTGGCCGCCGTCCGTCGGCGTCCAGATCCGGAGGAGCCCGTCGCCGGCCTTGGCGCTGCCGACGACGACGAAGCCACCGCGCACCGGCGTCCCAGGCCGGACGCCCGGTCGGCGGCGTCGATGTCGAGCTCGACGACCGCCGGGGCGGGCGCGTCGGACGCCAGGTCGGCGTGGACGACCCGGCCCGTCGGCAGCACGAACAGCAAGCCAGCGGGCCGGTCGGATCGAACGCCGCCCGGCCGGTCCAGGCGGACACGCCGGGACCGGCCACGAGCCCGTCGCCGCCAGCGTCGGTCGACCCGGTCGGCGGGGCGCCGTACGGCCACAGCTGGCGCGCCGCGGACTGCCCGAGGCGCCCTCCGGCAGCGGCTCGAGCCACCAGCCGAGGTCGGCGCCGGTCGCGTCGCGGCGGCCGACGAGGACCGCCTCGCCGCCGGGCGCCAGCGGTCGGGGCGTACTCGAGCGACCCCGCCTCGGTCAGGGTCGTGGCGTCGCCGCCGTCGAGCCGCACCGAGCGGACGACGCCGGCCGTGGCGTAGACGAGCGAGCGGCCGTCCGACGACACGTCGTACGCGCTGACCGGCGCCAGCTCGGTCGTGACCTGGCGCGGGTTGGACCCGTCCGGGTTCATCAGCCAGACGTTGCGGACGCCGCCCCGGGCGGACAGGAACGCGATCTGGTTCTGGGCGCTCGTCGTCTGGCCGCCGGTCGTGAACGTCCAGGTCCGCCCGGCCGCGACCTGGCCAGGATCGCCCGCCCGCCGGACGACGGGCGCCAGCTCCACGGTGTAGGTCGTGTGCTGGGCGAGCGGCTCGGACGGCGTGAACAGGAGGATCGAGCCCGCGGCCGGACCGGGCGGCTCGGGCGACGGCGTGGCGCCGCTGGTCCGGCGAACCCGGCCGGCGCGGGCACGTCGCTGACCGGCACGGCGACCCGCACCTCGCCGCCGATCGCGGGCGTGATCCGGATCGCGCCGTCGACCGAGGCCGGGTCGATCGGGCCGTCGAACATGATCGCGATCGGCGTCCGGACGCCGATCCCGGCGACGCCGTCGGCCGGCACGACCGCGTCGATCCCGAGGCCGGCGGCGACGGTCGTGAACGTCGCCGCTGAACGGCGCCGCGAGGTGGCTCCCGTCGGTGTCCGCGGCATCGCTGCCGACCGTGACCGTGTACGTCGTCCCGAACGCCAGCGGCGCCTGGAACGCGATCGTCAGGCTCGGCCCGCTCCAGCCGACCCGGAACGGGACGGCGGGCGCGACCGTCAGCGCGGCCTCGACCGAGCCGGTGTCCATCAGCCGGTCGAACGCGAGCTGGACGACGGCGTCGGTCGCGACCCCGCCGGCCCCGGCGCCGGGGACCATCGACACGACGACCGGCGGTCCGACGGTCCGGAACTGGAACGGGCCCGCCTGGCGTCCGGGGCGGGGTTGCCGGCGGCGTCGGCGAAGCCCGGCCCCGACGATGACCGTGAACTCGGTCGCCGGCGGGAGCTTCCGTGCCGGCGTGAAGATCGCCGTCGTGTCGCGGTCCCAGGTGAACGTCCCGCCGACGTACGGGCTCGATCCGGAAGCGCTGCTCGACCGACGACCGGTCGACCGGCTCGCTGAAGGCCAGGTCGATCGCGGTCAGCGTCTGGGCGACGTGGTCGTCGCCGCCGGCGGTCGCGCTGAGGGAGATCCGCGGACAGGGCCGGCGGCCGGCGGTCGACCAGGGTCGCGTTGTAGAGGACGAGCCCCAGGGCGACGACGGCGACGACCGCCACGCAGCGTCTCGATCCAGCGTCGGGGCATCGGCTCACCGCCGGCGGCGGGAGGGGGTCACGGGGCAGGACGATAGCACAGCACCTATACTGCCGGACTTGTGAGCCAACGCCCTCTTGGGTGTCTCTTCGAGGTCGTCGAGACACTTGTCTTGACCCTCGTCATCTTCCTGGTCATCCAGAACTTCGTAGCCCAGCCGTACCAGGTCCAGCAGATGTCGATGGAGAACACGCTCCAGCCCGGCGAGTACGTCCTGGTCGACAAGCTCACGCCCCGGCTCGACGACTACAGCCGGGGCGACGTCGTCGTCTTCTCGCCGCCCGCCGGGCTACGACCAGGGCGGCAACACCCCGTTCATCAAGCGGGTCATCGGCCTGCCCGGCGACACGATCGACGTCCGCGACGGGCAGGTCCTGGTCAACGGCAAGCCGATCGACGAGCCGTACACCTACCCGGGCACGACGCCCCACCAGCCGACCGAGGCGCCGCCCGACCGGACCGAGTGGACGATCGGGCCGGACGAGCTGTTCGTCCTCGGCGACCATCGCGAGCAATCGTCCGACTCGCGCGTCTTCGGACCGATCAAGCGCGACTCGGTGATCGGCCGGGCGTGGCTCCGCTACTGGCCGCTCAACGTGTTCGGCATCCTCCAGACCCCGACCTACCCGGAGCTCCAAGCCGCGACGCCGTGAGCGTCCTGCTCGCCGTCGCCGCGATCGTGACCGTCGCCGGAGCGCTGGTGGCGATCACCGGCCGCGATGCGCGGATCGCCCTCGTCGGACTCGTCGTGGCCCTGGCCGCGGCGCCGTTCCTGGCCGATCCGCTGCCGGGCGCGGCGGCGCTCGGTGCCCGGGTCGTGGCCGCGCTGCTCGGCGGCTACCTCCTGTTCGTCGTCCTGCGCGAGACGACCGCGGTCACCCGCGGCTCGCTCGTCGGGCTGCCGGCCGAGACGCTCGCGGCCGCGGCGGCGTTCGTCATCGGCTACGGGACGAGCGGCCTCGGCAGCGCGCCGCTCGGACCGGCCGAGGCGAGCGCGGCCGGGTTCGCCCTGGCCGTGATCGCGGTCGCTCCGATCGTCCGCGGCGCCGACGTCTTCCGGCTCGGGGTCGCCCTGGCGATCCTGGTCACCGGCGCCGAGCTCGTCCGGGTCGGGCTGGCCGGCACCCCGACCCCGCTCGAGCAGCTGATGACCGCCGGGCTGACCGTCGGCCTGCTCGGCACCGTCGCCGTCCTGTGCGTCAACGCCGTCGCCGCGACGGGCGGCCTGGCCCTCCGCAACGAGCCTCGGCGGAGCGCCCTGTTCGAGGCGCACCCGGTGACCCCGACGGCCCCGAGCAGCCTCCGACCCTCCTGGCGGCCGCGCCGGCCGACCCGGACCCGGCGGACCACGCCGGGCGGGCGAGCCCACCGGATCGGCGATGGGTCGGCACGGACCGGCGGTCGCCCAGACGCGAGCTCGTGGCCGGGGCGACGAGCCGCGGGACGAGCCGCCGACCCGGACGAGCCCCGCGCCGCGACGAGCCGCCCGCCGGACGCCGCTCCGGAACCTGCCCGAGGTCCGGCCGCGGGCGGCGGGCCGAACCGCGAGCCGTGAGCCTCGTCCCGTTCCTGGCGGTCTGCTTCGGGGCGGCGGCGGCGGCCCTGATCGTGCGCCGCTACCGGCGGCTGTCGCTGGCGATCGGCCTGCTCGGGCTGGTCGCGGCGACGATCGCCGCCCTGGCGATCGTCCCCGGCGATCGACTGGCGGTCGGGCCCGGGCCGGCTCGAGACGACCGAGTTCGGCCGGCTGTTCCTCGCCCTCGGCTGCTCGACCGGGCTGGTCATCGCCGTCGTCGGACTGGCCACGGCCTGGCAGCGCAACCTGCCGTCGGCGCTGCTCGGCGGGTTCGGCGCGCTCGGCCTCGCCCTGTCGATCGGCGACCCGATCATCGCCCTCGTCGCGATCCTGGCCGGGGCGCTCGTCGGCTCGCTCGTCACGCTCGTCCGGCCGGTCACCGCCGCGCAACGTCCAGGTCGCCAGCCGCGAGTTCCGGGCGATCGCGGTCGCCGGTGCGCTGGCCCTCGTCGGGATGGCCTGGATCGCCCGGCCGCTCGGCCCGCTGGCCGAGGAGCCGACCGTGTTCGGCCTGGCCTACCTGGCGGTCGCCCTGGCGGCGGCGATCCGGTTCGGCGAGATCCCGTTCCACCGCTGGGCGGCCCGGCTGGCCGACTCGGCGCCCGAGATCGCCCTGCCCCTCCTGCTGGCCTGGGCCCCGGCCGGCTTCGCGGTCGTCGCCCTGGCCTGGACGGACCGATCGATCGCGCCGCTCCTCCTGCCGCTCGAGGTCGAGCGGGCGGTCGTCCTGGCGGTCGGCGTCCTGAGCATCGTCCTCGGGGCGGTCGGCGGCCTGGCTCCAGGACGACCTCGAGCACGTCGTCGGCTACTCGATCGTCCAGGACGCCGGGTTCGTCGATCCTCGGCCTGGCCATCCTCGATCCGTCGGCCTGGCAGCCGACCCGGACCTGGATCCTCGTCTTCGTCGTCGTCAAGACGGCGTTCGCGGCCTGGGCGGTCGCCGTCCGGACGCGGTTCGGGACGCGCCGGATCGCCCGAGCTCGGCGGCTGGGCGCGTCGCTCGCCCGGGCTCGCCCTGGCGTTCGCTGCTCTGATCGTCGTCGCGACGATCGGCCTGCCCGGGCTCGTCGCCTGGGATGTCCGCGGCCGGCTCGTCGACCTCAGCCTGACCGACGGCCCGGTGCGGCTCGCTGGTCACGCTCGGCGGCCTCGCCTCGCTCGCTCTACTACGGACGGATCGCCCTGGCCGGGGTCCGCGCCCCGTCGACGCTCGTGGCCGCCGGCGCGTCCGAGCGGCCGCGGCTCCCGGGACCGGCCGGGACGGACGGATCCGCTCCGGCAGGTGCTCCGGCCGGAGCGACGCCGTCGAGCGCCGCCTGCCGGGCAACCTCGCCCGGCTCGAGACGCGGGCGACGGCCGGCTGGGTGGCCAACCGTGCGCCGATCGCCTCGGCCGGCGTCCTCCTGCTCGCGCTGACGGCGCTGGCGGTGGCGGCCGGCGGGCTGGGCGGGCCGGTCGCCGCGGCCGCGCCGGCGCCCGAGCCGGTCGCGCCGACGGAGACGTTCGTGCCGGGCCAGACCGAGCCGCCGTCCCTCAGCCCGGGCGCGAGCGAGCAGCCGTCCGGCGGGGGCGAGGAGCCGTCGCTCGAGCCGTCGACCGAGCCGTCGGCTCGAGCCGTCGGTCGAGCCGCTGCCGACGCCGTCGTCCTGACGGATCGCCCGGGTCAGTCCTCCGGGGCGAGGGCCCAGCGGTCGATGTCGCGCTCGTAGTCGATGCAGCTCGCCGGGACCGAACCACAGCGCCAGCTCGGTGGCGGCCGTCTCCGGCCCGTCCGAGGCGTGGATGAGGTTCTGGGCGGTCTCGAGCGCGAAGTCGCCGCGGATCGTGCCCGGCGCGGCCTCGTTCGGGCGGGTCGCCCCGACCATCGTCCGGACGACCGCGATCGCGTTCGGGCCCTCGACGGCGAAGGCGACCAGCGGGCTCGACGTGATGAAGTCGACCAGCGAGCCGAAGAACGGTCGCTCGCGATGGATCGCGTAGTGGCGCTCGGCGAGCTCGCGGCTGACCTGGACGAGCTTGAGCCCGACGAGCTTCAGCCCGCGCTCCTCGAAGCGGGTCAGGATCCGGCCGACGAGCAGGCGCTGGACGCCGTCGGGCTTGACGAGGACGAGGGTGCGTTCGGTCACGGGTTCACGATCCTATCGCTGGGGGGTGCTTGCCGGCTAAGGATAGCCGGCGGCGGTCCGGTTCAGCGCTCCGGGTCGGGCTCCGCGCCGTCGGCCGTGCCTCCGCCGGCCCGGCCGTCGCCCGGCTCGGCCTCGCCGGCGCGTCGGCCCGCTCCCCGGCTCGGGCGAGCCGTCGCGGGCGGCCGCAGCGAACGCCCGGCGGGCCTGCGGTCTCGCGCCCGACCAGGCGGAGCGCGTCGCCGCGGACCAGGTCGAACTCGGGGCCCGGTTCGGCGGCCGCGATGTCGAGGACGGCCGGGGCGAGCGCGGGAGCGAGGCGCAGGACGACCGCCAGCCGGATCGCGGCGCCCGGCCCGGTCGCCCGGCCGCCAGCGCGGCCCGGGCCGCTGCGAGCTCGGCGGCCGGATCGGGCAGTCGGCTCGCCGCCGTCGCGGCCGGCCGGCGACGCCGGCGCCGGTCGGCACCGGCCACGGCCGCGGCAGCCGGCGCGACGGCACGCTCGGCGGCCGCCGGCGCGTCCGGCGCGGCCCGATGACGGCGCGACCCGCTCGACCGGCCGCGCCGGCCAGACGTCGCTCCGCGGCATCCCGGCGAAGACCGGGTCGATCGGCCCGTCGACGAGCTCGAGCGCCCGACCGGCCAGCCGGCGAGCCTCGCCCGGTCGACCCAGGGCGGCGGTCGCCTCGGCGGCGACGACCAGCGCGATGAGGCGCCTCGCGTCCGCTGGCGATGTAGGCCGCCGCGGCCTCGCCGGCCCCGGTCAGGTCGTCGGTCCGCCAGCGGACCTCGGCCAGGTCGAGCAGCGCCTCGTCGTCGAGCGAGCCGGCCCCGGCCAGCGTCTCGAGCTCGGCCCGGGCCAGGGCGTACGAGCCGGTCCGCAGGTGGAGCCGGGCGAGCCGCAGCTCGGCCGGCCGCTCGGCCGCCGTCCGGCTCGCCTGGCGCGGCCTCGCCGACCGGGGCTCGGTCGATCGGGCTCGTCTGGGTCATCGGCGGCCCGTCAGTCCGGCAGCCGGAGGGCGCGGTCGAGGCCGAGCCCGTGGCCGCGCGGCGCGACGACGGCGAGCCGGAGCACGGTCGTCGCGGAACAGCTCGCCGGCGACCCGGCGGATGTCGTCGGCGGTCACCGCGGCGACCGCCTCGAGCGCCTCGTCGAGGGTCAGGACCCGATCGTGGAGCGCCTCCTGGCCGCCGATCCACGAGGCGAGGTGGCGGGTGTCGTCCATCCGCAGCTCGAGCCCGCCGGACAGGTACGCCTTGGCCTTGGCCAGCTCGTCGGCCGGGACGTCGCTCGTCGCGCAGCCGGGCCAGCTCGGCCAGGATCGCCTCGAGCGCCGGCTCGAGCTTGTCCGGGTCGACCCCGGCGTAGACCCCGAGCGAGCCGCTGTCGGCGTACTCGGTGATCCCCGAGCCCGACGTCGTAGGCCAGCCCGAGCTCCTCGCGGACGGACAGGAACAGGCGGCTGCTCATCCCCTCGCCGAGGACCCCGTTGAGCACGCCGAGCGTCCACGAGTCCGGGTGGTCGCGCCGGTAGGCCGGCACGGCCAGGCAGATGTGGGCCTGGGCCGTGTCGCGGTTGCCGAGCAGGTACTGCGGGCCGGCGGGCAGCGCGCGGCGCCGTGCTCGAACGCGGGCGCGACCCCGTTGCCGGTCCCGAACGCCGGCGCGACGAGGTCGAGCGCCGCCGGCGTGGTCGAGGTCGCCGGCGATCGCCACGACGACGTTCGACGGCCGGTAGGTGGCCGCCCAGAAGTCGCGGATCGTCGACCGCGGCAGGCTCCGGATCGCCCTCCTCGTCGCCGCAGATCTCGCGGCCGAGGGGGCCGTCGCCGAACATCGCCTGCTGGATGAGGATCTGGGCGTACTCGGACGGGTCGTCGAGGTAGGACCGGATCTCCTCGACGATGACCGACCGCTCGTGGTCGATCTCGTCGTCCTCGAGCCGCGGCCGGACGATCAGCTCGGCGACGACATCGGCCGCCCGCTGCGCCTCGCGGGCCGGGCACGCGGACCCAGTAGACGGTCGACTCGCGGTCGGTGGCGGCGTTGAAGCTGCCGCCGACGCCCTCGATCGCCTCGGAGATCGCCCGGGTCGTCGGGTAGGCCGCCGTCCCCTTGAACGTGATGTGCTCCATGAAGTGGGCGACGCCCGGCCTGCTCGGGCGTCTCGAAGCGCGAGCCGGCCAGGACGTAGGCGGCGATGGACACGGAGCGCGAGCCGGGGATCCGGGCGCTGATCACGCGCGGCCCGTCGGGCAGCGCGGTTCGTTCGAACATCGCCCGGATGGTACAGGAACGGCCGGCCCCTCCCGGGAGACCGGCCGTTCCGGTGCCTTGAGCCGGTGAGCCGGGCCGGGGCCCTACTTGGGCAGGAGCGTCTGGATCCACTCCTGGCGCGAAGAAGACCAGGAAGGCGACCGCGACCACCCACATCAGCCAGTGGATCTCGCCGAACTTGCCGCGCACGACCTTGATCAGGACCCAGCTGATGAAGCCCGGCGCCGATGCCCGACGGTGATGTCGTAGGTCAGCGGCATGAGGATCAGCGTCAGCAGCGCCGGGATGCCCTCCTCGACGTCGGCGACCGGGATGTCCTTGACCAGGGTGAACATCAGGTAGCCGACGAGGACGAGGGCCGGCGCGGTCGCCGCGACCGGGATGAGGCCGGCGAGCGGCGACAGGAAGACCGCCAGCAGGAACAGCACGCCGGTGACCACCGACGCGAAGCCCGTCCGTGCCGCCGTCGGCGACCCCGGCCGCGCTCTCGATGTAGGTGGTGTTCGAGCTGATCCCGGCGGCGCCGCCGGCGACGGCCGCGATGCTGTCGACGAGCAGCACCCGCCCGATGCCCGGGACCGAGCCGTCCTCGTTGGCCAGCCCGGCCTCGGCGACGACGCCGGTCGCCGTGCCCATCGTGTCGAAGAAGTCGGTCAGCATGATCGTGAAGATCACCAGGACCGCGGTCGAGCGCGCCCGAGCTTGCTGAACGGCTCGGTCAGGTCGAACTGGCCGAGGGTCGCGAAGCTCGGCGTGACCGCGATGTCGGACGGGATCGTCTGGACGCCGACCGCGATCGCGATGACGGTCGTGACGACGATGCTGATGATCAGCGCCGCCCGGATCTTCAGGACGTACAGGGCGATCGTGATGGCCAGGCCGAGCAGGAAGACGAACTGGCCGGTGGTCGTCGGGATAGACCGGCACGACCGGCGGCGACGCCGCCCTCGGGCGACTTGATGAGGCCGCCGTTGACGAAGCCGATGAACAGGATGAACAGGCCGATCCCGACGCCGATCGACCGCTTCAGCGCGAGCGGGACGGCGTTCATGATCGCCTCGCGCAGGCCGACCACGACGAGGAGCGTGACGAGCGAGGCCCTCGAGGACGATCACGCCCATCGCGCCGGGCAGGCGTCAGTCCTCGGGTCAGGACGAGGCCGAAGGCGACGACGCCGTTGATCCCGAGGCCGGCGGCGAGCGCCAGCGGGTAGTTCGCCGACCACGCCCATGGCGATCGTCATGATCCCGGCGATCGAGCGCGGTCGCCGCGGCCGCCGCCGGCGGCGTCGATCCCGGCGGCCGGCGAGGATGGTCGGGTTCAGGAAGATGATGTAGGCCATGACCATGAACGTGGTCAGGCCGGCCCGCGCCTCCGTGAGCGAGGTTCGTCCCGCGCTCGGCGAACTTGAAGTACGCCCGCGAGCCCGGTCTACCGGTCGACGTCGCCGGCTGCGGTACCCGCGGTGCTGCTTCCCGGGCCGAGCGGCCGGGTCCGCGCCCGGACGCCTGCCCGGCCGGACGCGCTCCCGGCCGTCCGCCGGGCACTCCACACCCGCCGGACGCCCTCTCGCGTCCGGTGCACTCCCTCCGGTCGACCGTCCCTCCGGCGGTCGCCGACGCTCCTCGGCTACCCGTCCTCGCGATCGAGCCCGAGCAGCTCCATCTGGACGAAGCCGCTCGTGTCGAATTCGAGCTGACGCGGCAGCGGCGGCTCGTGGCCGTCGTCGCCGATCGGCGCGAACTCGAGGACGACGCGCTCGTCACCCTGGACGAGCGTGTAGACGAGGAGCTGGTCGGGACGCGTGTCGAACTCGAGGTGCTCGAACGAGTCGATGTTCAGGCAGATCGACAGCGGGGTGAAGTAGGTCGACACCTCGGGGTGGTCGAGGACGATCCGCTCGACCCAGCCGGTGCCGTGGCTGACCACCTCGTGGCCGCGCAGGTAGCGGTAGGTGACCGTCTGCTTGAGGAGCGGCCGGAGGAGGTTGTAGAGGTCGGTCCGGCTCGACACGATGCCGCGGTTGACGAAGAACTTCGCTGGCGGCGGCACGGACGACACGCACTTCTCCCGGCGGCTGCGGACGGTGATGCGGGGACGATCCCGGCGGGGCGAGGCCCGCCGGCGCCAGATCTACCCCAGCGGCGACCGGCCGGGACAAGACGGATCGCCGTCTCGAGGCGCCGGCGCGGCCGTATCATCCGGCCATGCTCCTCGCGGTCGACATCGGCAACACGAACATCACGACCGGCCTGTTCCGGAACGGGCTGCTCGTCGGCGAGCCGGCGCGCCCGGACCGTCGCCCGGGCGACCGACGACGAGCTCGAGATGCTGCTCGACGGGCTGCTCCGGATCGACGCCGCCGAGCTCGGCGACGTCGAGCGCGATCGCCTGCGCCTCGGTCGTGCCCGGCCCTGACCGACGCGCTGGCCGGACGGTCGCCGGCCCGGCGCGGGCTGCCGCTCCTGGTGGCCGGCGCCGGCCACGTCCCGATCGCGATCCGGGTCGACCGACCGGCCGAGGTCGGCGCCGACCGGCTGGTCAACGCGCTGGCCGCGGCCCGGCTGTACGGGACCCCGGCGGTGGTCGCCGACTTCGGGACCGCGACGACGTTCGACGCGGTGGCCGGCGACGGGGCGTTCGTCGGCGGGGCGATCGCGCCGGGTCTCGAGCTCGGCCTCGAGGCGCTCGCCGACGCGGACCGCGAAGCTGCCCCGGATCGAGCTGCGCGCGCCCGACCGGGCGATCGGCCGGGACACCGTCGAGCGCCATGCAGTCGGGCGCGATCCTCGGCTACCAGGCGCTCGTCGCCGGGATGCTCGCGCGGATCCGGGCCGAGCTGGCCGAGGCCGAGCGGCGTCGCCGCCGGGCGACGTCCGGGCGATCCTGACCGGCGGGCCTGTCGGCGGCGCCGTGGGCCCGGGCGATCCCGGGCATCGACGCGATCGACCCCGACCTCACCCTCAAGGGCCTGGCGATCCTCCACGCCGAGGTCAGCGGCGGCGAGCCGCTCGAGGCCGGGCTGGCGTGAGCGGTCGCCGGCGACGGCCGGCGTCGTGAGCGGTCGGCTCGCCGGCCGGCTGATCGGGCTCGGGATCACCGGCTCGATCGCCGCCTACAAGGCGGCCGAGCTCGTCCGGCTGCTCCGGGCCGAGGGCGCCGAGGTCCAGGTGCTGCTGACCCCGTCGGCGACCCGCTTCGTCGCGCCGCTGACCCTGGCCGCCCTGAGCGGGCACCCGGTCGACGACGACGTCCTCGGCCTGCTGCCCGACGGCCGGATCGGCCACATCGTCGTCGCCGACAGCGCCGACGCCATCGTCGTCGCCCCGGCGACCGCCCAATGGCTCGGGGCGATGGCGGCCGGCCTGGCCGGCGACCCGATCACGGCCGCCTGCCTGGCGACCTCCGCCCCGGTCGTCGTCGCCCCGGCGATGGACGGCGAGATGTACGCCCATCCGGCGACCCAGGCCAACGTCGCCCGGCTGCGCGACGACTTCGGCTACACGATCGTCGAGCCCGAGGTCGGCCCGCTCGCCTCGGGCCAGGTCGGGCGTCGGCCGGCTGGCCGAGCCTGCCCGGATCGTCGACGCGGTCGTCGCGGCGATCGGCGATCGGCCGGTCCGCGCGCCGGACCCGGCCGCCCGCCCGCCGCGGCTCGAGCGCCCCGCCGCGGGACGCCGACCTCGTCGGCCGGCACGTCGTCGTCACCGCCGGTGGCACCGCCGAGCCGATCGACCCGGTCCGGTTCATCGGCAACCGCTCGACCGGGAAGATGGGGGTGGCGATCGCCCAGGCGGCGCTGGATCGCGGCGCGGCGGTGACGCTCATCGCGGCCAACGTCAGCGTGCCGCTCCCCGACGGCGCGCGAGGTCGTCCGGGTCGGCTCGACCGGCCAGCTCCGGGCGGCGCTCCTCGAGCGGCTCGCCGGGCCCGACGGCCGGGCCGGCTTCGACGTCCTGGTCATGGCCGCCGCCGTGGCCGACTTCCGGCCGGTCGCGCCCGGCCGAGACGAAGCTGACCCGAGGCGGTCCGCTGACCCTCGAGCTCGAGCCGACCCCGGACATCCTGGCCGAGGTCGCCCGGATCGTCCGCGGCCTCGACACGCCAGGGCGCGCCGACCCGCCGGCCGCTCGAGCCGCAGCCGGTCCTCGTCGGGTTCGCGGCCGAGACCGGCTCGCTCGAGCGGGCGGCCGACAAGCTCCGGCCGGAAGGGCGTCGACCTGCTCGTCGCCAACGACGTCGCCGAGGCCGGGTCCGGGTTCGGGACCGACACGAACCGGGTCACCGTGTACGCCGCCGAGCGCCGAGCCCGAGGCCTGGCCGCTCGTCTCCAAGCGCGAGGTCGCCGAGCGGCTCCTCGACCGGGTCGCGGCCCGGCTCGCCGACCGACCCGTCTGACCGCCCCGGTCCCTGACGCCGGAGCGCGCCGGGGAACCGCCGGGCCCGGATCGAGCGTCAGCGGCCCGGCGGTCGCACCAGACGGTCGCGGCGCCAGGGGCGGAGGTTCCGACGATGATCGGACGGACCCGGACCGGCGCCGCGAGGCGCTGGCTCGTCTTCCTCGCGCTCGATCGCGCTCGTCGCCGCGGCCTGCGCCTCGAGCGCCAGCTCCCGAGCCAGCCCGGACACGCTCGGGTCGGCGCACCGGGCTCCGCCGACGCCGGCGGCGGGTCGACGTCGGTCCGAGCCGGTCGCCGTCGGCCGCGCCGCGAGCGCCGGCGCCGAGCCGCGGCGCCGCGGCCGGCGGCCGGTCGCCCCGTCGGATCTGCTGGTCGATCAAGACCGGGACGCTGGCCCTCCAGGTCAAGGCTCGATCGACGACAGCCTGTCGGCGGCCGAGCGCGAAGATCACCGCCCTCGGGCGGCTACGTCAGCGGCTCGCAGCGCTCCGGGCGACGGCGAGAGCGCGGTCGCCAGCGGTCACCTACCGGATCCCGGCCGCCCGCTGGGACGAGGCCCTCGACCGCGCTGCGCGGCCTGGCCGACAAGGTCCTCGCCGAGCAGACCCAGACCGACGAGGTGACCGGCCAGGTCCTCGACCTCGGCGCCCGGATCGCCAACCTCCAGGCCACCGAGCGGGCCCTCCAGGCGATCATGGACAAGGCGATCAAGATCAGCGACGTCCTCGACGTGCAGGCCCAGCTGACCGACGTCCGCGGCCAGATCGAGCAGCTCGAGACCGAGAAGAAGCATCTCGAGGAGCAGGCCGCCTATGGCACGCTCGACGTGACGTTCGGCCTCGAGACCGTCGCCGTCGTCGAGGCCCAGAAGGGCTTCGACCCGGCGGCCGAGGCCGACCGGGCGACGGCCAGCCTGGTCGAGGTCGGCCAGGCGCTGGCCGCGGCCGGGATCTGGTTCGGCGATCCTGTGGCTGCCGATCCTGCTCGTCCTCGGCCTGATCGCGCTCGTCGACCGTTCGTCGTCGTCCGGCGCGGTCCGGCGGAGCATGCGGCCGGACCGGGCCCGGCGACCGGGCGCGCCGGGGCCGATCGTCCCGACCGCCGAGGCGTAGCCGCTGCGACCGACCCTGGACGCCTGCGGGCTCGCGCCAGCCGCGTAGACTGGAGGCGCGAGCCCGCAGGAGTCCACGACCGTGAGCGCCAGCCCGAACCCGAAGCCGAGCGCCGGAGGCCAGCCGCCGGCCGCCCGCATGACCGTCGTCGACATCGCCCGGATGCATGCCGACGGCGAGCGGATCCCGATGCTGACCGCCTACGACTTCCCGACCGCGCAGCTGCTCGACGAGGCCGGCATCCCGATGCTCCTGGTCGGCGACTCGCTCGGCCAGGCGATGCTCGGCTACGAGTCGACCGTCCGGGTCACGATGGACGAGATGATCCACCACACCAAGGCGGTCGTCCGCGGCGCCGCGCCGGGCGCTGGTCGTCGGCGACATGCCGTTCCTGTCCTACGCCACGCCCGAGGAGGCGCTCGACAACGCCGGCCGGTTCCTCCGCGAGGCCGGCGCCCAGGCGGTCAAGATCGAGGGCGGCGTCCGGAGCGCCCGGATCGTCGAGACGCTGGTCAAGGCCGGGCATGCCGGTGATGGGCCACATCGGGCTGACCCCGCAGTCGATCAACGCGATCGGCAAGGTCCGGGTCCAGGGCAAGAGCCGCGAGGGCGCCCGGGCGCTGCTCGGCGACGCGCTGGCGATCCAGGAGGCGGGCGCCTTCTCGATCGTCCTCGAGCTCGTGCCCGGAGCAGCTCGCCGCGGCGATCACCGACCGGCTCCGGATCCCGACGATCGGGATCGGGGCCGGCGCCGGCTGCGGCGGCCAGGTCCAGGTCGTGACCGACCTGCTCGGCCTCGGCGACTTCATCCCCCGTCACGCCAAGCCGTACGCCGACCTGCGCGGCACGATCCTGGCCGCCGCCCGGGCGTACGCCGCCGACGTCGCGGCGGGCACGTTCCCGGGCCCCGAGCAGACCGTCCGGATGGACGACGCCGTCCTCGGCGAGGTCCTCGGCCGGTCGATCCTCGACCGGCCGGCGGCCGGCGCGACATCCCGGCCGGCGGGGATCCCGCTCGACCGCGACCTGTGAATCCTCGGGCCGATGGCTAGCGGGAGCGTCGCCTCGGCCCTCGGGAGAGAGCGGGTGGCTGCTCGTTGACTGAGGGTGCCCATCCGGGCACGCGAGTCCTGCGCACGCGTGCGGAGCTCCGGGCGGCCCTCGAGGCGGCGCCCCGCCCGATCGGCCTCGTCCCGACGATGGGCTGGCTCCACGACGGGCCACCGGTCGCTGATCCGGCGGGCCCGGGCCGGAGTCGGCCACGACCGTCGTCACGATCTTCGTCAACCCCCGCCAGTTCAACGCCGCCGGACGACTTCGGCCGCTACCCGCGGGACGAGGCGCGCGACGTCGCGATCTGCGCCGAGGAGGGGGTCGACCTCGTCTGGGCGCCGCCGGTCGAGGAGGTCTACCCGCCGGGCTTCGACACGACCGTGTCGGTCGGGGCCGATCGCCCGGCCGCTCGAGGGGGCCGCCCGGCCGGGCCACTTCGACGGCGTGGCGACGGTCGTCGCGATCCTGTTCGCCCTGGTCGGCGCCGAGCGCGCCTACTTCGGCCAGAAGGACGCCCAGCAGGTGATGGTCATCGACCGGATGGCCCGCGACCTCGCCCTCCCGACCGAGGTCGTCCGCTGCCCGACCGTCCGCGAGCCCGACGGCCTGGCGCTGTCGTCGCGGAACGTCCACCTCGACGCCGGAGCAGCGGGCCGCCGCGCCGGTCATCCATCGGGCGCTCCTCGCCGCCCGCGAGCGCTGGGCGGCGGGCGAGCGGTCGGCCGACGCCCTCCGGGCGACGGTCCGCGAGGTCCTCGCCGACGAGCCGCTGGCCGAGCTCGAGTACGTCAGCTGCGCCGACGCGGCGACCCTCGCCGAGCTCGACCGGGTCGACGGCCCGGCGCTCCTGTCGGTCGCCGTCCGGTTCGGCTCGACCCGGCTGATCGACAACGAGCCGCTGGCGAGCGGCGGTCAGCGCCGGCGACGCCGAGCCGCTCGAAGCGTCAGCCGGCGCGCAGGCGCGCCTCGGCGGCCGCGCGCCGGCCGGCGACGAGCGTCGAGCCGGTCGAGCCCGAGGAGCGCCGGCCCCGACGACCGGCGGCGCAGCGAGCGGGCCGATCCGGCGCCGCCGGCGCGACCGCGTGGATCCCGGCCCGGATCCGATCGAGGAACGGGGCGTACGTCGTCCGGAAGATGCCGCCCGACAGGACGACGGGGACGTCGCGCCGGGTCAGGTGGAGCCGCCGGATCATGGCGACCGCCCAGGCCACGACCTCGTCGGCCAGGTCGTCGACGATCGCGGCGGCCGACCGCGATCGCCCGTCGGCGGCGGCGTCGAACACGACCGGCGCAGGAGCTCGCGCCAGGCGCGTCCTCGTCGAGCCGCCCGCGTAGAGCGCGCTGGTGAGGTCGCCCGGCCGCCGCCGGCCGAGCGCCGCCGGGACGAGGCGCTCGAGGCTCGTCCGCGGGCCCGCGGCCGTCCCGACCGCGGATCGCCGCCGCGAGGGCCTCCATCGCCGACCCCGCCCCCGCGCCGCGGTCGCCCGAGATCTCGCCGACGCGGCGAACCGGACGACCCGGCCGGTCGGGCCGACGCCGAGGCCGTTGATCCCGGCGCCGCAGACGACCGACGACGCCCCACGGCCGATCGCTCCCGGCCCGCAGCGCGGCATGCGTGTCGTTGAGGACGACGACCTCGTCGGTCAGGCCGCGCTCGACGGAGGCCGGCTCGAGCAGCCGGACGTCCGCCGGGCAGGTCGGCGCCGGCCAGGGCAGGACAGCCCGAGCCGCGCCGCCGGGCGGCGGTCGGGATCCCGGCCGGCCTCGGCGAGGGCTGCCCGACGAGCGCGTCGAGGGCGTCCAGCCCGGCCGCCAGCCCGACCGCCTGGTGCGAGACCGTCGGACCGCGGACGGCCGCGAGGACCGTCCCGTCGGCGCCACCAGCGCGACGTCGGCCTTCGAGTTGCCGCCGTCGACGGCGAGGATCGCCGGGACGGGGTCGGTCGTGGCGTCGCGGTCATCGGGCGCGCCGCCAGCCGACGAGGGCGGCGCCGTGGGCCGGCAGCTCGATCCCGGCCGCGACGTCGGCGCCGGCGGCTCGACGCGTCGAGCGGGTGCGCTGCCGGCGGCATCGAACGCCCGGATCGCCGTCGCGTCGCCGGGCAGCCGGACGGCGACCCGGTGATCCGGATCCGGCCCGTGGTTGGTCAGCGCCACGAGCCCGCCGGCCGGGCCGCCGCAGGACGCCGGTCGTCACGTCCGGGTGGTCGACCCGGACGGCCTCGTGGATCGCCGGCGAGCTCGGCCAGGCCGGCGTACAGGCCCCAGCTCCGGTCGTCCGGACCGTGGCGCGCCGGGCGACGCCGCCAGGAGCAGCTCGACCGGCGCGGCGCAGGTCGACGGCCAGGCCCGTCCCGCGCCGGGCCGCGACCAGGGCCGGGCTCGCCGTCGGCGTCGACCGCGACGACTCGCGCGTCGTCGACGCGCCAGGCGAGCCCAGCGGGTGGCGAGCGTGCCGTCGCCGGCCGGCAGCCGAAGCTCGTCACCGGCCGCGAACGGGCCCCACGCCGCGGACGAAGCGGAGGACGCCCGGCCGGTCGGCCGGGACCCGATCGGCGAGGTGGCAGCCCGCCAGCTCGGCCATCTCGGGGAGCGCCGCAGTCGGCCGACAGCGACAGCCACAGGCGCGCCGCCGCGGGCGAAGTGGTCGGCGGCGCCCGCGCCAGAAGCTCGTCCGGACGTGGTGGAGCGACGACGACGTCGAGGTCAGCGGCGCCGGGACGATCAGCAGCCGCGCGTCCGGCCAGCGATCGTCGAGCCGACTCGCGCGGGAAGCGCGACCGACAGCCCGGCCCGGGCGGCCAGCACGAAGCGCGTTGAGCCAGCCCCGGACGAGCGGGCGGTGGTCGCGCTCGGGCGTCCAGACCCGCTCGGCCGGCTCGTACGGTCCGGCGGGCGCATCGGTCGAGGCCGTAGCCGGCCGGGTCGTACGGTCGGGCGTACTCGTGCGGCACGGGGATCGCGGCGCCGGCGAGCGGCCCGTCGCCGGCCAGGCCGTCGAGCTCGTGGCCGACGGCCCGGATGGTCGCCGCCAGCTCGGCGAGGACCCGGCCGCGCGGACGCAGCTCGCCGCGCTGGTCGGTCACGCCGAACTGCGTCTCGTGCGGCTGGCGGACGTACGGGGCGCGCCGGTAGGCGGCCGGCTCGGCGTCGGTCCAGCACCAGGCCAGGAAGCCGATCGAGCCCCGGCCGAGGCGCCGACCAGGCGAGCAGCCGGTCGTAGGCCGCGACGCGCTCGGGATCGAACTGGGCCGACGAGGCGCCGTACTCGTGGACCATCGTCGGCCGACCCGGCGCCGGCGGCCAGGGCCGTCTCGAACGCGGCGGCGTGGGTCATCCGGGTGCCCGAGCAGGCCGTCCGGGTAGAGCTCGGGCGAGTAGATCGGGTACGGGTGGACGGTCGCGAAGTCGAGCCGGTCGGCGACGACGTCCGCCCGGAACGGGCCCGCACCCGACCTCCTGGCTGGCCGTCCCGATCGTCACGAGGTGATCCGGGTCGTCCGCTCGCAGGGCATCGGCGAGGGCGCCGGTCCAGGCGGCCGCCTCGGCGTCGGTCGTGTCGGGGAAGAGCCAGAGCGGCGGCTCGTCGGTCAGGTCCCAGGCGAGGATCGCGGGGTCGTCCCGCCAGCGCCGGGCGAGCATCGCCGCCTGGGCGGCCTGGAGCGCGACCAGCTCGGGGTCGCGATGGGGATGGCGGCCCGCCCGCCACGGGCACGTCCCAGTAGGCGTCGCCGACCTCGCCGCCGACGAACAGCGTCGGGTGGAGGAGCAGGCCGTGCCGCCGGGCGGCCGCCAGGACCTCGTCGAGGACGCCCAGGTGCGCCTCGTCGTAGCGGCCGGGCTGCGGGCTCGATCGCCGCCCACAGGAGGTCGATCCGGACCGTGTCGAGCCCGGCCGCGGCCATCGCCCCGAACGCCCGCTCGAACGCCGCCGGCGCCGACCCGCCACGGCCAGTCGGGGCCCTCGACCGGGACGTAGTGCGCCCCGACCGGGAGGATCGGCCGGCCGTCCCGCTCGAGGAAGTGCCGGCCGCGACGGACGGTGCTCACGCCGGTCAGCCTACGTCCTTGACGGCCCCGGCGGTGAGGCCCTCGATGAACCGGCGCTGGAGGAGCAGGAAGACGAGGATCATCGGCGCCGCGGTGATCACCGTGCCCGGCCATCGTGTCGCCCCAGTCCGACGGCGTTGCGCCGGGCCAGCAGGGCCAGCCCGACCGGCAGCGTCCGCATGTCGTCGGAGCTGGTCACGATGAGCGGCCAGAGGAAGTCGTTCCAGGCCGCCAGGAAGGTGAAGATCGCCAGGGTGGCCATCCCGGGCACGGCCAGCGGGAAGACGATCGAGCGGAGGATCCGCCACTCGGACGCGCCGTCCATCCGGGCCGATTCGAGGATCTCGTCGGGGATCGAGCGCAGGAACTGGCGCATCAGGAAGATCCCGAAGACCTGGATCGCGCTCGGGGCGATCAGCCCGAAGTAGGTGTCGGCGCCGAGCGCCGGGATCGCCTTGTGGAGCTCGACCATCATCTTGTAGAGCGGGATGAGGTTGACCTGGAACGGGACCATCAGGGTCAGCAGGAGCAGGAAGAAGATCGCGTCCCGGCCCGGGAACCGGAGCTTGGCGAAGGCGTAGGCGGCCGCCGTCCCGAAGAGCACGTTGAGGATGACGATCGAGCCGGTCACGATGACGCTGTTGAGGAAGTAGCGCGGGAACGGGATCGGGTGACGACGTTGCGGTAGTTGTCGATGGTCGACCGGGTCGCGGGATCCGCTTCGGCGGGTAGGCGAACACGTCGCCGGGCAGCTTGAACGAGGTCGAGAGCGCCCAGTAGAACGGCGCCACGATGAGCAGGGCGAGACGACCGGCAGGAAGAGGCTACTCGACGGCGCGCCGCGGCGCGACTCGGTCGCATCGGCCGCTCAGTCCCGCGCCTCGCCGAGCCGGAGCTGGATGTAGCTCAGGACGGCCAGGAACGACGAGCAGGATGTAGGCGACCGCCGAGGCGCCGCCGAGGTCGAGCTGGTTGAACCGGTCGACGAGGTCGAACACGATCGTCCGGGTCGCCTGGATCGGCCCGCCGTTGGTCATCACGAAGATCTGGTCGAAGGTCTGGAAGCTGCCGATGATCCCGATGACGTAGACGAACACGATCGTCGGGCGCAGGCCCGGGCAGGGTGACGTAGCGGAACTGGGCCCAGCGACCGGCGCCGTCGACCGTCGCCGCCTCGTAGTACTCGCGCGGGATCGACTGGAGCGCGGCCAGGAAGACGACCGTCTCGAACCCGAAGCCCTGCCAGATCGCGGTCGACGACGACGGCCGGCAGGGCGGTCGCCGGGTCGGTCAGCCAGTTGTGGCCGGGCAGGCCGAAGAAGCCGAGGACGGCGTTGATGATCCCGTTGTCGGAGTAGAGCAGCTTCCAGATCGTGGCCACCACGATGAGCGAGGTCATCGTCGGCAGGAAGAACGCGGTCCGGAAGAGCGCGCGCAGGCGGAGTGGCGTCGTTGAGCAGGATCGCCGAGGCCGAGCCCCAGGGCCGGCCCGATGCGCCATCCCGAGGACGACGAACACGACCGTGTTCTGGAACGGCCCGCTGGAAGCGGGCGTCGGTCAGGATGTCGACGTAGTTGTCGAGCCCGACCCAGACTGCGGCGGCCGGATGCCGTTGTAGTGGGTCAGGCTCCAGTAGCCCGAGACGATCATCGGGATGAGCAGGAAGACGACCGTGGTCAGGACGGCGGGGGCGATCAGCAGGTAGCCTGCCGACGCCCCCCGGAACCGTCGCGCGACGTCGCGGTCATCGGATCCTGACCGGCCGATCCGGCCGTCTCGGCGATCACTTCTTGAGCAGGGCGTCCGTCTCGGCGGCCGCGTCGTCGAGGGCCGCCTTCGGCGTCGGACTGGCCGAGGAGCGCCGCCTGGAGCGCCTCGGTGATGCGGTGTCGATGTCGGTCCACGCCCCGACGTACGGGAACGGGCGTGGACGTCGCCATCGTGTCGAGGAAGACCTTGAACGGCGCATCGCCGCCGAAGTACGGATCGGCCTTGTTCAGCTCGGGGCTCTCCAGGGCGGCCGTCGTCGCCGGCGCGGCGCCGGCGTAGGTGAAGACGCCGACCTGCTTCTCCGGCTCGAGCAGGTACTGGGTGAGCAGCCAGGCGGCCGCCTTGTGCTGCGGCCTGGACGGGGATCCCGAGGCCGGTGCCGCCGAGGTAGCTGCCGGGCTGCTTCGAGTACGGCGCGATGGCGATCTTCCACTTGCCGGACTGGTCCGGCACGCCGGTCTTCAGGAGGCCCATGTAGTACGGACCGTCACTGAACATCGCGACCTCGCCCGACGGTGATCGCCGGGATCAGGTCGCCGTCGGCATCCGGCCAGTACTTGCCCGATGCCGTCGTCGAGGAGCGCTTCTGGATCGTCCACCGCCGCCACGCCGGCGTCCGTGTTGAAGGCGGCCTGCGGTGTTGTCGGCGGTCGAGGATCGAGCCGCCCTCCTGGAACAGGAACTGCGAGAAGTGGAACGTGTTCGGCCGGATCGCGTAGAGGTACTTGTCGGGCTTGCCGCCGGTCTTGGAGGCCTCGGCCAGCTGCTTCGCCGCGGCCCGCAGCTCGTCCCAGTCGGTGGGCACGCTGATGCCCTTCTGGTCGAACAGGTCCGAGCGGTAGTACAGCGCATACGTGTCGAAGTCGTAGAGCATCGTCACGTACTTCTGATCGAAGGTCATCGCCTCGAGGGCGCCCTTGGTGTACTGGCTCTCGATCGGCTGCCCGTTGAGCTGGCCGCCGGACATCGCGGTCAGGTCCTCGAGCGCGCCGTTCGCGGCGAGGGTCGGGATCCAGGTCATGTCCAGGGTGGCCAGGTCGGGCACCTCACCGGCCGCCAGCCCCGTCCGTGAACTTCTCGTTCATCGAGTCCCAGTCGAGGGCCTGGTAGTCGACCGTGATCCACGGGTACTTCTGCTTGAACCCGTCGAGGGCCGGCTTGACCGGCGTCGACTCGCCGTAGTAGTCCCAGACCTTGATCGTCACCGGCGTCGTGTCGAGGCTCGGCGACGGGCTGGCGGCGCCGGTCGACTCGCCCGGGCTCGGCGCCGCGCCGGTCGGGGCGGTCGTCGGCGTGGCGGTCGCCCCACCCGGCCCGCAGGCGCCCGCGACGAGGGCGATCGTGGCGAGCCCTGCCAGGGCTCGTGACTTGAGCTTCACCGTGTCCTCCTCCTGTGGTCGGTCCTGGGCCGCGGGACCATGCGCCGGGCGGTCACCGGGTGCTGCCGGTCAGCCAGGCCGAGCGGACGATCTCCCGATCGACGTGGTAGCGCATCCGGTCGCCCCGGACGAATGAGCGGGCGTACTCCACGGGCACGCCCTCGCTGGTGTAGGCGACGCCCTCGACGAGGAGGGCGAGTCGATGGGGTTCCTGGCCCAGGAGCCGGGCCTCACGCGCCGGCAGGCTGACCGGCACGTACGACTCGCGCGCCCGGGCGACCTGCGTCCCGTAGCGTCGGGCGAGCAGGTCGTAGAGCGAGACGCGCTCGAGATCGGCGCTCAGCAGCCCCGGGAAGCGATCGGCCGGCAGGTGGACCTGCTCGAGCAGGAGCGGCTCGTCGTCGGCCAGCCGGAGCCGCTCGACGTACAGGGTCGGCGCGCCGGGCTCGATCCCGAGCGCGGCGGCGACGGTCGGGCCGGCCGGCTCGGAACGCGACGCGACGAGCCGGGTCCCGGCGACCAGGCCCTGGTCGGCCATCTCCTCGGCGAAGCTCAGGGTGCCCCCGAGGTCGAGCCGGATCGACGGTCGGCTGACGAACGTGCCCCGGCCGCGCGTGCGCTCGATGCGCGCCTCGCGGGCGAGCTCGCCGAGGGCACGCCGGACGGTGATCAGGCTGCAGCCGTAACGGGCCGCCAGGTCACGCTCGGTCGGGAGTCGGTCGCCCGGACCGCCACTCGCCGCTGTCGAGCGACGCACGCAGGTCGAGGTAGACCTGATGATGGAGCGGCACAGGCCCGGGATCGAGCTGGAACGTCGCCATCTGCACCCTATCGCTCGATGGGTGGTTGCTGATAACGTTATAACTAACCTTGCCCACCCGGGAGGTCGGTTGTCAAGCCCCGTTCGGAGGATCCGTGGCCCCGATCTGGCGGGTATCGATCGGTTACGTGGCCTACTTCACCGCGGTCGGCGCGGCCTGGCCGTACCTCCCGATCTACTACCGCGACCTCGGCCTCAGCCTGGCGGCGATCGGCTCGCTGGCCGCCCTTTCGGCCGCGATCCAGCTCCTCGCGGCGCCGGCCTGGGGCGCCATCGCCGACCGGTTCCCGCGGACCCGCCTGACCCTGCCCGCCGCGGCGCTCGTCGGAGTGGCCGGGGCCTCGATCCTGGCGACCGGCCGCGACCTGCCGACGATCGCGGCCGGGGTGACGGTCCTGGCCGGCGGGTCTCAGCGGCGTCGGGCCGATCCTGGATGCCCGGGCGATCGAGACGCTCGGACCGGACCGGGTCCGCTACGGCCAGGTCCGGGCGGTCGGCTCGGCGGCGTTCGTCGGGGTCGCCTGGGGGGTCGGCCTGCTGCTCGACGCCCGCGGGATCGGGGCCCTGTTCGTCGTCTACATCCCGGCCCTCCTCGTCACGGCGCTCGTCTCGGCGACCCTCGTCCGTCGACCGTCGACCCGGGCGGTCGGTGTCCTGCGCGGCGCCCTCGGCTACGTCCGGGGGCCCGGGATGCGCCTCTTCCTGGTCGGCACGTTCCTCGTCTGGACCTCGCTCATCGCGGTCAACTCGTTCCTGTCGATCCGGGTCGCCGCGCTCGGCGGGGCGGACCAGACGGTCGGCCTGGTGTGGGCGATCGGGGCCGCGGTCGAGGTCCCGGTCATGTGGTTCTTCCCGCGCCTCGCGACCCGCTTCGGCACCGGCCGGCCGCTCATCGTGGGGGCGGTCCTGTTCGGCATCCGGGCCGCGCTGTCGGCGGCCGCCACGGATCCGCTCGTCCTGCTGGCGGTCGCGCCGATCGAGGGCACCGCGTTCGCCCTGTTCTACGTCGGCGGCGTGACGTTCATGGCCGAGCGCGCGCCGACCGGCTTCACGGCCACCGCCCAGGGGTTGTTCGCGGCCGTCTCCGGGTCGGCCTCGATCGTCGGCTCGGCGCTCGGCGGCGTGATCGCCGGTGCGATCTCGATCCCGGGGCTGTTCGCGACCTGCGCGGCCGGCAGCCTGGCCGCCGCGCTGGTCGTGGCGGTCGCCGTCGCCCGGGCGGCCCGACCGACCCGCAGTCTCGCGGTCGCCGCCCTGGCGGCCGTCGACCCGACCGACGCCAGCCCATGAACGCCACTGTCACGAGGGAGCGACGATGAGCCTGAAGATCGCCGTCATCGGCGGCGGCAGCACGTACACTCCCGAGCTCGTCCAGGGGCTCGCCGACCGGACGGCGAGCCTGCCGGTCGACGAGCTCGTCCTCCACGACGTCGACCCGGACCGGCTGGCGATCGTGGCCGGGCTGGGCGGGCGGATCCTGCGCCGGGAGGGCTGGCCCGGTCGGCTGACGACCACGACCGACCGCGACGCGGCGATCGACGGCGCGTCGTTCGTCCTGGTCCAGCTCAGGATCGGCGGCCAGGCGACCCGCCTGATCGACGAGACCCTTCCCCATCGCTTCGGCTGCATCGGCCAGGAGACGACCGGCCCCGGTGGCTTCGCCAAGGCGCTCCGGACCGTGCCGGTCGTGCTCGAGCTGGCCGACGACGTCGGGCGACGCGGGGCGAGCGGCGCCTGGATCGTCGATTTCACGAACCCGGTCGGGATCGTCAGCCAGGCCCTCATCGACGCCGGCCATCGCGCGCTCGGGTTGTGCAACGTGGCGATCGGCATCCAGCGCCGGATGGCCGCCCGGTTCGGGGTGACCCCGGAACGAGTGGAGCTGGAGCACGTCGGGCTCAACCACCTGACCTGGGTCCGGGCGATCCGGGTCGACGGCGTCGATCGCCTGCCGGGCCTGATCGCCGATCACGTCGACGAGCTGGCGGCCGAGGCCGGGTCGCCGGCCGAGCTCATCCGGGCCCTCGGCGCGCTGCCCTCGTACTACCTCCACTACTACTACGCGACCCGGGACGTGCTCGAGGAGCAGCTCGCCGGCGGGACCCGGGCGGAGGACGTCATGGCCATCGAGCGCGAGCTGCTCGAGCTGTACCGCGACCCGACCCTCGACCGGAAGCCGGCCCTGCTCGAGGAGCGTGGCGGCGCGTTCTACAGCGAGGCGGCCGCCCAGCTGATCGCCTCGCTCCACGCCGGGACCGGGGATGTCCAGGTGGTCGACGTCCGGAACGACGGCGCGCTGCCGGATCTGCCGGCGAGCGCGGTGGTCGAGGTCCCGGCCCGGATCGACCGGGAGGGCGCCCATCCGCTGCCGGTCGCACCGCTCGCCCCGGAGCTTCGCGGCCTGGTCCAGGAGGCGAAGGCCTACGAGGAGCTGGCGATCCGGGCCGCCACGACCGGCGACCGGCGGATCGCGCTGCTCGCCCTCCTGGCCAACCCGCTCGTCCCCGACCTGCGGGCCGCCGAAGGCCTGCTCGCCGCGATCCTCGAGGCCAACGCGCCGTTCCTTCCGCAATTCGCCGCGCCGGCCTGACCCGGTCGTTCGGAGCAGGGCGTCAGCGGGCGACCGACAGGATCCGGTCGACGTCGAGGTGCTCGGCGACGAGCGCCTTGATCAGGGCGATCTTGCCCGCGTCCGCCGGATGGGTCTTGACCAGCAGGTCGTGGACCTCGGACGCGACGAGGTAGGTGTCCTCGCTGACCAGGGTCGCGAACATGTCGGCCCAGCGGATCTCGTCGATGACGGTCTGGCTCGGCCGGTAGCCGCCGGTCAGGAGGAGCCCGAGCGCCGCCCCGCCGCCCGCCGCGGAGTGGGCCGAGGTCAGCCGGAGGATGGCGTCCTCGCGATCGCCCGGGACGATGACCAGGGTGCCGGGCCCGATCCGCTCGAGCATGTGGACCGGCTCCATCGCGCCGATCGCGACGCCATCGATCACCCGGTCGAGGTCGGGGCCGGGATGGAGGGTCTCGCCGTGGACCCCCTCGAGGACCATCGCCAGGGTCGGGTTCGACAGGATCGGCCGGTAGGGCAGCACGCCGAGGAGCGGGATCCCGTGCCGGTGGAGTCCACGCTCGAGGACCCGGCCGAGACCCGGCTGGGCGTCGAGGTCGACCTTGTTGACGATCGCGCCGGCCACCTCGACCCCGTACGAGGCGAAGTGGCTGGCGTTGAGGACGAGCTCGTCGATCGGCCGGCCGACGCCGCCCTCGCTGACGATGACGGCGGGGGCGCCGAGCATCGCCGCGACGACCGCGTTCGACAGGCCGATGACCGCTCCGACCCCGGCATGGCCGGTCCCCTCGATGAGGGCGATCTCGTGCCGCTCGGCAAGGCTCCGGTGGGCGGCCCGGACCCGGGCGCCGAGGTCCTCGACGACCTCGCCGTTGATGTACGCCTTGGTGAACCCACGCGGGATGTGGACCGGGCTCATCGTCGTCATCGGGTCGGTCAGCCCGAAGACCTCGCGCATGAGCACGGCGTCCTCGTCGGCCGGGACCCCGGCCTCGATGATGGTCCGCTGGCCGACCGGCTTCATGAACCCGGCGTCGAGACCCCGGCCGACGAACAGGTCGAACAGCCCGAGGCTGGCCGTCGTCTTGCCCCGGTTCTGCCCGGTCGCGGCGAGATAGACCTGGCGCATCGCGCCGATCAGGCGTGGGTCGTGCGACGCTCGATGAGCTGGACCGCGTCGCGCAGGCGCGACAGCGTGTCGGCGTCGACCGCATCCGGCTCGAGGTACGGCGCCAGCCGCTCCATGATGTCGGCGACGAGGCCGAGGTAGACGCTGGCGTCGGCCACGAAGAACTGCGGCTCGTTGTTGTAGCGGACCAGGGTCAGCCGGCCCTGGAGGACGCGGCGGTCCTCGACGTGGGCGATCTGGGTGGCGAAGTTGTGGCCCTGGATCCCGTCCGGGTTGTTGAGGAAGTTGAGGGCGTTGTCGATGGCCAGCCCGAACCGGGCTCGCCAGGCGACCAGGCGCTCGTGGACCTCGGACGGGATGTTGACGTCGGCGACCTCCTCGAAGACCTCCGGGGCGACCGTCAGCAACCCGACCAGGGTGGTCCCGGCCCGCGCCCCGAGCATGACCTGGAGGCTCCGCTCGAGGGTGAACACCTCGGAGTCGAACCGGGGGCTGGTGATGACGTCGGTCAGGAGGTCCTCGACGTTATCGAGGATCCCCGTCTCCCCGACCGAGTTCGCCAGGTGGAGGATCTCCTCCTTGAACAGGAACTTCTCTTCGTGGTCGAGCATGGCCGCGATGGTACACCGCCGGAAGCACGAGACCCCGGCCGTTGGCCGGGGTCTCGCAGGCTCCGTTGACCGGGCGCGACGCCTACGGGTAGAGGCCGCGCATGGCGGTCGCGTCGGCGACCCGCTGGACGGCCAGCAGGTAGGCCGCCGTCCGCATGTTGACCCCCTCCTTGAGCGACATCATGAGGGTGTCCTTGAACGCCTTGACCATGATCACCTTGAGCTTCTGGTTGACCTGCGCCTCGTTCCAGAAGTCCCGGTTGAGGTCCTGGACCCACTCGAAGTAGCTGACGGTGACCCCGCCGGCGTTGCACAGGATGTCGGGGATCTGGAAGACGCCGTTGCGGTAGAGGATCTCATCCGCCTCGGGCGTCGTGGGGCCGTTGGCGGCCTCGGCCACCAGGCGGGCCTTGATGCTCCCGGCGTTGTGGGCGGTGATCTGGTTCTCGAGCGCCGCCGGGATGAGGACGTCGCAGTCGAGCTCGAGGAGCTCGGCGTTGCTGACGTCGGTCGCGCCGGGGAAGCCCTGGACCGTGCCGTGCTCCTTCTTCCAGGCGAGGACCCGGTCGATGTCGAGGCCGGCCGGATTGTGGATCCCGCCGGTCGAGTCGGACACGGCGATGACCGTCGCACCCTCGTCGCGGATGAGCCGGGCGGCGATCGCGCCGGCGTTGCCGAAGCCCTGGACGACGACCCTGGCCGTGGTCAGGTCGAGCCCGAGATGGGCGGCCGCCTCGACGACGCAGTAGACCGTGCCGCGGGCCGTCGCCTCGTTCCGGCCCTCGGACCCGCCGAGCGCGATCGGCTTGCCGGTGACGACGCCCGGAACGGTGTACCCGTTGTGCATCGAGTAGGTGTCCATGATCCAGGCCATCGTCTGGGCGTTGGTGTTGACGTCCGGGGCCGGGATGTCCTTCTCGGGGCCGATGAGGATGCTGATCTCGGTGGCGTAGCGCCGGGTCAGCCCTTCGAGCTCCTTGAGCGACAGCCGCTTCGGGTCGACGATGACGCCGCCCTTGCCGCCGCCGTACGGGATGCCGACGACGGCGCACTTCCAGGTCATCCACATCGCGAGGGCCTTGACCTCGTCGAGGCTCACGTCCTGGTGGTAGCGGATGCCGCCCTTGGCCGGCCCGCGGCCCAGGTTGTGCTGGACCCGGTAGCCGGTGAAGACCTGGACGCTGCCGTCATCCATCTTGACCGGGAAGTGGACGGTCAGCTCACGGCGCGGCTCGCGGAGGACCCGGCGCAGGCCGGGGTCGAGGTTCAGCCGCTCGGCGGCAAGGTCGAACTGGGTCTGGGCCACCTGCCACGGATTGATGGGCGGGGCGGCCTGCTCGGTCGTCATCGAGAGTGGTTCCTCCGTTCGGCCGCCGGGACGGGTTCGGCCGGATCCTGGGTCGTCTCCCGGACGACCCCACGGAGCGCCGTCGTGCCCGTCAGACCGGGGGACGCGCGACGCGTGGTTTCGAAGCACCGGGAGTATAGCCGCCGGACTTGACCTACGTCGCAGTCCGGTTGCCTCTACGTTGCGGACCGGTTGCGGAGGTTTCCATAGTCCGTTCGGCCCATTCCGACCGGCGGAGGACTCGAGTTCACGCTGTCGCTCCTCAGGCGGGACGACGCCTGAGAACGGCGGCCCCGACCGCCCCGGGCCCGAGGTGCGGGCCGACCGACGGACCGACCAGGTCGACCGAGACCCGCGCCGGATCGATCCCGCCGGGCACCCGGGCGACCAGCTCGTCGCGGAAGGCCTCGACGTCCGGGCTCCGGGTGTGGAGGATGGACAGGCGCTCGATCGGGTCGCTCAGGATGAACTCGATCGCCCGCTCGCGCGCCTTCGAGCGCGTGCGGACTCGTTCGATCGTCTCGACCAGCCCATCCCTGATCGAGATGATCGGCTTCACCCCGAGGATGGATCCGATGGCCGCCTGGGGCCCGCTGATCCGACCGCCCTTCTTGAGGTACTCGAGGGTGTCCAGGCAGACGACGACCAGGGCGTCGTCGAGCCGGGCCTCGAGCGTCCGGGCGATCCCGTCAGCCGGGACCCCCTCCGCGCCGAGGTCGGCGGCCAGGATCGCCAGCAGCCCCTCCCCCATCGACGCGGACTTCGTGTCGACGAGGTGGATCTCGCGCTCGGCCAGCAGCTCGCGGGCGACCTGGGCGCTCTTGTGGGTCCCCGACAGGGTCGAGCCGACGGTCACGCAGACGATCGCCTCGGCGCCGCCCGCGAAGGCCGCTTCGAACGCCTCCTTGAACGCGCCGGGGCTCGATGCCGCGGTCGTCGGGAACGGGGCGTCCGGCGCGACCACCCGGTCCCAGAACGCCTCGGTGGTCATATCGACGCCGGCCCGGTAGCTGTCCGGACCGAAGCTGACGATGAGCGGCACGACGACGATCCCGAGCCTCCCGGCGACCCCGGGGTCGAGGTCGGCGGCGGAGTCGGTGATGATCGCGACTCGGCTCACGGACGGTGCCCTCCTCCTGCGTGGCGCCGATGATACGGGCCCGGACCGACGCCGCGAGGCGCTTCAGCCCAGGGAGATCCGGCCCTCCACCGGTCCGCCGACCAGGTGCTCGACGGAGCGCAGCCGACCGAGCGGGACGAGGGCGATGACCAGCGCCAGCCCCGTCGCGACGAGGATCCCGTCGATCCCACGCCACTCCGCGGCCACGCCGCCGACCAGGCTGCCGACGATCTGGCCGAGGGCCAGGAAGACCGAGTAGAGACCCATGATCGCGCCGCGATCGGCCGGGAACGCCTCGGAGATGTCGGCCAGCATGCCCAGCGCGGCCGGGGTCGCCCCGGCCAGGACGAACAGGCCGCCGACGACCACGACCGCGGCGCCGAGCCGTGGGATCGGGGACATCCCCTCGCTGTGGTTGATGAGCGCCACGGCCGCCACGACGGCCGCGCCGCCGAGGACCCCGTAGAACAGGATCGTCGTCCGGCGCATCCGCTTGAACCGTTCGCCCCAGAAGGCCAGTCCGAGGAAGAAGACGGCCAGACCGACGGCCAGACCCAGGCTGATCGCCAGCGGGTCGGCCCGGCCCATCAGGAACTGGTCGGCGAACTCGGGCCGCGGGTCCTTGACCAGCTGGAACAGCGACTGGGTGGTCCACAGCCCGAGCGCCGCGTTGACCGCGATCCAGGTCGGGGCGAGGAGCCAGACGTGCGAGCTGCGCAGGATCTCCACGTAGCGCCGCAGGCCCGGGTGACTCTCGCGGGTCGTCGTCGTATCGCCCGGGGTCTCCGGGACGCCGAACCGGTAGATGAGGAACGACAGCCCGTAGATCCCCGCGTTGAGCAGGAAGCCCCACTCGTGGATGAGCTCCCAGACGGGGCCCGCGGCGACCAGGCCCGCCCCGAGCCCGGCCAGGGTCGCGCCCTCGAAGCGCGCCGCGGCTCGCCCGCGCAGGAGCTCGTCCCCGGCGCTGATCACGGCGATGAAGCCGAGGATCGACGGGATCGAGGCCGCGGTCGATGCACCCTCGAGGATCCGCGTCCCGCCGAGCAGGACGAGGTTCGTGGTCAGGAAGGTCAGGATGACGGCGACCAGGCCGAAGGCCGGGCCGAACTGCATCACCCGGTGATGGCCCCACCGATCCGACAGCAGCCCGAACGGCGGAGCCAGGATGAGCTCCGACGCGTAGAACGCGGCGGCCAGGAGGCCCAGGGCCCGCGCGTCGACGACCTGGCCGCCGTGGTCGGGCAGGTCCGCCAGGTAGTAGACCAGGAGCGTGCCGGTCAGGCCGGTGCTGAAGCGCAGCGTGAACGTCCCGGCCAGGACGGCGAACAGGGAGCGTGGGACGTCGCCGCCGATCCAGCGGACGATCGCGTGGCGGCGGTCCAGGGCGGGCTCCACGGCGGAAGGGTACCCTGCGGCTACACTGACCGGCGTGACCCGCCCGCTCGTCCCGATCCCGCTGGCGCGCGGCTCGCGCGGCGCCGTCGTGGCACCCCATCACCTGGCGACGGCGGCCGGGCTGCGGATCCTCCAGGCCGGTGGCTCGGCGGTCGACGCGGCGATCGCCACGAACGCCGTCCTGGCCGTCGTCGACGGCAACGCCTGCGGTATCGGCGGCGACGCGTTCTGGCTCATCTGGGACGCGGCCGACCGTCGCCAGCTGGCGCTGAACGGTTCCGGCCGCTCGTCGGTCCGGGCCGACCCGGCGGTCCTGCGGCGGTCCGGTCTCGAGCGGCTGCCGCTGCGCGGCGGGCTGGCCGTCACCGTGCCCGGCGCGGTCCGGTCGTGGGGTGACGCCCACGGCCGGTTCGGGCGGCTCCCGCGGGCCGACCTCCTCGCTCCGGCGATCGAGCTGGCGGACGGCGGCTTCCCGGCCTGGGACGGCTTCATCGAGGCCGTCGAGTCGGGGGCGGCGACCTTCCGCGCCGCGCTCGGGCCCGATGCCGGCTGGTTCGCCGTCTATCGCCCGCACGGTCGACCGTGGCGCCCCGGCGAGCGGGTCCGCCTGCCTGCCCTCGCAGCGACGCTGACCCGGATCGCCGACCTCGGCTGGGACGAGTTCTATGCCGGGGAGACCGCCGCCCACCAGGCTCGGGCGTTGGCGGCGGCCGGCTCCCCGATCGGGCTCGACGACCTGGCGGCTCACGGGTCGACCTGGAGCGAGCCGATCGCGACCGACTACCGCGGGGTCCGGGTGACCGGCCACCCGCCCAACAGCTCGGGCTTCGTCGCCCTGGAGATCCTCAACGTCCTCGAGCGCTTCGAGCCGCCACCGGCCTCGGTCTTCGCCGAGGGCGTCGGGGCCGACCTGCGCTGGACCCACCTCGGGATCGAGGCGTCCAAGCTGGCGATGGCCGACCGCGATGCCCACCTGACCGACCCCGACGCCCACCACGCGCCGCTCGACCGGCTCCTGGCCAGGGACTACGCGGCCGAGCTCGCCGGGCGGATCGACCCCGGACGGGCCTCGCGTCCGGTCGCGGCCCGTGTCCCGCGCGGCGGCGGGACGATCTGGCTCGGCGTCGTCGACGAGGCGGGGAACGCGGTCAGCCTCATCGAATCGAACTACATGGGCTTCGGGTCCGGGGTCGTCGACCCGGCGACCGGGATCGCCTACCAGAACCGCGGCTCGTTCTTCAGCCTCGACCCGGACCATCCGAACGTCCTGGCTCCGGCCAAGCGGACGCTCCACACCCTGATGCCCGGGATGCTCCTCCGCGACGGCCGGCCGTGGGTCGTGGTCGGCTCGATGGGCGGCGATGCCCAGCCGCAGATCCACGCCCAGGTCGTGTCCGCGCTCGTCGACGGCGGCGTGGACATGGCCTCGGCGGTCGCCATGCCGCGCTGGTTCGTCGAGCCCGAGGAGCATTTCGATCCGCCCGACACGGTGCGCGCCGAGCCGCGCTTCCGCGACGGCCTCCTCGACGGGCTCGCGGCCCTCGGCCACCCGCTGACCGCGACCGCGCCGTTCGACGGCCGGCTCGGCCACTGCCATGCGATCGAGCTGGTCGACGGCGGGCCGGCCGACGACGGGACGCTGGCGGCCGCGACCGACCCGCGGAGCGCCGGGTTGCCGGCGGTCTGGTAGGCGTCCGCCCGCGCGACCCTCGCCTATACTCCCCGGTGCCGGTGGCTGCTGCGCTCACGACCCGCTGCCACCGGCGACGCCCATCGACCTCCGGGAGGGATCCGTGTCGTCCAACGTCGGCCAGAGCTACCCGTACACCAGCGAGTCGGAGGAGGGTCGGGCGCGCGCGGTCGCGGCGGTCGTCGAAGCGCACGAGGGCCTCGCCGACAGGATCGCGGCCGAGACGACGCCGCTCGACGCGAACGACCGCTGGTGGGTCTGGAAGTGCCCGACGAAGGGCTGCCCCGGTCTCCTCCACGCGGTCGGCTACGCGCTCGAGAAGCACGCCCTGTACGTCGTCTGCGACGGCACCTGCGGCCTGACCTTCCTGCGCTGATCCGGGCCATGCCCGCGTCCCCGCCCCCGCCCGACCTGGCGACCGTCCGCCGGCGCCTGTGGCAGGAGTCGGCCGGGATCGCCGTCTCGGCGACCGGGTTCGGGTTCGTCTACGGGCTCGCGGCGCGCGGGGCCGGCTTCTCGCCGATCGAGGCGATGGCGATGAGCGTCATCGTCTTCGCCGGGGCCGCGCAGTTCGCGGCGGTGGGCTACGTCGCGAACGGACTGGCCTGGCCGGGCGTGATCCTCCTGACCGCCCTGCTCAACGCGCGGCACCTGCTCTACTCGGCCGCCCTCGCGCCGTGGCTGCGCGACCGCCCGCTCCCGAAGCGGGCGCTGATGGCCCACCTCCTGACGGACGAGGCGTTCGCCCTGTCGATCGCCCACTTCGGGCGCCTGCGTCGGGCCGACGATCGCGGCTACTGGATCGCGGCCATCGGCTCGACCTTCATCCCGTGGAACCTGGCCACCCTGGCCGGGGTCCTCCTCGGCGGGCAGATCGCCGACCCATCCCGATACGGTCTCGACGTCGTCTTCCCGGCCGCGATGGCCGGCCTGTGCGTCGGCCTCATCACCGGGCGCCGCGAGCTCGTGGCGGCGACGGTCGGGGCGATCGTCGGCGTCCTGGCCAGCCTGGCGGTCGGTTCGGCGGTCGGGATCGTGGCCGGCGGGTTGCTCGGTCCCCTGGCCGGGCTGCTCGTGCCCACGGCGGTCGCCCACGAGGAGGCGCCGCTGGGGACGCGGGCCTCGGCCGAGCACTACGCGATGCCGGGCGTCCCGCACGAGCCGTTCGCGCCCGACGCCGATGACGCCGGCGGTCGACGACCGTGAGCGTCGAGCTCGTCCTGCTGGCCCTCCTGATGGGCGCGGTGACCTACCCGTCCCGGGCGATCCCGCTCCTCACGCCGGGGATCGAGCGCCTGCCCCGGAAGGCGCTCGACTACCTGCAGCTGGTCGGGCCGGCCGTCCTGGCCGCCCTGGCCGCGGTCAACGTCATGGTCGTCGTGCAGGGCGACGGCCAGGCCTTCCACGTCGGGGTCGAGTGGCTCGCGGTCGTCGCCTCGGTGGCCCTGATGGCCTGGCGGAAGAACCTGTTCATCGGGTTGGTGGTCGGGGTCGTCCTCGTCGCCGCCGCGCGGGCGGTCGGCTGGGCCGCCTGAGGCCCGTTTCTGCTCGACGTCCGGACGGGGTTCCGTCCGTGATGCGAGTCGACGCATCACCGGCCGGATCGGGCGGTCGGACGGGCCGGATCGGGCGGTCGGCGGGCCGGATCGGGCGGGCGGCGGGCCGTGATTTGATGCGGCGACTCGCATCGGGGATCAGGGGCCTCTCGGGTGTGGAGCGCGCGGACTGACGATCCGAAACCTATCGATGGGCGTCGGCCTCGATCTCGACCAGCAGCGACGGCTCGATGAGGCCGGCCACGACGACGATCGCCGACGCGGGTCGGATCGCCGCGAAGCGCTCGCCGTGGGCGGTCAGGACGGCGGGGATCGACGCCGCGTCGGTCACGTACATCCGGGTCCGGACGACGTCGGCGAGGGCGAAACCGGCCTCGGCCAGGGCTCGCTCGATGATGTCGAAGACGGCCCGCGCCTGAGCGCCCGGGTCGCCCGGGTGACGGGAGCGCCCGTCCGGGCCGGCATCGGTCGTGCCGGCCACCCAGCAGGAATCGCCGACGACGACCGCTCGGCTGTAACCGACGCTGGCCTCATACGGCCCGCCGCTCGAGATGAGCCGGCGGGACGCCGGATCCCCGGCCGACGACGGGCCGGTCATGCCCGATGCGGTCGCCAGCTGGCGACGAGCGGGTCGCGGGCGACCGCCAGGAGGAGCGCGGCGAGGAGCGTCGTCCGGGGCACGATCGAATCGACCTCCAGGTACTCCGCCGGCGAGTGATCGTTGCCGCCGATCGGACCGAGCCCGTCGAGCGTCGGCACCCCGAGCCCCGAGGTCGTGTTGGCGTCCGAGGCGCCGCCGGTCGCGCAATCGGCCAGGGCGAAGTCGAGCCGCTCGGCGATGGCGACCGCATGCTCGACCAGCCGCTCCGACCGCTCGAGCTTCTCCATCGGCCAGTGGCGGCCGGTCTCCTCGACGTCGACGGTCGTGTCCGGCACGGTCGTCGAGGCGGCCACGGCGCGGACCGCGGCCTCGGCCGCCTCGAGGTGCTCGCGCGTCGTGGCCCGGACGTCGACCTCGAGGACGGCCTCCTCGGCGACGACGTTGGGCCGGATCCCGCCGTGGATCACCCCGACGTTGACCGTGACCCCCGGCCAGCGCCCGTTGAGGGCCTGCAGGGCGATCGTCTGGTGGGCCGCCTCGAGCACCGCGCTGCGTCCCTTCTCCGGCTCGACCCCGGCGTGGGCCGCCCGACCGTGGACGGTCAGCCGGAGGTCGACCGTGCCCTTTCGGGCCGACACGATGTCGCCGTTCGCGCGGGCGCACTCGAGCACGAAGCAGACGTCCGACTCGAGGGCCAGCTCGCGGATGTGCGGGCTCGACGTCGGCGAGCCGATCTCCTCGTCGGGATTGGCGACGAAGACCAGGCGCTCGAACGGCAGCTCGGCGACTTCGTCGTCCTCGTCGGTCCCGAGGGCCCGCAGCGCCAGGAGCGCGTAGAGGCCGGCCAGCAGGCCGGACTTCATGTCGGTGACCCCGGGCCCGTGGGCGACTCCCGCCTCGATCCGGAACGGGCGGGCCCGGGCAGTGCCCTCCGGGAAGACCGTGTCGAGATGCCCGATCACCAGCACTCGCGGCCCGCCGAGCCGTCCGGTGAACGTCCCGACGACGGTGTCGCCGAGCGTCGCGTCGGCCCGGATCTCGACGGTCGCCCCGAGCCGCTCGAGGAAGCGCGCGGTCCACCGACCGACCTGGTCGACGCCGGGCTTGGTGTAGCTCCCGCAGTCGACGTTGACCAGCGAGGCGAGGTCCTCGAGGTAGGCCGGCAGCTCGTCCTCGAGGATCTCCTCGAGCTCGTCGAGCTCGTCGGCGCTGACCGCGGCGCCGGGCGCGTGCAGGGATCCCATGACCGGAGTGTAGCCGCGGCGCAGCGCGGCTCGGGCCCGACCCCCGGTCGTGGGCAGAACCGGCCGTCGGCGGCGCGCTATCCTGCCCGGACCGTGCGCGTCGTCGAGACCCGGCTGCTCGAGGGACCCTCCGTCTACCGGCTCGAGCCGGTGGTCAAGATCGAGCTCGCCGTCGGCCGGCGCCGGACGTGGTACGGGCAGCGCCGCCCGGGGCGCCACGCCCTGGTCCATCTCGGCCGGGCCGTGCCGCCCCGGGAATGGCCGGACGAGGTGGCCGCGCTGGTGGCCTGGATCCGGCGGCTGCGGGCCGATCATGGCGAGGGTCGCGCCGTGCCGGCCGTCCATCGCTCGTCGGACCCCGGCCACTGGATCGTCACCTTCCCGTGGGTGGGCGCCGAGCGCGCCCAGGCGGTGGCCGACGCCGCCCTTGCCCTCGTCGAGCGGAACGTGTCGCCCGTCCGGTCCGCCCGGCTGACCGGGACCCAGGCCCGGCTGCTCGATCGGTGGACCGCCCGGATCGCCGAGGCGAGCGCCACGCCGCCCTCGTGGATCCAGGATGCCGACCGGCGCATCCCGATCGTGTCGATCAGCGGGACGAACGGGAAGAGCACGGTCAGCCGGCTGGTCAGCCACATCCTGGTCCTGGCCGGGCGGCACGTCGGGACGACGACCTCCGACGGGGTGCTGGTCGATGAGCGGCTGATCGAGCCCGGCGACTGGACCGGCCCCGGCGGCGCCCAGCGGATCCTGTCGCGCTCGGATGTCGACCTCGCCGTCCTCGAGACCGCCCGGGGCGGGATCATCCTCCGCGGGGTCGGCTACGAGTCGAACGACGCGAGCGTGCTGACCAACGTCAGCTCGGACCATCTCGACCTCCAGGGGATCCACACCCTGCCCGAGCTGGCCGAGGTCAAGGCGACGATCTGCCGGATCACCCGGCCCGACGGTTGGGCGATCCTCAACGGCGACGACTCGCTGGTCGTCGCGGTCGCCCGGCGGACCCCGGCCCGGGTCGCCCTGTTCTCGCTCGACGAACGCGGGTCACGGGCGGTCCGGCGCCAGGTCGCTCGAGGCGGCCGGGCATACGTGGTGCGCCGCGGGACGCTGGTCGAGGTGGAGGACGGCCGCGCGACGCCGATCGTCCGGGTCTCCGAGGTCCCGATCGCGATCGGCGGGATCGCCCGGCACAACGTGGCCAACGCGCTCGCCGCGGCCGGCGCCGCGCGGGCCCTCGGCGCGACGATCGAGCAGGTCGCCGACGGCCTGCGCGACTTCCGACCGACCGCCGACCGCTCGCCGGGTCGGCTCAACCTGTTCCGGCTCGGCGAGCGGATCGTCATCGTCGACTTCGCCCACAACGAAGCCGGGATCGAGGCGGTCCTCGACGTGGCCGAGGGGATCGCCGGCGGCGCGGCCGGGCGGGCGGCCCCGATCACGGTGATCATCGGCACGGCCGGCGACCGCCCTGACGACACCCTCCGCGGGATCGGCCGGATCGCCGCCCGACGGGCCCAGCGGGTCGCCATCAAGGAGACCCTGCACTACCTCCGCGGGCGGACCCGGGAGGCGGTCGTCGGCGAGCTGCTGGCCGGGGTCGTGTCCGGCGGGCGGTCGGCCGACGAGGTCCCGGTCTACCCGTCCGAGACGGCCGCCCTGCGGGCCGAGCTGAACGGCGCCGGATCGGCCGCCGAGGCCCGCGGCGCCCGGCCGGACGCGGCCCGGGTCGTCGTCCTGATGTGCCACGAGGAGCGCGACGCGGTGTTCGCCCTGCTCGACCAGCTCGGCGCCCGCTCGATCGACGTCTCGGCGGAGCTGACCGAGCTCCTCCCCCGCCTCCAGGACCGCCCGCGACGCTAGGCATGTGTCCGCGGCCCTGTGGTCGCCGGCGGGACGCTGACGACGTGGACATCCCCGCCGAGGAGGGTCCCGTCTGTGATGCGAGTCAGCGCATCACGATCGGTGGCCGCGGGAGGCCGTTGATGCAGCGACTCGCATCACAGACCGAAGCTGTCGCGGGCCGGTCCGCACTCCGCTGGGTCCGCGGACCGCTCGCGACACGGACCGCGCGACCACGTCGATGACTCTGGTCAAGGCGTCAGCTCGTAGGTTCGGCCTGGCAGGGTCCAGCAGGCCGCGACTCCACCGTGAAACGAGGGCAGGCGGAATCCCGGTCCGGATTGTGTCGCCCGGCCGGCATCACCAGCGTTAGGCTGGAACGGTGACGGCGAAGGTGCGGTATCGACAATTCGTGGATCGCCACGAGGTGGCTTGGGAGTTGTTCTTTGCCGCGCTGGCGGTCGTCTTTGTAAGCCTGGCATTCGTACCGGTGGACAGAGCATCAGCTCAAGAGCGCACGGTAGACGCGCTTGAGTGGCTCATCACCGGAGTGTTCGCAGCCGAGTTCTGCTCGCGACTGTGGGCAGCATCCTCCCGACGCGCATATGTTCGCGCACACGTAGTGGACCTCGTCAGTCTGATTCCGCCCGCCCGGTGGCTGAGGCCGTTTCGCCTTCTGCGACTACTTCGCCTGGTCCGGGCCTTTGCCAGCGTTGGGCGGGCTCTGGTCCATTTCGAGCGCATGGCTCGACATCGCGGATTGGTGTGGCTGTTGGTCGGATGGCTCGCGGTGATGGGACTTTGCTCGGTTGCGTTGTACATCGCGGAAAACGACGTCAATGCGGCCGTGGAGTCGCCTCTGGACGCTCTGTGGTGGGGCATCACCACAATGACCACGGTCGGCTACGGCGACGTCTACCCGGTCACAGCGGAGGGCCGGCTTGCGGCGACGGTCCTCATGGTTCTGGGAATCGGGCTCTACTCGGCCATCACCGCGACGCTTACGAGCTTCCTTGTCAGCGGGGAAGACGACTCCGCGGAGGACATCGCGACCCAGCTTGAGCAATTGTCGGCACTGCACGGTGCGGGCAGGCTGTCAGATGACGAGTTCGTCGCAGCGAAGTTGAGAGTGCTTCGGCCCAGATAGGTGGCGCTCTCGCCGAGGTAGCGAACGTGGTTGCGCCGGACCCGCCTGCCGTGCATCATCCGGACAGCCCGGCCGGCCCAGGTCGGCGTAGCCCGAGGAGCAACGACCCGCCATGGAGATGATCGTCGGCATCGTCCTCATCGTGATCTCGGCGGTCCTGATCGTCGGGATCACCCGGATCGTCAGCAAGAACGCCCTGGGCTGACGGTCAGCCCTCGGGAGCCTCCAGCTCGCCGGGGTCGGTGAAGGCGGTCGGGCCGGGGCCGTGCGAGGCGGACATCGCCTCGCGGTAGACGCCGACCGCGTCGTCGACGCACATCACGATGAGGTCGCCCGGGGCGCCCCGTCGGAGGGCCGCCCGCACCGCGGTCATCTCGTCGAGGATCTTCTCCGTCCGGGTCGTCCGGGCACCGCCCGCCGCGCGCGCCGACTTCACCCCCGCGACCACGTTGGCCGCCGTCTCGCCGGCCGCCCGGCCGCGCAGGTTGCGGTCCTCCCGGACGTAGATCTCGTCGAACGCGCTCGCCGCGATCGCGCCGTACTCCTGCTGGTCGTCGTCGCGCCGGTCGCCGGGGATGCCGATGACGCCGATCGCCCGCCCGGTCCGCGGCCGCGCCCCGTTGACCTTGGCCTGGTTCCGCGCCAGGCGGCCGCCGCGCGGCTCCGGCTCGCTGACCATCTGCTCGACGAAGTCGGCCAGCTGGCGCATCCCGTCGACGTTGTGGCAGTAGTCGATGACGACCTTCAGCCCGCCGATCTCGAGCAGGTTGAGCCGGCCGGGCGCCTGGAAGAACGAGGTCGAGAACGTTCGCAGGCCCTGCCGGATGTCGTGGAGGTGGGCGCCTGCCGGCCCAGGCCGCCGCGGCCGCCGCCAGGGCGTTGGAGACGTTCATCCGGGCTCGCCCGCCGAACGTGGCCGGGATGAGGTGGGTGTACAGGACGGGCATCGTCCGCGGCCCGAGCCGGAGGACGACCAGGTCGCCCTCGGGGCCGGGCTCGATGCAGAACGCCGCGCCGCCGCGACCGAGGTGGCCGTCGACCCGGTCGTAGCCGTCCTTGCCCTTCTCGGTCGCCAGGGTGAAGTAGACGACCCGGCCGGCGCAGTGGCGACCCATCCGGGCGACGTACGGGTCGTCGGCATTGAGGACCGCCGTGCCCGAGCGCGGCACGGCCTCGACGACGACGCCCTTGACGTTGGCCAGCTGGCCGAGCGAGTCGATCCCGCCGAGACCGAGGTGGTCGCCGGTCACGTTGGTCACGACCGCCACATCGTTCCGGTCGTAGCCGAGCCCCTCGCGCAGGATCCCGCCGCGGGCGACCTCGAAGACCGCCGTGTCGACGGTCGGGTTCTGGAGGACCATCTGGGCCGACTTGGGGCCCGACATGTCGCCCTTCTTGATCAGCCGCCCGTCGACGACGATCCCGTCGGTCGAGGTCATCCCGACCCGCCGGCCCATCAGCTTGAGGATGTGGGAGATCATCCGGACGGTCGTCGTCTTGCCGTTCGTGCCGGTCACCGCGATGATCGGGATCCGGGCCGCCGAGCCGGCCGGGAACAGGTTGTCGATGACCGGCTTCGCGACGTACTGCGGCTCGCCCTCGGTCGGGTGGGTGTGCATCCGGAACCCGGGGGCGGCGTTGACCTCGACGATCGCCCCGCCGGTCTCGCGGACCGGGGTGGCGATGTCCGGGCAGATGAAGTCGATCCCGGCCACGTCCAGGCCGACGATCCGGGCGGCCGTCTCGGCGATCTCGACGTTGTCGGGGTGGGCCTCGATCGTCCGGTCGATCGACGTCCCGCCGGTCGACATGTTGCCGGTCAGGGCGAGCTTGATCCAGCGTGCCCTCGGGCGGCACGGCGTCGAGCTCCCAGCCCTGGGCGCGGACGAGCTCCTCGGCGGCCTGGTCGACCTTGATCCGGGTGAGGACCTTCTCATGGCCGATCCCGCGCCGCGGGTCCTGGTTGGCCAGCTCGACCAGCTGGCGGACGGTGTGCTCGCCGTCGCCGGTCACCGAGGCCGGGACCCGCTCGGCGATCGCGGCGACCGTGCCGCCGATGACCAGGCAGCGATAGTCCCTGCCCGGCGACGTACGTCTCGACGACGACGTCGCCGCGAGCGACTCTGGGCGAGCGCCCCGCGGAAGGCCGCCCGGACCGCCTCGTCCGAGCGGAGGTCGAGGTGGACGCCCCGGCCGTGGTTCCCGTCGAGCGGCTTGACCACGCACGGGAAGCCGATCCGGCGGGCGGCCGTCGCCGCCCCGTCCTCCGTGTCGACGACCTCCGAGCGCGGGACCGGCAGGCCGGCCGAGTCGAGCAGGCGGTTGGTCAGGCTCTTGTCGCCGGCGATGTCGACCCCGATCGCGCTCGTCCGGCTCGTCATCGTCGCCCGGATCCGCTGCTGGTGGACGCCCTGGCCGAGCTGGACGAGCGAGTAGCGGTCGAGCCGGATGTACGGGATGTCGCGGCTGACGGCCTCGTCGATGAGCGCCTGGGTCGACGGCCCGAAGGCCGACCGCTCGGCGAGGAGGATGAGCTTCTCGAGCTCCGCGCCCAGGTCGAACGGGGCGGCGACCGGGTCGACCAGGTGGTTGACCAGGGCGACCGCCAGCCGGCCGGCCTCGACCCCGACCGACTCCTCGCCGAACTCGTAGATGACGTTGTACTGGCCGTACGGACCGGCCGAACGGGTCTTCCCGTGGCGGGCTTCGGTGCCGGACAGGTTCTGGAGCTCGAGGGCGACGTGCTCGGCGACGTGGCCGGCCCACGTCCCGTCGCGCAGCCGGGTCAGGAAGCCGCCGCGCCGGCCGAGCGAGCAGGCGTGGTCCTCGAGCGACGGCAGCAGCTCGACCAGGCCGTCGACGAAGCCGGGGATCCTGTTCGACGGGAACTCCTCGAGGACGCCGAGGTCGACGAGCATCCGGATGACCGGCTCGCGCGCCCAGTAGTTCGGGCCGCGCAGGATCCGCGTCTCGAGGATACGCAGGGTCGGCTCGGGCCGCGGGCCGGACGGCTTCGCGACGGCCCGCGTCCGCTTCCGCGGGGCCCGGGCGACCAGCTTGCGTTCGGAGGTCGTCACGTCGCGGCCTCGCCGCCGCTGATCGCCCGGAGGGCGGGCGTGGCGACCCGATGACGCCGCCGGAGGTCGAACTTGTAGCCGGCCGGGAGCGAGTGCAGGACGACATTGCTGATCATCAGCGGGCGGTGACCGCCGACCTCCCAGGCGTCGGTCTCCGAGGCAGACCCGTCGACGATCGTGACGCTCCCCCGCCCGATCACCTCGAGGACGTGGTCCGGTCCGACGATCCCGGCGGTGTCCTCGTCGATGCCGAGGCCGAGCAGGCTCGGGTTCTGGGCGATCAGGCTGAGCAGCCGGCCGAGCCGGTTCCGCTGCTGGAAGTGCTGGTCGATGATCACCCCCGGCAGGACCCCGAGACCGGCGGCGATCTGGGCCATCCGCTGCTTCGGCGTGGCGCCCGACGCCCCGAAGGCGATCATGTGGCTGCTCATCGCCGACGCCCCCGCGCTCGTCCCGGCGACGACCGCGCCGAGTCGGAAGCGCTCGAGGATCGCGTCGGCCAGGCGCGTCCCGCCGAGGGTCGAGGCCAGCCGCAGCTGGTTGCCGCCGGTCAGGAAGATGCCGGTCGCGCCGTGGACCGTCCGCGCAGCCGCCTCGTCGTTCGCCTGCGGCCGGGTCACGGCGTGGAGCGGATGGACCTCGGCGGCCCCGAGCTCGGTGAAGACCTGCCGATAGCGCTCGGCCGCCTCGAGCCCGAGCGACGAGGCCGTCGAGATCACCGCGATCGTGGCGTCCTTGCCACCCGCGAGCGCGACGAAGCGGCTGAGGATGACCCGGTCCCGGACCTTGTCCTCCGCGCCGCCGATGACGATGACGGTCCCTTCTGGCACAGAACGCGCAGCCTCCCGAACGTTGCGCCCGAGGATACAGGAGGCGCGACCGCCCGGGCCTCAGTCGAGTGCTCCGCGGCGAACGGTCCTGTCAGGCGTTCCCCGGACGGACACACGTCTGCAGTCGTCGTCGTCCGGTGTCGCACCGGACCCACGGAACGTCCCGCGCCGAGCGGGCGGCGGGATGAAGCCGGACGCAGGACCGCATCCGACGACCGTCGATGGCTGTCCGATGCTCGCCTGAGTGAGCGCGGAGCGCGGGCACACCGCACCAGCACTGCGCGATCCTCGGATCGGCGACCGTCCTGGCGATCCTCACGACGCTCGTCCTGGCGGTCCCGTCGATCGGGGCCACCTATCCCCCGCACCTCAGCCGCCGATCCGGACCGCCCGGGGTCCTGGTCGAGCTGGGCCCGCAACCGAGCGGACGGCCTGCCGGGGTCCCGATGGCGGCCGATTGCCCACAGCCGAAGCGTCGATCGTCCGTCGGGCGAGCGAGTACGCCGAACCCGGCGATCCGGCCTCCGGCTTGCGCCTGGCCGGGACGTTCGGTCGGACGAGCCGCGGCTGGCTGACTTTCAGATTCCGCGTGCCCAGGGTGGACCCGGGCTGGTACGACATCGTCCTGTGGTGCGGGGACTTCGAGAGCGCCTCCACGAGCGCTGCCGATGGACCGGCCTTCCGGGTCCTGTCCGAGATGCCTGGGACGAGCACCGAGGCCGGGCCCCCGCCGGCGTCCCGATGGGTCGACCCACTCGTGGTGTCGGCGTTGCTCGGTGCCCTCGTCGGCGGGTTCATCGCCGCGCTGCGTAGGGGGCGACCGAGAAGGTCGCGGTCCTGATCCGCCGGTCGAGAGGGCGGGCCGCCCCGGCTGCAGCGCCTAACGCATCACCTGGGCGAGCGCCCAGACGTTGCCGACGGTCCCGAGCAGGCCGAGGGCGAAGACCGCGCTGAGCCCGACGAACTGGCCCCACGGGCGAGCGTACGACAGGGCCGCGTAGACGACCGCCAGGCCACCCGCCTTCCAGGCCAGCGTTCCCAGGACCCCGCCCGACTGGAGGATCAGGCCGATCGGTCCGACCTCCGCGTGGACGAGGGCGGGGACTGCCAGGACGGCGACCGTGAAGGTCAGCCAGTCCGTGGCCTGGACGAGGAGGCCGTACTCTCGGAGAGTCATCGCGTGCGCGCTCGCAACGCGGAAGGGTCGGTCTCGCCCTGGCCAGCACGGCGTTCTGGCGACCGTATCGAGGCGCCGTGCTGTGAGGACCAGCGGGTCCTCTGCCTCCCGTCCGGGGGGCACATGATGCACCGATTCGGCTACCGGCTTCTAGGACCTTTGTCCACAGAATCCGGCATCAGTGGGGCGTCTTGGCAACAGGTCATCCACGCTCCGCCCACCGTCCCCCGGGACGATGCCGCGGCGCCGGTGGGCGTCGGAGCCCCTCGGCCGGTGGGCGTCGGAGCCCCTCGGCCGGTGGGCGCCGGAGCCCCTCGGCCAGCGTGCGACAATCGCCCTCCGATGGCCGATCGCCCCGATCACGCTCCGCCGAGCCGGGCGCTGTCCGGTGGTCTCGGACGGGCCGTGGGCGGGTTCCCGGCCGACCGGATCCCCCGGCCGACCCGGCGCCGGGCGGGTGTCTTCCAGCGGGCGCTCCGGCGTGAGGTCTCGCGGCTCCACGACCCGCGCCGGCTGACCGCGATGGCCATCTTCATCGTCGTGGCCGGCGTGTTCGGCGCCGGGCTGATCGCCCGCGGCGAGCTCGCCGGGGCCGATGCCCGTGCCTACTGGGCGGCCGTCCGGATCTGGCTCAACGGCGGCAACCCGTACGCCCCGACCGGCCCGTTCCTGCCCTACGTCTACGCCCCGTGGATGCTCCCCCTGTTCGCGCCGTGGGCGCTCCTGCCGTGGGACGTCGCCTGGTTCGTCTGGCGCGGCGGCGCGATCCTCCTCCTGGCCTGGACGATCCACTGGGCCTACCGCCGGCGGCCCCTCGCCACGGCGATCGTCGTCCTCCTCCTCGCCTTCCCGATCGCGGCCAACCTCGACACCGGGAACATCACCCTGATCCTGACGTTCATGCTCTGGGTCGGACGCTTCGTCCGCCCGTCCGCGGCCGGCTTCCTGTGGGGCCTGGCGACCTGGATGAAGTGGGTCCCGGCGCCGTTCTGGCTCATCCTGGCCCCGCGCGCCAGGGGCTGGGGCGTCGTCTGGCTGCTCGCCTCGGCGCTGCTCAGCCTGGCCATGCTGCCGCTGACGATCGTCCAGCTCCAGGCCATCTTCGGCTTCGGCGCACGGCCGGTCCGGCTCGACTACCTCGTCCTGCTGTGGGCCACCGTGCCGTGGTTGTGGCTGGCCGACGACCCGGTCCGCTGGCTCCGTCCCGCGACGTGGCGAACGGCGATCGCCGGCTGGCGGGCCGGCGCCGGAGCCGAAACGGCGCTTCCGGACGTTCCTCGGCCTGAAGGCCTGACGGTGGCTCAGATCGTCGCGCCGACCACGCTGCCGACCTCCGGCTCGTCCTCCCGACGACGCTCGTCGACCGGGCGCAGGAAGATGGCGGCCAGGACGTAGAAGCCGATCGCCACGCCGAACGCGGTCCGCGGCCCGCTGCCGGCATGCTGCGGGCCGCCGACGAGGTCGATGATCACCCCGCCGATCACCAGGGCCAGGGCACCCGACGACGCGGTGGCCACGTTGCTCATCCCCATGTAGCGACCCGACGAGGCCTTCGGGATGATGTCGGTCATCAGCGCCCAGTCCACGGCCAGGAACGACCCGCCGCCGATCGCGACGAAGAGGATCCCGACCTCGCCGACGAGGACGCCGGGGGCGACCGTCAGGAGCGCCAGGCCGACGATGGCGAAGGCGCAGCTGCCGAAGATGACCTTCTTGCGGCCGACCCGGTCCGACAGGCGTGACGCCGGGATCGTGCTCGACAGGATGGACAGGCCGATGACGACGCTCGTCACCGGTACCCAGAACGCCAGCTCATCGGTCGTCAGCCGGAGCGACCGCTCGAGGTACAGGACGTTGGTGTTGTAGATCGTGCCGATCCCCATCAGGAAGAACAGGCGCGACGCGACGAGCCACAGGAAGCTGCGCTCCTTGAGGATGTCGGTCCCCCACGCCTCGCCGGCGACGGCCCACCAGCTCCGGCCGCCGCGCGACTTCGGGGCGCGTCCCTCCTGGACCCACAGGAGCGTCCCGATCGCGGTCGCCAGCTCGATCAGGCCGATCGAGATCGTCGGGATCGTGAAGTCCGGATGTCCGGCGGCGTCCTTCAGCAGGAAGCCGGTCGACGCGAGGGCCTGCCCGCCGACCACGCCGAGCACGGACATCACCCCGACCAGCGCGCTGGCCAGGCTGACCTGGCGCGCCGGGACGAGGTCCGGGACGTAGCCCTGGAACGGTCCCTGGGCGAAGTTCGAGCTGAACTGGAGGAGGACCAGGAAGGCGAAGATCGACAGGTAGCTCTGCGAGGTCGCGATCCCGACCAGGAACACGACGTCGAGCGAGGCGCCGATGGCGATGTACGGCTTGCGCCGCCCCCAGCGGCTCATCGTGTAGTCGCTGATCGAGCCGACCGTCGGCTGGACGAGGATCGCCATGACGACCGCCACGACCTTGACGAACGCGAGCGCACGGACCCCCCACGCGGGATCGACCAGGCCCGGGGATGCGCTCCTGCAGAACGACGCCGTCGAGGCCACCCCAGATCGCGTTGATCCCGAACCAGTAGACGGACAGCTGGAACAGCTGGCGGAGGGGCAGCCGCGGTCTCCGGCCGGGTGCCCGCGTCGGTCGACGCCACCTCGCTCGGTGCGTGCATCCGGGATCACCTCGATGCGGCGCCTGGCCGGTTCGGGCGGATGGTACGCCGCGGACCCTGCGTCGCCTAGGGGGGCAGCGTCACGGTCGAGCGGATCGCGACCAGCCGGCGGTCCTCGGCGCCCGGGGCCACGAACCGGAAGAGCGAGCGGTCGAGCGAGTAGATCCCGGTCGAGGCGAGCCGGATCCGCCCGAGCCGGAACGTGAAGACCGGGTTCTCGCCGTTGCCGGCGTAGTGGTAGGGCGTGCCGTCGGCAGCCAGGACGGCCATGTTCGCCTGGCCGGCGAACGTGTCGTGGAGCGCCCCGAGGAGGTGCCCGACCGGCTCGCCGGGCGTCCAGGCGTCCTCGAGCCAGCGCGCCCCGGCCTCCGTGTCCGCGCGGCCGTGGATCCGGCCCTCGGCCCGATAGCGGCGCCGCCACGGCCGGAAGTTGCGGAGGTCGCCGTTGTGGCTGAACGCGTAGCGCCCGGCCGGGTCGATGAACGGCTGGGTGTCGGCCATCCCGAGCGTCGACAACCGCGACGGGCGCCGGAGATGGACGAGCAGGCTGGTCGTCTCGGTCCGGCCCACCTGCTCGCGGCCCGGGTCGTCGCGGAAGGCCCGCAGGTCGCGGTACGAGGCGATCGTCCCGTCCGACGCCAGCCAGGCCGCGCCCCAGCCGAAGCCGGCGATCCCGTACCGCTCGAGCTTCTCGCTGAACGGCCACAGCTCGTCGAGCCGGAACGGCTCGCTGGCCCGGGCGACGAAGTGCTCGCACATGGAATGGCGATGCTAACGCGCCACCGGCCCGTCGTCAGCGCCGGATCCGCTGCTCCCAATCGGGGAAGTAGCGGCCGATGACCGTGAGCTCGAACGACCGGAGGATCGACTCCTTCGGCTCCCGCTCGAGCAGGAACACGAACGAGCGCCGGACGAGGTCGGCCGGGTCGGCGGCCCCGGGATCGAGCCGGGCCAGGTCGGCCGCCGCGACCGAGACGCGATGGCTCGTCGCCGAGCCGCCCTCGGCGACCTCGACCAGGCAGGTCCAGCCGGCGGCGCTCGGGGCGCACGCGACGTCGATCCGGGCCATCGGCCTCCTCCCTGGCAGCGCGGGCACCAGAACGTGAGCCGCGGCAGGTCCGTGCCCTGGCGGCGACGGGCGATGAGCGTGCCGCAGCGGCGGCACGGCCGACCGGCCCGGTCGTAGACCCACAGCGGCTGGCCGGCGGCCGCTCGGATCGCCGCCGGTCGTGACCCGCTCCGGTCCGCCACGCCGGTCGGCGTTCGCCACGAGCAGCCGCCGGGCGGTGGCGACCAGCCGGGCCAGCGTCTCGTCGTCGAGATCGCCGACCCGCGCCCACGGGTCGACCCGCTCGATGAACAGGACCTCGCTCTTGTAGACGTTGCCGATCCCGGCCAGCGCCCGCTGGTCGAGCAGCGCCTCGCCGATCGCGCGGCCGGCCCGCGCGGGCTCGCGCAGGCGACGGAGGGCCTCGGCGGCGCCGGCCGGCTCGAAGCCGGGCGCCGAGGAGGTCCGGACCGAGCCGGGCGAGCGCCGGATGGAGCCCCTCGGCGCGGGTCTCGAACAGCTCGACGACGGGCGCGTCGAAGCAGACCGCGACCGCGCCCGGCACCTCGAGGACGAGCCGGGCCCGGGCCGGCGGCCGGCGCCAGCGCTCGCCCGGCCGGTAGCGGTGCCACGAGCCGTTCATCCGGAGGTGGGTCCGCAGCTCGAGCCCGTTGTCGAACCGGATGAGCAGGTTCTTGCCGATCGCCTCGACCCCGGTCACCGCGGCGCCCTCGACCCGGGCGACCTGGGGCAGCGGCCCGGGGCCGCCGGCGCGGGCCGCGGTGACCGGTCCGCCCGACGAGGTACGGCCGCAGCCCGTCGGCCGTCCGCTGGAGCGTGTCGCCCTCGGGCATCGCGCGGTCTCAGCGCGCCCGGAGCGCGAGGCCGCGGTAGCCGGGCACGAACCCAGCCTCGAGGAGCGCCGGGCGCCAGGGCGACTCGGCGACCGGCTGCGCCGTCGACCCGGGCGACGAGCAGCTCGCGCGATCCGCCCGTCGGCCACGAGCGCGCCGAGCGCGCGCAGGGCGAGCCCGGCGACGGCCGGATCGTCGGCGGCCGGGAAGAGCGCGAGCGACCGGCCGCCCCGCTCGAGGAACAGCGCCGCGACCCCGTCGACGAGGACGACGTAGGCGCCGGCCGCCCGGGCGAACGGCCGCCGGTCGGCGTCGTCGCGGCGCGGCCAGGCGAGTGCCGCACCGTACGGGTTGGCCGGATCGGCCGCGGCCAGCAGGTGGACCCGCGCCCGGGCCGGATCGTCGGCGGCCGTCGCGGACGGAGCGCAGCCGGTCGATCGCACCGGGCAGGGCGAACTGGGCCGCGCCGAGCCCGTCGACGAAGTAGCCGCGCCGGACCCGGCCGGCCTCCTCGAGGGCGCGGAGGACCGGGTAGACGGCGCTGAACCCGCCGACCACGCCCTCGGCGGCGACCGCCTCGCGGGTCAGCACGCCGTGCCGCTCGAGCAGGGCCAGGGCGAGCGCGTGGGCCCGCTCGGTCGCGCGTCGGGCCGGCGGGCGCGTCGTCGCCGTCCAGCGCGTCGGCCCGCCGTCGTCGACGAGCGACCAGCGCCCGGCGGCCTCGGGCGGCCCGAGGCTCGTCAGCCGGCCGGGTCGCCGCCGGGCCTCGCGACCCGGGCGCGCCCAGCGGAGCGCCCGGAGCGGGCGCGAACGTGTCGTTGGTCAGCTCGCCGGCCCAGACGAGGTCCCACAGGGCGTCGAGCATCTCGCGGTCGGGCCCACCCCCGGCCGCCGCGTGGATCTCGCGGTAGAACGACGCGCCGCGCCGGGCGAGGAACGCCCGGATCGCCTCGTGGCGCGGCCGCGTCCGGCCGCTCGGCCGCGGCGGCTTCGACGGAGCCCGGGCCGCCCGCCCCGCGGAGCGCCTCCCGCCCGGGCCGGAACAGGGCGATCCGGCCGTCGTCGCGACCGAGGCTCCCCCGCCCGACCCAGGCCACCTCGCCGAGCGCGCCGAGCTCGTCGAGCAGGCGCGGCTGGTAGCCGGGGACGCGGGCCGGCAGGACGTCCCGCTCGAGGATCGAGGCCGGGATCGGCAGGCCCGGCCAGCTGGTCGACGACCTCGGCCAGCCGCTCCAGCGCGGCCGAGCCGCGGAACGGCGTCGGCGCCTCGGCCGGTCCGCCACCGAGCCGCGGCAGCGGGGCGACGCCCTGCCAGTCGGGCAGGAACCGCCCGAGGGCCGCCGGCTCGACCGGCTCGACCTCGCGGCGGAGCCGGGCCAGCGACCGCCGGCGGAGCTGGCGGAGGACCTCCGGGTCGCACCACTCGCGCTCGGCGCCGCCCGGCCGGAACTCGCCGCGGAGGAGCGAGCCCGCCGCGAGCAGCCGCCCGAGGGCGTCCTCGACGACCCCGAGCGGGAGGCCCCAGCGCACGGCCGGCTCGGGCGACAGGAACGGCCCGTGGGTCCGGGCGAACCGGGCGAGCAGCCCCTCGAGCGCCGCGGTCGTCGGGCCGAGGAAGGCGAGCGGGCACGCCGGCCGGCGGCTGGACGCCGACGGCGTCGCGGTAGCGGGCCGCGTCCTCGATCGCGATCCAGCGCGAGCTCCCCGCCGATCCGGACCGCGACCGCCCGCCGGCCCGCGGCCAGCTCGCCGAGCCAGCCGGCGCTCTCGCCGGCCGCCACCGCGCAGCGGGCCGCGACCTCCGCCTCGGTCAGGTCGCCGACCCGCCGGAGGAGGTCGTGGAGCTGGTCGGCCGTCGTCGCCCGTCGCTCGTCGGCCAGGCCCTGGAGGGACAGCTCGAGGTCGGCCAGGGCGGCCGGGTCGAGCAGCTCGCGGAGCTCCTCCTGGCCGAGCAGCTCGCGGAGGAGGTCGCGGTCGAGGGTGAGCGCCTGGGCGCGGCGCTCGGCGAGCGGCGCGTCGCCCTCGTACATGTACGCGGCGACGTAGTCGAACAGGAGCGAGCTGGCGAACGGCGACGCCCGGACGGTCTCGACCCGGTGGACCGCGACCTCGCGCCGGGCGACCCCGGCCAGGACCTCGCGCAGGGCGGGCAGGTCGAACACGTCGGACAGGCACTCGCGGTACGTCTCGACGAGGATCGGGAAGCTGCCGTAGCGGCTGGCGACCGCGAGCAGGTCGGCCGCCCGCTGGCGCTGCTGCCAGAGCGGGGTCCGGGTCCCCGGCCGACGGCGCGGCAGGAGCAGCGCCCGCGCCGCGTTCTCCCGGAACCGGGCGGCGAACAGGGCCGAATCGGCGACCTTGCCGACGACCAGCTCCTCGATCTCGTCCGGCGTCGGGGAAGAGCAGCGTCGACGCCGTCGATCCCGTCGAGGTCGGCGTCGGGCAGCCGGATGGCGATCCCGTCGTCGGACCAGATCGTCTGGACCTCGGCCCCGAGCCGCTCGGCCAGGCGCGTCTCGAGCGCGAGCGCCCACGGCGCGTGGACGCGGCCGCCGAACGGGGTCAGCAGGCACAGCCGCCAGTCGCCGAGCTCGTCGCGGAAGCGCTCGACGACGACCCGCCGGTCGGTCGGCAGGGCGCCGGCCACCTCGCGCTCGTCCTCGAGGTAGGCGAGCAGGTTCTCGGCCGCCAGCGGGTCGAGGTCGTGGCGCTCGCCGAGCCGGGCGAGCGCCGCGGTCCGTCCGCGCGCCCCGCGCCCGAGGTCCGCCTCGAGCTCGCCGACGAACGCGCCGAGCGCCCGGCCGAGCTCGATCGGCCGGCCGACCGCGTCGCCGTGCCAGAACGGGAGCTTGCCCGGCTCGCCCGGCGCGGGCGAGACGACGACCCGGTCGTGGGAGATCTCCTCGATCCGCCAGGCCGAGGCGCCCAGGGTGATCACCTCGCCGACCCGGCTCTCGTAGACCATCTCCTCGTCGAGCTCGCCGACCCGCCGCCCGGGCGTGCCCGGCTCGCCGACGAGGAACACCCCGTACAGGCCGCGATCGGGGATCGTCCCGCCGCTCGTGACCGCGACGACCCGGGCGTCGCGCCGCCCCTCGACGACCCCGGTCACCCGGTCCCAGGTGACCCGCGCCTTGAGCTCGGCGAACTCGTCGGACGGATACGCCCCGGCGAGCATCGCCAGGACGCCCTCGAACGCCTCGCGACCGAGCGACTCGTAGGGCATCGCCCGGGTCACCGTCGCGTACAGCTCGTCGACCGTCCAGCGGTCCATGACGGTCATCGCCACGATCTGCTGGGCGAGCACGTCGAGCGGGTTGCGCGGGACGCGTCGTCGTCTCGATCGCCCCGGCGTGCATCCGCTCGGCCACGACGGCCGCCTCGAGGAGGTCGCCGCGGTACTTCGGGAAGATGACCCCGCGGCGAGGCGGCGTCGACCTGGTGACCGGCCCGGCCGATCCGCTGCAGCCCGCGGGCGACCGAGGTCGGCGACTCGACCTGGATGACGAGGTCGACCGCGCCCATGTCGATCCCGAGCTCGAGGCTCGAGGTCGCCACGATCGCCGGCAGGCGGCCGTCCTTGAGCGCCTCCTCGATCGCGACCCGCTGCTCGCGGGCGATCGAGCCGTGGTGGGCCCGGACGAGCTCCTCGCCGGCCAGCTCGTTCAGCCGCTGGGCGAGCCGCTCGGCCAGCCGCCGGCTGTTGCAGAAGACGATCGTCGAGCGATGGGCCCGGATGAGCTCGAGGATCCGCGGGTGGATCGCCGGCCAGATGCTCACCCGCGCCTCGGGGCCGGCGGCCGGACCGCCGGGCTGCTCCTCGAGCGGCAGCGGCTCGCCGAGCCGGCCCATGTCCTCGACCGGCACGACGACCGACAGCTCGAGCGGCTTGCGCGCCCCGGCGTCGACGATCGCGGACCTCGCGGCCGGGACCGGCGCCGCCGAGGAACCGGGCGATCGTGTCGAGCGGACGCTGGGTGGCCGACAGCCCGATCCGCTGGGGCGGCGGCGCGTCCGGTGCCCGGAGCCGCTCGAGCCGCTCGAGGCTGAGCGCGAGGTGGGCGCCGCGCTTCGTCCCGGCGATCGCGTGGACCTCGTCGACGATGACGTGCTCGACGCCGCGCAGGCTCTCGCGCGCCTGCGCTGGTCAGGAGCAGGTAGAGCGACTCGGGCGTGGTGATCAGGATGTCCGGCGGGCGGCGGGCGTGGGCGCGGCGCTCCTCGGCGCTCGTGTCGCCCGTCCGCAGCCCGACCGAGATCGTCGGGGCCGGATCGCCTCGCCGGGCGGCCGCCAGGGCGATCCCGGCCAGCGGCGCCCGGAGGTTGCGCTCGACGTCGTACGACAGCGCCTTGAGCGGCGAGACGTACAGCACGCGGACCGAGCCGGGCCGCTCCCGGGTCGGCGGCGGTGACGGGTCCCGGACGAGCCGGTCGAGGCACCACAGGAACGCGGCCAGGGTCTTGCCGCTCCCGGTCGGGGCGTGGATCAGCGTGTGGTGACCGGCCGAGATCGCCGCCCAGCCCTCGGTCTGGGCGAGGGTCGGGGCCGGGAAGGAGGCCGCGAACCAGTCGCGGACGGCCGGTCCGAACGCGTCGAGCGGATCGGCGACGACGCGTTCGGGCGCGCTGGGCGGTGCGGCGGAACGACGGGCTGGCCACGGGACGCCGAGTATAGGCCGCCGGGACGATTTCGAACAGATGTTCTCAATCGCGGGACCGGATGACCGGGCGCCCGCACCTGGCTTGCGGACCTTCAGCCCGGGCCATCCGTCGGTCAGATACGGTCGGTCTGGACCGGGCGGGGGTTCGCGGGCGTGCGACAATCCTTCGGGGGTCAGCTGTTCGGTCGCGTCTCACCGAGAGCCGCGCCGCACCAGCAGGTAACGAGGGAGTGCTGGTAGATGGGCGCACTACGTCCAGTGACGATGGTCGTCGCGGCGATCGCGGCGATCCTGATGGTGATCGCCGTCAATCCGTGGTTCACGGTCGACACGGCGTATAAGGACCTCGTCAGCTACGCGTTCTGGATCTCGTCGATCGTCATGATCGTCCTGATCTACGTCGACACCCGCACGCGAGCCGAGACGGATCAGATCGAGATCGAAGGCCCGGCCATCACCCGGTTCCTGTTCTCGAACTCGCAAGCCGGACTGATCTGGCTGCCGATCCGCCTGTTCCTGGGCTTCTCGTGGCTGGCGGCCGGGTGGCATAAGGCGACCGGCACGGGCTGGCTGGACGGCGGCGCCTCGCTCCAGGGCTTCTGGGAGCGTGCGGTCACCGTCCCCGACACGGGCAGCCCGGCGATCACCTACGACTGGTGGCGGAACTTCCTCCAGTTCCTCCTCGACAACCACTCGTACAGCTGGTTCGCCTGGGTCGTCACGTACGGCGAGATCCTCGTCGGTCTGGGTCTCATCTTCGGTGTCCTGACCGGCTTGTCCGCGTTCTTCGGCTCGTTCATGAACATGTCGTTCATGTTGTCCGGTTCGGCGTCGTCGAACCCCGTGCTGTTCTTCCTGGCGATCGGTGTCATCCTCGCCTGGAAGGTCGCCGGATACTACGGCGTCGACCGCTACCTCCTCCCGATGCTCGGGACGCCGTGGCGACCCGGAAAGCTGGCCGCGCAAGCTCCCCGCGCGGGCGCGGGGACGACCTGATCGCGTCACCAGCCCCGAGGCTCTCGACACCCCCGCCGGCCCGGCGGGGGTGTCGCCGTCTGACGTCCGGCTGCGGCGCCGTCGGCCCCTCTGAACCCAGGCGCCGCCTCCTGACGGAGGCGCCCCGCGACCCGACTGTCGCGCCCGTGACAACGCCCGGGGCAGCCGCGCGACCGCGGAGCGTGGTGGGCGTTGACCGCTCGGCCGTCGGCCAGGTGGTCGCGCCGACGACCGCACCGCACGACGATGTCCCCAGACGACCGGAAGCCAGGACCGAGATCGAGAGGGGACCACGATGAACGCCTACATCACGAACCAGCTGGCCCATCAGCACCAGGCCGAGCTCCTCCGCGAGGCCGACCGCGCCCGGCTCGCCCGGCTCGCGCGCTACGGCGGCGAGGTCGACTTCGGCGGGCCCGTCCGGCAGAACCCACGGGCGCGTCTCGCGCTCGCCCTGGGCGGCGCCGCCGCCGCCATCCTCGCCACCGCCTCGGTGGTCGTGGCCGCTGCGGCTCACTGATCCCCAGCGTCCGGACCGCGCCGCGACAGGATCGCGGTCCGGACCCGGGCCACGGTCTGGGCGGCCGCGAGATCGGCCGCCGCCTGGCCGGGGCCCCGGCTCAGCCCGGCGTTCGGCTCGTCGTCGAACCGCTCGGGGAGCGGCTCGCTGGCCCAGGCCGCCGCCTCGTCGGCCCAGCGCTCACGCCAGGCCGACGGGGTCGCGTCCGGCGGGTCGCGGTGGGCACCGGCGAGCCAGGTCAGCGCCCACGCTCGAGGCACCACCCGGTAGACCTCGTAGCCACCGCCGCCGGTCGCCAGCCAGCGGCCGCCCGCGTGACGGTGGGCGATCTCGTCGACCAACCGGGCCGCCCGGCCCATCGCCGTCGTGGTCACCCGGAGGTGCGCCAGCGGGTCCCAGGCGTGGCTGTCGGCACCGTGCTGGCTGACCACGATGTCGGGGCGGAAGGCGGCCGCCAGGTCGGGCAGGAGCTCGCGGACAGCCGATAGCCAGGCCTCCTCCCCGGTGTACGGCTCGAGCGGCACGTTGACCACCGTCCCGGCCGCCGCGCCACGCCCACCGCTCGCCTCGCCCGTCCCGGGGAAGAGGTACCGCCCGGACTCGTGGAACGACACGGTCATCACCCCGGGGTCGTCGGCGTGGATCGCCTCGACGCCATCGCCGTGGTGGACGTCGAGATCGACGTACAGGACGCGCAGACCCGCCCGCCGGGCTGCGGCGACCGCCAGGGCGACGTCGTTGTAGACGCAGAAGCCCGGACGCCCGGGCCGGCATCGCGTGGTGGAGGCCGCCGCCCGGATGGAAGGCGTGGACGACGTCGCCGCGGACGATCGCCTCGATCGCCCGGAGCGAGCCGCCGGCGACCGCCGCGCTCGCCTCATGCATGCCGGGGAACGCGGGCACGTCCCCGAACTGGGCGATCCCGAACGCCGGTGGCAGCCCGGGGTCGTCGCCGAAGCGGCGGACCGCCGCGATGTACGGTCCGGCATGGACGGCCAGGAGCTCGTCGTCGGTCGCCGGCTCGGGCGCGAGACCCGGCTCCGCTCCGACCGCCCGGAGGAGGTCGATGCCCGGCCCGAAGCGGCGCGGCGTGAGCGGGTGGCCCGGCCCGAAGTCGTAGGTCGACGAGCGCGGACCGAACACGAGCAACGGGCCATCGGAGGCTGCCGGGCGGGCCATGCGTGGCACGATAGCGGTCGTGGAACGCGTCTACACGACCCCGCGCCTCGACAAGCTCGGCGTCCGGCCGGGCGCCCGGGTGGCGATCGTCGGCGTCCCGGACGCCGACCTGCGGGTCGAGCTGGCCGAGCGGACCCACGACCTGACGATCGGCGAACCCAGGCCGGACACGGACGTCGTCCTCCTCGCGGCGGACTCCCAGGCCGAGCTCGGCGCGCTCGCCTCGCTGCGCCGCGCCATCGTCCCGGGCGGGGCGATCTGGGTCGTCTCGCGCAAGGGCAGGACGGCCAGCCTGCGCGACGTCGAGGTCATCGCGGCGGCGCAGGGCGGTCGGCCTCGTCGACAACAAGGTCGTCAGCTTCTCCCCGACCCACACGGCGCTCCGCCTGGTCATCCCGGTCGCCCTTCGTCCGCCGGCTCGGTCGCCCGGTTGAGGCTGTACCATCAACCCATGCCTGACCTGCTCGTCCTCCTGATCATCCTGCTGATCGTCGTCGTCGTCTGGCGCGGCCCGAAGACGCTCCCGCAGATCGGGAACATGCTCGGGCGCGGCGTGAAGGAGGCCCGCAAGGAGGTCTCCGAGTTCCAGAAGGAGCGCGACGGCAAGAGCGGCGACCAGCCCCCGACGAACCCACCGGCCTGAGGCCGGGGCGGGGCCGGGCCGGACGGCCGGCTCGGCCGGGCGGACCGATGACGACCCTCGACGAGCTCCTCCACCGGCCCGGGCCCGGCTCGCACCGGGTGACCCTGACGATCGGCGGTCGGGCGGTCGAGACGCTGGCCGACCTGCCGCCGGAGCGGGGCGGCCTCCTGTTCGTCGGGCTCAACCCGTCGCCGGTCAGCGTCGCCGCCGGCCACTACCACCAGGGCAGGCTCGGGCGGCGCTTCTGGACCCGGCTGGGACGGGCCGGGGTCGTCCCGGCGGACGTGGCGCCGGAGGCCGGCCGACGACGCGCTCGTGGCGGCCGGTCATGGGATCACCGACCTGCTCAAGCTGCCGACCCCGCGCGACGACGCCACGGACGCCGAGCTGACCGCCGGCGTCGGCGCCGCTCTGGCAGAAGATCGCCCTGTGGCGGCCCGGAGCGGTCGTCTTCATCTACAAGCGGGTGGCCACGATCGCCGCCGGGCGCGCTCTCCAGGCGAGCTGGGGCCAGCTCGACGGGGTGGCGCTGGGCGGGCGACCGTGCTTCCTGATGCCGGGGCCGTACGCCCCGGCCGAGGAGGTCGACGAGGGGCTCAACCTCCTGCGCAACCTCGCCGTCTCGGTCGCCGGCTGAGGCACTGCCCCCGGAACCCGTGCGCCGGACGAACGGCGACCCCGGCGGGGGGACCGGGGTCGCCGTTCCGGTGGGCCGGCTGGACCGGCCGTGGATCACTCGGGAGGCAGCTCGCGGTAGACCAGGTCGATGTCGATGCCCTGGCCGCGCCGGATGAACTTCGCGCCCGTAGAAGATCACCAGCCCGATGACGACGATCCCGCCCATGAACGCCGGCACCCACCAGGCGTTGTCGGACGAGCCGAGCGCGAGCGGCGGGTAGGCCAGGACGGCGTAGGTCAGGAAGATCATGACCAGGATCGACAGCGGGGCGACGATCTTGAGGACCGGGACGCCGGCGCACGGTCATGTTCGCCGGCGACGCCTGGTACAGGTCGGGCCGGCGGTTCGGGAAGACGAACGCCGCGACGCTGACGATGACGACGCACACGACGCCGGCCAGCACGCCCAGCGCGAGCCACGTCCCGAAGTCGGTCGAGACGATGCTCCAGGCGAGCATCCCGGTGACGATCGCCATCACCAGCAGGATCGCCGGGACGGGCGAATGGGTCCGCTCGTTGACCTCGGCGAACTTCTCCGGCAGGAGCCGGTCGAACGCCCAGGCGAAGACCGAGCGGATCGGCATGAACGTGTTGCCGACCATCGCCGGCAGGCTCCAGAACAGGAACGACCCGACGATCAGGACGGTCAGGACCGGGATGTTGTAGACGAGCGCGGCCAGCAGCTGGAAGAACGCGCCCGGACGGGATCGCGTAGGCCGTGCTGCCGGTGTTGGCGGCGACGACGAAGTCGAACCCGACGACGCGGAAGAAGAGGAACGCGCCGAGGGCGATGAAGACGACGTCCCAGACCAGGGCGCCGAACATGATGTTCAGCTGGCGGCCGCGGTTCGACGCGCTCTTCAGCTCGCCCGACAGGTAGACCGACCACCAGTTCCACATCATGAACGTCATGACCACGAAGATCGCCGGGATGGTCGAGCCGAGGTCACCCGACGTTCGGGGCTGATCCCCGCCTTGTCGCCGATGACGTCGCTGTGCGTCCCGCCGCCGAACTTGGCGTTGAGCGCGTCGAAGTTGCTTGGAAGTCGGCGTTGTTCCCGAACAGCAGGACGAGGAACGCCAGCGAACGTGCCCGACCGATGGCGATGATCCAGAACACGTTCTGCCAGCGGAACGTCGTCTGCGTGCCGGCGATGAGGATCGCCGTCATCAGGGCGATCATCGAGAAGCCGCCGAGGAAGACCCACAGCTGGTGGTCCTTCTGGTCGCTGAAGTTGCGGCCCCACTCGACCAGGGTGTCGTTGCCGGTCACGGCCCCGATCGAGACGAGGACCGGCCCGAGGGCCGAGACGGCGAAGTAGCGGGCCCAGAAGGTCGCGCCGATCATCGCCGACAGGGCCGCGCCGAAGTTGCGAGATGAGCGCCAGCGGCGGCGACAGGATCCGGCTGACCCAGACGTAGTCGCCGCCGGTCCGGGGCATGCTCGAGGCGAGCAGGGCCATCATGATCAGGACCGGGACGTTGAGGAAGAACGAGATCAGCGTCGCCGCGACGAGGTCGGCCTTCGGGAACGCGCTGTAGGCCCAGAACAGGCCGAATGCGAGGGCCGCGCCGACCGGCGCGGAGAAGACCGCGTTGAAGATCGTCGCGTCGAGCGCCGAGGCCTCGCGGACCAGGCCGGTGCTCTGGCGGACGAACAGCTGGCTCCCCCCGGCGCCAGCCGGTGTGCTGCCACGTCGCCCTCCTCCGTAGTCGCGAACGCCGCCCGACGAGGTTCGCGCTTGACAGCCGCGGCCGGCCGCATCGATAGTCGAACACAATCGCACATCATTCGTCAACACTTGTTGTGCATTGGTGGAGGTCCGAACGTGTCGGATGCTGTGAGACGCGGGCGGATCCGCCCGACGCCCGCCGCGACCGATCGCCGCCGTCGACCGGCGCCACCGCATCCTCGAGCGGGTCGCCGAGGAGCAGACGATCCACGTCGGCGAGCTGGCCCGCGAGCTCGGCGTGTCGGAGATGACGATCCGGCGCGACATCCGGCGGCTCGAGCGGGACGGCTTCGTCCGCCAGACCTACGGCGGCGCGACCGCCCACCTGACCCGGGCGCTCGACGTCGCGTTCAACGCCCGCGCCCTCCAGCACACCCGCGAGAAGCGCCGGATCGGGATGCGCGCGACCCAGCTGCTCGGCGACGCCCGGGTGGTCTTCGTCGGGATCGGCACGACCGCCGAGCAGTTCGCCCGGTTCCTGCCCGTCCAGCCCGGGCCTGGTCGCGGTCACCGCCTCGCTGCCGATCGCCAGCCTGCTCGGGACGCGGCCGATCGAGGTCGTCGCCCTCGGCGGGGCCGTCCGGCGCGACGAGCTGACCTGCGTCGGACCGGTCGCCGCGGCGACCCTCGGCCCGCTTCCGGTTCGACCTGGCCGTCATCGGCGCCGCCGGGCTGAGCGCCCGGTGGGGCCTGACCGAGCTCGACGACGCCGAGGCGGAGATCCAGCGGCTGGCGATCGAGCGGTCGGCCCGGGTCGTCGTCATCGCCGACGGCTCGAAGATCGGCGATGGCGGCCAACGCGGTCGTGCCGACGCCGGCGCGGATCCGGACCCTGGTGACCGACCGAGGCGGCGCCGGCGGCCGAGCTGGCCGCGCTGGCCGGCGCTGGGCATCGAGATCGTCATCGCCGGCGCCGAACGACGACGCGACCGAGGCACGCGCCGGCGCGGGCCGGCGCCAGCCTGAGGAGGAGCGATGGACGCACTCGAGCGGATCTTCGGGACGACCAAGCCGGTCATCGCGATGCTCCACTTCCCGGGCCTGCCCGGCCGCCCGCACCACGACGCCGCCGCCGGTCCGGGCCGCTTCGTCGAGGTCCTCGGCCGCGACCTGGCGATCCTCCAGGAGGCCGGCGTCGACGGCGTCCTGTTCTGCAACGAGGCCGATCACCCCTACCAGCTCAAGGTCGGCCCGGAGATCCCGGCCGCGATGGCCGCCGACGATCGGCAGCCTGCGGACCGAGATCCGGGTCCCGTTCGGGGTCAACATCCTGTGGGACGCGATCGCCAGCCTGGCCCTCGCCCGGGCGACCGGGGCGCGGTTCATCCGCGAGGTCCTGACCGGGGTCTACGAGAGCGACCTCGGGATGATCGAGCCGCGGATCGGCGAGATCGCCGGCTACCGGACGATGATCGGCGCGGCCGACGTCGCCCTGTTCGACAACATCCTGCCCGAGTTCGCCAGCGCGATCGGCAGCGCGCGGCGTCGCCGAGCGGGCCGCGGGCGCGGCGTTCCTCGGGCATGGACGCGATCCTGATCAGCGGACCGGCGGCCGGCGTCCCGTTCGAGATGAGCGACCTGCGGACGGCCAAGGAGGCCGCCCCGACCACGCCGGTCATCGCCAACACCGGCGTCCGGGCCGACCGGATCGCCGAGATCTTCGCCGTCGCCGACGGCGCGATCGTCGGGACCAGCCTGAAGGTCGACGGGGTCACCTGGAACCCGGTCGACCGCGACCGGGCGATGCGCCTGATGGACGCCGTCCGCGCGGTCCGCGCCCGCGCCGGCCGGCGCGCTGAGCCGGCGATGGCCCGCAAGACCAGGGTCTACTTCGCGACCGACCTCCACGGCTCGAGCAAGTGCTTCCGCAAGTTCGTCAACGCCGGCGACGGCCTACGGGGTCGACGTCCTGGTCCTCGGGGGTGACGTCGCCGGCAAGGCGCTCCAGACGATCGTCCGGGGCGCCGACGGCCGCTACCGCTGCACGTTCATCGGGACGACCTACGAGGTCGACGCCGGGCCGGACCTCGAGGCGCTCGAGAAGCTCATCGCCGATCACGGCTACTACCCGTACCGGGCCGAGGCCGGCGAGCTCGACGCCCGGCAGGCCGACGGCAGCCTCGACGGGCTGTTCGTCGAGCTGATGCGGGCCCGCCTGACCGACTGGCTGACCCTGGCCGACGAGCGCCTCCGCCCGACCGGCCGGCGGCTCTTCTTCATGCTCGGCAACGACGATCCGGCCGAGCTCCGGGCCCTCCTCGACGAGGCGCCCTGGGGCGTCCACGACGAGGGCCGGGTGGTCATGCTCGACGACGACCACGAGATGATCTCGCTGGGGCTACTCGAACATCACCCCGTGGCACAGCCACCGCGAGATGACCGAGGACCAGCTGGCGGCCGCGTATCGGCGACATGGCCAGCCAGCTCCCGGCGCCGGAGCGGGCGATCTTCAACGTCCACGTCCCGCCGTACGGGAGCGGGCTCGACGAGGCGCCGCTGCTCGACGCGAACCTGACCGTCCAGACCGCGGTCGGCCAGGTCAAGTTCGCCCCGGTCGGGAGCACCGCGGTCCGCGACGTCCTGCTCGCGGTCCAGCCGCTGCTCGGCCTCCACGGCCACATCCACGAGTCGGGCGGCATCCGCCGGCTGGGCCGGACGATCGCGATCAACCCGGGCTCGGACTACGGGACCGGCGTCCTGAACGGGGCGCTGATCACCCTCGAGCGGGACAAGGTCGCCGCCCACCAGCTCGTCCGCGGCTGACCGATGCCGCCGGCGCCGCGTGCCGGGCTGCTCGTCGCGATCGACGTCGGCACGTCCGGGGCGCGCGCGGCCGCGTTCGACCTCGACGGCCGGCGACTGCTCGAGGCCCGCCGCGGCTACCCGACCAGCTCGCCGCACGAGGGCTGGGCCGAGCAGGACGGCCGGGCCTGGCGGTCGGCGGCGATCGGCGCCCTGGGCGACCTCGTCCGGCGCCTGGCGGCCGACGGGCGTCGGACGCGCCGAGCGACGTCCGGGCGATCGGGCTGACCGGGCAGTGCCCGTCGGTCGTCCTCGTCGACCGGGCGCGGCCGAGCCGGTCTCGCGCCGGCCTGATCTACCGCGACAACCGGGCCGCCGCCGAGGCGGAGAGCCATCGCGCGAGCGGTTCGGCGACGAGGCGATCCACCGCCGGACCGGGCACCTCCCGTCGGGCTTCCACATCGCGCCCGAAGCTGCTCTGGCTGCGCGACCACGAGCCGGCCGCGTTCGCCCGGGCGGCCCTCGCCCTCCAGCCGCGCGACCTCGTCGCCCTCGCCCTGACCGGCGAGGCCGGCGACCGACGGGACCCACGCCGCGGCGACCCTCGTCTACGACCTGCGCGCCGGGGCCTGGGACCGCGAGCTCCTCGACGAGCTCGGGCTCGACCCGTCGCTCTTCCCGCCGATCCACCCGTCGAGCGCCGTCATCGGCGGGCTGCGGCCGGCGGTCGCCGCCCGGGTCGGCCTGCCGGCCGGCCTGCCGGTCGTCCTCGGCGGGGCGGACAGCCAGGCCTGCGCGCTCGGCGCCGGAGTCGTCGCGCCGGGCCCGGTCAGCGAGATGGCCGGCTCGTCGACCTGCCTCAACGCCGCCGTCCCGGAGCCGCTCGACGTCCTCGCGGTGACCCACTACCCGCACGTCGTCCCGGGTCCGTTCACGACCGAGACCGGGATCAACACGACCGGAGCCGCGGTCGCCTGGCTGGCCGGGCTGGCTCTACGGCGGACGGTCGGGACGACCGACGGCGGCCGACTACGCCCGCCTCGACGCCGAGGCTGGCGGCCGTCCCGCCGGGCGCGGACGGGGTCGTCGCCCTGCCGGTCCTGGGTGACGGCGAGCGGACCGACCCGGACCTGCGCGGCGCGTTCGCCGGGCTGTCGCTGCGGCACGGTCGGGCGCGCCCTGGCCCGGGCGGTCCTCGAGGGCGTCGCGTTCGCGATCGCCGACCAGCTCGAGCTGCTCCGGGCCGGCGGGGCCCGGTCACCGAGCTCCGCGTGTCGGGCGGCGACACCCGCCTCGCGATCGTGGACCCGGATCAAGGCCGACGTCCTGGGGATCCCGGTCCGGACGGTGCCCGGCGACGCCGCGGTGACCGGCGTGGCGATGCTCGCCGGTCTCGGCGCCGGGGTCTACCGCGACCCGGCCGAGGCGATCGCGCCGGTGCGTCCGACCCGATCCGCCGATCGAGCCCGATCCCGCGCACCCGCGACGCCTACGCGGCGGCGGCGGCGCGTATCGCGCCCTGTCCGACACGCCGGCCGTTCGCAGCGCGCGGCGGACGACCGGCGACGCCGCCCGGGAGGCTGACGATGCGCGTCCGACTCGGGATCAACACCTGCTTCGCGGTCAAGCGCTGGCCCCGGCGCGGCCGACTGGGCGCCGATCGTCCGCGACCGGCTCGGGCTGCGGCTCGTCCAGCACTCGCTCGACCTCGTCCCGGACGGCGCCGACCGCACGGAGGCGCGAGCTCCTGGCGTGGTCCGCCCGCGATGCCGGCCTCGAGATCCACTCGACCTTCACCGGGCTGGCGGCCTACTCGGACAACCTCCTGCTCCGCCCGGACCCCGCGGGCCGCGATGCAGCCGCGACCTGGTACGGCTGGGCGATCGACTGGACGGCGGCCGCCGGCGGCGTCGCCACCGGTGGCCATGTCGGGGCGTTCAGCGTCCCGGACTGGACCGACCCGAAGCGCCGGGCGGAGCTCTGGGCCGGCCTCCGCCGGACGCTCGACTCGCTGGCCGCCGCAGGCGCATCGGGCCGGGCTCGAGTACCTCATGGTCGAGAACCTCGCCGCCGCCCGCGAGCCGTCGACGATGGCGATGATCCGCGACCTCCTGACCAGCGGCGACGACGACGCCGTCCCGATCCGGCTCTGCCTCGACGTCGGCCACATGTGCGTGCCGGGCACGACCGGCGCCGGACCGCGACCCGTACGCCTGGCTGCGCGAGCTCGGCTGGGCGGCCCCGGTCGTCCAGCTCCAGCAGTCCGACGCCGAGGGCGACCACCACTGGCCGTTCACCCCGGAGCGGAACGCCGCCGGCCGGATCGATGCCGACCGGGTCCTCGACGCGCTCGGTGAGGGCGGCGTCGAGGAGACCGCGCTCATCCTCGAGGTCATCCCGCCGTTCGAGCAGGACGACGACGAGGTCCTCGACGACCTGGCCGCGTCGGTCGACTACTGGCGGGCGGCGCTCGTCCGCCACGGTCTGGCCACGGACTAGCGGCTCAGCGGCGACCGGTCAGCGGCGCGCCTCCTCGGGGGTCTCGTACCAGCGGACCCGCTCCCCGACCCGTGCCCGCGCCTTCCAGCCGAGCGATTTCGGGGTGGCCGCGATGTCGGCCAGCAGGGCGGCCACCTGGGCGGCCGCGTCGTACGGCGCATCGGGGACCGGCGTCGTCTCGACCAGCCCGGCGATCGCCCGCAGGTTGCGCTCGGCGGTGTGGCAGAAGCCCCAGTCGGCCCCGAGCACGGACCGGATCCGGACGAGATCGATCGGGGTCGGCGCGCTGTCCGACCCGGGCCCGGCCGACAGCCGGCCGACGGCGACGAGTGGATGGTCGGCCAGCAGGCAGGCGACGTCGCCGAGGTCCTTCCGGTTCGTCTCCCAGATCTGGAGCTTGGTCAGGAGGAGGTCGGCGAGGTCGAGGGTGATGCCGTCGGCCGCCAGGCGGTCCTTGAGCTCGAGCGTGTGGGACATCGCCAGCTGGTCGATGACGACGTCGACCGACCAGCGTCCGCCCGGGCGCGGTGTAGACCAGGCGCTGGGCGCCGTGGATCGCGTTGAACAGCTTGTCGCCGACGTAGCCGCTGCGCTCGAGCAGCCGGCGCAGGGCAGCGACGTCCCGATCGTGGGCGACGAGGTCGAGGTCGCGGTACGTCCGCTCGTACGGCGGCCGGCGAGCGCTCGGCGAGTGGATCCGGATCGCCAGGCCGCCCATCAGCCGGACGCGGAGCCGCTCGGCGACCGCGGTCTCGAGGAGATGCCGGGCCTCGGCCTCGATCTCCGCGCTCGGCGGGGCGGGGGCCGGGTCTCCCGGCGGCTGGCTCATCGCCGGTCAGTCTAGCGACCGTCGAGGTTACGGGTGACACACCCCGGCTTCAAGCAGGTCCCCGATCGTCGCCAGGGCCGCCTCCTCGTCCGGGCCATCCGCGCTGACTCGGACTCGGTCGCCTGACCGGATCCCCGAGCTGATGAGCGCGAGCATGCTCCGACCGTCGATCTGTGAGCCGTCCCCGGTCAGGTTCTGGAGCGAGACCCTGGCGACGACCCCGGCAAGGGCACCCTGGATGCGGTAGGCCGAGCGCGGGTGGAGACCGTACCGATCGCGGAACACGACGTCGCGGGAGATCACGTTCGCTCCCCTCTTCGAGCGGCCACGCACACCTCCGGGCCGCAACGACGACCGCCCGGGCTTCGCGCCCGGGCGGGTCGTCGAGACGCCTTCGCCGCCCGCCTTACGCAGGAGCGGAAGTGGACTGCCCCGAGCCAGGGCCGGCGGTCGGGGTGGCCTGGCCGCCCGGCTCCGAGCCAGGGCCGGCGGTCGGGGTGGCCTGGCCGCCCGGCACCCAGCCGGTGTCGACGTAGCGCAGCTGCCACCAGCTGGCGATCGCGAGGAGGACGACACACACGACGACGACGCCGAGCGCGGCGACATTCCCCTCGATCCGGGCGACGTTCCCCACGACGAACCCGAACCACTGGAAGTCGGCATCCCCGAACGTGGTGTTCTGGAAGCCGATGGCACTCATGACCGGGACCAGGATGGCCGCGAAGATGGTGATGATCAGCCCGTTGATGAACCCACCCGCGACCGCGCCCCGACGTCCGCCGGTCGCGTTGCCGAAGACACCGGCGGTGCCGCCGGTGAAGAAGTGGGGGATCATCCCGGGCAGGATGAGCGTCACCGCGAGCGCGGGCGCGATGTTGTTCGTCGCCCACAGGATGCCGAAGCCCAGCAGCCCGCCGACAACGCTGGCGAGGAAGCCGACCAGGACGGCGTTCGGCGCGTACGGGAAGGAAACCGGGCAATCGAGCGCCGGAACGGCGCCCGGGATGACGCGCTCGGCGATGCCCGCGAACGCGGGCACGATCTCGCCGAGGATCGTCCGGACACCGAGCAGGATGACCGCGACGCCGCCGCCGAAGATCAGGGCCTGGTTGAACATCGTGCTCATGAGGCCCAGGAAGCCGCCCGCGGCGCCCGCGGCGCCGCTGAAGCCGGCCTTGGTGATGGCATCCAGGGCGGCCTGCTCGCCGATGCGCAGGACGAAGATGACCGCCAGGAGCAGGTAGATGAAGATCATCGCGACGGCCGTGCCGACCATCGGGTCGCGGAGGAAGCGAAGCCCCTGCGGGAACTCCATCTCCTCCGTGCTCCTGCTGCCGCGACCGACGAGCTGGCCCGCAACGCCGCCGGCGATGTAGCCGAACGTCCCGAAATGGCCCATCGCGACCGGCTGGCCCCCGGTGACCTTCTTCATCCACGGCATCGAGAAGGCCGGCATGATCACCATCATGGTGGCCAGGCCGAAGGCGGCCACGAGGATCTGGACGACCTGGTCGACCTTCGCGTTGTACAGGACGACCGTCAGCACGGTCGCCATGAACAGCATGTGGTGCCCGGTCAGGAAGACATACCGGAGCGGCGTCAGCCGGGCGATGACGAGCGACCCGATGACGCCGATGAACATCGCGAACGCGACATTCTGGGCGACGTCGGGGATCTTGGTGGCGATCGCGGTGATCGCCTCGTTGGTCGGGACGACGCCCTCGACGCCGAAGGCACCGGTGATCAGCGCGCCGAGGGGAGTCAGCGCACCGATGACGGCTCCGGCGCCGATCCCCAGGATGATGAAGCCCAGGGTGGCTTTGAGCGCACCCCCGACGACGTCACCTGCGCCCTTGCGCGAGGCGATGAGGGCGATGAGCGTCATCAACCCGACGAGATAGGCGGGGACGCCGAAGATATCGCGCGCGATCCAGTTGATGATGTAGTTCAGTTGATCCAAGGTCCGCACCTCGCTTCTGCTTCCGCCCCGCGCGGGGCGGCATCCACTCCCACCCTCCGTGCCGGACCCTGTCCGGCCGTCCTCACCCGATGGCCGCCTTCAGCTTGGTGACCATCTCCGACAGGTCGATGAAGTTGGTGATCGTGACGATCTTGGGCTTCACCGAGCCGAGCTGCTGGGCGAGCTCCTCGGACGTGAGGATCAGGTCCGCGGTCGCGGCCAGAGCCCGAGCCGTGCCGATATCGGCAACTTCGACATCCGCCTGGAGACCGAGCTGCTTGAGTGCCTTCTCCGCCTGCATCCGAAGCAGGAGACCGCTCCCGAGGCCCATGCCACACACCGCCAGGATCTTCACAGCCGTGCCACCAAGTCCCTCCTCCTAACTGGGCGCCGCCGCATGGCGCCCGGTCAACCAGCGGCCAGCGCGCTCATCTCGTACGCGCTGATCATGTCCCGGATCGCCTGTGCGTCCTTCGCGTCGACCAGGGCCGCGCGGCGGTCCTCGTCCGACAGGAAGTCGGCGAGAGTGGCGAGCGCGGTGACGTGGCCCTCGTCGTCGGGAGCGGCGAGGCCCACGACCAGCCGGACCGGGTCGTTCTGGCGATGGCCGAACTCGACCGGTGCGGCGAGCGTGACCAGACTGATCCCGGCGCGATGGACGGCCGGCGAGGGGCGCGAGTGGGCGAGCGCGATGCCCGGGGCGATCACGATGTACGGACCCAGCTGCTCGACGGTCGCGATCATCTCGTCGGTGTAGGCGGGATCCGTCGCGCCGCCGGCGACGAGCGCGTCGCCGGAGACCCGCACCGCCGCTCGCCAATCCGACGCGTGCGCGCGGATCCGGATCGCCTGCGCGGCGAGCAGCTCGGACAGCGCGGGGGGCGATCCCCCGTTCCCGCCTTCAGCCACCGGGCACACCTTCCCTCCTCGGAACGGGCGCTCCCTCAGTATCACGAGGCCGGCAAGTCCCTCGATAGGGCCTTTTGGCTCGGGTGGCTGGACGCTCCGCGAGGGGGCGTGCGCGACGCACAATGTCGCCATGCGACAGGTACGCGGCCTCGCGGCGGCCCCGGGCGTCGCTCGGGGAGGATGGGTGCTCATCGAGCCGTCGCCCGTGCTCGCCGGCGGCCGGATCGAGCCGGCCCAGGCCGAGGCCGAGTCGAGCCGACTCCGGGAGGCGTCCGAAGCCGCTGCGGTCCGGCTCGAGGCCATCGCCGAACGGGTCCAGGCCGAGGGACACGATGACGAGGCCGCCATCTTCGCTGCCCAGGCGGCGATCGCTCGCGACCCGGCCCTCGCCGAGATGGCCGGCCAGCGGATCGAGGGGCACGCCGAGGACGCGATCGGGGCGGTCCAGGGCGCGGCTGAGGCGTTCGCCGACCAGCTTCGCTCGCTCGGCGACGAGCTTCTCGCCGCCCGGGCCGCGGACGTCCTCGACGTCGGGCATCGGATCGCCCGTCATCTGGCGGGCATCGCCGACCAGCCCGAGACGAGGCTCGACCGGCCAGCCATCGTCGTCGCCGACGACCTGGCGCCGTCCGTGACCGCCACCCTGCCCCGTGAGCGCCTGCTCGGGGTCGCCCTGCAGGGCTCGTCGGCGACGGCCCATGCGGCGATCCTCGCCCGGGCCTACGGCATCCCGGCCGTGGTCGGCGGTCACGGCCTGCTCGAAGCACTCGGCCAGGAGAGCGCGGCCGGACGGGCCGGCGAGCTGGCCATCGACGGTGGGACCGGCGAGATCGTCATCGATCCGGACGAGGCGACCCGGGCTCGGTTCGACGCCGGCATGGACGACGCGCGCCGGCGCCATGAGGTCGACCTGCGCGATGCGACCCAGCCCGCGGTCACCCGCGACGGCATCGAGGTCGCGCTCGTCGCCAACATCGGCACCCCGGATGAGAGCGAGCCCGCGGTCGCACTCGGGGCCCGGGGGGTGGGCCTCTTCCGGACCGAGTTCCTGTTCCTCGAACGGGCCAGCCCGCCCTCCGAAACGGAGCAGCTCAGCGCGTACCGAAGGGTCATCGAGGCGTTCGCGCCGCACCCGGTGACGATCCGGCTGCTCGATGTCGGCGGCGACAAGCCGATCCCGTACCTGCCGATCGGCGCCGAGGCGAACCCGTTCCTGGGCGTTCGGGCACTCCGGTTGGCGCACAGCGATCCCGACCTGTTCGTCACCCAGCTCCGTGCCTGCTACCGGGCGGCCGCGGCCGGGCCGGTGAAGGTCATGGCGCCGATGGTCGCCGACGCGGGCGACGCCGACCTGTTGCTCGCCCTGGCCGAGCGGGCGCGCGGCGAGCTCTCCGCGGAGGGCCTCCCGGTGGGTGACGTGGCGCTCGGTGTCATGCTCGAGATCCCCTCGGCGATCCTCGTCGGGGACTCGTATTTCGGCCGGATCACGTTCGCCAGCCTCGGCACCAACGACCTGCTCCAGTACACCCTGGCGGTCGACCGGGGCAACCCCGCCCTCGAGCGCTATCGCGATTCCCTGCATCCGGCCGTCCTGCGCCTGGTCCGGCAGGCAGTCGACGGCGAGCGCCCGAGCCGGCATCGAGCTGTCGGTCTGCGGCGAGATGGCCGGCGATCCGACCGCAGCCCTGGCTCTGACCGGCCTCGGCATCCGCACGTTGAGCATGGCGGCGTCGAGCCTGCCCTCGGTCCGCCGGGCGATCCGGGCCGCTCGTGGATCCGAGCTCGAGGCAGCCGCGATGAGGGCGCTCGACGACCCGTCGGCCGAAGCGGTGCGGGCACGCTTCGAGTCCCTCCTCGGGGGCGCGGCGCCGGCGTGACCGCGCCAGGCGTCAGCCCCCTGTCCCGGCGATCAGCCGGCCGGCGGCTCGCCGAGTCCGGACTCGATCAGCTCGACCAGTGCCCCGATCGCGGCGTCCTCGTCCGGGCCGTCGGCCGCCAGGCGGATCCGGTGGCCGGACGACACGCCCGCCGTGAGGAGCAGCAAGATCGACTTCGCGTCGACCGGGCCCTTGCCGCGGTCCAGGTTCTCGACCGTGACCCGGGCCGTGAACTGGGCGGCCGCCTGCGTGAACAGGGTGGCCGGCCGGGCATGGAGACCACTGGCGTTGTGCACCGTCAGCTCGATCGACCGCATCCCGGCAGCCTACTTCACCGGGCCACCACGGCGAGCACTTCGAGACGGGGAGGGACGGACGGATGAGCGAGCACCAGACCTGGAGCGACCTCGGCCGCCAGCTCCGGATCGACTCGATCCGGGCCAGCTCGGCGGCCGGCTCTGGCCACCCGACCTCATCGATGTCCGCCGCGGACCTCATGGCCGTCCTGCTGGCCGGATACCTGCGCTACGACTTCGATGTGCCGGCCGATCCGCGGAACGACCATCTCGTCTTCAGCAAGGGTCACGCGACTCCCCTCCTCTACGCGCTTTACCGAGCCGCCGGCGCCATCGACGATGACGCCCTTCTGTCGTACCGCCAGCGTGGCAGTCCGTTCGAGGGGCACCCCACGCCGGTCCTTCCCTGGGTCGAGGTGGCGACAGGCTCGCTCGGCCAGGGGCTGCCGATCGGAGTCGGCATCGCTCTCGCCGGGAAGCGGCTCGACCGGCTCCCCTACCGGGTCTGGGTCCTGACCGGCGACGGGGAGCTCGCCGAAGGCTCGATGTGGGAGGCATTCGAGCACGCGGCGGTGGCCGGTCTCGACAACCTGACCGCGATCGTCGACGTCAACCGCCTCGGCCAGACCGGCCAGACGATGTACGGCTGGGACCTCAGTGCCTACGCCCGGCCGCTCGAGGCGATCGGTTGGCGGGCGATCCAGGTCGACGGGCACGACGTCGACACCATCGACGCGGCCTTCGCCGAGGCGGTCGCGACCGAGGGTCGCCCGACGGCGATCGTCGCGCGCACCGTCAAGGGCAGCGGCGCGAGCTCGGTGGCAGACCGGCCCGGTATGCATGGCAAGGCGCTCGACGACGCTGAGGGCGCCCTGGCCGAGCTCGGCGCGGACACGCATCGCCGGCTCACCGTGGCGGTCCGGAAGCCCGAGGGCGATGGCGCTGCGCACCGGTTCCCGTCCGGGCCGCTGGCGCTGCCGAGCTACGTCGTGGGCTCACAGGAAGCGACTCGTCGCGCGTATGCGGAGGCGCTCGTGGCTCTTGGTCGCGCCCGTGGGGACGTCGTCGCACTCGACGGGGACGTCGGCAACTCGACCTACGCCGAGCTGTTCGCCGCCGCCCTGCCCGAGCGCTACTTCGAGATGTACATCGCCGAGCAGCAGATGGCCGCGGCAGCGGTGGGCCTGCAGGTCCGCGGCTGGGTCCCGTTCGCCTCGACGTTCGCGGCGTTCTGGAGCCGTGCCTTCGACTTCATCCGGATGGCCGCCGTCAGCCGGGCGGACATCCGGCTGAGCGGCTCGCACGCCGGCGTCAGCATCGGCCCGGACGGACCGAGCCAGATGGCACTGGAGGACATCGCGATGTTCCGGTCCGTGTGGGGGAGCACGGTCCTCTACCCCTGCGATGCCAATCAGACCGCCCAGCTGGTGGCCGCGATGGCCGATCGCCGGGGCGTCGTCTTCCTCCGCACGACGCGCGGCAAGACGCCGGTCATCTACGCGCCGGGCGAGTCGTTCCCCATCGGCGGGAGCCGGGCGATCCGTTCGAGCGACGCCGACGACGTCACGCTCATCGGGGCGGGGATCACGCTCCACGAGGCGCTGGCGGCGGCCGACATGCTGGCCGGATCGGGCCTGCGTGCCCGCGTCATCGACCTCTACTCGATCAAGCCGATCGATGCGGCCACCCTCGTCGCCGCGGCCCGCGACACGGGGCGCCTGGTCACGGTCGAGGACCACCGGCCGGAAGGCGGCCTCGGGGAGGCCGTTCTGGCCGCGCTGGCCGATGCCGACGTTCGGGCGCGGGTCGTCCGCCTGGCCGTCACCGGCATGCCGGGCTCGGCGACCCCCGAGGAGCAGCTGGCGGACGCCGGGATCGCCGCCGCCGCCATCGCGGCGGCGGCGAGGAAGCTGGCCCAGGACTAGCGACCGTCGGCCGCGGACGGGGCGGACGCGGCGGCCCGGGCCGAGGCGGCGGACCGGGCAACGACGGCGGTCGGATCGGCCAGGATCGCCGGACCGTGGCCCGGCACGACCCGCCGGACGCTCCCGTCGGCCAGGAGCGCGGCGAGCCGGTCGAGGGTCGCCAGCTGGGCGGCCGGGTCGCCCTCCGGCGGAAGGAGCGGCGCGGGCGGGTCGGTCAGCGCGTCGCCGGCGATCAGCGTCCCGTCCACCGTGACGAACGCCACGTGGTCGGGGCGGTGGCCCGGCGTGGCCAGGGCGGTCAGCGCCCCGTGGCCGCTCCCGACGATGGCACCGTCGGCGATCTCGTCGACCGCCCAGGACAGCGGCCGGTCACCGCCCGGCCCGGCGAGGATCGGCGCGCCGGTCCGGGCCCGGAGCTCCTCCGACCCGGCGGCATGCCCGGGATCGACGTGGGTCAGGCCGATCGCGACGATCCGCCCACCGCCGCGCCCGACCTCCGCCTCGATCGCGTCGAGGAACGCCTCGCCCGGGTCGCCCGGGTCGACCACGACCACCTCGCGCCGACCGACGAGGACGGTGTTGGCCGGCCGCCCCATCGGCCCGAACGCGCTCTGGCCGGTCATGACCCGCAACGCGCGATCGATCGGCTCGACCCGGATCCGCGGCTCGGGCGCACGCCCGAGGCCGGCCCGGATCGCCGCGAACGATGGGGCTCGCTCGAGGCGCTGGAGGGTCGTCGAGGTCGGCGGCCACAGCGCGATCGTCCCGGCGGCCATCGCGGCGAGGGCGGCCCGTGGCGTCAGCCAGGCATGGGCCACGACCTCGCGTGGGTCGGGCACCAGGGTCGCCCCGGACGGGAGCTCGGCGACGAAGAACCGGGCGTCGAACCGGCGCGGGTAGGCGTGCGGCGTGGTCCACCGGGCGATCTCGACCAGCTCGTCGGTCGGGAGCTCGAGGTCGAGGTCGGCGCACAGGCTCGCGAAGTCCTGCGGCCGGATGGCGCTCGGCGAGGACCGGGGTCGTCCGACCGGCCGCCGCCGCTGGCGCCGCGAGCAGGACGCCGACCTCCTCCCACGTCTCGCGGATCGCGGCGATCCGGTGGGCGACCTGGAACGCCGGCTCGTCGCGCGGGCCGCGGGCACGGCGCGACCAGCCCCGGATCGGCGTCCGCCGGCTCGACCCGGCCACCCGGGAAGACGTGGAGCCCGGCCGCGAAGGCCATCGAGTCGGGCCGACGGGTGAGGAGGACCTCGAGTCGGCCCGGCGCTCCGTCGGCCGCCGGGCCGGACGAGGACGATCGTCGCCGCCGGCCGCGGCTCGACCGGCGGACGCGGGTCGTCGACCGGGCGGCGCTCCATCGCGCCGCGTCAGGCGCCGTCCGCCGAGGTCGCGCTCGAAGGCCGAGCAGCTCGACGTCCGGCTCGGGCCACCAGTCGCGCTCGGGCGCCCGTCGGAAGCCGAGCCAGAGCGTAGAGCCGATGCGCGGCGGTCATGAACGGCCGGGTCATCAGGACGATGCCCGCGCCTGCCGTCGCGCGCGCGCCCGCTCGATGCAGGCCTCGACGAGCCGCCGCCCGATCCCTCGACCCTGGGCGGCCGGGTCGACGGCGAGCATCCGGAAGCCCGGCCTCGCCGTCGGCCTCGATCTCCGAGTACGGCGTGCCCGGGCCGGGGACGTAGGTCACGCCCGCCGAGGATCCTGCCCGATCCGTCGACCGCGACGAGCACCGGGCAGACCGCCGCCCGGCTGGCGACGTCGCGGACGTGCTCGAGGTAGCCGGGATGCCGACCTCGCCGACGGCGACGTAGGCGGCGACCGTCGAGGTCGCCGAGCGCGGCGCACTCCTCCGGCCGGACCTCGCGGATCTCGATCGTCATCCGGCTCGCAGTCGGCAGGCGGAGCTCGACGTGGCCGCACGTCCGACAGGCGAACACCTCGAGCTCGACCATCCCCTCGCCCAGCTCGGCCAGCTCGCCGAACAGGAGCTTCCAGCTTGCCGGTGCTGCCACCGGTCCGGAACTGCTCGAGGCCGAGCGACACGATCGGCGAACCGCAGCGCAGGCAGGCGTCGCCCGCCAGGCTCGTGGATCCGGTCCAGTGCGTCGCGGGTCGTCGGGTCGGTCATCGGTGCCTCCTCAATCGATGAGCTGGGCGGCCAGCGCCTCGGGCTCGACGACCGGCTGGCGGCAGGCGAAGTCGCGGCAGACGAAGGCGGTCGGACGCCCGTCGAGCTGGAAGCGCGAGCCGAGCAGCTCGATCGTGCTGGTGCGCGGATCGGCCGCGCAGGCGACGACGAGGTTCGGCCGGAAGCCGACCCGGGTCGGGCCGCAGCAGGCGGGCCGTGGCCGGGTCGGCCGGGTCGCCGATGACCGCGACCTCGACGACCTCGGCCAGGGCGAAGTCGAGCGCCACGAGCCACTGGGCGAACCCGCCCGGATAGCGGCCGACGACGCCGGCGACCAGCCCGAGGGCGCGCTCCGCGGCGTCCCGGTAGCGACCCTCGCCGGTCAGGGCGGCCAGCCTCAGCAGGACGGTGACGGCCATCGCGTTGCCGGACGGGACCGCGTTGTCCTGGAGGTCCTTCGGCCGGGTGACGAGCGTCTCGTGGCGATCGCTCGTGTCGAAGAAGCCGCCGGCCGGATCGGCGAACCGGTCGAGGATCGTGTCGGCCAGGCCGCGGGCGGCCACGAACCAGCGCTCGTCGAACGTCGCCTCGTAGAGGGCGAGCAGGCCCTCGGCCAGGCAGGCGTGGTCCTCGAGCACGCCGTCGGCCGAGGCGCGACCGTCCTTCCAGCTCCGGCGCAGCCGACCGTCCGGCAGGCGGAGCCGATCGAGCAGGAGGCGTCGGCCGCGGTCTCGGCCAGCGACGCGGTACCGCTGCCCGGCGTCGCCGGTCGGCCGGCGTCGGTCGCTCTCGAGCAGGGCACGGATCGCGTCGGCGAGCGCCGCCAGGGCGAGGCCGTTCCAGCCGGCCAGGACCTTGTCGTCGCGGGCCGGCTGCGGGCGCCGCGCGCGGGCGGCCAGGAGCGTCGCCCGCGCCGCGGCCAGCCGGCCGGCGACGTCGTCGGGCGTCGTCCCGGCCATCGTCGCCAGCTCGTCGTCCGAGCGGACCCGGCGCAGGATCGTCCGGCCCTCCCAGTTGCCGCCGTCGGTCACGTCGTAGGCCGCCAGGAACAGCGGCGCCGCGTCGGGGCCGAGGACGCGCGCGGACCTCGTCGGCGGTCCAGACGAACGTCGCCGCCCTCCTCGCCGTCGGTGTCGGCGTCCTGGCTGGCGGCGAACGCGCCGTCGGCGGTCAGCAGCTCGCGGGCCAGGTAGTCGAGCGTGCCGAGCGCGACGTCGCGATAGCGCCGGTCGCCGGTGAGCTGCCAGGCGTGGACGTAGACCCGGGCGAGCTGGGCGTTGTCGTAGAGCATCTGCTCGAAGTGCGGCACGAGCCAGATCGCGTCGGTCGCGTAGCGGTGGAAGCCGCCGCCGAGCTGGTCGTGGATCCCGCCGTCGGCCATCGCGTCGAGCGTCCGGCGGGCCATCGCCAGGGCCCGGCCGTCGTCCGCGCCGGCGGCCGCCCGGCGGAGCAGGAACTCGATCGTCATCGGCTGGGGGAACTTCGGCGCCCCGCCCCAGCCGCCGTGGCGCGGGTCGAACGTCCCCTCGAGCGCCGCCACGGCCGCCTCGAGGACCGTCCGGTCGGGGAGCCCGCGGGCCTCGGCCGGGCCGCCGACCGCGCCGAGCCGGGCGGCGTCGGCGATCGCCGCCACGATCGCCGAGCCGGACCGCTCGATCTCGTCGCGCTGCTCGCGGTAGGCCCGGGCGACGCCCTCGAGGACCTGTCGGAACGCCGGCATGCCGTGGCGCGGCGCGTTCGGGAAGTACGTCCCGCCGTAGAACGGCCGGCCGTCCGGGGTGAGGAAGACGCTCATCGGCCAGCCGCCGCCGCCGGTCATCGCCTGGACCGCCGCCATGTAGACCTGGTCGAGGTCGGGCCGCTCCTCGCGGTCGACCTTGATCGGCACGAAGTCGCGGTTCAGCTCGGCGGCGGTCGCCTCGTCCTCGAACGACTCGCGCTCCATGACGTGGCACCAGTGGCAGGCCGCGTAGCCGATCGACAGGAAGATCGGCTTGTCCTCCGCCTTCGCCCGGGCGAGCGCCTCCTCGCCCCACGGGTACCAGTCGACCGGGTTGTGGGCGTGCTGGAGGAGGTACGGGCTCGTCTCGCCGGCGAGCCGGTTGGTGGGCATGGGCCGATGGTAGCGCCGCGGGCCGGCCGGCGTTCGTCCCGACTATCATCGCGGGCGTGACGGCGCCCGGTCCGAACCGCCTGAGCCCGCCGGCGATGCTCGGCCGGACGACCCTCGGCGCTGCTCGTCGGCGGCGGCCGGAGCGACGCTCCTGACGGTCGTCCTCCGCCTCGGCGGGCGCGCCGCACGCGCGTGGTGTTCGTCGTCTCGGCGATCGCCCTGGCCGGGCTGGCCGGGGTGATCGGGTCGGGCACCGACCAGCTCGGTCACCGGCTCGGGCCGGGCAAGACCGGCGTCCTCCAGTCGGCGCTCGGCAACCTGCCCGAGCTGTTCATCTCGATCTTCGCCCTCCAGGCCGGGCTGGTCGTCGTCGTCCAGACCGCCCTGGTCGGGTCGATCCTGGCCAACAGCCTGCTCGTGCTCGGCCTCGCGTTCTTCGCCGGCGGGCTGCGCCACGGCGTCCAGCGGTTCGGCGCGGGGCCGGTCCGGACGATCGCGGTGCTGCTCGTCCTGGCCGTCGCGGCGCTGGCGATCCCGACCCTGGCCACCGCTCCGGGCGCGCCCGACGCGGGTCACGCCCAGGAGCTGAGCGTGTTCACCTCGGTCGTCCTGCTCGTCCTGTTCGCGGCGTCGATCCCGTTCTCGATCGCCGGCGGTCCCGGTGCGAGCGCGCTCGAGGCGCCGGTCGAGCGGACTGGCCGCTGCCCCTGGCGATCGGCCTGCTGGCGGCGTCGGCGCGCCGGCGCGGCGCTCGTGTCGGACTGGTTCGTCGAGGCGCTCGTGCCGTCGCTCGGCTCGCTCGGGATCTCCGAGGCGTTCGCCGGGCTGGTCGTCGTGGCGATCGCCGGCAACGCGGTCGAGAACGTGGTCGGGATCCAGATGGCCGCCCGGAACAAGGTCGACCTGGCGGTCAGCCTGATCATGAACTCGAGCCTGCAGGTCGCCCTGGCGCTGACCCCGGCCCTCGTCCTCATCAGCCTGGTCATCGGCGGACCGCCGCTGACCCTCGTCCTGACCCCGCTCCTCGCTCGGCTCGCTCGGCGCTGGCGGTCATCCTCGGGGCGCTGATCGTGTTCGACGGCGAGTCGACCTGGCTCGAGGGGCTGGCCCTGTCGCGCTCTACCTGATCATCGCCGCCAGCGTCTGGTACGGGCCGGTCGATCGGGACCTGAGCCGAGCCGTCGCCTCGTCGGGCGCTACGCTTCGCGGGATGGATCGACCGAGCCCTGGAGGCCTGCGCACCGCCGTCGACGAGTGGCGGGCCTTCCTCGGTCGGCGCTACCGGCGCTTCCTCGGGATCGGGGTCGGCCAGGCGACCGTGTCGGCGCTCGCCGGCGACGGCCTGACGATCCCGCTCCTCCTGACCCTCGGCGCGCATCCGGCCGTGGCGACCGTCATCGGCGTCCTGCCGTTCGCGTTCTCGACCGCCCAGCTGCTCGTCCCGCGGCTCCTCCGCCGGTTCGACGGCAACCTGCGCGGCGTGACGATGGGGATCCTGCTCGTCGGCGAGACCCGCGGCTTCGTCCTCGCCGCGCTCACGTTCCTGGCCTGGTCCGGAGCCCTGCCCCGGCCGGCGGCGGTCGTCGCGATCGGCGCGGTGATGACGATGGCCGGCGCGGCGACCACGATCGGCGGGACCAACCTGCTGGCCTGGTACGGGGCGATCCTGCCCGACTCCGAGCGACGGTTCGTGGCGCCGCAGGGTGATGGGCGTGAACCTGGGCCTCGGCGCGTTCCTCCTCCTGCCGGTCGCGCTCCTCGTCCAGGTCGCCCAGCCGACGATCGGCGTGCTCGTCTACGCGATCGTGTTCGTCGTGGCCGGCGTCGCCGGGGTCGCCGAGCTGCTGGTCGTCCGGCGGCTCCCCAAGCCCGGCCGCGTCCTCGTCGCCGAGCCTCGGAAGATCGAGGCGACGACCGGAGCGACGACGACCGGCTCGCCGACCGTCGGCGCGGCGACGCCTCTGCCGACCCAGCTGCCGCCGGCCCGTGAGCTGGACCGCTTCCTGCGCTCGATCACCCTGGCCGCGTTCGGGGCCGGGTTCGGGCCGTACCTGTCGATCTACGCGATCAGCGTGCTCGGCCTGCCGCCGGCGTTCGCGATCCTCCTCGCGGCGCTGGCGTCGGCCGCGTCGCTGGTCTCGGCGACGATCGTCGGCGGGCTGCTCGGGCGCGGCTCGTCCTCGCGAACGCTCCGGCTGTCGTTCCTGATGCGCGGCGGCTCGATGATCCTCGGCCTGCTCGCCTTCCCGCAGAACCCGCTCGCCTGGCTCGTCCTGTGCGTCGTGGCGATCCTCGCCAGCGCCGGGGCGGCGGCCGGGACGCTGTCCTCGAACGAGCGCCTGATGCGCCTGGCCCCCGGGCCGGACCTGATCCAGGCCCAGGGTCGGTTCGTGGCCGGGACGGCCGTCGGGCATCACCACCGGCCAGGTCGTCAACGGCGTCATCCTGGCCGTCCTGCCGCTCGGCTACCCGACCTTCGCGATCCTGTTCGCCGTGTCCGGCCTGACCCGCTTCTTCACCGCCGCCCGGGCCGAGGTCTCGGCGACCTGGTCGTCGGGCACGACGGCCTACCGGATCGAGGACCTCCAGGACCGCGATCGGTAGGTCCGCGCGATCAGCGAAGCCGACGGTACGCGCTCTCCGCACGTCGCGCGACGCGAGCCACGATGACCCGGCGCGTCGCGTCGTCGATCTCATAGACGAGTCGGAGATCACCGACTCGGAGACGCCAGAGGTCGAGACGCGGCCATCCTGGTCGCACCCGGCAATCGCGGGTCGATGCCGAGAGCGAGGATCGGACCCCGGAGACGCGCGGCAACCACGGACGGCAGCCGCTCCATCTCCCGCTGGGCACGCCGGGTGATCTCGACCTGATAGGACGGTCCGCGGTTCACGCCTTCTTCGAGTCATACGCTGCTCGAGTCTCGGCGGCCAGCCGTCGAAAGAACTCCTCGGCCTCGATCGCCCCGCCGTCCCGCTCGTACTCTGCCATCGCCTCCTCGGCGGCCGCGATGTCCTCGGCGTCCTCGATCGCCTCGAGCCAGGCGTTCAGCGCCTCCTCGGCGATGTCGCGCACGGTCCGGTCCTGGCGAGCCGCCTCGACCTTGATCGCCCGGTACAGGTCGTCCTTGATGTCGAGCGTGACCTTCATGCCGCCGATGATACAGCGACCCATATTCCCGTCAAGCTGGGTCACCATCACCCGCCACCCGACTCCCCGCCGGCCGGGCTATCGTTGCGCGGCGATGACGACGATCGAGCGGGCGGTCCCGGGCTTCCTCCCCTCCACCGCCGGCTTCCACTTCGCGAACCGCTGGCCGAGCGGGCCCGGCGCTCCGGTTCGGTGCGCGGCTCCCGGGCCCGGTGCCGGTCGAGCTGGAGCTCCGGATCGGCGACGCGGCGAACGGGCTGTGCGGCGGGATGGCCCTGGCCACGATCGACCGCTGGGCGCGGGGCGAGCCGCCGCCGCCCGACCGGGAGCCGCCGGCCGAGGGCACGCCCCTGTTCCGCGAGATCGTCCGGCGCCAGATCGACAGCCTCGAGCTCGGCCGGGCGGTCGCCCGGTTCTATCGGGCGGGGGCCGTCGGCGACCGGGCTCCGGGCGCGGCTGGCCGTGCGCGACGCCTGGCCGGCCGTCCGCCGCGAGATCGACGCCGGCCGGCCGGCCGCGGCTCGGGCTCGTCCACGTCGCGTCGGCGGACCCGCGCGCGGCTCGTGGCGAACCACCAGGTCGTGGCCTACGGCTACGAGCTCGACGCCGCCGCCGGGACCGTCGCCTTACGGATCTACGACCCGAACCACCCCGACGACGACACCATCCGACTCCGGCTCACGCTCGCCGGGCCGGCGCGGCCCGGTCGACTACGACTACATCGCCGGCGAGGCGCCGGTCCTCGGGCTCGTCACCGCTCGCGGCGCCGGGACGACCTCGACGGAGCAGGAGTCGCCCGAGCAGGCCCCCAGCGCCAGGCGACGACGCGCCGCGACGAGCCCGACGGCCAGGCGATGACGCCCGCCGACGAGGACGGCGGTCGCCGCCCCGGCCGCCGCCGGCGATCGCCCCGAAGGCGAGCCCGCCGATCGGCGTCGAGCCGGCGAAGACCGTCGTGTAGACGGCCATCACCCGGCCGCGCAGGGCGTCCGGCACCGCGAGCTGGATGGTCGTGTTGGCGGTCATCGCCATCGCGATCCCGCCGGCGCCGATCGCCGAACATGCACACGCAGCGACGAGCGGCATCGAGCGCGAGCAGCGCGAGGCGCGACCTCGAGGACCCCGAGGACGATCGCGCCGCCGATGAGCACGCGCTCGGTCGGGCGACCGAGGAACGCGATCGCCGAGCGCCGCGGCCAGCGAGCCGACGCCCGGACGCGGCCATGAGGAAGCCGTAGCCCTCGGCGCCCGTGCCGAGCACGTCGCGGGCGAGGGCCGGGACGACGACCCCGAAGTTCATCCCGACCAGCGAGACGAGCCCGACGACGCTGACCGCCAGCAGGACGACGCGGGTCCGCCGGACGTAGCCGAGGCCCTCGCCGAGGTTGTCGAACACGGCCCGGACCGTCCTCGGCATCGCCGTCCGTGGTCGCCGGGCGGAGCTCGGCCGGGCGCATCGCCAGGAGGCTGGCGATGACGGCGATGAACGACAGGCCGTTGATGAAGAAGGCGATCGAGATGTCGAACGACGCCGATGGTCAGGCCGGCGACCGCCGGGCCGACGATCCGGGCGGCGTTGAAGATCGCCGAGTTGAGGGCGACCGCGTTGCCGATGTCCTCGCGGCCGACCATCTCGATGACGAACGACTGCCGGGTCGGCATGTCGACCGCGTTCGAGCAGCCGAGGGCGAGCGCGAGCACGAGGATCTGCCAGACCTGGACGGTGCCGGTCGCGGTCAGGGCCGCGAGGATGAAGGCGAGGGTCATCGCGACCGACTGGGTGGCGATCAGCGTCCGCCGCTTCGGCAGGCTGTCGGCGACGATCCCGCCGAACAGCCCGAAGACCATCACCGGGACGAACTGGGCCGCCGCCACGAGGCCGAGCATGAACGGGTCGTTGGTCAGGGTCAGGACGAGCCAGCCCTGGGCGACCGCCTGCATCCACGTCCCGACCAGCGAGATGAGCTGGCCCGACCAGAACAGCCGGAAGTTGCGGTGGCGGAGGGCGCGCAGGCCGTCGAGCCGCGACGACGCGCGGACCGGGCTCATCGCGGCCGTCGGCGCCGGGTGCCTCGCGGCGGGCGCGGGCGGCGCGCCCGAGCTCGGCGTCGATCTCGGCCAGGTGCTCGCGTCAGGTGGGTCTGCCGGGCGTTCGCCTCGGCGATCATCGCCTCGAGCCGGTCGGCCTTCGCCCGGAGCGTGGCGACCTGGCGGTCGACCCGGGCGAGGGCGTCCTGGACGATCGCCCGCCGCTCGACCGGGTCGTCGCGACTCGCGGAAGCGGGCGCGGTTGCGGGCGCGAGCGGTCTCGTCCTCGAGGAGCTGGGCGATCTCGGCCAGGCTGAAGCCGGCGTCGTCGCGGAGGCCCTTGATGTAGCGCAGCCGATCGAGGTCGTCCGGCGTCGTACAGGCGGTAGTCGCCGTCCGGAGCGGGCCGCCGGCTCGAGCAGCCCGATCTCCTCGTAGTAGCGGATCGAGCGGGTCGTCAGGCCGATCTCGGCCGCGACCTCCTGGATCCGGAGGAGTCGGTCGGGCCGGGCGGGGTCGCTACTGGGGACGTCCACGGAATGCGATTCTACCCCAACCTTAACGTTCACGTAAAGGTTACGATCCGCTACCGACGGTACCAGCCGGCATCACGTGGCGGTCGCTAGCCGCGCAGGGCGCTCGACTTCCTTCAGAACCATGGAACGATTCGGACGAACGCCGCCGCCATACCCTATCGAGCGCGACCGGAGCGTCGCGACACGACGGGAGCGACCGTGGAGCAGCGAGAGCTCGTCGAGCGGGCACGGCGGGGCGATCATGACGCCTTCGCCGTGCTCGCCGGCGGCGCCGTCACGCGGCTGGACGCGGCCGCCCGGCTGATCCTCCGGGACCGCGAGCTCGCGCGGGACGCGGTCCAGGAGGCGTTGGTCCGGGCCTGGCGAGACCTGCCGGGACTTCGCGACCCCGACCGGTTCGACGCCTGGCTCCATCGCCTCATCGTCCGAGCCTGCATCGATCAGGCGCGGATCCGGCGGCCGGCGACCGATCGAGGTCGAGATCGACCCCATCCTTGACGCCCCGACACCCGACGAAACCCAGGCGGTCGCGGATCGCGACCAGATCGACCGGGTCCTTGCCCGTCTCGCGCCCGAGCACCGGGCGGTCGTCGTCCTTCACTACTACCTCGAGCTGCCGCTGCCCGAAGCGGCGGCGCATGCTCGGCATTCCGCTCGGCACGGCCAAGTCGCGCCTCCATCGGGCGATCGGTTCGCTTCGGCGGACCTTCGACCCGGATGCGCACGAGATCGAATTGGAAGGAGGGCGGCTGACATGACGTCCGACGACCGCTTCGATCGACGCTTCCGGTCCGGCGTGGCCGACCTGGCGGCACCTCACTTCCCCGACTACTTCGACGACGTCCTCGCGGCGACCCGCCGGACACGGCAGCGACCCACCTGGACGTTCCCAGGAAGGTGGATCCCCATGGTCGACATCACCCAGGGCCGGGCGATCGCCCCGCGCGTGCCGTGGCGCGCGCTGGCCATCGTCGTCGCGGTCCTCCTGCTCCTCGCCGCGATCGCCGCAGCCTACGTCGGCTCACAGCGACGGCTCCCCGCCCCGTTCGGCATCGCCCGTAACGGGCTGGTCGCTCACCTCGACGGCGGCGACATCTTCGTGACCAATTCGACGCACGACGGGATGAGCTTTCTCATCCACGACGCGTTTGCGCTGCCGGTGTTCTCACTCGACGGGACGAAGCTGGCGTTCCTGCGCGGCACCAACCTGGACGCCGACGTGTACGTCGCCGATGCCGACGGGAGCCACGTCGTCAAGCTCACCTCCCGGCCGCTCGGCCTCGTGGACCGCCTGGCGTGGTCGCCCGACGGGCGGTACATCGCGATCGATGCGGGCGGCCAGCCGGACCAGAGCCGGCTGCTGGTCGCCCGGACCGACGGCGGAGGCGTCACCGAGCTCGACCTCGGGACGCCGGCATCCGAACCCGCCTGGCGTCCACCCGACGGGCGTGATCTGCTGTTCCGCGGCATCCGCGACGACCAGCCCGGGCTCTTCCTCGTCCACCCCGACGGCACGGACCTGCGCTTCCTCGGGGCTCCGGGCGCCGAGGATCGCTCCGACCTCGGCCAGGCGGCCTGGTCACCGGACGGGTCGCGGATCGTTTACGTCCTCGACACGCAGGTTCCCTACCAGGCCCGGGTCCACGCGATCGACGCGGATGGGTCTGGTCACGTCGTCCTGTCGGTCGCGCCGGCGGGGATCCAGGACTACTCACCGGTCTGGTCGCCCGACGGCCGCAGCATCGCGGTGTTCCGGTGGCAGTCCGTTTCGAACAACACCGCCGATCGCTGGGTGGCGATCATCCCGGCCGACGGCAGCAGCGCCGGACTCGATGTCGCCGGGACACACCGCAAGGATGCCGCCTCGGCGGGCGACTGGTCCGTGACCTGGTCGCCGGACGGCCGCGTGCTGCTCGCGCGCAACGACGGCACCAGGGAGGTCGTATCGATCGATCCGGTGACCGCAACAGCGACGACCCTGCCGTGGACGACGCCGGACCTGCCGACCTGGCAGCGCCTCGCGCCCTGAGACGTTCCTCCTCGAGCGACGCTCGGTCCGGCGACGGATCGGGCGTCGGCGCGTCCTGCGCCCGACGCGGCTACCATTCGGCGGCCAGTCGCCAGAGGAGACGGAACATGGACTACGGACTCGTGCCTGCCCACCCTGCACGCCGGCTCCAGCGCGGAGGGGATCGAGGCGGCGGCGGAGGCTGCCGAGCGCGCCGGCTGGTCGACCGTCTGGACCACCGACCACGTCCTGGTCGAGCACGACTCAGCCGACGAGTACGGCCGGATCTTCGAGGCGATCCTGACCCTCGCCCACGTCGGGGCGCGGCATCCGCGGCTCAAGCTCGGCACGAGCGTCATCGTCGTGCCGCAGCGCCAGGCGGTCGTGCTGGCCAAGGAGCTGGCGACGCTCGACGCGCTGACGCGTGGCCGGGTCATCGCCGGGGTCGGGCTCGGCTGGGACCGGATCGAGTTCGGCAACCTCGGGGTGGGCGATCGGTTCGGGGTCCCGCGGCGCCTACCTCGAGGAGACCGTCGGTCTGTGGCGGCACCTGTGGGGCGGTGCCACGACCCCGTTCCGTGGCCGCTTCCACGACCTCGAGGACTTCGTCTTCGAGCCACTTCCGCCGCAGGGCGCCGGGCTGCCGATCTGGTTCGGCGGCCGCGCGCCGGCCGCGCTCCGGCGGGCCGGCCGGCTCGGCGACGGCTACCAGTCGAGCTCGACCTCGCCGGCCGCCTATGCCGAGCGGATCCCCGTCCTGCGCGAGGCCGCGACCGCCGCCGGCCGGCCGATGCCGACGCTGTCGGCCCGCGTCCGGGTCGAGCCCGGCGAGCCCCGACGCGGCCGACGACGACTACGCGCTGCGCGGCACGCCCGACCAGATCCGCGCCGAGATCGCCGAGTGGGAGGCCCTCGGCGTGACCCACCTCGCGCTCTACTTCGCGTCGGTCGAGCCCGAGGCGATCGTCCGCGACGTGGAGTGGTTCGTCCGGGAGGTCGCCGGCGGCGGCTGACGCCGGCCGGTCAGCGGACCGCGCCGGGCGGGTCGGCCACGGTCTCGGCGGGCGGGGCGGGCGGGTCGGCCACGGTCTCAGCGCCAGGACCCGGCGGGTCCGCTGCGAGGCCGCCGGCCAAGGCTGCGAGGCTGCCGGCCGAGGCTGACGACTCGCCCGTCGCCCCGACCACCGACCAGGCGGGCTCGGGCTCCCGGACCGGGACGAGGACCGCCGCCAGCACCGCCGCCACCACGCAGGCCACGATCCGCGAACCAGATCGCGGCCGCCAGCGACACGCTGACGACGGCCCCGGCGATCGCCGCCCCGATCGGGAAGCCCACGAAGTTGAAGGCCATCGACACGGCGAACGCCCGACCCATCCAGGCCGGGTCGGTCCGGCGCTGGCGGACCGTGAACAGGGCGATGTCCGTCGAGCCGTTGAGCAGCCCGAAGATGAACATCATCACGACCAGGAGGGCGAGCCCGGTCTTCGGCGCGATCGGCCCGAGGATGCCGGCCGCCGGCAGGAGGAGCGGCGACCGTCGGCGCCATCAGGGCGATCGGGATGACCAGCATCCGCCACTCGCGGCCGCGGGTGTCCATCCGGCCGAACAGGAACGCCGAGATCATCCCCGACACGCCCGACGCGGCGAACACGAACCCGACCATCGCGGCGCCGAGCCGAGCGTCGAGGACGACCAGCGGGATGACGATCGTCAGCACCCCCCAGCGCCAGGTTCAGGACCGACAGCGAGAAGCCGAGCCCGCGGATCGTCTGGTTGGCCCAGGCATAGCGGACGCCCTGCCCAGGCGTCGGCGAGCAGGTCGGCCGGTCGAGGCGTACTCGGTCTCGCGGCTCCTGGAGGCCGATCAGGATCGCAGCGCGGCCAGGCCGAACGGGATGGCGATCGCGATCATCGCCGCCGGGCGCGCCGAGGAACGCGACCAGGGCGGCGGCCAGCGGCGGGCCGAGGATCGTGGCCACGACGTAGCCGTTCGAGTCGACCGCGTTGACCCGCTCCCAGAGCTCGCGGCGGGGCCATGATCGGGAAGAGCGTCCGCAGCCCGACGATCGCACAGGATGCTCGTCAGCGACGTGACGACGACGATGAGCACGAGGAGCCGGGCCGGGAGCAGGCCGGCCAGCGACAGGGCGCCGATGAGGGCCAGGCTGACCAGGGCCACGACGTAGTCGAGGATCATCAGCCGGACCCGGCCGTGGCGGTCGAGCAGCGCCCCGGCGATCGGCGCGATGAGCAGCCCCGGCACGATCGACGGCGAAGGTCACGATCCCGGCCAGCGCCGGCGAGTCGTAGACCGCCAGGGCGAACAGGACGAGCGCCACGCCGACCATCGACTGGCCGATCCGGGCCAGCCCCATCGACGCCACGACGCGCCCCAGCCCGCGGCACCTCGAGCAGGGCACGGTACGACCGGTCGAGGGGCTCATCGGGCATGGGTTGATGCTAGCGGAGCGGCCGGACTTGTACCGGCGCGCTGGGCCAAACCGGCGACTTGAACCGGGTCAACGCGTCGGTCGTTGACGGGCTGAGACGCCTCACCAGCCCAGGTTCAATTCCGGAAAGCGGTCGGCCAGCTCGTACAGGTCGAGGCGCCGAAGCTGGAACGCCTCAGTTGTGCCTTCAACGTCGATGGTCACCCACCGCTCGATCCAGTGACACCCGTTGACCAGCTGGATGACGGGATCGGCTCGTCGCAGCAGGGCAGGCAACTCCTCGAGTGCCTCCGCCTCGAGTGCCTCCCGGTGCCGGCCAAGGACCGCGTCTACGGCATGCATGGCGGCGATGCTGCCCATGGCCGGGAGGGTACCGATCTCGTGTTGGATCGTCGATCCTGGCAACGATCTTCGCGCGTACCTGCGCCTAGTGGGCGGTGCCGTAGGGGGCTCGCGCCTCTGCGGCTCGCTTCGATCCTTCGATCGGTCGATCAAGTTCCTCGCGGACAGCCCTCAGCCACGACGGCGAGAGTTCATCGCCCTTCGCGATACGAAGCTCGCGGATCATTCGAACGAGGTCCGATCCACAGACCAGACGAGTCGGGTAGCGATCGGCGAGCACCTCCTCCTGGGCCTGCCGAGTGAAGTACGAGGTCGTCACGAACACGCCGTACTGACCTCTACCGAGTCTTGCCACGAGCCGTGACACGTATTGGGGTCCCACCGCCGTTGTACGGGCGAATTTCTTCGCCTCGCCGAGGAACTCGATCTCATACGGCAGGGGAGGTGGAAGCGTGAACGTGCCGGCGAAGTCAAAGCCGCCGTCGCCGGTGGGGCGCGTTCTCGTGATCTGGTGTCGGACCTCGTCCAATTCCCGGAACAACGCCACGGTGGCGGCCTCGAAGGTCGTCGGGGGCATCGAAACGAGCTGACCGAGGAGCCGGTCGTCCCGTGATCCCACGGCCGGGAGTTGCGATTGAGGGCTGCGAAGCGATGGGGCCCATACGCTCAGCCGGTCGACGTATCCGTCCAGGTATCGCCGCCAAGCCGATGGACCGCCGTGGCGAAGCTCGGTTTCAGAGTTCGCCATTACGCGTGTGTGCAACCAGTCGAGCTCCGCGAACTCCTCGTCGAGGATGCTCAAATGCGCTCGGTAGTTGCGCACCGGCCGCCCGTGATCTTCGAACCACGTGAGCTCCAGCCGATCGAGGACGCACAGGCCATTGAAGCGGAGCACCCCGGTTGCACGCTTCGAGAAGTGCAGGATTGGAGGGCTGAGGTGCCGGCGATTGTCGAGCACGGTGCCCCAAGCCGCCTCCAGCGCGCGGTTCCCAATGAACTCGCCAACGGTCTTCGTCCGGTCGAACTTGGCGTCGCCCCAATACACAATCCGGCCGTGGGGGACGTCGACGAGGTCTTCCCAGGGATTAGCTGACGATCCGGTGGATCGCTCGTCGGTGACCAGGACGATCCATGCGTGGACACCGACGTCGAGCGAGGTGAATCGAAGTGGGCGGATCCCGCCCATGTTGCGGATCCCGCTGCCTTCGATGTTGATCCACCGCAGGAACTCGTCCTCGGGATCGTTGACCGAGCCACGATCACGGAAGTCGTGACCAAGGCGATAGCGACGGCCGGCGATGCCTAGCACGAACGTGATCGTACGCGGGTGGGCGACACCGGGTCCATGCTCTCTGGCGTCGCGGGGCCTCCGCAGGTGCGATCAGAGCAATTCCTGCGCGAGGGCGTTGACCGCCCCGTGGTGCAGGCTCCACACATCCCAGGCCGACTCGCACCAGCGGCGAGCGGCGACGATGTGCTTCCCGGCGGTCGACGCGGCATGGACGTCGACGACCGTGACCGAGCCGGGCCGCAGCCGAGGCAGGGATCCGCTTCACGTCGGGTGATCCGGTCACCTGGTCATCCTACGGTTCCGCGACAGGCGACCCCGTAGCGAGCCATCGCGCGATCGAAGGTGTACAGGGGGATCGCGCCGGCCGCCCGCGCCATGGCGGTGATCAGGGCATCCGGGATCGGGCGACCGGGCATCGCCCGCGCCCGCACGAGGGCGTCGGTCGCGTCGTCGGTCGACATCCCCAGGATCGCGACGTTCTCCCGGCGGACGAGCTCGAGGAGCGCCTCGATGACCGCCGGGCGGGCCACGCCGTACTGCGTCCGCAGGACGTGAGCGGTCTCGACGAGGACCACGACCGACAGCCCGACGGTCTCCGATCCGTCGATCAGCCGAGCCGCTCGTCGCGCCTGGCCGGCGGGGCTGCCGACCAGATAGCGGACGACGACCGACGTATCGGCCGAGATCACCGATCCGGCCGGTCGGGATCAGGAGTCTGGTCCGCCGCCGCGGAGATCGCCGGCCACGACTCGTCCGCCGGTCGTCGGGTGACATGCGCCTTCAGCGCGCCGGCGAGGGAGCGCCGATGCCGGCCGGGCACGATCTCGACGATCAGCCGTCCGTCCTCGACGCGCTGGACGGCCTCATCTCCGGCGTAGATCCCGAGCTTCTCGCGGATCGCCCGCTCGATCGTGATCTGGCCACGCTCCCCGACTCGGCTCGACATGCATACCTCTCGGTCCGGATTCATACCTCACAGACGTGAGTATGAATTGCCCGCCTCCCCGGCGTCAACGACCGGGGCTCAGAGCTTCGGCAGGACCTGGAGGTCGGTCTGGGCGGGGGCGAACAGGTCGCCGACGCGCGGCGACGCGGTCGGGCATCGTCCGGATCGTCCAGCGGTCGGGCCGGAGGTCGGGATCGTCGAGCTCGTCCCAGGCGATCGGGGCGGAGACCGGTGCGCCGGGCGCGGGTCGGACCGCGTACGGCGCGACGAGCGTCTTGATGTACGTGTTCTGGGTGTAGTCGAGCCGGGCCCGGCCGTCGCGGCGGTCCTTCGACCACTCCCACGAGACCAGCTGCGGGACGGTCGCACCGACCGCCCGCGAGACGCCCTCGACCCAGGCGCTCGTCTCGTCGTAGCCGTAGCGCGGCTCGACCGGGATCCAGACCTGGATGCCGCGCTTGCCGGTCAGCTTCGGGTAGCCGCGCACCCCGAGATGACCGAGCGCGGTCCGGAAGAGCCGGGCCAGGACGAGCGTCTCGGCCCACGTCGTCCGCTCGCCGGGGTCGATGTCGATGAGCGCGAACGTCGGCCGGTCGCGGCGCGGTCAGCCGGCTCGTCCAGGCGTGGATCTCGAACGCGGCCTGGTTGCCGAGCCAGCACAGGGTCGGCGGTCCGGTCGGCGACGAGGTGGGTGTTCGCGCCGCGCGCCTCGACGCCGGGCTCGCGCCAGCGCCGGAGCCAGGTCGGGTCGGTCGGCCGGAGGTCCTTCTGCCAGAAGCCCTTGGCGTGCGCGCCGTCGGGGAAGCGCTGGAGGTTGAGCGGCCGGTCCTCGAGGTGGGGCAGCATCGCCGGGGCGATCCGGGCGAAGTAGGCGACCAGCTCGCGCTTGACGACCGGCCGGTCGTCGGGCGGCGCCTCGCCGGCCGGGAAGAGGACCTTGTCGAGGTTGGTCAGCTTGAGCTCGGTCCCGCCGACGCGTCCACGTGCCGCCCTTGCCGAGATGGTCGAGCGCCGCGAGCTCCTCCGGCGTGGCCGGCGCCCATTCGGGCCGGGCCGACGCACTGCCGGGTCGGGTCACCGCGGCGTCGTTTCGGCGTCCGGCCGACCTCTCGGCGGATGACCTCTCGTCTGTGATGCGGGTCGCTGCATCAGATCCATCCCGGTTGATGCGGCGACTCGCATCAGGGACGGACGCCGACTCGGCCGCGTCCCCGGGCACGGCGGCGACCCCCGCCGACTCGGCCGGGTCGCCGGGCGCCCGGCCCGTGATGCGGCGACTCGCATCAGGGACGGAGGCCCTCGCGGCGGCGGCGCCCGGCGACGCCTCGGCGCCACCGAGCTCCCGGCCGACCTCCGCTTCGGCGACCGAGCTGGCGACCGGCGATTCCCGGGTGACCGACGACGGCTCGCGTCCGTCGTCGATGCCCTTGTAGGCCGACTGGCGGACGAGCCCATCCCGGCTCCAGCCGCCGAGCTCGGCCCGGATGACCAGCCGTGGCTCGATCCAGTGGACCCCGCGCAGGTCGGAGCGCTTGCCCGGCGGCGGGTCGAACGGGGACCGGTCGGACGCCAGCGCATCGAGCCGCTCGCGGAGGAGACGCCGGGCCCGGGCGTCGAAGCCCGAGCCCACCTTCCCGGCGAACCGGAGCCGGCCGTCGTCCATCACGCCGACGACGAGGGCCCCGAGCTCCCTGGCGTTCCCCTCCCCCGGCGTCCAGCCGCCGACGACGAGCGCCTGCTCGGGCCGCAGCTTCAGCTTCAGCCACGCCCCGGTCCGCCGGCCCGGCTCGTAGCGCGAACGGCGGTGCTTGGCGACGATCCCCTCCAGGCCCCGGGTCGACGCGGCCCGGTAGAACGCCAGGCCCTCGCCCGACGACATGGGCGGCGAAGCGGACGCTCGAGCCGTCGCTGACGATCGCCCGGAGGAGCCGCTTGCGCTCCTCGAGCGGGACCCGCAGGAGCGACCGGCCGTCGTGACGGAGGAGGTCGAAGACCTCGTAGACGAGCGGCGCGGTGGCGGCCTCCGCGTCGCCCGCGGCTGCCTCCGCCGAGCCACCCTCCGGCGGTCGCCCGGTCCGACCGTACATCCCCGGCACGCGACCGCCGGTCGTCTGGGAGATCCGCGCCTGGAGGAGCGAGAAGTCGGGTCGCCCGGCGGGGTCGAGCGCCACGACCTCCCCGTCGAGGATCGCCTCCTCGGCGGCGAGCCACGTCGCCGGCGGCGGGAGCAGCCGCGGGAAGTACGTCGCCGCGTCGTGGCCGTTCCGGGTGTAGATCCGGACCTTGCCGTCGGCGACGATCGCCTGGACCCGGTAGCCGTCCCACTTGATCTCGAACAGCCAGTCGGGGTCGTCGAACGGGCGGTCGGCCAGGGTCGCGAGCATCGGCTCGAGGAAGGCCGGGCGGCCCCTTCGCCGGCTCCGCGCCGGTCAGGTCGATCTCGGCCTCCGCGGTGGGCGCCTGGCTGATCCAGTAGGCGTCGCGGTCGGCCTTGACCTCGTCGTTCGTCCGGCCGGTCTTCACGCTGGCCGGGTGGTCCTCGGCGTCCCAGCCGTCGACCGCCGCCTCGTCGCGCTTGTGGATGAGCAGCCACTGCTCGCTCTCGTCGGCCTCGAACGCGCGCTGGCCGGTCTTCCGCCCGGAGGTCCGGACGATCGTGAACCGGCCGCGGAGCTTCTCGCCGTGGAGCCGGAACTTCAGCTCGCCCTTGGCGATCGCGGCGGCCGGGTCGGGCGTCTCGGCCTCGGGCTCCCATGTCCCCCAGTCCCAGACGATGACGTCGCCGGCGCCGTACTGCTTGCGCCGGGATGACCCCCTCGAAGTCGAGGTACTCGATCGGGTGGTCCTCGACGTGGATCGCCATCCGCCGCTCGGCCGGGTCGAGGGTCGGGCCGCGGGGCACGGCCCAGCTGACGAGGACGCCGCCGATCTCGAGCCGGAAGTCGTAGTGGAGCCGGGTCGCCCGATGGCGCTGGACGACGAACCGACCGCCCCGCCCACCGGCCGCGAACGCACCGCCGGCGGGCGTCCCGCCCGGCTCGGGCGTCCGGGCGAAGTCGCGCTTGCGCTGGTACTCCTCGAGCGGCATGCCGGTCAGTCTGCCGCCGTCGTCGAGCGTGCGCGCCGGAGGCAGTCAGCCCCGCGGGCTAGGCGCTCTTGCGCCGCCGGGCGGGTCGCGCTTCCTCGGCCTCGTCGCGGGCTTCGTCCGGGGCGGCCACGGCCTTGGACGACTTCGACTTGGCGGCGCCGACCGGGGTGGGCTCGGTCGACTCGCGGGCATCGACGGCGGCCTTGACGCTCGCCTCGAGGGCGGCCATCAGGTCGACCAGGTTGGTGGCCGGCTCGGCCTCCGGGACGGCGACCGTCTCCTCGCCGGCGACCTTGGCCTCGATGATCTGGAGCAGCGCCTCGCGGTACTCGTCGTGGTAGTCGGCCGGGTCGAACTCGGCCGGTCATCGCCTCGATGAGCTGCTCGGCCATCTTCCGCTCGGCCGGCTTGATCTCGGGCTCCTCGGCCGGCAGGTCGAGCTCGGCGGTCGAGCGGATCTCGTCGGGCCAGTGGAGCGTGGTCAGGACCATCGTCTTGCCGAACGGGTCGACGGCGGCGAGCGCCTCGCGGTCCTTGATCACGACCTTGCAGATCGCGGTCAGGTCCTTCTCGTCGAGGACGTCCTTGAGCAGGTAGAACGCCTTGCGCCCGATCGGGTCCGGCTCCAGGTAGTAGGCCTGCTTGACGAAGCGGACCGCGCCGTCGTCGGGCTGGCGCTCGGTGAACAGCTCGATCTCGATCGAGCGGACGGTCTTGAGCGGGACCGACTCGAGGTCCTCGTCGGTGACCACGACGTACTGGCCCGGGGCGTACTCGAAGCCCTTGACCGTGTCGGTCCGCGAGATGACCTCGTCGTCGACCGGGCAGAAGATCTTCATCTGGATCCGGCTCAGGTCGGCCTTGTGGAGCATGTTGAAGCTCACGCCCTTCGACTCGGTCGCCAGGTAGAGCTTCACCGGGATGGTCACCAGCCCGAACTGGATGGCCCCCCGCCACATCGCGCGCGCCACGATCTCACCCTCTGTGCGGACCGCGAGGGTAGCACGGGATCGCGCGCGCGCAAACCCGGCGCCGGCCTCGCGAATCGCTCCGCGGACGTGTCGGCCTCCTTGCGCCTCAGCCCGCCCGGCGGAGCTCCGCCTCGGCCTCGGCGACCCGGGCGATGACGCCGTCCCGGAGCCGGTCCAGCCCGGCCGCGACATCCCGTGAGCTGTTGCCGATCGAGGTCAGGGTCGACTTGAGACCCTTGATCAGCTCGAGCTGCTCGCGCACGCCGTCGAGGGCCGCCTTGAGGGCCGGCGCGTCGACCTCGACCGCCTGCTCGCGCAGGCTCAGCTAGGGCCAGCAGGCGGGCCAGCCGGACGGCCGCCTCGAAGGTGGCCGGGTCCGGCGCCTCCGGATCGACGACGCAGTAGACGTCCCCGGCGCGGATGTCGAACGGGGCGATCCCGCTCGGGGCGTGGGCCGGCGTGAACACGACCAGCCCGACGGCGGCGCCGCGGTTCGTCTTCGCCTCGCGGATCTCGTCGCGCATCTGGCGGCCCGACATCGCCCGGTCCTTCGCCTCGACGACGATCCGCAGCTCGGCGCCGGCGGTCTGGGCCGGGTCGACGCGTCAGGACGAAGTCCCCCTTCTTCGAGCGGATGACGTCGCCGGCCTCGTTGCCGGTCCGGTCGACCAGGTCGCCCGAGCCGCGCGCGACGTCGCCGAGCATCGCCTCGAGGAGGTCCTCGAAGTCGGCGCCCTTGGCCGCGGACCTGGCCCGCTCGGACGCTCGGGCGGCGGCCGCCGCCTCGATCGCCGCCAGCCGCTCGTGGAGCCTGGTGAAGCCGTCGGCGACCTCGGCCCGGAACTGGTGGAGCGGCGAGTTCATCCGGGTCGGGTCGAGGAGCAGCGCGAGGCGCGAGGCGTCCCCGTCGAAGTACGTCCCGAGCAGCTCGCGCATCTTGCCGATCGCGCTGTCCCGCTTCGACTCGTCGAACAGGTCCGTGACGAACGCCTGGAGGCGGCCGCGATCGCCGAGGAACGCCTCGAGGGTCCGCGGCAGCCGGCCGTCCCCGTCGGCGAAGTTCTGGCGGAGGAGCTCGTCCAGCGCGGCCGCGGCCCGCTCGTTGGCCTGGGCGGTCCGGCTGAGGAGCCCGTCGAACTCGCGTCGGACGGCATCGACGTTGACGGTCACCCCGGCGTCCTGGAGCGCGACGAGCCCGATCCGCAGGGCGCGCTCGACGAGCGCGGGACGGTCGTCCGCCGGCCGCTCGGCGACGAACCCGGCCAGCCCGGCATCGACCAGGACGAGCCGCTCCACGACGATCCGCTCGCCGTCGAGCCGGACGACGGTCCCGGCCGTGCCGTCGCCGGCCCCGTCCGCCCCGGCGACAACCCGGTCCGCCCCGGCCGACCCCCCGACGGCCGGGGCGGCTTCGAGCCCGTCGAGCGGCGAGAACTGGATGAGGGTGCCGTTCTTCATGCCCCCATCCTGACCCCGGCCTGTGACAGCTCTCGTGGCACGGCCGGCGATGTCCGTCGCGGCCACCCCCGGAACGTCCCGACCCGCGTGGACCGCACCGTTCCACCGCGGACCCACCGAGCCGGTGTCGTGCAGCACCGCCAAACGGTCCTGGGGCACCCCGTACGGTGGTCATCCCGAGCGGCCGGCCCTATCCTTGCCGTCCGGGAGTCCTCCACTCCCGCTTCGGAGTCCGCGCGAGAGATGTCCACCCAACCGATCCTCCTCGTGATCGGAATCGCGATCGCCGTGAATCTGGTCATCATGGGAGGCCTCGTGGTGACCCTCATCGCGCGTCGCCACGGCCGCTTCGCCCCCGCCGAAGGGCTCGTCGAGCCTTCGCCGTATCGTTATGCGGCGATGGAGACGACCCCGCCGACCGCCACCAGCCCCATCTCGTTCATCGACGACGAGCCGGAGGACGAGTACGACCGATCCGATGAGGACTTCGACGAAGACGTGAGTGCGACCGAACCCGCCGACTACCGACAATTCCGCCCCGTGATGTCCGACGAAGGCGAGCGGGGCGAGACGACCATCGCCTCGTTCCTGACCGGTGGCTCCACGACCGCCACCCCTCCCCCGGCTCCGGCTCCGGCTCCGGCGCCGGCTCCGGCGCCGGCGGCTGCCGAGGCGCCACCGCCTGCACCCGCGCAGGCACCCCGGCCGATCGCCCACCTGACCCCGCGACCGTCGGGTCCGGCGGCCGACGGGACGCTCGACTGGGAGGTCCGGGTGCGCGACGAGGAGGCCCGGCTGGCGCGCTATCGGCGGCCCGGTCTCAGTCGTCCTGGTCGAGCTCGACGGCCTCGGCCGGCTCTCCGAGCGGCTCGGGCTGGATGCCGCCGAGCGGATCGTCCCGCCGGTCGGCCAGACGCTGGTTCGCCAGGCCCGGGCCGCCGACCACGTCGCGCGGATCGGCACGAGCCGGTTCGCGATCCTCCTGCCCGAGACCGACGAGATCCAGGCGATCAACTACGTCGAGCGGGTCCGCGCGGAGTGCGATCGCTGGCTCGCCGCCGGGGCGGTCTCGATGCGCCTGGCGATCGGCTGGGCGTGCCCGACCCCGGGCGGCGACCTCCGGACGGCGACCCGCCTGGCCGAGGACCGACTGAACGCCGACCGACGCCAGGAGTTCCCACGGGCCGACATGGAGTACGAGCCGGTGGCGACCCGCGGGCCGCGCCCGTTCACGGCCGGGCCGATCGAGGCGAGCGCTCCCGGTGCGGTGGAGCTCACGCCGCCCGACGGTGCCGAGTGAGGAAGGCCTAGCGCTTCTTCCCGCGGACCGCGAACAGGTGCGCGTTCCACTCGGAGGGCTGGCCGTCGGGTGAGGCCGAGCTGCCGTGCCAGCCGCAGACGCAGGTGACCGTCTGGTCGCGGTGCTTGTACTCGTCGATGACGTGCTTGAACTCGGGGGTGGGGATGGGCTTGCTCAGCGGGATCGCGGCCAACACGGGCTCCTGTCGGGCTCAGGGAACGGGGGCATCTATTGTGCGCCATTCGGGCCGATCCTGCCGGTCGGCCCGCGGTCCCGAGGCCCCGGTCAGTCCATCCCGAGGTCGTAGCCGAACCGGGCGGGCAGCCGGGTGAGCTCCCGGTAGACCCGGTTGACCGGCCGGTCCGGCCTCCTCGGCCTGCTCGCGCCGGACGATCGCCTCGCGGACGATCCGGGCGCCGAGCGACCGGAGCGGCTCGGGCGGGAAGCGACGCGGCCGGTGGCCGACGACCGGCAGGTCGAGGACCGGGTCGGTCCGCCGCCCGAGGGCGAGCGCGGCCAGGATCCGGCCGCCGAGGTGGGCCGGCCCGACGCCGTTCCCGCTGTAGCCGTGGCCGACGTGGAGCCGCCCGCCGGGCAGCGTCCCGAAGAACGGCCGGTGGTCGTCGCAGATGTCGATCGGGCCGCCCCAGGCGTCCTCGATCCGGACGTCAGCCAGGCTCGGGAAGAGCCGGCGGAGGCCGATCGCCGCCCGCCGCGCCGAGCCGGCGTCGGCAGTGAACGCGGCGCCGATCCGCCCGCCCCAGCCGGCCCGACCGCCGCCACCGCCGAGGGCGATCCGCCCGTCCGGGGTCGTGCGCAGGTAGTGGACCGTGAAGCGCGCGTCGCAGACGCCCTCGCCGCCGGTCCAGCCGAGCTCGGCCAGGCGGTCCGGGATCGGCTCGGTCAGGACGATGTAGCTCGACCAGGTCACGAGCCGGCGATCCGACCACGGCCAGCCGGCCGCCCAGGCGTTGAGCCCGAGGACGACCTGCTCGGCGCGGACCCGGCCGGGGACGCCGCCGGCGTCGGTCCGGAGCACGACCGGGCCGCCGGCCGGTGCCGCATGCCGGGCCCGCCGCCCGAGCCGCCTCCGGCTCCGGTCCCGCGCTGCCGGTCGTTCGGCCGGTCGATCCCGACCAGCCGCGTCCCCTCGTGGATCGTCACCCCACGCTCGAGCAGGACGCGCCGGAGCCCGCGGGCGAGGCGGGCCGGCTGGACGGTCGCCGCCGAGGGCATCAGCAGCGCCGTTCCGGAGGACCGGGCTGGCGCAGCGGGCCCGGACCTGCTCGGCGGTCAGGGCGACGCACTCCGCTCCGACGCCGAGACGGGCGGCCGTCTCGAGCAGCTCGTCGAAGGCGCGGTCGTGGACCGGCGTGGCGCTGGCCACGACGTAGCCGGCCTTGCGGTACCAGGCGTCGACACCGTGAGCCTCGCACCAGGCGCCGACGGCGTCGACGGCGTCCGCGCTGGCCCGGGCGGCCGCGAGCGCGCCCTCGGCGCCGAAGTCGCCGACGAGCGACGGGAGCTCGTCCCACCAGGCCGTGACGAAGCCGCCGTTGCGGCCGCTCGGTCCGCTGCCGCAGATCGCCTGCTCGAGGAGGACGACCCGGGCGGATGGGTCGTGCTCGGTGATGAAGAACGCGGTCCACAGCCCGGTGTAGCCACCGCCGACGATCGCGATGTCGGCGCTCGTGTCGCCGGTCAGCGGCGCGACCGGCCGGCCCGGGTCCGCCGCCAGCGCCTCGCGCAGCCACCAGCTCGGACGATCGCCGGGCCGGACGTCGCCGAGCGGGTCGCGCCGGTCGGCCGTCATCGGGCAGCCTCGTCGTCGGCCGTCGGTGGCGTGGGTGCGACCGCCTCGGGGTCGAGCCCGGCGAGCGCTCGGAAGGTCGGCCGGAGCGCCGGGTAGAGCTCGACGTACGCCGCGTAGAGCGCGTCGTAGACCGCCCGGTGGCTCGGGTCGGGGACGATCCGGTCCTCGATCCGGACGATCGCCCGTGACCCCGCCGCGAGGTCGGGGAACGCGCCGACGCCCGTGCCGGCGACGATCGCCGACCCGACGAGCGCGGTCTCGACGATCTCCGGGACGGCGACGGTGAAGCCGGTCACGTCCGCCTTGACCCGGTTCCAGGCTGGCTCACGGGCGAGCCCGCCCGAGACGCGCAGCTCGCGGACCGGGATGCCGGCCGCGACGATCGGGGCGGCGACGTGACGGAGGGCCAGGTTCGCGGCCTCGAGGACGGCCCGCACGAGGTGCGCCCGGCGGTGGCGGAGGGTCAGCCCGACGAACGCCCCGCGCGCCTGCCGGTCCCAGATCGGCGAGCGCTCGCCGGCGAGGTACGGCAGGAAGACGAGACCGTCGGCGCCCGGGCGAACGGCCGACGCCTCGGCGAGCAGCTCGTCGGTCGGCGCGGTCGCGTGGAGGATGTCCTCGCGCAGCCAGTCGAGCGCCTTGCCCGTCGCGTTCATCGCCCCGCCGAGGAACCATCGGCCGGGGATCGGCGCCGCGGCACCGAAGACGCCGGGGATCTCGATCGGCCGGTCCGTGAGGACGGCGAACCCGCCGCTCGTGCCGCCGGTGTCGATCGCGTCGCCCGGCTCGAGCAGCCCCGCCCCGACGAAGCTCGCATGGGCGTCCGCCATCCCGGCGACGACCGGGATCCCGGGCTCGAGGCCGAGCTCCGCCGCCGGCCCCGGCAGGAGCGGCCCGAGGGTCGTGCCCGGGGCGACCCGGGGCGGGATCCGGTCGACCCGCAGACCGGTCCGGGCCACCGCGTCGCGATCGGGATGGACCTGGCCGGGCAGGCTCGTCTCCGCCGCGACCCCGGTCATCCGGAAGGCGACCCATTCCCAGCTGGCAAGGTACCAGCGCGCCTCAGCCGCGACGGCCGGGCGATGGCGCTCGGCCCAGCGGGCCCGGGGCAGGATCCCCAGGATCCAGCCGGCCTGGCCGGTCGCGGTCGCGAGCTCGGCCTCCTCGGCCGCGGAACGCGAGTCCATCCAGGTGATGGCCGATCCGATCGGACGCCCGTCGGCGCCGGCCGCCACGAGGGTGGGGCCCTGCCCGTCGACCCCGATCGCCTGGATCGCCACCGGTGAGGCGACGGCGAGCAGCTCGGTCGTCATCGCCCGGATCGCGGCCCACCACTCGCCCGGCTCCTGCTCCGCCGCGCCGGTCCCGCCGTCGGTGTCGAGCGGATACGCCGCCCGGGCGAGCGCCAGCAGGCGGCCGTCGAGCCCGATGAGGCCGGCCTTCGCCTGGGTCGTCCCGAGGTCGATCGCGAGGAGGGCCGGCGTCGTCACCCGCGCAGCGTAGCGGTCGTCAGGGCGTGACGGCGAGCCGGGCGTCGGCGGGGGCGAGCCGGGCGCCGGTCGTGGCGACCCGGGCGTCGGTCGTGGCGACCTGGGCGTCGGTCGTGGCGAGCCGGGCGTCGGTCGTGGCGAGCCGGGCGTCGGCGGCCAGCGCCTGGGGCATCGTCCGCCAGGGGCGCGGCAGGACCGGCCGCCAGGCGCGGAAGCCGCTCGTGAGCCAGGCCGCCACGAGACGCTCGCGGGGCCCCCACGATAGGCCGTACGCCTCGCGGATCCGGGGCGGCAGGAGGGCGATCGCCGGCCAGAGCGTCCAGGCGTAGAGCGGCGCCGGGACGACCGCCAGCGCGGGGTGGAGCGGCCCGAGCGGCGGGGCGAGGATCGTCCGGGCGAGCTCGCGCGCGGTCGGGGTCACCTGGATCGGACCGTCCGTGCCGAGCTGCGCCTCCAGGTACGCTTCGAACGCGTCGATGTCGGCGGGCAGGATCGCATCCGGGATCCCGAACGCGCAGCCGATCGGCCGGGTCTCGGCGTAGAAGCGGGCCCGATCGTCCCGGTCGAGCGGCCGGATCCAGGCGTCGTGGGCGACGATCGTCGCGTCGATGAGCGTGGCGTGAACCCACAGGGACAGGACGGGATCGCGGGCGCTGTAGGCGTCTGCGCCGCTGGCCGCCCGGGCGAGCGGGTCGCGGACGGGGCCGCCCACCCGGCGGTGGAGCTCGTTGAGGCGACGGATCTCCGCCCGTGCCGTCGTCGTCGTGCCGTAGACGATTGCCAGGTAGCTTCGGAGCGTCCCGCGCAGGCGGCGCCACGGGTCCGCCCGGAAGTCGCTGTGCTGGTCGACGCCCTCGGCGATCAGTGGATGGGCGATCTGCATGAGCAGCGCGCGCGGGCCGGCCCCGAGGAGAAGCGTGGCCTCGCGGTTCAACCGCCAGGCCATGCTCGCCGGCCCGTAGAGGCCGACGGGGTCGTGGGTGTCGGCGGGGTCGTGGGTGTCGGCGGGGCCGTGGGTGTCGGCGGGGTCGGCGGGGTCCGCTCCCATCCGAAAGGCATCGGCGCGCGTAGTGCTGGAAGGGGGGTGAGGGGCCGCGCGCGAGGAGGGGGTCGCGCGCGTGCCGCTCCGTCGATCGGCCGTCGCGTTCTCGACCGTCGCGTGCTCGACCGTCGCGTTCTCGCCCGTCGTCGCCATCGCCGCCATCGTAGCCGAGAGGACCCGGATGGCCTCCCCGAGCCGAGGCGACGCACCGCTCCGCGGCCGATGCCGAGTGCCCCGCGCCGAGGCGACGAGTGCCCCGCGCCGAGGCGACGCACCGCATCCGTGCCAGATACCACTCCCCGTGGTGGTAAGTGACCGTTCGACCGGGAATGACGGCTCGCGCCAGCCCGCAGGCGGCCGCTCCGTGCTCGGCGCTGGGTTCCCGGCCGGCCGGCGGCGCCGAGACCTCACTTATGACCACACCCATTGGCATCTGGCAACGACTCAGGCGGCGAGGCCATTCGTGGGCCGATGCCGAGGCCCACGGTTCGGTGCCAGATACCGCCACCAGTGGCGGTAAGTCATCATCCGGCCCGGATCCGGGCCCTCGCCGGCCCGCGGGCGGCCGTCCCACGCTCGGGGACAGGGGTTCCGGCGGGTCGACCGCCTCGAGACCGCGCCTACTGCCGCTGCCAGCGGTAAGTGGCACGACCCGCGGCGGCAGGACCCGCGGCGACAGGAACCGCGGCGGCCCCGTTCGTGGGGCGATGCCGCGGCCCGATGCGGGTCCGGGTCCAGCTGCGGGCCCGATGGCGGCCGGTAGGCGACCGGGGTGGCAGACCTCGAGGCGGCTAGCGCTCGTCCGTGCTGCGGCCGACGACCCACCAGGCGAGCGGGAACAGCCCGGCGGCAAGCGCCAGCTTGACCGCGTCGCCGAGGAGGAACGGAACGACGCCCTTGTCCAACGCGGTCGCCAGGTCCCAGCCGACGGACGCCATCAGCCAGGGGACGCCGAGGGCGTAGATCACGAGGTTGCCGATGGCCATCGCGGCGAGGGCTCCGCCCAACGCCCGGTCCCAGCCGAGCTCGGCCAACCGCCCGACCAGGCCGGCGGCGACGACGAACCCGATGAGGTAACCGCCGGTCGCGCCGAGGACGAACTGGCCGTCCTTGATCGAGCCGATGATCGCCATCCCCTGCTTGTGGTCGGCGTAGACCGGCAGGAACAGGCCGAGCACCAGGTACAGGAGCGTCGCCAGGACGCCTCGTCGGGCGCCGAGCGCACCGCCGACCAGGAGGACCGAGAAGGTCTGGCCGGTGATCGGCACGGGCGAACCCGGGACCGGGATCGAGATGTTCGCCGAGAGCGCCATGAGCAGGGCGCCGGCGACGATGAGCGCGATGTGGCGGGTCCGGCTGCTGATCCGCTCGCCGATCCGCACCGGGACGAAGAAGTCGGCGACGGTGATCCCGCGCTCGGCCGCGGGCAGGCGGTTCAGGCGGTTCGCTTGGCTGGCCATCGCCGGGAGTCTAGCAGAGCGTCACGCCCGCTCGACCGCTGCGTGACATCACCTGTCGGGACGGGCGCGGCCGACGGCGCCGCGGCGGCCGACGGCGCAGCCCGGCTGCGGCCGCCGCCGCTCCGCCGGCTACTCGAACTGGACGGCGCGGACGATCGAGACCCGGGCCGCCTGGCGAGCCGGCCAGACCGCGGCGAGCATGGCGACGGCGATCCCGAACGCGGCCGCCGCGCCGATCGTCCGCCAGTCCGGATCGAACGGCAGGCGGAGCCCGCCGCCCCCGGCCAGCCCGATCATCACCTGTCCGGCGACCAGCCCGCTGGCGCAGCCGAGGATCGCTCCGACGACCCCCAGGACGCCCGCCTCGACGACGACCATCCGCCAGACCTGCGGCCGGGTCATCCCGGCCGAGCGGAGGACGCCGATCTCGCGGACCCGCTCGTAGACGTTCATCGTCAGCGTGTTGACGATCCCCAGGCCGGCCACGAGGACGGCGACCAGGGCGAGCGCGTCGAACAGGCCGAACACCCGGCCGAGGGTCGCGTCGACCGCGCCGGCGATCCGGTCGACCGGGTTCGCCTCGAGGGCGTAGCTCGTCGCGACGGCCGCCAGGCCGGCCCGGTCCTCGGGCGTCGCGGTCGAGGCGAACCGGACCGCGAAGGCGTCGGCCCCGGCGACCCCGAACCCGTCGGTCGCGTCGGGCCAGCCGACCAGGATCGACTCGCCGGTCCGGCCGGGGATCGTCCGCTCGACGATCCCGACGATCCGCAGCCGGACGTCCCGGCCGCCGCCGACCGGGAACGCCATCTCGTCTCCGACCCGCAGGCCGAGCGAGTCGGCGACGCTCCGCGGCACGACCGCCGAGCCGCCCTCGTCGAGCGCGTGGAGCGCGGCCGTCCGCTCGCCATCGGTGAAGGTGAGCCGCCCGTCCGCGAGCAGGTCGGCCCCGACCACGGCCGTGGCATCGAGACGCAGCCCGCGGAAGGCTACCTCGAACGCGGCCAGCGGGCTCACCCGGGCCACGCCCGGGGCCGCCGCCAGGTCGTCGCGGACCGGCTCGTCGGTGCCGACGGGACGGATCGACGTGGCGACCAAGTCGCCCGGGACGACGCCCTCGAGCCAGGCGGTCGCCGCCCGCCGCGCGTCCTGGGCCATCCCGCCGAGGGCGACGATCATCGCCAGCCCGACGGTCAGCGCCCCGACGGTCAGGGTCGTCCGGCTCCGGTCCCGGACGAGCGCCCCGCGGGTGAGCCGGACCGCTCCCGGCGCGAGGAGCCGGAACGGCAGCGCGGCGATCGCCCCGAGCGGGCCGAGCAGGAACGGGGTGGCCAGGGTCACGCCGAGGAGGACCCCGTAGACGGCGATCCAGCGGACGGCGCCGCCAAGGCCGACCGTCGACGACCAGACGACGAGCGCCGCCAGCGCGACGACGACGAACACGACGACGAGCCAGCGCAGCCGCGCCCGGACGGCCGGGCCGACCCCGAGCGGCCGAAGGGCCTCGACCGGCGGGATCCGCCCGGCCCGGTCGGCCGGCTCGATCGCCGCGGCAAGGGTGACCGCCACGCCGACCACGACCGCCACGGCGACGGCCGACGCGGTCAGCTCCGGGCCGTCGATCGGGACGACCGCGGCCCGCCGGAGGGACCAGGCGACGAAGGCGGCGAGACCGGCGCCGAGCACGACCCCGAGGGCCGAGCCGGCCACCCCGATCGCCACTGCCTGGGTCAGGACGAGGCCGTTGACCTGGCGCCGGGTCGCCCCGGCGGCCCGCAGCAGACCGACCTCGCGGACCCGCTCCGAAACGGTCATCGACAGGGTGTTGAAGATGAGGAACGCCCCGCCGAACAGGGCGAGCGCGGCGATCAGCGCGGTCGTCGCCTGGAAGTCGACCGTCGAGCCGCGGATCGACGCGGCCAGGTCGTCCGGGCCGGACACGACGTATGGCTCGGAGGTCAGCCGGCCCTCGAGCTCGACGGCGACGGCCCCGGGGCTGGTGTCCCCGCCGAGCCCGACGTCGACGCGCGAGACGGCGGCCGTCCCGAACAGCGCCCGCGCCTCGTCGAGCCCGAGGACGACGGTCCGGCCGTCGGTCGTCGCCAGCGGACCCGCGCCGGCCAGGATCCCGACGATCGGCTCGGCCCGTGGCCCGTCGGCGCCCTGGAGCGCGATCGTTCCGCCGAGCGCGAGCCCCGTCTCGCGTGCCATCCGTTCGGTGATGAGCGCTCCGGCCGTGTCCGCGAGCTCGAGCCCGGAGCCCGCCGCGAGGTCCACGTCGTGGAGCGTCGGGTAGGTCGCCGGATCGATCCCGAGGACGGTGACCGGCGGAGGCAGCGTCGCGCTCGGCGGCGCGAGCGGGTCGGGGGCCGGGTACGTCCGGCGTTCGAGGACCGGCGTCGAGACGGCGACCCCGGTCGTCCCGGCGATCGCCTCGACCGACGCCGGCGACAGCCCGCGCTCGGTGAACCCCTCGACCCGCAGGTCGGCCCGACCGATCAGGTCGCGGACCGTTCGCCCGATGGCGCCCTCGATCCCGGCGTTGGTCGCCAGCGCCGCGAACAGGACGGCCACACCGAGGGCGATCCCGACGACGGTCAGCAGCGACCGGAGCGGGTGGGCGACGAGGCTGCGCCAGGCGTACGAGGACAGGCCGCCCACCGGATCAGAGCCCGAGCTGGGCGAGCCGGGCGATGAGCGGGGTCGCCGCGTGGTCGGTCCGCCGTCCGAGCGGGATCTCGTCGCGCAGCCGGCCGTCCTGGACGAAGAGGACCCGGTCGGCGTAGGCCGCCGCCTTGGCGTCGTGGGTGACGAGGACGATCGTCTGGCCACGCTCGACGCACGACCGCCAGAGCGCCTCGAGGATCTCGGTCCCGGTCGTGAAGTCGAGGTTGCCGGTCGGCTCGTCGGCCAGCAGGAGCGCCGGCCGGGTGACGAGCGCCCGGGCGATCGCGACCCGCTGCTGCTCGCCGGCCGACAGCTGGTCGGGCCGGTGGCGCTCCTTGCCGGTCAGGTCGACCAGCGCGATCGCGTCGCGGACCCGGTCGGCGGCGTTCCCCTTGCGCGGGTCGCCGCCGGCGATCGTGAACGGCAGGCCGACGTTCTCGGCCACGTCGAAGAGCGGGATCAGGTTGAAGAACTGGAAGACGAAGCCGGTCTTCCGGCGACGCAGCCGGGTCGCCGTCTCGTCGGACATCGCGCTGACCGGGTCGCCGTCGAGGACGACCTCGCCCGACGTCGGGCGGTCGAGACCGCCGAGGAGCTGGAGGAGGGTGCTCTTGCCCGAACCGGACGGCCCCATCACGGCGACGAACTCGCCGGCCTCGACGGTCAGCGACACGCCCCGGAGCGCGTCGACGGTCGTCTCGCCGAGCCGGTAGGCCTTGGTCAGGTCGCGGGCTTCGAGGATGGCCGCCATCTGTCGGGAGTCTACCCGGTCGCCGTCCGTGGAAGCCCGGCCGAAGTCGGCCGGGCTCGACGGTCAGCCGCCGAGGAAGAACCCTGCGACGCCCCCGAAGACCGACTCGAGCAGCCCGCCCGCGGCCGGCCGAGCCACCACCCGCAGGCTCCCGCCGGCACCCGTGGTGGCGGTCCCCGCGCCGTCGACCGGCGTCAGGGCGATCCCGCTGCCGTCGGCCGACTCGCGCGGGGCGAGCGGGTCGTCGGGGGTCGGCGTCGGGGCGAGCGTCGGGGTCGGCGTGGGCTTCGGCGTCGGCTTGGCGGTCGGCTTGGGCTTGGGCTTGGCCGTCGGCTGGGCCTTCGGCTTCGGCTTGGGCTTCGCCGCGACCGGGGTCGAGCCGCACTTGTCGGCGAACAGGACGGTCCACATCTTCTTGCCGTCGGCGCCCTTGTAGGCCCCGATCCCGATGTGGTCCCAGTCCTTGGCCAGGATGTTCGAGCGGTGACCGGGCGAGCCCATGAACATCTGCTGGATCTGCGCCGTCGCCACGTCGTCCGGGTAGGTGTTCCAGCCGATGTTCTCGCCGGCCACCTTGTAGCAGTAGCCGCGGGCGTCCATCTCGTCGAAGACGCGGCCGGCGCCGGGGATGTCGTGGCTGAAGTAGTCGCGCTGGATCATGTCCTTGCTGCGCCAGCGGGCGATCGACGCCAGCGCGGAGTCCCAGCGGAGGGTCCTCCGCCCGGCGCTCGCCCGGGCCTGGTTGGTCAGGGCGAGGAGCTGCTGCTCGGACGCCGAGCTGAACGCGTTGGCGCTCCAGGCGAGGGTCGCCGCCGGCGTCGCCAGGAGGCCGATCGAGCTCGCGGCGAAGGCGATCGCGACGAGCGGGACCAGGCGGCGGGGGGCACGGCGGCCGTCGCGACCCGGGCGCTCCGGGACCGCCGGAGCGGGGCGATCCGACATGACCGCACCGTAGTCGCCCGGTCCCGTCCGGTCAGCCCGCGCGATGGTCCGGGTCGGTCCGTGACCGGGGTACCAGTCCGTGACCGGGGTACCAGTCCGTGCCGCGGTGGCACGGCCGCTGGCCCGTGAGACGGCATGGCCGCTGGCCCGTGCGGTGGCACGGGCGCTGGCCCGCGCGGTCGGACGGCCGCTGCCGTTCGTGACAGCTTGCGCGCTCGGCTGAGCCGGGCCGCGGTGGCTCGGGCCGCTGTCTCGATCGCTCTTGCTGCTCGCGACACTGTCGGTGACAGGATCACGGGTCTGCACGCTCGGCCGATCGCTCGAATCGTCGACCCAGGTGCGCAGATGAGCGTGCTGCCGCCCGCTCCGGTCAGTGTCAGTGACATCGATGCGGGCTGCCCCTCGGGTGCCGCCGATGACCTCTGGCCGGGCCGCGGTGGCTCGGGCCACCGCCCCGCTCAGACCTGGCTCCCACGTGCAGGACCGCCTCCCACGCGCAGGACCGGCTCCCCGCTCAGGACCGGCTCCCCACGTGCAGGACCGCCTCCCCACGCGCACGACCGGCGCCCCGGGTTCAGGGGCAGGAGCGGGTGGTCTGGACGAAGAAGGCGTGGATCTGGGAGGCCGTGCCGAGGGCGCCGTCCGAGCGCTTGGGGACGACCTACCAGTAGTACCAGGTGCAGTTCGCGGGCAGCGGGCGCGGCGGCGGCCAGGCCCGGCTGCTCGCCCCGACGGCGCCCGACGCGACGACGCTGCCCATCTGCCGGTCGGTCGCGACCTGGATCCGGAAGCCGCTGGGCGTGCAGCTCGGAGCGGTCCGGCGGGTCGGCCTGGGGGTCGGCTTCTGGGTTGGCGTGGCCGTCGCCCTTGGCGGTACGTTGGGCGTCGGTATGGTGTCTGCCGCCTCGAGCGCCAGCGTGCCACCAACGAGATGCCGGCTTAGACTGAGCTGCGGTGCGACTCTGCCCGTCGGCTCCGACCGACTGGCGCGCAGGAGCGACGAGCGCTACCAGGGGGAGTGACAATGCGACGGAGACTACTGACCTTGCTCGCGAGCCTCGGGCTCGCGACCGGCCTGTTCGTGGCCATCGCGCCGTTGACCCCGGTCGAGGCGAGTTGCGGACAGGCCCAAATCATCTACTACGAGGACTCGTACTACGGCGGGCGCAGTCAGACGGATTGCTACCCCACCTCCCGTGGCGACCTGTCGATCGTGCCCACGATCTCGAACTGCAACCGCTTCGGGCCAGGGACCAACTGGAACGACTGCATCAGCTCGTTCAAGATTACCGTCCAGAACTGCCACTACGGCATCGGCCTGTTCGTGGACGCCGGCTTCTCAGGCCTCTGGGGTCAATACTGGTCTAACAGGAACGACGCGTACATGGGCCCGGTGGGCATTGGGAGCGACATCATCAGCTCAATCAAGATGAGCTACCGGTCCGTGTGTCCGCAGACCCCGACGACTCCCTGAGCTAGGGGGTCGGGAACGGGTTGGGGTAGAGCCAGTTGATGGCGAGCAACCCGAGCACGACGAGGACCGTCAGCACCATGCGGTGCGGCCGCTCTCGAAGCCAGGTCAGCATCCCGACACCTCCGCCGCGGTGTGCAGAGCCTACCCCTCCGGGGTTTCGTCGTCCAGATTCGAGGTCCGAACGCAGACCGGACAGCGGTTGCGTTCAAACAAGCCGTGCGCCTCGGGGTTGCTCCCGGTGAAGGTGTTGTAGCGCCGCGCGCCTTGTGCTCCTCCCCACGTGCAGGACCGCCTCCCTCGCGCCGACGCACTGGACGAGGTTGGTCTGAGCCACGAAGTCCCCGCGCTCCTGCAGCTCGAGCGCGAACCCGGCGGCCGCCGCTGGCTCGACCGGCTGGGCGGGGCCCCCCGAAGCCGACCGCGGCCGTCGCGGGATCGATCGGCGAGCCCAGCCCGCCAAGGCCGACCGCGGCCGCCAGCGCGGCGGCGGCCAGGATCCTGCGGAGGCGGGACGGGATCATCGGCCAAGGATACCCGGGCGCTTCCAGCGGTCCGCACGTGGGGCGACCCGCCGCCGAGCCGCTATACTCCCGTGGCCCGATCGCCCCGCGGCGCGCCCACGGCGCCGCCCTCGCCGGCGGTCGACGCGCCGCGGTGGCCTTAGCTCAACCGGCAGAGCATCGGATTGTGGCTCCGAAGGTTACGGGTTCGAGCCCCGTAGGCCACCCCAAGACCTCACGCGGACGAGCGGCACCGACCGGCACCCGGCGGCTTCGGGCGGCGCCGGTCGCCACCCGGGGTGTGGTCGCGGCTAGTTCCAGCCTGCCGTCGCCCAGGAGCCCCCGCTCCAGCTGCTGCCGGACCAGGAGCTGCCGGACCAGGAGCTGCCGGACCAGCTGCTGCCGGACCAGGAGCTGCCGGACCAGGAGCTGCCGGACCAGCTGCTGCCGGACCAGGAGCTGCCGGACCAGGAGCTGCCGGACCAGGAGCTGCCGTTCCACGTACCGCCCGACCAGCTGCTGCCCTCCGCCTCCGCGGTCGCCATCGCGGCTGAATCGAACGCCTCGCCGAAGATGTCCTGTTCGCCGGTCAGGACGACGTCGTCGCGGGTCAGATGATCCTGGCCGCGGGCGGCTTCGAGTGAGCCCGTGCCCGTGGTGGAGGCCCACGTCTGGGTCGAACTCGGAAGGGCTGCCGTCAGGGCAGACTCGAGCTGCAACCCGCCTCCGCCGATCTGCTGCGACTTCGCGTTGATCGGGTAGCCGGTGCTCGTCAGCAGCTTCTTGATCCGGTCGGGTGTGGCGTTCGGGTACCTCTGCAGGAGCAGCGCCGCGGCGCCCGAGACGATCGCCGCCGACTCGGAAGTCCCGCTGCCGCGGAAGTAGCGGTTGTCGATCACGCCCTCCGGGTGGTTCGCGTCGATGAAGCCGTTCGGGACACGCAGGCCCTGGATGTGCGCTCCTGGTGCCACGAGATCGACACTCCGCGTCGCTCCGCGTTTCGGCCAGGGCGAGAACGCCGGCACCGTGTCGTCGTCGAGCGTGAGCGTCCCCGCCGAGTCCGACGAGCCGACCGCGATCACATAGCGGTCGACGGCGGGATCGGACAGGGCAGGTGCGTTGTTCATGTGGCTCTGGAAGCCGTAGTTGCCGCCGGCCGCGACGACGACGATGCCGCTCTTCCACGCCTGCTCGGCCGCGTACGCGAGCGGATCGAGGGTGGAGGACTGGGTCGAGTTCGTCCCGTACGACAGGTTGATCACCCGGATCCTGCGGCCGTTGTCGTTCTTGTGCTGGACGACCCAGTCGATCGCGGCGATCACCTGACTCACGTCGGTGCCGCCGTCGGCGACGCCGACCTTGATGCTGACGATCCGGGCGTCGGGGGCCATCCCGCGGTAGGCGGAGGCCGGTGCACCGGCGTATGGCGCCGTGAGGGTGCTGTCCTTGCCGGCGATCAGGCCGGCCATGAACGTCCCGTGCCCGTTCGTGTCGAGGTCGGTGAGATTCGACGCCTGCGACTCGAGCGAGAGGTCCGGGCCATAGACGACCTTGCCCGGCGTGTCGAGGCCCTCGACCGGGGAGACGCCGGTGTCGATGAGCGCGACGTCGACGCCCTCGCCGGTATAGCCGGCGGCCCACCAGGCCTGGGCACCCGTGTACAGCGTCGTGTTGTACATCGAGTTGGTGTCGGTCGCCGGGTCGTAGCCATCGGCCCGGACCGCGGTGGGACCGATCGCCGCGACCAAGAGGAGGGCGGACATCGCCGCCGCCACGCGACCCGTTCGGAGGAAGTCGAGGCTCCAGCCGCGCTCGGTCGGGTCGTCTCCGGGGAGCGCTAAGCCGTGCAGCCGATCCACCAACACCATCGAAACCGCCTCTCGGTCGGCCGGTGCGGTGCCTGGCAACCGGGCGGTCTTCGGAAGGAGAACTCCCGGAAGATCCCTGGCTTTGCGTCCCCGCCTCTCGACGAGTTTGCCCTGTTTGCAGACCGTGCCTGCGACAGCCCACCTAGCTGTCGTCATCTGACTCGGACCCTACGCGAGACTCCGCCGTCTGCCATGGGAGCCAAGTACCAGTCGGTGCGTCGCGGAACAGGACTTCCGTTCGTCGTCAGGCCGGGGACGCGGCTCAGCCGGCGGAGGCGAGATCAGCCAGCCGCCGCCGACGCGAGGTCCCCCTCGACCGGCGCGTGCAGGACGCCACCGTGAGCCATGAGCGACCCCACGGCGGCGGGATCGAGCGGTCGCGCGAAGTAGAAGCCCTGGACGTACTCGCACCCGAGTGCGCGCAGACGCCCGAGCTGCGAGCGCCGTTCGACGCCCTCGGCGATGACGGTGAGCTTCAGCGCATGGCCAAGCGCGATGATCGCGCTGGCGAGCGCCCAGCCGTCCTCGTCGGGACCGTCCCCCGCGACGAAATCGTGGGCGATCTTCAGGGTCGACACCGGGAACCGCTGGAGGTAGCTCAGGGACGAGTAGCCCGTGCCGAAATCGTCCACGGAGATCCCGACCTGGGCGTTCCGGAGGACCTCCAGCTTCGCCCGCGTCGCCTCCCAATCCTGGAGCATCGCGGTCTCGGTCATCTCAAGCACGATGTCGGCTGGATCGACGCCGGCTTGGCGAATGATCGTCAGCACCTGGTCCACGAACTCGGGCTGGGTCAGCTCCCGGGCAGAGACGTTGACGCTCACGGTGAACGGCAGGGACGGAGCCACGGCACGCCAGGTATGCATCTGCCGGCACGCCTCGCTGAGCACCCAACGCCCGATGCCGAGGATGGCGTCGGAGTCCTCCGCTACCCGGATGAACTCGTCAGGGTCGATCCGGCCGCGCTTCGGGTGCTGCCAGCGCACCAGCGCCTCGACGCCGGCGATGCGCCCGGTAGCCAGCTCGACGATCGGCTGGTACTGCAGGATGAACTCTCCGGCGGAGATGGCGCGCTCCAGGTCCGCTGACATCCGGGCCCGCGCCATCACCGCCTCGTGCATCGACGGCTCGAAGACCACGACGCGACCCTTGCCGCGAGCCTTGGCGGAGTACATGGCGACGTCGGCGTTCCGCAGCAGGTCGTCCGCGACGTCCATCCCCGGCCGGCCCGCCGCCACACCGACGCTCGCCCGAACGGAGACGTCGCGTCCGTCGAACTGGAAGGGGGCGCCCATGGCGGCCGTCAGCCGGTCCGCGACACGCATCGACATCTTCAGGTCCGGCTCGTCCCAGATCAGGACCGCGAACTCGTCGCCTCCGAGCCGGGCGGCCAGGTCGGAGGCTCGCAGCACCGCGCGCAGGCGATCCCCGACGGCGATCAGGAGCGCGTCTCCAGCGGCATGGCCGAGACTGTCGTTGACCAGCTTGAAGTCGTCCAGGTCGATGAACAGCACGATCGGGAGGTGGCCATCCGCCTCGGTCGACTCCAGTCGCTTGGCGACGGCCTGGGTGAAGACGGCCCTGTTGGCCAGTCCCGTGAGCGCGTCGTGGGACGCCTGATGGTGGAGCTCCTCCTTGAGCCGGCCGAGCTGCTCCAGCGATTGCTCGAGCTGGCCGTTCTCGAGCGCGACGGCGGTGTGGTTGGCCAGCGTCTCGAAAAGCTTGAGATCCGCGATGTCGAACGTGCTGATGTCGCTCAGCCGGTCGGCCACGACGATCGTCCCGATGAGATTCGCCTCGCCCAGCAGCGGCCCGACCAGCGCATTCCGGACCTGCCGCCGAGTCGCGTCATCCGTGCCCTCGGACGCCGGCCGGTCGACCACGAACCCCCGACGCTCGGCGACGGCGCGAAGCAGGAGCGGGTCGTCGAACGCCGGCCCGATCGGCCGCATCGCCTCGACCACGTCACCGGGGCCGACCGTCGTCCGCAGGATGTCGTCGCCATCTCGCCGCGGCAGCAGACAGATCTCGGCTACGTCGGCGCGGAACATCTTGCGCGCGTGGTCGAGCAGTGAGACGAGCGCAGTGTCCATTTCCGGGCTGCGCTGGAGGATCCGCGTCGACTCGTAGAGCAGTTCGATGCTCTCGTGCTGTTGGCGTTCCGAGATGTAGGCGCGATAGGCGACTGCGGCCGTCGTGATCGGGACGACGAAGAGCCAGGCGGCCTCGGGCTTCGTCCACAACACGGTGAGGCACATCAGCCCGAGACTCGCGTTCGTCATCGACACGACGACCCCGATCCTGAGCATCTCGGGGATCCGCCGGTATTGCGGCGTGCCCTCGGCCAGGGAGATGGCCGTGCTCACGCTCAGGACGCCGATCAGGTTCTCGGCGAGGATCGCCGCGAATACCCCGACCCAGAGCGCGCGACCCAGGTCACGGTCGGACCCGATCGCAAGGTTCACGATGGCCACCGAGGTCACGGAGCAGAGGCCGAACTGGGCGAGGTTGAAGAAGAGCTTGACGGACCGCTGCCGTCGATTGATCACGAGGGCGAGGGCCGACCCGACCATGCGGGCGAAGATGAACTCCACCGGCGCGACCAGGACCAGGCCGACGACAAGCGGGAGCTCGCTCATCGAGAACGAGTGGGCGCTCCGCCCGATGTGGAGATGGATGACCTTCGCCTCAGCGATGTAGAACAAGAGCAGGACGAGCCACCACGGGATGGTGAAGGGCAGGTCCGCCGGCGGGACGTCGGGAACCACGAGCAGCCCGAGCACCGTCGCGAGCGCCCCCAGGACCACGGTGAGCATCCAGACCCGGGTCGAGCCGGACGTTTGGGCGATGAGCCGGGCGGGGAGGGACTGAGCCGGTCGCCACAGCAACCCGAGTCTGCCTGTACTCATCTGGCTCCCGCGCATGCGGACGGCCGCCGGCGCGCGCCGTGGATCAGGTCGGTGTCCGCGGCAGGACCGTAGAGTCATGGCGACGACTGGGGCCATCCCCCGAATGGCTCCGGATCCCGGTACCGATGGTGCCCGGGGGATGGATCGGCCTGTATGAGGCCGCGACCCCTAGCGGCAGTGCCAGCCGCCGTCGACGATGAGGTCGACGCCGTTGACCGCCGGGTTCTCGAGCAGGAAGACGGTCGCGTCGACGATGTCGGCTATCGTGGCCAGCCGGCCGGTTGCGGTCTTCGACCGGTAGCTCTCGACCGCCTCCGGCTTCGCCGCCCAGAACGGGCTGTCGCTGACGATGCCGGGGTGGAGGGCGTTGACCCGGCGAGGCTTGAGCTCCTCGACGAGCGATCGGGTCAACCCGACGATGCCTCCGTTGACCGTGCTGACCGTGGTCGAGCCCGGATACGGCCGCTCCTTGGCCATCCCGCCGAACAGGACGACGGAGGCGTCCTCGTCGAGCCGCGGCAGCAGAGTGTGCAGGACCTCGGTGTAGCCGACGAGCTTCAGGGTGACCAGCCGGATGGCGCGCTAGATGCCCGGGCAGTGACCCTCCGGCCCGGGCAGTGACCCTCCGGCCCGCCGATGGAAGCCCCGTCGTCCCGACGGGGCTTCCGCCTTGTCTCGACGCTCACCGCGGGGCTAAGATGCCGGCGACCCGCGGGTCGCGTACGGAGCCCGTCCGAGTCCGCCCAGCGGCGGCCGGATGCATGGGCTCGCGACGAGCTCGCCGGGACTGGGAGTGCGCACGATGGCGACGGTCACCTTCGAGCACGTCACCAAGAAGTACGGGGACGTCATCGCGGTCGACGACCTCAACCTCGAGATCCAGGACGGCGAGTTCATGGTCCTCGTCGGCCCGTCGGGCTGCGGCAAGACGACGAGCCTGCGGATGATCGCCGGGCTCGAGGAGATCACCGCCGGGCACCCTCCGGATCGGCGACAAGGTCGTCAACGACGTCGCCCCCAAGGATCGCGACATCGCGATGGTCTTCCAGAGCTACGCGCTCTACCCGCACATGACCGTCTACGACAACCTCGCCTTCGGCCTGAAGCTGCGCAAGGTGCCCAAGGCCGACATCGACAAGCGGGTCCAGGAGGCGGCCGGGATCCTCGACCTCGGCAAGCTCCTCGCAGCGCAAGCCGAAGGAGCTGTCCGGCGGCCAGCGCCAGCGCGTCGCGCTCGGCCGGGCGATCGTCCGCGAGCCGGCCGTGTTCCTGATGGACGAGCCGCTGTCGAACCTCGACGCCAAGCTGCGCGTCCAGACCCGGGCCGAGATCGCCCGCCTCCACCAGCGCCTCAAGACGACGATGGTCTACGTCACCCACGACCAGATCGAGGCGATGACGATGGGGACCCGGATCGCGGTCATGAGCGACGGGCTCCTCCAGCAGGTCGGCACCCCGCAGGCGCTCTACGACACGCCGGTCAACCGGTTCGTCGCCGGCTTCATCGGCAGCCCGGCGATGAACTTCGTCGACGTGACGCTGAACGGCGCCGGCGACGGCGCGACGCTCGAGGGCGCCGGACTTCAACCTGCCGCTCCCGGCCCGGCTGCGCGAATCGGTCGGCCCGACCAGCGGGCGCAAGCTCGTCGCCGGGATCCGGCCCGAGCACCTCGACCTCGGCGCGGCCGGCGAGGGCGCGGCGGCCGTCCAGGTCAAGGCCGACGTCGTCGAGTACCTCGGCAACGAGGAGCTCCTCCACGTCACCGTCGGGGCCAAGGAGCTCGTCGCGGTCGTCGGCGCCGAGCACCGGGTCCGGCCCGGCGACATCCTCGACCTCGTCGTCCCGCTGGACAAGCTCCACCTGTTCGACGCCGAGACCGGCGCCTCGCTCGCCAGCATCGATCGCCGGCCGCGACCACGGCCGGCCTGACGGGGGATCGCGGCCGACCGGCGGGGCTCGGGGAGGCGACCATCGATCCGTTCGCCGACCGCGTCGCGGAGGCCGACCTCCGCGAGACGACGGTCGACATCGCGGGTCGATCCATCGCGGCCGGACGCTGACCTTCCGGGTGGACACGATCGAGCGGGCCGACGGCTCGCGCCACCAGCGCGAGATCGTCGGCCATCCCGGGCGCGGTCGCGATCGTCGCGCTCGACGCCGACGACCGGGTCCTGCTCGTCCGCCAGTTCCGGACGGCCGCCGGCCGGACCCTGCTCGAGATCCCGGCCGGGACGCTCGACGTCGACGCGGCGACCGGGGCGGTCGAGGACCCGGACCTGGCCGCCGCCCGCGAGCTCGAGGAGGAGACCGGCCAGCGGGCCGGCGCGTGGCGCAAGCTCGGGGCGTTCTGGACGGCGCCCGGCTTCGCGACCGAGCTGATGCACCTCTACCTGGCGACCGAGCTGCCGGCCGGCCGACGACGGACGGCTCGGACCCGGACGAGGACGAGGCGCTCGTCGCTCGTCCGGGTGCCGTTCGCCGAGGCGTCGCCGCCGCCGAGGACGGCCGGATCGCCGACGCGAAGTCGATCGTCGGGCTGCTCCGGCTCGCCCGGCTCCGGACGGCGATCGGATCGGCGGCGAGCCAGCGTGATGAGCGATCGTACGTCCGGCCGTTCGAGCCGGAGCGACGTCCCGGCCGTCACTCGAGCTCGAGCTGGCCAGCTTCGACCGCGACCCGGTGCCCGGCACGAGCCGGGCCGAGATCGCCTGGATGGTCGATCGGATGGCGCTCGTCCCGGACAACACCCTCGTCGCGGTCGAGGACGGCCGGGTCGTCGGCCAGTGCACGCCGCGGGTCGACACGCCTGACCGTCCACCCGGGCTTCCGTCGACGCGGCCACGGACGGCGACTCGTCGAGGCGGCTCGCGCGCTCGTCGGCCGGGCAGGGCCTCGCCGAGCTGTCGCTGTGGGGCGACCGGCCCGGCCGAGGCGGCCGGCGTTCATCGACGCGCTGGGCGCCACCTACCGCTCGAGCCTGTGGCAGTTCGTCCTGCCCGCGGATCACGCCGGTGCCGGCGCCGGTCTTCCCGCCCGACGTCGTCGTCCGGCCGATCCGCGCCGGGCACGACGACGCCCGCTACGTCGGCGCTCGTCAACCGGGTCTTCGAGGACCATCCGTCGCCGCTGTCCTGGCCCGAGACGTACATCCGCGAGCATCCACGCCCGGCCGGACTTCGACCCGCCGGCGTCCTCGTCGTGACCCCGCGAACGATCCGGACCGGCTGGTCGGGCTGTGCCGGACGCTCGAGCTGCCCGGCGACGCCGGCACCGGCGCGGCGAGATCGCGGTCGTCGGGCTGCTGCCCGAGTGGCGCGGCCGCGGGCTCGGCCGACAGCTCCTCCGCTGGGGCGTCGGCTATCTCCGCGCGGCGGGCTTCGGCGAGATCGAGCTGTCGGTCGAGGCGCGCAACGCGCGGGCCCTCGAGCTCTACCGCCAGGAGGGCTTCGAGGCCACCGTCGAGTGGCCGCACTGGGTCGTGCCGGCGACCTGACCGCCGGGACCGGTCGACCGCGCGGTCAGCCCTCGCCGTCCCCGAGCCGGTCGAGCGCCGACCGGTAGAGCGTCGACCGCGGGTTGAGGGCGACCGCCAGCGCGGAGGTGGGTCCGCGCCTCGCGCGGTCGGCGGAGGTGCTTGAGGCTCTGGCCGAGCGCGTAGTGGGCGTAGTCGGCCGACGGGTCGATCTCGAGGAGCGCCTCGAACGTCTCGCGCGACGCGCTCGTGCTGGCCGCTGTTGTAGAAGGCCCGACCGAGCGCCTCGAGGATCGAGCCCTTGCCCGGCTCGGCCCGGCCGCCCGCTCGAGGACGATCGCCGCCTGGGCGTGGTGGCGCCGGCGCATCAGCGCCTGGCCGCGCTGGAGGAGCGCATAGGCGCTCTCCCGCTCGGATCGTCGGGCTCGTCGGTGGGTCGCCCGGATCCCTCGCGGCCCGGCTCGGAGCCCTGGTCGGTCTCCCGGTCCATCGGCCAAATCGTCGCACGGACCGGCGCGGACGTGCCGCCGGGCTACTGTCCCGGCGCGCCAGCCGGCGAGGTCGACCGGCCGGAGCCGCGGGCTCTCGGTCCGGCCGGGGATCCGGCCGCGCTTGGCGATCGGCCGCCCGTCGATCTCCTTGATGTCGCCGGTGAAGTCGATCGGCGCCGCGCCGCTGATGTACGAGCCCGACGGCGTAGGAGTCGACCGGGGCGCTCGCTCTCCTCGAAGTAGCGGATCCGCTCCGGGCTGAGCCCGCCGGAGACGACGATCTTGACGTGCTGGAAGCCCTCGAGGTCGAGCCGGGCCCGGATCTCGGTGACCAGGTCGGCGGTCACCCGGCCGCGCTCGGACGGCGTGTCGAGCCGGATCCCGTACAGCCGGTCGCCGAGCGCGTGGGCCACCCGGAGCGCCTCCTCGGCCTCGTCCTTGAACGTGTCGACGAGGACGATCCGCGGGACGTCCGGGCCGAGGTCGCGATCGAACGCGATCGCCGCCTCGACGGTGTCGCCGAAGATCAGGACGAGCGAGTGGGGCATCGTCCCGGTCGGGTTGAGCCCGGCCAGGCGGGCCCCGGCCGGGGTCGACGCGCCGACGCAGCCGCCGACGATCGCCGCGTAGTCGAGGACGTCGGTGATGTCCGGGTGGACGTGGCGGGCCCCGAACGAGATGACCGGCTGGGGCGCCGCCGCCTCGACGCACTCCCGGGCGGCGCGTCGCCCAGCCGGTCGACTGGGCGAGCATCCCGAGGATCGCCGTCTCGTACAGCCCGAACCGCCGGTAGCGGGCGCGGATCCGGAGGACGACCTCCTTGGGCGAGAAGGTGTCGCCGTCGTCGAGCGCCTCGACCGTCACCTCGGACGGGTCGGCCTCGCCGAGGACGTGGGCGAGCAGGTTCTTCGCCTCGTCGATCCCGCACAGGATCCCGGCCTCGCGGCTGAACACCTCCATCACGACCATCGGGTCGAGGCCCTCGCGCTCGAGGATGCTCTCGGCCCGGGCGAAGTAGACGTCGGCCGACTCGCCCGACAGGATCTCGTGCGAGGGGCGGGTCCGGAGGATCCCCATCAGCCGGCGCTCCCGCCGGGCGGACGCCCTGACGGCTCGCTCACGGTCGGCTCCAGTCCTCCCTCCGGATCCGGGCGGCTCCGGGCTCGACTGGCTCGGCAGTGTAGCAGTCGGGGCGTCCGCATCCGCAGCGCGCTCAGTCACCCGGTCTCGGACTCGTAACCGGCGCCGGCCCGGCGGGGGTGCCGCCGGGCCCGGGTGGCGATGAGCAGGACGAGCGAGGACGACGACGAGGCCGAAGGCGCCGATCGTCCGGAGGCGCAGCCCGCCGAGGTCGGAGGCCCCGGCCCAGGCCTCGCGGGCGCCGATCGCCCGGGCCTGGGCGGCGCTGAGGTCGCCGGCCGCTGAACGCGGCCCGGGCCGCCGCGCAGCTCACCGATCGGGTCCTGGCCGAGGAGGCCGACCCGGACGAGCCACGACGACGACGTCGCGGCGCCGGCCTGCCTCGGCCGCGACGATCTGGTCGATGATCGCCCGCTCGACCGCCGCCTCCGCGCCGGCCGCTTCCAGGATCGCCGGCCTCGAACGCCGTCCGCAGGTTCGGCGGCGGCTCGAGCCCGGCGACCGCCGCGGCGACCGCCAGCTCGTCGCGCGCGCCGAGGACGTCCGCTCGCCCTGGCCATCGCGGCCGAGGCCGGCGTCGAACCGCCAGCCGGCGAGGTCGGCCTCGATCTCGGCGGGCAGCGTCCAGCCGTCCGCCTCGCGGCCTTGAGCGCGGCGAGCTCGAACCGCGCCAGCGCCCGGGCATCGAGCAGGGCCGCGTCCTCCGGCCGCACGACCCACGTCCGCCACAGGTCGGTGGCATCGACGCCGGCCTCGGACTCGAGCAGGTCGAGCAGGCCGCGCCAGTCGACCGGGTCGGCCGCCGCCGGGCGGCGGCGGCGCGCGATCGACCGCCCGCAGGCCATCGGCCCCGGTCCGGGCGACGACGAGCCGGACGAGCTGCGCCGACGCCGGCCTAGCCGTACGCCTCGGCGGCCGCCGACTCGGGGTCGCGACCCGGCTCGGCCGGCCAGGCGTTGAGCGGGAAGGCCGGCTGGGTCGGGGCCGCGGTCGCCGAGCCGGTCTCGGGCGCGAGCTTGAGCCGGACCGCCGCGCCGGTCGGCGGCATCGCCGGCCAGGCCCTCGACGATCCAGCGATCGGCGAACGACCGACCCGTCGAACCACAGGTGGGCGGCCTCGCGGAGGACGACCGCGGGACCCGCGACGTAGGCGATCCGGAGCGTCCCGGACGCCGGATCGTAGACAGCCGGCATCCCGTCGATCGAGCGGGCGACGGTCTCCTCGACCGCGATCGTGGCCGGGCCCCGGTAGGGCAGCCCGATCGTCGTCGACAGCGCGGGCAGCGCCTTCTTCAGGAGCGCCGCCGTCTTCTTCGCCCAGGCCGGGTCGTCCTTCCAGGCCCGGATCGCGACCTGGACGGTGGCGCCCTCGACGGGGCACCGACGAGCGCCGTCTCGGCGAACGCGCCCGGGCGGTCGGCCAGGACGTAGCCCGACAGCGCGAACGGGTCGGCCAGGACGCCCGAGGAGAGGCTCGTCGTGCCGTCGGCCGCGGTCGTCGGCTTGCCCAGCCGGCCCGCCCCGACGGTGACCTTGTAGCCGGCCGGGACCTGGACGCTGACCGACGAGCCGGCGGTGCCCCGGGTGCCGTACGCCCAGACCGGGAAGGCGACGAGCGACGGCCCGACCCGGACCTGGCGCGACGGCGAGCCGCCCGGGTCGGGCAGCTCGAAGCTCAGCCGGATCGACGTCGAGTGACCGCCCCCGAGCCGCTTGGCGAAGCGGATGGTCAGGAGGGTCGAGGCGGCCGAGCGCGAGGCGACCGATGACGGTCGCCTTGACCCCGTCGTTGGTCGCCCGGAAGCCGGTCGTGCCGGGCAGGACGGCCAGGTTCGCCCGGTCGAAGACGTAGCGCGTGGTGATCGTCTCGGTCGTCCGGTTCGTGGCCACCAGGTCGACCGTGACGTGGACGCGCGCCTTGCTCGGGCTGGACGACGTAGCGGGTCGTCCCGACGAGGGTCAGCTTCGGGCTCGACGCGGCCGCCGCCGGCGCGGCCGCCGGTCGGCGAGAGCGCGAGCGGGACGCCCAGCGCCGATCGCGGCCAGCAGCGCGCTCCACCGGACGACGAGCGACCGGCTCACGATCCGAGCAGCTCCGGCAGGCGCTCGGCGTAGCGGTCGAGGAGCGCCTCGTTGCGCCGGTGCCGGCCGCCCTGGTCGGGGATCCGGCCGCCGATCCACAGCCAGCCGGCCGACTCGGGCAGGAGCGCGTCGCAGATCGCCAGCGACCGGGCCAGGGCCAGCCCGAGCTCGTCGCGGTCGAGGAAGCGGAGCGGGATCTCGGTGCTCAGGGTCGGCCGGCCGTCCTCGGCGATCGAGAACTTGACGAACGGGAACTCGTCGTTCCAGCGGAGCAGCGTCCGGTACGACTTGCGCAGGCCGTCGCCGATCGGCGGCGCGAAGTGGACCCAGGCGATGAGCCCGAGCCCCGGGTCGAGGATGACGCGTGACCCGGACGTCGAACCGGCGCCGACCGTCGAGCTCGAGGTCCCAGGCGACGACCCCGTCGCGCTCGACCCGCTCGGACGGCGTCAGGCCGAGCTCGTCCAGCCAGCCCTCGACGTCGGCCGGCGGCGGCGAGCGGGCGGCGCCGGCCGGCGAGCCGGCGGACGGCGCGACGCGATCCGATCCGTTCGGCGACATGGCCGGGACAGTCTAGCCGAGGTCCGCCGCCCGTCGACCGGTCCCGCCGGTCAGTCCCGGGCGCGCCTCGAGCCGCCGGCCTCGACGCTCCGGGCGACCGTCGCGGCGTCCGCCGCCCGGTCGTCGACCACCGCTGGCCCGGACACCGTCCGCGACGCGGGCCGACCCTCGATCCGGTCGACCGAGCCGCCGCTCGGGACGACCCTCCGGATGAAGTCGGTCGCCCGGACGCTCTCGGCGACCGTGACGTTGCGCCCGATCCGCGCGCTCGCGCGGGATGACCGCCCGCTTGCCGATCGACGCTGATCCCGGTGTTCAGCCGGGTCGGCTCGCGCCGGTTCGGCGTGTCGTCGCCGCCGTCGCCGACGATCGCGCCCGGACCGACCACGACCTCCTTGTCGAGGATCGAGCGGTCGACGATCGCGCCCCGTCGGACGATCGTGTCGAACATCAGGATCGAGTCGCGGACCACCGCCCCGACCTCGACCCGGACGCCCGGCGAGAGGACCGAGTTGACGACCGTCCCGTCGACGATGCAGCCGTGGCTGATGAGGCTCCGGTGGACCTGGGCGGTCTGGCCGATCCGGGCCGGGGCGCGCTCCTCGGACCGGGTGTGGATGATCCAGTCCTTGTCGTACAGGTCGAGCTCGGGATGGTCCTCGAGGAGGGCCATGTTGGCCTCCCAGTAGGACTGGATCGTCCCGACGTCCTGCCAGTAGCCGTCGAAGCGGTAGCCGAAGACCCGCGCGCCGCCGTCGATCATGGCCGGGACGACGTGGCCGCCGAAGTCGGTCCGCGACTCGTCCAGCCAGCGCCGGAGCGCCTTCCGCGAGAAGACGTAGACGCCCATGCTGGCCAGGTCGCTCTTCGGCTGCTTCGGCTTCTCCTGCCACTCGACGACCCGGTTCGCGTCGTCCATCGCCAGGATCCCCATCCGGGTCGCGTCGGACAGCGGCACCCGCCGGACGGCGATCGTCACGTCCGCCCGGCGCCGGCGATGGGCGGCCAGGAACGGCGTGTAGTCCATCTTGTAGATGTGGTCGCCGGCCAGGATCAGGACGTCGTCGGAGCCGTCGTGCTCGATGACGTTGAAGTTCTGGAGGACCGCGTCGGCCGTGCCCCGGTACCACTCGGCCACCCGGCCGCGGGCGATGTACGGCTGGAGCATCTTCACCCCGCCCTTGTTCCGGTCGAGGTCCCAGGGACGGCCGAGGCCGATGTGGTCGTTGAGCGAGCGGGGGTTGTACTGGGTCAGGACGACGACGTCGGTGATCCCCGAGTTCACGCAGTTGCTCAGGGTGAAGTCGATGATCCGGTACTTGCCGCCGAACGGCACGGCCGGCTTGGCGCGCACCGACGAGAGGATGGAGAGACGCTCGCCCTCGCCGCCGGCGAGGATGACGGCCATCGTCGGTCTCATCGCAGCTACCTTCGAGCTCAGGTCCGGTCCGCTACGCCGTGAGCCGATGCTAGCACGGCTCGTGGCGCGCACGGAGTGGCCCGCTGGTCAACGTTCGATGAACGTTCCTTGGCCGGGCATTAACGCTCCCTGGCCGGCCTACAGGAACAGGCGCGGGTTCACCCAGGTGTGGTTGAGCTCGACCGCCCAGTGGAGGTGCGGACCGGTCGTGTGGCCGGTCATCCCGACGTAGGCGATGAGCTGGCCCTGGCGGACGAACTGCTCCGGCGTGGACCGGGATGTTCGTCTTGACGTGCCCGTAGAGGGAGATCAGGTGCTGGCTGTGGGCGATGATCACCACCCACGCGCCGTCCGACAGCGGGCCGGCGTAGAGGACCTTCCCGGCTCCGGCGGCATGGATCCGCGTGCCGAGCGGCTCGGCGATGTCGATCCCCTGGTGGAAGTGGGCGCAGTTGCCGTACGGCGGCTCCCGCGGGAAGCCGGTGCAGCCGAACTCCTGGGTGACCGTCCCGGCGACCGGCCAGTCGAAGCTGCCGCTGTACTCGGACGGGATGCCGCCGCCGTTGAACTGGGCGGCCAGCAGACGGTTGATCTTGCGCTCGATCGCCGCGTTCTCCCTGGCCGCGCCTGGCCAGGATCGCCTTGGCCGCCGCCTTGCTGGTGGCCATGTCGCGGTACGCCCTGCGCTGGAGGGCGAGCTGCCTGGCGGTCTCCGCCTCGAGCTTCTTGAGCTTGGCCCGGGCCTTCTTGAGGTCGGCCAGGCTCCCGTCGAGGACCTTCTTCTGGGCGGCCGTCTCGGCCCGCAGCTGGCCGGTGTCGTAGCGGGTCTGGGAGACCGTCTGGCTGAGCGCGAAGAGCGTCTGCCGGTCGGCCGGAGATCTGGGCCGCCAGGGCCGCGTCCTGGTCGCCGATGTCGATCAGGTAGCCGACGTCGGCGAGCGCGTCGGAGAACGAATCGGCCGACAGGATCGTCTCGAGCAGCGACGTCCGGTCGCTGTCGTAGGCGGCCCGGACGTGGTCGGCCAGGAGCGTCTTGCGCTCGGCCAGCTGGGCCGCCTTGGCGTCCTCCTCGGCCTGGATCTCGGCCAGCTGGGCGTCGAGGTCGGCGAGCTGGGCGACCTGGTCGTCGTAGACCGCCTTGACCGCGTTGACCCGGACGGTCATCTGCTTGACGTCCGCCTTGACCTGGCCAGGTCGGCGTTGATCCCGTCGAGCTTGGCCGAGGTCGACGAGATCACGACCCGGAGGTCGGCCTGGAGCCCGTTGAGCTCGGCGACCTTCTGCTTCTGGGCGGCGATCTTCGCCCGCGAGCGCCTTCTGCTTCGCCAGCGCGTCGGACAGCTCGTCGCCGCTCGCGACCGGCGGCGCCCCGAGCGAGCCGCTCAGGAGCGGGACGAGCACGACCGCGACGAGGCCGATCCGGAGCGACGCCCTCAGCCTGCGCCGACCGCGCTCGGACGCGGGCGTGACCGGGTCCGTGGTCCGTCCGGCGCGGGCGTGGCGGCGCCGGGTCCGCCGGCGCGGCATGGCCGTCCCGGGACGGTCCGGCCAGGGTGTCGGAAGATCATCTGGCGACGTCACGCTGCGAGCAAACTCCGTTGCGCGCGCCCTGCTGGACGCGACTGGCGGCTACGCCCGCCGGTACGCGCCGTCCCCGGGGCACACCGCGGGACGACTCCGGCTTCCGGGCATCATACCCCGGTCCGTCCAGAACGCCCGTTCCAGGTCGCTGCCTGGCGGCGCGCTCGGCTCAGGGAGCTGTCCGCGCTGCTCGCGATGCTCCAGCACTGTAGTTCAGTGCTGTAGTCCAGTACTGGAGGATCGCTCGCAGGGATGTCGATCCGGCCTGGCCGCGGGACGGAGCCCGAGCCTCGGGACGGGGCCCCGACCTACGACCGCAGGAGGATCGCCCAGAGCGCCCCGAGGATCAGGAACGGCCCGAACGGGATGTACGACCGGAGGGTCACCCGGCGGGTCGCCAGCAGGGCGACGATGACGATCCCGGCGACGATGATCCCGGCGAAGGTCCCGGCCAGCGCCCGGTAGGCCCCGGACATCAGCCCGACCGTGACGAGCAGCTTGACGTCGCCCCGGCCGAACGCGCCCGGGCCGAACAGCAGCGACGGCAGGTAGAGGACCGCCGGGATGGCGATCGCAGCGGCGATCGCCGGCACGAGCGAGTCGCCGACCAGGGGGTTCTGCCCGCTCACCGCGAACAGCAGCGCCAGCGGGATCATCGGCAGGGTGAGCTCGCCCGGCAGGAGGCGCTGGTCGAGGTCCGTCGCGAGAAGCAGGGTCAGGACCACGACGTAGGCGCCGAAGGCCAGCAGGTGGAGCGGCTCGTCGAAGCGGGACGGCAGGACCCCGAGCCCGACCGCCCCGAAGACGGCGACGACGACCGTCCGCCAGCCCGCCCGCCGGCCGGGCAGGAAGCCCTCGGCCTCGTCGTGCTCCGGCCAGCGGGTCGCGATCCGGTCGGCGGCGATCCCCCAGGCGCCGCCGGCGATGGCCAGGACGACCGCCACGGCCGTGATCCCGGCGAACGGCGCCTGGAGCAGCGTCACGCGCGATCCCCCGGCATGGGACGGACCGGCCTGGGCGGTCGAGCCACGGCTTGGCCGGTGCGGGTCCGGACGGTCCTAGGGCGCCCCGGCCAGGGCGAGCTCGACGAGGGTGGCGTGGGTCACGCCGTTCGCGCCGCGGGCGGCGAACGGCAGGGGCTTCCGGAAGTAGCCCGTGCCGCCGATGTCGAGGTGGACCCACGGCCGGGTCACGAACTCGCGGAGGAACAGCCCGCTCTTGACCAGCGAGCCCTCGGCCGAGCCCGCGTTCTGGAGATCGCCGTACCAGCTGTCCATGTCCGGGACGTAGTCGTCGACCAGCGGGATCTGCCAGTAGCGCTCGCCGGCCCGGGCGCCGGCCGCCATGACCTCGTCGAACCACGGCTGCGGCGTGCCGAACGCGCCGGTGACCAGGTGGCCGAGCGCCCGGGCGACGGCCCCGGTGAGCGTGGCCACGTCGACCAGGTGGGTCGCCCCGAGCCCCTCGGCGTAGGTCATCGCGTCGCCCAGGATGAGCCGGCCCTCGGCGTCGGTGTTGGTGATGTCGACCATCTTCCCGTTGAGCGCCTTGACCACGTCGCCGGGCCGGGTCGAGTGCGGGCCGGGCATGTTCTCGACCGCCGGGGCGACCGCCAGGAGCGGCGTCCCGGGCGCCAGGCGCGCGACCGTCTCGATCGCCGCGATGACCGTGGCCGCGCCCGTCTTGTCCATCTTCATCTCTTCCATCCGGTCGGCCGGCTTGATCGAGATGCCGCCGGAGTCGAAGCAGACGCCCTTGCCGACGATCGCCAGGTGCCGCCCGAGCGCGTCCTTCTGGCCGGCCTCGCCGGAGCGCATGACGATCATCCGGGGCGGGTTGTCGCTGCCCCGGCCGACGGCCAGGAACATGCCCATCCCGAGTCTCGGCGGCCCGCTCCGGCGAGATGACGTCGATCCACAGCCCGTTGCGCTTGGCGATCGCGGTCGCCTCGTCGGCCAGGACCTCGGGGCTGACGTCGTTCGAGGCGCGGTTGGCCAGCGTCCGAGCGGTGTTCGCACCCTCGCCGACGATCCGGCCGCGCTCGGCGGCCGCGGCCAGCGCGGCGGCGTCGCCGCCGGGGACGACGACGATCAGCTCGTCGAGGACCGGCGGCGCCGACTCGACCTTGTCGAGGTAGATGCCCTTCGGCTCGTAGTGGCCCTCGACGACGCCCCGGACGAGCAGCTCGACGACCGCCGCGGCCCCGCCGTCGACCCGCCCGGCCAGGTCGCCGACCCAGACCGCCAGGCGACCGACCTTGCGGCCGCCGAGCCGGCGCTCGATCGTCGCGCCGAGCCGATGGACCGACCTCGCGATCGACCGTCTCGGCGTCGCCGGCGGCGACCACGACGAGGCGCCGGACCGGCAGCTCGCCGGCGGCGGCGAGGGCCGACGCGTAGCGCTTGGCGGTCAGCTCGCCGAACGTCGGCGAGGGCCTTCAGCTCGCCGCCGCTCCGGCGGTCGAGCTCACCGAGCGGGCCGTCGAAGGCCGGCTCGCCGACGTACGGGATCGCCAGCACGTCGGCGGCGACATCCCAGGGCTGATCGGTCGAGATACGCAGGTGCATCGAGGGTGGGTCCTCCCGGGGGCCTGGCCTGGCTGGAGATGGATCGGGGACGAGGCCGCCAGTGTAGCGGGACTACCCTCCGCCGAGCGCGTCGGCCGCCGCGGACAGCCGGCCGCGCGCCTCCTCGATCCCGATCACCGCCTGGTTGAGCCCGCCGCGGGCGACGTCGGCCATGATCACGATCAGCGCCCGGCTGTCGGGCGGCAGGGCCGCCTGGGCCGTCCGGAACTCGGCGAAGGCCGTCTCGACGGCCTTCCGGTTGGCGGTCGTGATCTTGCCCTTCGACTTGGCCAGCAGGGTCCAGATCTTGCGCACGGCGCTGTCGAACGCCGCGTTCCGGTCGATCCACTGGGACAGGATCGCCACGTCGGTCGTGTTCGCCAGCCGGTCGCGCAGCTGGCGCGACGTGGCCAGCGCCGCGTCGGCCTTGTCGAGGACGGCGAGCGCCTCCTTGTACTGGAAGCGCCGGCCGAGCCGCGCCGCGGCGGCCGTCTGGGTGTCGTGCTCGGCCAGGCTGGTCGGTCAGGTCGATCGCGGCGAGGCTGCCGCGGGTCAGGGCCGACCAGGACGCGTCGAGACCGTCGGTCGCCGACAGGGCGGACACCAGCCGGTCGTAGCGGACGCGCAGCTGCGTCCCGATCCGGGTCGGGTCGTCCGGGCCGATGCCGGGGATCGCCTCGAGCCGGGCCCGCAGCGCGGCGGTCGCCTCGGCGATGAGGTCGAGCTGGGGCTTCGCCGGCGGCGACCGCCTTGGCCAGGGCGGCGGTGTCGCGGTCGACCAGGGCGGTCAGCGCCCGACGCCCGATCTCGCCGAGGGCGTCGACGTCGTCGGACAGCGCGGCGAGGTCGCCGGTGGCCGCCTCGAGCTCGGGGTCGAGCGCCCGGTCGGCGGTCCAGGTCAGCTCCGGGCGGGCGCCGGCGAGCGGCGGCCGGTTGGCCGCGGTCGCGATCCCCGCACCGCCGAAGGCCACGCAGCGCCGCGAGCCCGAGCCAGGCGACGGCTGCCGCGAACCGGCGGCGGGTCAGTGATCCGAGCGCCATGCGCCTCCTCAGGCCTGGCCGGGCTCCTGGTGAGCCTTGCGGCGCCGAAGATAGCCCAGGTTGCCGGCCATGTCGCGTGGGCGCGAAGCCGAATGCCCGCTCCACGCCATCGAGCGGGCCGATGTTGTCGAGCTTCGAGCTGGCGGAGCTGGTCGGTCGCCACCGGGAACGGGAGGTGGACGACCTCGGACGCGCCGGCCACGAGCCGGATGAGCGGGATCGGCATCGGCAGGATCGCCCGCCGCTTGCGCATCGCCGCGCAGACCTCGGCGCTGATCTCGCGATACGTCCAGTAGCGCGGCCCGCCCAGCTCGTGGACCCGCCCGACGTGGGCCGGGTCCTCGAGGCCGATCCGGACCGCCCGAGCCAGGTCCGCCGCGGCCAGCGGCTGGAAGCGGCTGTTCCCGTCGCCCGGGACCGGCACGATCCCCGGCGAGAGCCGCACGAGGTCGGCCACGATGTTGAAGAACCCGTCCCGCTCGCCCCACAGGAGCGACGGCTTGAGGATCGTCCAGTCGAGGCCGCTCGCCGCGACGAGCGCCTCGGCCCGGGCCTTCGAGCTGGCGTAATGGAGGGCCGGGTCGTCGGCCACGCCGAGGGCGCCGAGATGGACGAGCCGGCGGACCCCGGCCGCGGCCATCGTCGCGACCAGGTTCCGGGTGCCCTCGGTGTTCACCCGGGCAGGTCCCGGCCGCCGTTCCAGTCGCGCGGGATCGCGGCGAGATGGACGACCGCGTCGACACCTTCGAGCGCCGCCGGACAGTGACGCCGGGTCGGTGACGTCGCCGATCCGGGTCTCGACACGGGTCCGGACGGCCGGGTCGAGACGGCCGCGGACCCGCTCGGCGGCCGCTGCCGAGCGGACCAGGCCGACGACGACGTGACCGCCGTCGAGGAGCTCGGGGATGACGTGGCTGCCGACGAAGCCGGCCGCGCCGGTGACGAGAACGATGGCCATGCTGCAACGGTAGCATCCGGGCATGCGCCGACCCGCCGACCCGCCCGTCGCGCCCCGGCGCTCCGCCGGCTGGTCGAGGCGATGCCGAAGGCGGAGCTCCATCTCCACCTCGACGGCTCGCTCCGGGTCGAGACCGCGCTCGAGCTCGCCCGGACCCGGGGCGTCGACGCCCCGACGACCTACGCCGGGATGTACGACGCCCTCGTCGCGCCCGAGCGGACCGCCTCGCAGGCCGAGCTGCTCGCGCGGTTCGACCTGCCGATCGCCCTCCTCCAGGACGCCGAGGCGCTCGAGCGGGTCGCCGCCGAGCTGGTCGAGGCGAAGGCCGCCGACCACGTCCGCTACGTCGAGATCCGCTGGGGGCCGGCGCTCCACACCCGGGGCGGCCTGTCGCTCGCCGAAGGGATCGCGTCGGTCTGCCGGGGCGCCTCGGAGGCGGCGGAGCGGACCGGGATCGTCGTCCGGCTCATCTGCACGGCGCTCCGCTCCGCACGACCCGGCCCGCAACGTCGAGCTGGCCGAGACCGCCGCCCGGTTCCGCGTGTCCGGGCTCGTCGGCTGGGACCTGGCCGGTCCCGAGGAGCGCTACCCGGATCCCGCTCGCGTTCGAGCAGGCCTTCGCGGCCGCGCGCGCGGGCGGGCTGCGGATCACCCTCCACGCCGGGGAGTGGGGCGGCGCGGCCCAGGTCCGCCGGGCGCTGGCGCTCGACCCCGAGCGGATCGCCCACGGCCCGCGGCGCGGTCGACGACCCGGCCCTCGTCGCCGAGCTGATCGCTCGCGGCGATCGCCCTCGACCTGTGCCCGACGAGCAACGTCCAGGCCGGGATCGTGCCGTCCATCGCCGAGCATCCCCTGGCCCGACTCCACCGTGCCGGCGTCGTCGGTCACCCTGTCGACCGACGACACGACCGTCTCCGACGTCAGCCTGTCCGAGGAGTACGCGCGGGCGGTCGAGCTGAACGGGCTGACCCTGCCCGAGCTGTGGGCGATCGACCGCCGGGCGCTCGACGTCGCCTTCGCCGACGAGGCAAGCCTGGCGCACCCCCGGGCCGAGTTCGACCGCTGGGTGGCGGGGATCCCGGAACTCATGGGGACGCGGGCGGGCTGAGCTCGCCCCGAGGCGAGCCGCCGCGACCGACCGTCAGCCGGAGGCGAGGCGCTCCAGGATCGCCGCCAGCTCGGCGGCGTCGGCGGCCACGGCCGTCGGTCGCTCGGCCTCCGGCAGGGCGTCGAGCTGGGCTCGGCTCGTGACGCCGGTCAGCATCAGGACGCAGCGGGCGCCGACCGCGCGGGCGGCCGCGAGGTCCGTGCCGAGCCCGTCGCCGATCATCACGGCGTCGCGCGGGTCGGCTCCGACGACGCGGGCCGCCTCGAGCAGGAGGAGCGGCTCGGGCTTCCCGATCGAGACCGGCGTCACGCCCGCCGCGACCTCGACAGCGGCGACCATCGCGCCGGCACCCGGCATCAGCCCGAGCTCGCTCGGGTAGATCGGGTCGCGGTTCGTGGCGACGAACCTGGCACCGGCCCGGACGGCGTCGGCGGCCACGGCCAGCCGGCCGTAGGTGACCTCGGGATCGAGCCCGACGACGACCGCGTCCGGCCGCCCGGCCGCCTCGAACCCGTCGACCCCGGTCGCACGCGCCCAGGCCGCGGCATCGGCGGCGCCGACGACCTCGAACCCGCAGTCGGCCAGCTCGCGCCGGAGGCCCGACCCGCCGAGGGCGAGCACCCGCCTCGGCCGGGGCTCCTGCTCGGTCAGCCAGAGCGCCGTCGCCCGGGGCGAGCTGACGACCCGGTCGGCCGCGACCGGCGCGCCCATCGCCGCGAGGCGGTCGACGTAGTCGGCCCGGTAGTGCATCGAGTTGTTCGTCACGTACACGATCTCGTCGCCCGCGGCGGCCCGGGCGGCCAGCACGGCGGCGACGCCGGGGACCGCCTCGCTGCCGCGGTAGACGACGCCGTCGAGATCGACCAGGAGGAGCACCGGCGCATCGTAGCCGTGTCACGATGGGCACGTGACCTTCTCGAAACGGTCCGACCGCACCGATCCGCTGGCCGGCACCGAGCGGCTGCTGGTCGACGGCTCGAACCTCCTCTACGCGCTCGGGCGCGGCCGTGGCGGACCGGCGGCGTCGCCGGCGCCGGCGGCGACCCTGATCGGGCGGCTCCGGGCGGTCGTCCCGCCGAGCGTGCGGATCGAGATCGTGTTCGACGGACCGCCCGAGCCGGGTCTGCGGGGCACCCGGATCGCGTCCGGGCTGACCGTCCGCCACAGCGGCCGGTTCAGCGCCGACAGCCTCATCGACCGCCTGGTCGCCGACGCGATCGGCACGGGCGGCAGCGCGGAGGCCGCCCGTGCCGCGGGCGACGCGATCCTCGTCGTCAGCGATGACGTCGAGCTCGGCCGGGCGATCCGGCGACGGGGTGGCCGAACGGCCGGCACGGCCTGGCTGACGCGGCGGCTCGAGCGGGGTGTCCTGAGCGCGCCCGCGGCCGGGCGCCCCCGCCCGCCGGTCACGCCCCGCGCCGAGACCCGGGACGGTGACGACCGTGGCGAGGCGGACGAGGACCCGCCGCTGGGCACCGGGCCGGGGCGCGACGAAGAAGACCGGCAACCCGAGGCGCGGTCGGCCCCGCCGGACGGGCGGTCCCGGCTAGAATGCCGCGGTGAGCCTCGTCGACCAGCTCAACCAGATCTGGAACCAGATCCTCGGCTTCATGTCCCAGATCGTCATCCCGGACTGGGGCGCGCTCATCGGGCTGCTCCCGATCTTCCTCGTCATCGGGGTGCTCGGGCCGCTGCTCAGCCTGCTGGCGCTCGTCTGGGTCGTCTACCTGGTCCGCAAGCCGCGGGCCAGGCTGGCCGTCCTCGAGGGCCCCTACGCCGCGCCCCTCGACGCGGCCGGACAGCCCGTCTACCCGACCGGCCAGCCGTACTGCGCCCGGGACGGGCTCATCTACCCGTTCGGCCAGACGATCTGCGACCGGTGCGCCGACGAGCTCGTGGTGACCTGCCCGAAGTGCGGGATCGGCCGCCAGGCGCGGGTCCGGACGTGCGCCAACTGCGGCCTCATCCTCCAGATCGACAAGAGCGCCCAGCAGCGGGCGATCCGACCGGCCGGCCCGCCGCCCGGCGGAGCCGCGGTCGCCTGATGGCCGGCGCGGGTCAGCTCCTGTTCAGCGTCGGCGTCATCGTCGTCGCCATCGCCTTCGCGGCCCACGTCGGCCATGCCGTCCTGCTGGCCAACGGCCGGCGCTCCCTGGCGGTCCTGTCGGTGGCGCCTCAGCCCGCCTTCGCCGGCGTCGTCAGCGGCTCGTTCGCCGAGCGGGCGGCGAGCGGCTCGACGACCGTCGGGGGGGCCGACGCCCAGCCGGCCAGCCCCCTGTCGCGCGGTGCCCACGTCGTCGGTCTCGTCGCAGTCACCCTGCTCGGGCTGTCGCTGGTCGCCCGGGCGGTCGCGGTCGGGCGGGGTCCGTGGGGCAACATGTTCGAGTTCACGGTCGCCTTCGGGTTCACGATCCTGGCCGGCTACCTGCTCCTCGAGCGACGCTACCCGATCCGCTCGCTGGGGTTCATCCCGTTCGCCGTCGCGCTCGCCCTGCTGCTCTACGCGAGCAGCCTGCCGAGCGACGTCAAGCCGCTCGTGCCGGCCCTCCAGAACGCGCCGCTCCTGACGATCCACGTCGGGATGGCGACGATCGCCTACGGCATCTTCGCGACGAGCTTCGCCGCCGGTGTCGGCTACCTCGTCCAGGGCAAGGGGGACCGGTTCGCCTGGCTGCCCGGCCACAAGGTCCTCGACGAGGTCGCCTACCGGGCCGTCATCGTCGGCTTCCCGATCTTCGCCACGATGATCATCCTCGGCTCGTGGTGGGCCTCGATCGCCTGGTCCCGCTACTGGGGCTGGGACCCCAAGGAGACGGCCGCCCTGGCGACCTGGCTCGTCTACGCGGTCTACCTCCACGCCCGCAACCAGAGGTCGTGGGCGGGCCGGCCGGCCGCGCTCCTCCTCGTCGTCGGCTTCGGGATGGTCCTGGTCACCTACTCCGGCAGTCTCTGGTTCAACGGCCTGCACGCCTACAGCGGCCTGTAGCCGGGCCCGCCTAGCGGGTCAGGGTGACCTTGCTGATGTTCCGCGGGGCCTCGGGGTCGATCCCCCTGGCGCGGGTCAGGTGGTACGCGTAGAGCTGGGCCGGGACGATCGAGACGATCGGCCGGAGCCAGTCCGGGATGCCCTCGGGCAGGCTGACCGATCGGCCGGCGACGGCCCGGATCGCGGCCGAGTCGGACAGGACCACGAGGTCGTCGCCGCGGTCGCGCAGGCGGCCGAGGAGCTCGACGAGCCCGGCCGAGGCGGCCCCACCCGGGACGACCGCGAGGACGGGAACGCCCGGCCCGACGAGGGCGACCGGTCCGTGCTGGAAGTCCGCGGACGAATACGGGTCGGCGAAGACCCGACCGAGCTCCTTGAGCTTGAGCGCCCACTCCCGGGCCGTGGCGTACTCGTAGCCCCGACCGAGGATCACGCAGCGATCGGCCGGGGCGAGCTCGGTGGCGATCCGTTCGATCTCCGGCTCGACCGCCAGCGCCCGCGCGATCGCCGCCGGCATGGCCCGGATCGCCGCCTCCGCCGCGGGGTCGTCGAGCAGCGCCGCCGACAGCCGGGCGATCGCGAGGAGCGAGGTCGTGTACGTCTTCGTCGCGGCGACGGCCCGCTCGGGCCCCGCCGCCAGCTCGATCACGTGCTCGGCGGCCGCGGCGAGCGGGCTCGCCGGGTCGTTCGTGATCGCCAGGGTCGGGACGCCCTGGCGACGGCCGCCCTCGACGACGCCGACGACGTCGGGCGACGCGCCCGACTGGCTGATCCCGATGACGAGCGCCCGGACGAAGCGCGGCACGACCCCGTAGAGCGACAGGATCGACGGCGCGGCCAGCGCGACCGGCAGGCGGTGGACCACACCGAGCAGGTACTGGGCGTAGATCGCGGCGTGGTCCGACGTCCCGCGCGCGGCGATGACGACGGCGTCGACCGGTTCGGCCCGGAGCCGGGCGACGAGCCGGTCGATCGCGTCGCGGCTCGACCCGAGCTGGCGCTCGGCCGCCGCCGGCTGCTCGAGGATCTCGTCCCTCAGGCCCATGGTCCGCAGGGTACCGCCGCGGGTCGCGGCCGTTCCGCTGCGAGCGGAGATCCGCCGCTCCGCTTGGCTTCTCGCCCGGGGTCGGACGATGCCATCTTCGGGGCGAAGTCGGGCCGACCGGACCATGACGCCGACGATCGGGAGGCGGAAGATGAACCCCGAACGCCAGGCCCCGATACACCCGGGCTAGAGCAAGAGATGAGCCTCGTCCTCGACTCGATCAGCAAGCGGTTCGGCACGGTCCAGGCCCTCGACGGGATCAGCTTCACCGTCGAGCCCGGCCAGGTCTTCGCGTTCCTCGGCGCCAACGGGGCCGGCAAGACGACGACGATGCGGATCATCCTCGAGATCCTCCGCGCCGACGCCGGCACGGTGACCTGGCGCGACCAGCCCACCCATCGCCTCCCCCGCCGGACGTGGGGCTACCTGCCCGAGGAGCGCGGCCTCTACCCGCGGATGAAGGTCCTCGACCAGCTCGTCTTCTTCGCCGCCCTGTACGGGGTCCCGCGTCGCGAGGCCGCGCGCGAGGCCCGCGAGTGGCTCGAGCGCTTCCGGATCCCCGACTATGCCGACCGCCGCGCCGAGGAGCTGAGCAAGGGCAACCAGCAGAAGGTCCAGTTCATCGCCGGGATCCTCCACGACCCGGAGGTGCTCCTGATGGACGAGCCGTTCATCGGGCTGGACCCGGTCAACGTCGCGCTCCTCAAGGAGGCCTTCCTCGAGCTCCGCGACCGGGGCAAGACGCTCGTCCTGTCGACCCACCAGATGGAGATGGTCGAGGAGCTGTGCGAGTCGATGGTCATCATCGACCGGGGGCGGATCGTCGTCGGCGGGGCGATCCGCGAGGTCAAGCGACGGAGCGGCCGGCGGATCGTCCGGCTGGCGATCGACGGGGACGGCGGCCTCGACGGATTCGGCTGGCTGAAGGGCGACGGGCTGCGCGTCCTCCGCGAGGGCGAGGACTACACCGAGCTGGAGGTCGCTCCCGGCCGCGACCCCGACGAGATCCTGCGCGAGGCGGTCGCCCGGAACATCCACCTGACCCGGTTCGAGATCGCCGACCCGACGATCGAGCAGATCTTCATCGAGCACGTCGGCGCCCCGCCGCCCGACGACGAGCGGAAGCTGGGCGCGAAGCCCGGTGCCGCCACGGAGCCCCGACCATGATCCCGACCCGGCTGCGGGCCACCATCCACAACGTCGTCACGATCGCCCGGCGCGAGTACCTCTGGCGGGCCCGGAGCCGGACGTTCGCGATCTCGACCATCGTCCTGGCCGTCCTGGCCACGGCCGTGGCCCTCGCTCCGGTGATCCTGCGGGTCGTCAACGAGCTCGGGACCGCCGACCGGGTCGCCGTCTACGCGGGCGACACCAAGCCGAGCGTCGACGTCGCCACGGCACTCGAGGCGCTGCTCAACGCGAACACGATCCCAGCCACCGGGACCGCCGGCGGCCAGTCGATCGACCGCCCGAGCTTCGCCGTGTCGACCGTGACCGATCTCGCGGCCGCCCGCGCCGACGTCGAGTCCGGCGAGCTCAAGGCCCTGATCAGCCTGTCGAGGTCGACGACCGGCGACCTGGAGTTCAGCCTCTACTCGAAGCTGGTCCCCTACGAGCGGACGACCCAGATCATCCAGCAGGCGAGCGCCTCGATCGCGATCACGGACCGGCTGTCCCGGGCCGGGATCCCGCCGGGGGACCAGGCCGCGCTCTTCGCGCCGCCCACCTTCGAGTACGAGTCCGCGGCACCGACCACGGCTACCGGCGGCGCCACCACCCTGGAGCAGCTGGTCGGCGGCTCGATCGTCGGGTTCGCCCTGACCATCGCGATCTTCATCGCCATCATGGTCTACGGCCAGTGGGTCGCGATGAGCGTGGCCGAGGAGAAGAGCAGCCGGGTCATGGAGATCGTCCTCGGTGCGGCCCGGCCGATCGAGCTGATGAGCGGCAAGGTCGTCGGGGTCGGAGCCCTCGGGCTGACCCAGTACGGGATCGTCTTCGTGCCGGTCGCCCTGGCGATGCTCTTCCAGGACCGGATCGCCGCCTTCTTCCTGGGCGGGTCCGCCTCGGTCGACCTGCCCGCCGGGCTGTCGGTCCCGCTCCTGGTCGCGTTCGGCGTCTTCTTCGTCCTCGGCTTCCTCCTCTACGCCTGCCTGTACGCCGGGGTCGGCTCGCTCGTCACGCGCCAGGAGGACGTCAACCAGATCGTCGGTCCGCTGACCCTGGTCTCGACCCTCGGTTACATCATCGCCAGCTGGGCGAGCACTGGGCTCCTGGAGACCGGCTCCAACGTCATCCAGGTCCTGTCGTTCATCCCGTTCCTCAGCCCGTACCTGATGCTGTCCCGGATGGCGGTCGGGCAGGTCCAGCCGTGGGAACCGGTCCTGGCCGCCGTCCTGCTCGCGCTGACCATCGTCGGGGCGCTCTGGATCGCCGGCAGGCTGTACGCTGCCGGGGTGCTGATGTACGGTCAGAAGCCGAGCCTCCGGACGCTCGTCTCGGCGCTCCGGGCTCCCTGATCGCGTCGCACGGCACGCGGATCGCCCGTCGGAGGAGCGTGGACAAACCCATCGGCGCGCCGCTCACCGGCTCGACCTCCACCCGCCGGCTCCCCAGGGAGCGGCTCGGGGCGCTGTACCGGCGGGTCCGCGACTTCGGCCTCCGCCCCGTCTACGCCCTCTACGTCCAGCGCCTCCGGGCCGCGGTCCTCGCCCACCCCCGACCGGCCCACGTCGCGGTGATCATGGACGGCAACCGGCGCTGGGCCACGGCCGAGGGCTTCGCCGACCTGGGCGAGGGCCACCGGCGCGGGGCGGAGAAGGCGCTCGAGCTCATCGACTGGTGCGCCGAGCTGGGGATCCGCGAGGTCACCCTGTGGGCGCTCTCGCTCGAGAACCTCGGGCGGCCGGAGCAGGAGGTCGGGACGATCACCGAGGTCGCCGCCGACGCGATCGCGGCGATGGCCGAGGGCCGGCGCAAGACCCGGCTCCCGATCCGTCTCCGGGTCATCGGCCGGCGCGACCTCCTCCCGGAGGGGCTGGCCTCGGTCGTCGAGCGGTCCGCCGCGCTGTCCCACGACGACGGCGCGATGTCGGTCACCATCGCCCTCGCCTACTCCGGGCGCGACGAGCTGCTCGAGGCGTTCCGGGCGACCGTCCGCGAGGCCGTCGATGCGGGCGTGGCGCCGGCCGACCTGTCCGACTCGCTGACCGCCGAGGGTCTGGCCGCCCACCTCTACACCAAGGGCTCGTCCGATCCCGACCTGATCATCCGGACCTCCGGCGAGGTCCGCCTGTCGGGCTTCCTGCCCTGGCAGAGCGTCTACGCCGAGTACCACTTCGCCGAGGCCTACTGGCCTGCCTTCCGCGAGATCGACTTCCTCCGCGCGATCCGGACCTACCAGCAGCGCGCCCGCCGCTTCGGTCGCTAGCTCCGCGGGTCGGCTCCGGCTCCGCGCAGGGTTCGCCGTCCCGCGCAGACCCGCGCCGCCCCGTGCCCTCCCGACCGGGAGTCCTCGCGCTGCGCGAGATGCGCCAGCTCTGTAGTACAGCGCTGTAGTCCAGGATCGGAGGATCCCGCGCAGGGCAAGGCCACACCCCCGGGACCGCGCGCTGCGACGGGCATCGGGAGCGCTGCGCGACACGGTTCTGTCCTGAAGTTCTGAGATGGTTCGCCGACGAAGTTCAGCATAGAACCACCTCGCGCAGGGCAAGGTCTTCGGACCGGGCAACGCGGTCGGCGGGCGGGACCCACAACAGAACGTCTGATCGAAATGGGCTTCGATCGGGGCGCCGGGTCCGGCGCCCCCACGACGCGCCCGGCGGGCGGGCGAACGGCCTCCTGGATGCCACTCGTCCACAGCTCATCCACATGCCGAACGGGCTCATCCACCGCCTCGAGGAACCTGTCCACACTCGGACCGCCATTCGTCCACATCCACAGGATGTAGCGGTCTGGTACGAAATCGCACCACTACATGTTGTGTTTTCGGCTTGACGGACGGAAACTCGAGGCGTATCGTTGGTGGGTCGCTCGGCCGTCGCGGCCGAGCCGGAACGGCCGCCCGGATCGCCTGCTTCGCGACCGGATGGATCCGCCGGGCAACCGCCCCGAACGACGTGGAACGGAGGCACGGTCGCAGACTAACCGCCGACCAGCCTCAGCCGGTCGAGAACCCGCCGAGAAGTCGCCGAACAGCCCCCGAACAAATCCCGAAGAGCCCCCGAACAGCCCCAGCGATCGATCCGGAGGAGACAGCAACGATGGCCCGAGCCGTCCAGGGAGTCCAGGTCATGGATCAGACCGGTATCGCCGCCGCGAAGGACGCCGACACCACCGCCGCCGGGACCAAGACCGCCGCCACGGTGAAGACCGCCGCGGGAGCGAAGACTGCCGCGAGGGCCACCGCCACCCACGCCCGGGACAAGCGCCGCCACCACGGCCCCTACGGCGTCAGCTTCAACGGCCAGAACCCGGACGGGAGCAAGTCACAGGGCCTGACCTTCGAGCGGCGCTGGACACGGCCGGGCGTCCATCCCTACGACGAGATGCGCTGGGAGACGAGGACCGCCAGCATCGGCAACGAATCCGGCAAGCTCGTCTTCGAGCAGAAGGACGTCGAGGTCCCCGAGTCCTGGAGCCAGCTCGCGACCAACGTCGTCGTCAGCAAGTACTTCCGCGGCCACCTCGGGACCAGGGAGCGCGAGACCAGCGTTCGCCAGCTCATCGACCGGGTCGTCAACACGATCGCCGCCTGGGCCGAGACCCAGCACTACTTCGCGACGGACGAGGACCTCCGCGCCTTCCAGGCCGAGCTGACCCACCTCCTGGTCCACCAGAAGATGGCCTTCAACTCGCCGGTCTGGTTCAACGTCGGGATCGAGCCGAAGCCGCAGTGCTCGGCCTGCTTCATCAATTCGGTCCAGGACTCGATGTCGAGCATCATGGACCTGGCCAAGACCGAGGCGATGCTGTTCAAGTTCGGCTCGGGCGCCGGAAGCAACCTGAGCCCGATCCGCTCGAGCCGGGAGAAGATGTCGGGCGGCGGCACGGCCAGCGGCCCGGTCAGCTTCATGAAGGGCTACGACGCCTTCGCCGGGGTCGTGAAGTCGGGCGGCAAGACCCGTCGCGCGGCCAAGATGGTCATCCTCGACGCCGACCACCCCGACATCCTCGACTTCATCGACTCGAAGATGCTCGAGGAGAAGAAGGCCTGGGCGCTCATCGAGCAGGGCTACGACCCGAGCTTCACCGGTGAGGCCTACGGCTCGGTCTACTTCCAGAACGCCAACCACAGCGTCCGGGTGACCGACGCGTTCATGCAGGCCGTCGTCGAGGACCGGGACTGGACCACCCACGCGGTCGTCGACGGCAAGCCGATGGGCACCTACAAGGCGAAGGACATCTTCCGCCGGATGGCTCAGGCCGCCCACCTGTGCGGCGACCCCGGGATCCAGTACGACACGACCATCAACGACTGGCACACCAGCGCGAACACGGACCGGATCTACGCCAGTAATCCGTGCGTCACCGGGGACACCCTGGTCGCGACGGATCGTGGGTGGCGCCGGATCGACAGCCTGGTCGGCTCGAATGCGAACGTCATCGGATCGGACGGACAGCCCCATCCCGTGAACCGGATCTTCCCGACCGGCACCAAGCCGGTGTTCGAGCTGCGAACCCGCTCCGGTTATCGGGTCAGGATCACCGCCGACCACAAGGTCGCGACGACGCGCGGTGATGTGGCTGTCCGTGATCTCCGCCCGGACGATCGGATCTTCCTCAACGCTCCCGGGTTCGGGACTGACTCCCTGCCGATCGAGCTGGGCGAGGCCATCGGGCTGGCCGTCGGCGACGGCTACCTCAGCCACCAGACCATCGATGGGCGCGAGTTCGCCGCGATCGTGCTCACGATGCACGCCGACGAGGTCGGGGTGCTCGAGGCCGTCGCGGCCGAGCTCAACGCCCAGAAGCGACTGCTGAAGGTCGCCGGATCGTCGGGTCGCAACGACAACGTCAACGTCACGGTCAGGTCCACTGGTGCCCGGCTGGCTTTCGCGTCGCGGCCCGTCGTCGACCTGTTCCTTCGCTACGCCGTCCTGGATGAGGGCGCAGACCTCAAGCGCTTCACCGACGACGCTCTCGGGCTCGATCGCGCGGGCACGGCCGCGATGCTGCGCGGCCTGTTCACCGCCGACGGAACGGTCGCCAACAGCGGGACGAAGAGCCAATACGTTGGGCTCGACTCCACCTCATTGGAGCTCCTCCTACAGGTCCAGCGGATGCTGCTCGGCTTCGGGATCAAGGCCCGGATCTACGAGGATCGTCGCGGCGGCAAGCTCCGCTCGATGCTCCCTGACGGCAAGGGCGGATTCCGCGAGTACGCGGTCAAGGAGATGCACTCGCTCCGGATCTCGCGCGCCTCGCGAGTGCGGTTCGAGCGAGAGATCGGCTTCGCGCCCGAGAGCCCGAAAGCCGCGGCCCTCGCCCGACTGAACAGCAACGTCGGCGTCTACAGCGATGAGCTCATCGACGAGGTCGCCTCGGTGACAGCGCTTGGCGCGGAGGACGTGTTCGACCTGACCGAGCAGGCGACAAGTCATTTCGTGGCCAATGGCCTCGTTGTCCACAATTGCTCCGAGTACATGTTCCTGAACGACACGGCCTGCTTCGCGCCGGAGACCCGGATCAGCACGCCGGACGGCCTGCGGACGGTCGAGGAGCTGTACCGGGCCCAGGAGCGCGGTGAGCCCGTCCTGGTGACCACCGACCTGATGGGCGAGGGTGACCACCGGAGGATGGCCGCCCACCGGGCCGCCCTCGTCACCCTCGTCGGCGAGCGCCAGGTCTACCGCCTGACCCTGCGCGACGGCCGCTCGATCCGGGCGACCGGCGACCACCGCTTCCTGACCGACAGCGGCGAGTGGAAGCGGGTCGACCAGCTGACCCCGCAGTCCGACCGGATCGAGGTCCGCGAGTCGGGCGACACGGTCAGCTTCGAGTCGGCCGAGGAGGACGTCCGGCGCTGGCAGGTCCTCGGCTGGATGAGCGCCGACGGCGTGGTCAGCGGCGACGTCGCCGCGCTCGCCTTCGCGCCGACCGAGGTCGCCACCGCCGAGACCCTGACCGAGGAGCTCAACCGCCTGCTGGCCGAGGCTCGCGCCAGCGAGGAGACCGTCCGGAACGTCGAGCGCGGCCTGCTCGGCATGGCGTCGACGTCGGAGGACGGGGCGGCCGCCACGGCCGTGTCCGCCGGCAGCCGAGCCCACGTGTCGATCGCCTCGGGGGGGACGATCCGCGTGACCGCCGAGTCGGGCGCGCTCGTCCGGATGCTCCAGGACCGCTACGGCCTGGCCGCCGCGGGCTCGACCCGGCGGGACGTCCCGAGCGAGGTCCACCGCGTCGCCGACGACCTCAAGGTCGCCTTCCTCCAGGGCCTCTTCTCGGCCGACGCCGCCGTCCGGGTCGCCGGCGGCGCGCTCGGCCCGGAGGTCACCCTGGTGTCGACCGCGCTGGACCTCGTCCGGTCGGTCCAGCTGCTCCTGTCCGACCTCGGCATCGCCAGCCGGATCGCCTGGGCGACCGCGACGGGCGACACCGACCCGGAGGCCCGCCTCCACATCTACGGCGAGGCCGCCCGCCGCTTCCTCGCCCTGGTCGGGACGCCGCTGTCGCCCGAGGAGCAGACGAAGGCCCAGGCCGTCCTCGCCCACCCGTTCGCCCGCGGGCTGTCGAACCCGCGCGCGACGACCGTCGAGTCGATCGTCGCGGACGGCAGCGCGACCGTCTACGACGTGACCGAGCCGGTCACCCACTCGCTCATCGCCGAGGGGCTGATCGCCCACAACTGCAACCTGGCCAGCCTCAACCTGATGAAGTTCGTCGGCGAGGACGGCGAGTTCGACGTCGAGGCCTACCGCTACGCCGCCAAGCTGACGATCACCGCCCAGGAGATCCTGGTCGACAACGCGTCCTACCCGACCCCGAGGATCGAGGAGAACTCCCACCGCTTCCGGCCGCTCGGCCTGGGCTACGCCAACCTCGGCGCGCTGCTGATGAGCCGCGGCCTGGCCTACGACTCGCAGGAGGGGCGCGACTACGCGGCGGCCCTGACCGCGATCATGCACGGCGAGGCGTACCGCCAGAGCGCGGTCATCGCCCGCGACCACGGCGGCCCGTTCAGCGAGTACCGGAAGAACGAGAAGCCCTTCCTGCGCGTCATCGCGAAGCACCGCGCTGCCGCGTATGCGATCCCGAAGGACGGTGTCCCGGCCGACCTGCTCGAGGCGTCTCGTCTCGTCTACGACGAGGCCCTCGAGCTGGGCCGGGAACACGGCTACCGGAACGCCCAGGTCACCGTCCTGGCGCCGACCGGCACGATCGCCTTCATGATGGACTGCGATACGACCGGGATCGAGCCGGACATCGCCCTGATCAAGTACAAGAAGCTGGTCGGCGAGGGCTTCCTCAAGATCGTCAACCAGACCGTCCCGGCCGCGCTCAAGAAGCTCGGCTACGCGCCGGACCAGGTCGAGGAGATCCTGGCCTACGTCAACGATCGCGAGACGATCGAGGGCGCCCCGCACCTCAAGCCGGAGCACCTGCCCGTCTTCGACTGCGCCTTCAAGCCGGTCAACGGGGAGCGGTCCATCCACTACATGGGCCACGTCCGGATGATGGCCGCGGTCCAGCCGTTCCTGTCCGGGGCGATCAGCAAGACCGTCAACATGCCCGAGGCCGCCACGGCCGAGGAGATCGAGCAGGTCTACCTCGAGGGCTGGAAGCTCGGGCCTCAAGGCGATCGCCATCTACCGCGACGGCTCCAAGCGGAGCCAGCCGCTGAGCACCGGCAAGAAGAACACCGACGAGGGGGCCGACGCCGGGGCCGTCGCCGAGCTACGGGCACAGCTCGCGACGGCCCAGGCGGAGGCGAAGAAGCCGCACCGCCATCGCCTGCCCGGCCGAGCGCCAGGCGATCACCCACAAGTTCGACGTGGCCGGCCACGAGGGCTACATCACCGTCGGGCTGTACCCCGACGGCCAGCCCGGCGAGATCTTCCTGAAGATGGCCAAGGAGGGCTCCACGGTCTCCGGCCTGATGGACACCTTCGCCACGTCGGTCAGCCTGGCCCTCCAGTACGGCGTGCCGCTGCGCGACCTGGTCAACAAGTTCGCCCACGTCCGGTTCGAGCCATCCGGCTTCACCGGCAACCCGGAGATCCCGATCGCCAAGTCGATCGTCGACTACATCTTCCGCTGGCTCGGCAGCCGGTTCCTGCCGGCCGACGAGAAGGCGCAGATCGGCCTGATCGACCGGGGCGCGGTCGTCGACAATCCTTCCCCTCTCGCGTTCGGTGGCGGCTTCGGCGGGGGCTCCTCCCCTTCGCCGACCGCCCCGAACGCCGAGGAAGGCCCGTCGGCCATCGACGAGGCCGTCTCCGAGCCGCCGACGGACCGACCCAGCGCGACGGCCGTGGCCGCCGACCCCGCCCCGAGCTCCAGGGCCGACCTCCCGGTCGCCGGCTCGAACGGCCACGCCACCGGCAAGGCCAACGGGAACGGCAACGGTCACGCCCTGAGCGCGATCGCCGCCTCGCTCGGGACGACGAAGGTCGCCTTCACCGTCCAGGAGGACGCCCCCAGCTGCGCCGAATGCGGCTCGATCATGGTCCGCAACGGCAGCTGCTACAAGTGCCTCAACTGCGGCTCGACGAGCGGCTGCAGCTGAGCCTGACCAGAGACCGCTGAGGCGGCCGCATCGCACCGGAAGCCGGGCCCAGCGCCCGGCTTCGTCGTTCGTGGCGGAAGCCATGCGTGGCGAGCGCGGCCCGCCGGTCGGTCCCGGGCGAGTTCGGGCCCCCGGAAGCCATTCTTGTCATATGTACCTCAGACGAGCACTGGTCGCTCGACGAGGGCTGACGAGTTGTCAGGTGTTCACCAGACGATCGAGTGTCAACGGTTCGCCTTCCAGAAGGTCATCTTGGGCGATCGCTCCGGCGCCGACACTGACGTACGCTCGCCTGGTGTGCACGTGTCAAGCGGCGCTCGTGGGCATGGCCCAGCGATCGAGTCGGCCCCCGAGGCGTGGCTCGATTCGACCGTGACGAGATCGAGTTCGCGACGATCGATCGGTCCTCCCGACCCGCTAGAGTCCCGACGATGACGACGATCCACATCCCGGAGAGCGCCCGGTTCGACCGGGTTAGGGAGGACGTCGAGCGCGGTCGGCTGTGGAAGGCGCGCGATCGGCTCAATGGCCTGCTGATCGAGACCCCGACTGACCAAGACGTCCTGGACCTCCTCGGGTCGATCTGGTTCGAGATGGGCGACCTGCCCCAGGCCGGCCGCTACTGGTGGCTAACCGAGCGTGACGACGAACGTGCCGATCAGGCTCGCGAGGCCTTCTATGAGCGCTTCGGGAGGTACCCGGGCGGGATCCTCACCGCCCTGCCGAGGCTGACTCATCTGGAGCTCTATCCGGGTCCCGTCCGCGCCCGTCTGGAGGAGCTCGTGACCGCAGCGACGTCGGATGGCCGGAGGTGGGTGCCGTGGGAGCCGCGTCCGGCTACGAGGCCCGCCGTGCGGCCGAATGCCCCGACGCTCAACAACAACCTCCTGACGTTGGGAGTGTTCCTGTTCATCCTCCTGCTCGTCGTCGTCGGCTTTCTCAACGTCGCCGGCGCCATCCTGCGCGCGATCTTCGGCTGACTCCCGCCCTGCCGATCCCTGGGCCGGGCGACGTCAGGGACTCGCACCGACGGATCCCTCTGCGAAGGTGCCTACGAGTTCGTCCCCGGAACGGCCTTCTTGATGAGGTAGGCGCCGTTCGACAGGCCCAGCAGAACGACCATGCCCTCGCTCAGGACGGGAAGGCCGGTGAGGTCCCTCGGCTCGGTCCCGCTGAGCAGCTGGAACACGGCAAACGCATAGACGATCGCGGCGATGGCCGTGAAGTAGAACATCTGGACCTTGCCGAGGTCGGCGACGCCCTCGTTCCCGATCTCTTCGCCGGCGAAGATGTCGGTCCACTTGGCCCGCGACGGCTCTTTGTTGTAGATGATCGGGCCGATGACGAATCGATCGGCCTCACCAGCCAGATCGGCTCGAACGCTCGGTCCTTCCTTGAGCTGCCGGATCACGGGTGTGCCGACGAGCGCGGTGGCGGTGATGCCGATCGCCCACAGGAGCTGCTCCGGGATCGCCACGGCGAGGGGGTCGGCGACTCCGTCCTGCCCGACGCGCGACAGGCCGATCGCCGCGAACGCGGTCAGGACGATGACCGTCCAGATCGACATCTGGAGCCGGGACAGGCTCATCTTGTTCCGCTCGTCGATCAGGATCCCAAGCGGGTGGGCCCGCAGGGCGACGCCGATCACGCCGAGCACCGCCGTCAGGACGACGAGGTCGATCAGCCAGCCGAGCTGGCGGGGCAGATCCAGGGCGATGTGGACGACGAACAGCTCGACCACCGTGCCGACGAGCAGGACGAGTCCGACGAGCCAGCGCTGACTCATTGAGGAGCCCTCCACTTCGCGATCGCGCGCATCGCCGAACGTCGCCGTGCCCAGGCCCGGGCGACTGGCTCGGTCTCAGTTCGCGGCGCGGATCGCCCGCAGTGACGATACCCCCGTCCGTGGGCACGTCAAGCATTTTCGATCTGCGACTAGGCCCTCCAGACGCTCATGCCCACGAAGAAGTACGAGCCGGACAGCTGATGGATCTTGAACTGGTGGAGGCCGGCTGAGAGGAACGCTGGGTGCGGCTGGGAGATCGATCCGTTGAACGGCAGCGGGCCGAAATCGAACGAGTCGATCATGCAGTCGACGGTGGCCGGCCCGGCGTCGCTCTGGAGCTGGACGTGGCACACGTAGTCGCCGTCGGTCGGCGCCCGGAAGGTCATGCAGATCCGGCCGGTCTTGGTCTGCGGCGAATCCCACGTCGTGAAGCCGTTGGCGCTGAACCAGATCCGGCAGTCGGCCAGGCAGCGGGCCATGTCGGTGTACAGGTCGAAATGGTCGGCATCCCAGACGTCGAGCCAGAGCGCCGTGCCCGTCTTCTGACAGGCGGTGAAGGTCGCGACGGGGAACCACGATGGCCACTTGAGGAGGTTCGGCGAAGCCTTCACGACCTCGTCGATCCCGGGGGTCGCCCGGAGGGCCTTCGCGATGAGGCGCGGTTCGAGGGTGAGCTGCGGCCGTCGCACCGCGGCCTTTCGGGGGCGGCCCTCGACCACCGGTTCAACCGACTCCTTCGATCGACCGAGGGTCAGCTTGAACGTCGTCTTCGAAGCCATGATCCACCTCCCCGCAGCTGAGCTGCGATCTGGTTACCCGCCGAAGCGACCCGCCTGGGGGCGCCTTCGGCCGTCGGTCAGGTCGTCGTCCACATCGCCACGAAGCCGTCGGGCGGCCGTGGGTCGACCGCCACCGAGCCGTGACCCCAGAGATGGTCGTTCTCGGGGCCGGGGGCGCCGTCCCGATACGCCCACACGACACCGACCCAGACGTCGGGGCCATCCGGCGGCGACGCGCCGTTCGTCGAGGGCTGGACCTCGGTCGCGGTCCGGAACCAGGCGTTGACCAGCGTCTCGCCCTCGCGGGCGTATCGGACGACCAATCGGCCCTCGTCCTCGTTGTCGTAGGTGATCGCGCCGTAGCCCATCAGCAGGTGGAGGCCGTCGAACGCCCCGCCCCAGCGGGCGAAGACGTCGCCGCCACCCTTCGAGATGACCTCGTCCTGGAGCGGTCCGCAGGCGGCGATGATCGTCCACTCCAGATCCTGCTGGCCCCACATGTCGCCGGGGACCTGGGCCTGCGGCCCGACCTCGCTGAAGTCGAGGCTGCCGTCGTCGGGGTTCCGGAGCACCCAGCCGTCCATGCTCGCGTGGCCGGTGTAGAAGACGAAGTCGGCCGCGTCGACCCAGTCGTCGTCGTTCCGGTGCCAGTCCGACTCCCAGGCGTTGGCGTCGCCCCAGTTGAAGTTCACCAGCCAGCCGTCGTTGGCCAGGCCGTTGACGAAGCCGGCGGCGTTGTTCTGGCTGCCCGACAGTCCGCCGCTCTGGCCGATCCACGAGGTCCCCGCCTCGAACGGGTTCCCTCGCGCCAGGGTCAGGAGGCTGCGCTTGTTGGCGGGAACGAGCCGGACGGCCCGCTCTCGCGGAGCTCGCTTCGGTTGCGGGATCGGCATCGGGAGCCTGGGTCCGAAGTCGGTCGCGGGCAGGATGATCTGGCGCAGCGGGAAGCGCCGCTTGCCCACGCGGGCGGTGCCGCTGTAGACGCGGACGGGGTAGAGATGCGACTGCTCGTCCGCCGCCGGCGCCGAGTAGTAGGCCAGGAACGAGTCGAAGCGCTCGATGTCGAGATCTCCGACGAGCTCCTTGAACCGCCGATCGAGCTCGTCGACGGGCAGCGCCACGGCCTCGATCGAGTCGACCGCCGGCCGCCACCCACCGCTGAAGCCGATCACGCCGCCCCCGTCGCCCATCGTCAGCTTGAACTTGCCACCGCCGCCGACGACCGGGATGGCCCCGTCGGGCCCCGGCACGGACACGGTGACCTCGTAGCGGGCCTGGACGTCGAGGGCGCGATCCGCCCGCTTCTTGCCCTTTCGATCGAGCGTCGACAGCTGGGTGCTGCCCGGGCCGATGTACTCGATCCGGAACGGGCCGTCGAGCCGCGGGAGCAGCTCGCGATCGGCCAGGAAACGGTCCGCCAGGTCCCGGGCGCTCGTCGCGGAGGGTAGCTTCGGCGATGCCTGGGAGTTCCAGAGCCGTTCCCGGTCGGCCGCCCAGATCCCACCACTGGCCAGGTGCTGCTCGACGATATGGCTACCCGACCGGAGGGACAGCCGACCGTCTGGTCGCGTCGTCTCGTAGTCGGTCAGACCGAAGATCCGGTCAGCATGGCCGGCCAGACCGCGAAGGTCCGGCGGGATCGATTCGAGCTTGTAGACCGGCAGTCTCTCCGTGCCCTGTGCCGCCATCTCGTGCCCCCCGAGTACGCGGCGGGTGTCGCACCCGTCACGGTCGTCGATGAACGACAGGCGCAGGGTCCACCCGTGCCGTCATCGGGGCGTCTCTGAGTTGACGTCAGGTTGAATGAGACTGGTCATGGGACCCCGGCTCGGTCCCGGGCGGGGCCCTGTTCCGTGCCGGTCCGGGAGCCTGTGCCGTGCCAGTCCGGTCGGCTGTCCGGTGCCGGTTCGGGGCCCTATGCCGTGCCGGTCCGGGGCCCTGTCCGGTGCCGGACCGGTCGGTTCTGTCAGATGTTCCTCAGGCGGACATTGGTCCGTGGATCGCGGGGCTTCTTGTGTGGTTCGCGGCGGTTTCTTGACAGGCGTTCCTCAGGCGAGCAGGTGTCAAGGAATCATCGGTCGGCGGCGCTTGGGGAGGGATCGCGGGCGTCGTCGCCAGCGACGTGTGTCCGCCTGGGTAACGCCTGTCAGGGGAGCGGCGCCAGGTCGCGGAGACGCGTCACCCGAGCCGGCGGCGTGGCGGAGACCGAGGAGGTGCGTCACGCCCGCGGGGATCCGGCGCGCCCGCGGGGATCGGGCACGCCCGCGTGGGTTCGGCGAGGGTCCGAGCGGCACGGCCGGTGGGGCCGGTCGCGTCTTGCCGGGGCGAGCTCCGGGTCCAGAATGAGGACGGACGCGACCGCCGTCCCACCGGCCGGAGGTCCGGCAGCCATGGCCACGAAGACGGGCACGAAGACCGCGAAGACGCCGACGACGCCGACGACGAGGGCGGCTACCCGGGCGAAGACGACGGCCAGGACGAAGTCCCGGACAGCCACCGTGACCGCCACCCTCCCCCGCGTCAGCCAGCCCGGGCGCGTCCCGATCATGAGCTGGGCGCTCGAGCTCGAGGAGTCGGCGCTCCGCCAGGCGACGAACCTGTCGAACCTGCCGTTCGCGATCGACCACGTCGCGCTGATGCCGGACACCCACACGGGCTACGGGATGCCGATCGGGGGCGTCCTGTTCGCCGATCGGGCGGTCGTGCCGTACGCGATCGGGGTCGACATCGGCTGCGGGGTCGCCCTCGTCGAGACCGACCTGACGGTCGAGACGCTGCGCCCGGCCGAGCTCGAGGCGGTCCTCGAGCGGATCGCGGCCGGCGTGCCGGTCGGGATGCGCTCGCAGCCGCACCGGGTCGACCACGCGCGGGCGGAGGCCGAGATCGGGCTGGAGCGACCGGACTCGATCGCCCCGGCCTGGCTCGACCATGGCATCGACCAGCTCGGCACGATGGGCTCGGGCAACCACTTCCTCGAGCTCCAGCGGGATCCCGAGGGGCGGGTCTACGTGATGCTCCACTCGGGCTCGCGGAGCCTGGGCAAGGCGATCTGCGACGCGTTCAGCCAGCGGGCGCTCGAGCTCGACCGGCGCCGGGACCTCGAGCTGCCCGATCGCGAGCTGGCCTATCTTCCCGACGACAGCGACGAGCACCACGCCTACTGGGCGGCGATGACCTACGCCCTCCGCTACGCGGTCGTCAACCGGAGCCGGATGCTCGACGTCGTCGAGCGGGCCTTCGGCGCAGCGACCCGGATCGGCCGCTTCGAGCGGGTCGTCGACGTCCACCACAACTACGCCGCCTGGGAGCGCCACGTCGGCCGGGACGGGATCGTCCATCGCAAGGGCGCCGTGCGCGCCCGGGCGGGCGAGATCGTGCTCATCCCGGGCTCGATGGGCACCGCCTCGTACGTCGGCGAGGGGCTCGGCTGTGCCGACGCCTTCGACACCTGCCAGCACGGCGCCGGGCGGGCGATGAGCCGGCACGCCGCCCGCAAGGCGAAGTCGTCGCGCGAGGTCTACGACGAGATGGCCACCCTCGGCGTCTCGCTCCACTCGGGCGACCCGCGGACGGTCGCCGAGGAGGCGGCCTTCGCCTACAAGGACATCGAGACGGTCATGGCCCTCTCGGCGACCCTCGTCCGGCCGACGACGCGGCTGACGCCGCTGGGGGTCGTCAAGGGCTAGGGTTCGGGGGAGGAACGCTTCGCCGTCCTTCGCTTGCTACGGACCGGACGAATGAGCTTCCTGGGTGCCGGCTCCTCGACGTACTCCACGTCAGGCTTCGCGCGCAGGTCGGGCAGCGCCTGGTCGAGCTTGTCCTCGTCGACGTCGACGACCATCAACGAGGCGAGATCGGGCTGCGATTCGCCCGGGAAGAGGGGCTCGACGTTGGCCACCCCGGGCGTCTGGGCGAGCTCGCGCATCCGCTCGTCGGTGGCGGCCCCCGGAACGAACTTGAGATTGAGCCGGCGCTGGCCGGCTGGTCGATCGGGCATGCCTACCTTCGCTCTCCCCGTCAGGATAGAGCGGCCTGGAGATCGAGCAGGCCGGCGCCGAGGGACGATGTCCGCGCCTTCCCGTCCATCTGAGGCAGCTTGGCGGCCGTCGCCAGCAGCCGTTTCGCGACCCGATCCCCATCCCAGCCGGGGTTCCGGGCGAAGACGAGTGCCGCGGCCGCGGTGACGTGGGGCGTCGCCATGGACGTGCCGCTCCAGGCGGCGTATCCGGTCTCTTCCTTGCCCCGGGTGCGGGACGTCTTGAGCGGCAGCGTCGACAGGATGTTCATGCCCGGCGCCGAGATGCCGATGTGTGGGCCGGTGTTGGAGAAGTACGCCCGCCGGTTGGACTCGTTGATCGCCCCGACAGCCAGCACGTGGGCATAGGCTGCCGGGTACTCCACCGGGTTGCCCTCCTCGTATTCGTTGCCCATCGCCGCCACGACGAGCGTCCCGGATTCCGTGAGCAGCCGGAAGACCAGCTCCTCGGTCTGATCCCGGCGAGTACCGCCGATGCTCAGGTTGATCACACGCACACCGGCGGTCCGGCAGGCGTTGAGCGCCCGGAGGTAGGCCGTCTCGTCGACGTAGTCGCCGCCGTCAGCCGCCGGGTCGTCGGGGAAGATCTTGTAGACGCTCAGATCGCAGGCGCAGATCCCGGCGATCCCGACGTTGTTGTCGTTGTCGGCCGCGACGATGCCCGAGACGTGGGTGCCGTGCCCGATGATGTCCGTCGCGCTCGCAGCCTGGTGGTCGTACCCGCTGACGCGAGCCTTGAGGTCCGGATGGGCGAGATCGACCCCGGTGTCGAGGACCGCCACCTTGACCGTCGACGCGTCCGGCCGGTTCGCCTCGAACCAGCGGATCGCCCTGAGGCCCCATTGGCGGTTCACCAGCGGGTCGGGCTTCGGGGTGGCGCCACCGGCCGCAAGCCAGCGGGCAGGGACACGGTGGGCGTATTCGACGCCCGACGCCGCGTTGAGCTCCTTGACCACCTTGTCGGCGTCCGCCGTCCTGGTCAGGTGGATGAGGTTGATCCCGCGAAGCTGCTCGCTCTCCGACTCGCGGACGCTCTGGGCGAACGCCATCGCGAAGGACCCTGTCTTTGACACGCGCGCGGTGGCCCGCGCCGCCGCAGCCTGGGCCGACGTCCGGCGGCGGGAGAAGATCGGTTCGACGTCCCGGATCTGTCGCTGACGCCGGAGCAGGTCGAGGGGCGCGTGGATGGACTCGGGCATCTGGAGGTTCCGAACGGTGGCGACCGAGAGCGTGCCCAGGTCGGGGACGTTGGCCACCGTGTCGTCCTTCACCCGAACGATGATCTGGCCGGGGACGTAGTCGGGGAGCGACCTGCGTCGGGGCGGGGTCGACCCACGAGACGTTGCGCTGATGCTCACTACTCATACTCCTTCCGGGTACACGACTGCTGTACGGAGACCGCCGATGTTCACGATCGAGATGCTCCCTGGCGGACCGGGCGACTGCCTGTGGATCGAGTACGGGCTGAAGAGCAAGCCGCGCCGGATCCTGGTCGACGGCGGCGCCCACTCGAAGGAGCTGCGCACGCGCATCGGCGCCCTCGGCCCCAACGCGCGTTTCGAGCTGCTCGTGATCACCCACGTCGACGACGATCACATCGGCGGCATCCTCGAGATGTTCAACGACAAGAAGATCGCCCCGACGTTCGGCGACATCTGGTACAACGGCCGCGAGGACCACACGGGCGCCGCGGGGCCGGTCAGCCTGAAGCAGGGCGACAGCCTCACGAAGATCCTGCTGAAGGGACAGCTCCCCTGGAATGCCGCCTTCGGCGGACGGGGCATCGCGGTGCCGGCTACCGGTGCTCTTCCGGTCCGCAAGTTCGGATCGATGCGCGTGACCGTGGTCTCGCCCGGCGCAGCCCAGCTGAAAGCCCTGCGCGACGACTGGCCGGCCGCCGTCGCCGGAACGAAGCTCGCGGTTCCCGGAACGCCGCCGCCGGCACCGATCGGCATCGCCGCGCTCCGGCCATGCCCGGCCACGGTCCTCCCGGGCCAGCTCGCTTCGTTGGCCGCCCAACAGGTCATCGAAGACCCATCCCCCACGAACGCCAGCAGCATCGGGCTCCTGCTCGAGTTCGGTGGCCGGCGCCTGCTGCTCGGTGCCGACGCCCGGGCCGACGTGCTGACCGCCTCGGTGGACCGGCTGTGCACCCTGCTCGGGGAACGTCCGTTGCGCCTGGCAGCCTACAAGGTGGCCCATCACGGCAGCGAGAACAACACCAGCCTCGGGCTTCTCGACCTGATCGATTGCCCGGAGTTCCTCATCTCCACGAACGGGACCAAGGGCTACTGCCACCCGCACGAGCAGACGATCGCCCGGATCGCCCGGAAGAAGCCCGGTGCGGTCATCTACTTCAACAGCCTGTCCAAGGCCAACAGGATCTGGAAGGATCCAGCCCTGGTTGCTGCCGGCGGCTACACGCCGAGCTACCCCGCCGATCGGCCCGACGGTCGGATCGACCTGCCCGCGTAGACGCCCGGCCCGTGGTGGTCGCATCTCGGCCTCACGGGGCCTTCGGCTCCGGACGCTCGAAGGTCAACGTGATGGAACCTTCGGCCTTGGCGGTGACGCCCGACCCGAAGAACCCGACCTTCCCCTCGCCACCGATGGTCAGGGCGAGCTCGACCGACTTGAGCGGAAGCGCCGCGGTCGCGCCGTCGAAGACCTTGCCGATCCGCTCGGCGATGTCCTTGAGCTGATCGGCGATCGCATCCGGGTCGACGCCGCGCGCCCCGGCCATCGTCACCCGGGCCCCGGCCGACGTCGTCATCAGCGGGTACCTCTTCCCGGCCATCGTGGTCCTCCCTGCGTCCGCTGAGTCGTCGCCCGGCCGTCGGTCGGGCCTGGTCAAGCAAATAGCACGCCTGCGTCTTGCGCGCGTCTCTCACAACCTGGTCGCCTGGCGCGATCACGCGCGGGCGAACGCCCGGGCGGCGCCACTCCCGCGGCTGGAGCCGGAGCTCCGCGAGCTGATCGCTCGCCTGGCCGCGCGCTGACCGGGGCGGCTCAGCTGGCGAGCGCGGCGCCGATCGGGATGCCGGCCGCGACGCCGATCGCGACGTTGCCGAAGAGCAGGCCGATCACGCTCCCGAGGGCGATCCCGACGGCCAGCCCGTACTCGCGGAGGAAGCGGCCGAGACCCGGCGGCAGGGGGAGCCTGCGGTTCATGCCAGCCTCTACGTCGCGGGCCGGGACCCGGTTCTCCACCCTCGACGGGTCGACGCCCTGCCCGTCGTCAGGCCCAGGGACCGATCCCCGAGACCTTCTCGACAGCGACCCGGATGACGAAGCCGGGCGGCGGGTTCGGCATCGGCGGGAAGTGGACGCCGGGACCGAGGTAGACGTGCGCGAGGCGCTGGAGGAGCTCCGGTGCGCCGCCCTCGGTCACCCGGGCCTTGCCGCGCAGGACGAGATAGCGGTCCAGCCCGAAGTCGTTCCGGCCGGGCGCCTGGAACGACAGGGCGATCCGAGGATCGCGGCGCAGGTTGCGCAGCTTGGGCTGGTCGCCGAGGGTACCGATGACGACCTCGTCGTCCTCGACCCCGACCCAGGCCATCGAGACGTGCGGCGCGCCGTTCCGGTCGAGGGTCACGACGTGCGCCAGCGGCCCCGTCGCCAGGAAGGCGAGGACGGTCGTGGGAAGGACGGCCATGGTCGTCATGCTAGCCGACCTTCAGATCGGGTCATCGACCTCTGGCTGAGGTCGGGCTGGCGCGATCAAGTCGAGGCTTCGGCCCGGCGGCGCAGCTCGGCGAGATAGGCCCCGAAGCCGGGCACGGCGCCGAGACCGGGGCCGGGACGGTACGGGGCTCGCCGTTCGGCCAGCCGGGCCGGGCCGGCCCCGTCGAGCGGGACCGCGCATTCGCCGGCTGCCTCGGCCAGGCGCTCGTCGAGGGTCAGGAGTCGGCCATCGACGGCCTCGGCCAGGGCGAGATAGGCGGCGTCGTAGGCGGTGAGCCCGTGGACGACCATCCGATCGACGGTCAGGAGGAGTAGCGGCCGGTCGACCTCGACGGTCTCGAGACCGACCACATCGAGCTCGCGGATCGTCTCGGCGACCGGCCCGGGATCCATCCGATAGCGCCGGACGAGGACGTTGCTGAGCTCGAGCCAGAAGTGACCGGGGACCACGATCCGGCCGTCGGCTGCGCGCTGGTCGCGGATGACGCGCTCCACGGCCCCGGCCGCCGGCTCGGCGCGGGCGATCGCGATCGCCGACGACGCGTCGAGGACGAGCGGATCAGGCATCGGAGCCGGGGTCGTCACGGGCGCGATCGAGCCGAACCGCCTCGACCGCGGAGAGGTCGCTCGGGTACATCTCTGCCCAGCGCTCGCCGAGCCGGGCGAGACGATCCAGGGCCTCGAGCGTCCGTCGCCGTCGGTCCTCAGCGTCGGGCTCGAGCCGACGGCCGTCCTCGACCGACACGAGCATCGCCAGGGGCCGATGATCGCGCTCGATGAGGAACCGCTCTCCGGCGGACGCCTCGTCGAGGATCCGCCCGAGGCTGCGCCGGAGGTCGAGCGGGGAGACCGTTCTCATGGTTGAGTATCATATCAGGTGCTGATAGCCGACGCGGCGCGGGTCCGCCTCCGCCGGTCAGGCCGCCGCGGATCCGGCGACCGAGGCGCGGACGAGGCGGACCGCCTCCGCCACCCCGCCGGTCCAGGCCTGGCCATGGCCGGGCAGGACGTACCTCGCCTCGACGCCCTCGAGCCGGCCGAGCGAGTCGACCGCCTGGGCCGGGTCGGCCGAGAACGGCGCGATCCGCGGCCCGGTCTCGCCGGTCGACACGGCCAGGGTCGCGAGCGCGTCACCGACGAACAGGGCGTCGAGCGCCGGGACGTGGAGCGCGGCGCTGCCGGGCGTGTGCCCGGGCAGGAGGATGACCCGCGGCGACCCGGGGACGTCGAGCGTCGCGCCGTCCCCGAAGGTCGACACCTCGGCGATCCGCGGGATCCGGAGCATGCCGTGCCGGACCGAGAAGACGAGGAACGACAGGAGTGGCACGAGCCGGACCTTGCCCATCCCCTTGGCCGGGTTGGGGACCTCGCCCCGCGCCAGTGCGGCGTCGAGCTCGTGGACGAGGATGCGCGTCCCGCGCTCGCGCCGGATCCGCTCGGCGAAACCGATGTGGTCACTGTGACCGTGGGTCAGGACGACCGATCGGACGTCGGCGAGGCTCCGGCCCATCGCCGCCAGCTCGCGCGGAAGATCGCCCCAGTAGGACGGCGCCCCGGCGTCGATGATCGTCACCGCGCCGGCCTCCTCGACGAGATAGGTGTTGACGACGCCTTCGCCGATCCGCCGGATCCCTGCCGTGATCTCCAACCCTGCTCCCTCCTCTAGGCGCCGGTCGCGGCGGCGTCCTCCGGCTGGCTGACGTCGACCACCGCCGCGCCGAGGTAGCGGATGAGGTCGTCCGGGGCGAGGTGGACGTTGAGCCCGCGGGCGCCGCCGCCGATGGCGACGACCGGCCGGCCGACGATCGACGCGTCGGCGATGACCGGCCAGGCCCGGCTCGCGCCGAACGGGGTGATCGCGTAGCGCTCGTAGCCGGTCGCCGCGCGGGCCTCGTCCGCGTCGGGCAGCGACAGCCGGCTGACGCCGAGGTGGGCGCGCAGCTTCGGCCAGTCGAACCGGCGTCCGGCCGGGACGAGGACGAACACGTAGTCGTCCTCGCCGCGCCGGACGACGATCGTCCGCAGGAGCGCCCCGAGCTCGATGCCCTGGAACGCGGCGCTCTCCTCGGCGCTCCGGGCCGGCTCGGTCCGGACCACCCGGTAGCGCAGGTCGGCGCCGGCCAGGGCCGGGATCGTCGCGGCGTCGTCCATCCGGGCGATGGTAGCGCGGCCGACTTTGACCGGCCGCCCGCGGAGTTCTTGACAGATGTTCGCCACACGAGCATTCGACAGTCTTCGCGGGCGCGGCGCGGAGCCCAGGACCGGGATCTTCTACCGCCGCACGCTCAGCGCGGTATGGATCCGGGGTCGCAGGGGAGCCCGGGCGCCGGTGGCAGGAGCTCCGGGGTGACGAATGTTCGCCTGAGGTACGCCTGTCAGGATCGAGGCTCCCCGGACCGGCGGCCGCTCGGGGAGGGTCGTGAGCCAGGCGGAGCGGCCGCCCGGGGGCCCACGACCAGGCGCGAGCGGCCGCTCGGGATCGAGCGTCGTGGGCGCCGCCCGACCAGCCGCCGACCCGAGCCTGGGCTAGGCCTGGGCCCGCTCCCGGTCCTGGAGGATCCGGCCGGCCGCGAGCTTGCCGGGCGCGCCCATCACGCAGCCGCCCGGGTGGGTGCCGGAGCCGCACTGGTAGTAGCCGTCGATCGGGGTCCGGTACTGCGACCAGCCCGGGCGCGGGGCGGAAGAAGAACATCTGCGGGGCGAGGAACTCGCCGGCGAAGATGTTCCCCTCCGAGAGGCCGACCGTCCGCTCGATGTCGAGCGGGGTCCGCACCTCGCGCTGGAGGACGAGGTCGCCGAAGCCCGGGAAGAACGACTCGAGCGTGGCCTGGACCGTGTCGCCGAGATGCTCCTTCTCGGTGTCCCAGTCGCTCTCGCGGAGCTGGTACGGGGTGTACTGGACGAAGCAGCTCATGACCGCCTTGCCGGGCGGGGCCATGTCCGGGTCGACCATCGACTGGACCGCGCAGTCGAGATACGGCCGCTGCGAGTACCAGCCGTACTTCGCGTCGTCGAAGGCCCGCTCGAGGTAGGTCATCGACGGGCCGATGTTGGTGAACCCGCGGTACTGGTCGGTCCGGTCGCCGAGAGCCGGGTAGCGCGGCACGCCGTCGAGCGCGAAGTTGACCTTCGACGAGGTGCCCTGGAAGCGGAACCGCTGGATCGTCTCGACCAGGTCGGTCGGCAGCTCGCGCGGCTCGACCAGCTCGAGGAACGTCCGGCGCGGGTCGAGCGCCGAGACGACGATCGGCGCGTGGAACTCGGTCCCGTCGGCCAGGGCCACCCCGGTCGCCCGGCCGTTCTTCGTGATCACGCTGGCGACCGGCGACTCGAGCCGGATCTCCGCCCCGAACGCCTGGGCCGCCCGCGACAGGACCTGGGTGAAGCCGCCGTTGCCGCCGCTTGTGGAACGACCACGCCCCGAACTCGCCGTCGTGCTCGCCGAGGATGTGGTACAGGAGGACGAGCCCCGAGCCCTGCGAGTACGGCCCGACCTTCGTCCCGATGATCGCCGACGAGGCCAGATAGCCCTTCAGGATGTCCGACTCGAAGTAGTCGTCCAGGAAGTCCGCCGCCGAGCCGGTCAGCAGCCGGACGGCGTCGTGGAGGACCTTCTTGTCGAGCTTCCGGAAGCGCCCCCCGAGGGCGGCCAGGGCGACCAGCTCCTCCGGGTCGTCGCTGAAGATGTCCGGCGGCGCCTGGTCGAGGAGCGGCTTGATCGCCTGGAGGACCTTGTTGACGTCGTGGTTGAAGGCGTCGTACGCGTCGGCGTCGTGGGGGCTGTGGCGGCCGATCTCCTTGAGGTTCTCGCCGTGGTCCTGGCCGAGCAGGAGGTAGTCGCCGTCCTCCTTGGGGCAGAAGGTCGTCGGCATGAGGATCGGCATGAAGCCGTGCTTGGTCAGCTCGAGCTCCTGGACGATGTCCGGGCGGAGCAGGCTGAGGGCGTACGAGAACGTCGTGAACCAGAAGCCGGGCCGGAGCTCCTCGGTGATCGCCGCCCCGCCGACGAGGTGGCGCCGCTCGAGGATGAGCGTCCGGAGACCGGCCTTGGCCAGGTAGGCCCCGTTGGTCAGGCCGTTGTGACCGCCGCCGATGACGATGGCGTCGTAGGTCCGGTCGGCCTTGCCGGTCGTCCTGGTCTTCGGCGTGTCCGTCTTCGTCTTCGGCATGTCAGGCGGTCCTTCGCTCGGGGTTGAACAGGGGGGTCCGGGTCACGTACGCGTCGAAGTACTCGTAGCGGTGGTTGACCGCCAGCTCCAGCTTCACCCGGGAGCCGGGCGCGGTCAGGGCGAGCGGGACGCGGGCCAGGGCGATGTGGCGCTGGAGCATCGGCGAGTACATCTGGCTGGTCGCGTAGCCGAGCTGGTTGAGGTCGTCGTCGTAGACGTAGTACTCGTCGTGGACGGGGGTGTGGTCCTTGGGCGGGATGAGTCCGGCCCGGTCGTAGATCCGGTCGTAGTCGCGCCAGTCGACGACCAGGCCGGTCAGCTTCCAGCGCGACGTCCGGTCGGCCAGCTCGCGCCGGATCGCGTCGCGCCCGATGAACGCCCGGTCGTCGGTCGCCAGGTCGCGGAACATCCAGCCGAGGCCGAGCTCGATCGGGGTCGTCCGGTCGGCGTCGGTCCAGGCGAACCGGCTGGAGTGGAAGTCGACGTCGAGGAGGACCAGGCCCGCCTCGATCCGGGCCATGTACAGCGCGGTCAGCCCGAACGGGACGATCCCCCGTCCGCGGCTGGCCGCCCAGACCGCATCCCAGACGGTCAGGGCGTCGGCGGCCGGGACCCAGATCTCGTAGCCCAGGTCTCCGGTGTAGCCGGTCCGCGAGACGTGGACAGGGACCTTGGCGATCTTCGTCGCGACGAGGCCGAAATAGGGCAGCTCCCCGACCGCCGGGGCCAGCCCGGCGAGCAGGTCGCGCGACTTCGGGCCCTGGACGGCCAGGACCGCCCAGTCGTCGGAGACCTCGTCGATCCCGACGTCGAGCCGGCCGACGAGCTCCTGGAAGTAGGCCAGGTTCGGCTCGGCGGCGGTGAGCACGAACTCGTCGGGGCCGTGGCGGAGGACGACCCCGTCCTCGACCACGAAGCCGCGGTCGTCGCACCACACGGTGTACTGGGCCTGGCCGGGCCGGCAGGTCCGGATGTCACGGGCGAGGACCCCGGCCAGGAACCGCTCCGCGTCGGGTCCATGGATCCGGTACTTGTAGAGCGGCGACGTGTCGAACAGGCCGGCGCTGTTGCGGATCGCGAAGTACTCGAACTTGTCCGACATCTGGTAGCGGGTCGCCGCCAGGTGGTTCGACCAGTGCTCCCACAGGCCCGTCTCGTTGAGCGCGGCGATGCGCTCGTGGAAGGGCGACGTCCGGATCATCAAGCGGCCTCTCTGCTCGTCCTCGCTCGTCGCGGCGGACGCCCACGGTAGGGGCTCTCCCCGTCGTTGCGGACGCCTGTCTATGCTGGTGGGACAGCGTGGCGAGCACGGCCGCGCGGGCCGGGTCGGCTCGGCGGCCTCGGCCTCGGAGGTGGGCGATGAAGATCGGGGTGATCGTCCCGCAGGGCTGGGTCGGCGAGTACGACGGCTGGGACCCGCTCGACGCGTGGCGCCGGACGACCGACGTGGCCCGCCAGGCGGAGCGGCTCGGCTTCGAGTCGATCTGGCTGTTCGACCACTTCCATACGATCCCCCGCCCGACCGACGAGATCACCTTCGAGTCGTTCACCTCGCTGTCGGCCCTGGCCGCGCTGACGAGCCGCGTCCGGATCGGCCACATCGTCATCTGCACCGCGTTCCGCAACCCGGCCCTGACGGCCAAGATGATCTCGACGATGGACTCGATCAGCGGCGGGCGGATGGAGCTCGGGATCGGCGCCGGCTGGAAGCGCGACGAGTGGCTGGCCTACGGCTACGGCTTCCCGGAGACCCGCGAGCGGCTGGCCCGGCTGGGCGACGACCTGGAGGTCATCACCCGGATGCTGGCCGGCGACCGGCACAGCCACGCCACGTACGAGGGCCGCCACGCCCAGGTCCGGAACGCGCGGAACGTGCCGAAGCCGATCCAGCAGCCGCGAGTGCCGATCATGGTCGGCGGCAACGGTCCGAACGTGACCTGGCGCCTGGCCGCTCGCCACGCCGACGAGCTGAACCTCGACGGGATGCTGCCCGACGAGGTCACCGAGGCGCTGCCGGTGATCCGTTCGCGGTGCGAGGAGATCGGGCGGGACCCGGCGACCCTGGCCCTGTCGGTCCACATCTGGGGTGAGCACCTGAGCCGGGAGGGTGGCCAGCGGGTCGATCGGCTCGCCGCCTACCGCGAGGTCGGGGTGGACCGGGTGATGACCCTCGTGCGCGACTCCGCGACGAGCGACGCTGCACTCGAGTCGCTGGCCCGCGACGCCCGCGAGGCCGGCCTCGAGCTGGCCTGAGCGCGCCGCCGATGCCTTCGGTCGAGCGATTCGCGACGGTCGACGGGTTCCTCGACGCCGCCGGCTCGTTCCTGGCTGCCCGGGAGGCCGAGCACAACCTCATCCTGGGCATCTGCTCGAACCTCAAGGCCGGAACCCGGCCGGCGGCGAGCGGCCCGATCGACTTCCTCGTCGTGCGAGCGGGCGGACGTGTCGTCCTCGCCGCGTTGCGGACGCCGCCGTACCACCTGGTCCTGTCCGAGGTCGACGACGGCGACGCGGTGCCGGCGCTCGCCGAGGGGCTGGCGGGTTCCGACCTGCTCGGGGTCCTCGGTCCGACCGGTCATGCCGGGGCGTTCGCCCAGCACTGGTGTGCCGAGGCGGGCCGGACGCCGATCCTCGAGATGCGCGAGCGGATCTTCCGGCTGGCGGCCGTCCGGCCGCCTCCGAGCCCGGCGCCGGGCCGCCTGAGGCTGGCCGGGCCGGACGATCGCAAGCTGGTGGTCGACTGGTTCGCGGCGTTCGCCGACGAGGCGCTCCCGCCGAGTGCGCCGCGGGTCCCCGATGAGCTCGTCGACCGGCGGATCGCCCTGGGCGGGGTGTTCCTGTGGGACGACGCCGGTCCGGTGTCGCTGACGGTCGTCGGTTCGCGCACTCCGCACGGGGCGCGGATCGGCCCCGTCTACACGCCACCCGAGCGACGCGCGCGGGGCTACGCATCGGCCTGTGTCGCCGGGGCGAGCCAGGCCCAGCTCGATGCAGGGCTGGCCTTCGTGTTCCTGTTCACCGACCTGGCCAACCCGACCGCGAACCACATCTACCAGGACATCGGCTACCAGCCCGTCCGCGACATCGACTCGTGGCGGTTCAGCCAGTGAGGGGGAGCAGATGATGGACGACGCGACCGAGGTGCCGGGCGCCCCGGACATCCCCGGACTCCGGTTCCGTCATTACCGTGGTCAGGCCGACCTGCCCGCGATCGTGTCGGTCGTCACGGCCGCCCACCACGCCGACGGGGTCGACTTCTTCCCGACCGTCGACGAGCTGGCCAACGAGCTGGCGAACCCGCTCAACGAGGACCCGACCCGGGACCTCATCGTGGGCGAGCTCGGCGGACGGATCGTGGCGTACGCCCGGGCGAGCTGGGCGCTCCGCGACGGCGAATACACCTACCAGACGGACGGCGAGGTCGAGCCGTCGATCCGCCGGCGCGGGATCGGGCGAGCCCTCCTGCGCGCCCAGCAGGACCGGCTCCGGGCGGTCGCCGAGGGACATCCGGCCGAGGTCGACAAGCGCTTCCACGCCTCGACCTTCGGCGGCCAGGTCGGGGCGGAGGCGCTCCTCCGGTCCGACGGCTACGCTCCGATCCGCTACTTCGCCGAGATGGCCCGGTCGCTCGACGAACCGATCCCGTCCCTGCTACTGCCCGACGAACTCGAGATGCGCCCGGTCGACCCGGTCGACCAGCGCCGGATCTTCGACGCCGAGGCCGAGGCGTTCCGGGACCACTGGGGCAGCCGCGAGTGGACCGACGGGGATTTCGAACGGACGATCCGCGAACCCAACCTCGACACGAGCCTGTGGCGGGTCGCCTGGGACGGAGACGAGGTGGCCGGCGTCATCGTCACGACCGTCTTCGCTGCCGAGAACGACGCGCTCGGAGCCAGGCGCGGCTGGCTCGATCGGATCAGCGTCCGCCGACCGTGGCGCCGACGCGGCGTCGCGAGCGCCCTCATCGTCAGCGCCCTCGAGGGACTCCGCGAGCGCGGCCTCGACACCGGCGTCCTCGGGGTCGACGCCGATAACCCGACCGGGGCCTTCCAGCTCTACGAGGGCCTCGGTTTCCGGGTCGTCCAGAGCGGCCAGGTGCTGGCCCGTCCGTTGTAGGGCGTTCCCCTGCCGGCGCCGGCCAGGGCCCAGGGCGTCCGCGAGCCGGCCCCGCGCGCGTCGCCTATCCTGCGCGAATGAGCCTGTACCGCCTCGACGAGCCGACGGACCTGGTCGCCCCGAGCCTCATCGCCGCCCTCGACGGTTGGGTCGACAGCGGCTCGGCGGCGACGACCGCAGCCGAGCGCCTGGCCGGTGGCGGGCCGGTCGTGGCGACCTTCGATGGCGACGCCCTGTTCGACTACCGCGCCCGGCGGCCGACGCTCGACATCATCGACGGACGCCTGGCCGAGCTGACCTGGCCGGAGCTGACGATCCGCCGGTCCCGGATCGGCGAGCGAGACCTGCTCGTCCTCAGCGGCGCCGAGCCGGACTTCCGCTGGCGGGAATTCGCGTCGGCGATGGTCGAGCTGGTCGGCCGACTCGGCGTCGTCGAGTGGATCAGCCTCGGCGCGATCCCGGCCGCCGTGCCCCACACCCGCCCCGTCCCGATCATCGGCACCGAGTCCGCCCCGGGCCTCCTGCGCGCCGACGTCCGAGCCGGACCCCAGGGCAACCTGCGCGTGCCCTCGGCCGCCATCTCGGTCCTCGAGATGACCCTCGCCGAGGCCGGCACCCCGGCCGTGGGCTACTTCGCCCAGGTGCCGCACTACGTCTCCGGCCCGTACCCGGTCGCGGCGCTGGCGCTGCTCCGGGCGGTCGAGCGGCACCTCGGCGTGCTCGTCGCGACCGGCGACCTCGACGACGAGGCCCGCCAGCTTCGCTCCCGGCTCGACCTGGCGACCGGCGCCGAGGAGACGACCCGGGCCTACGTCGCGCGGCTCGAGGCGATGGTCGACGAGGAGCGCCTGCCGGCCGGCGACGAGCTCATCTCGGAGATCGAGCGCTTCCTGCGCGACCGGGGAGCCCCCGGCGGCCCGGGCACGCTCCAGAACTGAGCTGGACGGTCGCGCCGGGCGCTAGCCGTCGAGGTCCGCGAGGAGCCGGGCGATCTCGCGGGCGTTGGTCGTCCCGTAGTTGGCGTAGCAGTTGTTCATCAGGACGTGGGTCTCGCGGGCCTCGCCGGCGGCCTGGCGGATCCGCGGGACCCACTCGCCGAGCTCCTCGCGGGAGTAGAGGTAGCGGAACCGCTCGGCCGGGCTGATCCCCTTGGCCTCCCAGGTCTCGGCGTTCCGGCCGTGGAACCGGACGATCGCCAGGTCCTTCGAGGTCACCGCCGTGACCGGCGGGACGCTGCTCTTGAAGCCCTGCGGCTCGTCGACCATCACGAACGCGATCCCCCGGTCGGCCAGGAAGCGGATCGTCCGCTCGGCGTTCTTGTCGTTGAGCCACGAGCCGTTGCGGAACTCGACGGCGCAGTGCCACGGCTCGAGCCGCTCGACGGCCTCCTCGATCGACGCCCGGTTCTCCGACGACGGGAAGACCCAGCGCGGGTACTGGAGGAGGATCGAGCCGAGCTGGCCACGCTCGGCCAGCGGCTGGAGAGCGTCGCGGAACATCGCCCAGACGGTGTCCCGGAGCTCGTCCGGCAGGTCCTTGGCGTAGATCCGGGCCTTCGCCCGGAGCTCCGCCGGCAGCTCGTCGCGGATGACCTTGGGCAGCCGCTTCGTCTCCGTCCCCTGCCCGGTCATCAGCGCGTAGGCCTTGATGTCGAAGGTGAAGTCCGGCGGCGTCCGGTCGACCCACAGCTCGGCGGTCCGGGCGGCCGGCAGCGCGTAGTAGGTCGCGTCGACCTCGACGACCGGGAACGTCTCCGCGTAGTAGTGGAGGCGCTCCTCGGCGCTGTCGGCGCCGACCGGGTAGAACACTCCGGCGGCGGTCATCGTCGGGTCGGTCCACGACGCGGTCCCGACCCGGATCGTGCCCCCGCCGGCGACCTCGATCGGCTCGGCCGCCGCGGTATCGACCGCCGCCGCGCGGGCGCCCGCGAGCTCGGGTCCGGGATCGTGCTGGTCGGTCATCGGGTCAAGCCTAGCCCGCGCATCGTCGATCGGTCTCGTTCCCGGATCATCCGCCCGATTCATGACACCGTTCGTCATGTAACGGGGTATCCTCGGGGCGATGCGTGCGTCGCGGCTGGTCTCGCTGCTGCTCCTGCTCCAGACCCGCGGCCGGTTGACCGCGGGTGAGCTGGCCGCCGAGCTCGAGGTCTCGGTCCGGACCATCCACCGCGACGTCGAGGCACTGAGCGAGGCCGGCGTCCCGATCTACGCCGAGCGCGGCCCGCACGGGGGGATCCGCCTGGTCGACGGCTACCGGACGCGACTGACCGGGATGACCGCCGACGAGGCCGAGGCCCTGTTCCTGTCGGGCCTGCCCGGCCCGGCCGCCGAGCTGGGCCTCGGCACCGTGGTCGCCGCGGCGCGGCTCAAGGTCCTGGCCGCCCTGCCGCCGGAGCTGCGCGCCCGCGCCTCGCGCCTGGTCGAGCGGTTCCACCTCGACGCGAGCGGCTGGTTCCAGGCCGGCGAGCCGGTGCCCCACCTGGCGGCCCTGTCCGAGGCGGTCTGGGAGACGCATCGGGTCGAGATCGACTACGAGCGTGGCGACCGGACGGTGAGCCGGACGATCGACCCGCTCGGGCTGGTCCTGAAGGCCGGCGTCTGGTACGTGGTGGCGGCGACCGACGGCTCGCTGCGGACCTACCGGGTCGGCCGGGTGGTCGGCGCTCGGCCGCTCGACGAGCGGTTCGAGCGACCGGCCGACTTCGACCTCGCCGCGTTGTGGGCCGAGTCGAGCGCGGCGTACGAGCGGGACGCGCCGCGGATCGACGTCACGGTCCGGATCCACGACGACCGGCTCGACCGGCTCCGCGCGGCGGTCGGGGAGCGGGCGGTCGAGGCGGCGGTGTCCGTCCCGCCAGACGACCCCGGCGGCTGGCGCCGGCTCCGCCTGCGGCTCGACTGGCCGGACGAGGTGCCGGGCGTCCTGCTCAGAGCCGGGCCGGACCTCGAGGTCCTCGAGCCCGTCGAGGTCCGCGACCGGCTCGTGGCGATGGCCCGGGCGACGGTCGACCGTTACGACCGACCGTCGCCCGCCTGACGTTCCGATCAGCCGCCCCGGCGCGGGCTCGGGGTGAGCCGGCGGATCGCGTGGGCGATCCGCGCCGGCTGGTCGACGGGCGGGGGCACGAACGCGTCCCGACCGCCGTCGGCCCGGGCCGCCCGGACCGCCCGGACGCGGAGCTGATGCTCGAGCTCACGCTCGCGTTCGCGGTGGATGAGTCGAGCGAGCTCGAGGTTGTACATGGGGACGACACCTCCGGGTCCGTGGATCGCGTGAGCCGGTTTCTCCAATACCCGGACTGTAGCCGTCGAACCTGCCAGGAACTGTCAGGTTCTCTCTCTCGCCCGCGCACCGGTCGGCCCGATCCCCGGCCCGAGGCAGACGCGAGATAATCGGCACATCTCAGGGAGGAGTCGTCGATGACGTTCAGGCCGGGTGCGTCCCTCGATCCGTCACAGGTCGAGGATGTTCGCGGCAGCCGGGTCGGCGGCCGCGGCGTGGCGGTCGGCGGGGCCGGCGGTCTCGGCCTGGTCATCCTCATCGCCTACGTCCTGCTGGGCGGTTCGCCGAGCGATCTCGGCGCCCTGTCCGGCCAGATCATCGGCGACACCGGGGTCGGCCCGGCGAGCACGGCGCTGGCCAACGAGTGCAAGACCGGGGCCGACGCCAACGCCCGCGAGGACTGCCGGATCGTGGGCTACGTCAACAGCGTCCAGGCCTACTGGACGGGCGAGTTCGCCCAGACCGGGAGCCAGTACCAGCCCGCCCTGACCCGCTTCTTCACGGGCCAGATCTCGACCGGCTGCGGGTACGCCAGCGCGGCCTCCGGCCCGTTCTACTGCCCGGCCGACAAGTACGTCTACATCGACCTCGGGTTCTTCGACGACCTGCGCACGAAGTTCGGGGCCCAGGGCGGGCCGTTCGCCCAGGCCTATGTCATCGCGCATGAATACGGCCATCACGTCCAGGACCTGGCGGGCACCCTGAGCGGCGGCTCGGGCGGCTCCGGGGCGACCAGCGAGTCGGTCCGGACCGAGCTCCAGGCCGACTGCTACGCCGGGGTCTGGGCGAACCACGCCGCCGCGACCGGCTACCTGGTCCCGCTGACCGACGCCGAGATCGCCGATGCGCTCGACGCCGCGGCGGCCGTCGGCGACGACCGGATCCAGGAGCAGGCCCAGGGCGGGGTGGACCCCGACTCGTGGACCCACGGCTCGGCCGCCCAGCGTCAGCGCTGGTTCACGACCGGCTACACGAGCGGCGACCCGAACGACTGCGACACGTTCAGCGGCAACCCCTAGCCGCGGACGCGTTCGGCGATCGCCCGGGCGACCCGGCCCAGTCGCTCCGGGGAGTCCGCCAGGTCGACGTCGACGGCGATCGCCGCCAGCCGCTCCAGGATGGCGCCGCGGCCGTCGAGCTGGGCCCGGAACATCGACTCCGGGTCGGCCCCGTGGAGCGGCCGGTGCGCCCCGCGGTCGAACCGGTCGACGAGCGTCTCGACCGACGCTCGCAGCAGGACGACGAGGACGCCGTCCGCCTCGAGCGCGGCCACGCAGCGGGGATCCTCGACGACGCTGGCCGCCGCGGCGATGACGGTCCGGGTCGGCGCCGAGACCGCCGCCAGCAGGTGGGCCGCCTCGAGCTCGTGGAGCCGGGCGGTGCCGAGCCGCTCGTCGAAGCTCGCGGGCCGTCAGCCCGGTCGATCCCTCGAGCCAGGTGTCGCTGTCATCGAACGGGATGCCGAGCCGGGCGGCCAGGGCGCGTCCGATCGTCGTCTTGCCCGCGCCCATCAGACCGATGACGACCACGTGGCGGACCGGGGAGCTGGGGCTCACGACCCGATCGTACTCGGCTACCCTCTTGGCCATGCCCCCGTCGAGCGCGATCGCCGCCATCCCGCTCCGGACCGTGACCGCGACCCGCTACGTCACCCCGCTCCGCGAGGGAGGGTCGCTGCCCGGGCTGCTCGAGGCCGACGACGACGGGCTGTACGTCGTGAAGTTCTCGGGCGCCGGCCAGGGTCCGAAGGCGCTGATCGCCGAGCTCGTCGGCGGCGAGCTGGGGCGGGCGCTCGGCCTGCCGGTCCCCGAGATCGTCCTCGTCGAGCTCGACCCGGCCCTGGGCAGGGCCGAGCCGGACCAGGAGATCCAGGAGCTGCTGGGCCGGAGCCCCGGACTCAACCTCGGGCTCGACTTCCTGCCCGGCGCGCTGCCGTTCGACCCGGCGGCCGGCGAGCGGCCCGGGGCGGAGCTGCCCGTTCCAGGCCTGGCCGCCGACGTCGTCTGGTTCGACGCGCTCATCACGAACGTCGACCGGACCGCCAGGAACGTCAACCTGCTCGTCTGGCACCGCCGGCTGTGGCTGATCGACCATGGCGCGGCGCTCTATGTCCACCACACCTGGCGGGACCCGGACGCCCATGCCCGCCGACCGTTCGAGCGGATCGCCGACCACGTCCTGCTGCCCTACGCCGGCTCGATCGTCGAGGCCGACGCTCGGCTGGCCGACCGGCTCGACGGCCCGCTCCTCGAGTCGCTCGTCGGCGCGATCCCCGACGCCTGGCTCGGCGCGGACGCCGACCGCCAGCGACGGGCCTACGTGGACTACATCACCCGGCGGCTCGCGTCGCCCCGGGCGTTCGTCGAGGAGGCCGACCGTGCCCGCCGCGCGGCGTAGTCCGTTCGAGTACGCCATCGTCCGGGTCGTCCCGCGGGTCGAGCGGGGCGAGATGTTCAACGCCGGGATCGTCCTCCACTCCCGACCGCGCCGCTACCTCGAGGCGCGGGTCGAGCTCGATCCGGGGCTCCTGCGAGCGCTCGCCCCCGCGTGCGACCCGGCCGAGATCCTGGCCCACCTCGAGGCCATCCCGCGGATCGCCTCCGGCGACCCCGCGGCGGGGCCGATCGCCCGACTGTCCCCGGCCGAGCGCTTCCACTGGCTCGTGGCGCCGAGCAGCACGGTCGTCCAGCTCTCGGAGGTCCACACCGGCCTGACCGACGACCCGGCGGCGACGCTCGAGCACCTGTTCCGGACGCTCGTCCGCGACCGCCGCTGAGCGCTACTCGATCAGGATCCGGACGCCGTCGCCGTCGTCGCCGACCGCCTCGAAGACCGGGCCGCGGGTCCCGGCAGGCCCAGATTGACTTTGATGAGTCCAGACGTGACGAAGTCGGCGCCGCGACCCAGTCGGTCTATACCGCCGGGTCGGCGATGGTCACCTCGACGAGCGGGCTGTGGGCGACCATCTCATCGACGTTCGACCGGTTCCAGGCGCGTGCGACGCGGGCCAGGATCGCCCGGCGCTCGGTCGGGTCGGTGACCTCGCGGGCGGTCGCGGGAAGGTCGCCCCGGAGCGCGCCCTTGAGGTGGAAGATGAAGCTCGGGTTCGCCTCGAGGTTCGCCAACCAGCTCCGGCGGCGGCCCGCCCGCGGCATGCCGGAGATGTACAACCGGCCGTCGAAGTTGTGGAAGACGATCTCGATCCGGCGCGGCTGGCCTGTCTTCCGGCCGATCGTCGTGATGTCGATGGTGCCGCCGTGCCCGAGCGCTCGGCTGATCGATTCGCTCAGGGGTCGGTTCGGTCCCTCAGGATTATCGTTGCGCATGCAACCATCTTACACGAGGTCGCAAGCGGGCAAGGTGGTGCGCTACCCTGCCCGCCCATGACCGCCGACCGTCTCGTCGACACCGAAGCCGGCGAGGTCCTCCAGGATCGGACGAACGTCGTGCGCGACGGCCGGGTCGAGGCGAGCCTGCCGCACGGGTCGCCCACGCCGGACGCGGCCCTTGTCGTCGACCTCACCGGTCACACGGTGATCCGGCGGGCGATCTCCTCGACGGGCACGGGCTCAGCGGGCCGTCACCGGGATGATCAGGACGAACCGGCCGTCCTTGCCGGGGTAGCGACCGGTCGGGCGCTTCCAGGGCAGGTAGTCCTCGGGCATCAGGCGGACCGGGACGAGCGTGTCGGGCGACCGGGACGCGCCCCAGATCGAGCTGACCCGCGGGTACCAGACGTCCTCGATCCGGACGGCAGTGACCCGGAAGTCGTCGGTCAGCGCCGGGTCGGCGGTCGCCCGGAACCCCGACATCACCCAGTTGTGGGCACCGCGCCAGACGAGCAGGGCCGAGGGCCGGCCGGTCATCCGGATCGCCCTGGCGGCCGCCTTGATCGCGGCGGCGCGGGTCGGCAGGGCGAGGACCCGGAAGCGGCCGTAGCCGAGTGACTCGAGGGTCCGGGCCATCCCCTCGGGCTCCGTGCCCTTGTCCGGCGCGGGGCCGAGCCGGCGGCCGACGGTGTGGAGGAGCTGCTGGGTCCGCCGGCTCGTGTCCGCGCCGCGCGACATGATGTTGATCATCGTCTGCATCGCGGCCGGAGCGCACCAGATGGGCCGCAGCTCGGTCGCGAAGTCACCCGCCCGATAGAGGTCCATCGCGAACGGCCCGCTGGTCGGCGGCGGGTCGAGGGCCGGCGTCGGGCCGACGGTCGGTGTCGGCCTGGCGGACGGCGACAGGCTCGACGCGACCGGTGGCGAGGGTGGCGCCGTCGACGCGGGCGGGTCGCTCGGCCGGCTGCCGCCGCCCGGGGCGGTGCTCGGCGCCGGGCTCCCGGCGGCACCCGTGGCCGGCGCGACCTGCCCGGTCGGGCCGCTGACCGCGGCGGAGGAGACCGGCCTCGACCCGCTACCGGCCGACGCGCAGCCGGCCAGCGCGAGAGCCGCCCCGGCGCCGAGGACGAACACGGTCAGGAGGGTGACGACGGCGGTCGGTCGACGGCGATCCATGAGCCGAGCCATCGTGGGACCGGGCTCGGACCCGGTCAAGGCGCCCGGTGCCGGTCGTCACCGCCGGGCGCCGACGGTCAGTCGTCGCGGCCGCGCAGGAGCGAGACGCGGAACGGGCGCAGCTCGCCGCGGGCGTACCCGCCGGCGAGGACCGGGTCCTCGTCCATGATCCGCCGGGCGGCCGCCTCGTCCGGCGCCTCGAAGATCGCGATCCCGGTGTTGAGCGGGCCCAGGGTCGGGCCGACGAGGACGATCGTGCCCTCCGCGAGAAGGCGCTGGAACCGCTCGAAATGGACGGCCCAGACGGCCGTCTCCTCGTCGGTCATCGTCGCCGCGAAGTCGTCCCGCGGCGGATGGATGAAGTAGATCCACTCGGCCATGCGCGTCGGGTCAGCCGCCCCTCGCCTTGAGTGACGCCTTGTGGGCCCGCTTGGCCTCCTGGTAGCGGGCGAGCGCCTCGGGCGAGTCGACGTCGCCGAGGGTCGGGTGGGTCGGGCGGACGGTCTCCCAGCCGGGCGGCCGGACGCCGAGGCGGAGTCCGATGATGGCGATCATCGCCTTGGCCTTCATCGGCCCGAATCCGGGCAGGCCGAGCAACCGCCGCTCGAGGTCGGCCCCGTCCTTCGCGTCCGTCCAGATCCGGGCGGCGTCGTTGCCGTAGTCGCGGGCGATCGCCGCGCAGAGCGCCTGGACCTTGGTCGCCATCGAGCCCGGGAAGCGGTGGAGCGCCGGGCGGCGCCGGAAGACCTCGTCGAGGACCGCCGGGTCCGTCGCGGCGATCCGTGCCGCATCGAGTGTGCCGATCCGGCGCTTCAGCTCGAGCGGCCCACCGAACGCCTTCTGGACGCTGACCTGCTGGTCGAGGGCGAAGCCGACCAGGAGGGCCAGCGGCTCGCTCACCAGGAGGCGGTCGGCCTCGTCGTCGCCGGTGAAGTAGAGGCGGTCGGAACGCGTGGTCGTGGCCATGGCGGCATGGTACCCGGCCGGCGTCGCCCGAGGCCAGCCTCGGGCATACTCGGGACGATGGACGCGACCCTCGACTGGCTCGGTCATGCGACCGTCCGGCTCGAGCTGGACGGGATCCGGATCCTGACCGACCCGACGATCCGCGATCGGATCGGCCCGCTCGACCGGAAGGTGGCCCCGATCCCCCACCGCGAGGTCGAGGCGATCGACGTCGTGCTGATCAGCCACCTTCACCACGACCACCTCGACCTGGCTTCGCTCCGCCGCCTCGGCGACGCGCGGCTGATCGTCCCGGCCGGCTCGGGGGCGATCTTCCGGGCGGCCGGCCATCGCGACGTCGACGAGTTCCGGCCGGGTCAGCGGACGACCCACGGCTCCCTGGCGATCGAGATCGTCGCGGCCGAGCACAGCGGCTTCCGGCCACCGTTCGGGCCGACCGCGCCGGCGCTCGGGTTCGTCATCTCGAACGACCGGCACCGGATCTACTTCCCAGGCGACACGGCCGTCTTCCCCGGGATGGCGGAGCTCCCCGACCTCGACCTGGCGCTCGTGCCGGTCTGGGGCTGGGGGCCGGTCCTGCGCGGTGGGCACATGGACCCCGGCATGGCCGCCCGGGCGCTGACCCTCCTCCGACCCAGGATGGCCGTGCCGATCCACTGGGGGACGTTCTGGCCGAAGGCGCTCGGGCTCGTCCGGGCCGATCGGCTCGTCCGGCCGGGCCGGGAGTTCCGGGCCGCAGCGGCCGAGCTCGCCCCGGACGTCCGGACGGAGGTCCTGGCGCCGGGCGGACGGCTCGTCCTGCGCCGCTGATCGGGTCGACGCCGGCGGACCGCCCCGCAGCGGCTCAGACCGCACCGGACGGGCGTTCGCCGCCCGGCGGGAGGTGCGTCGGCGCACCGGAAAGGCCCCGCCAAGGCAGCGGACCCCTCGTCGTGGGCCCCATCGAGGCCTATCCTCCGGGGCCATCGTGTCGGCGTACCGGTCGACCCGCTGGCGCTCGGGGGGATCCGAGAGCGCCGGAGTCTCACCGCTCCGGCGCTCTTCGATTCGGTCGCCGGCCCTTGAACGACTCGCCGAGTCGGCGTAGGATTCGGGTCACGAGAGGTCCGCGAGCGACCGATCGGCGGTCGCCCCACCGGACCCGGCGAAGGCTCGCGACCATGCGCCTCGACCGCAGCAGACCGGGACGAACCGGACGGAGCGTCGACCCGCGAACGAGCGGGGCCACGCTGCCGAACACGGCGGATCCATCGCGCGGCGCCACGAACCTCGCCACGATCCCCTACGCGGGGAACATCAGCTCGGATACTCGGGCGGGCTGCTGAGATGCGTCCGGGTGGCTGCCCGGGCGCCGATGACACCGAAGAGGCGGAGACCCGCGCTCGGTTCGAGCGTGGGTCTCGTGTCATCCGCGGCCGATGGGCTATGCTCCACCACGAACGACGCGCGCCCTCCGTTCACCGGAGGCGTGGGGCAGTCCCGCCCGGTCCGCGTCCAGAAACCACGATCCGCCCGCACGGCCCCGGCCCGACGGGCCACAGGAGCCCTGCTTGACCTTCGATCACCTCGGCCTGTCGGCCGATACCCTCCGCGCGGTCGCGGATGAGGGCTACACCGAGCCCACCCCCATCCAGGAGGAGGCGATCCCGCTCGTCCTCGCCGGACGGGACGTCCTGGCCGCCGCCCAGACGGGCACCGGCAAGACCGCGGCGTTCACCCTGCCGATCCTCGAGCGGCTGAAGGCCCAGGCGAACTCGAGCTTCTCGCCCGCCCGCCACCCGGTCCGGGCCCTGATGGTGACGCCCACCCGCGAGCTGGCGATGCAGATCGCCGAGAGCGTCGCGGCCTACGGCCGCCACATCCCGCTCCGGAGCGCCGTGGTCTACGGCGGCGTCCCGATCGAGCCCCAGATCAAGGCGCTCCGCGCCGGGGTCGAGATCCTCGTCGCGACGCCCGGTCGGCTGATGGACCACGTCGGGCAGCGGACGGTCAACCTGTCCCAGGTCGAGATCCTCGTCCTCGACGAGGCCGATCGGATGCTCGACATGGGGTTCATCCCCGACATCCGCAAGATCGTCGCCCTGCTGCCCGCGCGGCGCCAGAACCTCCTCTTCAGCGCCACGTTCTCGGACGAGATCCGACGCCTCGCCCAGGAGTTCCTGCGCGATCCCGAGACCGTCGAGGTGTCCGCCCGGAACACCGCCGCCGAGGGTGTCGAGCAGGTCCTCTACCCGGTCGATCGCGACCGCAAGGAGGATCTGCTCGTCCACCTCATCAAGCGCGACCGGATGGAGCAGGTCCTGGTCTTCACCCGGACGAAGCTGGCCGCCAGCCGGCTCGCCTCGTACCTCGACCGACGCGGGGTCAACGCGGTCGCCATCCACTCGGACCGGAGCCAGCCCGAGCGGACCCGCGCCCTCGGGGAGTTCAAGCGCGGCGAGGTCACCTGCCTCGTCGCGACCGACGTCGCCTCGCGCGGGCTCGACATCGAGGAGCTGCCGTACGTCGTGAACTTCGAGCTCCCGTTCGAGGCCCAGGACTACATCCACCGGATCGGGAGGACCGGGCGGGCCGGCTTGACCGGTGAGGCGATCTCGCTCGTCTGCATGGACGAGGTCGAGCTCCTGCGGGACGTCCAGCGCCTGCTGAAGAAGGCGATCCCGTACCGGGTCGTCGAGGGCTTCGAGCCGGACCGGTCGATCGAGCCGCGGCCGATCCGCGGGTTCGGGCGTGACGGCTACGGCGACCGGGGCCACCACGCCCACCACAAGCCGATCCGGTCCCGGACGGCGGGCCGCCGGGAGAGCCAGGCGCGACCGTCCTAGGGCGTCGGCGTCGGCGACGCTGACGGCGCCGGCGGGAGCGCGAGCGCGACGAGCTTGGCGGTCAGCGGCCGGATGTCGACCCCGTTCTGGTTGGCGATGATCGCGATCGCCAGGCCGGACGCGGGCAGGTAGCGCAGCTCACCCCGGACGCCGATGAACCGGCCGCTGTGACCGAGCGCCCGGTGACCGGCGACCCGGGTCACCTGGACCCCGAGGCCGTAGGCGACGTACGGCTTGTAGGGCGCCGTCAGCTTCGAGTCGGCGACGGCAAGGGCGAGTGTCTCGGGGCGGAGGACCGCGCCGCCGTAGAGCGCCCGGGCCCAGGCGGCCAGGTCGGCCGAGGTCGCCGCGACATCGCCGGCCGAGCCGGCGGCGGTCACGACGGAGGTGAACGGGACGATCGTCCGGCGCGCGTCGGCGAGGAGGATCGGCCGGGCGCTCGGGCTCGTGGAGGCGTAGTAGTAGCCCATCGCCAGTGGGCCGCGGGCCGGCTCGGCTCCCTGGATCGAGGCGTCCTTCAGTCCGAGCGGCGTGAACAGCCGCTGGCGGACGAGCTTCGCGAAGGGCGCCCCGCCGGCCTTCTCGGCGACCAGCCCGAGGAGCAGGTAGTTCGTGTTCGAGTAGTGCCACGACCTGCCCGGCTTGCCGAGCGGCTTCCCGACGTAGGCCAACGCCTGGGCGGCCGTCCAGGTCGCCCCGCGGCTGGCGTTGAGGGCCGCGTCGATCCCCTTGCCGAAGAAGAAGTCGGCCAGGCCGCTCGTGTGGTCGAGCAGCATCCGGACGGTGATCCCGGCCGGGATCGGGACCCCGGGCCGCCCGAGCCGGACCGACGGGAGGAGCTTGGCCACCTTCGTGTCGAGACTCAGCCGGCCGTCGTCGACCAGGCCGAGGATGAGCGCGGAGGTGAACGTCTTGCTCATGCTGGCGACGGCGAAGACCGTGTCCGGGGTGACGGGGCGCCTCGCCTTGACATCGGCGAAGCCGGTCACCCCGGTCCACGACCGGCCGTCCGCCCAGCTGATCGTCACGCTCGCGCCGGGAAGCCGGTACTTGAGGGCGTACCGGTCGAGCGTCCTCTGGAGGTTGGCAGCCAGGGCGGGCGCGAGGCTCGACGGAGCCGGCGACCCGGAGGGCGATGGGCTCGGGGTCGGGGTCGGTCGGTCGGTGGGAGCGGCGGTCGGCGACGAGGTCGGAGGAACGGTCGGGGTCGGCCCGCCCGTGGCACTCCCCAGCGCCGAGCTGGACGCACTCGGGGACGGGGTCGCGGAAGCCGTCGACGAGCCGCCGCCCGGTCCGCCGCTGACCACGAACAGGCCCGCCGCCACGATCAGGACCAGCAGGAGCGACCCGACCAGCGTCCGTCGGAACATGCCGCGGACTATACGGCGAGATGCCGAACCGGCCTCGACGACGGAGCCACGGGCCGTTCAGTCGCGCCGGGCGATCGGTGCGACGGCCGCGCCGGTCAGGGCCACCAGGTCGCCGGCGGCGAGCTCGAGGTCGAGGCCGCGCCGGCCGGCGCTGACGAACATCGTCGGGCCGTCGAACGCGCTCGCGTCGAGGATCGCGGCCAGCCGTCGCCGGCCGCCGAGCGGGCTGATCCCGCCCACGACGTAGCCGGTCGCCCGCTCGGCCTCGGCCGGATCGGCCAGCGCCGCACGCCGGCCGCCCGCCGCCAGGGCACACGCCTTCAGGTCGAGCTCGGCGTCGACCGGGACGATCGCCAGGACGAGACGGCTGCCATCGACCTTCGCGACCAGGGTCTTGAAGACCCGGGATGGCTCGACCCCGAGGGCGGTCGCGGCCTCGAGGCCCCACGAGGCACGTCGCTCGCCGCCGCTCGCGGGCAGGTGCTCGTACTCGTGGATCTCGTGGCGGATCCCGGCCCGCCTCGCGGTGTCGGTCGCCGGGGTCCCGCGGCCGCTCATCGCTCGCCGATCCACAGGTCGAGGCCGCCGTCCACCGATCGATCATCCCACGGGCTGCCGGTCGGGGGCTCGTCGGCGGCCGCTAGACTAGGCGCGGAGGCACCCGCCGGGGGTGGCCGTCGGGGACCATTGGGAGGGCAGCGCTCGGGATGGACACCAGGAAGCTCCTCGCCGAGCTGCTCGGCACGTTCATCTTCTTCCTGATCGGGTTCATGGCGATCCTCGCGACGAAGGCGATGGGCGGCCCGGACCTGGTCATCATCGGCTTCGGCTTCGGGCTGGGGCTGTTCGTCGCGATCCAGGCCTTCGGGGCGATCTCGGGCGGTCACTTCAACCCGGCGGTCACGGTCGCGGCGGTCCTCGACGGGCGCCTGGACCCGATGACCGGCGTCGGCTACGTCGTCTCCCAGCTCATCGGCGGGATCGCGGCGGCCGTGCTCGTCCTGACGATGTCGAGCCAGAGCGCGGTCGCCGGCACGGCGACCCTGCCGGGCAACGGGATCAACGACATCCAGGCGGTGATCATCGAGACCGTCTTCACGGCGATCTTCATCGCGGTCATCCTCACCTCGACGAAGCGGACCCCGACCCAGGCCGCGTTCGCCATCCCGCTGACCCTCCTGGTCATCCACTTCGCGATCGTCCCGTTCACCGGTTCGTCGGTCAACCCGGCCCGGTCGATCGCCTCGGCGGTCATCGGCGCCAAGCTCGACTCGCTGTGGGTCTACATCGTCGCCCCGGTCATCGGCGCGGCGATCGGCTGGGCGGTCTACCGCTATGCGAGCGGGGACGCGGACGCTGTCTGACGGCGACACCTCCCAGCGCCGTCCACTCGGAGCGGCCGAGCTCCTGCGCTCGGTCGGCCTGCTGGCCGATGGACCGGCCACCTGGGGGACCCGGGTCCGGTCCGACCGGCCCGGGGTCTACGTCGTCGAGCTGCCGGCGCCGCTGGCCGCCGCTCCGATCGATTTCAACGTCATCGGCCGCTGGCTCGAGCGCGTCCCCGGCCTGACCCTGGACGGGGCCCGACCGACCGGCCGGGAGCTGGCCGCCCGTCTCCACCGCTTCTGGCTGCCCGACCAGACGGTGCTCTACGTGGGGATGTCCGCGGCGTCGATCGGCGCCCGGGTCGCGGCGTTCCAGCGGACGCCGCTCGGCGACCGGAAGCCGTACGCCGGCGGCTACTGGCTGAAGACGTTGACCGGGCTCGACCGGCTGCGCGTCTGGTGGGCCGAGACCGACGCGACCGAGGAGTACGAGGACGCCCTGCTCGAGGCGTTCGGCGCGACCGTCCCGCCCGAGACGGCCGCCCTGCTCCACGATCCCGAGGTCGTCCTGCCGTTCGCCAACCTCCAGACGTCGGACCGGGCGCGGAAACGCCACGGCATCGCCGGCGCCCTGCTGGCCGACGAGGACGTCCGCCCGCCGACCGAGTCGGAGCGTCGAGCGGCCGCGGCCCGGGCCGGCGAGGCCGCCGGGGGCGGCGCGAGCCGGTCGAGCGGGGTCCTCCGGTCGCGGACGGTGCTCCGATCGGACGGGAGCGCAGCACGGCCGAGGGCGGGTCGGCCCGCGACGACCCCGGCCACGGCCAGGGCACCGAGAGCCAGGACGCAGAGCACCAAGGCGCCGAGGGCCCCGACCCGGGTCTCCGAGTCCGGGCTGGCCGCGCTGCGGGCCGAGCTCCACGAGCTGACGACGGTCGCCCGTCCGGCGATCGTGGCCCGGATCGCCGCCGCTCGCGAGCTCGGCGACCTGCGCGAGAACTCCGACTACCACGAGGCCCGCCGGGAGCAGTCGTTCGCCGAAGGTCGGATCCGGGCGATCGAGGACCTCCTCCGCCACGTCGAGATCATCGAGGAGGGCCACGACGAGGGCCGGGTGCGGCTCGGCTCGACGGTCCTCGTGGAGGGGCCCCACGGCGACGAGGAGACCTACACCCTGGTCGGCTCGAGCGAGGCGAGCCCGTCGACCGGGCGGATCTCGGCCAGCTCGCCGATCGGCGCGGCGCTCCTCGACCGGGCCGCCGGCGACGAGGTCGAGGCGATCGTGCCGTCCGGCCGGCTGCGCTTCCGGATCGTCGAGGTGCGCTGAGGATCACGAGACCCCGGCCCGGCTCAGGCCGGGGCGCCCAGGTCACGCCGGGGGAAGACGACCAGCGACTCGACGCAGCCGGCCGCGAACACCCCGAGCGGGACGAGCCAGTCGGCGGCCGTCATCGACCCGTTCAGCGCACCCTTCGGGTCGAGGTAGTGGAACAGCGAGTACGGCTGGAGCCCCCGGGCGTCGATCCAGAGCGAGCCGAGGATCTCCAGGAAGTACGAGACCAGGATGAAGGCCAGGCTGACGGCCAGGGCCGGGGTCAGCCGGTCGAACGAGACCGACGCGGCCAGCGAGACCGAACCGAACGCGGCGAACACCAGCACCCCGTTCAGCCACATCAGCCCGAGGCGATCCGGTCGGAGCTCGCCGAGCGCCCCGGCGAGCGCCGCCCCGATGTACGTGCCGACGACCTGGGCGGCCATCGCCACGGCGACGAACAGGATCGTCGCGCCGAGCAGGGTCAGGTACAGCCGGCGCCGCGACAGCGGCCGGGCCAGGAGGACCTCGAGCGTCCCGCGTTGCCGCTCGCCGGCGACCGAGGCGACGGCGAAGCCGAGCGCGAAGACGAGGGTCAGCGCGACCGCGATCGGGTGGATGAAGCCGAGGGCGATCGTGCCCGGCAGGGTGAACAGGTCCCCGCCGCCGAACTGGGTGATCTGCTCGGGGATGACACCCGACCCGATGATGAAGCTCGATCTGCTCCTTGAACGACTCGAAGACGATCGGCATCAGCGTGCCCCAGATGACGAGGCAGACGGCGACCGCCAGGAGCTTCGCCCGCTGGGCCTGCCAGATCCGGACGAAGACCCTCGCGCTCACGACGCCTCGCCTCGTGGCGAGGACGCGACGACGGCCGGCCGCTCGCGCCCGGGCTCGTCGGCTCCGCCCTGCTCCGTTCCCGCCGTCGCCCTCGTAGAACTCGAGGAAGGCCTCCTCGAGGTGGGCCGGCTCGATCGTCAGGTCGGTCACCGGAAGGCCGGCGATGGCCGCCAGGAACGGCCCGACGTCTCCCTCGAGCTGGCAGGTCAGCAGGCCGTCGTGGAGGGCGATCCCGCTCACCCCCGGCACGGCGCCGAGGTCGGGCAGGCGGCCGGGGGACCGCAGCTCGACGTGGCGCTTCCGCCGGGCGAGGAGCGCGTCGACGTCCTCGAGGGCGACGAGTCGGCCGGTCCGGATGATCGCCACCCGGTCGCACACCCGCTCGACCTCGGACAGGATGTGGGAGCTGAAGAAGATCGTCCGGCCGGCCGCCCGGAGGTCGTCGAGGATGTCGTAGAAGGCGCGCTGCATGAGCGGGTCGAGACCCTCGGTCGGCTCGTCGAGGATGGCCAGCTCGGGGTCGTGCTGGAGGGCCTGGACGATCCCGATCTTCTGGCGCATCCCGCGCGAGTAGTCGCGGACCGGCCGGCGGAGGGTCGCGCGCCGACAGCTCGAGCCGGTCGACGCAGCTCGGCCCGACGGACGGGAGCCCGCCCGTAGAGCTGGCCGAGGTAGTCGAGCAGGTCGAGCCCGGTCATCCCGTCGTACAGGGCGATCCCGCCGGGCAGGTAGCCGACCCGGGCGCGGATCTCGACCGACCGGCGCCTGGCTGTCGAGCCCCAGGACCTCGGCCCGGCCGGCGGTCGGGTGGAGGTAGCCGAGCAGGAGCCGGATCGCCGTGCGTCTTGCCGGCGCCGTTCGGGCCGAGGAACCCGAAGATCTCGCCCGGCGTTGACGTGGATCGTCAGGTCGCTCAGGGCGGCGATCTCCGGACCGCCCGGCAGCGGCCCGTGGCGCGGTCGCCCGTAGTGCTTGGTCAGGGACTCGGTCCGCAGGGCATCCACGGCGGACAGGCTACAGCGGGGGCCCGGCGGCCGCCGATGCCGGCTCGAGCCGGCGTCGCCGGTCACCCGCCGTCCATGGCCCCTTCGGGCCTGGGCCGGTGGTCCCGTCGGGTGGTGGTCGACGGAGCGCCCGCGGCCCATGGTGCTAGCCTGCCCAGCAGGAGAACCACCTTGTCCGTGCCCGACCAGGGACCCCTCCCCCAGCCCCGCTCGCCACGACTCGACGCTCGCCGCGGTCGTGCTGGCGATCGCCGGTCTGCTCCCGGCCGCCGGGTCGGGTCGCGTCGCCGGCCGCCGCGGTCGGGCCGGCCTCGTCCGGGTCGCCCGATCCGAGCCCGCCCGCGACGATCGTGTTCTACGGTCGCGGCTACGGCCACGGTGTCGGGATGTCCCAGTACGGCGCCCGCGGCCGGGCGCTGGCCGGTCAGGACGCCGCGACGATCCTGGCCCACTACTACCAGGGCACGACCCTCGGCACGACCGATCCGAAGCGGGCGGTCCGGGTCCTCGTCCTGCAGGCGTTCAGGCCGTCGGCCGCCAGGCCGCTCCGGCTGTACGGCCGCGGCGGGCCGTGGACGATCGACGGGATCGACGCGACCTTCCCGAAGGATGCCCAGCTCCGGGTCACCAAGACGCGACCGGCTTCCGGGTGGTCGTGCGCAGCGCGTCCGGGACGCTCCTCCTCGACCGGGCGACGAAGGGCAGCCTCCGGGTCCGGGCCGGCAGCGCGGCCGCGGCGCGGATCCAGGTCTGGTCGAAGCCGAGCTCGTACGACCGCTATCGCGGGGTCATCCGCCTCCGCTCGACCGGGTCGGGGATCGACGCGATCAACGAGACCCAGCTCGACCTCTACCTGCGGGGCGTCGTCCCGGCCGAGATGCCGGCCGGCTGGCCGGTCGAGGCGCTCCGGACCCAGGCGATCGCCGCCCGCAGCTACGCCGCCCGTCGGCTCCATCCGAAAACCGGCTTCTGGGACCTCTACGACGACTCGCGGACCCAGGTCTACCGCGGCTCGCTCGGCGAGCGGGCGACGACGAACGTCGCCGTCGCCGACACCGCCGGCCAGGTCCTCCGGAGCGGGACGTCGATCGCCAACACGCTGTTCCACTCGACCGGCGGCGGCGCGACCGAGGACAACGAGAACGTGTTCACCAGCGCGACCGGGAAGATCGTCGCCGGACCCGTGTCGTACCTGCGCGGCTCGCCCGGACCGGGCCGACGACGGGACGCCGTACGACGCCGCGGCCCCGCGGGAGACGTGGCAGACCGCGGCCTACACGCTGGCCCAGCTGTCGGCGGTCTTCGGCGCCGACGAGCGGACGAACGTCGGCGAGCTGGCCGGCCTCGACCTGTCGAACGTCGGCGTGTCCGGCCGGCTGATCAGCGTCACGCTCACCGGCAGCCTCGGCACGAAGACGGTCTCCGGCGCCGTCTTCAGCTCGGTCTTCAACGCCGAGACGCCGGCGACCGACCCGTACATGTGGAGCACGCTCGTCTCGACGACGCCGATCCCGTAGGGCGGAGCCCCGGCCTCAGCCGCGGTACCGGAAGCAGCCGGGAAGGTGGTCGTCGACGAGGCCGACGCTCTGCATGAACGCGTAGACGATCGTCGAGCCGACGAAGCCGAAGCCGCGCCGGCGCAGGTCGGCCGACAGCGCATCGGAGACCGGCGTCCGGCCGGGAAGGTCGTGCAGCGTCGTGCCCGCCGGAACGGCGACCGGCGGCGGCACCAGGGCGGCGAGGTAGGCGGCGAACGAGCCCGCCTCGGCGACCAGCTCGAGCAGGCGGGCCGCGTTGGCGATCGTCGCGTCGACCTTCGCCCGGTTGCGGACGATCCCGGCGTCGGCCAGCAGACGCTCCCGGTCGACGGCGTCGAAGCGCGCGACGACGACCGGGTCGAAGCCACGGAACGCCGCCCGGAACGCGTCCCGCTTGCGCAGGATCGTCGACCACGACAGGCCGGCCTGGAAGCCCTCGAGCGCCAGGCGCTCGAACAGCTCGGTGTCGCCGTCGACCGGGACGCCCCACTCGTCGTCGTGGTAGGCGACCATCAGCGGGTCGGGCCGCGGACCTCCGGCACCGGCCCACGCGCAGCGCGGGAGGTCCGGGTCGAAGGCCGGCCGGGCCGCCTCCGGCGACGTCGCTGCGAGGTCCATCGCCGGAGGATAGCCGGGCCGGTGCGGTCAGGCGCCGATGGGCAGCGGCTCGCCGGTCTCGAGGAGGGTCTTGAGGCCGGACAGGATGACCGACATCCCGCCCTGGAAGCTGCGGTAGGTGGCCGTCTCGCCGTCGAAGTCGTCACTGGTCACGACGAGCCGGCAGGACTCCCCGGCCGGGCTGATCTCCCAGGTCATCCGGTGCGGCCGGTCGGCCTTCGTCTCCTCGTCCCACAGGGCGTGGAACGTGGTGACCAGCCGCCGCGGCGGGTCGACCTCCAGGACGGTGCCCTCGGCGGCCGGGGAGCCGTCCGGGTAGCTGTAGGTCATCGGCGCGCCGGGCTGCCAGGTCGAGCTCACACTCGTGCCGTAGTAGTAGCGGGCGGTGTCCGCCCCGTCGGTGATCGCCCGCCACAGGCGCTCGGGCGTGGTCCGGATGTAGACCTCGTAGACGTGGGTCGGCTTGGTCACGATCATCTCGGCCTCCAGGTCTCGTTTCAGGGCGCCGAGAGCCGAGGCCCAGGGCGCGGCGTACTTGCTCACCCACCGGTCGGCGAGGAGCTGGATCGGAACCGGGTTGAGGTAGTGGAGCTTCTCCCGACCGACCCGTTTCGTGGCGATCAGCCCGGCGGCCTCGAGGATCCGCAGGTGCTTCATCGCCCCGAAGCGGGTCATCTCCAACCCGCTCGCCAGCTCCCCGACCGTCTGGCCGTCGCGAGCGAACAGCCGGTCGAGCAGGAGGCGGCGGGTCGGATCGGCCAGCGCCCGGAACACCTCGTCCATGCCGCGGACGATATGTGACCACATGGTCACTTGTCAAGACGGCGCGGCCCGAGTTCGACGCCTTCTTCGTTCCTGACAGGCGTTCCTCAGGTGAGCACTGGTCCTCGCAGGCGGTGACCCGGAGCCCGCGGCGCGCTCGGATCCGGGTCACGCGTTCCCCAGGCGAGCAGGTGACGAGGGATCCGCCGACCGGAGCGGACGGACGATCGTATTCGGCCGACCCGAGCGTGACGTACGACCGTCTGGGGAACGCCTGTCAAGACCTGGGGTCGCGGGGTCGCCGACCGACCCGCGACGGTCGCGCCGACCCCGAGGCGGGTGCCGCCGGGCCGCTTTCCCGGTCGAGGGCCCGCGCGAGGCGCTCCCCCCGCGACATCCGCGCCACCCGTGCGCCTTCCAGGACGAGCCGCTCGAGGAGCGCGCCGTCGATCCGGTCGCCACGGCGGAACGTCAGCCAGCGGACCCGGCGGGTGATCCCGGCGCCGAGGAGCACCCCGTCCGGATCGTCCATCAGGACGCCGTGCTCGAAGCCCAGGTGGACGTGCCCGGGCTCCGGGGCGACGTAGCAGAAGTAGGCCGTCCGCCGGCCGACCGGCAGGTCGTAGCCGATGAGCCGCCAGCCCGGCCGGACCGCCTCGATCGCGTCGGGGACGGCACGCCGGACGACCGCCCGGAGCGCATCGGCGATCCGCTGCATCGGCTCCGGGTAGGCGGCCAGGAGCGCCTCGGGCGGGATCCGGTCCACGCTCACTGGACGCAGAACTCGTTGCCCTCCGGGTCGTTCATCCGGACCCAGTACTCGCCGCGCTGCTCGATCGCGCCACGCTCGTCGGTCGCGCCGAGGGCCTTGAGCCGGGCGACCTCGGCGCCGATCCGTGCCCGGCGCTCCTCGAGCGACACGCCGCGCTCGCCGCTGACGTTGAGGTCCAGGTGCATCCGGTTCTTGGCGACCTTGCCCTCCGGGACCTTCTGGAAGAAGATCCGCGGCCCGGCGCCGTCCGGGTCCGTCGATCGCCGCGGCGTCGTTCCAGCGCTCCTCGGGGATCCCCTCGGCGCGCGCCCAGTCCTCCCAGCTGGCGAAGCCGGACGGAGGCTCCTCGGCGCGGTAGTGGAGCGCTTCGGCCCAGAAGGCGGCCTGCCGGCCGGGGTCGGCGCAGTCGAAGACGAGCTGGATGCGGGTCGCCATCGGTTCCTCCGTTCGCGTCGCGATGCCGGACCAAGGGTAGGCCAGGATCCATGCCATGGATCGTCATGTTCGTGGGACGCTACTACGACGCGCCCGTCATCGAGCCCGCCCCGCCCGAGCCACCCGAGCCACCCGCCCGGAGGGGCCTCCTGGCGCGACTCTTCCGCCGGCGGGGCTGACCCGCCCTAGCGGATCCGCAGCCGCATCGACGTCGCGTTGCGTCCCTTCGCCCGGTCGTAGCCGACGACGGCCAGGCTCATCGCCCCGGCCCGCCCGCCGGATCGGACGATCCAGCTCGCCCGGTATGTCGAGGTCCCGACCTTCGTCAGCCTGACCGTGTAGCCGACCAGGCCCGGCTGACGGACGGTCAGCTTCGGGTTCGTCTTCAAGGGCTCGCTGGTCACGACGGTGAGGGTCAGCCGGTGGCCCCGTCGGGCCGTCGTGACCGATGGCTTGAGCTCGAACGCGGCCGCCCGGACCGCCGTCGCGTGGGTCTCGCTCCGGCCCCCGGCCGTCGCCACGACGACGATCCGGTACGGCCCCTGCGCGGCGTAGCCGCCACCGTCGGTCCGCCCGTCCCAGGCGATCGCGACCGGACCGGCCGGGTAGCTGCCCCCGATCGTCCGGACGGTCGCGCCCGCGGAGGTCGTGACCCTGACCATCACCGCCGCGGCCGCCTTGAGCGTGAACCGGGCGACGGTCCGCGGCGCGATCGCGTCGCCGTCCTGCGGGTAGAAGCGGGCCGGCGCCGGGGTCAGCCCGACGAACGCGCCGAAGACGGCGACGTCCACGGAGCGGCTGGTGCCGGCGTTGCGGGCCCGGTCGAGCGGGGTCAGGGTGAGCGTGTAGTCGCCGTCGGCCACGTACCCGCCCGAAGCGTCACGCCCGTCCCAGCCGACCGAGCCGGGCCCGGCCTTCGCCACCGGGACGGTCAACGTGCGGACGGCCGGTCCACCGCCGGTGGGCGTGACGACAAGCCTGACCGCGCCGGGTTCGCTGAGGGCATGACTGACGCCGACGAGATCGGCCAGCCCGTCGGCGTTCGGCGAGAACTGGGCGGCCGAGGGGGCGACCGCGTCCGGGCCGCCGAGCGACGGCGCCGTCCGGTCGATGGTGAACGTGACGGTCTTCGTGGCCTCCCGCCGGCCGGTCAGGTCGGTCGATCGGAAGGCGATCCGATGGACGCCGTCGGCCGACACGACGATCGGCCCGCCGTACGGTGCCAGTGGGGCGCCGTCGAGGGCGATGTCGGTCGAGGCGACCCCGCTCTGGGCGTCGGTCGGGTCCAGGCCGACGGTCACGTCGTCGCGGTAGAAGCCCGCCTCGCCGACGGGGCCGGTCAGGTCCGCCTTCGTGACCGGCGGACTCACGTCCACCTTGACCTCGAGCGTCCGGGTCGGCTCGACGTTGCCGGCCTGGTCGACCGACCAGTAGCTGAGCGTGTGGTCGCCGGACCGGGCGATCGTGACCGGGCCCGTGTACCGGGCCTTGGCGCCGCCGTCGAGCCGGTAGTAGGTCGCCCGCATCCCGCTGGACGCGTCGTGGCCGCTGAGCTTGACGGTCGCCGCGGTCGTGTACCAGCCGGTCGGGTGGAGCGTGCCGGATGCGGCGGCCGTCGTTCGCGGCGCGGTCGCGTCCAGGGCGAACGAACCCGACTTCGTGAACGGCGCGGCGTTGTTGCCCCATGGCTCGGTCCCCGCGTAGGACCAGGTGTAGCCCCCGTCGGGGACCACCGTGCCGTCGGCCCCGGTCAGGTCCCAGTCGAAGACGGACCAGGCGTCCGACGCGGTCAGGGTCTTGACGATGTCGCCCGCCTCGTTCCGGACGGTGACCGTCCCGTGGAGCGGCTCGGAGGCCCGGACGACCACCCGGAAGGTGTCGAAGACGTAGTCGCCGTTCGGGCCGATGAGCGAGCCGGGGAGGTCGTAGTCGTAGACCTTCGCCGGGGTGCTGTCGGCGGGGTCGAGGGCGTCGGCCCGGACGTACCCGGTCAGGTCGCCCTCGAGCGTCCGGACCTGGAGGACCCGCGAGCCGTCGGGGAGCGCCGGCGCGTCGGCCAGGAGGCGGAGCCGGCGGCCGGGCTCGAGCGCGCCGGACGGGCTGGCCAGCCCGGGATCGGCGAAGACATCGGTCGCCCCGTGGCTGGTCGCCGCGCCGCCGACGACCAGCTGAGCGGGCACCGCGTCGGTGGGCTTGTAGGCCGTCCGGGTGACCATCGTCGCGGTCAGCCCCGGGTCGTAGACGATCGAGTGGTAGTACGGGCCTCGAGCCACGCTCGTCGGGTCCATGATGTTCTTCGAACCGGTCGTCCGGAACGAATCCCAGGCGATGTCGTGACCGTGATAGGTCGGGACGGCGTGGAACAGCTGGCTCATCGTCGCCTTGCCGGTGAACAGCCGGCTCATGTACGTGGTGTTCGGGTGGTAGGCGTCGGCGATCACGGCCCGCGCACCCGCGGCGAAGAAGCCGGCGGCGTAGTTGTCGACCCGCGCCTTCTTGTCGGACAGCGTCCCGGTCGGCAGTCCCGGCTCGGTGTTGCCCGAGGCGTAGCACAGGTGGAACAGCAGGACCACGGCGTTCGGCGCGAACCGGATGTCCGAGGCGACCTGGGCCTCGCCGTAGTAGACGTGGGCGCTGCCGTCGGCCCCGCTGGCCGGATCGAGCCCGAGCCCGTTCTGGGAGAACGGCCACAGGGAGTCGCGGTATCGCGACGGCCAGCCGTTGCCATGGCCGAGATAGACGAAGATCGACGCGCCCTGGGCGGCCGCCTTGACCGCCGGCCAGGTCGCGTTCGGGGTCTTGATCAGGACGACGTTCCTGGTGTACTTGCGGGCGACCCGGGCGAGAGCGTCCGCGTCGGACTTGTAGAGCCGGTTGTACGAGCCGACCGGTCCGCTGACGATCACGACCTTCGGGTTGACCGGCGAGGCGGCGTCGGCCGGCGGGGCCAGGCTCGCGCCGACCGGCAGGACGGCGGCCAGCGCCAGGATCGTCGCGCCGAGGAGGCGGATGAGCACGGCCGGGACCGGCCGGCGCGCGGTCGGATGGGTCATCGTCACGGAGGACCTTCCCACACTCCAGCGCTCCGCACCATAGGGCAGACGACCCAGGCGCCGGCAGGACGAACGCTGCAGCCGGGGTCTCCGGGGGGTGCGTCGGTCGGGCCGGCGTCGACCGCTCGCGCGCACTCCCGGCGTTCAACCGGGCGGTCGGGCCGAGGTCAGCCGCTCGCGCGCACTCCCGGCGTTCAACCGGGCGGTCGGGCTCGAGGTCGGCCGCTGGGTGGAATGCCCGGCGTTCAGCCTTGCGGTCCCGGCCGGGCGTCGACCGCTCGTTGGAACTCCCGGCGTTCAACGGGCGATCGGTTGTGCGTGACACGCTCCAACGGGAGGTGGAGGCGACCCGCCGATGCCTGGCCTGTGCGCGGCGTGCACGGTCGAGAGGACGGACTTCTCGGTTTCGGGCGTGGTGCGCACGGCGGGCCAGGCGACCGCGTCCTCTGTCGCCAGTTCGGGCGTGGTGCGCACGGCGGCAGCGCCGCCCCCCGGGCCCCCGGCGTTCAGAGCGAGGTGCTGCCGTGCAGCGGCTCGGGCGGCGGCTACAGCTCGCGGCGGCGGAACGAGGCGACCGTCAGGCCGAGCACGCCGACGATCCACAGTCCGCACCAGGCCACGTAGACCGGGCTCGGACCCGTCGCGGCGAAGAACGGGTTGGCCTGGAGGATCTGGGTCGACCCGTTGGCGGTGATCGCCGAGATGACCACGGCCGGCTCGAGGGCGAAGATCGTGCCTCGCCACAACCCGTCCGACGGGAAGACGACCCGGGCGATCGAGCTGACCGTCTCGAGCGTGTCGACGCCGAGTGCGGCACCCACCCCGCCGAGCACTCCGATGCCCCAGGCCAGGCCGAACATGACGACCGCCACCGCGCCGCTCGCGATCGCCGGGATCCGGCTGCTCAGGAGGAGCGTGACGGTCAGGACGACGACCGCCTGGGTGGCCAACCCGCCGACGGCGCCGAGGGGGTCCGGCGGCCCATAGCCCGAGGCGAGCTTCATCGCCCCGATCTCGAGCAGCCCTGCCACCGCGCCGTAGGCCGCGATCACGATCGCCAGGCCGATCCAGCGCCCGGCGACGAAGGTCCCGCGTCCGAGCGGCCGGGCCAGCATCGCCTGGAGGACCCCCGACTCGATGTCGGACGCGATCGCCGGCGCCGACAGGAACGCGGCGGTGGCCGCGAGGATGAAGCTGAACATGAACGCGCACAGGATCAGCACCTGGCTGACCCCGAGCTGGAGCCGCAGCTCGCCGGAGCCGTGCTCGCGGGCCTGGCTCACGAGATACTCGAAGCCGAGCCCGGTGAGGACGACGATGACCCCGGTCAGGACGACCAGCGCCCAGAGCGTCCGGCGGCGGAGCGCCTCGAACAGGGTCAGGCGGACGATGGTCGGGACGAGGCGGAGGCCGTTCATCGACCACCGGCCTCGCCGAGCAGTCCGAGGAAGCGCTCCTCGAGCGACGCCCGGCCGGGCTCGACCGCGTGGACCAGCCCGCCGGCGGCCACGATCGCCGCGACGAGCTCCGGGATCTTCGCGGCCTCGATCGGACGGATCGCCAGCCAGTCGCCGTCGTCGGTCAGCGGCCCGAAGCGGGCCAGGCCCGCCCGGAGCGCGGCGTGGAGGCCGGTCGCGTGGATCCGCACGGAGTCCTCGCCGAGAAGCTCCTCGAGCGTGCCCGCCGCGATGACCCGCCCGGCATCGACGACCGCCACGCGGTCGCACACGAGCTCGACCTCCGACAGGAGGTGCGAGTTGAGGAAGACCGTCGTGCCCCGCTCGCGGGCCTCGCGGATGATCCGCCGCACGTCGGCCCGGCCGACCGGGTCGAGAGCCGACGTCGGCTCGTCGAGCAGGACGAGCTCGGGCCGCCCCAGGAGCGCCACGCCGAGACCGAGCCGCTGCTGCATCCCCTTCGAGAACGTGCCGACCAGGTCGCCGGCCCGGTCGGCCAGCCCGACGGTGTCGAGCGCCGCCCCGATCTCCGCGACCCGCTCCCGGTCCGGGATGCCGGCCAGCTCGCAGTGGAGCGCCAGGACCTCGCGGGCGCTCAGCCACGGCTGGTAGCGGAAGATCTCCGGGAGATAGCCGACCCGCCGCCTGGCGTCGCGGTCGCCGAGCGGAGCGCCGAGCAGGATGCCCCGACCCGAGGTCGCCGCGGCCAAGCCCGAGGAACAGCTTGACCGACGTCGTCTTGCCGGCGCCGTTCGGGACCGAGGAATCCGAAGACCTCGCCCCGCTCGACCCGCATCGACAGGCCGGCCAGGGCCGTCGTCCGGCCGTAGCGCTTGACCAGGTCGAACGTCTCGATCGCCGGCTCCATCGTCAGCATCGTGCCAGATACGATCGCGCGACGGGTCGTGCCACGCTAGCTGGCACGGGCCCGGTCGAGACTGCGGCCATGAACCGAACGGATCGCTCCAGCGGGAACGCCGCGAACGCCGTGGTCGCGCTCGACTGCCCATGGTGTGCCGAGCCACTCAGGGCCAGCCTCGACGAGCTGACGGACGGCCTTGCGTGCCAGGCGTGCCTCGTCTGGGTCGAACTCGCGGACGACACGAGCCGGCCAGCGTCGGCGTTCGTCGAGCCGCTCGCCGCCTGACTCCCGTCCCGCGGTCGACCCAGGGTCGCGGGCCGGATCAGCGCCGGGAGTCGCCTCGATCGGCGCTCGCCGCGACGACCTGGGCCTGCCCGCGGCCCCGCGCCCGGAACGGGGCCTGCACCGGCTCGATCTCCTCGCCCGGTCGGTGGGCGAGCGGGATGGTGACCGTGAACCGGCTGCCCTCGCCGGGCGCCGTCTCGACGCGGACCGTCCAGCCGTTCCGCTCGACGATCGCGGCGACGGAGGCAAGCCCGAGGCCGCTCCCCCGTCCGGGGCCCTTCGTCGTGAAGTACGGCTCGAACGCGTGGGCGCGGGTGACCGGATCCATCCCGGTCCCGTCGTCGGTGACGGACAACGCGGCTCGCCGCCCGCCGGCTCCGGGCAGGATGGCGGTGGACAGGGTCAGTGTCCCACCCAAGGGCATCGCGTCTCGGGCGTTGATCGCCAGGTTGAGGACGATCCCCTCGAGGTCGGTGGGGCTCGCCTCGACCCAGACGGGCTGTGAGCAGGTCTCGGCTCGCAGCTCGATCCCGTCGCCGATCAGCGGGCCGAGCATCCTCGACATCGCGTCCGCCACGCCGCGGAGGTCGATCACGGCACGATCCGGGAGCGCCGGCCGGCGCAGCGCCACGAGCTGACGGGTCAGCAGCGCGGCCTGCCGTGCCGCCCGGACGACCTCGTTCACGTCGGCTCGGGCCCCGTCGGGCAGGTCCGAGTGGGTCAGGGCGATCTCGGCGTGGCCGAGGATCGCGGTCAGCAGGTTGTTGACGTCATGGGTGATCGCCCCAGCCTGGGCGTCCCTCGGGTCGACGGGCAGGCCGCGAGGGTCGACCGCGCGGGGCGGCCGACCCTCCTTCGGATGCGTTCGTCGTGGGCTGGCCAACCGCGCTCTCCCATCGGTCCCGGGCGACCGCCCGGGCCTGAGATCCCGCGTCGATCATACACGATGAAGGTGAGTATTTAGCAACTGTGAGCCCCGCGCGTAGTGCTGGCGGTCAGCGCAGAGCCGGCCCGGGGCCATCGCCGGCCAGGGCGATCGCGGCCCAGGCGAGCGAGAGCAGCGTGGCGAACAGCGACGAGACGAAGATCGAACGACGACGCGCACCCATGTCCGAACCCTCCACGCGTCATCGCCCGGGATGGTACGAACGGCCATCCGCTCTGGGGTGGCGTGACGCAGGCCCGGATGCTAGGCTGCTGCCGTGCGATTGTCAACTATTTCTAAACAACACACGGCCGGACCGGGCTCGCCCTTCGCCCGCGCGGTCGGCACCGAGCTGCGCCGGCTCCGTCGGGCGCGCGGGTTGAGCCAGTCGGAGCTCGGGGCTCCGATGACGCGGGCGTTCGTGTCGTCGGTCGAGGGCGGCAGGACGTTGCCGTAGCCTGGCCGCTCTCGTGCTGTTGACGTCGCGGCTCGACGTCTCGCTCGAGACGTTCTTCGGCGGCGTCAACCTGGCGTTGACGACGGTGTACACTCCGCCGCATGAGCACCACGAAGCGGCGCCGGATCGTCGTCGACGACTCGGCCCTGGCCCAGTCGATCGGCAGTCGGATCCGGGAGCGTCGCCGTCGCGCCGGCCTGAGCCAGCAGCGGTTGGCGGAGGGCCGCTACACGAAGGCCTACATCAGCGCCCTCGAGACGGGCGCCGCCAAGCCGTCGATGGCCGCCCTCAACTTCATCGCCGGCCGGCTCGGGACGACCGCGGCCGAGATCCTGGCGAACCCTGACGCCGCCTGGACGCGGCTCGAAGCCGACCTCCTGCTCGCCTCCGGCGATGCCTCGGCTGCCGCCGACGCCTACCGCGACCTGCTCGAGGCGACCCGAACCGGCGACCCGTGCCGAGCTCCTCCGGTCGCTGGCCGAGGCGTCGTGTCGGATCGACCGTCCGGTCGAGGCGATCCGGGCCGCCGGCGGAGGCGGCCGAGATCTTCGCGTCGCTGGATCGGCCCGCCGAACGCGCCGAGGCCGTCTACTGGCTGGCGATCGGCCCAGCATCTCCAGGACAATCCGGACGAGGCCCGCAACCTGTTCTCCGGCCTCCTCGCCGAGGTGCGCGCCGGCCTGGTCGTCGCGCCCGACTTCGAGCTGAAGCTGCTCGTCGCCCTCGCCGCGACCGAGTCGTACCGCGGTGCTCACGACGCGGCCGTCGGTTACCTCGAGGAGGCGCGCGGCCTGAGCGCCGACCTCGACGACCGGCGACGCGGGATCGTCCTGCTCTCGCTGGCCAACGGCTATCGGGGCGCCGGCGACAACGAGGCCGCCATCCGCTACGGCAGCCAGGCGCTGACGCTCCTCCGAGCCGCCGAAGCCGATCTCGAGGCGGCGATGCTCGAGAACAACCTCGCCCTGGCCTACCTGGCGATCGGCAGCACCGAGCGGGCATCGGAGCTCGTGGCCGAGGCCCAGGGCATCGGCCGCCACCACGACGACGACCGTCTCCTCGCCCACCTGGCCGACACCGAGGCGCAGGTCGCGCTCGCCTCGGGCGATGCCGAGCGGGCGATCGACCTCGCGGCCACCGCCATCGAGCGGGCCGACCGCGCGGGCGCGACGAAGGCCGCCGATCGACGCCTGGACCACCCTCGCCCGGGCGCGCTCCGCGCTCGGCCGGACCGACCAGGCGCTCGACGCCTTCGCCCGGGCCGCCGACCTCGCCCGCGAGCACGCTCCGGCTCCCCGGGTCCGCGAGGTCCTGCGCGCCTGGGCCGACGCCCTGGCGGCCGCCGGGCGCCACGCCGAGGCGTACGCCCTGGCTCGCGAGGCGCTCGCCGGCGAGGCTCCGAGCCGGGGACCGGCTCCCGACCTCGACGTCGATCCCGACCGCCTGACGCGGCCGGCGGCTCAGCCGATCCGGACCGACGACGCGCCCCGCCGCTGAACCGGACCAGGACCCGGTCGGTCGCGGTCGCATAGCCCGGCGACTCGGTCCGCCCGTCGACGGAGGTCAGGCCGCCGCTCGTCTCGAGGCGGTACTCGACCCCGGGCGGCGGCACGAACGTCAGCTGGGTCGCCCCGCCGGTCACCCGCAGCTCGACCGTGCCGCGCGGATGGGGCAGGGTGATCCGGGCCTGGGCCGCCCCGATCTGGAGCCGCGCCTCGGCGACGGCGAGCGACGACAGGTCGACCGAGAAGTCGCCCGCGCCGGCGTTCATCGTCAGCGAGCGTCGGCACGTCGGAGGCCACCCGGACCGTCCAGTCGGACCCGCCGCGCCACGCGTCCGGCCACCAGGCCACGTCCTGGCGGAGCCGGACGAGGGCGCGATCGCCGGCGCGCTCGATCCGGGTCGCGATGTCGTCGTTGGTCGAGGCCACCTCGACGAGGTTGCCGCCGCTCGCGCCACCCTCGAGCCGGAAGCGCCCGGCGCCGACGCTGAGGTCGAGCTCGAGCCGGGCCGATCCCTCGCGCGGCACCGTGGCCGACGTCGCCCCCTGCCGTCCGGGCCGGATCGCGCCGTACAGGACGATCGCCCCGACCGCGATGATCAGGATCGGCCAGAGGACGCTCCAGGCGACGTGCACGAAGCCGAGGTTGCCGAGCAGGTAGATCACCCCCAGGGCGATCAGGACGATCCCGACGAGCTCGGCGCCGCGCCACTGGCGGCGCGACCCGTCGCCGGTCCCTGCGGTCGGACATGACGATCCCTCCAGATGGTCGAGTCCGACAAGGGTAGCGCGCCATGCCAGCCAGCGGACCGGTCGGCCCGCACGGCGATGGCGTCGGACCGGGGCCAGCCGGAACGGTCGCCGATGTCCGATGATGTGGCCATGGACGCCCGCCGTCTCGCCGCCGCCGCGTCAGGCGATCGTCGCCGGCGGACGTCGGCTCGGCGCCCGCGGCCTGATCGTCGCCGGCGAGGGGAACCTGTCGGTCCGGCTCGGCGACCGGCTCCTCGTCACGCCGTCGGGCCGGCGCAAGGACGAGCTGGTCCCCGACGACCTGCTCCTCGTGCCGGCCGATCCGGACGCGCCCGCGGCCGACCCCGACCGGCCCGACCTGCGCCCGACCTCGGACCTCCGGATCCACCGGGCCGTCTACGCCGCCCGACCCGACATCGAGGCGGTCGCCCACGCCCATCTGCCGAGCTCGCTCGCCCTGACCCTGGCCGGCCGGATCCCCGACCCCGCCGCCCTGCCGGAGACGCGGCTGTTCATCCCGCGCCTGCCGTTCCTGCCGTTCATGGCCATGGGCAGCCCGAGCTCGCCGGCGCGGTGGCCGCGAGCCTGGCCGACGGCGTCGAGCCGGCGGCGAACGCCGTCCTGCTCGAGCGCCACGGGGCGGTCGCCGTCGGGCGGACGGTCGACGCGGCGGTCGATCGGCTCGAGCTGGTCGACCTCCTCTGCCGGGTCTGGCGGGACGCCCTCCTGCTCGGGCTGGACGAGCCGCTCGACGCGGCCGCTGGGCGCCCGTCGGCGCGGCGCACGCTCCGCGTCGGCCGGGTGATCGCTCTCGGTCGATCCGGCGCCGACGGCCCGGCGGACGACCCGGCGGCGGTCGAGCCCTGGACGATGACCGTGAACAGGACGATCCCGAAGGTGATCTCCTGGAGCAGCGTCGCGCTGCGGGACGGTGACCGGCAGCGCGAGCGCCATGGCGACCGCGACCGCCCCGCGGAGACCGGCCCAGAAGAGGACGTGGAGCCAGCCGATCGGGACCGCCCGCTCGCGCGAGCGACGGGCAGGAGCGGGCGGCGCCGCCGAGGACCACGTAGACGACGAGCGCCCGGCCGACGAGCGGTCCCGATCGACCCCCACGGCGATCCAGCCGAGCGAATCGGCCAGCTGCGGCGAACGGGAAGGCCAGCCCGACGAGGAGGAAGACGAGCGCGGTCAGGAGGTAGGCCAGGAACTCCCAGACCGTGTCGAGGGCGTCGATGCCGCCCGGGCTCATCGCCCGGTCGCCGGCCGTAGTTGCCGAGGACGATCGCGGCCAGGACCGTGGCGATGATCCCGGACTGGTGGATGGCATCGGCCAGCGAGGTACGTCCCATAGGCCAGCACGACCGAGATCGTCAGCTCGATGAGGTGGTCGTCGACGAGCGACATCAGCCGGGCCGCCACGAAGCCGGCCGCGATGCCCGATCGCGCCGCTGATCGCGACGGTCGCGACGAACCGGACCAGCGCGTCGCCGGCCGAGATCGGGGCGGCGAGCGCCCCGACGGCGAGCGCCGAAGACGACCAGGCCGGTCCCGTCGTTGAGCAGGCTCTCGCCCTCGACGACGGTCGCCAGCGTCGCGCGGGACCGGCAGGCGGCGGAACGTCGCCACGACGGCCGCCGGGTCGGTCGCCGAGACCATCGCCCCGACGATGAACGCGAGGTCGAAGCGGAGCCCCGTGGCCAGGTGGAGGACGACCGCGACGACCGAGGCCGAGATGAGCACGCCGGGCATGGCCAGGAAGACGAGGACCGCCAGCGAACGGCGCAGGTGGGCGAGGTCGAGCCGGTAGCCGGCCTCGAAGACGAGCCCCGGCAGGAGGACGACGAGGACGATCTCGGGGGCGACGGTCGGCTCGTTGCCCGGTCGGACGAGCGTCTGCCCGATCCCGGCGACGAGCCCGACGAGCGACCAGGGCGACCGAGTACGGCAGGCGGAGCGGCCGGGCGACGATCGCCACGACCGCGGCGACGCCCAGGAGGGCGACGAAGACGGTGATCGAAGCCAGGATCGTCGGGCCGTCCATCGCCCGATGCTACGCGTTCAGGCGTCGGCTGAGACAGGTTGCGGTCGTGATCCGTGCCGGGTCGCCAGCGGCTCGGTCGGTGGTCACCTCCGGGCTCGCGGTCGGCCCGGCCGGAGCGGTCGTCGACGCACCGGCCGGGCTGGGCGTCGACGCCGCCGTGCGACCCGCGGCCGGGAAGGCCGGCAGCTCGCGCCCGCCCTCGGCCAGCCAGCAGGCCGCCTGCTGGCCGCTCCCGACGTCGAACAGCGGCGGCTCCTCGACCCGGCAGCGGTCGAACGCGAGCGGGCAGCGCGGATGGAAGCGGCAGCCGGTCGGGATCGCCGCCGCGTCGGGCGTCTCGCCGACCAGGATGTAGCGCGCCGCCCGGGCCGCCGTCGTCGGCCGGCTCGGGCGTCGGCGACACGCTGACGAGCGCCTTGCGTGTACGGGTTGTGGGCGTCCTTGATGACCGCCTCGGCGGGCCCGATCTCCATGATCCGGCCGAGGTACATCACGGCGATCCGGTCGGCGATGACCCAGGCCAGCGACAGGTCGTGGGTGATGAACAGGTAGGTCAGCCCGCGCTCCTGGCGCAGGTCGAGCATCAGCCGCAGGAGCTCGGTCCGGATCGACACGTCGAGCATCGACACCGGCTCGTCGGCGACGATCAGCTCCGGGTCCATGACCAGGGCGCCGGCGATGACGACCCGCTGGCGCTGCCCGCCGGACAGCTCGTGCGGGAAGCGGAAGGCGAAGTCGGTCGCCGGGCGCAGCCCGGCCGCCTCGAGCGCGGCCACGACCTTGGCCTCGCGTCTCGGCGGCCGACGTCGCCGAGGCCGTTGACCTCGAGCGGCTCGGCCACGAAGTCGTGGATCGTCTGCTTCGGGTCGAGCGTCTCGTACGGGTCCTGGAAGATGATCTGGACCCGCCGCCGGTAGTCGCGCAGGGCGCCGGTCCCCCACAGGTCGGTGACGTCCGTGCCCGTCGAAGACGATCCGGCCGCCGGTCTGGCGGGTCAGCTTGACGATCACCCGGCCGGTCGTCGTCTTGCCCGAGCCGGACTCGCCGACGAGCGCAGGACCTCGCCCTTGTGGATCGTCAGGTCGATCCCGTCGACGGCGCGGACGACGGCCGGCGGCCGGCGCGCGCAGCCAGTCGAGCAGGCCGCCGCGGATCGGGAAGTGGACCTCGAGGCCCTCGAGCCGGACGAGCTCGCTCACGGCCGTCCGGGGCGAGGCCGGTCGAGGCGGTCACGGCTGTCCCGCGGTCGACGGCGGCCGACCGCCGCGAGTCGACCGCCGTCGTCGGCGCGGTCACCGTGACCGGCGGCCCCGTCGCTGCCCGGCCGGGTAGAGGTGGCAGGCGACCCGCACGCCGTCGGCGAAGGTGACCTCGGGCGGGCTCGACCTCGCGGCAGACGTCCATCGCGAAGGCGCAGCGAGGATGGAACCGGCAGCCCGCCGGCGGGGCGCGCAGGTCGGGCGGCGAGCCCGGGATCGTCTCGAGGCTCCGGCGGTCGGCGCGGATGTTCGGGAACGCCCCGAGGAGCTTCTGGGTGTACGGATGGCGCGGCTCGCGGAAGACCCGCTCGACCGGTGCCCTCCTCGGCCACCTGGCCGGCGTACATGATCAGGACCCGGTCGCAGGTCTCGGCGATGACCGACAGGTCGTGGGTGATGAGGATGAGGGACAGCCCGAGCTCGCGCCGGAGCCGCTCGAGCAGCTCCAGGATCTGGGCCTGGACCATCACGTCGAGCGCGGTCGTCGGCTCGTCGCCGATGACGATCGCCGGGTCGCAGGCGAGGGCCATCGCGATCATCGCCCGCTGGCGCATCCCGCCCGACAGCTCGTGCGGGTAGGCCCGGCCCGCGCTTCTGCGGGATCCCGACGAGCTCGAGCAGCTCGGCCGGCCCTGGCCAGCGGCGGCGGTCGCGTCGACGCCCAGCCGGACCTCGATCGGCTCGGCGATCTGCTCGCTCGATCCGGCGGACCGGGTTGAGCGCGTTCATCGCGCCCTGGAAGACGATCGAGATCTCCCGCCAGCGATAGCGCCGGAGCCCTTGTCGCTCTTCTTGGGCAAGGTCGATCGCCGAACAGCTTGACGCTGCCGCCCGGCGATCCGGGCGTTGCCGGGCAGCAGCCGGACGAGCGACAGGGCGGTCGTCGTCTTGCCGCAGCCGGATTCGCCGGCCAGCCCGAGCGCCTCGCCGTCGTTGAGCGTGAAGCTGATCCCGTCGACCGCCCGGACCGTCTTCCCGTCGAGCTTGAAGTAGGTCTTGAGGTCCTCGACCACGAGCAGCGGCGCGGCCGGGTCGGCCCCCTTCGGCAGGGCCCGGCCCGGCGACGGGGCGTGGACGGACGTCGCCGTCGGACTTCCGTCATCGGCGCCTGGAGCTTCGGGTTGAGCATGTCGTCCAGGGCGTTGCCGATGAGCGTGAAGGCGAGCACGACCAGGACGATCGCAGACGCCCGGCGCCGCGGTGTACCACCAGGCCCCCGAGCCCGGGCGCGCCCGACGCCTGGGCGGAGTAGAGCAGGGCCCCACGACGGAGCGAGGGGGTCCCCGAGCCCGATGAACGACAGGGTCGTCTCGGTCAGGATCGAGCCGGCGATGACCAGGACCGTGTTGGCCACGATCAGCGACATCACGTTCGGCAGGATGTGGCGGACCATGATCCGTGCCCGAGCCCGATCCGATGACCCGGGCGCGGTCGACGAACGCCCGCTCCCGCACCGACAGCGCCTGGCTGCGGATGATCCGGGCGGTCGACGCCCAGCTCGTCAGGCCGATGACGATGATGATCGCGATGAGGGTCATCCGGATCCCGAACACCTCGGCGCCGGCTCCGAACGATGTCGAGGATGATCGGGGCCAGGACGAGCGCCAGGACGAACGTCGGGAGGATGAGGAAGAAGTCGGTGATCCGCATCAGGAACGTGTCGAGCGCGCCGCCGACATAGCCGGCCACGATGCCGATGACGGCACCCAGGCCGACCGTGATGACGGTCGCCAGGAACCCGATCAGCAGGCTGATCCGCGCGCCGTGGACGGCGAGGTTGAGGACGTCGCGACCGATCTCGTCGGTGCCCAGCAGGTGGGCCGCCGACGGCGACTCGAACGGGGTGGCCGACGGATGTGGTCGCCGGCTCGAGCGGCCCGACCAGCAGGTCCGGCGCGATGGCCATGACCGCGAAGACGACGATGATGACCACCCCGATCACCCCCGCCCGCTGGGTCCGGTAGCGCCGCAGGAAGTGGCGATAGCCCCGGATGCGAAGGCGCCACCGCTCGGCTCGGAGCTGGGCGGCCGTCAGCCCGCTCGCGCTGCTCACGTCCGGACCCGCGGGTCGAGTCGGCTGTAGACCACGTCGGCGACCAGGTTGGCCAGGATGACGCTGACCGACAGGAGCAGGAAGATCCCCTGGAGGACCGGATAGTCGCGCGACGCCAGGGCGTCGACGGTCAGCGTCCCGAGACCGGGCCAGGAGAAGACCTCCTCGACCGTGATCGCCCCGGCCCACAGGTAGCCGAAGTTGATCGCGACGAGCGTCACCGTCGGAAGCATCGCGTTCGGCAGGGCGTGGGAGCGCAGGATCCGGGTCTCGTCGAGGCCCTTCGCCCGCGCGGTCTGGACGTAGTCCTCGGCCAGGACCTCGACGATCGACGAGCGCATCAGGAGCGAGTACTGGCCGATGTAGCCGAGGGAGTAGGTCGCGGCCGGCAGGACGAGGTGGCCGAGCAGGTCGGTGATCCGGGCGACCGGATCGTCGGTCCCCAGTCCGGGCGTGACCATGCCGTGCCCGGGCAAGCAGGCCGAGCGTCGTCGAGAAGATGATCAGGAGGATCATCCCCAGCCAGAACGACGGCATCGCGTAGAGGACGAGCGCGACCGCGGTCCCGCCGTAGTCGACCGGACCGCCGCGCCGCCAGCCGGCGTAGGCGCCGAGGGCCAGCCCGACGAAGAGGGCGATGAGCTCGCCGGTCCCGATCAGCAGGACGGTCGGCCCGATCTTCGCGCCGATGACCTCGGTGACCGGCTGGCCGCGGAACTGGAAGCTGTAGCCAGGTCGCCCTCGAGGGTGGCCACGACGTAGTCGACGACCTGGTCGGGGAAGATCGGCTTGTTCAGGCCCCAGCGCTCGCGCTGCGCCTCGAGCTGCGCCTGGCTGATGTGCGGGTTGCGCAGGAGGATCCGCTCGGCCGAGCCGGGCATCGCCCGGAAGAGCAGGAAGTTGACGATCAGGACGAAGCCGATCGTCAGGAGCGCCTGGAAGACCTTCCGGCCGAGATAGCGAGTGCCCATCTGCCCGTCCCCGTCGGCCGATCAGTCGACGGCGCGGGCCGGGGAGGGCGTGCCCGGCTCGCTCCGGCCGGGCCGCCGCCCGGCCGCCGGGCGGGTCACTCCTCCTCGTCCTCCGTGCTCGGCCGCCGGCCGCGGATCACGATCAGGCCGACGGCCACGACCGCGATGAGCGCGACGATCCCGACGACCAGCGGCAGGCTGTTCGAGCTCGCCGGCGTGCCCGGCTCGGTGCCGGGGCTGGCCGCGGGCGACCCGGCCCCGCCCGATCCGGCGCTCGGCGCGGCCGGCGTCGGCGTCGGCTCCGGTCCGGCCTGCAGGCTCAGGTAGGTCTCGACCCCGAAGCTGAAGAACGGCGTCCCGCCGTCACGCGGCTGGAGCTTGTAGCCGTGCCACTTGTCGATCCGGTACGCCTGGAGCTCGGAGCTGTAGTACAGGATGTCGTACGGCGCGTCGCGGTAGACGATCTGCTGCATCTGGTCGGTGATGACCTTGCGCTCGGCCTGGGTCGGCGCGATCTGCTGCTCGTCGTACAGCTTGTCGTACGCGGGGTTCGAGTAGAACGAGTCGCTCCAGCCGCCGATCGGCCGGTCGTGAAGATCGACAGCAGGAAGTCCGGGTCCGGGCTGCCGCCCAGCCCCACAGCTCGATGTCGTAGTTCGCCTTGCCGCCGGCCTCCGGGGGCGTGACGTACTGGGTCACGCGTGTCCTTGTCGAGGACCTGGATGTTGAGCTTGATCCCGACCTGCTTGTACCACTCGGCGATGAGGCTGGCCGACTGGGCGTAGTAGGCGGTCGTGTTCGGGGTGATCAGGTTGAGGCTGATCTCCTTGCCTTCCTTGTCCTCGCGGAAGCCGTTCCCGTTCGAGTCGAGGTAGCCGGCCGCGTCGAGTTGCTGCTTCGCCTCGTCGAGGTCGAACGTCCGCAGCTCGCCGGGACCCGGCTGGTAGTGCCAGGTCTTGAGGACCGGCGGGACCGCCGTCGAGCCCGGCTCGCCGTGGCCCTGAGGGTCTGCTTGACCAGGAGGTCCTTGTCGACCGCGTAGCCGAGCGCGTCCCGGAACTTCGGGTCGAGGAGCGCCTTCGTCGACGGGCCGACGCCCTTCTTGCCCTTGGCGTCGTAGGTGTTGAACGCCGAGCTGGTCGAAGCCGTTCGTCGAGCCGTTGACGCCGACGATGTTCGGGTCGTCATCGAGCTGCGTCGAACTGGCCCGGCGGGATCGACCGGGCGGCGTCGAGGTCGCCCTTCTTGAGGGCCTGGTCCATCGTGTCCTGGTTGGCGAAGTAGATGAACTGGACCTCGTCCATGGCCGGCTTCGCGCCCCAGTAGTACGGGTTGCGGGCGAACCGGGTGAACTGGCCCTTCTGCCACTCGACCGCCTGGAACGGGCCGGTCCCGATCGACCGGCGGGTCGTTGGCGAACTCGTTGTTGGCCTGGGCCGGGGTGATCGTCTTCCAGATGTGCTCGGGCAGGATCGGGATGTACGCCCCGAGGATGAGCGAGCTCGGATCGCTCAGCGTGATGACGACGGTCGACTCGTCGGGCGCCTCGACCTTGGTCACCTTGGTCAGGGTGAACAGCGTCAGCGGGTTGTCGGTCTTGAGCGAGTCGAGGATGTAGTTGTAGGTGAAGGCGACGTCCTTGGCGGTCGCCGGCTGCCCGTCCGACCACTTCATCCCCGAGCGGATCTTGAACGTGTAGAGCTTCCCGTCGCTCGACACGGTCCACGACTCGGCGAAGCCGGTCGGGGCGTACTCGAGGTCAGGCCCGAAGCCGACCAGGACGTCGTAGTTGAGGATGAACGCCTCGTACGACGAATAGAGGTAGGCCTGGAACGGGTTGAGCGAGTCGATCTCCTGGGTCGTCCCGATCCGATAGATCAGCTTGTCGGCCGCGGCGACGGGGGTCCCAGCCGGCAGCGCGGTCCCGAGGGCGAGGCCGAGCGCCAGGGCGACTCGGACGAACCGTGCGGGCAGGGACAGGCGCATCGTGGTACCTCCTCCGGACGCCGCGACGGACCGACCGCCCGCCGCTCGCCCAACCGACCCCGGGAATGGTCCGCACTGTGGCACAGCCCATCCGACCGGGTCAATGCCGAACCGGAGCGTCGCGCTCCATGCACCGCGCCGGCCGACCCGTCGGTCAGACCATGAACGACCTCGGCGGGATCGTCGAGGAGCAGGATCGGCCGGTCGATCCGGAAGCCCTCGATCTCGCCGGCGGACGGGGTCGAGCCGTCGACGGCGAGCTCGGCCAGGATCCGCCCGAGCAGCGAGGCGTACTTGAAGGCATGGGCGGCCCCGAGGGCGACGAGGACGTTCGGCGCCTCGGGGAGACGATCGAGCACGAAGTCGCGGTCGGGGGTCAGCGTGTACAGGCAGGTCTTCGTGGACAGGTCCGGGCCGTAGGCCCCGGGCAGATGGGCCTGCAGGAACGCATCGACCCGGGCGTGGGCGTCGGGGTCCGGCTCGAACGTCCGCTCGTCGGCCGAGGTCTCCCGGCCGCCGACGTCCTGGGCCGCCTTCGGGCCGGGCTCGCCGTAGGTCGGGAAGCCGTAGAAGCACGGCTCATCCATCCAGATCCAGACCGGGAAGCGGTCCGCCGCGAAGTCCTCCGGACGAGGGCAGGCGTAGTAGGTCACCTGCTCCCGGGTGATCGTCAGGGGGAGCCGGCGTCCGAACGACGCGAGGAGACGGTTCGTCCATGCGTCGGCCGCCAGGACGACTCGACCCGCCCGGTGGGTCGCCCCGTCGGCGGTCAGCACCTCGATGTCGCCACCCCCGGCGTCGCGCAGCCCCGCGACCGGCGTCCGGTCGAGGAGCGTCGCGCCGTGGGCGCGGGCGAGCCGCTGGTGGGCCGCGTTCGCCCGGTTCGGGTCGGCCAGGCCGCCGTCGGCCTGGTACAGCCCGTGGTGCTCGTCGGACAGCCGCCACTGCGGCCAGCGGCGGACGATCTCGTCGGCGTCGAGGTGCTCGAACGGGACCCCCTCGGCGTCCATGCTCGCGGCGTAATCGGCGAGCGGGATCGCGGAATCGCGCGGGGCGACGTCGAGTCCGCCCGTCCTCGTCACGACCTGGACCCCGGCCTCGGCCTCGAGCTCCGCCCAGGTCGCATAGGCGCGCCTGGCGAGCCGGACATAGTCGGGCCGGTGGTACGACAGCCGGATGATCCGGCTGTGGTCCTGGCTCGCGCCGTTGACGTGTCCGAGCTCGAACTGCTCCAGCCCGAGGACCCGGTCGCCGAGCCGGCGGCTGAGCCAACAGGCGGCCGCGCTGCCGATCCCGCCGAGGCCGACGACGATCGCGTCCCAGTCGCGCCCACCGATCCGGTCGATCGCCACGTCCGTCCTCCGATCGGTCGGTAGTATCGACGGGCGACGGGGCGGCCGTCGTCGGAGCGCGAGGAGTGGGACGGTGCCCGAGGCCGGGGGCGGTGACGGATGACGGCGGGCACGGCCGCGGTCATCGTCCTGATCGTCGTGGCCGCTGTGGCCGGCTACCTGGCCGTCAGCGCCCGGCTGTACGGACAGATCACCACGGTCCCGCCCGACTCCCCGCTGTTCGGCTCGCCGAACACCCCGGCCTCGTTCTCGATGACCGCGCTCGACTGCCGGCCGTATCGGATGCCCGGCTACGAGACGGTCGAGTTCCCGGACCGGACGGGGAGCGTCGGGATCTCCGGCTGGTGGATCCCGGTGGCGGGCGAGCTGGCCGCTCCAGGCGTCGTGGTCGTACACGGCTACGCGTCGTGCCGCCGCGACCCGGCGATCCTGCTGGCGGCCGGGATGCTCCACCGGGCCGGGTTCGCGGTCCTCGCCATCGACCTCCGCAACCACGGGGAGTCCGGGCGGACCGGCGGCCGGCACAGCGGCGGGATCCGGGAGCACGCCGACGTCCTCGGCGCGTGGGACTGGCTCGTTCGGGACCGCCATCACGCCCCCGGGCGGATCGGGCTGTTCGGCATCTCGCTCGGCGCGGCGAGCGTGCTCATGGCGGCCGGCGCCGAGCCCGCGGTCGCGGCCGCCTGGTCGGACAGCTCGTACGGCGACCTCGACGAGGCCACGGCCGCCGAGCTCAGGCGCAACCGCCTGCCCGCCTTCCTGCTGCCGGGCGGCCGGCTGGCCGCTCGCCTGCTCGATGGGCCGGGCCTCCAGGCGGACAGCCCGCTGCGGGGGATCGCGGCGATGACCGGGCGGGCGGTGTTCATCACCCACGGCACGCGCGACAGCCGCCTCGACGTGCGCTTCGCCGACGAGCTGCTCGAGGCCGGCGGAACGGCCGGCGCCCACGTCGAGTCGTGGATCGTCGACGGGTCCGAGCACGCGGAGGCGATCGTCGACCACCCGGCGGAGTACGAGCGTCGCCTGGTCGACTTCTTCGGTCGGGCGCTCCGGGGCGACGTCTCGCGACGTTGACGTGCGCACAGCCATGCGCAATGCTGTGTGCATGAGTCGACGCACGAACCTGGTCCTGCCGGAGGCGCTGGTCGCCGAGGTCGACCGGATCGCCGGTCCGCGCCGCCGGAGCCGCTACGTCGCGGAGGCCGTCGAGGCGCGTCTCCGGCGCGATCGCCTGCGCGAAGTCGTCCTGCGCACTGCCGGCGCCTGGAAGGCCGAGGACTACCCCGAATTCGCCACCCCTGAGGCGGTCGTCGCCTGGGTCCGGGCACGCCGGGCGGAGAAGACGGGACCGATCGAGGAGGCCTGAGCGTGCGCTACGTCCTGGACACGACGTTCGTGATCGACCACCTGCGTGACGACCCGTCAGCCCTTCGGAGGTTCGAGACGATCTTCGAGGACGGCGACGAGGTCTTCGTCAACGAGGTGGTCGTCTGCGAGGCCTGGACCGGAGCCCACCTGTCGGGCGATCCCGACCTGGAGGCCCTCCTCCAGGTGGTCGAGTTCGTCCAGCCGGCCCCCATCCACGCACGCGCCGCCGGCCGCTGGAGAGCCGAGGCGAAGGCTCGCGGCTGGTACCTGGGGCTCCCCGATGCGCTGATCGCAGCCTGCGCCGACTCCCTGGATGCGGCCGTCCTGACGCGGAACGCGAGGGATCTCGCCCTGACCCCCGTCCGCGTCGAGACCTACTGACCGGCGCTCTGCCGCAGACGGGCGACCCGCTCGAGCGCGAGCTGGCTCATCGCGTCGCGGATCTCGCCTCGGTCGATCATCGCCATGACCTCGTCGAACGGCACTCGACGCAGGTCGAGGTCCTCGGTGCGCCTCCGGAGCCGGCGTCGCCGTGGGTCAGGCCGGTCGCCAGGTAGAGCACGCCGGTCTCGTCGGTGATCGAGTTCGACAGGTCGAGACGGCCGATCTCGCGCCAGGTCGCGGCGTCGATCCCGGTCTCCTCGCGGAGCTCCCGCCGGGCGCCGTCGAGCGGATCCTCGTCGTACGGGACGCCGCCCTCGGGGATCTCCCACGAGTAGTGGTCGAGGGAGTAGCGATACTGGCCGACGAGCACGACCCGGTCCTCGTCGTCGATCGCCACCACGCCGACCGCCCGGGTCCGGAAGTGGACGACGCCGTAGATCCCCGGCTGGCCGTCCGGCCGGGTCACCTCGTCGTGGTGGACCTGGATCCAGGCGTTCTCGTAGGCCAGCCGGCGGCTGTGGCGGCGCCACGGGCTGGCTGGGGACGGGTCCGAGGCGCGGTCAGCGGGGTCGGGCATGGCCCGATGGTAGCCCGGGGACGGTCGATGAGCGCGGCTCATACAGATGCCTCGCGGCGAGCGCGGCTGCCCGGCGACGGGCGCTCGTCGCGCGGCAGCGGAGCACGGATCCGGGCTCGGATGAGTCCCACTCATCGCACCGTGGGCGATGACCCGGGAGGCGGCCGCTAGACTCGACGCCATGCCCCGGATCGGCCCGCCTCGCAGCCGCGCCACGAGGTCGAGGTCCGGCTGGACGTCCGGATCCCGATGAGCGACGGGCTCGAGCTGAGCGCCAACCTGTGGCTCCCGCGTCCCCCGCGCCGAGGCCCCCGACGAGCGGTTCCCGGCGATCCTCGAGATCATCCCGTACCGCAAGGACGACTGGCACCGGCCCGGCGACGAGAGCCGCGGGCGCTGGCTGGCCGCGCGTGGGCTTCGCCCTGTGCCGGCTCGACGTCCGCGGCACCGGGAGCAGCCCGGGGATCGCCGAGGACGAGTACACGGCCCGGGAGACCCAGGACGGCTACGAGACCGTCGAGTGGCTGGCCGCCCGGCCGTGGTGCACCGGCAACGGATCGGGATGTGGGGGATCTCGTACGGCGGGTTCACCGCGATCCAGGTCGCCAAGCTCCGGCCGCCGCACCTCCGGGCGATCGTCCCGATGTACGCGACCGACGATCGCTACACCGACGACGTCCACTACGTCGGCGGCTGCGTCACGGTCAGCGAGCTGAGCCAGTACGCGGTGAGCATGGTCGGGATGAACGCCCTCCCGGCGCGGCCCGGCGTTCCGCGGCGACGCCTGGCTCGACGAGTGGCGCGAGCGGCTCGACCGGACGCCGGTCTGGCTGTTCGAGTGGCTCCGCCAGCAGCACGACGGGCCGTACTGGCGACAGGGCTCGCTGGCACCCGACTACGAGGCGATCGAGGCGGCCACGTTCCTCATCGCCGGCTGGATGGACGGCTACGTCGATCCGGCCCTGCGGATGCTCGAGCGCTGCGTCAACGCCCCGCGCAAGGCGCTGGTCGGCAACTGGGTCCACGACTTCCCCGACGACGGCCTACCCCGGACCGAACCTCGACTGGCTCCACGAGATGGTCCGCTTCTTCGACCACTGGCTGAAGGGCATCGACAACGGGGTGATGGACGAGCCGGCGCTGACGTTCTTCCGCCGCGACTACGCCCCGCCGGAGCCCTTTCCGGCGGCCTGGCCCGGCGCCTGGCGGAGCGAGCCGTCGTTCCCGCCACCGGGCGCCTCGGAGACGTCCCTGTGGCTCGGTCCGGGAGCGGTGCCGCTCGCCGGGCGGCTGACGCCCGAGCCGCCGGGCGAGGCCGGGATCGATCGCTTCCCACACCGGGCGACGACCGGGACACGGACCGCCCTGTCGTGGGGCTCCGGCAGTCCGCCGAACGGGCTGGCCCGCGACCTCCGGCTCGACGATGCGCTCGTCCCGACCTACACCAGCGCGCCGCTGGCCGAGCCGATCGAGATCCTCGGCTTCGCCGTCGGCGAGCCTGGCCATCGAGGCGTCGATGCCGGTCGCGACCGCCGTCGTCCGGCTGGCCGACGTCGCGCCCGACGGGACCGCGGCCCAGGTCGCCGCCGGCGTCCTCAACCTCACCCACCGCGACTCGCACGCGCTCCCCGACGCCGCTCGAGCCCGGCCGGGTCTACGAGGTCCGGATCCCGCTCCGGGCGGCCGGCTACCGGTTCGCGCCGGGTCACCGGATCCGCCTGTCGGTCGCCACGAACTACTGGCCGGTCCTCTGGCCGTCGCCGTTCCCGGGCGAGCTGGCGGTCCACCACGCTCCGATCGCGGCTCATCCTGCCGACGATCCCGCCCGGCGACGGCTCGCCTGCCGACACCGGCATTCAAGACGACCCCGGCCGGTCTCGAGGAGTATCGGCGGCGGGACGTCCGAGCCGCCGGTCTGGCGGATCGTCGAGGACGTCATCGCCGGGCACGGTCACGGTCTCGACCAACGACGCGGGTGAGACGACCCTGCCGGACGGGACCTCGGTCTTCGCCGGCGAGCGGCTCGAGATGACCGCCTCCGACGCCGATCCGGCCCATGCCCGGATGGCGAACCAGGTCGTCTACCGGCTCGACCAGGACGGCCGCCGGATCGACGTCCGGGCGGGCGGCGAGACGACGTCGACCGAGACCGACTTCCGGATGACCGTCCGGCTCGAGGTCGACCTCGACGGCGAGCCGTTCTTCCGGCGCGCCTGGGACGAGACGATCCCGCGGCGGCTCGTGTGACCGCCGGCGGATCTCGGCCCGGGCCGCCAGCTTCACCGAGTCGGTCATCCGCGAGATGAACCGGCTGGCGGTCGAGGCCGGCGCGGTCAGCCTGGCCCAGGGCTTCCCCGACTTCGAGAGCCCGGTCGAGCTGCGCGAGGCGGCCGTCGAGGCGCTCCGCGAGGACATCAGCCAGTACGCGATCACCTGGGGCGCGAAGCCGCTCCGGGCGGCGATCGCGGCCAAGACCGCCCGGTTCCACCCGGACTGGGTCGTCGACCCGGAGACCCAGGTGACGGTCACCTGCGGCGCGACCGAGGCGATGATCGCGGCGATGCTCGGGATCCTCGACCCCGGCGACGAGGTCGTGGTCTTCGAGCCGTTCTACGAGAACTACGGCCCGGACGCGATCCTGTCCGGCGCGACGACCCGCTACGTGACCCTCCACGAGCCCGACTGGGCGATCGACCCGGACGAGCTCCGGGCCGCGTTCACCGGCCGGACCCGGGCGATCGTCGTGAACTCGCCCCACAACCCGACCGGCAAGGTCTTCTCGCGCGACGAGCTCGAGCTGATCGCCGGGCTCTGCCGGGAGCACGACGTGGTCGCCATCACCGACGACATCTACCAGCACATCGTGTACGAGGGCGAGCACATCCCGCTGGCGACCCTGCCCGGGATGGCCGACCGGACGATCTCGATCGACTCGATGTCGAAGACGTACTCGGTCACCGGCTGGCGGATCGGCTGGGCGATCGCCAGCCCCGAGCTGTCGGTCGGCATCCGCCGGGTCCACGACTTCCTGACCGTCGGCGCGGCCGCCCCGCTCCAGGCGGCGGCCGTCGTCGCGCTCCGGTTCCCGGACGCCTACTACGCGAAGCTCGCCGCCGACTACCGGGCCCGGCGCGACCTCATCGTGCCCGCCCTCGAGGCGGCCGGGTTCCGGGTCCACCACCCGGCCGGCGCGTACTACGCGATGACCGACATCCGGCGACCTGACCGACGAGGACGACGTCACGTTCGCCCGCCGGCTCATCGCCGACCCGGGGATCGCGGGCGTGCCCGGCTCGTCGTTCTTCTCGCCACCCGGAGCTCGGCCGGCACAAGCTCCGGTTCGCCTTCCCGAAGCGGCACGAGACGCTCGACGCGGCCGCCGAGCGTCTCGCCCGGATCCGGGCCGGCTAGGGATCAGCCGACCAGCAGCCCGCGGGCGATGTTGGCGGCGATGAGCAGGACGATCCCGTAGCCGACGAGGCTCAGGGCGCCGGTCGCCCGCGGCGAGACCCGGTGATGGAGGAGCGAGCCGGCGGTCGCGATGAGGAGCTGCCAGGCGAGCGAGGCGAGCGCCGGCCCCGACCACGAAGACGAGCTTCTCGACCGACCCCGAGCCGACCGCCGGCAGGCCCAGGATGAGCGCCGCGAAGTAGATGACCGTGGCCGGGTTGACGATGGTCAGGGCCACGAACTGGAGGTAGGTCCGGCGCCGGCGTCGTCTCGTCGAGCCGCTCGAGGTGCGGGTCGCCGGGCGCGGCCCGGGCCCGGGCGAGGGCAACGGCGAGGCCCCGCCCGGCGATGAGCACGAGGACCGCGACCGACAGCCAGCGGAGCGGGACCTGGACCGGCTCGATGAGGCCGGCCAGGGCGGTCCCGAACAGCGCCGCCAGGGTCGCGTAGGTCAGGTCGGCGGTGGCGGCGCCGGCCCCGGCCGCCCAGCCGTACGCCCGCCCGCGCCGGATGGCGGTCTCGACGATGAGGATGGCGATCGCCCCGAACGGGACGGCGACCCCGAGACCGGCCGCGATCCCGGCCAGGAAGGCGGTCTCCAGCGCTCAGCCCCCGGTCAGCGGACGCCGGCGCCGAACCCGGCCAGCACGCCGTCGATCGCCCGCCGGGTCGCCTCGGTCTCGTAGTCGAGCAGCGGGTGAGCGTCCAGGCGGTGCTCCGTCAGCCGGCCCTCGATCCGGGTGTAGAGGACCGGGTAGACGTCGCCGGACCCGTCGCGTCTCGAGGGTGATCGCCAGGGCGTCGGGGCCGGCGCCATCGACGAACGTGGCCAGCGGCTGGATCCCGTCGTCGACGGATGCCGAGGTCGGGCTCGAAGGCGACGACCCGGGCGAGGTAGCCGCGCTGGTGCCAGATCTCCGGCCCGCGGGTGAGCTCGCTCGCCACGAACGGCTCGAGCTCGGCCGGCGCGATCGCGGGTCGCGACCGGCGCCAGCCCGAACCGCGTCCGGGCGATGTGCGCGGCCAGGACCCGGGCGTTGTAGCGCGCACCCTGGACGGCCCCCGAGTTGGCCGGGATGCCGTGCTTGAGAAGGCCCTTGGCGCCCTGCCCGATCGTCCCGGCGAAGAAGATCCCGGGCACGGTCGCGCTCTCCCAGAACGGCGTCTGGGCCGGCAGCCGGCTCTGGCCGAACGTCGCCACCCCGAGCGCCGGCAGGTCGAGCAGCGGGGTCACGAAGCCGGTCGCCGCGATGACCTCATCGACCTCGAACGCCATCTCCCCCGCCCCGTCGGACCGGCGCGCCCGGACCCGCAGGCCGGCTCCATCCGGGCAGTCGCTCGATCGCCTCGATCGAGGCATCGAGGACCGCGACACCGCCACCCAGGACGTGGTCCTCGTAGGGCTGGAGGTAGCGCGCCCGGATCCCGACCAGCGAATGGGTCTGGACCGACAGCTTGGCCGGGCTGGGCGAGGCGATGACGATCCGCTTCGCCCAGGGCAGGAAGCCGGAGGCGAGCTCGAAGCCCGAGTTCTGCTTGCCGATGATGAAGATCCGTCGGTCGGCGTACGTCTCGACCGGACGCGTCTCGGCGTAATGGGCGGCCAGCTCGATCCCGGGCGTCGGCGGCGCCCACGGCTCGGCCACCCCGACCGCCAGGATGACGGTCCCGCTCCGGTACGGCCCGTCGCTCGTGGTCAGCTCGAACCGGCCATCGTCGAGCCGGCGGGTCGACTGCCAGCGACAGTCGAAGCGGACGGCGATCCCGGTCCGCTGGGCGAAGGCGACCAGGCCCGCCTCCATCTCGGGGCGGCTCGGGAAGTACGAGGAGCCGTCCATGAACGTCGGCTGGAGCGCGCGGTGCTCGTCCTCCTCGGGGATCAGGCTGTTCCAGTCGTACCGCTCGTAGGCCCGGCTGACCGCGGGGAACGGCGCGTACGGCTTGGTCCACGACAGGAGGCGCTGGAAGAACGGCCAGCGCCGGAACATCCCACCCGGCGCGTCGTCGGCCGAGATGACCGCGTGGGGGACGCCCTGCCGCCGGAGCGAGTACGAGACCTGGAGACCGCCCGGACCGCTGCCGACGACGACGACCGGGTAGTCGCCGGGCGGGAACGGCCGGTCGCTCAGCTCCGCCACCGGTTCGCGTTCCGAAGACGGCGGGCCGACGCCTGGAGCATCCGGTACATCACCCGGGGATGACCGATCAGGAACCCCTCGACGGCCGGGCCCGGCCAGGACCAGGCAGCGCAGCGGCGTCTGGGCCACGACGTCGGCGACCGGCGACTCGCCGAGCAGGATCGACACCTCGCCGAAGAACTCGCCCCGGCCGAGGGTCGCCCGCTCCTGGCCGTCGACCTGGATCGAGCACGCGCCGTCGAGGATGACGTAGAAGCCGGATCCGGTCAGACCCTGGCGAAGGACCCGCTCGCCCTCCGGGAACCAGCGCTCCTCGAAGATGTGGGCGACCGCCTCGAGCTGTGGCGTGGTGAGGTCCGCGAACAGGGCGAACCCCGCGATCGCGTCGACGATCTCGTCACGTCCAGCCATCGTCCGGAGCCTGCCTCGAGAGTCCGCGGGGTCGTGGCGGAGAAGGGGACTTCCCGCTCCCGCCCGCGTTCTGCCATCGTATACGACGATGAGCCTGACGACGGACCACCGGATCCAGCTCCTCGGCGGCGTGGCGCTGTTCGACGGGATCGGGCCCGACGGACTGGCGATGGTCGCCGAGCGGGCGGTCGAGGTCGACTTCGCGGCGGGTCGGACGATCGTCCGGCAGGGCGAGGTGGGGACCGGGTTCTTCCTCATCACGACCGGCCGCGCCCGGGTCGTCCGGGACGGCCAGACGATCGCGGAGCTCGGACCCGGGGAATTCTTCGGCGAACTGTCGCTGCTCGATGGCGAGCCCCGGATCGCGACGGTCGTCGCCGAGGTGCCGACGGACTGCCTGGCGCTGGCGAGCTGGGAGTTCGAGGCGCTCCTGGAGTCCCAGCCGCGGCTGGCCATCGCGATCCTGCGCGGCGTCGCTCGTCGCCTCCGCAACGTCAGCGAGGAGCATCGCCACTGACCCGAAGCCGGGGAGTGCCGCACCGATGAGCCAGGGTCGACCGGGCCCCAGCGGGACGGTCACCTTCCTGTTCAGCGACATCGAGGGGTCGAGCCGGCTCGAGCGCGACGTCGGCACCGACGTCTACTCGACCCTGCTCTCCCGCCACCGGGCGATCCTGCGCTCGGCGTTCGACGCTCACGGCGGGTCGGAGCAGGGCACCGAGGGCGACTCGTTCTTCGTCGTCTTCCCGAGCGCGGCCGAGGCGGTCCGGGCGGCCGTCGAGGGCCAGCGCGGCCTGGCCGCGGCGGACTGGCCGGACGGTCGGGCGATCCGCGTACGGATGGGCCTCCACACCGGGGAGGCGACCCCCAGCGAGGGCGGCTACGTCGGGATCGACATCAACCGGACGGCGCGGATCATGGCGGCGGGCCACGGCGGCCAGGTCCTCATCTCGGCGGCGACCCGCGGCCTGGTCGGCGATTCGCTCCCGGACAGGGTCGCCTGGCGGGACCTCGGGGCCTACCGCCTGCGCGACTTCCCGGAACCGGAGCGGCTGAGCCAGCTCCTCGTCGAGGGCCTGCCCGCCGACTTCCCGGCGCTCCGGACGATCGACGCCCGGCCGAACAACCTGCCGGCGTCGGTCACGACGTTCGTCGGACGCGAGCGTGAGCTGGCCGAAGCCGGGCAGCTGCTGGGCCGGGCCCGGCTCCTCACGGTGACCGGTCCGGGCGGGATCGGCAAGACCAGGTTCGCCATCGAGCTGGCCCATGCGGTCGCCGCCGAGTTCCCGGACGGGACGTTCTTCGTACCGTTCGAGCCGGTCGACGATCCGATGCTCGTGCCCGGGGCGATCGCCCGGACGGTGGGCATCGTCGAGAGCGGGCTCCGACCGCCCCTCGAGCAGCTCATCGAGCTCCTGGCCGGACAGAGGGTCCTGCTGATCCTCGACAACTTCGAGCGCCTGACGGCGGCCGCGCCGGTGGTCAACGACCTGCTGAGGGCCGCGCCGGGGCTGCGCTTCATCGTCACCAGCCGGGCGATCCTCCACCTGTCCGGCGAGCACGAGTTCCCGCTCGACGGGCTGGCCGTCCCGCCCGATCCCGAGCGGTTGGCGCCCGCTCAGCGGACCGGGCGAGCCGGGAGGATGGATGTCGCGTTCGAGCCCGTGCACCTGCTCGGCTACGACGCGGTCGAGCTGTTCGTCGAGCGGGCGAAGGCGGCCCGACCGGCCTTCGAGCTCGATCGCGCGAACGGCCCGACCGTGGCCCGGATCTGTGCCCGCCTCGACGGGATGCCGCTGGCCATCGAGCTCGCCGCCGCTCGGGTGCGACTGCTCCCGCCGGATGCCATCCTCGCCCGGCTCGAGCGCCAGTTCGAGCTCCTCGCGTCGGGGGCGCGGGATGTCCCCGAGCGGCAGCGGACGCTGCGTGGCGCGATCGCCTGGAGCTACGACCTGCTCGACGGTCCGAGTCAGCGCCTCCTCGAGCGCCTCGCCTGCTTCGTGGGTGGCTGCGATCTCGAGACGGCCGAGCAGGTCTGCGGTCCGGCCGATGAGCTCGGTGTCGACGTGTTCGACGGGATCGCCGAGCTCGCCGACCAGAGCCTCGTCCGCCGGTCGGAGGCCGGCGGCGAGATCCGGTTCTCGATGCCCGACACGATCCGGGCGTTCGGGCTCGACCGACTCGCGGCGACGGGGCAGGCGGACGAGATCATGGGGCGGCATGCCCGAGCGTTCCTCGAGCTGGCCCGGACCGCGGAGCCACGCCTGTCCGGCGACGACCAGCGGCGCTGGCTCGAGCGCCTCGAGCGGGATCACGACAACCTGCGCTCGGCCCTGGCCTGGGCCACGGACGCCCCGGAGCCGTCGATCGCCCTCGAGCTCCCGTACCGGCTCTGGCGGTTCTGGCAGAAGCGCGGCCACCTCGATGAGGCGCGTCGCCGGCTCGACGACATCGCGGCTCGTCCCTGGGCGAAGGAGGATCCGCAGGCCCGTGCGCGGCTGCTCGAGGCGCTCGGCGGCATCGCCTACTGGCAGGGCGACTTCGTCGCGGCGATCCCGGCCTACACGGGCGCCCTCGACCTGTGGCGCCAGATCGGTGACCGGGCGGAGATCGCCAATGCGCTCTACAACCTCGCCTTCACCTACAACATCGACGCCAATGCCAACGAGGTGACGCCGGTCTTCGACATGCGCCTCGGGCGGCCACTCCTCGAGGAAAGCCTGACGATCTACCGAGAGCTCGGCGACCAGCGCGGGATCGGCAACGTCCTGTGGGCGATCGGCAGCGCCGACCTGTTCGCGAACCGGTCGGCCACGGCGCTGCCGATGTTCGACGAGGCGCGCGACGCGTTCAAGGCGAGCGGCGATCGGACGATGGAGGCGTGGGCCCTCCACATGGCCGGTACCGTCCACGTCCTGGTCGAGGATTTCGCCGCGGCCGACGAGGCGTTCCGCCACGCGCTGCGCCACTTCCGGGCGTCCGGCGACATCACCGGCCAGGCCATCTCGGTCGAGGACTTCGCCACGCTGGCCCTGGCCTCGGGCGACAAGGAGCGCGGGATCCGGCTGTGGGCCGCGTCGCGACGGATCCAGGAGACGCTGGGCACCGGCCTGGTCCAGGCCCAGATCAACTCGGCCGGCCAGCAGGCCTGGCTCGACCCGGAGCCCGACGACGCGACGCCGGAGCGGCGCGCCGAGCTGGAGGCCGAGGGTCGCTCGTGGACGCTGGAGGAGGCGCTCGGCTACGCGGCCGACGGGGTGCTGCCGGGCGCAGGATGAGGGCGATGCCGCCCGACCTGGCGATGACGAGCGCCGGCTGAGGCCGGTCGCGGACCGATCACGGTGGACAGGATCCGCGGCTACGTCGGCCGGTTCGGCGGGTTCGAGCGCGATGCCAGGGTGTTCCTGGGCACGGCGCTCGTGGCCGGTGCGGCGCTCAGCCTGTACTGGATCGACTTCAACCTCTACCTCGCCTCGATCGGCCTCACGCCGGCGACGATCGGCCTGATCGCGACGGCCGGCTCGGTCGCGTCGACCCTGGTCGCCTTCCCGGCCAGCGCGTTGTCCGACCGGATCGGCCGGCGGCTGGTCCTGGCCGGGGGCCTGGCCCTGATGCTCGTCGCGCTGGTCGGCTTCCTGTTCGTCCGCGAGCCGCTCGCGATCGGGCTCCTGGCGGCGGCCTACGGCGCCGGCCAGCAGGTCTTCTTCGTCGTCCAGAACCCGTTCCTCATGGAGCACAGCCGATCGGAGCATCGGAGCGAGCTGTTCGCCGTGGCCTTCGCCATCGAGAACGTCACGAACATCGTGGCCGCCATCGCCGGCGGCGCGATCGCGGTGCTGGTCGCGCGCTGGCGCGGCTTCGACCCCGAGGGCCCCGAAGCCTATCGGGTCCTGCTCGTCCTGATGTGCGGCCTGATGGCCCTCGCGATGGTCGCGATCTTCGTCGTCTCCGACGACCGTCCCGGACGCCGGTCGGTCCCGACGTCGGCGCGCTGCGGCCGGCGAGCCGGCCGCGTTCCCGGTCGACCCGTACCGGCCCCGGCTCGGCCGCCGCTTCGGGCTGGCCGTCCGGGACCGTCGGACGTTCATCCGGCTGCTCGTCCCGGGCTTCCTCATCTCGCTCGGGGCCGGCCAGGTCATCCCGTTCCTCAACCTGTTCGTCGAACGGAAGTTCGCGCTCGACCTGGCGACGCTCAACGCGGTCTTCGCGGTCACGGCCCTGGGGACGGTCTTCGCGATCCTGCTCCAGCCCGCCCTCGCCGCGGCGGCTGGGCAAGATCGGCTCGGTCGTGCTCGTCCAGGGGGTGAGCATCCCGTTCCTCGTCGTGCTCGGCTTCTCGCCCGTCCTGTGGACCGTGATCGCCGCGATGGCGGTCCGCAACTCGCTGATGAACGCCGGCAACCCGATCTTCAACGCCTTCGCGATGGAGCGGGTCGGCCCGCGCGAGCGGGCGACCCTGTCCGCCGCGATGAGCGTCCTCTGGTCGTTCGGCTGGGTCATCGCCGGGCTGTGGTACAGCCTGCTCCAGGCGGTCCTCGGGTTCGAGCTCGGCTACGCCGTCGACTTCGTCACGATCATCGTCCTGTACTCGACGGCGACGGTCCTGCTATGGGCCTGGTTCGGTCGGGACGAGCGGGCGGCCCGGGCGGCGCGACCGGCCCCCGCGGACTAGACTGACCCGGTGACCGCCGCAGACCCGCCCGGTCGGCCCCGGGCCGACGTCCCGCGACAAGACCGCGATCCCGAAGAACCCGGGCCGACGCGACCTCGGGATGAAGGCCACGCTCCTCTTCCCCGACCGGGACATCGTCGACCGGTTCTACGTCCCGCTCATCTACACCGCCTGCCGGACGTGCTACTCGGAGCTCGAGCCCGACGAGATCTTCCGGCGCGCGGTCGGCGGCGAGATCGACCCGGCCAAGCAGCAGAAGCTCATCCAGGGCGTGATCGAGTCGGGCCACGGCTCGACGATCGAGCACATCGTGTTCACGTTCGGGATCAGCGGCGTGTCGAGAACGCTCTCTCACCAGCTCGTCCGCCACCGGGCCGGCGTGGCCTTCGACCAGCAGAGCCAGCGCTACGTCACGTTCAAGGGCGCCTCGACGATGCTGCCCTCGACGCTGGCCGAGGGGGACCCCGAGCTGCGCCAGCCGCTACGAGGAGCAGATCGACGGCTCGCTCGAGCTGTACGGCGAGCTGGTCGCGGCCGGCATCCCCGGCGAGGACGCCCGGTTCGTCTTCCCCAACGCGACCCGGACGAACCTGGTGATGACGACGAACCTGCGGGCGCTCATCCACATGTGCGGCCTGCGCCTGTGCACGATGGCCCAGTGGGAGATCCGCCGGCTGTTCCAGCTGATCCGCCACGAGATCTTCCAGGTCTCGCCGTTCCTCGGCTCGTTCCTCGCCCCGAAGTGCGTCGCCCTCGGCTACTGCGACGAGATGGGCAACCGCGACGAGCACTGCCCGATCCGCCCGCACAAGGACAACGTCCTTGGCGCCTGGGCGGAGAAGACGAAGGCGGCCCGCGAGGCCGGCCGGGAGCTGTCCGTCCGCTGACCGCTGGCGGCTCGGGCTCCGGCGTCGCCGACCGCCGGACCGGCCACGGATCGGCCGCATGACCGGTCCAGGATCGGCGCCGGCGAGCGATCGGCGGTCCACGCCGCTCGACTCCGGGCGGTCCACGCCAGACGCGATCCTGTCAGGCGTTCCTCACCCGGACATTCGTCGTCGGATCGGCGAGGAACGGGGTCCTGTCGGGGCCGCGCCACGCTTCCGGGCCGACGCGTCGCCTCGATCCCGGGAGGGATCGCGTCCGAGTCGTCGTCTGATGCTCACCTGGGGAACGCCTGACAGGACCGCCCGATGCGACGCGCAGGCTCCGGCAGCACCGCCCGGCACGAGGGACGAGCCCGGGCGCGCGCGGCGCGAGGCGCGCCTCAGCCGGCTGCCAGCCCGGCGACGAAGCGGCGGATGACCCGGGCCAGGCGCGGACCGGCCTGGGCGCCGGCCTCGAGGACCTCCTCGTGGGTCAGCGGCTTGCCCGAGTATCCGGCGCCGGCGTTCGTGACCAGCGACACCCCGCAGATCTCGATCCCGGCCCAGCGGGCGGCGATCGCCTCGAGGACCGTGGACATCCCGACCGCGTCGGCGCCCAGCGTGCGCAGCATCCGGACCTCGGCCGGGGTCTCGTACGACGGGCCGAGCAGCCCGATGTAGACGCCCTCGGTGTGGTCGACGCCTTCGGCCACGAAGGCCTCGCGCAGGCGGGCGCGCAACCGCGGGCTCCAGACGTCGGTCAGGTCGGTGAAGCGGGGCCCGATCTCGTCGGCGTTCGGGCCGAGGAGCGGGGTCCGGCCGGTCAGGTTGATGTGGTCGCCGATGATCATCAGCGTGCCCGGGCCGTAGGCCGGGTCGACCCCACCGGCCGCGTTCGTCAGCACGACGATCCGCGCGCCGAGCCGGCCCATCAGCAGGACCGGCTGGACGACCAGCCCCGGGTCGTTGCCCTCGTAGACGTGGAGACGACCCTGGAGCATCGCGACCGGGACCCCCTCCAGCCGTCCCAGGAGGAGGCGCCCGACATGGCCCGGCGCGGTCGCCGCGGGCCAGCCCGGCAGCTCGGCGAACGGGATCGCCAGCGGGTCGACCAGGTCGTCGGCCAGGCCGCCGAGCCCGGACCCCAGGACGATCCCGACCTCCGGCACGAGGTCGGTCCGACGGCGGACCGCCGCCTCGAGTGCGGCCAGCCGGGCGGGCTGGTCGGCTGGCGGGATCGGGCGCGAGGGATCGTGCTCGTTCACCCCCCGAGTCTATCGTCGGCCCCGACCCGGTGCGCGCGTCCGGAGACGGCGAAGATGGCCGGTCCTCCGTCCGCCTTCAGAGCTGCCCTTCGGTCCCACGCTCCATGACCGCCTTGAGTCGCCGCAGATCCGCCCGCGTCTGGCGGACCATCACCCTGACGAACAGCGGCTCGACCAGCCGCCAGAGCGGTCCGCTGAGACCGCCCTCGGCGCCTCCGGACAAGCGACAGCCTCCGCCGTCGGGCTCGCAGCGATAGAAGGAGCGCACGCTGCCCGGTCCCTGCAGCACGCGGAAGCTGGCGTAGCGGGGTGGATCCCAATCGACGATCTCGGCCAGGAACTCCATCCGCCGCCCGAGGACGCGACCCACCTGGCGGCCCCGTCGACCCGGCCGCATCGGCTCGTCGGGATCGAGCCAGGTCGTCCGCTCGACATACGAGCGCCACCTGGGGTTGTTCTCCGCATCGGCGACGAAGGCGAAGACCTCCTCGGGCGACCGGTCGATGTGGATGCTCTCTTCGGCGTAGGCCATCGGACCACCTCGGGCGGGGACGTCATCCTCGCCGAGAGCGCGGCGTCGGGCAAGAAGAAAGCCCGGCAACGAACGGCCGGGCCTCCTCTCCTCGCTCGTCCGGGGGGAGTACCGACACCGGGATGCCGGTCACATCCCCCCGGACGTCCGTCGGGGCGATGGTGAGACCGTCCCTCGGGAACGCGAAGCGCCCGAAGCGACCGGTAGAGGCAGGACACCGTTGATGCGATCTCCAGTGCCCGGGTCCCTGACGGCCCCTTCGGGCATGGCCAACGTTACGAGCGCCTCCGGGGAGGGGTCAACGCGCTTGTCCACCAAGTTCGGCACGGGGCGCCGGGCGTGTCCACCGTTTTCGACGCCGTGTGGACGACCGGTGGACAAGGACGGAGCGGTGGACGAGAACGGACCCGGCGGCCGCCGTCGATCGGCGTCCCGGAGTCCGGTGGAGCGGTCGGCCCTAGCCGCCCATCGCGAACATCTCGACCCTGGGCAGGTCGGCGGTGGCCTCCGACCGGAGCTCCGAGTAGCGGTCCGCCCGGGCCGCCCAGACCGCCCGGATCGCCGCACCCACCTCCGCATCGCCGGCGCCCGACCGGACGAGCGCCCGGAGGTCCGTTCCCTTGACCGCGAACAGGCAGGTGTAGAGCTGGCCGTCGGCCGAGATCCTGGCCCGGGTGCACGCGCCGCAGAACGGCGCGGTCACCGAGGCGATGACCCCGACCTCGCCGCCGCCATCGGCGTACCGCCAGCGGTCGGCGACCTCACCGGGGTAGTTCGGCGGCAACGGCTCGAGCGGCATGTCGGCCGAGATCCGGGCGACCACCTCGGCTGCGGGGACGACCTCGTCGAGCCGCCATCCGTTCGAGTGGCCCACGTCCATGTACTCGATGAAGCGCAGGACGTGACCCTCCGCCCGCGCCCAGCGCGCCATCGGGACGACCGACGACTCGTTGATCCCGCGCCGGACGACCATGTTGACCTTGAGCGGGCCGAAGCCCGCCTCCCGGGCCGCCTCGATCCCATCGAGGACCCTGGCCACCGGGAACTCGACCCCGTTCATCGTCCGGAACGTCGTCTCGTCGAGCGAGTCGAGGCTGATCGTCACCCGGCCGAGGCCGGCCGACCGAAGCGCCGGCGCCAGTGCCCGCAGCGCCGAGCCGTTCGTCGTCAGGGTCAGCTCGATCGGCTGCCCATCGCCGTCGACGCAGCCCGGCGAGCATCGCGATGAGGTCCGGCAGGTCGCGCCTGACGAGCGGCTCGCCACCGGTGATCCTCAGCTTCTCCACGCCCTCGGCGGCGAACAGCCGGGCCAACCGGGCGATCTCCTCGAACGTCAGCACCTGGTCGTGGGGCAGGAACGCGAAGTCCCGCCCGTAGACCTCGCGCGGCATGCAGTAGGTGCACCGGAAGTTGCACCGGTCGGTGACCGAGATCCGCAGGTCGTGGACGCGCCGTCCGAGGCGGTCGGTGACCGATCCGGGCAGGACCTCGGGCTCCGTCGGCGAGTCCATGGACGGCATGGTACAGGCACCGCTCGGATACGCCCGGAACCTCCCGGCGAGGACCTCGGACCGTCCCGGACCTCGGCCCGGCCGACGGCCGGCGGCGGCGCGTGGGCCGGCGTCCGGCAGGCGGTGACCGGCGGCACCGAACCGCGGTGCCGAGTCGCACCGAACGGCCGGTGACGCTCGGCACCGACCTGCACGCCGGTACCACCGGGTCCGACGGTTGGTACCTCTAGCGCACTCCACCGCACCCACTCCCGCTCCATACGATGCGACCACGCCCGGAGATCGGGTCCAGGGATCTCACCCGGAGGGGACCGAACGTTATGGCAGCGACCGAATCACGGACCGGCTTCCGGCTCCCCTGGAGCACGGAGGAGAAGGCGAACGGTCAGCGCACGGACGAGCCGCAGGAAGCGGACCGCCCGGCCGACGCCGACGCCCCCGAGGCCCACGCTGCCGAGAACGCGCCGACCGCGGAGGCCACGGCCCCGGAGCAGTCGACCGAAGCCCCGTCCGACTCGGCCGAGACGCCAGCGGCCCCGTCCACCGAAACCGGCCATCATGAGGAAGCCTCCGTGCATCCCACCTCCTCTCCCGCCCCCGCGTCCCGGCCGGCGGACGCCGCGCCGAGGAAGCCGACGAAGTTCCTGGCCGACCTGACCCGGGCGATGCAGGCCGCGGCCGAGTCGTCGCGGGCGTCGACCATGGAGCAGTTCCAGGCCGAGGCGAAGGACCACATCGAGAAGATCCACGCCCGGACCGCGGACGAGGCCGCCGAGCTGCGCAAGGCCGCCGACGACGACATCGTCGCGATCCGCGACTGGTCGAAGGCCGAGCTCGCTCGCATCCGCGAGGAGACCGATCGCCGGATCACCCAGCGCAAGACCGACCTCGACGAGGAGCTCGAGGAGCACGCCGCCCGGATCGAGACGAGGATCGAGCGCGTCCAGGCCCGCGTGACGACGTTCGAGGCCGAGATGGACCGCTTCTTCGAGCGGCTGATGACCGAGGACGACCCGGCCGAGTTCGCGGCGATGGCCGAGAACCTGCCCGAGCCGCCGCCGTTCGTCGTCGACGAGCACGACGACACGCCGGTCGTCGCCAGGACGGTCCCGGTCGAGACCGCGCCGCCGACGGAGACGGTCGCGACGGCGCCGGAGACGGAGACGGTCGAGGCCGCGCCGGCGAGCGCCGACGGCGGCCGCCAGGCGCCGACGGGGCCACCCAGGCGTCCGAGACGCCGCCGGCCGTGGCCGAGACCTCGACCGCCGCCGAGCCCGAAGCCGGGGGCGTCGAGTACGCCGTCCAGGACGATCCGGCGGCGGTCGAGGCGGCGATGGCGGCGATCGAGGCGGCCTACAAGGCGGCCGACAGCGAGGGCGAGCCGAAGGCCGAACCGGAGACCGAGGCCGAGGCGTCCGAGCCGAGCGCCGAGGCGGCCGATCCACGCCTGGCCGCCCTTGGCCTGAGCCCGGATCTCGGCGTGGCCGAGGCGGAAGCTGCCGCGGCCGCCCGACGACGAGATCCCGATGATCGACGACGATGCCCTGGCCGCCCGGCTGGCCGGCCTCGTCCCGCCGACCGGCTCGACGCCGCCGGCGCCGCGGCCGGTGGCGCCCAAGGCGGCGGCGGCGAGCCAGGTCGTGGTGACGGGTCTCGTCAGCGTGGCCAGCATCGCCAGCTTCAAGCGTCATCTCGGACGGGTCGCCGGTGTCCAGTCGGTCGGCGTCTCGTCCGGACCCGACGGAGAGTTCGTGTTCAAGGTGGCGCACGGCGCCGACGTGAACCTCGGCGATGCCATCCCGACGCTGCCGGGCTTCGAGGCCCGGGTCACCGGAACCGGTGACGGCGTCGTGAACGTCAGCGCGCGCGACCCCGAGTCCGAGGGTTAGGTCCGGCGCCGCCGGACCGTCCCGCGCGCCGATGGGCCGCCAGACCGTCGCCGTCGCCCTGCCGCGCCGAGGAGCTCGGACCGGTCGAGCGTGAGCTCGCCCTGGCCGGCTACGACGTGGTCGAGCGTGGCCTCGCCCGAGGCGCTCGCGAGCCTGCTCGAGTCGCGCCGCGACCTCGCCCTGGCCGTGCTCGACGGGGAGCGCGACTTCGACCAGTCGCTCGAGTACTACTCGCTGCTCCACGACGGCGGCCGGGACATCCCGGCGCTGATGGTCGTGTCGCCCCGCAACCTCGAGCAGCTGGCCGGGCCGACGAACCGCGACCACGATCAACGACGAGTTCTTCAGCCGTCCCTACTCGGCCGACTCGCTCCGCTGGCGGGTCGAGGCGATGCTCATCCGGTCCCATACCGTCGACGATGGCCAGGGGCCGATCATCGAGTCCGACAAGGGCCTCGGTTCCGCCGTCTGGACGAAGCGGGCGACGATCGTCGCCGTGTTCAACCCGAAGGGCGGCGTCGGCAAGACGACGATCTCGATCAACCTGGCCACGACCCTCCAGATCCGCCGCCACCAGCGGGTCCTGCTGGTCGACGCCGACACGGTGACCGGCCACATCGCGAACTCGCTCGGGCTCGACCAGGTCCAGACCGTCGACGACGCCTGGGAGGACGACCGGGCCGAGGGCAACGACCTGCGCACGCTGGCCCAGCTGGCGACCCACCATCCGAACGGCCTCGAGGTCGCGGTGCTGACCACCCAGCCGCTCGAGAGCGGCAACCTCGACCCGCTCCGGGTCGGCGAGGCGCTGTCGTTCTCGCGCAAGGGCTACGACTTCATCATCGTCGACATGCACCCGTCGTACGGACCGGTCAACCGGGCGGTCTTCGAGCGGGCGGACCGGATCCTGGTCCCGATCACGCCGGACGTCCCGGCCCTCCGGGCGGGCGTCCAGCTGAGCTCGCTGGCGATCGAGCTGGGGGTTCGCGACAAGCTGGCGATGGTCGTCAACCGGGCCAACAGCGGGGTGTCCGTGGCGGACATGGAGCGGACCGTCGGGATGCCCGCGCTGGCCCTCATCCGGTCCGGCGGCCTCCTGTTCGTCCGGGCCGCCAACGAGGGTCACGCGGTCGTCGAGCAGTTCCCACGGGAGAAGGTCACCGAGGACTTCGACGCCCTGGCCGACCGTCTCCTCGGGATCGAGACCAGCCAGCCCGAGCCGACCACGAACGCCGGCCGGCCGGCGTTCCGGCTCTTCGGCCGGACGAAGGAGACCGCCCGGGTCTAGGCGCTCGGCCGCCGGTCGGATGAGTCGCGGGTCCGGCGGTCGACCTGCTCGACCCCGCGCAGGTAGCGTCGGTTGACCAGGAACGTGTCGACCTCCGTCCCGGGGATCCGCTCGTCGCCGAGATAGGCGACCGCGTCGGTCACCGGGACGAACATCTCCGTGGCCCGGTCGAGCAGCCGCTCCGGCTCCGAGCCGGGGAACAGGTAGACCGTCCCGATGACCCGGAACGGCGGGACCTCGAGGGCGACGTCGTAGCTGATCTTGTGGATCCGGTGGGCAGCCTTCTCCTCGTCGTTCATCGGCGGCAGGGTGGTCTCCCCGGCCAGGACGACGATGAGGTCGTACGGATCGATCGCCTTGAGGCCGGGCGCCGCGGTGAACGGCTCGGACCCGTCGATCGGCGCCCACGACACGTCGCTGATCGGGATCGACTCGCGCTTGTTGAGCGCGTCGGACAGCCGGCCCTCGAGCTGCATCGCGCCGACCAGCCGCCACTCCTCGGTCAGCCCGTCGAAGGTGATCCCCTTCGCGCGTGACGGTCGGGATCGCGGACACGGGCGGCGGCGACGGCGAGCGGTCCGGGCGCGGGTCTTGCCCTTCTTGAGGAAGTCGAACGGCACGTCAGTCCTCTTCGGCCGAGCCGGACTTGTCGCGGATCACGTCGACGACGGTCGCGTCGGCCAGGGTGGTCGTGTCGCCCAGGGACGCGTCCCTCGGCGATGTCGCGGAGCAGCCGGCGCATGATCTTGCCCGAGCGGGTCTTCGGCAGGTCCGGCGTGAACAGCAGGTACTTCGGCCGGGCGATCGGCCCGATGACGTAGGCGACGTGCTCGCGCAGCTGGACCGCCAGGGCGTCCGACGGCTCCTGACCCCGGCGCGCAGGATGACGAAGGCGAAGATCGCCTGGCCGCTGATCTCGTCGGTCTTGCCCACGACCGCCGCCTCGGCGACCGACTTGTGGTCGACCAGCGCCGACTCGACCTCGATCGTGCTGATCCGGTGACCGGCCACGTTCATCACGTCGTCGACCCGGCCGAGCAGCCAGAGGTAGCCGTCGGCGTCGCGCTTGGCTCCGTCGCCCGCGAAGTACATCCCCGGGAAGCGGCTCCAGTAGGTCTGCCGGTAGCGCTCCGGGTCGCCGTAGATCCCGCGCAGCATCGCCGGCCAGGGCCGCTTGAGGACGAGATAGCCGCCGCCGCCGCGCGGCACGCTCTCGCCCTTGGCGTCGACGACGTCGGCCGCGATGCCGGGCAGCGGGAACGTGGCCGAGCCGGGCTTCGTGGTGGTCACGCCGGGCAGCGGGCTGATCAGGATCGCGCCGGTCTCGGTCTGCCACCAGGTGTCGACGATCGGGGCCTTCTCGCGGCCGATGTTCACGTGGTACCACAGCCAGGCCTCGGGGTTGATCGGCTCGCCGACCGAGCCGAGCAGGCGCAGCGAGCGACAGGTCGTGCTTGGCCGGGTAGGCCTCGCCCTGCTTCATGAACGCCCGGATCGCGGTCGGCGCGCAGTACAGGATCGTGACCTTGTAGTCCTCGACGATCTGCCACCAGCGGTCCCAGTCGGGGGTGTCCGGGGCGCCCTCGTACATCACCCCGGTCGTGGCGTTGGCCAGCGGCCCGTAGACGATGTAGCTGTGGCCGGTCACCCAGCCGATGTCGGCGGCGCACCAGTACACGTCGTCCGGCTTGACGTCGAAGACGAGCTCGTGGGTGAAGCTCGTCTGGAGCAGGTAGCCGGCGCTGGTGTGGATGATCCCCTTCGGCTTGGCCGTCGTGCCCGAGGTGTACAGCAGGTAGAGGAGCTGCTCGGACTCGACCGGGACCGGGGTCGCACTCGTCGCTCTGGCGGCCGACGATGCTCGCCCCACCAGTGATCGCGGCCCTCGACCATGTGGCAGCCGTCGCCGAGCCGGTTGACGACGATGACGTGCTCGATCGACGGGGTGCTCGCGACGGCCTCGTCGGCATGGTGCTTGAGGCCGACCTTCTTGCCCCGCCGCCAGCCGCCGTCGGCGGTGATGAGGACCTTGGCCTGGGCGTCGTTGATCCGGTCGCTGAGGGCCTCCGCGGAGAACCCGCCGAAGACGACGGTGTGGGCCGCCCCGAGCCTGGCGCAGGCGAGCATCGCGACCGGCAGCTCGGGGATCATCGGCAGGTAGATCGCGACCCGGTCGCCCTTCCGGATCGCCGAGCTCCTTGAGCGCGTTGGCCGCCCGGTTGACCTCGGCCTGGAGGTCCCGGTAGGTCAGCGTCCGGGTGTCCCCGGGCTCGCCGATCCAGTGGTAGGCGACCTTGTCGCCGAGCCCGCGCTCGACGTGCCGGTCGACGCAGTTGTAGGTGACGTTGAGCTCGCCGCCGGTGAACCACTTGGCGAACGGGAGGTCCCAGTCGAGGGTCCGCTCGAACGGCGTGAACCAGCTGATCCGGTCGCGGGCGTGCTTCGCCCAGAAGGCCTCGAAGTCCGCCTCGGCCTCGGCGTAGAGATCGGCCGTCGGCGTTCGCCTGGGCGACGAACTCGGGCGACGGCGGGAACGTCCGGGCCTCGGCCAGGAGGTTCTCGATCTCCGGCTGCGACGACGGCTCGACGCTCACGTGCCCACCTCCAGGAGCTGACGACGGGAGGCCATTCTACGCGGCCGGAGCGGCCGGCCAGCCACGGCGCCCGGCTCAGGCGCCGCCTCCCGGGCCCGGATCGGCGGCGGCACCCCGGCCGCCGCCCGGTGCGCCGGCGGATCCGCGGTCGGCGACCACGCCCCGCGCCGGGATCGCGATCCCGTTCGCCTGGAAGGCCGCCAGGAGGCGCTGCCGGAGCTCGCTCGGAGCCGCCCAGCGATCGGCCGCCCGGACCTTGCCGGCGACCCGCACGGTGACCCCGAGGTCGCTGAGCGCCGGGACCCGGGTCAGGGTCGGGGTCTCGAGCAGGCGGTCGCTGCCAGTCCGGGTCGTCGGCCATCGCCTGGCCGACCTCGTTGACGATCCGGGTGGCCGCGTCGAGGTCGGTGCCGAAGGCGACGGTCATGTCGACCTGCATCCGGGCGTACACCCGGGTCAGGTTGGAGGCGATCCGGATCTCCCCGTTCGAGACGCTGTGGACCGTGCCGCTCGCAGTCGCGGAGCGTCGTCCGGCGCAGGCCGATCTCCTCGACCTCGCCCTCGACCCCGCCGACCTGGATCCAGTCGCCCTTGTAGTAGGGGCCCTCGAAGACGATGAGGATGCCCATCAGGTAGTCGAGGACGATGCTCTGGCCGGCCAGGGTGAGCGCTGCGGCGAGGACTCCGAGACCGGCGATGACCGGGAGCAGGTCGAACCAGGTCAGGAGGACGAGGCCGGTCACCAGGACGACCATGAAGCGCAGGACGGTCGACACCAGGTCCTCGATCGTGGCGACCCGCTTGGCGACCTCGTCGGCGGTCGGCTCGCCCTCTGGAGCGGCCGGACCACGCCGCTCGGCGGAGCCGCGTCAGCGCCCGGTGGACGATCGGCCGGATCGCCCGGTAGACGACGAACGCGACGACCAGCAGGACGAGGACGGCGATCCCGTGGCGCTGGAGGAAGTCGCTGATCCGGCTCAGATCGGGTGCGGTCACCCGGCTAGCCTAGCGGGTCCCGGACCGCGGCGACCTCAGGCGGCGGCGCCCCCGAGGCGGACCGAGATCGCCGCGGCGGCCTCCCGCACCTGGCCGGCCAGCTCGGGGATCCGGCGCGGGGTGAGCCGGAAGGCCGGACCCCAGATGTCGACCGCCGCGATGACCGAACCACGGGCGTCGTGGACCGGTGCGGCGACCGCATTGAGGCCGGGCTCGTACTCGCCGATCGCCGTGGCGTAGCCGCGCCGCCGGATCCGCGACAGCTCCTCGAGCAGCGGCTCGAGCCCGGTGATCGTCCGCTCCGTGTGGGCGTTCAGCCCGCGCCGGACGATCCGGAGGACCTCACGCTCGGCGAGCGCCGCCATGAGGACCTTGCCGGAGGCGACGCAATGGAGGGGCACCGAGCGGCCGGTCCAGTCGCCGACGGCGATCAGGTTGGGACCGTCGGCCTGGGCGACGGTCAGGAGCTGGTCGCCCTCGAGCACGCCGAGGCCGGTCGTCTCGCGGGTGAGCCGGGCCAGGCGCTCGAGCTCGGGCATCGCGATCCCGCGCAGGTCGAGCGTCCGCTCGGCGCGCTCGGCCAGCCGGATGACGACCAGGCCGAGCCGATACTTGCCGGTCTCGTCGTCCTGCTCGACGAGGCCGCGCCGCTGGAGCGTCGCGAGCAGGCGCGAGGCGGTCGACTTGTGGAGGCCGAGACGACGTGCGAGCTCCGTCACCCCCGCCTCGCCCTGGCTGTCGCCCAGTGCCAGCAGGAGCGCGGCGGCCCGGTCGACCGAGCGGACGGCATTGCCGTCGAGAGCGATCGTCATCGGCGGGACCTCGTCAACCTGCGCTGGGATGAGCCATCGCGCCCGTTGCAGGCGGCGGGACGTCGCCGTGCGCTCGCCCCTCGAGCGCCGCATGGAGGGAGTCGGCGAAGATCGACACGATCCGGTCGACGTAGTCGCCCTGGGCGTGGGCCTCGCAGATGAACCACGGCTCGCGCGAGTCGGGCTCGGGCATCGCGCCGCGGGCGTGCATCCCGATGGCGATCGCGTCGTACAGCTCGTGGTCCGTGGTCGCCCAGTCGCGGTACTCGGTGGCCTCCTCCTCACGGAACATGATCCCGAACATCGACGGATGGCCGGTGAAGTGGTAGGCCAGGCCGGTCGGGTCGAGGACCTGCCGGAGACCCGCCTGGACCCGCCGGCCGGTCGCATGGATCGTCTCGAGCGCGTCGGTGTCCCTGAGGATCGACAGCGTCTTGACCGCGGCCGAGGCGGCGATCCGGTTGCCGGCGTAGGTCCCGCCGTGGCTGACCTTGTCGGGCAGGACGCTCATGACCTCGGCGCTACCGCCGAACGCCGCGGCCGGGTAGCCGTTGCCCATCGCCTTGGCGTACGTGGCGAGGTCCGGGGTGACGCCGAAGAACTCGGCGGCGCCGCCCCGCGCGAAGCGGAACCCGGTCTTCACCTCGTCGAAGATCAGCAGGATGCCGAACTCCTTGGTGAGCGCCCGCATCGCCTGGTGGAACCCGGGCCTGGGCATGATCCCCTGGGCGTTGCCGAGCACCGGCTCGACGATGATCGCGGCGATCTCCTCGCCCTGACGCTCGAACAGCCGGCGCAGGAAGTCGATGTTGTTGTAGCGGGCGGGGATGATCGTCTGGGCGACCGCCCCCGGGATCCCGCGACCCCAGGCCAGCGCGACCGGCGCATCGGGATCGCCGAGCTCGGACATGTCGTCCGGGCCGACGCTGATCAGGGCGTAGTCGTGGACGCCGTGGTACTGGCCCTCGAACTTCACGATCTTCTCGCGCCCGGTGTACGCCCGCGCGATGCGCATCGCGTGCATCGTCGCCTCGGTCCCGGACACGGTCATCCGGGCCCGCTCGACCCAGCCGGTCAGCTCGCACACGAGCTCCATCGCCCGGACCTCGTCCTCGCTGGTGAGCGAGAAGCTGACGCCCTTGCGCATCTGCTCGTTGACGTAGTCGTCGACGCGGTCGTCGCCGTGGCCGAGGATCACCGGCCCGTAGCCCATCCGCAGGTCGATGTACTCGTTCCCGTCGAGATCCCAGACGGTGCCGCCCTTGCCCCGGTCGACGTAGATCGTGTCCTCGCCCCAGGCCCGGAAGTTGGAGTCGGTGCCCCCGGGCAGCGTCTTGAGCGCCCGCCGGTACATGGCGAGCTGGCGCTCTCGTCTGAGGGCGGGGACAGGGCCGGCGGCGGGTTCGGTCGTCATGATCGCTCCGATGGGTCGACCGGCTGCCCTGCTCGGCAGCTCGGCACTTGGGTGGCTCCTCGCCCGGGCGACGGGACGTCAGGCGAGACGGTTGCGCGGTATGGGACGCACCGGCCGTCATCTTGTCACATCGGTTCCGCGACCGTCAATTCGAATTCTCGCGCCAGGCCGTGTCCACGTGTGCGAAATCCGATGGCTGGTGCAGCCCGATGGCCGTGGACCGAAGCTCCGGGGCGCCGGGCGATGGCGACCGGCCTCGGCCTGTGGCACGATCGACCGGATGACCCTGAGCTACTGGCTGGACGCGCGCTCGGCCCGAGACGGGGCCGCCCCTGGTCGGCCACGCCCGAGCCGACGTCACGATCGTCGGCGCCGGGTTCACCGGGCTGTGGACGGCGATCCGCCTGGCCGAAGCCGAGCCCGGGTTGCGGATCGTCGTCCTCGAGCAGGCGTTCGTCGGCTTCGGGGCGAGCGGCCGCAACGGTGGCTTCTGCGAGGCGAGCCTGACCCACGGCCGGGCCAACGGGGAGCGCCACTTCCCGGACGAGGTCGACCTCCTCGAACGCCTCGGCAGGGACAACCTGCGCGAGCTGGTCGCCTTCGCCGACCGGCACCGGATCGACTGCGACCTCGAGCCGACCGGCGTCCTGACGGTGGCCGACCAGGCCCACCAGGCGGACGAGCTGCGCGCCTGGGTCGACGAGGCGAACGAGCGGGGCGAGCACCTCGTCTTCCTCGACCGCGACGCCGTCCGGGCCGAGGTCCACTCGCCGCTCTGGCAGGCCGGGGTCCTGGCCGGACCCGAGGAGAACGTGCTGGTCGACCCGGCCAAGCTGTGTCGCGGCCTGGCCCGGGTCGCCCGCGAGCTCGGGGTGACGATCCACGAGGGGACGCGAGTGGTCGGGCTGGATCGGGTCCCGCGCGGCGTCCGGGTCCGGACGGTGGGCTGGACGCCGGAGCGGGACGAGCCGTTCGGGCTGGCGCGCCGCCTCGGGCTGCCGTTCGAGCCCGGCGAGCTCGTCGGCGGGGACCGGGGGTCCCCGGGTCGATCGGACGGGTCGGACGGCGGCGGGACGATCGACACCGCGCACGTCGTCATCGCCACCTCCGCCTACTCCGGCTGGTACCCGCGACTGACCCCGCTGTTCGTGCCCGTCTACGACTACGTCCTGGTGTCCGACCGGTTGACCGCCGAGCAGCGCGCGGCGATCGGCTGGGCCGGCCGGCAGGGGATGAGCGACGCCAACAACCAGTTCCACTACTTCAGGCTGACCGCCGACGACCGGATCCTGTGGGGCGGCTACGACGCGATCTATCACCCGGGCAACGGCGTGGGGCCGGCACTCGATCGGCGACCGGCCACGTTCGCCCGACTCGAGGAGCACTTCTTCCGGGCGTTCCCGCAGCTCGCGGGTCTCGGCTTCCCGTACCGCTGGGGCGGGGCGATCGACACGACCAGCCGGTTCACGGTGGCCTTCGGCCAGACGATGGGCGGACGGGTCACCCACGCGCTGGGCTACACGGGGCTCGGCGTCGGCGCGTCGCGCTGGGCGGCCGGGGTCGTCCGCGACTTCATCCTGCGGCCCGACTCGGAGCTCCTCCGGCTGGAGCTGGTCCGCTCGTCGCCGTTCCCGTTCCCGCCGGAGCCGGCCCGCTCGGTGGCGGTCGGGCTCGTCCGCCGCGAGCTCGACCGGGCCGACCGGAGCGAGGGTCGGCGCGGCCTCCTGCTGCGGGCGCTCGACGCGATCGGGATCGGTTTCGACAGCTGATGGACAGCCGCCCCCTGTTCGACGCGATCCGGGCCGGCGACCTGGCCACGGTCGACCGGATCGTGACCGCCTCGCCGGCGATGGCGATGGCCAGCACCGAGTCGGGCCAGTCGGCGCTGACCGTCGCCGCGTACCACGGCCAGTGGCCGATCGTCGACCGGATCCTGGCGACCGATCCCGACCTCGACCGGTTCGAGGCGGCCATCGTCGGCGATGTCGACCGGCTCCGCTCCCGGCTCGACGAGGCGGACCGGGAGGCCGAGATCGAAGCCTCGACGGGCGGCCTGGACCTCGCCGCGAGACAGCCGGTCGCCCCGATCGACGAGCGCTCGGCCGACGGCTTCACCGCCCTCCACCTGGCCTCATTCTTCGGTCGGCCGGAGACCGTCCGCGTCCTGCTCGATCGCGGCGCGGACCCGAACCTGTGGGCCACGGGCGGCCTGCACGTCCAGCCGCTCCACAGTGCGGTCGCCGGTAGCCACGAGGACGTCGCGCGGATGCTCATCGAGGGGGGCGCCGAGATCGATCGGGCCCAGGGCGAGGGCTACACCCCGCTGATGGGCGCGGCCCAGAACGGTCTGCGCAGGACGGTCGATCTCCTCCTCGCTCTGGGCGCAGATCCGAGGACCTACAACGTCGACATCCTGACCGCGGCCGATCTCGCCGAGCGGTCCGGCCACGCGGGGATCGCGGCGACGATCCGGGCCGCAAGCGGCTGATCCGTCGCGATCCGGGGGACGATGCCACGGCCACCCGGCCATGTTGCCGGTGGCTCAACAGGACGGCCGTGGTCCGGGCAGGTTGCTCGAAGCGGGCGCCCTCTGTTGATCGTTGAGCAACGTTCGCCGCCCAGCCCGGCCGCCCGTGAGCCGCTGATGCCTGGCCGCAGCCGATCTGTTGCGGTCAAGGCAACGCGGTTCGGACCGGCTCGGGGACGAGGCGCAGGGAGACCGACGCTCGAGGTCGGTCGACACCGCGGCTACCGGAGTCGTTCCATCGCGCGTGCCGGCCCGCGGCGACAGCCCGCCGTCGGGCGCCCGTGCGTCGCCATGAGTGGCACTCATGCCGACGCTCGATCCCACGCTGGATCGCCCCGTGACGCGCGCACGTCGCCAGCCATCTCCGCACGGATCCGAGTTCCGGCATGAGCGCGACTCATTGCCGGCGCGGAAGCGGTGCCGCAAGGGTTCACGTCGCGGGGCCGGCACGGGCACGGGGCTGGCACGGGCGCGGGGCCGGCGAGGGGTTCACGGGCACGGGGCCGGCACGGGCACGGGGCCGGCACGGGCACGGTCGAGGCCGGGCGGCCCCGGATCGGCGGCTCAGGCCGGGGTCGCGACCCAGTCGGGCAGCTCGCGGGTGAGCGTCGCCAGCGGCAGCGAGCCGTGGCCGAGGACGGCGTCGTGGAACGCCCGGAGGTCGAAGTCGGCGCCGTCGCGCGCGGCGATCTGGGCCCGCAGTCGCTCGATCTCCCGCTGGCCCAGCTTGTAGGTCAGCGCCTGGCCCGGCCAGCAGATGTAGCGATCGGTCTCGATGACCGCGTCGGTCTGCGACAGGCCGGCCGCGAGGAGCGTGTCGATCGAGCGCTGGCGCGGCCAGCGGAGGGCATGGAGTCCGCTGTCGACGACGAGCCGGGCGGCTCGCCAGGCCTGGCCGTCGAGCATCCCGAACCGTTCGGCCTGGCTGCGGTAGAGACCCATCTCGTCGGCGAGCCGCTCCGAGTAGAGGCCCCAGCCCTCGACGTAGGCCCCGCCGACCATCCGCGAGCCGAGCCGGCGGAAGACGGTCAGGTCCTCGTTCTCCATCTCGAGGGCGATCTGGAAGTGGTGGCCGGGGACCGCCTCGTGGTAGGTCGTCGAGGCGAGCTTGGGGAAGACCCGCGACGGCAGGTCGTACGTGTTGGCGTAGTAGATGCCGGGCCGCGACCCGTCGGTCGTCGGTGGGATGTAGTAGGCGAACGGGCTGTCCCGCTCCTTGAACTCCTCGACGGCCCGGACGTCGCAGCCGGCCCGGGGCAACCGGCCGAAATAGCGTGGAGCGAGGGCGAGCGCCCGGTCGATGTCCTCGCGGGCCCGGTCGAGGAGCTGGTCGGGGGTGGTCGGGATGTTGGCCGGGTCGGCCGCGATCGCCGCCCGGTAGGCCGCCGTGTCGTCGCCGAACCCCTCGGACCGGGCGATCTCGCGGCGCTCGGCCTCGATCGACTCGAGCTCCTCGAGCCCGATCCGGTGGACCTCCCGGGGATCGATCTCGAGGGTCGTCCAGGCGAGGATCTGGGTCCGGTACAGCGCGTCGCCGTCGGGCGCCGACCAGAGACCCGGGTCCTTCCGGCTGGCGTCGAGGTAGCCGTCCCGGATCGCGTCGAGGAACGCCCGGTCGGCAGGGATCACGACCTCCCGGACGAGCCGCTCGATGCGCGACCGATCCTCGTCCGAGACGACCCGGGCCGCGGTCGTGATGACCGACTGGTCGGCCGGGATCTCGAGCAGCCGCTCGAGCTGCGCGATCGTCCGCTCGGTGACGATCCGCGGAGCGGTCAGACCCGAGGCGATCCCCTCGCGGAGGAGCTCCCGGTTCGCCGCCATGTACCCCTCGTACGCGCGCAGCCGCGACTCGAGCCGGTCGAGCCGCTCGGGCGTGTCGGCCGGCTGGAACATCACGACCTGGGGCAGGAGCGTCTGGGGGCCGGCCATCTGGTCGACGACCCGGAGGAGGTCGGTCCGCTGGTCGTCCTGGACGATGCCCAGCTCGCACACGACGCGGATCATGTCGAGGGTGATCCGGTCCTCGAGCGTCTGGCCGGCCGGGTCGATCGCGCCCGCCTCGGCCAGGGTCGTCTCCATCAGTGTCCGGCGCCTGGCCCGACCGGCCGGACCCGGGTCCTCGAGCTGGTCGTCGTAGCGCTCGTCGCCGTACATCGTGGCCGTCGTCGGGTTGTCGGCCAGGGTGGCCTCCCAGAACCGATCGGCCAGGACGTTGACGGGCGAGCCGGGGTCGAGCTGGGTCACCGGGGAACCTCCTGTGATGTCGGCCGGGCCGGCCGGTCGGGGCCTGTCCGGCGCACGCGGTCAGGGTACACGGGGACGCGCGATCAGCCGATGAACAGCGGCATCTGCTCTCCGCCGCGGTGCTCGATCGCCGGATCGATGCCGACATACGGTTCGAGATCGGCCAGGGTGAGCACATCCCGGGCGGCGTAGGCGCGCAGGTGGTTCGACTTGAGGACGTGCCAGTTGCCCGCCTCCATGGCCGCCCGGAGCAGGGGCGACCGTTCGAGCTTGTAGCGCAGCAGCTCCGTCCGCTCCGGCGCCACCACCAGGAACCGGACGATGTCGTCGGCCGACGGGATGAGGGCGCCCCGGCGGAGCAGCGGCTCGCCGAGCATCGCGGTCCATTCGACCTCGAACAGGAAGCTGGCCCGCCCCGGACCTGCCACACCACGTCGATCTCGTCGACGTCGTCGGGGCGCGCCCGGCCGACGCGCGGGGGTCCCTGGCGACGCTCGCCCTCGTCGAGCCAGTCGGCCAGGTGCCGACCGCGCAGCCGGCGGACCTGCTCGCGGCTGGCGATCCAGGCCCGCATCCCGAGCCGGTGGCCGATGTCGACCAGGTCCGCCACGATCTCGCTGTGCTCGTGCGAGCGGCGCAGCAGCTCATCCGAGGTGACGATCCGGTCGGGTGTGCTGGCAAGGCTCCGGTAGCTGTCCAGGCAGGCCGCGACGAGCGCCTCGTCGGGCAGGTCGTGCCCGGTGAACAGGGCGGCGATCCGCTCGTTGAACGCCGCCTCCGACAGGCGGCCGGCCGTCGAGAGGAGGCTGTAGACGGCCCACTCCACCCGGTCCGCGAGGGGCAGCGCGGCGGCCGCGATGTCGGCCGGGTCGCTCAGCCACCAGCGGCCGGGCTCGATCTCCTCGAGCCGCCGGTGGGTCGGTCGCCCGAGCTCGTCCCGGATGATCCCGAGGAGGCGCTCGACCTGGTCGCCGGCGACCACGGCGGCGGGCTCGCGTTCCGGCCGGCGCGCCGGTTCCGGTCGGGCCGGTGAGGTGGTCCGCCGGTCGTCGGGCCGGGCAGGCTCGGGCTCGCCAGCGTCGGCCCCGGCGCCCGACGGGCCGTCGTCCCGCCCTCGGGTCGACGGGTCGGCCTCGCCGCCGTCGGTCGGGTGGTCGTCGCCGGGCCAGGCCTCGACCAGCTCGGCCAGGTCGCCGTCGTCGGCGCGGTCGGCCGGACCGCCCCGCGACGCGACGAGCCGCCGGAGCTGCCCGGCCCGGTCGAGCCCGACCAGGATCTCACCGAGGAGGCGCTCGTAGCGGGCGGGCTCGCCGCGCGCCTGGAGGATCTCGACGGTCGTCTCGGTCACCGTGCGCGCGACGTCCGCCTCGGACGAGCGGACGCGGTCGAACCGCTCGGGCGGCGCGAACAGGCCCCGCCCCGGCGCCGTCTCCGGGTCCCCGGCGCCGCCGGGGACGTGCGGCAGGACGACGTTCGCCCGGGTCCGGGGACCGATCGGCACCGGCGCCCCGGGCGGCACGAACTCGACCGTTCCGCCGGTGTCCTCGCCGGGCTCGGCGAGCCGGGCGCCGACCAGCCGGTACCCGGCGGCGACGCCGCCCAGGGCGGCCGCCACGAGACCCTCGGGGCCCCCGGGCTCGAGGATGAGGATCGCCCGACCATCGCGCGCGAGGAGCGGAGCGGCCGCGTCGAACGCCCTGCGGATCGCCGCTGACTGCCAGCCCCACGGGGCTCGACCCGAGCCCCGAACACGGCCTCCAGCGGGAGGAGCGCGGCCGCGTCGCGGCCGAGGACCCAGCCGGTCGCGAAGTAGGCGTACGACAGCCGTTCGACGTTCGGCCGCTGGGGCGGCTGGCCGAGGACGAGCCTGACCCGGGGCCGGTTCGGCAGCCTGGCCAGCGCGTCCGCCTCGGCCTCGAGCGAACGGAACGACGACGGCGTCCCGAGCCGGACGACGACGTTGGCCATCCCCTCGGTCAGGCTCTGGAGGTCCTCGCCGAAGCGGGCGGTCATCAGCCCGAGCGGGGCCCCCTCCAGGCGCTGGACGAAGCCGCGGACGAGACGGAAGCCGTCCTCGAAGGCGAGCCACGGGATTGCGCTCGCGCCACTGGCCGCCGGCCGGGAGGCGGATCCGGCCGCTGCTGATCCGGAGGTTGGCGATCCGGCCCGGGTAGCCGTTGAGCCGCGAGGCCGGGAGCAGGGCGTGGAGGAGCGCCAGGCGCATCGCCGCCTCGACCGGAGCCGAGCGGAGGTCACCCTCGATCCGCTCGAGGATGGCGTGCAGCCCGACGAGCTGGCGCGGCGAGTGCAGGTCGAGCAGCTGCTCGACCAGGGCATCCTCCCCGTCGACGGTCGGGAACCGGTCGCGGACCGCTCGCCAGGCCGGGCCACGCGGATCGGTCGCCGCGATCCGGGCCAGGTCGGCGTCGTCGATCGAGCCGTGACGCTGGTCGCCGCCGCCGACCTGGTCGCGACAGACGGTGCAGCGGTAGTGCTTGTGGACCGGCCGCGGTCCCGCGTCGGGCACGGCCTCCCAGACGATCTCGTCGAGGACGACGCTCCGGCCGCAGGTCCCGCAGCGGCTGGCGTACTTCTCACCGAGCCAGACCTTGAGCGCCGACTGCTCGCGCGGTGCGGCGGCGATCGCCTGGAATGCCGCGTCGAGGTGACGAACGTCCGGCGGCCGCAGGACGACCTCGGCCAGCAGGCGGGTCAGCGGGCTCGTCTCGAGGGACGCGGCCCGGCGCTGGCGGTCGACGGCGGCGCGGGCGACCCAGCCGCCTCGACCGTGGAGGTCGATGACGACGTCGCCGAGGCTCGAGTGCGCCTCGATCCGGGCGGCCACCAGCTCGGGCGGCGGCGGCGGCGCGAGGCGGGCGAACGCCGGGAGCGAGAAGCCCGGCTCGCTCCGGATCGGATGCTCTCGACCCGCCATGGGCGGCATCCTGCCACAGACCGGGCGTTCCGGCGAGTGAACACCTGCCGGCCGCCGGACGTACCCTTGGGCGACCGCACGTCCGCCCCGGAGTCCTCGCGTGACCGACGCCGACCCCGTCACCCCAGCCGTCGACCGTCCTGGCCCGGCGCCAGCAGCCGACGGCGCACGGGCGTTCCGCGCCCTGCGCGAGGCGGTCGGCGTCGCCGTCGTCGGGCGCCGAGGAGCCGCTCCGCCTCCTGGCGATCGCCCTGCTGGCCGAGGGGCACGCGCTCATCGAGGACGTGCCCGGGGTCGGCAAGACGCTGCTCGCCCGGGCGTTCGCCCGGGCGCTCGGCCTGAGCTTCGGCCGGATCCAGGGGACGCCCGACCTGCTGCCCGGCGACGTCACCGGGGCGAGCGTCCTCGACGGCACCCCCGCGGCCGGGATGAGCCTGCGCTTCGTGCCCGGTCCGGTGTTCACCAACGTCCTCCTGGTCGACGAGATCAACCGGGCGACGCCGCGGACCCAGTCCGCCCTCCTCGAGGCGATGCAGGAGCGCCAGGTCTCGGTCGAGGGCGTGACCCGGACGCTGCCGGATCCGTTCCTCGTGCTGGCCACCCAGAACCCGATCGAGTACGAGGGCACGTTCGCCCTGCCCGAGGCCCAGCTCGACCGGTTCCTGCTCCGCCTCCGGATCGGCTATCCGGGCCCCGCCGACGAGCGACGGATCGCCGGCCGCTACGCCGCGGCGGCCGAGCCCCTGGACGGGGTCCCGATGGCCCTGCCGGCCGACCGGATCGCCGGGCTGCGGGAGGGCACCCGGATCGTCCACGTCGCCGACGAGCTGGTCGACTACCTCGTCGCGATCGTCGGCGCCACCCGGGACCGCCCGGACGTCGAGCTCGGCGCCAGCCCGCGAGCGAGCGTCGCCCTCTATCCGCGCCGCCCAGGCCGCCGGCATACCTTGCCGGCCGCGACTTCGTCCTGCCGGACGACATCCGGGCGATCGTCCCGGCCGTGCTCGGCCACCGGTTGCGGGTCGACCTCGACAGCGCCCTCCACGGAGCGACCGCGGAGCGGATCCTGGCCGACGTCGTGGGCGGGGTCGCCGTCCCGGTCGAGCGACCCGGCGAGCGGGCCGGATGAGCTTCCGGACCGGCCGGTCGCTGAGCGGCGACGAGGCCGAGCCGCGCGGGGAGGAAGCGGTCCCCGAGGACGACCCGAGCCTGGCGGCGGCCGTCGCGAGCCTCCGAGCTCGACCTCCGGCCGCTCCTCGGGGTCCTCCTCGTCGTGGCCGGCGGCCTGCTCGGCAGCGCGATCGTGGTGATGTTCGGGATCGTCGTCCTGGTCGTCGCCTGGTTGCGCGCTGATCTGGGCCGGGCGCGCCCTGCGTCGTCTGCGGGTCGAGCGTCGGTTCGAGCCCGACCGGGTGCTGTGCGGAGACGCGGCGCACCTCGTCGCTGAGCGCCTGGAACCGGAAGCTGCTGCCGCTGCCCTGGGTGCGGACCGAGGAGCCGCTGCCGCTCGAGCTGCGACCCGCTCGAGGGCTCCGGCGGGCGCGGCTGGACGCTCGGCGGGCGCAACCTGGTCAACGGCTGGACGCTCGGGCCGTACGAGCGGGTCACGCGTCGGATCGACCTGCGCGCCGAACGGCGCGGCACGTACCGCTTCGGTCCCCTGTCGCTCGCGGCCGGCGACCTCCTCGGCGAGTCGGTCGCCGAGGAGGAGCGCGACCTGCCGGCCACCCTGATCGTCCGGCCGCGGACCGTCGCGGTGCGCCGCTTCGAGGCGGCCCGGGACCGGGTCGGGACGCTCAGCGTGCGGCACGGCCTGGTCGAGGATCCGAGCCGGTTCGCCGGGGTCCGACCGTACGTGCCCGGGCGATCCGGTCCGCCACATCCACTGGCGGACGACGGCCCGGCTCGGGACCCCGGTGGTCAAGCGGTTCGACCCGTCACGCGATCGGGACGTCGTCGTCGCGCTCGACATCCAGACGACCGACGGGGTGTGGGTCGGCCGCCACGACGACGACCTCGTCGAGACCCTGTGCGTCGTGGCCGCCTCGCTCGCCCGGGAGCTGGAGTCGGAAGGTGCCGCCTGCGGCCTGGCCGTCGCGGCCTTCAGCGGCACGACCGAACGGCTGGCCTTCCTGGCGCCGAGCTCGGCCGAGGGCCAGTCGGGGCGGGTCGGCGACCTGCTCGCCCGGATCAGCCCGTACCCGTCGGCCCCGTTCGAGCATCTCCTCGGTCGACTGGCCCGGTTGGTCCGCCCGGGCACGCTCGTCCTCGTCGTCTCGGCCCGGGATCCGGGGCCATGGCTGGCGACCGCCCGGCGGCTCGTCCGCTCCGGCTTCGGTGTCGTCCACATGTCGATCGGACCGGCTGCCGATGGCCACGCCCGCCGATCCCGGGCGGTCGGGCTGCCGGCCCGGCCGGTCCGGCTCGACGGCGACTGGCGGACGGCGACGGCCCTCCATGTCGCGGGCTGACGCTCGCCTACCCGGTCGCCGTCGGCCTGGCCGAGGGCGGCTGGGTGGCGGTCCTCTACCTGCTCGTCGACGCGGTCGCCCGGGTCCACGCCCCGCTCGGCCTGCCCGTCTTCGCCGTCGTGGCGGGCGCCACCTGCTGTCCTGGCGGACCGGCTCGACCGGCTGTCCACGTCGCGTCTCGCGGTCATCGTCGGGCTGCTCGTCGGCGGTGGGCTGGTCGGGCTGGCCCTGACGGCCGGCCGACTGATCGCCGCCGGCGCCATCGATCCGGGCGCGGTCCTGGCCGACGACCCCGGGGCGGCGCTCATCGGCCTGGCCGCGTTGCGCGGGTTCATCCGGGCGGCGCGATCCGGGACCCGGCCGAGGCCGCCCGGCCGCTCTTCGCGGGGCTGATCGGCCTGTCCGTCGCGTGGGTCTTCGGCGGGCGCGCTCAGCGAACCGATGCGATCGGCCTTCCGCGCCGGCGCGGTCGTCCCGACCCTCGGCTTCGTGGTCGGCGGGTCGACCGCCGCGGGCCTGGCCCGGTCGGCCCTGGCCGCCTCGGACGCCGGGTTCGACCCGCGGGCGAACCGGTCGTGGCTGGTGGTCCTGGTCGGGTCAGCCGCCGCCCTGGGGCTGGCGGCCTGCCGATCGGGTCGGCGTCGAGCGGGTCATGGCCGCGCTCATCGCCTGGCCGCTGACGCGTGCCGCTCCTGGTCGTCGTCGGCGTTCGTCGCCCGGATCGTCGTCCCGTCGCGCAAGGGCGTCCTCCGTCGGACCGGGGCGTTCACCGTCGGCCCGCTCCTGGTCCTGGCTCGGGCTGGCGCTCCTGGCGGCCCTCCTGCCCCAGCGCGGGGCGGGTCCCCAGGCCGAGCAGCCGGCCGGACCCGGCGGGGCGGCGAGCGAGCCGACCACGCCGGTCTTCGACGCGATCCTCGCCCTGGCCGCGATCGCCGTGGTCGTCGCGGTCCTGCTGTTCCTGGCGCGGGCATGGCGGCGGAACCTGGGCGCCGCCGGAGCGGCCGAGCGGCGCGCGAGCGGCACGACCGGCGCCGTCGGCTCGACGGAGACCGACGAGGAGGGCCGCCGCGGGCTCCGCGCGCGCCTGCGACGGCTCGTTCGGCGCGGTCGGCCGACGGACGCGGTCGCGGCGTACCTGGCGGCCCTCCGTGCGCTGCAGCCGGACGACGAGCTCCGACGCGATCCGGCCGAGACGCCGGCCGCCCATGCGCGGCGCCTCCGCCAGGCCGGCGCCGGCACGCTCGAGCTCGATCTCCTGGCCGCCGACTTCGAGCTGGCGCGGTGGGGTGGCCGACGGTTGTCGCGATGCGGAGGATCGCCGGGCGGTCGGCCGCTGGGAGCGGTTCCGGGAGCGCGCGGCAAGCCGACCGGCGGACGGCTAGCCTGGGGCGAGCGTGCCCGACGAGGCGGGCGTCCCGGCCGACCCGGTCCTCAAGCGCCCGTACTTCGGGTGGCACCGCTTCGAGTGGCCGGACGACGACTCGGTCGAGTTCCACCTGACCCACGGCGACTGGATCCGGATCCTGCGGGCGAACGGCTTCGAGATCGAGGACCTGATCGAGATCCAGGCGCCCGAGGGTGCCACGATCCGGGCCGACTACGTCAGCGCGGACCGGGCCCGACGCTGGCCGAGCGAGGAGATCTGGAAGGCCCGCAAGCGGGGGTGAGGGCGGCCATCATGGATCCGCTTGGTGCGTGGCACGCGCCAACGGGAGGTCGGAGCCCACCCCGGTGACCGATCTGTGCACCGGACGCTCTGTCTGACGGTCGGTGGCGCCGGTTCGTGCGCAGTGCGCACGGATGAGCAAGCCGGGCCGGTCCCCTTCTCTCGTTGGTGCGTACGGCGCACGACCCGCCCGGACGAGCCGCCGATCGTGCGGGAGCAGCGGCCGTCGGTCGGCGTCAGCGCCAGGCCGCGGATCCGGAGCAGCCGCGGATCCGGAGCAGCGGCGGCCGGCCGGCGCCGGACCGAGCCTACGGCTCGTCGAGCTCGTCGGGCTCCTCGACGAACGCCTCGTCGGTCGTGACGTCGGCCGGCAGGACCCGATCGAGGTCCTCGATCTCCTCGTCCTCCTCGTCGTCCTCGAGGTCCTCCTCGAGGTCCATCTCCTCGCGGACGAGGGTGCCCTTCGTGTACGGCCGCAGGTCGGTCGACTTGGCCGCCGTCGGGAAGCTCACCTTGCCGTAGTTGCGCGGGTCCTGGTAGACCTCGCGGATGATGATCCGGACGTCCTTGTCGCCGAGCGAGGTCACGCCGGCGAAGTACTTGTTCCCGTCGGCCATGAGCTTGAGCAGGCGGGCGGCCACCCGCGGCTCGACGACCCCGATCCGCATCCCGTTGCTGATCGCGATGAGCCGGTTGCCCTCCGGGGTCAGCTCGACCGCGTCGCCCGGGTTGACCTGGGCCAGCTTGCGCGGGTCGGGCAGGTCGGTCAGGAAGGCGAAGCCGGTCTTGCCGGTCTCCTCGACGAAGATCGAGACGGGCGCCTTGCTGCCGGACTGGGCCGCGACCGTCTTCTCGCCGGCGTCGACGAGCAGGACGCGCAGCCGGTCGATGTTCCGCTCGGCGATCCGGTTGGTCGGGTCGAGGGCGAGGGCGGTCTGGTAGTGCTCACGGGCGAGCGCCAGCTCGCCGAGCTCCCAGTGGGCCTTGGCGAGGCGGTTCTCCGCCTCGGCATCGGGGCCCATCTCGAGGATCTTGCGGTTCGTCTCGGCCGCGTCGGCCCATTCGGCGGCGGACGCGTGGGCGATCGCCTGGTCGACGAGCCCGCGCTTGAGGCGGACGGAGCTCGCGGCGGTGGCGGCCTGGTTCTCGAGGTCCTGGAAGGTCACGGGCGGGATCGTCCTTTCACGGCGCCACGGGCGGGCGCGGTCGGTGTCGGTCGGTGGCGGCGAGCGGAGCCCGCGCGGGGCCGCGGCGCCACATCAGGGGGCAATGGTTTGTAGCACCATCCGGCGGTCCCGTCAACGCGGGCGACCCCGCCGCCGGGCGGCCGACCGACCTCAGCCGCGCAGGGCGAGGTTCCCGACGATGACGGCGACCCCAGGACGACCAGCAGCGCGGTCTGCCAGATCCAGCGCGGGTCGCGGCGCTGGGCCGGCGGGGCGCCGTGGACGCCGTCCCAGACGAAGAACACGAGGGCGAGCAGGGCCGGCGCGAGGAGCCGCGGCAGGGCGACCGCCCGGACCGCCGCGGCCGCGATCGCGACGACCGCGGCGTAGGTCGCCGCCGACCACAGCGCGTCGCGGAGCGAGCGCTCGCGCAGGACCGACACCCGGAAGCCGAGCAGACCGGCGACCAGGGCGTCGGCCAGGGCGAGCAGCAGCAGCGCCTGCTCGTCGAGCGGGACGGGCTCCGGAGCGGACGGGCTCGGTGCCGGCTCGACGAGTCCGCCCTGGATGAACGTGGCGATCCCGACGAACGCCAGGAAGGCGATGACGATCGCGTAGCCGAGGGCGGTCGTGCGGTCGTCGGGGCTCGTCTCGGGGTCGCTGCCGGCGATCCGAGCCTCGAACGCCAGCGTCCGGTCGATGAGGATCCACGACGGCCACCAGGGCCGGGACGAGAAGGATCCCGAGCGGCACGACCCGGATCGCCCCGAGCGCTGCGGCCGCGGCCAGGGCCGGCATGATCACCGCCTCGACCGGCGCGTCGCGGGCCCGACCGTCGGCCACGAACGCCGCGGCACCCAGCGCGACCGCCACGGCGAGGAGGCCCGCCGCCAGCCAGACGAGCGGGCCGTCGAGCAGGCGCGACGGCCCGATGACCGCGATCGCCAGGATGACGAGCTCGCGCCGCTGGGCGCGCCGGTGGTCCATCCCGCCGATGGTACGCGACCGCCTCAGCCCGCAGGCGTCGGCTGGTGGTCCGACCGGGCGGTCGAGGCCGCTCGCCGCCGCCTCTGACTCGGGCTCGGGCGGCGATCACCGGCGTTGCCTGCGAGGCAACCGATCGGCCGAGCAGTCGACCCAGCGCACCCGATTTGTTGCCGCAACCACAACATCGCCGCCACGCCCGTGGCCCGCTCCGCTCCCGCGTCGCGGGTTCGCTGCGCGTGGGGCAACACGACGCTGAACGTCGGGAGGATCCGGCGCCGGGCGACACGCGGCGGCCCGGCTGGCGACCCAGGCTCAGCCGCCGAGTCGCGCCGGCTTCGCGGCGACCCAGGCCAGGAGATCGGCTCGCGAGCGGGTGTTGAGGACGCGATCCGGTGTGACCCACGCCCGGCGGGCCTGCGGCCACGGCCCAGTCGAGGTTGTGGAACTCCTCGATCCGGTGGGCGTCGGAGTCGAGCGCCAGGAGGCAGCCGGCGGCCAGGGCGCGGCGGGCGCGCTCGTCGGACAGGTCGAGGCGGTGGTCCGAGCCGTTCATCTCGAGGACCGTGCCGGTCCGGGCGGCCTCGGCGTAGATCGCCTCCCAGTCGAGGTCGAGGTCGTCGCGGCTCTGGATCATCCGCCCGGCCGGATGGGCGATGACGTCGACATGCGGGCTTCGGATCGCGCTCAGGACGCGGGCCGTCAGCTGGGCCCGCGGCTGGCGCCGGCCGACGTGGAGCGAGGCGACGACGAGGTCGAACCGGGCGAGCAGCTCGTCCTCGTAGTCGAGCCGGCCGTCGGCCCGGATCTCCAGCTCGCAGCCGTGGAGCAGGCGGAAGCCCTCGGCGGGCGTCGCCTCCGGAGCGCGGCCGGCCGCCTCCTCGGCCGCGAACCGAGCGTTCAGCCCCGCGACGACCGCCCGCTGCAGCTCCACCCGATCCGGCGTCAGGCCCCGCGCGATCGCCAGCGACTGGCTGTGGTCGGTCAGGACCTGGTAGGCGTGGCCGCGGGCCCGGGCCGTCTCCGCCATCAGCTCGATCGAGTGGACGCCGTCGGACCAGTCCGAGTGGGAGTGGAGGTCGCCCCGCAGGTCGGCCAGCTCGACCAGGTCGGGGAGCGTCCCGGCCGCGGCCGCCTCGACCTCGCCGCGATCCTCGCGCAGCTCGGGCTCGACGAAGTCGAGATCGAGGAAGCGGTACGCCTCGGTCTCGGTCGGGAACGTCCGCAGCTCGGCCGCGTCGCCGGTCAGCGGCTCGCCGTCGTCGCCGATCCGCAGGAAGCCGTTCTCGGACAGGCTCCAGCCGCGATCGCGGGCGCGGCCGCGCAGCTGGACGTTGTGGTCCTTCGAGCCGGTGAAGTGGATGAGGTACGTGCCGGCCGTCCCGGGCGGCATGATCATCAGGTCGACCTGGGGCCCGCGCAGGAGCCGGACGGCCGCCTTGTGCGGCCCGGAGACGAGGACGCGGTCGACCGAGGCGAGCCCGGTGAACCGCTCGACGAGGGCGGTCGGGTCGGTCGTCTCGGCCAGCAGGTCGAGGTCGCCGATCGTCTCGCGCCGCCGCCGGATACGAGCCCGCTGCGGTGATCGCCACGACGCCCGGGTGTGTCGCGCAGCTCGGCGATCAGCGTGTCGACGAGGGCCTCGGCGGTGCCCAGGAGCATCCGCGACTCGCGCGCCTCGAGGGCGGCGATCCCGTCCAGGATCGACTGCTCGGTCTTCTCGGACAGGCCGCTGGATCGTCCGCAAGCCGGCCCGCCTCGGCCGCCTGGCGGAGGTCCTCGAGGGTCTCGATCCCGAGCGTCTCGTGGAGGATCTTGACCGTCCGCGGGCCGACGCCGGGGACCCGGAGCAGCTCGACCAGGCTCGGCGGCACCTCGGCCACCAGGCGGTCGTAGAAGGCGAGGCGACCGGTCCGCGCCAGCTCGTCGATCTTGTCGCCGATCGCCTGGCCGACACCGGGGATCTTCGGGTGCCGGCCGGCGCGGTAGGCCGGCACGAGCTCGATCGGGCTGTGGGCGATCGCGTCGGCCGCCCGGTGGTAGGCGACCGTCTTGAACACGAGCTCGCCCTTGACCTCGAGCATGTCGCCGATGTCGTGGAAGATCCGGGCCAGCTCGCCGTTCGTCAGGAGCGGGGCGTCCTCGGTCGTCATCGGGTCCGATGGTATCGGGGTGGCGGGGCTCCGGCCGACCCCGGCGCGATCGGGGCCCGGCCGACCCGCTCGTGGCTCGACCGTCTTGCTCGTGGCTCGGCCGTCTTGCTCGGGGCTCGGCCGTCCCGCTGGGGGCCGGCCGTCCCGCTCGGGGCTCGGCCGTGCTGCTCGCGCGGCCGCAGCCCGTGGCTCGTGTTGCCGTGGCTGCAACCGATCGGGCACAGGTCAGGGTTCCGGGCGGCCGTGTGGCCCGGACGTTGTCGGGTGTGCAACAGAACCCGGCCAGCGGGCCCGAAGCCGGGGACGTGAGCCGGATCGGTTGCAGCGCCCGCAGCGGGGGGGCCGGCTCGACGTAAGAGGCCGGCTCGACGTGGGGGTCCGGCTCGACGTGGGAGGCCGCCTCGGGAGCTCGCGCGCCCGCAGCCCGTGGCCCGTGTTGCCGTGGCTGCAGCCGATCGGGCACAGGTCAGGGTTCCGGGCGGCCGTGTGGCCCGGACGTTGTCGGGTGTGCAACAGAACCCGGCCAGCGGGCCCGAAGCCGGGGACGTGAGCCGGATCGGTTGCAGCGCCCGCAGCGGGGGGGCCGGCTCGACGTAAGAGGCCGGCTCGACGTGGGGGTCCGGCTCGACGTGGGAGGCCGGCTCGGGCGCTCGGCCTCCGGCGGATCGGACCGGGTCAGCCCGCCTCGACCCGATCCCGCCCGGCCCGCTTGGCCCGGTACAGCGCCCGGTCCGCCCGGGCGAGGAGGTCCGCGATCGACTCGTCCGGACCGGTCTCGACGGCGACCCCGACCGAGACGCTGGCCGAGCCGGGCCCGGTCGACCGGAGATCGAGCCCGCCGACCGCGGCTCGGATCCGCTCGCCGACCTCGACGGCCACCCGCGGGCTGGGCCTGCGCAGCAGGACCGCGAACTCCTCGCCGCCGAAGCGGGCCGGGACGTCTCCTTCGCGGACCGCACCGGCGATCGCGCCGGCGATCGCGCGGAGGACCGCGTCGCCGGTGTCGTGGCCGTAGCGGTCGTTGATCCGCTTGAAGTGGTCGATGTCGACCATCACGATCCCGACCGCGTCGTCGGCCCGGCGACGGCCGCCCAGGAGGCCGCAGAACTCGTCGAAGTAGCGCCGGTTGGGCAGGCCGGTCAGGGCATCGGTCGAGGCGCGCGCCTCGGCGGTGCGCTGCGTTTCGACCCGCTCGAGCGCGGCGCCCGCCTCGAGCGCGGCCGCCCGCAGGATCCGGCGCGAGACGGCCGACCACGGCTCGTCGCCCCGGCGGGCCAGGACGATCGCGCCGACGACGGCCCCGCGATCGCCGAGGAGCGGGGCCGCGAGCGTGTTGGTCAGGCCGAACTCGGTGGCGACCAGCTCCTCGAGCCGCCGGCCGACCGGTCCGCGACCGGCGGCGGCAGCGACATCCAGACCGGCTGGCGGGAGGGCCGTGGTCGTGGTCGGGTAGCCGGGCCGGGCGGCGGCCAGGGTCGCCTCGAAGGCTCCCGTGTCGGGCCGGTGGCGGACCACGACGATGTGGTCGGCCCCGGTCCCGGCCCCGAGGTCGGTCACGATCGCCTCGACGATCGCGTCCGGCGTGGCCGAGCGGGACAGGCCCTGGAGGATGCGGGCGACATGCTCGGCCTCGGCGCGGCGGGCCGCCTCGAGCGAGGCCACCGAACGCTGGTGGACGCCGGCGGCGATCACGGTCGACGCGACGAGCCCGAGGACGACCAGGCCGATCGGCCGACCCGGATCGGAAGCCGCGACGGCGATCCCGGCGATGCCGAGCAGCCCGAACGAGGTGGCGAGCAGCCGCCAGGTCGGCCGGAGACGGGGGTCGACGGGCCCGCTGCGAGAGGTCTCGAGCGGGGATCGCAGGGTGCCGACCACGTCCCCTGCAGGATGCAGTGCGAACACCCGTTCGTCCAGCCGGCGAAGGGGGTACCTTCGGATGGGGGGCGGCTGGTACGAAGGTCCCTACTCGGCGATCCGATCGACCTCCACCGGCCGTCGTGCGGCCCGCGGCCGGCCGACCGCCCGGCGCGACGCCTCGGTGTGTCCCGACCCGGTGGCGGATGCCGCGACGACCCTCGGGACCGCACCGACGGTCGGGGCCGCGCCGCCGCTGGCCGCCAGCTTGACCCGGTACATCTCGACGTCGGCCGTGGCGATCAGCTCGCGCCCGGTCCGCCCGTCGGCCGGGAAGGCGGCCACGCCGATCGATGCGCCGACCGGCACGACCCCGTGCTCGTCGCTCTCGAAGGCACGCTCGCGGAGGGTCGCCACGATCCGGTCGGCGGCGCGCTGGGCGGCGCTCCGGTCGCTGTCGGGGAGGATGATCGCGAACTCGTCGCCGCCGTAGCGGGCCGCGATGTCGCTGGCCCGCAGGGTCGACCGGATCTGCTCCGCGGTCCAGGCCAGGACCCGGTCGCCGAACAGGTGGCCGAACGTGTCGTTGACCAGCTTGAAGTCGTCGAGGTCGATCATCAGCAGCGACAGCGGCGCCTTCGAGCGCTGGGCGCGGACGATCTCCTCGCCGAGCCGCTCGTGGAGGTAGCGGTGGTTGAAGAAGCCGGTCAGTCGGTCGCGATCGGCGAGCTCCCGGGCGTCCTGGTAGTGGCGGGCGTTCTCGAGGGCCATCGCCGCCTCGTTGGCCATCGCCCTGGCCAGCTCGAGGGCCGATTGGTCGAGCGACACGTCGGTCCGGCTCATCAGCTCGACCAGGCCGACCGACCGGCCCTTGGCGACGAGCGGGAGCATGACCGAGACCGCATCGCCCTCGCTCCGGAGGTAGGCGACCTCGGCCGGATCGGCGTCCGGGTCGGCGACCCGGACGATCGAGCTGACCTGCTCCTCGAGGACCCGGCCCGTCTCGGGGAAGCCCCCCAGGTCGAACACGGCCTGGATCTCGTCGTCCGGGACCGGCGGCCAGTAGCCGAGCGTGAGCAGACGGTCGGCGGGCCGGTCCCACCAGCTGATCGCGCACTCGTCGAGGCCCATCGCGTCGACCATGTGCCGGGCGATCAGCTCGGCCACCTCGCGCGGGTCGAGGCTCTGGGCGAGCGCGCTGCTCATGTCGAGCAGGCGGCGCAGCTCGGTCGCGAGTCGATCGCTCCGCCCGACCAGCCGGGCGGACTCGACCGCCGCGGCCGCCTGGTCGGCGAGGATCGCCAGGAGCCGGAGGTCGTCGGCGTCGAACTGGCGCAGGCCGAGCTTCGACAGGGTGATCACCCCGATGACCCGCTCGTCGTAGCGCATCGGGACGCACAGCATCGACTCGTCGACGTCGTCGGTGCCCGCGATCGTCGCCCCACGCGAGTCGGCGTTCGCCTCGTCGATCAGGAGCGCCTCGCCGTGGGCCGCGACCCAGCCGGTGAAGCCCTCGCCCATCTTCGTCCGGAGCAGGTCCAGGTCGACGTCGTCGTAGGCGCCGACCAGGCCCTCGAAGGCGATCGGCACGACGTCGTCGGGCTCCTCGAGCACGTAGACCCGGCAGTTGTGGTAGTCGATGATCTTGCCGACCTCCTCGACGATCGCCCGGCCCACCGATCCGACCGTGTTCTGGCGGCTCATCCGGGCCGAGGCGGCCTGGAGGACGGCGAGCTGCGCGGCCCAGCCCTCGGTCTGGGCGAACAGGTCGGCGTTGTGGATGGCCAGGGCGGCGTGCGTGGCGACCGCCTCCGCGAACTCGACGTCGGCCGGCGACCAGCGCCGGGGTCGCTTCGTGAACGCCGCCAGGGCGCCGATCACCCGGTCGTCGAGCACGAGCGGCACGACGACCGACGAGCCGACCTCGAGGATCCCCGCGTAGAGCCCGCCCTCCTGGGCGTCCGCCTCCGAGCCGTCGTCGACGATCGGCCGGCGATCCCGGACCAGGTCCCCGAACCAACCCTCGTCGGGGCCCAGGACGGGCAGCCGGGCGACCACCTCCTCGGGGATGCCCGCGGACGCCACGACGACCGCCTGGTCGCCCTCGAGGATCCGGATCGTCGTCCCATCGGTGTCGAGGGCCCGGTTCACCTCGGTCACGATCGTCCGCAGGATGGCATCGCGCTCGAGCGTCGTCGTGAGCCGCTCGGCGATCCCGAGGACCGCCTGGAGCCGGTCGGTCAGGAACCCCTCGTGGGCGGCCTCGCTGGCGGCCGACGCGGCCGCCCGGAGCATCGCCGCCCGGAGCGCGAGAGCGGCGACGACGAGGATCGCCAGCTCGGCGACGACGGCGGCGTCGATGACCGACCAGCGGGCCGGCGCGGGCCCGATCGGGACGAGCGTGACGACGATCGTCCCGAGGCCCACGGCCATCGACCGGCGGCGACGCAGGAACGCCGCCGCGAAGAACAGGGGCACGGACGCGAGACCGACGCCGAGCGGGTCGTCGGCGCCGACCCGGATCCTGACCGCCGCATAGCCGATCAGGGCGGCGAGGGCCAGGACCGTCGTCGGCAACGAGCTGGCCACCGGTGCGTCCTCGCGGCCGTCCGTCGAGATCGCGCGGCCGTCCGAGATCGCGCGAGAGCCCACGGCGACCGGGGGCTCGCCCGCCTCGAGGCCGACCGCGACCGCACGTCCCCCCTTGGGCGCCGGATCGTCGGTGCGCGCGCTCGAGGCCGGCGAGCCCGGCGCCAGGATCTGGCTCTCGGACTGGACCCGCATCGCGTCGAGCATCGTCCCATCGCGACCGCCCCGGGACGCCTCATCCTTGGTACCGGTGGCTACGCCGTCCGTACCATCCTGCAAGGTGTTCGAGAGACGGCCCCGTCCTCGAGTCGATCTCGCGTCGCGCGCGGGGCCAGGACGGGTCTGGGACGGATCTCGCGGGCGGACGGTCCAGGCGCGCATGCACGGGGTTGCCCGGGGAGCACCAGATGGGCGTCACGCGGCCCCTCCGTGAGGCTCCGACCTCCGCGAGGCGGTTGCCCGCCGAGCATGGCCCGGCTCTCGCCCCGTCAGGCGGTTGCTCGCCGAGCAACCGATCGGCGCCACGCGGCCCCTCCGTGAGGCTCCGACACCGCGTCGTTGCGGAGGGATCAACGAACGTCGTCCGGGCCGACGTCAAACGCGGGTTCGCACGTCCGTCTGTTGCGTGACCGACAACGCGGGGCGGGCGAAGGAGCCACCCGGGCTGACCTCACCCGCGGGTTCACACGTCGTCCGATGCGCGACCGCCAATGTGGGACGGGCGGGGTGGTCGGTCGTCAGGCCGGCCTTCTCTCCGGACGCCCGACACCGAGCCACATGATCCCGTCGCCGGGCCAGCCGCCCGACGGATGCGCGAGCGCGCGGCGCAGGTCCGTCGACGGGCATGGATAGGCGACCCGAAGGGTATCGGGGTGGCTCGCCACGAGCGCTCGATGGTGCCGGGTGGGCGGAAGGACCAGGGCTGTGTGAACCCGCCGGTCGGGTGAGACCCGGGCGACCCGCTCACGCTTCTCGTTGCCCTCCCGGATCAACGCCTCGAGGACCTGAACACGGGTCTCGACCTCGATCAGGACGATGTCTCGCCCACGATCGAGCCGGACGTCGGACGAGCGTCGGCCTCCGTCGGGAACGGGCGCCTCGAGGGTGGCTTTCCAACTCGGATGGCGGACGCGGAGGATGGCCTCGATGAGGCGAGCGTGCGGCGCGTCGTGGATGAGCGGCGACGCGGCCGGATACAGGCCGAGCGTGAGGTCGGCCCCAAGGACCGCACCGGCCCGGGCTCGGATCGCGTTCGACACTGCTGGGTCACCACCCTCCAGGCGGCAGATGGTGGCTCGGTCCACCCCGATCGCACGAGCCACGGCTGCCTGCGAGACCCCGGCCCGGAGCCTCAGCAGGCGGAACTCGTCGCCGAACCTCCTGGTCATGGCCTTCAGACGACGGTCGCCTCCATGGATGGCGGCGCGCAGCATGCCTCGGGCCATGGCTCACTCCTGGGCTTGCTCGTCGTCCCTGCCCGACGCGTGGATCTCGCCGGGCCGACCACGCACACCGCTCGAGACCTCGCCCGGCTCGGTGTTGCCCCCAGTCCAACAGACCGGCCTCACCTCCGACTTAACGCGCTGGATGTGACGCCGCGCGGCGGCCATGCTGCGTCAAATGCAACGATCGGCCCGAGCGAGCGGGCCGGGGCCACCGCCGCGGGCCGTTGGTTGCGCCTCGGACAACGCCCGGGCCGCGGGCAGAGGTCGCCCCGGCCCGCTCCGACCGTTGGTTGCGCCGAGGACAACGCCCGGGCCGCGGGCAGAGGTCGCCCCGGCCCGCTCCGGCCGTTGGTTGCGCCGCGGACAACGCCCGGGCCGCGGACAGACGCCACGGCCTCGGACAACGCCAGGCCTCGGACAACGCCAGGCCGCGGGCAACGCCAGGCCGCGGGCAGAGGCCGCGGGCAGAGGTCCGCGGGAGGAGGCCGCCCCGGCCCGCCCCGGCCCCGGCTCCCACGGGGCCTCGATCCCGTGAGGGGCTTACGACCCGCCGAGGCTCGAGACGATCAGGACGAGTGAGAGCAGGACCAGGACGGCGGTCGCCGCCCAGCCGATCGTCAGGAGGATGCGACCGCTGGCCAGCGGGCCGAGCAGCGAACGGTCCCCGGCCAGGAGCATCACGAAGACGAGGATGAACGGCAGGAGCAGGGCGTTGAGGACCTGGGCCGCGAACATGACCTGGATCAGCGGCAGGCCGGGGATCATCACGAACAGGGCGGCGAACCCGATGAAGAAGGCGAGCAGCCCGTAGAAGGCCGGTGCCTCGCGCCAGTTCCAGTCGACCCCGGTCTCCCAGCCGAACGCCTCGCAGGTCGAGTAGGCGCTCGTGAGCGGGACGACCCCGAGACCCAGGAACGAGGCCCCCAGCAGCCCGACCGCGAACAGGATGCTGGCGCCCGGACCGGCCAGCGGCTCGAGGGCCCGGGCGGCGTCGGTCGCGCTCGAGATCGTCGTCTGGCCGGTCGACCAGAGGGTCGCGGCGCAGGCGACGACGATGAACGCGGCGATGAGGTTGGTCAACAGCGCGCCGGCGAACACGTCGAGGCGGCTGGCGGCGAGGTCCTCCTCGCGAACGCCCTTGTCGGCGACGTACGACTGGATGAATGCCTGCCCCCACGGGGTGATCGTCGTGCCGACGGTCCCGACCACGGCCAGCCAGTAGACCGGCGAGGCGTCGAGCTGCGGGACGATCAGCGAGTGGAACGCCACCGACCAGTCCGGCCGGGCCAGCACGGCCGAGATCACGTAGGCGATCGACACGAGCACGCCGACGCCGACGAACAGGTACTGGACGCGGCTGTAGTTCCCGAGGGCGATGAACACGACCACGACGACCGCCGCGACCGCCGCGCTGATCTGGGGCGGGATCCCGAACAGGCTGAGGGCCGAGCCGATCCCGGCGAACTCGGCGACGGTCGAACCGAGGTTGGCGGCCAGCATGAGCAGGACGGCGAACGCGCCCCAGCGGACGCCCCACCGCTCGCGGATGAGCCCCATCAGGCCCTTCCCGGTGGCCAGCCCCAGGCGGGCGCCGACCTCCTGGGTGAAGAACAGGACGACCTGGCTGGCCAGGATGACCCACAGGATCGCGTAGCCGAACCGGGCGCCGACGAGCGAGTAGGTCGTGATCCCGCCCGCGTCGTTGTCGGCGAAGCCGCTCACCAGCCCCGGACCCAGGACGGCCAGGACGGCCAGCATCCGGACCCGCCAGAGCGGCAGCCGGCGGAGCGGCTGGAGGACGCGCGGCCGGCGTCGACGGCGGTGGATCGTGGCCGCCGCGACGGCCCGCGCGGCCGCCCGCGGACCGCTGACCGGCGGCAGCGTGCGCTCGGTGTCGTCCGGCGGCTGGGCCATCGTCCCGGACCTCGGTCAGCGGCTGAAGACGCGCGGCAGGCGCTTCTTCCAGGCCGTCGGGATGACCGTGTCGATCGCGTCGTCGACGGTGACGATGCCGACCAGCCGCCGCTCGTCGTCGACGACCGGCACGGCGAGCAGGTTGTAGTGGGCGACGACCTCGGCGACCTCGTCCTGGTCGGCCAGCGCGCCGACCGCGACCGGCTCCCGGATCATCACGTCGCGGATCGGCGGAATCCGGCTTGGCCACGATGAGGTCGCGCAGCGACAGGACACCGACGAGCCGGTCGTCCTCGTCGGTCACGTAGACGTAGTAGATCGTCTCGGCGTCGGGCTCGAGCTCGCGCAGCCGGTCGATCGCCCCCGCCGCGGTGAGGTGCTCCTCGAGGGCGATGTACTCGGTGGTCATGATCCCGCCGGCCGAGTCCTCGGGGTAGCCGAGCAGCTCCTGGACCTCCTCGACCTCCTCCCGCTCCATGTGGGCGAGGATCTCGTCCCGGGTCGCCTGGTCGAGGTCGGCGACGAGGTCGGCCGCGTCGTCCGGGCTCATCTCCTCGAGGATGTCGGCCGCCCGCTCCGGCGGGAGGTCCTCGAGGACCTCGACCTGGTTGTCCGGCTCCATCTCCTCCATCGCCTCGGCGACGGCCTCGTCGTCGAGCGAGGCCAGGACGCCGGCGCGATCCTTCGGCGCGAGCTGGTCGAGGATCGAGGCGAGGTCGGCCGGATGGAGCTCGGCGAGACCCTGGTGCGGGACCCGGAGCTTGACCGAGGCGATCGAGCTCTCGACCGGGTCGACGTCCTCCCAGTCGATGTAGCGCTCGGGGACCGGGACCTTGAGGTTGCGGGCGAGGACCCGGAAGCCGCCCTCGACCCCGAGCCGCCGGAGGAGCCCGGCCGCACCGACGTCGACGGCGACGAGATGGAGGGCGCCCTCGACCTCGTCGAGCCGGAGGTCGTTGACCCGGACGACCTTCCGGTCGTCGATGTCGACGATCTGCTTGTCGAGGAGGTCGGCGCGGAGGAGGATCTCGTTCGGCCGCTGGCGGAACTTGTCGATGTCGATCGTCGCGGTGCGCAGCCGCGCGCCGCTCGCGTCGAGCGATTCGACCGACGACCAGGGCAGGAAGATCTTCCGCCGCTCGGTCTCGACCACGAGCCCGGTCACCGGCGGGTAGCGGTCGCCGACGGCGACGATGAGGTCGGCGACCTTGCCGATCGGCTCGCCGTTCGGATCCCGGACAGGCCGTCCGATCGCCTGGCTCAGGTAGAGCATCTGCCACCTCGCGGCGGGATCCGTCCCGCTCGCCGGTGGCACGCCGGGGGGCGCGGACCGTCAGAGGGCGGGGCGGACCGTGTTCGTTGGAGCGACGCCCGGGGCGTCGCAGCGACTGGGTCCTGGCTCCACGAGTGGAGTCATCCTCCGGTGCGTGATCCGATGGGTCTCCGGCGGGCACGGGCGGAGGGCGCGTACGCGTCCGGGGACCGCAGCCGAGTGTAGCCGTCTCGCGTTCGGCGGGTCAACCGATCCACGGCCTCGCGGGCCCAGTGGCGGACCAGCATGGGCGGAGGTACCACCCGTCACCCAGATATCGACTCCGATGCTAGACTCCGCCCGGGCCGGAAGGCGGGGCCGTCATCGTCCGGGCGGCCTCCAGCAGGAGGGGCCAAGTGGCTCAGCGGATCCTCGTGCTCGGTGGGGACGGCTATCTCGGCTGGCCGACCTCGATGGCCCTGTCGATGGCCGGTCACCGCGTCGCGATCGCCGACAACTTCGCCAAGCGCCAGTGGGAGCTGGAACTCGGCGTCCGCCCCCTGTTCCCGATCCCGACCCTCCACGAGCGGGTCCGCGCCTGGCGCGAGGTGACCGAGAACGAGATCGAGCTCCACGTCGGCGATCTGCAGGACTACGGCTTCGTCGAGGCGCTGATCGCCGACTTCCGGCCCGACGCGATCGTCCATTACGGCGAGCAGCCGTCGGCGCCCTACTCGATGATCGACGTCCACCACGCGACCTACACCCAGGCGAACAACGTCATCGGCACGCTCAACGTCATCTTCGCCATCCGCGATCGCTCGCCGGAGACGCACCTGGTCAAGCTCGGCACGATGGGCGAGTACGGGACGCCCGAACATCGACATCGAGGAGGGCTACCTGACGGTCGACCACAACGGCCGGAGCCACACCTTCCTGTACCCCAAGACCCCCGGCTCGATGTACCACCTGACCAAGGTCCACGACAGCCACAACCTCCACTTCGCGACCCGGATCTGGGGGCTGCGCGCGACCGACCTCAACCAGGGCGTGGTCTACGGCGTCGAGACGGACGAGTCCGCGCTCGACCCTCGACTGGCCACGAGCTTCCACTACGACGAGGTGTTCGGGACCGCCCTCAACCGGTTCTGCGCCCAGGCCGCCGTCGGGTTCCCGCTGACCGTCTACGGCCGGGGTGGCCAGACCCGCGGTTACCTCAACATCCGCGACACGATCCAGTGCGTCGGGCTGGCCATCGCCAACCCGGCCGAGCCCGGCGAGCTCCGGGTGTTCAACCAGTTCACCGAGCAGTTCAGCGTGCTCGATCTGGCCGAACGGGTGAGGACGCGCGGCGGAGCACCTCGGCTGGTCGGTGACGATCGACCACGCCGAGAACCCACGGGTCGAGGCCGAGGACCACTACTACCAGGCCCGCCACTCCAAGCTGCTCGACCTCGGGCTGCGTGCCTCGCCTGCTCAACGAGGAGCTGATCGACACGATGCTCCACCGGATCGCCGACCGCCGGGACGACATCGACCAGGGCGCGTTCGTCAAGCACGTCCGCTGGGCCCCGAGCCGCCCGAGTCTCGTCGCGGTCCGATCCTGATCGGGCCGGACCCGGACAGGTGACCCGGACGGTCCTGATCACGCGGTGGCGCCGGGTTCATCGGCTCGAACCTCGCCCGTCGACTGGTCGCGGCCGGCGATCGCGTCCGGATCCTCGACGACCTGTCGATCGGCCAGCGGGCCTACCTCGCCGGCCTGGCCCACGAGCTGATCGTCGCGCCGCTGGCCGACTCGGACGCCGTCCGGGCGGCGGTCGGCGGCGTCGATGCCGTCGTCCACCTCGCCGCCCGGGCCGGGATCCCCGATTCGGTGGCCGACCCGCTCGGGACGTTCGAGGTCAACGTCAGCCGGCTGCTCGACGCTGCTCGAGGCGGCCCGGCTGGCCGGCGTCGCGCCGGTTCGTGTTCGCCAGCTCGAACGCCGCGGCCGGGGACCACGAGCCGCCGGCCGACGAGCGCGACCTCCCCCACCCGGTCTCGCCGTACGGGGCATCCAAGCTGGCCGGCGAGGCCTACTGCCAGGCCTACGCGGCGACCTACGGGCTGGCCGCCTGCGCGCTGCGCTTCTCGAACGCCTACGGCCCGCGCTCGCTCCACAAGCGGAGCGTCGTGGCGGCCTGGCTGCGGGCCGCCCTGGCCGGCGAGCCGATCGAGATCCACGGCGACGGCGAGCAGACCCGCGACTTCGTCTTCGTCGACGACCTCGCCGACGCCGTCCGGGCCGTCCTCGACGCGCCCGTCGGACGTCGTCGCCGGCGAGCTGTTCCAGGCCGGGACCGGGGTCGAGACGACCGTCAACCAGCTGGCGACGGCGGTCGAGGCGGCCGTCGGCCGGCCACTCCACGTCCGCCACCTGCCCGCCCGGGTCGGCGACGTCCGCCGGAACGTCAGCCGGGTGGACAAGGCGGCCGATCGCCTCGGCTACCGGGCGGCGGTCCCGCTGGCCGATGGGATCGCCCGGACCGCGGCCTGGTTCCGATCCGCGCTGGCCGACCCGGCGCTGGCCGGGATCGTCCCCCACGCGGCGTCCGGCTCGGAGTGAGCGTTCCCGCCGGCGGACCGGCTCAAGCGGCCGGCCCGGCCCCGGCTGCCGCCCCGGCCCACGCGCCGCTGATCCACGACGCCATCATCACGATCGTCACCCGGTTCATCCTGGCGATCATCATCTTCGCCACCGACATCGCCCTGGCCCGACTCCTCGGGCCGTCGGCCAAGGGTCGCTTCGCGCTCGTCCTGCTGACCTCGCAGCTCGCCGCGGTCATCGTCGGCTGGGGCATGGACAGCGCCCTGGGCGTGGTCTCGCGGCGCGACCCGGAGACCGCCCGGCGGGGCTTCGCCAACGCGCTGATCTGGTCGTTCGTCGTCGGCGGCCTCTGCGTCGTGCTGGCCTGCTGGGCCTACGGCCTGCCGACCGGCACCCGTCCGAGCGGCCCGCTGGCCGCCCTCATCCCGAACCTGTCGGCCCAGCAGTTCCTGTTCTCCGCGCTGGCGATCCCGGGCGAGCTGTTCTTCTCGATCGGGCTGTTCGCGCTGCTGGGGCGCGGCCGGATCCTGGCCTACAACCAGATCCGGGTGCTCCGCCGGGCGATGCTCCTGGTCCTGGCCGTCGGTGCCGCGGCGATCGCCCGGCTCAGCCTCGACGTCGCCCTGGTCATGAACCTGGTCGCGCTGGCGATCACCGTCGTCGCCATCTGCTGGGTGGCCCATCGCGACGGCACGTTCTCGGTCCGGCCGTCCGGGCCGCTGCTCGTCGAGGAGCTCAGGTTCGGCAGCCGGGCGATCGTCGGGACGATCGCCGAGCGGCTCCAGTTCCGGTCGGACGCCTTCCTGGTCAACCTGATCGTCGGCGTCCGGGCGACCGGCATCTACTCGGTGACCAGCGGCCTGGCCGAGACGCTGTGGTACATCCCCAACGCGCTCGGGACCGTGATGTTCAGCCGGGCCGTCGACCCGAAGGCGGACGCCGGACGGATCGCCTCGGTCCTGACCCGGACCACGCTGGCCGTGGCGTTCCTGACCGCGATCCCGGCGTTCGTCTTCGGGCCGCGCCTCGTCCGGCTGGTCTACGGCTCGCGCTTCTCCGACGCCGGGCGTCGCCCTCCGGCTCATCCTGCCCGGCGTCGTCGCCTACAGCGTGGTCGCCGTCCTGTCGCGCTACATCGTCGGGCGCGGGCAGGCCCGGGACCGGCACGCTCATCCTGGTCGCCGGGCTCGACCGTGAACGTCGCCTCCAACCTGGTCCTGATCCCGCGGTTCGGGATCAACGGCGCCGCGGCGAGCTCGTCGATCTCGTACATCGCTGACCGCCGCCCTGACCCTGGTCGCCTTCCGTCGACTGTCGGGACGGGGCATCATCGAGACGCTGGTCATCCGGTCGGAGCGACCTGCGGGCGCTCCGCCGGACCGCCGTCGGCGGCGGTCGACCGGCTGCGCGGCCGGCGGACCGGCCCGCTCGTCGGGCTGCGCGGCGGCGACGAGGCGGCCGAGCTCGTCATCGGCGAGCGCGAGCCGGGCGAGGAGCGCTGAGCCGGCGATGGGGATCCGGCTCGTCGTCATCGACGACAACCCGCACCTCTCCTGGGAGGGCGCGACCTATCCGGTCAACGCGACGTTCCACCGGTTCCTGGCGGCGGTCCTCGACGTGACCGGACCAGACCGGCCGACCAGCTCGTCGAGCGGATCGATCCACTGCGTCCCGCTCCGGCCGGCGTCGTCGAGCGCCGGCGACCCTGCCGCTCGACCCCCGGATCGGCGTCGTCGGCACGGCGCCGTTCGACGGGATCGCGGGCTACCTGCGTCATGCGCCGTCGCTGGTCCGTCGGAACGCGGCGACCCTGCGACCGGTGATCCGGTCGGCCGATCTCGTCTGGCTCAAGGTGCCGGCCTCGAACGCGCCGCTGGCCGCGCTGCTCGCCGCGGCGGCCCGGAAGCCGCGCTTCGGATACGTCGCCGGGAGCGCGGCCGACGTGGTCGCCGGGCAGCAGCGCCGCGGTCTCGCCCGGATCGGCGCCGGGATCGTCGGGCTGGCCTACGACGGGCTCGGCCGGCTGAGCTCGGTCGGTGGCGACCGCGTCGTCGTCGGCCGCCGGCTCGGCGGCGGCGGGATCGTCACGAGCCTGGTCGAGCCGGACGAGATCCGGTCGACCACGGAGCCGGACGTGGCCTCGCCGAGGCCGGCCACCTCCGACTCGCCTGGGCCGGGCGGCTGGTGGACGGCAAGGGCGTCGAACGGCTGCTCGACCGGTCTGGCGATCCTGGCCGCCGCGCCGCGCGAGCGGGGCCGGCGGCATCGGGCTCGACGGTGATCGGCGACGGCCCGGCCCGGTCGAGCCTCGAGGCGCTACGCCGCCGAGGCTCGGCGTCGCCGACCGGGTCGACTGGCGCGGCTTCATCGCCGACCGGGCGCCGTATCTCGAGGCGCTCGCGGCCGCCGACGTGTTCGTGTTCCCGTCCACCGCCGAGGGCTTCCCCAAGGTCGTCCTCGACGCGATGGCCGTCGGACTGCCCGGTCCTCGCGACGCCGACCGGCGCGCTGGGCGAGGCGATCGCGGCCGGAGCGGTCGCCCGGATCCCGGCCGACCCGGCCGGGATCGCCGCGACGATCGACCGCCTGGTGGCCGATCCCGACCGGCGCGCTCGTGCTCCGCCGGGCCGGCACCGAGCTCGTCACGGCCCACACCCGCTCCGCCGAAGCCGCCCGGCTCGTCGACCGCTGGCAGGAGCGCTGGCCGGACCTGCCCTGGGGCTGACCCTCGCGCGCAACAACGCTCGGTGAGCCACACTCGTCGGGCGACGCTGATCGGCCCACGCTCTCGGCCCACGCTCATCGGCCCGTCCCCGCAGCCGACGTTCTGCCCAGAAGAACAAACGCCGTCTCAGCGGCCCGATCGACCTCCGCGCCGACGTCCGGCCGGTGAGAGGACCGGGGGAATCCCGACCGGCTGAGCGTGGCGCCACAGGTGGTGACCCGGGCGACCCTGACGATCGGCCCGATCTCGGTGCGGATCCGGACCGCGAGCACCCTGTTCCGGGCCCCACCCGACGCTCGTTTGTTTCTCCACGAAGAACGACCAGGCGAGCGGCGAACGACCGCGCGGCGAGTCCGTCCGAGCACGGACGCGGGTACCCTAGGCGACGTGCTCAGCGCGATCGTCCTGTGGACCGCCGTCGGGCTCCTGGCCTGGGTCTACGTCGGCTACCCGGTCCTGGTCGCGATCCTCGCCCGGCTCGCGCCGTGGCGGCCGCGGCCCGACCGAGCCCGCAGCCGACGCTGTCGGTCGCGATCGCCGTCCACGACGAGGCGGACGCGATCGCCGAGCGGATCGCCGACGCGTTCGCCCAGGACGCGTCGGCGGCGTTCGGCTCGTCGAGGTCCTGATCGGCTCCGACGGCTCGACCGACGCGACCGAGCGGATCGTCGCCGAGCTGGCGGCGCGCGAGCCGCAGACTCCAGCTCCTGGCGCTCCCGCGCGGCGGGCAGACGACGACCCAGGACGCCCTGTTCGCGGCCGCCGTCGGCGACGTCGTCGTCCTGACCGACGCCGAGACCCGCTTCCGGCCGGGCTGCCTGGCCGCCCTCGCCGAGGCCCTCCGCGATCCGCGGGTCGGGCTGCGCGACCGGGCGCCTCGAGTGGCGCGACGAGCGCGCGACCGCCACCTCGTCGAACGAGGGCCTGTACTGGCGCTACGAGCGGCGCGTCCGCGAGCTCGAGAGCCGGGCCGACTGCCTGACCGCGGTGACCGGGGCGCTGCTCGCCGTCCGGCGGTCGAGCTTCCGCCCGGTCCCGCCGACCGCGTCGATGGACCATCTCCTCCCGCTCTACGTGCGCGAGGCCGGTGGCGCCGTCCTGTACGTCCCCGACGCCGTCGCGACCGACCGGCCGATCAGCGGCCTCCGCGAGCAGTTCCGCAACCGGAGCCGGACCGCGTCGCGCGGGATCCGGGCCAACCTGTCGATGGTCATCCGGCTCGCCCCGTGGCGACGGCCGCGCGCCGCGCTCGCGATCTGGTCGCACAAGCTCCTCCGCTGGGCGACGCCGTGGCTGGTCCTGGTCGCGCTCGGCGCGGGTCTGGTCGAGGCGACCCGAGGCTCGTGGCCCGCGGCGGCGGTCGTCGGGCTGATCGCGCGCGGCGGCGCTGGCGGCCGGGCTGGGTCAGCTGCTCGCGTCGAGCCGGGCGGCGGCCACCGCGCGCCGCTCGCCTTCGCCCGGGCGTTCGCGATCGTCAACCTCGCCTTCGCGATGGGCTGGATCAACGTCGCTCAGCGGCCGCCGGATCGAGGCCTGGCACCGCGTCGAGTGGGAGCAGCCGGGCTGACCGATGGCGAACGTCCTCGATCATCGGGATCAACTACCGGCCCGAGACCACCGGCATCGCACCGTACACGGCCGCGTTCGCCGAACACCTCGCTGCCAGCGGACACCGGGTCACCGTCCTGACCGGGTTCGCCCACTACCCCGCCTGGCGCCTCGAACCGGGCGAGCGACGGCTCCGAGCGACCGAGCAGCTCGACGGTGTCCGCGTCCTCCGCCGACGCCACTATGTCCCAGGCTCGCAGTCCGCCGTCCGGCGCGCGATCTACGAGGCGACGTTCCTGCTCAATGGCGCGCTCTCTCGGCCGGGCCGACCGGATGTGATCCTGGGGGTCGTCCCCAGCCTCGGCGGCGGCGTCCTGGCCCGACTGTACGCCGCCCGGGCGCGGGCGCCCTACGCCCTGATCGTCCAGGACCTGATGGCGCCGGCCGCACAGCAGAGCGGTATCCGGGGTGGCGGTCGGGTGGCCCGCGTCACGGCCGCCATCGAGCGCTGGGCCGCCGCCCGGGCGACGGTGGTTGGGATCGCGTCGGAGTCGTTCCGCCCGTACCTGGTGGGCCTTGGTGTCGATGAGACGAGGATCGTCTCGCTCCCCAACTGGGTCCACGTCGGAGCCCCATCCGCGGACCGGGCGGCGACCCGTCGGCGCCTGGGCTGGCCGACGGACTCGACCGTCGTCCTCCATGCCGGCAACATGGGCCTCAAGCAGGGGCTCGAGCAGGTCGTGGCGGCCGCCCAGCGAGCGGACGACGGCCAGCACCCCGTGATCTACGTACTGATGGGCGATGGTAGCCAGCGAGCCGAGCTCCAGGCGATGGCAGGCCAGACCGACCGCCTGCGGTTCCTCCCCTTTCAGCCTGAGACCGAGCTACCGGATGTGCTGGCGGCGGCCGATATCCTGCTCGTCAGCGAGCGCGCCACGGTGATCGACATGTCGCTCCCGAGCAAGCTGACCACCTACTTCGCCGCCGGTCGCCCGATCGTAGCGGCGGTACCGGAGATCGGAGCGACCGCGCGCGAGGTCGATCGATCCGGGGCGGGCACCGTCGTGCCGGTCGGCGACGCCGACGCGCTCAACGGTGCGGTGGCAGACTTACGAGCCGATCCCGCTCGGGCCGAGGCACTCGGCCTGGCAGGCCAGGCGTATGCGGCGTCGAGGCTCGACCCGTCGCGAGGCGCTGGGGCGGATCGACGCGCTCCTCGAACACGCGCTCGGATCGACCACCGCGACACGGAGGGGATAGTGGAGACGACACGCCGGGCGCTGATCACCGGGATCACCGGCCAGGACGGCTCCTATCTGGCCGAGCTGCTCCTGGCCAAGGGTTACGAGGTCCACGGGATCATCCGGCGCTCGAGCTCCTTCTCGACGGGCCGGATCGACCACCTCTACCGGGACCCCCACGATCGCGATGCCCGGCTCTTCCTCCACTACGGCGATCTGAGCGACTCCTCGTCGCTGATCAACACCGTCAACAAGATCAAGCCCGACGAGATCTACAACCTCGGCGCCCAGAGCCACGTCATGGTCAGCTTCGAGATGCCGGAGTTCACCGCCGACACCGCCGCGATGGGCAACCTGCGACTGCTCGAGGCCCTGCGCCACGCCGACTGGCCGGTCCGCTTCTACCAGGCCGGCAGCAGCGAGATGTTCGGCAAGGTCGCGGAGACGCCGCAGACGGAGCGGACGCCCATTCCACCCGCGCAGCCCGTACGCGGTGGCCAAGGTCTTCGCCCACTGGATGACGGTCCAGTACCGCGAGGCCTACGGCCTGTTCGCATCGCAACGGGATCCTGTTCAACCACGAGTCGCCCCGTCGCGGAGCGACCTTCGTCACCCGCAAGGTGACCCGCGGCATCGCGGCCATCCTGGCCGGTCGCGAGAAGAAGCTCTACCTCGGCAACCTCAAGGCCCGACGGGACTGGGGCTACGCACCCGAGTACGTCGAGGCGATGTGGCTGATGCTCCAGCAGCCAGCCCCGGACGACTACGTCATCGCCACCGGCGAGACGCACTCCGTCGAGGACTTCGTGGCGGCCGCCTTCGGCTTCGTCGGCCTCGACTGGCACGACCACGTCGAGATCGACCCGCGCTACTTCCGGCCGACCGAGGTCGACGAGCTGTGTGGCGACGCATCGCTCGCCAGGCGGGACCTCGGCTGGACGGCTCGCACGTCGTTCCAGGAGCTCGTCCGGATCATGCTGGAGGCCGATCTTCGCGAGGCGAGTCTGGATGTGGGGGCGTACCTCAGCGGGGATGCGATCGGAGCGCCAACCCATGACTGAGGCCCGCGCTGGCCGTCTGGAGGTCCTCCCAATCGGTGGCCCCGGCAGGAGAGCGTCCGGGCCAGGCTCGAGCCTGAGATGAGCCTGCGCGCGTCCACTGCCAACACGGTTAAGGTCGTCCTTACGACCGCGGTCGTCCCGATCCAGCGCCGCCGCGCTGCCGCACTCGCCGGTCGCAGGCCACTGCTCCTTCACCTCGGCTCGGCCGGCAACCGCCTTGATCGATGGGTCAACATCGACATGTTTCGCCCAGGCAGGAAGCTCGACCTGTACTGGGATCTCCGCCGAGGCATCCCATTCGCCGATGGGTGCGTCGATGCCATCTTCGCCGAGCATCTCCTCGAACACCTGACGCTCGACGAAGGGATCCGCTTGCTGCGCGAGTGTCGGCGGGTGCTTGCACCTAGCGGCGTGGTCCGCATCGGCGTCCCGGACCTCGACCGTTACGTGGCCTCGTACCTGGGGCATGATGACTTGATCGACATTGCCCGGCCCGGCAGACCCACCCGGGCTATCGCTTTGGGAGAGCCCTTCTTCTTAGACGGGCACCGCACGATGTACGACTTCGAGACGCTCCGGTATGCCCTTAGGCAATCAGGCTTTGACGTCGTCGAACGATCCGCATTCGGCGCTGGGAGGATCGACCCAGCTCCGGATAATCCGGCGCGCCGGGCCGAGACACTCTACGTCGAGGCGACCGTATCCCCAACATCTGGCGGAACGGCGACGTGAGCTCGTTCTGGACTGACCGACGGGTCACCGTCACCGGTGGCGGCGGGTTCCTGGGGCAGCGTGTCGTGGGCCGCCTCGACGCGGCCGGTGCCCGGGATGTCTTCGCACCTCGCGGCGTCGACTACGACCTTCGGACGCGGGACGGCATCGACCGTGCGCTACGGGACGGACGCCCTGATCTTGTCATCCATCTCGCCGCGGTCGTCGGCGGCATCGGGGCCAACCGCGCCAACCCGGGTCGCTTCTTCTATGAGAACGCGATCATGGGCATCGAGCTCATGGAACAGGCCCGACGTGCCGGAGTCACCAAGTTCGTAACGGTCGGCACCGTCTGCTCGTATCCCAAGTTCACGCCGGTGCCGTTCCGGGAGGACGACCTGTGGGGCGGCTATCCGGAGGAGACGAATGCGCCGTACGGTCTCGCGAAGAAGATGCTCCTCGTCCAGGGTCAGGCGTACCGAGACCAATATGGCTTCGATGCCATCTACCTGATCCCCGTCAACCTGTACGGACCGGGCGACAACTTCGATCCCGCCAGTTCACACGTCATCCCAGCGCTCATCAAGAAATGCGTGGACGCCCGCGAAGCGGGTGCAAGCCACATCGACGCCTGGGGGACCGGCGGTGCGTCTCGAGAGTTCCTGTACGTCGACGACGCGGCGGAGGGCATCGTGCTGGCCGCAGAACGGTACGACAGCCCTGAACCGGTCAATCTGGGTGTCGGCCGGGAGATCACGATCCGTGAGCTGACCGAGACGATCGCACGAATGACAGGCTTCACCGGCGAGATCCGTTGGGATCGGACGAAGCCGGATGGGCAACCGCGCCGAGCCCTCGACACCTCACGGGCGAGGGAGCGATTCGGCTTCGTGGCGAGAACGCCGTTCGAGGATGGCCTGCGCAGAACGATCGACTGGTACGCCGGCCAGCGTCCGAATCCAGGCCTGGGGGCGACGCGCCCTTGACCTCAGCGTCCCGCTACCGCCTGTCGCCGGGCGTCGACTTCTCTCTGGGGCCTCGCGGCGATCTTGCCGACCGAATGGGCCAGGCGACGAGGTGAGGCTCATCGCGTCGCTTCTCAGCCGCATCCCATCTCCGGCAACCGCGCGGAGAACCTCACTCCTTTCGCCGCTCATCGGGTCAGTGGCCACTGGCCTTGTCGGACAGGTCGCCCTCGTCGTCAGCGGCATCCTGACGGCACGACTCCTCGGGCCTGAGGATCGGGGCAACCTGGCGCTGTTGATCCTCATCCCAGTGGCGATCTCGCAACTGGGCAGTCTCGGGGTGCCGCTGGCCGTCACCTACGAGTTCTCGAGGGATGTCGAAATCGCGCGTGGGACGCTCAGGAACATCGCGCGACCGGTGATCCTCTGGACGGCGGTCCTGGTCCTCATCCACGCGGCGATCCTCACCGCGCTCGCATCAGGCCGCGATGCCGACGTTCGAACTGCCGCCCTGTTCACCCTGCTGATCGTCCCGGCCGACACCGCCCAGCTGTACGGGCTGGCGGTCCTGCAGGGCCGTCGCGACTACCGGGTGTTCAACGCCCTGAGACTGCTTCCGGCCGTTGCCTTCAGCGCCTTCGCCATTTTCGCCTTCATCACGGGTGCCCAGAGCCTGCCGCAGTTCGCACTCTGGTACGCGGGGTCTTACCTCGCCGCTGCAGCAATCGCGCTGTCGATTGCCCTCCGCCGCGCCCCGCCCCGGATCGTGGTTGGCGCCCCGGCCGCGTCGGCGATGCTGCGCTTCGGGCTCCGCGGGCTCCTGGGCACGGTCTCGCCGCTGGAGACCCTGCGGCTCGATCAAGCCATCGTCGGCCTTTTCCTGTCGCCCGCCGCGCTTGGCCTGTATGTTGTCGGCGTGTCGTTCACGAACCTGCCACGGTTCGTCGCCCAGGGCATCGGCGTAGTGGCCTACCCGCATGTCGCCGCGCAACGCGATCCATCGCCGGCGCAGCGATCTATGTGGCGGTTCTTCTGGCTGTCAGTCCTCGTCTGCACCGTCGTCATCGTCCCGCTTGAGCTTGTCGCGGGATGGCTCGTGCCGACGTTCTTCGGCGATGCCTTCGCGCCAGCCGTCGGGATCATGCGGATCCTCCTGATTTCTTCGCTGTTCCTCAGTACCCGCCGCGTGCTGACCGATGGATCGCGAGGCTTCGGGTTACCCACCGCCGGAACGACCGCGGAGGTCGCCTCGTGGCTGGCACTCGTGCCATGCATCCTGCTGCTGGCGCCGCGTCTCGGAGCGTCGGGCGTGGCCGTCGCGTTCACGATCTCGGCAGCGATCAGTCTGGCCGTATTGATCGCGCTCGTGACAGCCGGGCGGCGCGGTCGTCCGGCGATCCCATCACTCGCCGATGAGCCGACCATCGATGCGCTCTGACGCCAGACGGCTTCGTATCCTGGCGATCGTCGCTGGGGTCGGCGCTTTCCTGATCGTTTCGGTCCTCGGATGGTGGACGATCGCGAGCGCGGTCCTCGCCCTCGCCGTCCTGGCCGTTGCGGCGTACCCATTGGTCGTCCGCGTCCGCCAACGCCGATTCGATCTGTTGGAGCCGATCGTCGGCGGCTCGGTCACGCTTGGCGTCATCTTCGGGATCCGACCGATCGCCATGCTGCTCGTCGGAGACTTCTCGCATCGGGATGCGGACACCACTCCCGAATTCCAGTTCGTGGTCGGTCTTGGTCTGGTTGGCACCGTCGCCTTCGTGGCCGGCTACGAGTGGCTTCGACGACGCCAGCGGATCCCGAGATCGCCAGAGTCGGCAGGGGCGATGGGGCGAGGCGTCGCGTACGGCTACGCCCTTACGCTGGCGGTCCTGTCCGTCGCTCTCTTCCTCCTACACCTGTCCCGGCTCGGTTCGGATGTCGTCGACGGGTTCCGGTTGATGAGTGGTGGCGTCACGCCAGAACTCGCGTCACGCTGGAACGAGACGACGGAGTACCTATCCGCGTCGCCGATCCTGTCGGCCTGCGCCGCGACGCTGCTCGGGGTCAGCCGGCGTTGGCGCCTGACGCGATCTCAGCTGGCGATCGTGATCGTGCTGATCGCGTACCCGACATTGGTGTTCTACCTGTCGGGCGATCGGCGCTACATCCTGCCCTCGATCGGCGTGCCTCTCGTGGCCTGGATGTTGATGACCGGGTCTCGTCCCGGACGTCGATTGCTGCTGGTCGCCGTACCGGTCGCCTTCCTCGTGCTCGCAACGATCCCCTTCATCCGATGGGCCGAAGCTCGCAATGAGTCGGGTGGCGCGGTGGCCGCATTCGTCGAGGGCCTCGGGGACCCCGTCAGGGCTGTGGATCGCTTTATCCTTGGGCCGGACACCGGGATGTTCTCGGCCTCTGGCCCTCGAGGTCCGAACCCTCCGAACGCCTCAGGACTTCTTCTACGGTCGGGCGACCGTGGGTGACCTCCTCCTCGCCCCGATCCCGCACATCGTCTTTCCCGGCAAACCGCAGACGGCACGGAACGAGATGCTCATCAAGACGTTCGGAGCCCCCTGCGGAACCTCGGTCGGCGGAATCTGCGATGACTTCTCGATCATCGGGACCTTCTACCAGGACTTCTGGATACCAGGCGTCGCCGTCCTCATGGCGCTCGTCGGCGTCGCATCGGCCGCGATCTGGGGCAGATGGCAACGGTCGCCACTCGACGCGCGTCTCGCGGTCGTGACGGCGTGCTGGGTCATGTTCGTCCCCATCATGTTCCGTGCGGGGTTCATGCCCGCCTTCCAGTGGTGCCTCTACTTCCTGATGCCGTGTCTCATCGGAGCGGTCCTTGCGACCCTCCAGGTCGGCCGCCATGGAGCCATCGATGAACGCCCCAGCGACGCGTTCTAGCTCGATCCCGCGAACGTGTCCATGACGGCGTCGTTACGGGCCTTGGATCGCCGTCTTCCCGGGATCGGTGGGCTAGCGCGGGCGACGATCGTCCTCTTCGGGGCGATGGCGGTGCTGCAGTCCTCCCAAGACCTCGACGCCGTGAAGCTCGCCTATCTGGGCGCTGCGGCGCTCGCCGTCGGCGGCTCGGTCGGGACGGTCTATCGAGAACGCTCCGACCCTCTCGTCGCCTTCGCCAGGCCGTGGCTCGTCGCGTCACTCGTCGTCGCGGGCATCATCGCAGGCTCACTGCCGGTGGCGCTCCTTCATGGCACGGCGTTCTCGACCTGGTTGCGGGATGCGGCAGCGTACGCCCTCGTGGTGGCCGCCCCGTGGGTGGCGCTCGATCTCGCGTGGTCGGTCACAGCCCGTACCACGACGGCTCTGATCGTGCTGGCCGGCGGGCTGGCGACGCTCTCGTACGCGATCGTCTGGGTGCAGCGCCGAGGCATCACAGATGTCGCGATCGACCGATTGGTGTTGCCGAGTTTCATGCTGGCCACGGCGCTCTTCGCAGTCACCGTCGCGCGGTCCGTGTCCCACGAACACCGTCGATACTGGTGGGCGGCTCTCGCGTCCGTGACGATCGCGCTCCTTCTCCTCGCCGGCACTCGGACCACGCTGGCGATCCTGATCGTGCCCTTGGCGGTCATGGCGGCAGCCTGGCTGACCGATCCGTACCTCTCCGCTCCGAAAGCTTGGTCGTGCCGGCACTGCTTCCCCTGGTGACGGCCGGTGTCATCGTCGCGTCCACCCAGATCGGCTGGGCGATCGACCTGGGGCGGCTCGGCGGACCGCCGACCGGGATCGATGGATCAGGGTCGTCGGCCGGTGGCTCGCGCGCGACCCCAGATCCGCATAGCCTCGAAGGCCGATATGAGACCTTCGGGTCGGTTCTCACCGGACGGGACGCGAGCCTGCAGGACCGTGTCGCTCAGACTCGCGCCGCATGGGACATCTTCCTCACTGCCGCCGCTCGTCGGCAGCGGACCTGGTGTCGTCGTCCCCTGGACGACGACCTCGGGTCGGGTGGAGACGGAGTTCACGGCGGACACACCGGTGCTGGTCCTCGCCAAGTTCGGGATGGCGGGACTCGTCCTCGTCGGGGTCCTGGGCGGGGCATGGCTGATCACGATCCGCCGCCTCAGGCCCGGTCATGGGATCACGCGGGCCTCACGGCTCGCCCTCATCGGATTCGGCGCCGCGCTCGTGGTCCTGACGCCCTTCGGTTGGCAACTCGAGGACAAGGGCACCGGCTTGGCGGTCATGCTGCTTCTCGCATCGGCCTTCGGCGAAGTGCGCCAGGCCGGGCTCGTCCGGGGTCGGGAGGGTCAGGCAGCGTGACGGCCCAGCGCCACGGAACGCCGCGTCAGCGCTCGGATCCGCTCGGACGAGACCGGCGACTCTCGATGCCGACCCGACCGAGGCTCCAACTGGGATCGCGGCGATGTGCGGGATCGTAGCGATCATCGCCGCGGGCCATCAACGCTCGGCCGTCGTCGCGATGAGGCGCTCGGCTCTGATCTCCCATCGTGGACCCGACGATCACGGTTCCTGGGAGGACGACGGAGCGTGGCTCGGAACCAGGCGACTGGCCATCATCGATCTGTCGCCGGGGGACATCAGCCGTGGGTGGATCCTGAGACTGGAGTCTGCATCACGTTCAATGGCGAGATCTACAACTACGTCGAGCTCCGCGATGAGCTCGATCGCGCTTGGGCACGGGTTCAGGACTCGATCGGACACCGAGGTGCTCCTCCGGGCCTACCTGCAGTGGGGATCGGAACTCCTGCCTCGTCTCAACGGGATGTGGGCGTTCGTTGTCTGGGATCCTCGCAAGCGGCAGGCGTTCTTCGCTCGGGATCGACTCGGTGTCAAGCCCCTCTACTACAGCTTCCAGGACGGAGGGCTGAGTATCGCGTCGGAGCCCAAGGCCCTGCTGCTGCTCCACCCGACGTTGCGCCGGGTCGACGAAGCATCGCTGTACGACTTCCTGGCCGAGGGACGCCTCTACGCAGGCGCAGCCAGCTTCTACGCGGACATCGCCGTCCTGCGGCCAGGACACCATGGCACGTTCAGCCCCGGTGATCCGTCCCCTGCCATCCGGCGATACTGGGCGCCGCCCGCTCAGGCGGAGCGCCCCTTGGACTACCGCGATGCAGTCGGGTCGTTCGGAGATCTGCTGAGAGACTCGGTCCGACTACGCATGCGCAGTGACGTTCCCGTGGGGTTCACGCTGTCGGGCGGTCTGGACTCATCCGCCGTTCTTCATGCTGCGGCCACCGGGGCCGTACCCGGCGGAGGCAGGCTGCAGGCATTCACGTCGGTCTACGACACGCCTCCTGGGACGCGGCCCATCGACGAGCGGCGTTGGGCGCGACTCGTGGCCGACACGCTGCGGGTCGACCTCCAAGAGGTGCAGGCCGATGTCAGTGACTGGATCGGCATCCTCGAGAGGATCGTGTGGCACATGGATGGTCCGGGCTACTCCCCGGCGGTATTCCCATTGTGGAAGATCATGGAGAGCGCCCGAGTCCCGTGGCATCCCCGTCCTCCTCGAGGGCCAGGGAGCCGACGAGCTGCTCGGCGGTTATCCGCAGTACGCCGCGTTGGCCCTCTGGGAATCGCTCGTCCGAGGCAAGCTTGCGACGCTTCGCTCGCGACTACGGCGCCTATGCGAGGACATTCTCCGTCCGCATGCTGACGCTCTGGGTGGCGCGAGAGCGAGCGTCCTTCGCGATGCGGACGTATCGTCGCCGGGTCGGCGTCGCTCGGGACGCTGGACCCGGAGTTCGCTCGCCGTTTCGGCGGCAGCGGATAGGCGATCGGCCGCCAGGACCGTCAATGATCGCCTTACTGCCGACCTCACCCGGGAGATCCTGCCGGGCCTGCTCCAGTACGGCGACGCCATCAGCATGGCTCACTCGATCGAAAGCCGCCTTCCGTTCCTCGACTACCGCCTGGTCGAGTTCGCTTCTGCCCTGCCCGAGCGAATTCAAGGTCGGGAGCGGGCCAGACGAAGCGCATCCTCCGGGATCACCTTCGAGCCGACGGGATGACCGTCGATCGCGGAGCGACGGGACAAACAGGGCTACCCGACGCCGGCGGACAGCTGGCTGACGGCCGACGGGGGGCACTGCTCGAGATCGCAGCTTCTTGCTCCAGGGGCGGAGATCCAGGCCTACTGTCGTCCGGACCGACTCGAGCGGCTCATCGACTATCACGTCGCCGGTCACAAGGGGGCCGGCAACCACCTCTATCGGCTCCTGACGACGCAGAGTCTGGCTGCGGACATGCATCAGCGGGAGCAGCCCCGCAGCTCACGCCCTGGTCACGAGTCGCTGATGCGCGTCCTCTACGTAGTCCACTTCCCGATCTTCGGCGGTCCTCACAACCTGGCCCACCGGCTGGCGAGCACCGCTCGAGCGCATGGCTGGGAGACGACCGTGCTCCTGCCCGATGAACCGGGGAACGCCGCCGACCGATTGCGGGCTGCCGGCGTCGACGTCGTCACGATGCCGCTCCACCGGACTCCGAGCGACAGCCAGCCCGCTCGTCCATCTCCGGTTCGTTGCCGGCCTGAGACCGGAAGTCCAGGCCATCCGACGCCTGATCCGTGAGCGCGGGATCGACCTCGTGGAGATCGGCGGGCTCGTCAACCCTCATGCCGCGATCGCCGCCCGGCTCGAGCACATCCCGGTCGTCTGGCAACTCCTCGACACGCGGGCTCCGCGGCCAGTGGCGCTCGTTTCGATGACCTTCGTCCGGCAGCTCGCCGATGCCGTCATGTCGACCGGCCGGTCGGTCGCCTCCGCGCACCCGGGCAGCGCCGCGCTGGAGGGCCGACTCGTGTCGTTCTTCCCTCCCGTGGAGGTCGATACCTTTCGGCCCGGACGGGAGGACCGAGTGGCGGTCCGTGCCGACTGGGGAGTACCGGCTGACTCGCCGGTGGTCGGCTGCGTTGCCAATGTGAACCCGCAGAAGGGGATCGTCGACCTCGTGCGAGCATTCGCGCTCGTGCGCGAACGGGTCCCGAATGCCCGCCTGGTGCTCGTGGGCGCCGAGCATCCCACACACGTCGGGTACTCGGCGGAGGTCCGCGCCGCGATAGCCGCAGGCGGGCTTGTCGAGGGTAAGGACGTCCTGTTCGTCGGAGCCCGCTTCGACCTGGAACGACAGCTGGCTGGATTCGATGTCTTCGCCTTTGCCCCGGTCCCCCGCGGTGAGGGGATCACCACGGCGGTCCTCGAGGCGATGGCGAGTGGTCTGCCGGTGGTCACCACGGCAGTCGCCGGACTCCCGGAGGCGATCGAGGATCGAGTGAGCGGCCGTCTCGTTCCGCCGCTCGACCCACCCGCCCTCGCGCAAGCGATCGTCCAGGTCTTGACCGACCCGGTCCTCGCTGCACGGCTGTCCGACGCCGCCCGGGCCCGGGCTGTCGAGCGATTCGCCACAAGCCGATGCGTCGAGGACCATCTGACGGCGTTCGACATGGCGCTTGCCCGGCACGGACGCGCGCCCAGACAGGCGACAACCGCCGCCCGCCTCGATCCGGGGTTCGTCTGTCCGTTCTGTCAAGGAGAGCTCCGAACGGGCGACAGCTCGCTTGACTGCGCCGCCTGCGGTCGAACACACCCCATCATCGATGGGATCCCCGTGCTCGCCCCGGATCTCGCGATGACCGAACACGATGAGATCGCCCATCACCTCGGACCAGACGACGGCGCTCGACAGGACGCCCACAAGAAGGCCCAGGCCGACCACTTCGATCTGGCCGTTGCCGAGGAGTTCGAGATCTCGCGACCGCATGGCACTCCGAGTCTCTACCGGTTCTTGCTCCGCGAGAAGTTCCGGCGGGCGACTGCGCCGATCGGGGTCGATCTCATCGGAGCGACCGCGCTGATCGTCTGCGGCGGTTCGGGGATGGACGCGGAGTTCCTTGCTCGTGCGGGCGCCCGCGTCGTCACGAGCGACATCTCGTTCGGTGCCGCACGCCGAGCCCAGGAGCGTGCCCGCCGATACGGTCTCGCGATCACCTCCATCGTCGCGGATGTCGAGCATCTCCCGTTCGCCGACAACGCCTTCGACCTGGTGTTCGTCCATGACGGCCTTCATCACCTGGAACGACCGGGAGCCGGCGTCGCCGAGATGGCGCGAGTGGCGCGACGTTGGGTCTCGCTCACGGAGCCCGCGCGCGCTGCGGCGACCCGGCTGGCGATCAAGGCGGGCCTGGCGCTCGAGCGCGAGGAGGCGGGCAATCTCGTGGCTCGCCTGACACCGACAGAGATCGTCGAGGTCCTGCGCGCCGCCGGGTTCCAGTCGCTGGCTGCGCAGCGATATGCCATGTACTACCGTCACGATCCGGGATCGGTCTTCCGGGCCCTCAGCCGGCCCTGGATCTTCCCGCTCATCCGGGCTGGGTGGAGAGCGGGGAACGCCGTCGTCGGCAGGGCCGGCAACAAGATGGTCGTCGTCGCGGCGCGGAAGAGCTCCGACAGTGGAGCCGGGTGAGGCGGGATCGCGTCAGCCATGCCGTTTGAAGTCGTCGGCAGGGGGATGATCGCGCGTGCATTCGAGTCACACGCGGCCGATCTCCCTAACGCGATCCTGTGCGCCTCCGGGGTCGCGGATTCGCAGTGCACGGATCCATCAGCCTTCCGGCGCGAGCGTGAGTTGGTGTGGGAACTCGCAGGCCGAGCCACCGCCCGGGACTCCCTCCTGGTCTACTTCTCTGGAGCGCCCGTGTATGGGTCCTCTGCGCGCCGACACGTGGAGACGGCTGGAGTCGCGCCCGAGAGCCCGTACGGACGACACAAGCTCCGCTGCGAGGAGATGATCGCCGCCAGTGGGGCCAGGTACCTCGTACTGCGCCTGCCCAACGTCGTCGGGCCCGTCGGCAATCCCAGTCAGCTCATCCCATCGCTCGTCGCTCAGGTGGCTGCTGGACGTGTGGTGGTCCGGTCTGGCGCGACCCGTGATCTACTCGACGTGGATGACGTCGTCCGCATCGTCGGCGCATTGATCCGGCGTGGCACGGCCGACACTGTCCTGAATGTCGCATCGGGGGTGTCGACGCCGGTCGAGCGATTGGTCGAGCGGATCGCCACGATCCTTGGACTATCGCCTAGCGTCGCCCACGTTGATGGAGGGGATCGACAGGAATTCTCGACGGTCCTGGTCCGGAGCCTCCTGCCCGACTACCCCCGCTTCGACGAGGGATACCCAGCCAGCGTCCTGACTCGCCACGTCCCGTCGATCTACCGTGCCCTGAAGCGAGGCGAACCTGCGGGACGGCATCGGATCGTCGACCCGTCATAGCCTGGCGCACGGCCAGGGCGGCCTGCAGGTCGCGCTACGGCACAGGCCCCGTAGCCTGCCTTTCGGCAGCGGCCGGACTGCCGACCGTTTCGTACCGGAACCCCAGATCGATGAGATCGGCCGAACTGAGGAGCCGGCGCCCATCGAAGATCACCGGGGAACTCATCGTCTCCCGGATCGTCCGCCAATCCAGGTTCGCGTAGTCCGGCCACTCGGTGGCGATGATCGCGACTTCGGCACCCCGCAGCGCCTCTTCGGCCGAGCCAACGGTCACGAGCTCGGGGAGGGCCTGGACGGCGTTGCCAGCTGCCATCGGATCGTGGGCCACGACGTTGGCGCCCGCCTCGATCAGCATCTGAGCCACCCGCAGCGCCGGCGACGATCGAACGTCATCGGTCCCGGCTTTGAATGCGAGACCGAGTAGCGCGACTCGCCTGCCTCTCGGATCGCCCAGCTCGGCGATGACTCGTTCGGCGAAGCGCCGCTGGTGGCTCGCGTTCGCCTCGGAAGCGGCGGCTGTGACATGCATGGGCAGCCCGTGGTCGCGACCGACCCCAGCGAGCGTGCCGAGCTCCTTCGGCAGACAGCTCCCGCCGAACCCGAAGCTGGGTCGCGTATAGCCGCCGCCGATCCTGGGGTCCAACCCGATCCCATCGATGACGACGTCGACGTCTGCTGACATCACCTCGCACAGGGTGGCCAGCTCATTCGTGAAGGACAGCTTCAGGGCAAGAAAGGCGTTTGCACCGTTCTTGATCAGATCGGCTTCCTCTACGCCCACGACGCGAACGGGTGCCTCCCCATCGACCTGGAGCAGCGCCTGGACTTGCGCCAGCGCTGCCATGTCGGCATCCGGAAACCGTCCGATCACCACCCTGGTCGGGTGCAGGAAGTCGTGCAGGGCATGGCCCTGGCGCAGGAACTCCGGGTTGGTGAACGTCCGACTCTTCGGCGCCTTCGACCAAGCCAGCACGCGCGCTGTCGAGCCCACCGGCAGTGTGCTTCGGACGACGAGGATGGCGCCTGCCGCAAGGTGGTCACCAACCGCGATGAGCGCCGTCTCCACCTGGCTCAGGTCACCCCGCCCATCATCGTCCAGAGGTGTTCCGACGCAGAGCAGGACCACATCGAGTCGGGCCGGGCCGGGAGTCGAGGAGATGGTGATCCTCGACCGGATATCGGGATCCTCCGAAGGCGTCACTGAGCCCGGGTTCGTAGATGGGCAGCCGGCCGGCGCGCAAGGCCTCGAGACGATCAGCTCGGATCTCTACGAGCTCAACGTCATGACCTGCGGCCGCGAGCCCGATGGCTGTAGTGAGACCCACGTATCCGGCACCCATGACCACGACGCGCTGGCGGGCCGGTTCCATGGAGACAGGGTAGCGAACACGCCGTCTTCGCGGGGCCGATCGGCATCGTCGCACCCTGCGTCGTCGGGGACTCGGCGATCCCGGCGGAACGGTCCAGCGTGATCGACCCCCTCGAGCCGGGATCAGACCCGCCGCTCGGACGGTCGGCGTCGGGGCGCGTCGAGCACCTTCTCGACAAATCGCTCGAAGTCCTGCGCGTACCGCTCGTGCGTGCGCCCGGTGACGATGACGTCACCTCGAGCCCCCATCCGGCGCCTGAGCTCAGGATCGGCGGCCAGTCGAACCATCCGGTCGGCCAGCGCGTCCGGATCCGCCGGCGGCACGATGAAGCCGGCCTCGCCGTCCGGAAGCCGCTCCTCGATGTCTCCCGCTGCGGTCGTAACCACAACCGGGAGTCGGGATGCCATGGCCTCCTCGACGACGAGCCCATGCGGGTCCCCGAGGGTCGGAAAGACGAGGACGTCAGCCGCCGCGTGGATCCTCGGCAGCGAGGACTGCTGGATGAACCCGGCAAAGACGACTCGACCCCGGAGGGGCGGCTGAGCGGCCATCGAGCGGTAACGATCTTCATCAACGCCGTCGCCCGCCAGCAGCAGTGTGGCGTCAACGCCCGCCTTGAGAACGGCCTCGAATGCGGCAAGCAGATGGGAGACGCCCTTGCCCTCCCACAGTCGGCCGACGTAGAGGAACGTGCATCCTGTGACCCCGAGATCGGCCCGGATCGAAGCCCGATCCGGCGACCATCGGTCGCGCCCGGATCGAAACGAATTCGACGTCGATGCTCTGCGTCACCACGTGGATCCGATCTTCCGGCACGCCGTACCGAGCCGCCATCGATGCCCCGGCGGGCCCGGGGACCTTGACCGCGTCCACCCGCGAGAACGCGAACCTCTTCAGCCATTCCTTGGCCGGATGGCGGCGGACCCATTCGTCGAATGTCGGCAGGACCCTGAAGGCTGTCCGGATGCCGCCCAGTCGTGCAAGCTCCCAGCCGGCGAGGAACGACGGGTTGGAGTAGAGCGAGATCAGCAGGTCCGGCCGTCGACGGGCAAGCAGGCCGGTCGGCAGGACGGCCACCCGAGATCCCAGGGATACGCCGGGGAGGTAACGCGACCGGAACTCCCAGCTCGGCTCATCGACCGTCCAGCTCCGATCGTGTTCCGTCCTGGAGGAGAACCATGCCTCGAAGTCCAGGCTTCCCCGACGGGCGACGGCGTTGAACCGGCCGACAACATACGGTGCTGGGATGTTGTTCCAATAGACGACCCGCGGCCGTCTCGCGCGTCCGGACCCGGATCGAGTCACCGGCGCGCGACCAGGAGCGTGTTGCCGGAGAGGAACTCGCGGACGAGTGCAGCGCCGCCCAGCCGCATGAGGATCGGCCTGACCGGCTGTAGTCGGCCGGTCGGAGCGACCAGCGCCGACAGTCGGATCGATCCGAAGCCGGACGAAGCCGCGATCCGGCGAAGATCAGCCGGAGTGAAGTAATGGACATGGCCATCATCCCAGGCGCGCGATGGACCGGGCTCGTGGGCAGAGGTCATCGGGCCACGGCCGAGGATCGCCAGCCCGAAGAGGTGGCTGACGTAGCGGACGTTCGGTGTGGTGATCACCAGAACGCCACCGGGGCGCAGGATGCGATGGACCTCGGCGAGCATCGCGCCCGGTTCGCGGATGTGCTCGATCACCTGGTTAGCACGGACGGCATCGGCGACCGCGTCCTCGAACGGCAGGCCGGCATCGAGGTCGGCCTGGACGAACTGCCAGTCGGCCGGACCGGTCACTCGTTCATCGATCGGCCCGCGATCGATATCGACGCCAACGGCGGTCCGATAACGAGGGCCGATCCTATCCAGCCAACGCCCGTCGCCGCAGCCGAGGTCGATAAGGAGCTCACCGCCGCGAAACAGTTCGTCGACGCTCCCCGGTCGACGGTCTACCTGAGCCACGTCTTGAAGATCACCCGAAGGAAGCCCAGCCCGTAGCGCAGGTTCGTGCCCTTCTTGCTGACCCCTGAGGCGCGCGCTTGCGGATCGTGACCGGGACGTCGACGACGCGGAGGCCGGCCCGTGCCGCCCCGAGCAGCAGCTCCGGGTTGTGGAACTGGTCCTCGGTGAACACGATCTCGGACAGCCGCGAGGCCCGGATCGCCCGGTAGCCGTTGGCGATGTCGCTGACCTCGGTCCCGCCGAGGAGGTTGATCAGCCGGGTGTACAGGCTGATCCCGGCGTCGCGGGCCACCGACTCCTTCTCGTAGTCGCCCATCCGGCGCGAGCCGACGACGAAGTCGGCCGTCCCGGCGACGATCGGCTCGACCAGCCGGCTCCATCTCGGCCGGGTCGTGCTGGCCGTCGGCGTCGAGGGTGACGACGACGTCGACGCCGAGCCGCTCGGCGACCAGGTAGCCGGTCTGGAGGGCGGCGCCCTGGCCGCTGTTGACCGGGTGGCTGACGACCTCGGCGCCATGCGCCCGGGCGACCTCCGCGGTCGCGTCGCGCGAGCCGTCGTCGATCACCAGGACGTGGGTCGGCAGGCCGGCCACCTCGGCCGGGATCTCGGCCAGGACGCCCGGCAGGTTGTCGGCCTCGTCGTAGGCCGGGATGCACACGAGCACGCCGCCGAGCGGCGCGCCGGCCAGCCGGGACGTCTCGACCTGGGCGGCCGACAGCGCCCGGACGAGCCGGCTCACCCGCTGGTTGGCCCGGTCGGCCCGGGCGAGGGCGTAGAAGACGAGCAGGTAGGCGAGCGCGACGCTGACGACGAGGACGGTGACCAGCCGGCCGAGCGGCTCGCCGGACAGCCCGAGGACGTCCTGGATCGGCCGGACGAGGTCGGGCACGGCGGCGATCGCGATCAGCCCGAGCCCGACGACGAGGAGCCCGGTCGCCGGCACGCGGCTGCCGCTGCCGGCGCGCCTCAGCCGCCGGACCGCCAGCCAGACGAGGAGGAGCGCCGAGCAGCGAAGCCGACGATCCGAAGGAGGCTCGGCATCAGGTGGGCCTCGGATCGCCGGGTCGCGGAGCGCCGGCGGCTCGGCCGAGCCGGCTCGGCGGCGGGCGCGAGCTGGGACGGACCGCGCTCGGCGCGGCTCGCGCCGGGCGTGGCCGCGGCTCATCCGGGAGCGGGCGCGCGGCTCGGCCGCTCCGGCAGGCGCGACTCGCCGGCATCCGGCGTTCGGCCTGCCGAACCCGAGCGTGATCCCGGCGACGGTGAACGCGACCGCGTTGACCTGGAGGAACAGGAACGGGTTGTTGAACGTGGCGGTGATCGCCCAGCCGAGGAATGCCCCGAGGGCGCCGGCCGCCAGCCAGCCCGGCGCGCGGGCCAGCGCCGACGCGCCACCGACAGGACGAACGCGATGCCCAGCAGCCCGGCGACGATCCCCTCCTCGGCGAACAGCCGGATCCACTCGTTGTGCGGCGAGCCGAGGACCTGGTCGCCGTAGGCCGGCGCGAGGATCTTGTAGCTCCGGAAGCCGTGGCCGAGGAGCGGCTGGTCGAGCCACATCCGGCCGGCCGCGCCCCAGGCGGTGATCCGTTGCTCGTCGCTGGCGATGAGCACCCTGCCCGGCTGGACCACCGCGCCGCCGCCCAGCAGGTTCCCACGGGCCTGGAGGTAGAACGGCGTGAGCGCCACGCCGGCCACGATGCCGACGATCGAGCAGCGCCAGGCCCACCCGGCGTCGCCAGCGCCACAGGACGATGACCGCGATCGCGAATACGGCCAGGATCGCCGCCCGCGAGTAGGTCAGGTAGAGCGCCGCGAGCAGCGGCGGAGAGGAGCGACCAGAGCCACGACGCGCAACCGCCGATCGCGGGCCAGGACGAGCGCCGCGGCGAAGATCGCGGTCGGGGCGACGAGCAGCGAGACCATCGCGTTCGGCGAGGCGATCGCGCCCGCCAGCCGGGTCCCGAAGTCCTTGTCGGACAGCAGCGCCTGGATCGTCAGCTCGTGGAGGTGGTTCGGCGCGAGGTATGCGGCCAGGCTGAGCAGACCGGCCAGGGTCGCCGAGATGACCGCCGCCCAGAGCGGCCGTCGCTCGCCTCGCGCACCCGAGCCAGATCGCGACGAGGATCACGATCATCGCCCCGCCGAACCCGGCCAGCCAGAACGTGGCGCTGTCCCAGCCGACCGTCCGCCCGTTCCAGTAGTACATCGACCCGACGCCGAGCAGGAGCGTGATCGCGAGCAGGCCCGAGCGCGAGCAGGGTCGGCAGCGACCACGGCATCGAGCGCGGCCGGAACAGGATCCGCACGCCGACCGAGGCGGCCAGCGCGAGCGGCAGCAGGTTGCGCAGCCCGAGGGCGTGGCCCAGAGTCAGCGGCTCGTCCCACGGCGCGATCGCGACGAGGACGACCAGCCCCGACACGGGCGACAGCAGCGTGAGGCCGAGCGCCGGCCACGGTCCAGGCCTGGTCCAGCGTCGGCTGGTTGCCGGCGATCCGGAGGAGCAGCCAGGCGGCGATGAACCCGATCTCGACCGCGGGGCGGACCCACCGTCCGGTCGGCCCAGGCCGTCAGCGCGGCCCAGATCGCGCGGTAGAGGTCCAGCGGGCCCCGGCCGCGCCTCGCTCGCGCCGGCCACGGTCACGGCCGGCTCCGAGCGGGCGGCGTGCGATGGGACAGCGGGACGCCTCCGAGAGCGAGCTCCGACCGGGCGCCTAGCCGCCCGGCTCGACGCGGTAGAGGGACAGCCGGCCATCGCCGAACGTCCGGACCAGAGTGTATCGGGGGCTGCGCGCCGAGCGCGACCAGATCCGTCTCGAACGGGAGGTAGCCGCCGATGTCGTTGCCGCTCCCGGTCGGCCCGACGACCAGCAGGTAGTCGACCCGCTCGCGATCGAGGAACGACCGGGCGCCGGTCCCGTTCGGATCCTCGAAGACGACCCGGGCGCCGAGGGCGAGGGCGGTCGATTCGTGGAGGAACGCGCGGGTTCTCGAGGTAGACCGCCCGCCCGTCGACGATCCCGACCCGGTGCGACAGCGCGGTCAGGGCGCCGTCGGTGTAGGCGTTGGTCAGGATCCGGGCGTCCGGCGCGGAGGTTCGCGTCGATCCAGCGGTAGGCGTCGTAGCCGACCGTCGTGAGCCCCGGCTCGGGGTCGTCGAGCGCGGCCACCGGGCCCGGCCGAGACCATCGCCGGTGCACAGGATGGCCAGGGCCGTGCCGGCCGCGACCATCGCGCCACGGTGCGGGCAGCAGGGCCCGCCAGCCACGGGCGGCCAGCCGGTCGATCGCCCAGAGCAGGAAGACGCCCGCCCCGACGGCCAGGAACAGCTCGTAGGGCATGATCCGGCGCGGCCCGGTCCGCTGCGGGACGTAGGTGTGGCTGAGCGCGAACAGGAGGTACGAGCCGGCGAAGATCGCGACGCCGAAGACGGTCCAGGTGACGGACCGCCCGGCGTCGCCGCGGATCGAGGAACGGCCAGGCGACGATCGGCAGCGACGAGCAGCGCGAGGAGGACGACGAGCGCGGCCCGTTGGCGGGCGTCGAGCCCGGACCAGACGACGAGGATCGAGCGGGGCAGCATCCGCGGGTCGAGGAACCGATGCGGCGCCGGCTGGCCGACCTCGGCCGGGGCGACGGCCGCGACGTAGAAGTCCCAGGTCGGGTCGCCGCTGAAGCGTCCAGCCCGGCGGGATCTCCTCCGGGACGAAGCCCTCGGTCGCCGGCTCCGCCGGTCGGTCTCGGGCCGATCGGCGGTCACGTAGCCGACGATCCGGAACGAGCCGGTCAGGGCGCCGTTGGCCAGCGTCCCGCCGACGACCGCCGACGGCCACGATCCCGAGCGCGAGCCCGATCCGTCGCCGGATCCCGGGAGCGATCCCGAGGCCCGAGCCAGCGCCGCCGGGCCCCCGGCCACGACGAACAGCGCGCCGCCACGATCCCGGCGACCGCCGCCAGGTAGACGAGGAAGACCTCGGCATGGGCCAGGTAGACGAGCCCGCCGGTCGACGGCCGCCGTCGGCGCCAGCCGGCGCGATCCGCTCGACGATCGCCCGGTCGACCAGCCACAGCCCGAACAGGGCCAGGTCGAGCGCGAACGTCTCGGGCTTGTAGGCGAGGTACTTGAACTCGAGCCGGACGGTGGCCACGAGGAGGATCGCCCCGAGCACGGCGAGCCAGCTGCTGACCCAGCGCCGGAACAGGACGCGTGGCCAGGACCAGCCCGACGACGAGCAGGGCCAGCCGGTAGAGCTCGAGCTGGACGAGCAGGTCGCCGGGCAGGAGCTGGAGCGTCGCGGCGGTGTGGGCGGTGACCGGCAGGTAGTCGGTCTGGAACGGCCGCTCGGTGCCCCACTCCGGGAGGGCCGCCGGGAAGCGGCCGCCGACGGCGACGACCCGCGGCGAGGTTGGCGTAGTACCACACGGTCGAGGTGAACGGCAGGAGCGACTCGCCGACCGCCAGCCGCGACGGGATCGACGACCAGCGCCCGCGGCGAGGACGGCCCCCGCACCCGGCCCCGAGCCACCACCGGATCGCCGCGTCGGCGACGGCGCGCCGGAAGTCGCGGATCGACGCGTCGCCGGATCGAGCAGGGCGAGACCGCTGACGACCAGGAGCAGGCGCGATCGTCGACGCCGGCCGGAGGATGCCGAGCCAGGCGAGCACGGTGCAGCCGATCGACGTCGTCAGTAGACTGGCGCCGACGGCCCGCCCGATCCGCCCCAGCGGCGTCGAGGCGCCGGGCGCGAGGAGCGGACCGAGGGCGAGCCCTGGAACGACGAAGATGAGGGCCAGCGCGACGGCCGCCTGGAGCGCGGCGGCGGAGAGGGCGACGGGATCCATGGACGGACGCGCGAACCTCGACACGGCGCAGGTGACAGCCGCCGATCGGCCGGCTCGGTCGGGAGCAGGGTCGTCCCGGAGTGTACGGCAGGTGCTCGCCGAGCTTCCCGGGCCGCTCGTCGCGCTGGGGCTGCTGCTCGTGGCCGCCGAGGTCGTCGGCGGCTGGCGGATCCTCGGCCCGGACTGGCAGGGCGGCGACCTGCTCTATCACTCCGCGCTGGCCAACGCCGTCCTGCGCGGCGAGCTCCCGCCCGGCGGCGCCTACCCGGGTCTGCCGGCCTACTACCCGCCCGGGTTCCACGTCATGGCCGCCGCGGTCATGGCCGGCCTCGGCCTCGACTTCGGCCACGCCGACCAGCTCCTCACGCTGGTCTGGCTGCCGGTCCTGCCGATCGGGACGTTCCTGCTCGTCCGCTGGCTGACCGGCCGGCCGTGGGTCGCGCGTGCTGGCCGCGACGCTGACCGTGTTCGGCGGGGCGTATGACCTGAGCGCCGGCCGGCTGTGGGTCAACAGCCTGTTCATGGTCGGCCACGAGGCGTACCCGCTCTATCCGCGGGACGTCGTGTTCGCGCTCCTGCCGTTGGCCCTCCTGGCGTTCTTCAAGGCGCTGGCGGCCGAGCGGGCGGCGCTCGGCGGTCGGCTGGGCGCTCGTCGCCGGTGGCCTGCTCGGGGCTGCGGCCCTGGTCCAGGTCCAGCTCCTCCTGCCGATCCCGGTCGCCCTGGTCGCGGTCGCGCTCGTCGTGGCCGTCCGATCCCCGGAGCGACGCTGGCGGGCGATCGGGGTCCTGGTCGCTGACCGGCTCGCTGGCCGTGGTGCTGTTCGCCCCGTGGTTCCTCGGCCAGCTCGAGGCGATCCGGCGGAACGGCGGCGTCGCCCTCGAATCGGCGGACACGCTCGTCGCCGCCCGGTTCGGACCGTGGAGCTACCCGCGCGAGTTCGGGCTGCTCCTGCCGCTCGGGATCGTCGGGTCGGGCGTGGCCTTGCTGTTCCTGCGCCGGGCCGACGGGCCCCGGCCCGGCGGTCGGATGCCCGGGCCGTGGCGCCCGAGCCTGGTCCGAGGCCGCGCTCGGGCTCGTCGCCTGGTTCGGCCTCGCCTTCGCCCTCGGCGTCCTCTACCAGCCCGACTGGCCGCTCGAGGACGCGCTCCGGCCGCAGCGGCTGTGGCTGCTGGCCGGCCAGCCGATGACGATGCTCGCGGCGATCGGGCTGGTGGCCGTCGCCGAGGACCTGGTCGGGCGGCTCCGGCACGTCGCGGCCGAGCCCGCGCGCCGCGATCGTCGGGCTGGTGGCGGTCGCCACGCTGCTGGCCTGCGTCCCGACGACCGTCGCGACGACGCGCCTCCTGGCCGACACCTGGACCCACCCGACCTACGCCCATCTCGACCTGCGGCCGGACCGCGTGCCGGACTTCCGCGGCCTGCTGCCGGCCAGCGGCCCGCGGGAGACGGTCCTGACCTACGAGGACTGGTCGTCGCTGGCCTGGTACCGAGACGGGCTGCTACGTGGTCGGGCTCCTGCCGGCCGGGTTCGCCAAGCTCGCCTTCGACCCGGCGATCTTCACCGGGCGGAGCCAGGCCGAGCGCCGGGCGGACCTGCTGCGGGCGTTCGACGGCGACCCGAGCCGATCTCGCCGCGGTCGCCGACGCCGACGGCGCGAGCGTGATCGTCCTCGCCCGGCGCGACGACCGGCTCGGTCTGCTCGACGCCGCGGCTGCCGTGGCCGCGACGCGCCCGGGGATGCCGATCGGCCGGGCCAGCGCGACCGTGACCGGGAACGGCTGGGACGGGCTGGCCATGGAGGCCGGGGCGTCGCTCGACCTGCCGGTCGTCTACAGCGGCGCGGCCGACCTCGAGATCCGGGTCGCTGGCCGCGCCGGCCGGGAGCCCGCCGGTCGACCGCCGGATGCGTCGTCCGGGTGATCGACCCGGACGGCGCGGAGCGATCGTCGGTCAGCGTCGACGTCCCCGCTACCCGGAGCCGATGCCTGGCAGGTCCTCCACGTCCCGGTCGTCGACCGTCGCCGGGGACCGGATCCGGATCGAGGCGCTGGATCCGGTCACGGTCCAGTCGGTCCGCGGGTTCGTGCCGGCCGGGTCCGCTCGCGATCGGGGCGAGCCCGATCCCGGGCTGGCGGATCACGACGGTCACCCCGGACGCGGTCGTCCTGGAGCCGGTCCCGTGACCCGCTGGCTGCGCCGCCCGATCGTCTGGATGCCGATCACGCTCGCCCTGTTCGCCCTCGTCGTCTGGCGGGCCCGGCCGTGGGAGGCCGGCGGCGATCGCCGGCCACGCTCGACTGGACGCCGCTGGTCGCTCGCGATCGCGCCTGAACGCGGCCGTCATGCTCCTGTGGGCGATCCGCTCGGCCGACCTGCTCGGGGCCGCCGGGCGGCCCGTCCCGATCGGGCCGCTCGTCCCGATGACCGCCCTGGCGAACACCGTCAACAACCTGACCCCGGGCTCGGTCGGCGAGCTCCTCCGGCTGTACCTCCTGCGCGAGCGCCACGGCGTCGACTACCCGACCGGCGCCGCCGTCGTCCTGATCGAGCGGGTCGTCGCGATCGGCTACCTCGCCGGCAGCGCGGCGATCGCCTGGCTCGTCCACCTGCGCCGGCCTGCCGGACCGCGGTCGCGCGTCGTCGGCTTCGTCGTCCTGGCGGTCATCGCCGGCGGGCGTCTACGCCCTCGGGATCCGGCCGTCGGTGGTGGTCACCGCGCTGCCGCTCGGGCTCGTCGTCGGCCGCGAGCGCTGGGTCCGGACCGACGGCCACCCTCGCCCGCATCGACGCCACGATCGGCGACCTGCTGACCCATCCGGTCCGGCTGGCCGTGTTCGCCGGGACGACGACCCTGATCCTCGGTCTGCTACACCGTCCAGCTCGGCTCGTGGGCCGGTCGGCCGGGGTCGCCCTCGACCCGCTCCTCGCCTGGGGCGCGCTCGGGCTGTCGATCACGGTCGGCGTCCTGTCGTTCCTGCCGTTCGGGCTCGGCGCGACCGACCTCGTCCTGGCCACGCTGCTCGGTCGCTCGGGCGTCGACGCGCGCGGCCGCCGTGGCGATCGTCTTCGGCTACCGCCTGACGTCGACCGTCCCGCTCGCGCTGGCCGGCTCGCTGTCGTACGGCTACGTCTCGGCGACCCTGCCGGCCGGCGGCCCGGCGGAGCGCCATGCGCGAGGCCTCGCGAGGCGCTCGACGCGTCCGGATCCGGAGGGTGCGCCGTGAACACGGTCGGCGTCCTCGACGGCTGGCGCGCTCGTCGGCGCGTTCGTGGCCGCGATCGTCCTGGTCTGGCCGGCGGTCGCCCGGCGCGGCATGGGCATCGCCCACCCGGCCCCGGTCTGGCTGGTCCTGACCGGCCTGTTCTTCGGTGTCGGATCGGCGATCCTGGCGGCGCCAGGGCGAGACGATCGGCCCGGCGCTGTACGTCGCAGGAGCGGTCGTCGCCTTCGGTATCGGGGTCTGGGCGAGCGACCGGCTCGGCGGCTCGGCGCGGGGACGCGGCGCCGGTCTACCGGACTCGATGGGGCGTCGGCCGATCCGTGCCGGGACGCGCCGCGGGGCCCCGCTCGTGCTGGCCGGGATCGCCCTCGGCCGCGATCCTGCCGACCCTGGTCGAGCACGGGATCCCGTTCCTGACGACCGACATCACCGGCGCCCGGAGCGAGCTGACCGGCATCCCGATCCAGCTCGTCCGGGTGGCCCTGCCGGGTCTCGCCGGGATCCTGCTGTTCGAGCTGGTCCGGACCCTCGACCGCCGGCGCCGCTGGCTGGCCGGGCTGGGGATCGTCGCGATCGCCGGCTTCACGGTCGCTGCTGGCCAGCCGCTACCTGGTGGCCGAGCTGGCGCGCCGTCCTGCTGATCGCCTGGCTGCTCGCCGGGCGGCGCATCCCGGTCCGGCTCGGGCTCGCGGTCGTCGTCGTGGCGCTCGTCGGCGTTCGGCGGGATCCAGGTCCTGCGGGCGTACGACCAGGCGGCCGGGCGACGAGCTCGGCTTCGCGGCCGGCCGGACGGTCAACCGGGTCGTCCTCGTCCAGCCGCGGACGCTGGCCGCGCTCCAGCGGGTCATCCCGGCCGAGGAGCCGTACTTCCTGGGGCTGACCTGGCTGCGCCGCCTCGGGCCGCTCGTCGGCCGCGAGGACATCCCGAACCTCGGCTACTGGATCTACCCGGAGGTCGTCGAGGGCGCCCAGGACACCGCCGGCTACGCGGCGCCCGGGCCTGATCGGGGAGGCGTGGGCGAACTTCGGACCCGGCCGGCCTGCGTCCTGTTCGTGCTCCTCGGGATCCTGGCCGAGCGACTCGGGGCGCTCGTCTCGGCCCGTCGATCGAACGCGGTCGACCTGGTCGCCGGGGCGCTGCTGATCCTGTTCGTGGCCCGGACCCATGCCCTGGGGGTCGGCGGCCTGGCGGTCCTCGTGGTGCTCGTCATCGCCTGGCGGCTCGCTCGCCGGGCCCGCCAACGGGGTCCTGCGCGCGGCCGCGCAGGATCGCGATCTGGCGCGCCGCGCCGGCGAGCGCCGCGCCGCGCTGATCGACGTCAGGGCGTCGGCGTCGGGGTCGGCGGGCTGACCGTCGGCGTCGGCGAGGGCGATCGCGGCGGCCAGGCTGCCGAACGGGCGCACCGGCGGGAAGTGCTCGGCGATCCACCTGCCGGCAGTCGGCCGAGGCCGGAGCACGAACGACGACGTGCCGGCGATCCCGTCGGCGTACGACCGCGGTCCGAAGACGACCTTGTCGGCGTGCTTGAGGTCGACCGTCGAGACCAGACTCGAACAGGTCGCCGGCCCGGGCCAGCGGCAGGTCGGTCCGGACGGTGTCGCGGGCGATCCGGAGCAGCTTCGGCAGGATCCGCGGGCCCGCGCGTGCGGACCTTGGTCAGCGCGGCCGCGACGAGGATCTGCTGGCGGCGCGCCCGGCCGAAGTCGTTGTCGCCCTTGCGCGACCGGGCGAAGATCAGCGCCTGGGCGCCGTTGAGGTGGCTCTTGCCGGCCGGCAGGCCCCAGCCCTGGTGCTGGTTCGTGACCCAGTAGTACGGGTCGTAGTAGGCCTGGTCGAGGACGACGTCGACGCCGCCGACCGCGTCGACCAGGTTCTTGACCCCGCTGAACCCGATGAACACGTAGCCGTCGACCTCGATCCCGAAGGCCTTCGAGATGGCCGCCTCCATCGCCGCCCCGCCGTCTCCGGCCGGTCGACTGGAAGTACTGGTAGAGCGCGTTGATCTTCTGGTCGAACCGGCCGCCGCCGGGCAGCGGGAAGCCGGTCGTGTCGCGGGGGATGCTGAAGGCGGCCGTCCGGCCGGTCGACGGATCGACCGACACGACCATGATCGCGTCGGTCCGGTTGCCGGGATGGGCCGGCCGGTAGTCGGAGCCGAGCAGCAGGACGGTCAGCCGCCCGTCCGTGCCGAGCAGCGGATCCGCGCCCGGCGGGGTCGGGCTCGGCGTCGGGCTGGGCGAGGCGCTGCGGGTTCGGCGTCGGCGTCGGCGGGAGCGGCGGCAGGCTGGTCCCGGGCGGGACGGCGGTCGGCTCGACCTCCCGGCCTCCGGGTCGACTGTCGGCTGGCGCGAATGCGCCGCTCGCGCGAGCGCGCCGCCACCGGCGATCGCGACCACCGACGCGACCGCGCGCGACACCACCGAGACCGATCCGACCCGGCTGCGACCGCTCATCGCCGCCCAGGTCTCGCGAACCGAGGCCATGGCCCGACCCTAGCACAGGCCCCGGAACTGCACCGCAGTACCGAAGTCCGGCCCGCGTACCAGCCGCTCGAACTGGTCGGCCCGAGACGCCGGATCGGCGCTGGGCTGGTACCGTTGTGCGCGATGATCCGACGCCACGTCACGGCGCTCCGGCTCCTGTTCATGGCCGCCGACGGGTTGACCGCTGCGGGCCTGTTCGCCGTCGTCTCGATCCTGCGCTTCGGCTCCGACGACTGGCTGGCCGTCGTGGACGGCCGCCGGCGTCGACGGACGGGTCCTCGCCGTCGCCTACGGCATCGCCTGGGTCGGCGCGACCTGGCTCCTCGGGCTGTACCGCCTGCGGGTCCGCTGGTCGATCCGGACCGAGCTGGTCGACCTCGTCCGGGCGGACCTCCTGCGTCGCCGTCGCGACGTTCGCGATCCTGTTCCTGTTCAAGCTGCCGAACGTCAGCCGGCTCTTCCTGATCGAGCTGTTCGTCGCCCAGGTCGCCCTGTCGGCCGTCGTCCGGATCGGCGCTCCGCCTCGCCTTCGCCTGGGCACGCGAGCACGGCCGGAACACGCGCTGCGTCCTGGTCGTCGGTGCCGGGCCGGCGGCCGAGGCGTTCGCCGACCGGCTCGAGCAGCACCGCGAGCTCGGGCTGCGGGTGATCGGCCACCTGACCGGCTCGGCGGGACCGCAGCCGACCGACACGCGCCGGCGGCCGATCCTCGGGTCGGGCCGACGACATCGCCGCGATCCTCCACGAGCGGGTCGTCGACGAGGTCGCGATCTGCCTCCCGGTCGACGACATCCGACTGGTCGAGCCGATCGCCCGGCTGTGCGAGGAGGAGGGCCGGATCGTCCGGATCCCGCTCGGCGACATCGCCTTCAGCCTGCCCGGCGGCCGGGTCGAGGAGCTCGACGGCGAGCCGGTCCTGTCGCTCGTCTACGGCCCGGACCGGACGCTCGGGCTGATCCTCAAGCGGCTCACCGACATCGCGATCGCGCTCGTCGCGCTCGTCGTCCTGAGCCCGCTGTTCATCGGCGATCGGCGCCTGGATCCGGGTCGTCGATGGCCCGCCGGTCCTGTTCCGCCAGGTCCGGGTCGGCCTCCACGGCCGGCGGTTCGAGGTCGTCAAGTTCCGGACGATGGTCCCCGGCGCCGAGGACCGGCTGGCCGAGCTGGCCGACCGCAACGAGATCCACGGGCCGGCCTTCAAGCTGACCGACGACCCGCGCCTGACCCGGACCGGAGCGCTCCTGCGCCGGACGAGCCTCGACGAGCTGCCCCAGTTCTTCAACGTCCTGCGTGGCGAGATGAGCGTCGTCGGCCCGCGGCCGCCGCTCCCCGAGCGAGGTCGCCGGGTACGACGTCTGGCACCGCCGGCGGCTGTCGATGAAGCCCGGGATCACCGGGCTGTGGCAGGTCGCCGCCCGGCGCGAGCAGGAGTTCGACCGGTGGGTCGCGCTCGACCTCGACTACATCGACCGGTGGTCGCTCTGGCTCGACCTCAAGATCATCGTGCGGACCGTCCCGGCGATGCTCCAGGGCCGATGATCCGGCCGCGTGCCCGCCTGCACAGGACCACGGGCCGCGCATCCCGGATGGCCCGCACGACCGGGTCCCTTGGAGGCCACGGGGCGGTCGCAGGGCGGACCGATCGAGCCCATCATCCAGAGCCCGGTATCGGGTCCGCACCGCCCTGCCATCATCGAGATGCGACCATGACCCGCTCACGCCTGATCCGCCTCGCCCTCGCCGCGGCGCTGCTCATCGGGAGCCTCGGCGTCGCCGCGCCCGAGCGCCGCGCGTCGTCGCCGCCTACAGCACGTCCGCCGCCGATCATCCTCCAGGAGGTCCCGAGCGGCGACCTGGCCGCGAACAAGAACGGGGTCTGCACGTCGGGCGCGACCCACGTGATCAAGAACGCCCAGGGCACGTTCAACCCGACCAACTACGCCAACCTGGCCGCCGCCTGCGGGATGCAGGTCATCTGGGCGTTCCCCGACACCGTCAACTACGCGACCGGACGATCTACACCGGCCCAGTCGCCCGCGTGGGTCGAACAAGGTCAAGAACCTGCCGAACACGTGGGGCTACCTGTCGGTCAAGGAGCCGAACTGGAACCGGATCTCGGCGACCGAGATCCGCGCCCTCTACCGGGCCTACCGGGCGGCCGACCCGGCCCACAAGGTGATGGCCCTGTTCGGCGACGTCCCCCACTTCGGCACGAGCCGGAACCCGTACACCGCGCGGGATGGCCAACGTCGTCATGGTCGACTGGTATCCGGTCGAGACGACGAACGGCATCAACTCGACGTACCTGACCGGCGCCTCGAAGTGGTTCCCGAAGGTCCGCTCGAAGGTCGCCAGCGGTCATCGCCGGGCGTGCCGGTCTACCTGATGGTCCAGACCCACAAGTACCTCCGGCCGGCGACCCACAAGAAGCAGCGCCCGACCCAGGCCCAGCTCTGGCGCGAGGTCCGCGACGGGCTTCGGCTACCTGCACGCCTCGGGGATCGCCTTCCACGTCTGGCGGAACACGAACTACACCCGCGACCAGCTGCGCGACCCGCAGATGGTGGCCTGGATGACGACCCTGTTCGGCGCGGTCAAGGCCGGCACCTTCCAGCTGACCTCGGACCGGCGCCGTCAGGGCGCCGGGCTGGGCGAGGGCCTGCGTCGGCGTAGGCGCTGTCGGCGCCGAACAGCTTGATCGACAGCTTGGCGATCCGGTCCATGTCCGGGATCGAGCTGGTAGGTCGCCGTTCGACTGGGTCGGGTACGTCGCGTACGGCGGACCGAGGACGTACGCTTGACGTCGACGTCGTCGATCCCGGTCCCGATGTCGAGCATCTCGCCCAGGCGGTCCGGCGGGAAGTTCGTCCGGATCGTGTCTCCGGCCGCCCGGACGAGGTCCGGGATCTTCGGGCAGCATCGCCGGGTCGGCCAGCTTCTTGCCCAGCGCGACGAGGACCTGCTGCTGGCGCCGCGACCGGGTGAAATCGTTGTCGCCGATCCCCTTGCGCGAGCGGACGTAGGCCAGCGCGGTCTGGCCGTCGAGGTGATGCTTGCCCGCGCGTCAGGTGGAAGCCGATCGGGTGGCCGTTCGTCCAGCCGCCGTAGCCCGGATCGTCGATCGCCCGCGGATTGTCGATCGTCGACGCCGCCGACCAGGTCGACCATCTTGACGAACCCGGCCAGGTCGATCGCCGCGTAGTAGTGGATCGGCACGCCGAGGAGGAAGCCGAGCTCCTTCATCAGGGTCGGCAGGCCGCCGTCGGGGAACTCCTTCTTGTGGCCCTGGGCGTACGTCATCAGCGAGTTGATCTTGCCGCTGTACGTCCGACCGTCCCACAGCGGCAGGTGCGACAGGTCGCGCGGGAAGCTCAGCATCGCGACCTGCTTGGAGACCGGGTCGATGCTCACGACGATGAGCGTGTCGTTGAGCGACTGGCTCCGGTTCGGCGCTCGAGTCGATCCCGGTCAGCAGGACGTTGATCCGCGACGAGGTCGTCGGCGGCGTGGCCAGCGGGGTCGCCACGAGGATCGGGCCCGGCTGGCTGCTGGCGGCTCGGGTCCGGAGCGACCCCGACGTCGGGGTCGGGCAGGCCGACGAAGATCTGGCTGCCGGCCTGGTAGAACGACCAGGCGTAGTAGCCGAGCGAGCCCGTGGACGACGACGTGACCAGCGCCGAGGGCGGCCAGCGTCCCGCCGACGACCGCGCGTTCGGCGGGTGCGCCGGTCCGCACCGGTCAGGCCGGCGTCGAAGATCGCGATCAGCCGCCACAGCGCCGAGCAGGCCGATCAGGACGAGCGCGGTCATCGCCAGCGACGGTGAGAACAGCTCGAGGGCGAGCTCGGGGATGCCGCGCGAAGCCTGGACCGCCGACGGCGACGAAGCGCCAGCGCGACCGGGAGCGCGAAGACGAGCGCGGACCCGCGGCGCCCGAGTACCACTGGCCGAGCCCGGGCCAGAGGAAGGAGAGGAAGGCGGCGGTCGAGGGGGAGCGCGCTGGACGGGCTCCCGCGGCCACGTCAGGATTCAAAGCCGAGCGATCTAGTACCACCATGACATCCGACGCCCGTCTTTCGGCCCCGACGAGCCCCTCGGCCCCCGACGAGCCTCTCGGGGCCCGACGAGCCTCTCGGGGCGGCTCCGGGCGGCATGATCGCTACATCATCACCAGGCCGCCCAGGCCTCATACTCAGGCGCCCCGTTGCCCGGGGCGCAACAGAGTCCGTCAGGCGTCGCCTGTTCCGCAGGTCGCTCACCGCGCTTGTTGCCCGGGGCGCGACGACGTCCGTCAGCGGTCCCTGTTCCGCGGTCGCTCACCGCGCTTGTTGCCCGGGGCGCAACAGACCGCCCAGGCGTCGCCTGTCCTGCCGTCGCTCACCGCGCTTGTTGCCCGGGCGCAGTGATCGGCGCGGAGGGCGCGCAGCGAGTCGGCGGGCACGGGGCTGCAACGATGGCGGCGGGAGGCGCGGCGGCGCAGGGGGCCACGTGCAGGCCCCGATGCCCGGGATCTGTTGCCCGGGGCGCAAGGAGGGCCGGGGTGCACGCACGTGAACGGCGGCAACGGCGGCAACGCGGCAACGGCGGCAACGGGAGCAACGAACCGCGCGGGTCCGGACGACCGCTACATCATCACCAGGCCGCCGTCGACGGCGAGCACCTGGCCGGTGATGAAGGCCGCCTCGTCGGAGGCGAGGAAGGCGACGGCCGAGGCGACCTCGTCGGTCGTCCCGAAGCGGCCGAGCGGCGTCCGGGCGACGATCTCGTCCTGGAGCGCCTCGGGCAGGTCCTGGGTGAGCTCGGTCAGGACGAAGCCGGGCGCGACGGCGTTGGCGGTGATCCCGCGCGACGCGAGCTCGCGGGCGGTCGCCTTGGTCAGCCCGATCAGGCCGGCCTTGGCCGACGAGTAGTTGGCCTGGCCGGTCTGGCCGGCCTGGCCGGACACGCTGGTGATGTTGACGATCCGTCCGGCCCGGGCCTTGAGCATCGGCCGGGTGACCGCCTTGGTCATGTAGAACGCCCCGAACAGGTTCGTCTCGAGGACCTCGCGCCAGGCCTCGACGCTCATCCGCATGATCAGGTCGTCGCGGGTGATCCCGGCGTTGTTGACCAGGATGTCGACCTTGCCGAAGGCCTCGAGCGCCGCCTTGACGACCGCCTCGGCCGCCTCGGGGTCCTTGACGTCGGCCTGGATCGCGCAGGGCCCGGCGCCCGAGCGCCTCGACCACGGCCGACACGGTCTCGGCCGCCGCCTCGGCGTTGCCGCGGTAGCTGAACGCCACGTCGGCGCCCTGGGTCGCCAGCCGGACGACGATCGCCCGGCCGATCCCGCGCGCGCCGCCGCTGACGAGGGCGCTCTTGCCCGGACAGGTCGATCATGCGTGGACCTCCCTCGGCTCGGCGCCCGCTCTGGTTCGCCGGGGACGACGTCGTCGAGGTCGAGCTCGACGCCGGGCACGACCGGCCGGGCGAGGATCTCGGCGAGCGCGGCGGGGATCGGGTCGACCGAGTCCCAGTCGACCGGCAGACGGACGGTCACGTCCTCGGGCCGGATCGTCTCGGCCAGCGCGCCGCGTGCCGGGTCGGCGGTCCATTCGATGGCGACCGCGCCCGGAGGTGAAGCCGGCGCCGAAGGCGACGATGACGATCCGGTCGCCGATCTTCACCCGCCCCGAGTCGACCGCCTCGGCCAGGGCGATCGGGATCGAGGCGGCCGAGGTGTTGCCGTACTTGTCGAGGTTCACGAACATCCGGTCCATCGGCAGGCCGAGCCCGTCGGCGACCGACTGGATGATCCGGATGTTGGCCTGGTGCGGGATGAACAGGTCGATGTCGGACGGCTGGAGGCCGGCCTTGGCGACCGCGGCGAGCGCGGTCGAGGCGAGCGTCCGGGTCGCGAACCGGTACGTCTCGCGGCCCTCCATCCGGATGTAGTGCTCGCCGCGCTCGACGGTCGCCTTGGACGGCGGGCTCTTCGCCCCACCGGCCGGCAGCCAGATCATGTAGGCGCCCTGCGGCTCGGTCGTCAGCTCGATCCCCAGCCCGCCGCCCGGCTCGTCGGCGGCCGACAGGACGACCGCCCCGGCGCCGTCGCCGAACAGGATGCAGGTGTTCCGGTCGGTGTAGTCGAGGAACCGGGTGAGCAGCTCGGCCCCGATCACGAGCACGTTCCGGGCCATCCCGCTGGTGATGTACGCCTGGCCGGCGGACTAGGCGTAGACGAAGCCCGAGCAGGCGGCGGAGACGTCCATCGCGAACGCGCGGCTGTTGCCGATCGCCTCCTTGACCAGGGCCGCGGTCGAGGGCATCCAGTAGTCGGGCGTCAGCGTGGCCAGCAGGATCACGTCGATCTCGTCCGGCTCCAGCCCGGCCACCGCGATCGCCCGCCTGGCGGCCACGGCGGCCATCGAGGCGGTCGTCTCGTGCGCAGCGGCCACCCGTCGCTCGCGGATCCCCGTCCGGGTGCGGATCCATTCGTCGCTCGTGTCGACCATCCGCTCGAGATCGGCGTTGGTCAGGACCCCCTCCGGGGCGTAGCGCCCCCAGCCGGTGACGTGGGCGTAGCGCGGATGCTCGGTGCTCACAGCGGCTCCACCTCGATGAGCGGCTGCTTGGCCTTGACCAGCTGGCCGCTTTCTGCGACGACGCGCACGACGCGACCGGCAAGGTCGCTCTTGATCTCGTTGAACAGCTTCATCGCCTCGATCAGGCCGATGACCTGGCCGACGGCGACCTCGCCACCGGCATGGACGTAGGGCGCCGAGCCGGGGCCGGGCGCGGAGTAGAAGATCCCGGTCAGCGGGGCCTTGACCGACGGCCGGCCGTGAGCCGGCGTCGACCGCGCCGGCCGGCGGGTGATCGGTCGGACGCGACCGCCTGGGCGGCGACGGGCGCGGGTGCGACCACGCTGGCCTTGCGCAGGATGAGGCCGGTCCCGCCGGCCTCCACCTCGAGCTCGGTCAGGTCGCTCCGCTCGAGCAGGCTGGTCAGCCGGTCGAGGATCGCCAGCAGCGAGCCGTCGGCCCCGCTCGGCGCCGCCGGGCGGCGGGGCTCCGGCGTCGGCCGCGCGGGCGGACGCGGCATCGTCGGGGCCGCTCTCGGGGCGACGGTCGAGCTCGTCGGTCATCCGTCGAACCTCGTGAACACGAGGGCCGTGTTCTGGCCGCCGAAGCCGAACGAGTTCGAGACCGCGGTCCGGACCTCCCGGCGCGAGGCGCGGAGCGGGGTCAGGTCGAGATCGCCGACCGCCTCGTCCGGCGTGTGCAGGTTGATCGTCGGCGGGACGAGCCCCGTCCGGATCGTCTGGATCGTCGAGATCGCCTCGATCGCCCCGGCCGCCCCGAGGGTGTGCCCGACCATCGACTTGTTGGCGGTCACGGCGACCTTCGGGGCGTGGTCGCCGAAGATCGTCCGGATCGCCTGGAGCTCGGCCCGATCGCCCTCCGGCGTCGACGTGGCGTGAGCGTTCAGGTGGTCGACCTCGGTCGGATCGACGCCGGCCTTCTCGAGCGCCCGACGGACCGCCCGGACCGCCCCGATCCCACCCGGGGCCGGCAGGGTGATGTGCGACGCGTCGGCGGTCGCTCCGTAGCCGACCAGCTCCGCCAGCGGGGTGGCGCCGCGCGCCTCGGCGTGCTCGAGGGCCTCGAGGATGAGGGCTCCGGCGCCCTCGCCGATGACGAACCCGTCGCGGTCGCGGTCGAACGGGCGCGACGCCGCGGCCGGATCGTCGTTCCGGGTCGACAGCGCCTTCATCGAGCAGAACCCGCCGATGGCCGCCTCGTGGATGGCCGACTCGACCCCACCGGCGATCATCACGTCCGCGTCGTGCCGCCGGATCGTCTCCCACGCCTCGCCGATCGCGTGGCCGCCGGTCGCGCAGGCGGAGACGGTGGCGAAGTTCGGACCGAGCGGCCCGAAGGCGATCGCGACCTGCCCGGCCGCGACGTTGGCGATGCCCATCGGGATGAAGAACGGGCTGATCCGGTCGGGGCCGCGCTCGGCCATCACGAGGACGTTGTCGAACAGGGTGTTCACCCCGCCCAGCCCGGACCCGAGGATGACCCCCGTCCGCTCGGCCAGCTCGCCGTCGAGGCGACCCGGCAGCCCGGCATCGTCGAGCGCCTGGCGGGCGGCGACCAGCCCGAACTGGATGTACCGATCGGTCCGCCGCATCTCCTTGCGGTCGAGGACGGCGCTCGGATCGAAATCGCGGACCTCGGCCGCGATCCGCGAGGTCAAGCCGGGACGGGTCGAACGCCTCGATCGTGCGGATGCCGGACCGACCGGCGACCAGCCCGGCCCAGCTCGAGGCGACGTCCTGGCCGAGCGCGCTGAGCATGCCCATCCCGGTCACGACGACCCGGCGCGGAGCCGGGCCGCCGCCGCCATCGCCGCTCACCGGACGAGCTTCCCGGTCCGGACGGTGGCCGCCCGATAGACGTCACCCGGCAGCCCGCGCTCGGAGATCGCGTTCGAGACGGCCATCACGTCGAACTCGACCCGCCGGATCTCCGCGTGGACCTCTCCCTCGGCGAGCTCGATCAGGGCCCACGATGCGGTCGGGTCGCCGTCGAAGACGTAGCCCGCGCTGCCCGAGTTGACGATGACCTTCCAGCCGAGGTCGCGGACCTCCGGCAGGTGGGTGTGGCCGCAGCCGATCACCCGGGCGTCGGTCCGCGACACCCGCTCGAGCGTCACGTTCGGATCGAGGACCTGGTCGAAACCGGCGGTCTGGGACCCGGGCGAGGCGTGGCAGACGAGGATGAGCGTGTCGTCGAGTCCGGAGGCGACGCTCTGCGGGGAGGCGCCGGAGCCAGTCGACCCGGTCCGGTCCGAGGGCCTCGTGGGCCCACTCGGCGGCGGCGCGGAACGACTCCGGCACGCCCTCGGTCAGCCACGGGAAGGCCGCCGCATAGTCGAAGTCGGCCACGGCGACGTCGGTGTTGCCCTGGACGACGAGCGCACCGTCCGCCTCGAGCTCGCGGACGCCGTCGACCGACGCGGCCGGCTCGGGGCCGTTGAGGACGAGGTCGCCGGCGATCAGGATCGCGTCCGGCTTGGCGGCCTTGACCGCCTTCCGGACGGCCTCGAGGGCGAGCGCGTTGCCATGGACGTCGCCGAACAGCGCGATGCGGGCCATCAGCGGAGCACCGACGCGTCGGGGATGATGAAGCTCAGGGTCGCCTCGCAGGCGACCTCGCCGTCGACCGAGGCGACCCCGCGGCCGCGCCCGAAGCGCCGCCCGAGCTTGTCCATCGTGACCTCGAGACGGAGCGTGTCGCCGGGGACGACGACCCGCTTGAAGCGGCACTCGTCGATCCCGCCGAACAGCCCGATCCGATCCCCGAACCCGGGCTGCTTGGCGACGTAGACGGCCATCGTCTGGGCGAGCGCCTCGACCTGGAGGACGCCGGGCATGACCGGCAGGCCCGGGAAGTGACCCTGGAAGAACCACTCGGTCGCGGTGACGCCCTTGAGCCCGACGATCCGCGCCGCGTCGGGGTCGTACTCGACGATCCGATCGACGAGCAGGAACGGCCAGCGATGCGGGATCAGGGCCTCGATCTCGCGGGTCGTGTGGATCGTCGCCCGGGGTCTCGTCGGGGCGGGGGCGTCCTGGTCGGTCACCGGCGGCTCCTGGTGCGGCGGTCGGGCTCGGACGAGCGGTCGTCGTGGGACCAAGTCTGAGGCTTCGGTCGCCATTCCTGCGAGCGGTCCGTGCAGGTCTGCATGCGATCCTGGGCGGCCGGAGCGTGGGCTCTCCCGCTCACCGCCGCTCCGCTGCGGCGACGAACGCGGCGCTGCCGACGCGGTCGAGCAGGTTCGTCGTCACCCGACCGTCGAGGAAGACCTCGTTCCGCAGGAGCGCCCGGTGGATCGGCACGTTGGTCACCAGGCCGTCGAGGATGAGCTCGTCGAGGGCGGCCCGGGCCCGATCGATGGCGGCCCCGCGGTCGCGGCCCCAGACGATCAGCTTGCCCAGGAGCGAGTCGTAGAACGGGGGGACCTCGTAGCCGGCGAACAGGTGCGAGTCCATCCGGACGCCGGGGCCGCCCGGCGGGAGATAGTGCTCGACGACGCCGGCGCTGGGGCGGAAGTCGTGGTCGACGTCCTCGGCGTTGATCCGCAGCTCGACGGCGTGACCGCGCAGCTCGACGTCGGCCTGACCGAAGCCGAGCGGCTCGCCGGCGGCGATCCGGATCTGGGTGGCGACGAGATCGATCCCGGTCAGCATCTCGGTCACCGGGTGCTCGACCTGGATCCGGCAGTTGATCTCGATGAAGTAGAAGTCGCCCTGGCCGTCGACCAGGAACTCGAGCGTCCCGACGTTCTCGTAGCCGGCCGCGACGACCGCCCGGATCGCCCGCTCGGCGATCTCGGCCCGGGCGGCCGGGCCCAGGGCCGGGGTGGGCGCCTCCTCGAGGATCTTCTGGTGGCGGCGCTGGACGGAGCAGTCCCGCTCCCCGAGATGGACCCCGTTGCCGAACCGGTCGACCACGACCTGGACCTCGACGTGGCGGGTGTCCTCCAGCCACTTCTCCAGGTACAGGGAGTCGTCCCCGAAGGCCGCCTTCGCCTCCGACCGGCAGACCTTGAGCGCCTGCTCGAGCTCCCGGGGCGAGCGGACCATCCGCATCCCCTTGCCGCCGCCGCCGGCGCTCGGCTTGATCAGGACGGGGAAGCCGATCCGCTCGGCCTCCTCGAGGGCGTGCTGGTCGTCGCGCAGCATCCCGTCGGAGCCGGGGATCGTCGGCAGGCCGTGGCCGGCGAGGAGCCGGCGGGTGCCCTCCTTGCTGGCGAACCGGTCGAGGACCTCGGGCGGCGGCCCGATGAACGTCAGCCCGTGGGCCCCGACGACCTCGGCGAAGCTCTCGTCCTCGGACAGGAAGCCGTAGCCCGGGTGGATCGCGTCGCAGCCGGTGACGACCGCCGCGCTGATGATCGCCGGTGCGGACAGGTAGCTCCGCTTGGCATCGGGCGGCCCGATGCAGATCGCCTCGTCGGCCAGGCGGACCGCGAGCGAGTCCCGGTCGGCCTCGCTGTAGACGACCACCGCTTCGACCCCGAGCGCCCGGCAGGCGCGCAGGATGCGGACCGCGATCTCGCCGCGGTTGGCGATCAGGATCTTCTGGAACATCAGCGGCGGCCCATCGCTCAAGGCTCTCCCGGAGCGCCCGGCGTACCGGCGCCGCCATCGGTCGAGGCCGGGGCGGCCGACAGCAGCTCGACCCAGACCAGCTCCTGGCCGTACTCGACCGCCTCGCCGGGTTCGACCAGGCTGGCCCCGACGATCCCGTCGGCCGGGGCGACGACCTCGGTCGGGACGCCCAGGACGTCGATCGCGCCGATCGGGTCGCCGGCCCGGACCCGGGAGCCGGGGACGACACCCGAGCGCGGCTGGTAGAAGCCGACCGCGGGCGCCGTGGCCATCGCCCGGAACGGGTCCCGGCCGCGGGCCGTCGCATCGCCGCTGGCAGCCCCGGCGGGCTCGCCCGCCTGGCGCGGCTCGGCCTCCTCCGCGAGCCCTCCGGCGACCCGTCCAGGTCCGACCGGGGTGAGGCCCGATCGAGCCGGCGGTACCGCGCTGCCGGGTCGACCGGATCGCTCCGCGGAGCGGCGGCCGGATCCCTGGGCACCGTCGGCCGGACGACGCAGACGGACCTTCCAGTCGCCCTCGCGGACCTCGATCTCGCCGAGGCCGCTCGCGCCGAGCTTGGCGATGAGGGCCGGGATGAGCTCGTCGGCGAGGGTGTCGATCGCCGCGTGATCGGCGAGCCGGTCGGCCGGCTTGCGTTCGTCGAGGCCCATCGGTCAGTCCTCCTCGCGGATGGGCGGCACGTCGCTCGGGCGGCCGGGGCGGGGCTCACGACCCCGCTCCTCGATCCTCCGATGAGGTTCCGGAGGCGGTCGGCCAGGCCGGGCCGCTCGGGCGGCGGGACCTCGGCGGTCGTGATCGTGGCGAACGGCCCGAGCGAACGATAGCGCCGATAGCGAGCCTCGATGAGCTCGTCGAGCGGCTGGCTCTCGAGCGCCTCGAGCTGGGCGACGATCGCGGCCTTGAGCAGCCTGGCCGTGCCCTCCGGATCCGTCTGGGCGCCGCCCTCGGGCTCCTCGACGATGAGGTCGACCACCCCGAGGGCCGCCTGGTCGGCGGCGGTCATCTTCATCGCCACGGCGGCCGTGGCCGCCTGGTCCGGCGTGCGCCACAGGATCGAGGCGCAGCCCTCCGGCGAGATCACCGAGTAGACGGCGTGCTCGAGGGCGATCACCACGTCGCCGACGGCGATCGCCAGCGCGCCCCCGGAGCCGCCCTCGCCGGTGATCACGGCGACGATCGGCGTCCGGAGCCGGCTCATCAGGGCGATCGAGCGAGCGATCGCCTCGGCGATCCCGCGCTCCTCGGATTCCGGGCCGGGATGGGCGCCGGGCACGTCGATGAAGGTGACGACCGGCATCCGCAGCCGTTCGGCCAGCTCCATCAGTCGCATCGCCTTGCGGTACCCCTCCGGGTGGGGCATCCCGAAGTTGCGCCGGATGTTCTCCTCCGTCTCGGCGCCCTTCTGCTGGCCGATGACGACGACCCGCCGGCCGTCGATCCGGGCCAGCCCGGCGACCATCGCCGGGTCGTCGCCGAAGAGGCGGTCGCCGTGGAGCTCGACGAACTCGTCGGCGATGTAGCCGAGGAGCTCGAGCATCCGCGGGCGACGCAGGTTCCGGGCGAGCTGGACGGTCGCCCAGACCGCAGCCGCCGGATCGGCGTCACGGGCCGGAGCGGCCGGCGGCGCGGCCTTCCGATCGCCGCCCGGCTCGGTCCCGTCGCGGCCGCCGCGACCGAGGATCCGGTCAACCACGGCCGCGCTCCTCGGCCGTGGACGAGGACCCGGCGGCGGATCCGGCGCCCGACGGCGCGACGCCGGTGTCGCCCTCCGGGATGACCTTGTCGGCCAGCGCGGTCAGGAACGACAACGGTCGGAACGCGGGCAGTGTCCCGTTGTCCGAGTGCTCCTCCGCGCCGGTGATCTCGGCCGGCTCGAGGAACGCCAGCAGCGCCGCCAGCTCCGCCCGCAGCTCGGTCCGGTGGACGATCCGGTCCACGAAGCCGTGGCGGAACAGGAACTCGGCCCGCTGGAACCCGTCGGGGAGCTCGCCGCCGATCGTCCCGGCGTTGACCCGCGCCCCGGCGAACCCGATCAGGGCGTTCGGCTCGGCGAGGTTGACGTCACCGAGCGCGGCGAACGACGCGAACACGCCGCCGGTCGTCGGGTCGCTCATGATCGAGATGAACGGGACGCCGGCCATCCGGAGCCGCTCCGTGGCCGACACCGTCTTGGCCAGCTGCATCAGGGCCAGCGTCCCCTCCTGCATCCGGGCGCCGCCCGAGGCCGACACGATGACGAGCGGGGTCCGTGTCTCGAGGGCGGCCTCTGCGGCGCGGGTCACCTTCTCGCCCACGACCGCGCCCATCGAGCCGCCCATGAACCCGAAGTCCATGACGCAGATGACGACCGGGTAGCCGGCCACCGAGCCCGTCCCCCAGACGGCCGCGTCGCGCATGCCGGTCGCCAGCTGGGCCGCCGCGACGCGGTCCGGGTAGGTCTTCTGGTCCACGAAGCCGAGCGGGTCGACCGACTGCAGGCCGGCGTCCCGCTCCTCGAACGAGCCCTCGTCGAGGAGGTGCTCGATCCGGGCGGCGGCCGACAGCCGGAAGTGATGACCGCAGTTGGGGCAGACCCGGAGCGTCTTGTCGAGCTGCTTGTTGAACAGCTGCTCCTCGCACGACGGGCACTTCGTCCAGAGGTCGGCCGGATAGACATCCCGGCGGGCGCGGAACGACGGCAGCTTGATCGGCATCAGACGAGCCTGACGCTTTCCGACTCGGCGTGACCGGCCCGGTTCAGGCGCCAGGCGACGATCGCGGCCCCGGCGATCGACAGGGCCGACGCGAGCGTCCCGCCGATGATCAGCGGCCGGCGCGGGATCCCGGCGATCTCCTCGGGTCGGGCCGGATCGGCCAGCTCGAGCGGTCCGACCGGACCGAGGCCCGACCCGGCCAGCTCGAGCTCGACGGTCGCCCCCGGCGACGGCTCCGTGCCCTCGGCGCCGGCGGCGCGGGCCAGGCTCATCCGCGCGGCGGCCTCGGCCAGCCGGGCGGACAGCCGCTCCTCGAAGCGGAACGATGGATGGACCCGGGCGACGGCATCGGCCAGCCGGGCGGCCGCCAGCCGGACGGCCGGGTCGAGCTCGGCGACACTCGGGGTGTCGGTGGCCCGCCGGTCCCGGGCGGCCAGGAGCGACTCGAGGTAACCGTCGGTGACGAGTGCGTCGACCTCGCCGGCCTCGCGCGGCTGGAAGCTCACGACCGCGGGCCGAGGTCGCGGGCGACCGCCCTGAGACCCCGGTGGATGAGCACCCGGACGGCCCCTTCCGAGCGACCGAGCACGCCGGCGATCTCGGCCGTCGACATCTCCTCGACGAAGCGGAGGACGAGGGCGCGCCGGCGGTCGTCGGGCAGGCGGCTCACGGCGTCCCAGGCCTCGGCCGCCTCGAGCCGACGGCTCGCCACGGCCTCGACGTCGTGCGGCCCCGCCAGCGCCGAGGCGGCCTCGAGCGGTGCCTCGGGCCGCCGACGACGGGTCCGCCGCACGTTGGCGACCACGTTCCGGGCGATCTGGAACAGCCAGACCCGGAACGTCGAGGCGCCCTCGCCGTCGGCCGGCCGTGCCCGCTCCTCGAAGCGGGGCAGCGCGCCGAGGGCGAGCAGGAACGTGCGCTCGGTGGCGTCCTCGGCGTCGTGGTGGTCGCCGAGCTCGTAGAAGGCGTAGCTGTACACCTGGGCGAGGTACTTCCGGTAGAGGGCGTCGAACCGGGCCGGTTCGCGCAGGGCGGCCTCGACGAGCGGTCGATCGCGGTCGAGATGGACGAGCCGGCGTCCCTCCCCCGCCGACACCTTCCTGAACACCGGGCGGGCCATCCCGTTACACCCCGACCGGCCGGCTGTCGACGGGGTCGTCGTCGGCGACCGGCTGGCCGTCGGCGACCGGCTGGCCGGCGGCGAGGCGAGTCGAGCGGCCCGGGGTCGGCGACGGATCGGCCGTCAGCGAGCCGGAGGTGGATGATCTCGCCGGTCGTGACCGTCCGCTGGCCACCGGGTGCGGTCGGGTCGGCCACGACCAGGGCCCCGGTCTCGACGTCGACACCGATGGCGCGGACGACCGCCGAGCCACCGCCGGGCGCGTCGAGACGGACCGGACGTCCGTTCGTCAGCTGCCGGGCGATCCAGCCGGCCGCGTCGAACCGTCCGGCGCGGAGGGCCACGACCCTCGCTTCCAGCCGCTCGACGAACGTCGCGAGCAGTGCATTCGCGTCGACCGGCCGCCCGCCGGCCAGCTCGCGGAGGCTGGCCATCGACGGCGCCAGCTCGGGCGGGTAGTCGGTCGCCGGCCAATCCGCGTTCACTCCGATCCCGACGATCGCCCGAGGGTCATCGGTCCCGAGCCCGATCGTCTCGCCCAGCAACCCGGCCAGCTTCAGGACCCCGGCTTCGGTGTCGCGGGGGGAGGCGCCCTGCTCGGGGGAGGCGCTGCATCTGTTGCACGGGAGGCAGCAGATCGGTGACATCGCTGGCATCGGGCTGGCCCCCGACCGCCCGTTGCGTGGGAGGCACCAGACCGGTGTCATGCAGCTCTCCGCCCTCATCGCGCACCGGGTTGGTTGCCCCCTCTGCAACAGAACGCGGGTAGACCGGCTCGGCTCGGCCTTCGGACCGGTCGCTGAGGTCCGTTTGTTGCGCGGGGGACAACGCGGGACGGGGTCCAGGCTCGAGCAGGCTGCCCGAACCGCCGCCGACGTCGGTTTGTTGCGCGGGGGACAACAGGGCCCGCGACCACGGCGCAAACCCGCCCGACCACGTCTCGACGACCAGGTCGTTCGGCCACTTCAGGCGGATCGAGCGCTCGCGCAGCCCGCCGACCGCCTCGGCCGCCTCGGCCATCGCCAGCGCGACGATCGCCGCCAGCCGCCAGGCGCGCTCGGGCTCGAGCCAGGTCGGCCGGAAGCCGACCGACAGGAGCAGCCCGGCGCCCGGCGGGGCGGTCCAGCTCCGTCCATCCCGTCCCCGACCGGCGGTCTGCTCGTCGGCCACGGCCAGGCAGACCTCCGGGGTCCCGGCCTCGAGCCAGGCGCGGATGACGTCGTTCGTCGAGCCGACGCTCGCGAAGCGCTCCTGTCGCGCGAGGAACGGGACGCCCGTCACGGGGCCGGTCAACCCGCTCGGGTGGCGGGCGACCCGCCCGGAGCGGCCCCTTCGATCGCGTCCGGCTTCTCCAGCTCGAATGCCGAGTGGAGCGCCCGGACGGCCGTCTCGACGTCGTCCTCGGCGATGATGCAGGTGATCCGGACCTCGGACGTGGAGATCATCTCGATGTTCACCCCGGCGTCGGCCAGCGCCCCGAACATCCGGGCCGCATAGCCCGGCGCGTTGTGGATGCCGGCCCCGACGATCGACACCTTGGCCACCGCCGAGTCGGTCGTCATCTCCTGGAAGCCGAGCTCGCGGACGATCGGCTCGAGGATCCGCTTCGCCCGGGCGAGCTCCGAGCGGGCGACGGTGAAGCTCATGTCGGTCGTGCCGCCGTGGCCGACGTTCTGGACGATCATGTCGACGTTGATCCCTGCCTCGGCCAGCGGGGCGAAGATCGAGCGGGCCACGCCGGGCCGGTCGGGGACCGCGACCAGGGTGATCTTGGCGACGTTCCGATCGTGGGCCAGGCCGCGGACCTTGTTGCGTTGCTCCACGAGCGGATCCTCCCCGATGAGCGTCCCGGGCGCGTCCTCGAACGAGCTGAGGACCTCGATGACGACGTCGTTGACCCAGCCGAGCTCGACCGCCCGGACCTGCATGACCTGGGCGCCCTGGTGGGCCAGCTCGAGCATCTCCTCGTAGCCGATGACCGGCAGCTGGCGCGCGTCGGCGACCAGGCGCGGGTCGGCGGTGTAGATCCCGCGGACGTCGGTGAAGACCTGGCAGCGACTCGCGCCGAGCCGGGCCGCCAGCGCCACGGCGGTCGTGTCCGAGCCGCCCCGGCCGAGGGTCGTCGTCTCGGCCCGTTCGGCGTCGGGCCCGCCCTGGCCCTGGAAGCCGGCCACGATGACCACCTTGCCGGCCTCGATCTCCTCGTGGACCCGGGCCGGGTCGACGTTCGCGATCCGGGCCTTGCCGTAGCGGCCGTCGGTCCGGATCCCGGCCTGCGCCCCGGTCAGGCTGATCGCCGGGACGCCCAGCGCGTGGAGGGCCATCGACAGGAGCGTGGCGCTCTGGTGCTCGCCGGTCGACAGGAGCATGTCCAGCTCCCGGGAATCAGGTTCGTCGGTGATCGCGGCCGCGAGCGCCAGCAGCTCGTCGGTCGTGTCGCCCATCGCGCTGACGACCACGACGAGGTCCGATCCGGCGGCTCGCTCACGGGCGATCCGCCGCGCGACGCGCTTGATCCGGTCCGCCCCGGCGACCGACGAGCCGCCGAACTTCTGCACGACGAGGGGGGCTTGCATCGGCGGGATTGTAGCAGCGGGGTCCCGCGGCCCCGAACGGGAGGGTCTGACGGCGGGGCGGCGACCGGGGGCCGTATCCTGACAGCTCACCACCGGAGGATCCGCCGATGTGCTTCGATCTGGACAGCCGGCCGCCGATCGCGCCGATCGCCGGCGGGGCGATGGACCACGAGGACCTGGTCCTGACGGCGAGCGACGGCAACCGGCTGTCCGCCTTCCGGGCGCGGGCCAATGCCCCGACCGGGGCCGGGATCGTGATCCTGCCCGACGTCCGCGGCCTGCATCCCTACTACGAGGAGCTCGCGCTGCGCTTCGCCGAGGCGGGCATCGACGCGGTCGCGATCGACTACTTCGGGCGGACCGCCGGCGTCGGCCGTCGGGGCGGCGACTTCGAGCACACGGCCCACGTCAAGCAGATGACCTGGGAGGGCAGCCTGGCCGACATCAGGGCCGGCGCGGCGGCCGTCCGCGAGGGGGGCCGGGTGGTCGCCCTGTTCGCGATCGGCTTCTGCATGGGCGGGCGACTGGCCTTCCTGACCCCGACCATCGAGCTCGGGATGTCCGGCGCGATCGGCTTCTACGGCTGGCCGACCGGCGCCCGTCCGAGCTCGCCGGCCCCGGTCGACGTGGCGACCGAGATGCGCGCCCCCATCCTCGGCATCTTCGGCGGCGCCGACGAGGGGATCACGCCCGACGTGGTGGCCGGGTTCGAGCACGCCCTGGTCGCCGCCGGCGTGCCCCACGAGCTCGTCACCTACCCCGGCGCGCCGCACAGCTTCTTCGACCGGAAGGCGGCCGACTTCGCCCAGGCCTCGAAGAACGCCTGGCGGCGGACGCTGAAGTTCATCCGGACGAACACCCCGAAGGGGTGACCACGGCCGCCTCCGGCCCCCCGCCGCGTGGTGGGCCGGCTCAGCGCCGGAGCGAGGCCCACCCGACGAGGATGCCGATCACGCACAGGACGACGAAGACCGGGAAGCCGCCCGGGACGATCCCGTCGGCGGTCCGGACGACGAACGAGAAGGCGCCGGTCGCGGCGTTCGCGACGCCCTGGGCCAGCCCGCCGATCGCGCTCCCGATCCCGTTGACGAAGTCGGTCATGGCCGCAGTGTCGGCCTAACCGTCGACTTCGCAAGCGGTTCCGACCCCGGCCGTGCTCGGCCGGGTCCCGAAAGCGGTGTCCGTCCGCACCGGACAGCCGTCCGGGCCGGCGCCCCTCAGGCCCGGTGGACCACCTTGGCGCCGGCGTTGCGGGGCGCGACGACCGTCGCGTGGCCGGGCAGGTCCGTGTCCGCCGCGACGGCCGACAAGGCGGCCTCGATCCGGGCCACGGCGGCGACCGTGTCGGTGAAGGCGATGATCGCCGAGCCCGAGCCGGACAGGCAGGCCCCGAGCGCGCCGGCCGAGCGGGCGGCCTCGACGAGGCGCGGCAGCTGGGGGTAGACCGCGGCCCGGTACGGCTCGTGGAGCCGGTCGATCGTCAGGAAGCGGAGGAGGTCGGTCCGCCGGCCGGCCATGCCGGCGACGCCGAGAGCGACCCGGCTCAGGTTGGCCACCGCGTCGTCGAACGGGACGGTCTTCGGCAACGCGCCGCGCATGTCCCCGGTGCTGAGCCGCAGGTCGGGCACGTACAGCACGCAGCGCAGGTCCCGCGGGACGTCGAAGCGGAGCGCCTCCACGCCATCGTCGACCGCGGCGCTGACCACGAACCCGCCGAGCAGGGCGGCGCCGACGTTGTCCGGATGACCCTCGATGCCCGAGGCCATCCGGAGGATCTCCGGCTGCGTCATCGAGCCGTCGGCCAGGGCGTTGCCGGCCACGATCCCGGCCACCGTCGCGGCTGCCGACGACCCGAGACCACGCATCAGCGGGATCCGGTTGCGCATCGAGACCCGCCAGCCCACGCCCTCCGGGATCTCGCCCCGGAGCGCCACGAGCGCGGTCTCGAGCCCCTGGACGAACCGGTTGTCGCGGTCCTCGGTCAGCTCGTCGACGCCCTCGCCGTCGATCTCGAGCTCGATCTCGCCGCGGCTCCAGCTCCGGACCTCGACCTCGATCCGATCGGTCAGATCGAGGGCCAGCCCGAGACAGTCGTAGCCCGCCCCGAGGTTGGCGCTCGTCGCCGGGACCTCGACGGCGATCCGCCGTCCATCCAGCTCGGCCAGCCAGTTCGCGACCACCGGTCCCTCCTGCGTCCTCGATCCAGCCCGGATCTACCAGCCGAGGGCGGCGATGACCGCCTCGGTCGTCGGCCCGGCGTCGAGGACGCCGCCGACCTGTGCCTCTGCGGTGTGCGGGTCCTTGAGCCCATTGCCGGTCAGGACGCACACGATCGTCGCATCCGCGGCGACCCCGAGGCGGCCCTCGTGCACGAGCTTGCGGATCCCGGCCACGCTCGCGGCGGACGACGGCTCGCAGAACACGCCCTCGAGCCGGGCGATGTCGCGATAGGCGGCCAGGATCTCGTCGTCGGTGACGGCCTCGATCCGCCCGCCCGACTCGTCGCGCGCGGCGGTCGCCTTGGTCCAGCTGGCCGGGTCGCCGATCCGGATCGCCGTCGCCACCGTCTCGGGCTCGGCCACTCGATGACCGAGCACGATCGGCGCGGCGCCGGCCGCCTGGAAGCCGTACATCCGGGGCAGGCCGGCGGTCAGGCCGGCCTCCCGGTAGTCGCCGAACCCGGCCCAGTAGGCGCTGATGTTGCCGGCGTTCCCGACCGGGATGGCCAGCACGTCCGGCGCCCGCCCCAGGTCGTCGCAGACCTCGAACGCGGCGGTCTTCTGGCCGGCCAGGCGGTCCGGGTTGACCGAGTTCACCAGGGTGATCGGACGGTCGCCCCGGGCGGTCAGCTCGCGGACGATCCGAAGGGCCGCGTCGAAGTTGCCGTCGACCGCCACGACCCGCGCACCGGCGATGAGCGCCTGGAGGAGCTTGCCCAGGGCGATCTGACCCTTCGGCAGGACGACCACGACCTCCAGCCCGGCCGCGGCGCCATACGCCGCCGCCGAGGCCGACGTGTTGCCGGTCGAGGCGCAGGCGATCGAGCGGGCCCCGGCCTCGAGGGCGCGGCTGACCGCGACGACCATCCCGCGGTCCTTGAAGCTCCCGGTCGGGTTGGCACCCTCGACCTTCAGGTGGAGGTTCGCGAGACCCAGCTCTCGCCCGAGCGCGCGGGCGTGGACGAGCGGGGTGAACCCTTCCCCCAGGCAGAGGGGCGGGGTCGCGTCGGTGACCGGCAGGAAGCGGCGGTAGCGCTCGACGAGGCTCGGTCGGACGGTCATCGGGCTCACTCGTCGACCGGGTAGAGGGTCGCCTCGACACCGGCGGCGGCCAGCCCGGCCCGCAGCTCGTCGAGCGTCGTGGCCGCGGTCACGAACCCGCCCGCGCGGGCCGTCTCGATCTCGACCTGGTCGCGGATCAGCTGCTCGGGCAGGGTCGACGCGAAGAAGCGCCGCCGCGGAGCGTTCGCGTCGCTGGCCGCGGCCCCGGCAGGGGCGGTCGCCGGGGGCAGGCCGGCCCACGTGCTCGTCGCCCCCCGGGCGATCGCGATGAGGTCGCCGAGGACCGCGCTGCTCGTGGCGGGACCGCCGGCGCCCGGGCCGTCGAAGGCGACCCGGCCGACCGGGTCGGCGTCGATCTCGACCCGGTTCCGGACCCCGCCGGTCCGACCGAGCGGGCTGTCGGCGGGGACGGCGGTCGGCACGACATCGGCGGCGATCGAGCCGTCGTCCCCTCGCCGCGCTCGGGCGATGAGCTTGAGGGTCAGGCCGACCCCCGCCGCGGCCTTGAGCTCCCCGGCGGACACCCCGGTGACGCCGGGACGGCCCGCGCCGGCGACCGCCGGCGGACGTCGCTCGATCGAGCTCGGATCGAGCCACGACCCGAAGGCCAGCCGGGCGAGGATGACCAGCTTGTTGACCGCGTCGTCGCCCTCGACGTCGCCCGACGGGTCGGCCTCGGCGTAGCCGGCCGCCTGCGCCTCGGCGAGCACGTCGGCGTAGGCGCGACCGCCGCCGGCCATCGCGCTCAGGATGTGGTTCGTCGTCCCGTTGACGATCCCGCGGACCGAGTCGATCCGGTCGGCGGCCAGCTCGACCGCCAGCGGGCCGAGGACCGGGGTCCCGCCGGCCACCGCCGCCTCGAACCGGAGCGTCGCGCCGGACCGCCGGGCGATCGCCTCGAGCTCCGGACCGTGGTGGGCGATGACGTGCTTGTTCGCGGTCACGACCGGCTTGCCGGCACCGAGCGCCGCCGCGGTGAGCGTCCGGGCGGGCTCGTCGCCACCCATCAGCTCGACGATCGCGTCGACCGTCGGCCGAGGCGACCAGGTGGGCGGGGGCGTCGGTCAGCAGCCCGGCCGGGAGGCCTCGCGCACGGGCGCGCTCGAGGTCCCGGACCGCCACCCCGACGAGCGTCAGGCGGGCCCCGTCGGACGGGGCGAGCCGGTCCGCCATCGTCTCGAACGCGCGGACGACCTCGAGTCCGACGGTCCCGGCGCCGAGCACGGCCACGCGCAGGGGCGCACGGCTCATCGCGGACCTCGGGCGGGGCTGGACATCGGCCGAATGGTAGCCGACCGACCGCCGGGGGCTCAGGCGCCCGGCGCGCGGAGGACCTGGCCGATCACGTACCCGGCGAGCGCCGACACGCCCCCGATCCCGACGAGCTCCAGGCCGGCCCGGAGCCGCGAGCCGCCCGAGACGCGCGCCCGCTCGACGCCGGCGCCGAACAGGACGATGACCGCGCCCACGAGGGCCACGATCGGCGCGACCCCGATCGGGAGGAGGACGAATGGAACGAGCGGGACGGCCGAGCCGAGGAGCGTCGAGGACCCGACCACGAACGCGGCCTTGAGGCGGCGGCCGGTCCTCGCCGCCGGCCCGAGCTCGGCGCCGCGCGACGTGTAGGCGACGCCGGCCATGGCGATCGATTCGGCCAGCGTCGCCGCCAGCCCCGCCGTGACGACGACCCGGCTGTCCCCCGTGGCGACGGCCATCCCGAGGACGAGGCCGAGGACGTTCACCAGGCCGTCCTGACCGCCGAGGATGACGTCCCGGACGAGGGCGGCGGCACGCCCGGCGCCGACCGGAGGAGGAGCGACCGTGGGCGGCTCCGCCGGTGCCGCCTGACCCGGGCCGGCCGGGGGCGGATCGGCGACGAGGTCCACGGGGGCGTTCGTCACGGTCATCGTCCCGATCGTCGGCGCTCCGGGGTCCGGACGGCAGGGTCGAACGGACCCCGGCCGCCCGCCGATGGGACCCTTGCGAGCGGTCGGAACGGCCGCCCCGGAGCGTCTGGAGCGGACCCTCGTCGGCTACACTCGCGGGCGATGACGACCGAGCTCGCCCCTGCGCCTGCGCCGGTGCCGGCCGCCCAGGCGCGCCCCGGGATCTTCAGCGGGATCCAGCCGTCCGGGATCGTCCACCTGGGCAACGACCTGGGGGCCATCCGCAACTACGTCCGGCTCCAGTACGAGTACGAGGCGATCTACTGCATCGTCGACTACCACGCCCTGACGAGCACCCACGACCCCGACCTCCTCCGCTCGCGCACCCGCGAGATGGCCGCCTCGCTGCTGGCCCTCGGCCTGGACCCCGACCGCTGCACGCTGTTCGTCCAGAGCCACCGCCCGGAGCACACCGAGCTGGCCTGGCTGCTGTGCACGGTCACCCCGGTCAGCTGGCTCGAGCGGACGCCGACGTACAAGGAGAAGAAGCAGCTCCAGCCCGACGACATCAACCACGGGCTGCTGACGTATCCGGTCCTCCAGGCGGCCGACATCGTCATCTACAAGGCGTCGCTGGTGCCGGTCGGCCGGGACCAGGCGGCTCACCTCGAGCTGTCGCGCGAGATCGTCCGGGCGTTCAACTCCCGTTACGGCGACACGTTCCCGGAGCCGCAGGCCGTGTTCACAGAGGCGCCGATCGTGCTCGGGACGGACGGCGTGAAGAAGATGAGCAAGTCGGTCGGCAACACGATCGACATCTTCGCCGAGCCGGACGTCATCCGGAAGCAGGTCATGTCGATGGTGACCGACACGAAACGGATCCTGCGGACGGACCCGGGCCGGCCCGAGGTCTGCAACGTCTGCCAGCTCCACCGCTCGTTCGGCGACGACTACGAGTCGATCTGGGAGGGCGAGCGGACCGCGCGGACCGGCTGCGTCGACACCAAGAAGCTGCTGGCCGAACGGATCATCGGCCACTACGCCGAGGCGCGCGAGCGGTACCGTGAGCTGATGGCCGATCCCGATCGGATCGACGAGGTCCTGGCCGACGGAGCCGAGCGCCTCAGGCCGAGAGCCGAGGCGACGATGGCCGAGGTCCGCGAACGGATGGGCCTCCGGTGACCGAGACCGGCTCCGAGGATCGGAGCCGCCCGGACGACGCGTCGCCGCCGACGGCCCTCGTCCCGCTGTCCCGACGTCAGGCCCGACTTCTCGACATCCTGCTCATCCTCGGCACGGTCGGCCTCGGGATCGTCGTCATCGGGATGCTCGGGAAGGTCTTCTTCGACTTCGGCGACATCATCCTGACGTTCTTCCTGGCCTGGCTGATCGCGTTCATCCTCAGCCCGGTCGTGCGCTGGATGGTCGAGCACGTCCCCGGCCTGCCGCGAGTCGTGGCGGTCGTCCTCGTCTACGTCCTGCTGATCCTCGTCCTGGTCGCCCTGATCGTGTTCATCGCCCAGACCCTGGCCAACGGGATCTCCGAGTTCCTCGACTACCTGCCCCAGCTCCAGGCCGACCTGCCGGGCATCCTCGCCCCGCTCCAGTCGTGGCTGAACCAGATCGGGTTCGGGCAGGTCGACCTCCCGGCGCTGGGCAGCCAGGTCCTCCAGTCGATCAGCTCGTCGGCCTCGGGGCTGGTCGGGCCGCTCCAGTCGATCGCCGTCGCCAGCCTCGGAGTGCTCGGCACGATCCTCATCGTGGTCATCCTGTCGGTCTACATCGTCATCGACCAGGACCGGATCCAGGCCTTCCTCAACCGGCTCGTCCCGCCCGGCCAGCGGGACGACGCGCGGCTCCTGGAGCTGTCGGTGTCACGCTCGTTCGGCGGGTTCCTGCGCGGCCAGGCGGCGATCGGCTTCTCCTACGCGGCGGTCGCCCTGGCCACGAGCGCCCTTCTCGGCCTCGACTTCATGGCGGTCACCACGGCCGCCTCGGGCCTGCTCATGGCGATCCCGTTCTTCGGCCCGTTCGTGTCCTGGGCGCCCCCGGTGGTCGTGGCGGTCTTCACCGACCCGGGGCTCATCCTGCCGACGCTGGCGATCATGATGGTCGGCTGGTTCGTGGTCATGAACGTCCTCCAGCCGCGGCTGATGGCCGATGCGGTCGGCCTCCACCCGATCGTGGTCCTCGGCTCGGTGATCATCGGCTCGAAGATCGCCGGGGTGTCCGGGGCGATCTTCGGCATCCCGATCGCCGCCGTCCTGTCGTCCCTGTTCTTCCACTACCTCGAGATCTTCGGCGAGGACCGGACGGTCGCCGCCCGGGCGGTCCGCCGGGTCGAGAGCCGCGAGGGCCGCCGGATCCGCGTCCCGCGTCGAGCCGCGCCCGGGCGTCGACGCCGACGTCGACGAGGGCGGTCCGCCGAGCCTGCCGGCCTAGCCGAGGCTCCACGGGCGCGGTCCCGCCGGTCGGTCCTGCCCAGCGTCCGGCCAGGCGTCATGACGGGTCGCAACCTGAGCCTCACCGCCGGGCGCGATCCCGGCCTGACCGCCGCTCTGGCCGTTGCACCTGGGGCAACCGAAGAGCCTCAGCCGGACCGCGCCGGGCCGCCGACCCTCTTCGCACGACCGGTTTGTTGCGTCAGCGGCAACGAAGCCCCAAATCGACCGACGTCGGAGCACCACCGACTCGGCGGGGGCGATCGATCGGGGGTGTTGGTTGCGCGGGCAACAACGCCCGCGACCAGGGCCCGGACGGATGGACGTGGGCGCTGGCCGCGTCGGGACCGATCAGCGCGTCCTTCGCTTGCGGTCGATGAGGATCTCCCGGGCGGCGTTCTGTCCCGGCTGGCCGGTGATCCCGCCGCCGGGGTGGGCGCCGGACCCGGCGAGGTAGAGCCCGTCGACGGGGAGGCGGTAGCGGGCGTGGCCGAACAGCGGCCGCCAGAGGAAGAAGCTGTCGAGCGCCGGCTCGGCGTGGTAGGAGGTGCCCGCCGGTCAGGCCGTAGTCACGCTCCAGGTCGAGCGGCGTCAGCACCTTCCTGGCCGTAACGAGTGAACCGATGCCCGGCGCGTACGCCTCGAGCGTCCGGATGGCCAGGTCGCCGAGCTCGTCGCGTCGCTCGTCCCAGGTGCCCTCGCGCAGGGCGTACGGGGCGTACTGGAGATGGATGCTCATGACCTGCGTCCCGGCCTTCGCGCCGTCGACGAGGCTCGGGTCGACGAGTGACGGGATGGTCGCCTCGAGGTAGGGCGCCTCGCTCAGGCGGCCGTACTTCGACGCGTCGAACGCTCGCTCGAGGTGGTCGATGCCGGGCGCGACGACGATCCGGCCGCGGAGTCGCCGCTCGGCCTCCGGCCCGGTCCCGGCGGCAGTGAACCGGGGCATCGCGCTCAACGCCAGGCTGACCGTGGCCACGGTCCCCGGGGTCCGGATGTTGGCCGCCCGCCAGCGCATGCCGGGCCCGACGACGACCGGATCGAGCAGCGTCGTCAGGACCCGCTTGGGGTCGGCGCCGGCGACCACGATCCGCGCCGCGATCTCCTCCCCGGAGGCGAGCCGGACGCCGGTCGCCCGACCGTCGGCCGTGTCGATCGCCACGACCTCGGCCTCGGTCCGGATCTCGCCGCCCGCCGCCCGGACCGCGGCCGCCAGCGCGGCCGACAGCGCCCCCGGGCCGCCCCTGGCGTAGACGGTCTGGCCGGCCGCGCCGCCGTCGTTGCCGGCCGAATCGTTGAGGAAGACCGTCGCCGTGCCGGCCGACCAGGGGCCCATCGCCGTGCCGTGGATCCCGCGCGTGGCGAGGGCGGCCTGGAGGGCATCGGTCTCGAACGGCTCGGCCAGCAGGTCGGCGACGGCCATCGGCAGGACCCGCAGGACCGACCTTGCGTCGTGCCGGCCCAGACCGCGGAACGTCCGCCCGAGGCGGAGACCGGCGAGGGCGTCGCCGATCCCGGGCGACTTCACGTCCGGCGGCGTCGAGGCGTTCAGCTCGGCGAGGAAGCGGCCGATCGAGCGGACGAGCCGGTCGAACCCGACGTAGCGCTCGGCGTCGTGGGTGGACCAGGCCCGCAGGGCGTCGGCGGTCGCCGCCGGGTCGCCGAACAGGGTGATCGCCCGGCCGTCGGGCTGGGGCGCGAAGACCCGGACGTCGGGTGCCACGAGCGACAGCCCGTGGGCGCGCAGGCCGAGCTCGCGGACGATCGACGGGCGGAGCCGGCCGACGGTCTGGGCGACCGCAGGGGCGCGGACGCCGGGCGCCAGCTCGACCGTGTCGGCGATCCCGCCGACCCGCTCGCGGCGCTCGAGGACGAGGACCCGGACGCCGGCCCGGGCGAGGTACGCGGCCGCGACGAGCCCGTTGTGGCCGGCGCCGACGACGATCGCGTCGTAGGCGGTCCGGGCGCTGGGGTCGGTCCGGGCCATCGTCAGGCCGCCTTCCGGCGCCGGGCCTTGAGGACCTCCAGCGCCGCGATCCGGCCGTTGGCGCCCATGAGCCCGCCGCCCGGATGGGTCGACGAGCCGCACAGCCAGAGGTCGCGGATCGGGCCCTTGAACCGGGCGTAGCCGGGTACCGGCCGGTTGAAGAAGAGCTGCTCGAGGCTCAGCTCGCCCTGGAAGATGTTCCCCTCGGTCAGCCCGAGGGTGCGCTCGATGTCGAGCGGGGTGAGGACCTGGCGATGGAGGATGAGCTCCCGGATGTTCGGGGCGACCTCGGCGATCCGGTCGATGACCGCGTCGCCGAACGCCTCGCGGTTGTCGTCCCAGGTGCCCAGGCTCGGGTCGAGCTTGTACGGGGCGTACTGCACGAAGCAGCTGATGACGTGCTTGCCGGGCGGGGCCATCGTCGGGTCGACCAGGGTCGGGATGATCATGTCGATGTACGGCCGCCGGGACCAGTGGCCGTACTTCGCGTCGTCGTAGGCCCGCTCCATGTCGTCGACGCTGGCGCTGAAGCTGATCGCCCCGCGCAGGTGGTCGCCCTCGCCGGGCAGGCAGGTGAAGTCGGGCAGCCGATCGACCGCCATGTTGACCTTGCCCGACGAGCCGCGGAACTTGAACCGGCGGATCTCCTCCTCGAACTCCGGCTCGAGGGTGCCGGGCTCCACGAGCCCCAGATAGGTCAGCCGGGCGTCGACCGAGCTGAGGACCGTCCTCGCCCGGATCTCCTCGCCCGACTCGAGCGCCACCCCGACCGTCCGGCCGCCGCGGACGAGGATCCGGGCGACCGGCGCCTCCATCCGGATCTCCGCCCCGAAGGCCTGGGCCGACCTCCCGATCGCCTCCGACACGCCGCCGGTCCCGCCACGCGGGATCCCCCAGGCCCGGAAGGCGCCGTCGATCTCGCCCATGTAGTGGTGGAGCAGGACGTACGCGGTGCCCGGGCTCTGGACGCCCTGGTACGTGCCGATGATCCCGGACGCGGACATCGTGGCGATCAGCGGGTCGGTCTCGAACCACTGCCGGAGGAAGTCGGTCGCGCTCATCGTCATCAGCTGGACGAAGACGGCCTGCTGCTTCTCGGGCAGCTTCTGGAAGGCCCGCAGAAGCCCCGTCAGCGGGGCGAGCTGGCGGGGATCCATGCCGGTCAGGTCGGGCGGGACGATGCTCAGGATCGGCTTGATGAACCTGGCCATCTCGACCATCAGCCGGCCGTACTCCTCGTACGCCTCGGCGTCCCGGAGGCTCCAGCGACGAAGCTCGCGGATCGTCCGGCCGTGGTCGTTGACCCGCCACAGGTAGTCGTTCTCGAGCGGGGTGAACGTGCCGTCGAGGGGCAGGATGTCGAGGCCGTGCTTCGGCAGCTCGAGCTCGCGGATGATCTCCGGGCGGAGCAGGCTGACGACGTAGCTGGCGACGCTGAAGCGGAAGCCCGGGAAGATCTCCTCGGTGACGGCGGCGCCACCGAGGACGTGGCGCTTCTCGAGGACGAGCGTCTTCAGGCCGGCGCGGGCGAGGTAGGCCGCGCTGACGAGCCCGTTGTGGCCGCCGCCGATGACGATCGCGTCGTAGCTCTCCGCCACCTGGCCCTCCGCGTGCCCGCGCCCCTGGCGAGGCCCTCCGCTGATGCCGCCCGGGCGCGCCCGCCCGCTATGCAGGGTGCATGGGACATATGCAGTCTAGCCGGTCCCGACCGTCCGCGAGCGGGGTTTCGTCCTCGATGCGGGTCGACGCATCAGCGGGGAGCGGCCCCGGATCGCGCGCCTGTCGGCAGACGATCACGCTGTGCACCCCACGCGCCAACGGGAGGACGAACGGCCCTCGGGCGACCCCGAGCGCCTCATCGACCCCGTTCGGCGGTCCCGATCCATCCCGCGCCACGCTCAGGCCGGGATGAATGCGACGACGTCGCCCGCCCGGACTGCCGTTCCTCCGCTGGTTCGCGCGTGGGGCGCACAAGGCCGCGGCGCCGAGCAAGGCCGCGGCGCCGAGCAAGGCCGCGGCGCCGAGCCGGCCCGCCGCGCGCGACCAGCATCCATCCTGCATAGAAAGGCTGCATACTTGGGTGGCAGCGGACCAGCGCAGCGGCGGTGTCGCGCCGATGGAGGAGCCAGGTGAGCGTCGGGACCGCGTTCCACCCCCGGACCCAGCCCCACAACCGGAAGATGCAGTGGCGCGAGTGGTCGGGCTACTTCGCGGCCAGCGTCTACGCCGACTACCACGACATCGAGTACAACGCGATCCGCGAGCAGGCCGCGCTGATCGACGTCAGCCCGCTCTATAAGTACGAGGTCCGCGGCCGCGACGCCCTGAGGCTGGTCGACCGGGTGATCACCCGCGACGCGACCAAGCTCCGTGACGGCGCCGTCTACTACACGCCCTGGTGCGACGAGGACGGCAAGGTCGTCGACGACGGCACGGTCCACCGGCTGGCCGAGGACCGCTTCCGCTGGACGGCGGCCGACCCGCAGTACCGCTGGCTGACGATGAACGCGAGCGGCCTCCAGGTCGAGATCGAGGACGTCAGCGAGTCGGTCGCGGCGGTCGCCCTCCAGGGGCCGTGGAGCCGGGCCGTCCTCGAGGCGGCCACCGGCCAGTCGTTCGAGGACCTGCGCTACTTCCGCCGCCGCCCGGCGACGATCGCCGGGACGAGGCTCGACGTCAGCCGGACCGGCTACACCGGCGACCTCGGCTACGAGCTGTGGATCCCGGCCGAGCGCGCGGTCCGGGTGTGGGACGCGCTGATGGCCGCCGGCAAGCCGTACGGCATCCGGCCGGCGGGGATGCTCGCCCTCGACGTGGTCCGGCTCGAGGCCGGGCTCATCCTGCTCGAGGTCGACTACACCAGCGCCCGCCACGCGATGAACGCCGACCAGGCCTACTCGCCGTACGAGATCGGGCTGGGCCGGCTGGTCGACCTGGGCAAGGCCGAGTTCGTCGGGAAGCGCGCGCTCGCCGCGGAGCAACGGTCCGGCGGTCCGGCCCGGCGGCTCGTCGGGATCGAGCTCGACTGGGACGACATCGTCGAGCTGTTCGACGCCCACGGGCTCCCGCCGGCCGCCCCCGCGACGGTGTCGCGCTCGCACATCCCGCTCTACGACGCCGGCGGCGGGCGCCAGGTCGGCCGGGTGACCAGCCTCGGCTGGAGCCCGATCCTCAAGAAGCCGATCGCCCTCGCCTCGGTCCCGCCCAGCCACGAGCGGGTCGGCTCCAGGCTGTCGGTCGAGTGGACGGTCGAGGCGAGGCGTGGACGGGTCGGCGCGACCGTCGTCGAGCTGCCGTTCCTCGACCTGCCACGCAAGCGGGCCTAGGCGACGACGATCGTCGTCCGGCCGCTATCCTCGTCGCACCGCAGCCTGGAGGGACGAGACCCGATGCCCGACTACGCCGCGCTCGACCGCTACATCGAGGAGCGGATGCCGGCCTGGACCGAGGAGCTGGCGGAGTTCTGCCGTTTCCGCTCGGAGCAGGGCGACACCGACGGCCTGCGCGGCGCGGCGGACTGGATCGCCGACCGGCTGCGGCGACTCGGGGCGACCGTCGACGTCGTCGGGCTGCCCGACCAGCCGGAGGTCCCGCCGCTCGTGGTCGGCGACATCGGCGACGGCCCGCGCACCCTCACGGCCGTCCAGCACTACGACGTCCAGCCGGCCGTCCCGCTCGAGCTGTGGACGACCCCGCCGTACGAGCCGGCCGTCCGGGACGGGCGCCTGTACGCCCGCGGCGCGACCGACAACAAGGGCGAGCTGATGCCCCGGATCTGGGCGGTCGAGGCGTACCTGGCGACGATCGGTCCGCTGCCCTGCCGGGTCCGCTTCCTGGTCGAGGGCGAGGAGGAGTACGGGAGCGGTCATCTCGACGCGCTGCTCGATCGGCGCCCGGGCATCCGCGAGGTCGATGGGGCCCTGATCGAGGGCGGTGGGGTCGATCCCGCCGGTCGCCCGGAGATCGTCGGCGGCGTCCGCGGCATCGTCGTCCTGGAGCTCGTCTGCCGGACGATCGCCTACGACGCCCACTCGAGCATGGCCACCGTCCTGCCGAGCGCGCCGGTCCGTCTCGCCCAGGCCCTGGCGAGCATGTACGACGCGGCGGGCATCCCGGCCGTCGAGGGCCTCGACGCCGGGATCGTCCCGCCGACCCCGGCCCAGCTGGCCATCGTGGATGCCACGCCGCTCAGCGTCGTCGAGGACGCCCGTCGCGAGTACGGCGTCGCGTCGCTCGTCGGCGGACTCGACGGGACGGCCGCGGTCCGGGCGATGACGTTCGCCCCGACGCTCAACATCCAGGGCCTGTGGTCCGGGTTCATCGGCCCGGGCGACAAGACGATCACCCCGGCCGAGGCGCACGCCCGGCTCGACATCCGGATCGTCCCGGACCAGGACCCGGACGCGATCGTCGGTGCGATCCGGGCCCACCTGGAGCGGCACGGCTTCCACGACATCGAGGTCGTCGGCGAGGAGGGCGAGCCGGCCTACTGGACCCGGGCCGACGACCCGATGCTCGATGCCGCCACCCGGGCCTCCGAGGCGGTCTTCGGTGGCCCGACGATCCGCTACGTGTCGATGCCCGGCGTCGCCCCGATGTGGCAGGTCTGCGGCCGGGACCGGATCCCGATGACCAGTCTCGGCGGCGGGACGTGGGACTGCCACGCCCATGCGCCGGACGAGAACGTTCGCCTCGACTACGCGGCCAAGGCCGCCCAGGCTGACCGCCCGCTTCCTCGACGAGTTCGCGGCGCTCGGACGTTGACCGGCGTGGGACGATCGCGGCCATGACCAGCGTCGCCGGACCCGGACAGGGCATCACCTTCGAGGAGCTCCAGCTCGCCACGCGGAACCGGGGGATGCCGCTCGAGGGCTTGCGCTACGACGTCACGCCGGTCGGGATGCACTACCTGCTCGTCCACTTCGATGTCCCCGAGATCGATCCGGCGGCCTGGCGGCTGCGGCTCCATGGGCTGGTCGAGCGACCGCTCGAGCTCGGCCTCGACGAATCCGCTCGAGACCGGCCCGGACGGTCCCGGTCACGATGGAGTGCGCCGGCAACGGCCGGGCCCGGCTCGAGCCGCGGCCGCTCAGCCAGCCCTGGCTGGTCGAGGCGATCGGGACGGCGACCTGGACCGGCACGCCCCTGGCCGGCCTGCTCGACGAGGCCGGGCTGCGACCGGGGACCGTCGAGCTCGTCTTCACCGGCGCCGACCGCGGCGTTCAGGGCGACATCGAGCAGGACTACCAGCGGAGCCTGACCGTCGCCGAGGCGACCCGGCCGGAGGTGCTCCTGGCCTACGAGATGAACGGTCGCCCGCTCGAGCCGCAGCACGGCTATCCGGTCCGACTCCTCGTGCCCGGCTGGTACGGGATGACGAGCGTCAAGTGGCTGACCGGCATCGAGGCGGTCGCCGAGCCGTTCACCGGCTACCAGCAGGTCGAGGCCTACCAGTACAAGCAGACCGACGAGGAGGCCGGTGAGCGGGCCGACCGGATGCGGGTCCGGGCGTTGATGGTCCCGCCGGGGATCCCCGACTTCTTCACCCGCGACCGGGTGGTCGAGGCAGGCCCGGTCCGCCTGGTCGGTCGGGCCTGGTCGGGGATGGCGGCGGTCACCCGGGTCGAGGTCGGCGTCGACGGGGCCTGGCCGGACGCCACGCTCGACGCGCCGCTCGGCGAGTACGCCTGGCGGGGCTGGAGCTTCGACTGGGCGGCGACCGCCGGGGACCACGTCCTGTCCTGCCGCGCGACGGACGCCGCCGGGAACACCCAGCCGACCGACCAGCCGTGGAACCTGAAGGGTCTCGGCAACAACCTCGTCCAGGAGGTCCGAGTCACCGTCCGCTGAGGGGAGTGGTGGCCTGACACCCGGGGCCTGTTGTCCGTATCGCAACAAAGCCGCAAGGTGGAGCCCCCGGCCGACACAGCAACCGGGATCTGTTGCCCATGGCGCAACGGATCTCCGATGCCGTGCCTCCCGGTCGGCCGACGACGGCGATCGGTTGCACCTCGGGCAACGCCGATGCGCGGCCCACCTCGAGGCCGACCGAAGTCCCATCGACGGCCGGAACGACGCGGTGGTCCGACGGCGGACGCCTCAGTGGATCCGGCAGACGAAGCTGACGGCGGCGGCCACGACGGCGGGAGCGGCCGTGACCGCGGCGACGTGGACCGCATGGACGAGCCCGAAGGTCAGCACCGCACCGACACTCAGGCCGCCGGTCACTCTCCGCAGGTTCATCAGCCCGGACTATCGACCTTCCGGCGCCTCAAGGCAAGCGCCGAAGGCGCTGGACCGGTCCGGTCGTCAGCCGAGCCTGCGGTCGGCGAACGACTCGAGGCGCTCGAGCGCGACGGGCAGGTCGGTCCGCCCGAAGCCGACCCGGAAGTGGTTCCCGGGGTAGCCGAAGCGCGAGCCCGGGAGGAGCAGGACGCCCTCGGCCTCGACGAGCTCGGCCGCGAAGTCGTCGATCGAGACGCCGCCCGCGGTCAGGCGCGGGAAGCCGATCGAGCCCGCCCTCGGGCGGACCCACGAGAAGGCCCCCGAGCGTTCCGCGAAGAACCGGTCGAGCAGCGGCAGGTTCGCCGACACGATCGCGTGCGTCCGGGCGAGGACGGTCTCGCGGGCACGGAGCGCGACGATCCCGAGGATCTCCGCCGGCGCGGACGAGCAGATCGTCGTGTAGTCCTTGAACGCGGCGGCACGGGCCAGGAGGGCGCGATCCCGGGTCGCCAGCCAGCCGATCCGCAGACCCGCCATGGCGAACGACTTCGACAGGACGCCCAGCGAGATGCCCCGCTCGAGGGCGTCGGCGCCGGCGGCCAGCCGATCCGCCGCGTCGAACTCGAGGTAGCGGTAGACCTCGTCGGCCAGGAGGTGGACGCCGGCCTCGGCGCACAGCTCGGTCAGCGCCCGCCACTCGGCGTGGCTCGGAAGCATCCCGGTCGGGTTGTGCGGGGCGTTGACGACGACCAGCCGGGTGTCGGGCCGGAGGGCCGCACGCAGCCGGTCGACGTCGAGCGCCCAGCCGTCGGCCTCGTGGAGCTCGTGGAGGGTGACCTCGGCGCCGGCCGCCCGGGCCACCTCGTGGAGGCTCTGGTAGCCGGGCCAGGTGACGATCGCGTGGTCACCGGGACCGAGCATCACGTTGAGCAGGCAGAAGATCGCCTCCTCGGCACCGGCGAAGACGAGGACCTCGTCCGGGTCGATCCGCTCGTAGAGGCTCGCGATCTCGCGCCGGAGGAGGGGGTGACCGGTCGACTCGGTGTAGCCGAGCCGGAGGCCGTCCCACAGCACCCGGGTCTCGTCGTCGGCGAGGGCGAGCAGCTCGGCCATCGGGTAGCCCTCGACGTCCGAGGCGCACAGGACGTGCTCGACGGCGAACTCCCAGCGGGCGAAGTAGCGCTCGAGCTCGAAGTCGGCGATCCGCATCGGTCGATGATGCCGGACGACGGGCCGGGCCGTAGCCTATCCTCGGTCGGATGGCCGGACCGATCGTCATGGTGGGCTCGCCGACCGCGCTCGGCGGCCACTTCGCGGGGATGGAGCGGACGCCGGGCGAGCTGCGCCGGCTCGAACTCGAGCGACGCCTCCGGGCGCGACCCGGCCTGGCCGGCGCCGAGCTCCGGGACGCCGGTGACGCCCCGAACGAGCCCGGCTGGGCTCCCGACGACGACCCACGGGCGAAGAACCGTGAGCGGATCTGCGCCTACCTGCCGCGCCTGGCCGCCCACGTCGCCGGCGCGCTGGACGAGAGCCCCGCCGGGACCCGCCTGCTGGCCGTCGGCGGCGACTGCACGACCCACGCCGGGGCGATGGCCGGGCTCCGTCGGGCGCGCCCGGACGCCCGCCTGGCGATCGCCTGGTTCGATGCCCACGGCGACTTCAACACCCCCGACACGACCCCGTCGGGGAACGTCTGGGGGATGCCCTTCGCGATGCTCCTCGGACGCGGGGACACGGACCTCGTCGCCGCCTGCGACGGCCCGACCGCCGCCGAGGAGGACGCCGCCCTGCTCGGGGGCCAGGTCCTCGACGAGACCGAGTCGCGGATGCTCGCGGCGTCGCGGGTCGCCCATTTCGGTGCCGGGATGCTCGGGACCGACGCCGGCCTGGCGGCCCTGGGGGCCTGGACGCGCGCCGTCGCCTCGCGGGTCGACGGGCTGTACGTCGCCTTCGACCTGGACGCCCTCGACGCCAGCGGCGACTGGGCCGTCGCGATGCCCGAGCCCCACGGGATGTCCCTCGACACGGCCGTCGCCGCGGTCCGCGTCATCGCCACGGGCGCCCCGATCGTCGGCTTCGGCCCGACCGCCGTCCTCATCGGCCGCGGCGGCGACCCCGACCGGACCGCCGACGCCGTGGCCAGCCTGACCGAGGCTGCCCTGGGCGCGTGAGGGTCGCGGCCGCCTGAAGCTCGAACGTGCGCCTGTGGGTCTGAAGCCGAACCATCCGCCCTAGCGGCGCCGCGGGTCGCCCACCCCCTTCCGGCACGGGACCCTACTGATCGAGCAGGTGCAGCTTGGCGGCGATCGAGGTGAAGTCGCCCTGCCCGATGCCGGTCCCGGTCAGCAGCCAGGCCGGGTTCTCGGTCTCGTCGACGACCGCGGCCAGCGCGCCGCTCGACGCGCTCAGGTCGGCCTGTCGATCGCCGAACGGCGTGGTTCCGAGGTCCGATCCCGCCGGGACGCACGGGGTCGTCTGGGCGCACACGGAGCCCTCGTCGAGGACGATCCGCGCCCCGTCGGCCCGACGCCGGTAGCTGATCGTCAGCCGGCCGCCGTTCGTCAGGTGGTACGTCCCCGTGCTCGACCGACCAGCCCTTCGGCAGGACCGCGCAGTAGACCGGCCACGGACACCGACTGGGCGAAGGAGGCGAAGAAGTCGCGCGTGTCGGACGAGCCGAAGCAGGCGCCGGTGCCGCCGGCCGACGGGCTCGCCGACGGACCGGCGGCGGTCTCGCTCGGGGTCGGCTCCGAGGTCGGCGTGTCGGTCGGCGACTCCGTCGGCTCGACGGTCGGCTCCTCGGACGGCGACCCGGTCGGGACGCTCGCTCGGCGATCCCGCGGCGCTCGCGGACGGCGACGCCGACCCGGCGATCGGCGAGACCGACGGCTCCGTCGCAGGCGGCGACGACCAGCGCCAGCACGACCGCCAGCGCGAGCGCGGACGACCCGCCCCGAGCGCTCCACCCCGGGCGACGACCGACGGGCGGCTGCCTCGGTCCGCGCGCTCGCATCACCGCCGCAGCCTAGCCCGCGGGCTCCGACCGGTCAACGCAGCCGCGCCGACCCCGTCGGCGGCGACCGGTCGCGGCCGGGCCACCCGAGCGCGACGGACGAACGCCGGATCGACCCCGAACACCTCGCGGATCCGATCGTCGGCCAGGACCTCGTCCGGCGCTGCCGTCGGCGACGATCCGACCCGCCGGCCAGGAGGACCAGGCGCGGGAAGAAGTGGCTGGCCAGGCCCAGGTCGTGGAGGACGGCCAGGACCGTCGTCCCGTCGCGCTCGTTGAGGTCGACCAGGAGCTCCATCGTCTCGACCTGGTGGCGCAGGTCGAGATGGACGGTCGGCTCGTCGAGGACGAGGACCGGGGCCGCCTGGGCGACGGCCATCGCCAGGAGCACGAGCTGGCGCTCGCCGAGCGACAGCTCGCGGGCATCGCGGCCGAGCAGCCCGCCGACCCCGACCCGCTCGATCGCCGCCGCGACCGCCGCCCGGTCGGCCGGCCGGTGGCCCCGGAACGGGTCCTCGTGCGGCAGGCGGCCGAGCGCCGACGACCTCCTCGACCCGGGCCGCGAACGGCAGCGCCGCCGCCTGGGGCACGACCGCCAGGCGCCGGGCGACGGCCATCCGGTCGAGCCGCTCGACCGGATCGCCCGCCAGGGTCACCCGGCCGCGCGTCGGGCGGAGCGTCCCGGCCACGACGCGCAGCAGGCTCGACTTGCCGGCCCCGTTCGGGCCGACGATCGCCACCCGCTCCCCGGCCCCGATCGCCAGGTCGATCCCGCGCAGGACGGTCCGCTCGCGGTAGGCGGCCTCCACGCCGGCCAGCTCGACGATCGGCCCGCCGCTCACAGCTCGTACCCCGAGCGGGCGCCGGCGGAGCAGGGCGAGGAAGAACGGCGCCCCGATGACCGCGGTCACGACCCCGACCGGGATCCCGCCGGCCAGCCGGGCGACGAGGTCGGCGGCCGCCAGCAGGCTGGCCCCGATCAGCGCCGACAGCGGCAGGACCCGCCGGGCGTTCGGCCCGACGACGAGCCGGACGACGTGCGGCACGACCAGCCCGACGAAGCCGATCAGCCCGCTGATCGAGACGGCCGCCGCGGTGATCAGGCTGGCCAGGCCGAGCAGGATCGCCCGCTCGCGCCGGACGTCGACCCCGAGGTGGGCGGCCGCCTCCTCGCCGAGCAGGAAGCCGTTGAGCGCCCGCGCCCGGACGAGGATCGCCGACCGTCGCCGCGAGGATGATCGGCGTGGTCAGGGCGAGCTGGAGCCACGACGAGCCCTCGAACCCGCCGAGCAGGTAGAAGAAGATCTGGCGCAGGTTCGTCCCCGACAGGTACATCGTCATGGCCAGCCCGGCCGCGAGCAGCGAGCCGACGGCGTAGCCGGTCAGGAGCAGGCTCGTCAGCGGGGCGAGCGCCCCGGTCCGGCTGAAGCGGTAGACGGCGGTGACCGCCAGGAGCGCGCCGACGAACGCGAGGACCTGGACGAGCCCGAACTCGAGGAGCACGATCCGGATCGGCACGAGGACGCCGATCGCCGCGCCGAGCGCCGCGCCGGACGCCGTGCCGAGCACGTACGGGTCGGCCAGCGGGTTGCGCAGGATCCCCTGGAACGTGGCGCCGGCGACGGCCAGCCCGAGCCCGACGACCATCGCCGACAGGACCCGCGGCAGGCGCAGGTCGATCACGATCGTCTCGGCCGCCGGCGTCCAGGTCGCACCGAGGTCGAGCCCGAGCAGGCGGTGGGCGAGGATCGCCACGGTGTCGGCCGGGGCGACGGCCACGCTGCCCAGGCCGACCCCGAGGACGAGCACGACGACGAGGGCGACGAGCCCCCGGCGAGGAGCGCGCCCGGGCGGGACCGGGCACGCTCGAGCCAGCCGGCTCCGGTCAGCGGTGCGCCGAGGACCTCGCTCCGGGTGGCCATCGGATCAGGGCGCCGCGGACTGCGGCCGGCGACTCGGCCGGGGCGGGGCTCGGGAACGCGTCGCTCGAGCTCCGGGTGGATCGCGATCGGCCAGGGCGATGAGCCCTCGACCAGGCGCGGCCCGGGCCGGCTGATGACGACGTCGTCGGCCGGGCGGATCGCCCCGTTCTTGACCGCCGTCATCGCGCCCCAGCCGGGACGCCTGGCGACGATCGCCGGGGTCGTCCCGTAGGCGGCGTCGCCGAGGACGATGACCTCGGGGTCCGCGGCGACGAGCTTCTCGAGCGGGATGCTGAAGACCGCCGGGTCGTCGGTCGTGATCGGGTCGCCCCCGGCGAGGCTCGATCATCTGGGCGATGAACGAGTCCTGGGCCGGGCCGAAGATCTCCTTCGTCGCGTCGAGCTCGTAGAACGTCCGCGGCGCGGCGAGGCCCTGGGTCGCCGCCGCGACCTGGTCGAAGCCGGCCCGCATCGAGGCGGTCAGGTCGCGGGCCGCCGGCCCCTCGCCGACGGCGTCGCCGACCAGCTCGATGTCGTCGAGGACGCCCTCGACGTTGGTGGCGTAGACGACGAGCGACCGGGATGCCCGCCCGGCGGAGCTGGGCGATCGCATCCGGCGGGTTGAAGCCGTTGCCGCCGGCGATGACCAGGTCGGCGCCGAGGCTGACGATCTTCTCGACGTCGACCGACCCGAACTTGGCGACGACCGGCAGCGCCGTCGGCGGCGGGCGGGTACGGGGTGAAGTCCTCGACCTTGGCGACGTCCGGTCGCCGGCCCCGATGGCGAACAGGATCTCGGTCGTGGCCGGGGTCAGCGACACGATCCGCTGGGGGGCGGCCGGAGGTCGACCTCCGTCCCCTCGTCGTCGGTCAGGGTCAGCGGGAAGGTCGCCGCGGGCTCGGGCGTCGGGCTCTCCTCGGGCGACCCGCGAGTCGGCCGGCACGATCGACGCGCGTCGCGTCGGGCGGGATCGACGACGGGCGTCGCGGCCGCGAGCCGCCGGCGCAGGCGCCGACGATCAGGGCGACGCGACGAGGGCGAGCCGGCGAGGCGCGGCCCGGCGCCGGGCACACGAAACCCCTCGCCGGTCGGTCGAGGGGTGGAGGACGGGGTCACGGGATGCCTACCCTTTCTCTCGAAGGTCGAGCATGACCCCTGGGTCGGCGACCGGACTCGCGCGGTCGGCCCGGGCAGCTCGCCCGGGACGCCGCGACCACCGTAGCGGGACTGTGCCGGGATCTCACCGGCTTCGCGACCCAGCGGTCTGGCGTATGCGATTGACCTGCCGACTGTACCACGCGCGAGGGTCCCACGGCGCGGCGATCGGGGTCCCACGGCGGGCACCGATAAGTCGCAGATAAGCGGCGCCTGCGAGACTCCCCGCCTCGCCCTCCTCCCGCCACCAGACCGTCCCCGCCGGAGGAGGTCCTCGGACGGACGCGCGCGGCGCAGAGCGGGGCCCCGTTCTGCGCCGGGCGCGTCGTCGAGGACCTCCTCCGGCGGGGACGGTCTGGTGGCGGGAGGGGATCTCTGGGGCGGACGCTTAGCTGCGACTTAGCGACCACCATGGACTCCGATGCCCGCCGTGGGACCCTCGGCGTGGTACAGTCGGCGAGTCAATCGGCAATTCATACGCCAGACCGCTGGGCACGAAGCCGGTGAGATCCCAGCACCGTGCCGCTATACGGTGGTCGCGGCGTCCCGGGTGAGACCCGGGCCGGCGCGCGAGTCCGGTCGCCGACCCAGGGGTAGTGCTCAGGGAAGGCATAATAACGTCTCACCCCTCGACCGACCGGCGAGGGGTTTCGCGTGCCCGGCGCCGGGCGGCGCCTGGCCGGCGTGGGCCTCGTCCTCGCCCTGATCGTCGGCGCCTGCGCCGGCGGTCCGGGCTCGACGCCCGTGTCCGATCCCCGCCCGACGCGACGGCGTCGATCGTGCCGGCCGAGCTCCGGGTCGCCCGAGGAGACCCGACACCCGAGCCCCGCGGCGACGCTCCCGCTCGCCCTGAGCGAAGGGAGCGGAGTGGAACGCCTGCCGGCCGGGCCCCGGCAGATCTGTCGCTGACCCCGGCCACGACCGAGATCCTGTTCGCCATCGGGTCGGCGACCGGACGATCGCCAAGGTCGAGGACATCACCCCGTACCCACCCGCCGCGGACTCGCTCCCGGTCGTCGCCAAGTTCGGGTCGGTCGACGTCGAGGGACCGTCAGCCTCGGCGCCGATCTCCTCATCGCCGGCGGCAACGGCTTCGACCCGCCGGATGCGATCGCCCAGCTCCGTCGGGCGAACGTGCTTTACTGGTGGACACGCCGCCGACGTCGACGGAGATGGTCGACGACATCGAGCTCGTCGGCGACGCGGTCGGCGAGGAGCAGGCGGCCCACGACCTGACCGCCTCGATGCGGGCCGGCTTCGACCAGGTTGCGGCGGCGACCCAGGGTCTCGACGCACCGACGACGTGTGCGAGCTCAACGCGACGAAGGAGACTTCGGCCCGGCCCAGGACTCGTTCATCACCCAGATGATCGACCTCGCCG